>NZ_JAKLJA010000012.1 GCF_022213065.1 Paraburkholderia tagetis
CTACACGCTTCCTTCAGACCCCGCCTCGCGACGACGCCCTTGCGTTTCACTAGCCCTTCGCCCCATCTGGCTGGGCAGGGGACTCTCACCCCCAAGCTGTTGCGCATGCTCGGCGCACAAAAGAGGGCAGCCTGCGGGCTGCCCTCGTGTTTTAGGGGCGCCCGCGAAACCTTGCGCTGGGTGAAAAAAAGATTTTTTTGTCCCAGGCAAGATACCAGGGGGTTCTTATTTTTTTGATGTTCGCGCAAACAGAGTCAATCGTTGCTGACGAGGCGAGCCACGTCCTGTGGGTAACCTCTGAAATGCCTGAAAACTCAATGGCCTGCATGCACGAAGGGCGGGTAGACTTCGGTTGCGTTGGCGGAAAAAATCAGGGATAACCAGGTATCGGCAGGGTTCAGGATTACACAGCATCTAGAATCACCCCACATACCAATGGCGTACTTACTAACTGGTTATCCACAATTCTCGTTGGATAAGTTAGCTGTGCGATTCGCCACTCTCGCATAGAATATCGGTTTGCGGCGCAGGTGCGAGGCGTGAAGGACGCTTTGGGCCTGTAAGGCGAGAGATGAAATGACTGTGCGCGGCGGGCGTTTTTGCGCCGGCGAAGCAGGAATTTTTTGAGATGGTGCGGTCGATTTCCTGGAATCGGGCGCGAACTTTCCCACAAGGCTGCCGACATGTGCGGCGGCTGACGATGCAGCGCAAGCTGCCAAATAACCAGCGAAAGACTATGAGCGAAGGCGTATACGGAGAGCAGGCAGCCGGGCGGGTGACCCATAGCCTGCTGCGACTGAGCACGGCAATGCGAAGCCAGGCTTGGGACTGGGCCGAAGGGGCGGGACTCACGCCAACCCAGGGTGAAATTCTCGTGCTGCTCATGCAGCGCAAGGGGCCGATGCGCCTCGGCGAGATCGCCCGTGAGACGGCACTGACTGCCGCCACGACCAGCGATGCAGTGAGCACGCTCGAAACCAAGGGTCTCGTCGAAAAGCGCCGTGCGCTCGACGACGGCCGCGCGCTCGCGGTGCGTCTCACCGCGCGTGGCCGCACGGCCGCGAAGAAGGCCGCGCAATGGCCCGACTTCCTCTCGAAGGCTGTCGGCACGCTGCGCGCGGACGAGCAGTCGGCGATCTACCGCACGCTGCTCAAGACGGTCTACGTGCTGGAGTCGCAGGAAGCCATGCCGCAGCACCGCATGTGCCTCACCTGCTCGCATTTCGAGCCCAGCAAGAACCCGAAGAAGACGCCGCATCACTGCGGGCTGCTTAAAATCGACATGTCGGACACCGACGTGCGTCTCGATTGCTCGGTGTACGACCAGGCCGACGCAACGACGCAGAAAAAGAACTGGAAGATTTTCGCAGCGTAATTGCCATGCGGCGTCATGTGACGTCGCACGGGCCGGCGGCTGTTCGCAGCCGCGCGGCGCGCTTGAACGAGGTATCCGGTTCGACCGTGCGCGTGGCGCGTTGGCGCCAGCGCGCCTGAATCGTTGCACGCAGGTGCGTGCTCCAGCGTGTGCTTATCGTGCGATGCCGGCATGCATGCCGCTCGCACGACGCGTTGCATTGTGTAGCTGACCCAGGGATTTGCCGATGAATCGCGAAGTATTGGCCATTCGCCACGTATATTTCGAGGACCTCGGCAGTTTCGAACGGGTGCTCGGGGACCGCGGGTGCCCGGTGCGCTATGTCGATGTCGGCTTTGCGCGCGTCGGCGCGCTCAATCCCGTTTCGACCTCGCTGATGGTGATCCTCGGCGGTCCCATCAATGCCTGCGACGACGCTCGCTATCCCACGCTTGCCCCCATCACCGCGCTGATCGAAAAGCGTATCGCCGCGGGCCTGCCCACGCTCGGCATTTGCCTCGGCGCGCAGCTCATCGCGCGCGTGCTCGGCGCACGCGTCTATGCCTCCGGTCAGCAGGAAATCGGCTGGACGCCGCTCACGCTGACCGACGCGGGCCGTGCCTCGCCGCTGCGGCACGTCGATGGCGCATCCACGTCGATGCTGCACTGGCATGGCGACACGTTCGATCTGCCGCAAGGCGCGACACGTCTTGCCTCAACGCCGCTGTGTGAAAACCAGGCGTTCTCGTGGGGCTCGCATGTGCTTGGTCTGCAATGTCATCCCGAAGTGCGCGCCGACCGCTTCGAACCCTGGCTGATCGGCCATGCCGCCGAGATCGATGCGGCGTGCATCGACGTCAATCTGCTGCGGGCGCAGACCGCGCAGCACGGTCCGGCGCTCGAGGTCCACGCGAGCCGCATGTTCGGCGAATGGCTCGACGCCGTCGACAACGTGAACACCGGCTCACCCGCGTCACAGCCCTGAATCTGCCGGTCTTTTGCCAGACCTTTGGACCGTTGAGGGCCGTTGGGTGGCCGTCAGCGCCTGTCAAAGACGCGTGCTATTCTCGAACGCTTCCACCACCGTTCGCACTCCTCCCATGAGCAAGCTCTTCACTCCGCTCGAGTTGCGTGGCGTGACGCTCGCCAACCGCATTGTCGTGTCGCCGATGTGTCAGTACTCGGCCGTGCGAGGCGAGGCCACCGACTGGCACATGATCCATCTCGGCCATCTCGCGCTTTCGGGGGCGGCGATGCTGTGCATCGAAGCGACTGCCGTCGAGCCGGACGGCCGCATCACGCCCGCCGATCTCGGTCTCTGGGACGACGTGACCGAAGCCGCGCTCGAACCGGTGATTGCCGCCATCCGCCGTCATTCGCCGGTTCGCATCGCCATGCAGATCTCGCATGCGGGGCGCAAGGCGTCGAGCCGCGTGCCCTGGGAGGGTGGGCAACTGATTTCCGTGGCCGATGGCGGATGGTTGCCGCATGCGCCCTCCGAGCTGCCGCACAAGGCCGACGAAACGCTGCCGCTCGCGCTCGATACGGCCGGCCTGAACCGCGTGCGCAATGCGTTTGTGGCAACGGCGCGGCGTGCGGCGCGGCTCGGTATCGACGCGCTCGAAGTCCACGCGGCACACGGCTATCTGCTCCATCAATTCCTTTCGCCGATCGCCAACCAGCGCAGCGACGAATATGGCGGTTCGCTCGAAAACCGTATGCGCTTTCCGCTCGAAGTGTTCGACGCGGTGCGCGCGGAATTTCCGGCCGATCGCCCGATTGGTGTGCGAGTGTCGGCAACCGATTGGGTGGACGGCGGCTGGACACCCGAAAACACTGTCGTGTTCGCGCAAGCGCTCAAGGCGCGCGGAGCGGACTGGATCGACGTATCGTCCGGCGGTGTCTCGCCGTTGCAGAAGATTCCGCTCGAGCCCGGCTATCAGGTGCCGTTCGCGCGCAAGGTGAAGCAGGAGACCGGCGTGAACACGATTGCGGTGGGGCTCATCACCGACGCGTTGCAGGCCAATCAAATTCTCGAAGACGGTGAAGCCGATATGATCGCGATGGCGCGCGCGATGCTCTACGATCCGCGCTGGCCATGGCACGCCGCCGCGCAACTCGGCGCGAGCGTGAACGCGCCGCCGCAGTACTGGCGCTCGCAGCCTCGCGAGCACAAGACGCTCTTTGGCGAAACGACGCTCGGTCAAAGGTGAATACGCGCTGAAGTCGCGTTGAATGCAACGTTGAGCGTCGCGCGAGTAAGCGCCACGCGAGTTGAACGAAAGAGGCGTGAACGTGTACGATGCCGGTTGCGGCGCGCTTCTCGAGACTTCTCGAGCCTTTCGATTGAATGCGCGCTCATGAGCGCGGCGCCGACAAGGCGCCGCGTTTGCGTGGAATGACTAAACAAGGATTCATTCAATGAGTGTACGCAGGATCGTCGTGCGCCAGTCGGGCGTACACGGCAAGGGCGTATTTGCGGCCGGATCTATCGAGGCCGGCGAACGTCTGATCGAATACAAGGGCGAACGCATCTCGTGGAAGGAAGCATTGCGGCGTCATCCGCATAATCCCGACGAACCGAATCACACCTTCTATTTTGCGCTCGACGACGGCGACGTGATCGACGGCAAGGTGAAAGGCAACAGTGCGCGCTGGATCAATCACTCATGCTCGCCGAACTGCGAAGCCGAAGAGATCGACGGTCACGTGTACATTCACGCGCTGCGCGATATCGACGAGGGCGAGGAACTGTTTTACGACTACGGTCTCGTGATCGACGCGAAGCAGACCAGGAAGCTCAAGCGCGAATACGAATGCCGCTGCGGCGCACGCAAGTGCCGCGGCACGATGCTCGCGCCGCCCGAGGAGAGCGAGGGCAAAGGCAAGGGCGGCAAGTCGAAGAAGAGCAAGAAAAAGAAATAGAAATAGGCATGGCGGCTGGCTGAGCCGTGTATGCGTGCATCGTCACGTACTACTGGAACGAACATGGGCCGCTCGATGCGGCCCATGTCTTTTCTCGATGCGGATGTGAACTCGGCGCCGCGCGTCAGTGCGTCAGTTATCGACAGGCGCTTTGTGCGTGGGCTTTTTCGCGGGCAACTGCGTGTGAGGAAGCGCGTAAGACTGCGCGTGAGAACCGGCTTCGCTTTGGTCGGTGCGCGCCGCGCTCTTGCCCGATGTATGCATATCCGCAACCGTCTCCTTCGTGCGGTTCGTTTCCTTGCCGTCTTTCGCGCCCGGTGCCGGGCGGCTCGCGAGCGGCACGCGCACGATGAATCGCGCACCGCCTTCCGGCGCGTCCTCGTAGTGCACGCTGCCGCGATGCAGGGTCATGATGTCGTGCACGATCGCGAGGCCAAGGCCCGCGCCGCTGTCCACGCCGCTCTCGGTTTGCCCGTCGCCGCGGAAGAAGCGCTTGAAGAGATCGGCTTGCTGCGTTGGCGGCACACCGCGGCCGTTGTCTTCGACGACGATCTCGGCCATCGGCACGCCATCCGCAAGTGTTTCAGTAACGGTGACAGTGATGCGTCCGCCCTCGGCGCGCGCGGCCGGCAGATACTTCAGCGCGTTGTCGAGCAGATTGGCAATCACTTCGTGCAGCAGCACGGGATTGCCGCGCACCGTCAGCGGCGTGTCGTTCTCGGGATCGTCGAGGCGCTGGAAGCCGAGGTCGACGTGGCTCGCGAGCGCGCGCGGCACCCACTCGGCGCCGGTTTCGAACGCCAGCGCGGCCATGTCGATATCGACGAAGCGCGCCGCCTGTTCGCCCGGCTCGGCGCGCGCGAGCGAAAGCAACTGATTCGAGAGACGCACTGCGCGGTCGGCGGCGGCGCGCAGCTCACGCACGGCGTCGCTGACCTTCTGCGGCTCGCGTGCGTTCACGGCCTGCTCGGCATGCAGCTTCACAGCCGTGAGCGGCGTGCGCAGTTGATGGGCGGCGTCGGCGATGAACTTGCGCTGCGCGTCGAGCGCGGTCTTCAGGCGCCCGAGCAGCGCGTTGAGCGCGCCAGTGAGCGGACGGATCTCGACCGGCACGAAGGTTTCGTCGACCGGTTCGAGCGAGGTGTGCGTCTGGCGATTGAGCGAGTCCGCGAGATCGGTGAGCGGGTTGAGCTGCTGGTTCACCACGCGCCACACGATCGCCCAGCCGGCGAGCAGGAGCAGCAGCAGCGGCATCATGATCGCCACGAGGAACTCGGCGGCAATGCGAAAGCGGTGATGCACGGGCTGACCCACCTCCACGACGATGGGGTTGCCTTTGGGCTGCGGCACGCGCACCTGCGCGACGCGCACGCTCACGCCCTTGTAGAGGGTCTCGAACACGTACGCGTAGTGCATGCGGCGCACGTTGTCGCCGCGCAGCGGCAGGTCGTGGTCGCCGGCGATTTCGGTTTCGCCGTCGCTGATGCGGTAGATGAGGTGCTCGACCGGATCGGAGAACATCGCCTGGGCGAGCGGTGGCACAGTGATGGGCGCCTCTGGGCCGGCGATCTGGATCTGTTTGGAGATGGCGGTGGCGAGGTCGGCGAGCGAGCGGTCGACCACGTGCTGCGTGTATTGCCACGCGAGCCAATAGGCAATCAGGCCGCTCATTAGCGCGAGCAGCGAAAGTGGAGCGGCGAGGCGCCGCAATAGCGTGCGCCGCAGGCTCGTTGCGGCCGGTAGGGACATGGTCGGTTCGGGCGAAGAAGGGTCAGGCGCAGGGCAGCAGGTTCTGGGCGTGCGCGCCATACGGACTGGGACTCATTTTACGCGGGTGGGCGGGCCTGCGGCAGACTGGCCACGCCCGGACCCAGGCCGTGACGTATCGCGGTGCTTGACGCTTGGTGCTTGGTGCTTGCTGGGTATGTGTCGGGTGCGCGGGCGCTTGCCTTGCCGCGCGACGCTCGGGAGACCTGCGCAACGGCGGGGGCGGGCGCGACGAGCTTCAGCCCAGTGCGTGGCCGGGCTGAAAGCTGGAGCGGGGGAGATGCAGCGGCGCATGGAGCTTGCGCCGCGGTTGTGGTGCCTGATGTGGTGCCTGATGTGGTGCCTGATGTTGCGCCTGATGGCGCGCGAGCGGGCCTCAGCGGCCTCAGGCAGCCTGGCGGATTTCTTGCAGCAGATAGCCGAAACCACGCACCGTGACGATCTCGACACGGCAGCTTTCGAGCTTCTTGCGCACGCGGTGCACGTAGACTTCGATCGCGGTGTCGCCGAGGTCGCCGCCGAAATGCGTGAGGTGGTCTTGCAGTTGCGCCTTGCTCACGACGCGGCCATGACGCAGCAGCAGCATTTCGAGCACGGCAAATTCGCGCGGCGAAAGCTCGAGCGGTTTGTCGTCGTTGAAGATGCGGCGGTCGACACCCGACAGGCGCACACCGCCGAGCGAGACTTCGGGGCGCGGCACGTCGCCGTGCGGGCCGCTGCGGCGCATCACGGCGCGAATGCGCGCTTCGAGCTCGGCCGGTTCGAACGGCTTGAGCATGTAGTCGTCGGCGCCCGAATTCAGGCCTTGCACGCGGTCGTTCAGTTCGTCGCGCGCGGTGAGCACGATGACCGGCGTGTGCCGGTTGCTCTGGCGAAAGCGCGAGAGCAGCGTCATGCCGTCGATACCCGGCAGGCCGAGATCGAGGATCACGAGCTCATGACGATTTTGCGTGAGTGCCTGTTCGGCGAAGATGCCGTCGTGGACCATGTCGACCGTGAAGCCGGCTTGTTCGAGGCTGGACTGGATACCGCGTGCGATGGGGCGGTCGTCTTCGATCAGAAGGAGTCGCATGGGATTCGCTCAATACAATGGGTTTAGCATTTACGCACGCAGTTCGCGTTTCGACTTCTGGCGCAATCGCTCGCTTTCGAGCGGTGACGAACTCGCGTTGCCGCGTTGTCGTTGTTGTGCCAGGAGACGCGTTCCAGGCCGTATGCGCTGCTGATTGTACAGCGTCAGAACGTCTTCCCACCGTAACGTTTAGACCCCATGCAAGCGCTGCCTGGGAGTCTTACGTATCCTTCAATATTGGCCTTCAAAGCTGAAGGTTTGGACGTCTGATACCCTGCATTATGCTTTCATCGCAGCGCTTGTGCGTGTTGCGCGTCGTGCGGGCTTTTATCTAACGCACGACGCACGCAAAGCGCTTACGCGTTCCTGATTTCAGGCCGACGCGGTGAGAGGGCCGGGCGCGATCGAGTCGATGAAGCGCGCGAGGTCGATGTCGCGCTTGGTGAGGCCGTCGGCCTCATGGGTCGAAAGCGTGATTTCCACACGGTTGTAGACGTTGAACCATTCGGGATGGTGGTCCATTTCCTGCGCCTTGATCGCCACGCGCGTCATGAAGCCGAAGGCTTCGTTGAAGTCGGCGAAATGGAAATGGCGCTGGATGGCGTCGCGGCCCGCGACGGCGTGCCAGCCGCGCAGGTCGGCGAGTTGCGTGGCGCGCTCTTCGGAGGTGAGTCGGTTGATCATCGTGGCACCTGTTTGTGCGATGTGTATTTCAGGCCCGGCAAAGCCGCCGGGTCGATGAGCCATTTTTTCACGGATGTGCGACGCGTGCGTGCAGACCGGGCGGCGGTGCGGCAATTCGCGCACGGGGAATACTGGCTCCATGCGCATGGTTCATGCCGCTAGCCGTCTTGTGGCCCGCCGCGCCGTGCGCTCAGACGTCGCCGCCTTCGAGCCAGCCTTCGCGTGTGCCGTGCGTGTACATCGTGTCGCCGTGCAGCACGGCGCCGGCGGCGTAGGGCTCGACAGCGATGAGCGGAGCCGGATCGGCGAGATGCGCGGCAATGCCGGTGCCGAGCGCGTCGAATAGCTGCGCAAACGAGTCGATCACGAAATAGGTCTTCTGGAACGTATCGATGCGATAACGCGTGCGCAGCACACGTTCGAGGTCGAAGGCGAGCCGGTTGGGCGCGGCGCTTTCCACGCTGTAGAGCGATTCGCCCTTGCTCGACACGATGCCCGCGCCATAGATCTTCACGCCATGTGGCGCGCTTGGGTCACGCATCAGGCCGAATTCCACGGTGTACCAGTAGAGGCGCGCGAGCAGCGGCAGCGCGCGTTCGTCGACGGCGAGCGCGGCGCGCCCGTAGGCGTGGATCGCATCGGCGAAAACGGGGTCGGTCAGGAGCGGCACATGGCCGAACAGGTCGTGAAAGCAGTCGGGCTCTTGCAGGTAATCGAGCTGGTCGGGGCGGCGCATCCACCACGTTACCGGGAAGCGGCGGTGGGCCAGGTGCTCGAAGAAGATGCGATCGGGCACGAGCCCCGGGACTGCCACGATGCGCCAGCCCGTGGCGTTCATCAGCCGCTCGCTCACGGCGTCGAACGCGGGTACGTGCGCGACGTTCAAGCCGATGCGCCGCGTGCCCTCGATAAACGCCTCGCAGGCGCGGCCTTCGAGCAACGCCATCTGCCGCCGGTAGAGCTGGTCCCAGACCGCGTGATCGACCGCGCCGTAGCGTTCGAGCGGCTGGTCGATGGTGAAGTCGGGACGGGTTTCGAGGCCCGCGTCGAACTGCTCTTGCAGCTTCGCGGTGGCAGCGACAGCCATGTTCGTAACGCTCCAATAAAAACACTCGTTGATACGCAAGTGTAGAGCGGAGCGAGCGCGGCATGCGCGCATTTCAGGTAGATATCGAGTTGGATATGCAATAATCGAGCGTAAATACCCAATTTATGCGGAATATTTTCATGCTTGAACTCGATCATTTCGATCTGGCGCTGCTCGACGTTTTGCAGCGCTTCGGCCGCGCCACGCATCAGCAACTTGGCGAGCAGGTGCCGCTTTCGCCCTCGCAGATCGGCAGGCGGCTCCAGCGGCTGGAGGCCTCGGGGGTGATCGACGGTTATCGCGTGGTGCTGCGGCCCGAAAAGCTCGGCCTTGGCGTGACGGCGTTCACGAGCCTGAAATTGAAGCACCACGGGGATTCGATCATCGAGCAATTCCAGCAGCAGATCGACGTGCTGCCGGAAGTGCTCGAATGCCATGCCGTGGTGGGCGACGCCGACTATCTGCTGCGCATCGTGGCGCCGGATCTGAACGCGCTGTCGTCGTTCGTGATGAAGAAGCTGATGCGGGTGCCCGGCGTGGACAGCGTGCGCTCGAACATCGTGCTCACGACGTTCAAGCGCAACGGCCCGCTGCCGCTCGGGCATCTGGAGCCCGGCACGGCGGCGCCGTGATGTTCAGGCCGCTGAGGTCACTGAAGCCGGCGCGTTAAGCAGATCGACATAGGCCACGGCCACCAGATCGCTTTCCTCCACGCCGAGCTGCTTGAACATGGCGTGTGCTTCGGCCTCGCCGCCTTGCTCGTCGTCTTCGGGGCCGAGCACCACTTCGAGTTCGACGAAGTCGCCCAGACCATCCACGCGGTCCAGATGGATACGCGTGCGGCCCGCCAGGTACACATGGCGCTCCTTCGAAACGATGCCGCGCGTCGTGAGCGCCGTGGCGAGCAGCGAGTGCATCGCCTCGGCATTGGTGACGGGGCTGCGCGTGTAATACGAGGCCTTCGGGCCGTCGCGGTCGTCGCGCTGGTAGAAGATCAGCTCGGGCGGCGTGCCGTCGTCGAACTGGCGCAGCTTCAGGCGCCCGCGCGGCACGTCGTAGAAGAAGTCCTGCTGACGAAAGATCAGCGGCGCATCGGGTGCGAGCTGGGCGGCGCGCTCGCGCAAGGCGTCGAAATGACGGGCGCGGGCTTTGATTTCGATGTTGCGGGCCATGCGAGGCTCCTGTGGAACGGGGGAACGATGGACGAGGCTCGGACTGCGCCGTGCCTGATGCCTGTCATTCGCGCAAATCGGGCGCGTGCAAAACGCACAGCGAATGGCGAATCTAGCAAAAGTTGGGTGACCGCGTTGTTACGTCGTGTTGTTATGGAGCGATGCGCGTTCCAGTCAACCGGACGCCAATGCGCCGGCACGCGCCTCGTACCGCCGTTGGCTCATGAGCGCGGCTCATATCGCCCATTGCGTTTCGATGGCCTTGAGCGCTGCCGCGATGGTGGGTTCGTCGCGGCGCGCAGCGAGCGTGATGAAGGTGAGCTCGGTGGGCACCGTCACGCCTTCGACGATGGTGAGCGCATGCGCGTGCGCCTCGGCGATCGCGGTGGCGTCGCGCGCGAGCGAGAGGCCCACACCCGACTTCACGAGATCGAGCATCGAGGGCTCCTGATCCACCTCGGCGACTTTTACGGGCTTGGCGTGCGCGGCTTCGAAGAGCCCCGAGAGCAGCCGGTTATGCGCAGAAGCGGGCGGCGTCCAGATCCACGGCAGCGCCGCGAGCGCGCGCCAGTCGCGTGCGCCCTTGACGCGGTCCTTCCAGCCGGCGGGCGCGAGCACGCGATATTGAAAGCGCGTGAGCGTGATGGTGTGGAACGTGTCGGGGTCGGGGCCGGGCTGGCCGATGTAATAGCCCACGTCCAGCTCTCTCGCGCGCACCTGGTCGAGCACCCAGCCCGACATGCCATGACGCAGGGCCGTCTCGATCTGCGGCCAGGTTTCCACGAGCTGGCGCAAGAAGCCGCCGAGGCGCAGGAACGCGGGGTCGAGAATGGTGCCGATGCGCAGCCGCCCGCGCACCTCGTGGCGCAGCGCGGCGGCGGCGCGCTGCACGTCGCCGGCGGCGGCGAGCGCGCGCTCGGCGTGCGGCAGCAGCGCCTGGCCATCGCGCGTGAGCACGAGGCCGTGCGAAGTGCGGGTGAAGAGCGTGACGCCCAGCGTCTCCTGCAGATGCTTGATCTGCAGGCTCACGGCCGGCTGCGTCAGATGCAGATGCGTTGCCGCGCGCGTGAGATTGCCCTCGCGCGCGACCGTGACGAACGCGCGCAACAAGGTCAGGTCCATGCGCTGATATTAACTCGCCTTATATCTCAGTTGAGGATTAATCATTGGATCGCCGATGCCTCGCGCGATTACGCTAACTGGCACCAATCCAGCGTTGCCGCGCTTCTATACGCGCTACATGCTGATTGACGCTGAGGATTTTCAGGCGCCGCGAACAGGAAAGCTTTGCATGGGATGGGAGACACAACCATGTCCACAACAACACGCGAATCCACGCGTGGACGCGACGCGCCCACGCGCCGCCTCGAAGGCGAATTCGATTACGTGATCGTCGGCGCGGGCACGGCGGGCTGCGTGCTCGCCAACCGCCTGACGCAAGACTCCGACGTTTCCGTGCTGCTGATCGAAGCGGGCGGCAAGGACGACTATCACTGGATCCACATTCCAGTCGGCTATCTGTACTGCATCGGCAATCCGCGCACGGACTGGCTCTACAAGACCGGCGCGGAGAAGGGCCTCAACGGCCGCGCGCTCTCGTATCCGCGCGGGCGCGTGCTCGGGGGATCGTCGTCGATCAACGGCATGATCTACATGCGCGGCCAGCGCGAAGACTACGACGAGTGGGCGCGCGTGAGCGGCGATTCGGGCTGGTCCTGGGATTCGGTGCTGCCCGTGTTTCGCGGCAGCGAGGACTATCACGGCGGCGCCAATGCGTTTCACGGCGCGGGCGGCGAATGGCGCGTCGAGAAGCAGCGTCTGAAGTGGAAGATTCTCGAATCGTTCGCGCAGGCCGCGCAGGAGCAGGGCATTCCCGCCACCGGCGATTTCAATCGCGGCGACAGTGGCGGCCCGAACGGCGGCGTGGGTTATTTCGATGTGAACCAGAAGCACGGCGTGCGCTGGAATACCTCGAAGGCGTTTTTGCGCACGGCCATGAAACGGCCCAATCTCGCCGTGGTTACGGGCGCGCTCACCGAGCGCGTGATCTTCGAGGGTACGCGCTGCGTGGGCGTGGAATATCGCGGCGACGTCCCCTATGTCGCGCGTGCGCGCTGCGAAGTGATCCTGAGCGCGGGCGCGGTGAACTCGCCGCAACTGCTGGAGCGCTCCGGCGTGGGCGATGCGGCGCGGCTGGCGCGGCTTGGCGTCGGTATCGTGCAGGACTTGCGCGGCGTGGGCGAGAACCTCCAGGACCATCTGCAACTGCGCATGGCGTTTCGCGTGAACGGCGTGCGCACGCTCAACACGGCCTCCGCGCACTGGTGGGGCAAGCTGATGATCGGCATGGAGTACGCGCTGTTCCAGAGCGGGCCGATGTCGATGGCGCCCTCGCAGCTCGGCGCGTTCGCGAAGTCGGACGCGAACATGACGCGCCCCGATTTGCAGTATCACGTGCAGCCGCTCTCGCTCGACCGCTTCGGAGAGCCGCTGCATCGCTTCAATGCATTCACGGCGTCGGTATGCAATTTGCGGCCCACGTCGCGGGGCAGCATTCATGCGGTGTCGGCCGATCCCAAGGAGGCGCCCGCGATCGCGCCGAATTATTTGTCGACCGAGGAGGATTTGCGCGTGGCCGCCAATGCCATGCGTCTCACGCGGCGTATCGCCGCTTCGCCCGCGCTCGCGCGCTATCGACCGGAGGAAATTCTGCCGGGTGCCGTGTTCGAGAGCGAGGCGCAACTGCGCGAGGCGGCCGGCAATGTAGGCACGACAATCTTCCATCCGGTGGGCACCTGCCGCATGGGCCGTGCCGACGACTCCGACGCCGTGGTCGATGCGCGGCTGCGCGTG
The DNA here is from genome assembly GCF_022213065.1 of Paraburkholderia tagetis. Lineage (GTDB taxonomy): Bacteria > Pseudomonadota > Gammaproteobacteria > Burkholderiales > Burkholderiaceae > Paraburkholderia > Paraburkholderia tagetis. Next base: position 12,915 of record NZ_JAKLJA010000012.1, read on the forward strand.
CGCGGCGTGCAGGGGCTGCGCGTCGTGGATGCATCGGTCATGCCGAACATCACATCGGGCAACACGAATTCGCCCACGCTGATGATTGCCGAGCGCGCCGCGCAGATGTTGCGCGAGGACCGTCGCGCAGGCGCGTCAACGAACGTGCGCAGCGAAGCCGCGGCATCGGCGGCGCCGGCGTGAAGCGCGCTTGATGCATCGTCGCGATGCGTCAAATGTTCCGCCATCATGTCGTCATCATGCTGTCATCTGTTGCCAAACGACGCGTGCGGTCTTCGCGAGATCTGCCCCCCGCCCGTAAGTGCAAATCCCAATGATTGCGCTGCATCATTGGCGAGACAATGGCGCGGAATGGCAAGAACGGGCAAGCGCGTGCCGAAACATGGCGCGCGATACACAGTCGTGCACAGCCCTGCACGAACGACATGAAGTGTTACGCCTTACTTCGCGTGGAAGGGGACATGATTCTCGGCGACACGATTCTGGAGACAAGCGGCCTCACGAAACAGTTCAAGGGTTTCACGGCCGTCAACGGGGTGAACCTGCGCGTATGCCGCGGGTCGATTCACGCGCTCATTGGACCGAATGGCGCGGGCAAGACCACTTGCTTCAATCTCCTAACCAAATTTCTCGTCCCGAGCGCGGGACGCATCGTCTTCAACGGCATCGACATCACGCATGAGCGGCCCGCGCAGATCGCGCGGCGCGGCATTATCCGCTCGTTCCAGATTTCGGCGGTGTTTCCGCATTTGACTGCGCTGCAGAACGTGCGCATCGGCCTGCAACGCCAGCTCGGCACCACGTACCACTTCTGGAAGAGCGAGCGCTCGCTCGGCGAACTCAACGACCGCGCCATGGATCTGCTCACCCAGGTGGGCCTGACCGATTTCGCCGATGTGCCTACCGTCGAACTCGCCTACGGGCGCAAGCGCGCGCTCGAGATCGCGACGACGCTCGCAATGGAGCCCGAACTCATGCTGCTCGACGAGCCCACGCAAGGCATGGGCCACGAGGACGTGGACCGTGTCACGGCGCTCATCAAGAAAGTGTCCACTGGCCGCACGATCCTGATGGTCGAGCACAACATGAACGTGATCGCCGGCATTTCCGACACCATCACGGTCCTGCAGCGCGGCGAGGTCCTGGCCGAGGGCAGCTACGCGGACGTATCGAAGAATCCGCTCGTGGCCGAAGCCTACATGGGCAGCGCCGATGCAGCGCTCGCGGGGACGCACGCATGAGTACAGTGACGGAACACGGGCACACGGCGGCCGCGAATGCCGCATCTGGCGAGAGCGCGCTCGAAATCGCGGGCCTGCAAACCTGGTATGGCGAGTCGCACATCCTGCACGGCGTCGACTTCTCCGTGAAACGCGGCGAAGTCGTCACGCTGCTTGGGCGCAACGGGGCAGGGCGCACCACCACGCTGCGCGCGATCATGGGTCTCACGGGCAAGCGCACCGGGTCGATCCGCATCGGCGGGCGCGAAACCATCAACATGCCCACCTATCGCATCGCGCACTGCGGCGTGGGGTATTGCCCCGAGGAGCGCGGCATCTTTTCGAGCCTCTCGTGCGAGGAAAACCTGCTGCTGCCGCCTGCTATCGGAGTGAAAGGCGCGAAGGGGATGTCGCTCGACGAGATTTACTCGATGTTTCCGAATCTCGCGGAACGCCGCAACAGCCAGGGCACGCGGCTTTCGGGCGGCGAGCAGCAGATGCTCGCCGTGGCGCGCATCCTGCGCACGGGCGCGAATCTGCTCCTGCTCGACGAGATCTCCGAAGGCCTCGCGCCGGTCATCGTGCAGACGCTTGCACGCATGATCATCACGCTGAAGTCGCGCGGCTACACGATCGTGATGGTCGAGCAGAACTTCCGCTTCGCGGCGCCGCTCGCCGACCGTTTCTATGTGATGGAGCATGGGCGCATTGTCGAGCGCTTCGGCATTGCCGAGCTCGAAGGCAAGATGCCCGTGCTGCACGATCTGCTGGGCGTCTAGTTTTCACTTTTGCCTCGCGCGCGGCTGCGGACCGCGCCGCGCGATTTGTCTTGCCTCCGCTGTTCATGGAGTGTTCCTGAATAACTACGCAACCAAAGAAGGAGACTGCAATGAAGAAAACCACGTTCGCGCGGCTCGCGGCCCTGTTTGCCGCAACGGCCGCCGTGATGGCGTTTAGCGCAGGAACCGCGCAGGCCGCCAACGACGCGGTGAAGATTGGCTTCATCACCGACATGTCGGGCCTCTATGCGGACGACGACGGCCCGGGCGGCCTCGCCGCCATCAAGATGGCGGTGGCGGACTTCGGCGGCAAGGTGCTGGGCAAGCCGATCCAGGTCATGTACGCGGACCACCAGAACAAGGCGGACATCGCGGCGTCGAAGGCGCGCGAGTGGATCGACCGTGACGGACTCGATCTGCTGCTTGGCGGCACGAACTCGGCCACGGCGCTCGCGATGAACCAGGTCGCGCTCGAGAAGAAGCGCGTGTACATCAACACCGGCGCGGGCTCGGATGCATTGACGAACGAGCAGTGCACGCCGTACACGGTCCACTACGGCTACGACACGGTCGCGCTCGCGAAGGGCACGGGCCTCGCGGTGCTCAAGCAAGGCGGCAAGAGCTGGTTCTTCCTGACCGCCGACTACGCGTTCGGCAAGTCGCTCGAGAAGAACACCGCCGACGTCGTGAAGGCGAACGGCGGCCAGGTGCTCGGCGAAGTGCGGCATCCGCTCTCGGCGTCGGACTTCTCGTCGTTCCTGTTGCAGGCGCAGGCTTCGAAGGCGCAGATCCTCGGCCTCGCGAACGCGGGCGGCGACACGATCAACGCGATCAAGGCCGCGAAAGAGTTCGGCATCAACAAGTCGATGAAGACCGCGGCGCTGCTGATGTTCCTGCCCGACGTGCACAGCCTCGGGCTCGAAACCACGCAGGGCCTCGTGCTCACGACCGGCTGGTACTGGGACCAGAACGATGCGACGCGCAAGTGGGCGCAGCGCTACTACGAGCAGACGAAGAAGATGCCGTCCGAGTTGCAGGCGGCCGATTATTCGGCGGCGACGTCGTATCTGAAGGCGGTGCAGGCGGCCGGCACGACCGATGCCGACAAGGTCATGGCGGAGCTGAAGAAGAACAAGATCGACGACATGTACACGAACAACGGCCATATCCGCGCGGATGGCGTGCTGATCCACGACATGTATCTGGTCGAGGTGAAGAAGCCGTCCGAATCGAAGAAGCCGTGGGACTACTACAAGGTCCTGCAGACGATTCCGGGCGATCAGGCGTACACGACGAAGCAGGAGTCGCGCTGCGCGCTCTGGAAGTAAGCGCCCTTGGAGTTGGCTGAATGTGAAGGGTGCGATGGATGTGTGTCAGGCAGGCGGCACGTGGCGCGGCGCAGCGAGGAGAGGGCTCGCGCCGCGTGCCGCATGTGTGCGTAACCGTTGTTGGTATTCATGGCGGCTTTCATGACGATCTTTGGCATTCCGCTTCCGGCAATGCTGAGCCAGTTGTTGCTCGGGCTCGTGAACGGTTCGTTCTACGCGATCCTGAGCCTGGGTCTCGCGGTGATTTTCGGCATGCTCAACGTGATCAATTTCACGCACGGCGCGTTGTTCATGCTCGGTGCGATGCTCACGTGGATGGGCCTCGCTTACTTCAACCTGCCGTACTGGGTGATGATCTTCGTCGCGCCCATCGTGGTGGGACTGGTTGGCATGGTGATCGAGCGCTCGATGCTGCGCTGGATTTATCGGCTCGACCATTTATACGGACTCCTGCTGACCTTCGGGCTCACGCTCGTGCTGGAGGGCGTGTTCCGCTCGATCTACGGTTCCTCGGGGCAGCCGTATGACGTGCCGGACGTGCTTTCGGGCGCGACCAATCTCGGCTTCATGTATCTGCCCAACTATCGCGCGTGGGTCGTGATCGCGTCGCTTGCCGTGTGCTTCGCCACCTGGTTCGTGATCGAGAAGACGCGCCTTGGCGCCTATCTGCGCGCGGGCACGGAGAATCCCAAGCTCGTGGAGGCGTTCGGCATCAACGTGCCGCTCATGATCACGCTCACCTACGGCTTCGGCGTCGCGCTCGCCGCGTTCGCGGGCGTGCTGGCCGCGCCGGTCATCCAGGTCTCGCCGCTCATGGGCCAGCACATGATCATCACCGTGTTCGCCGTGGTCGTGATCGGCGGGATGGGCTCGATCATGGGGTCGATCATCACGGGTCTCCTGCTCGGCGTGATCGAAGGTTTCACGCGCGTGTTCTGGCCCGAGGCATCGGCGACCGTGGTGTTCGTGATCATGGCGATCGTGCTGCTGATTCGCCCCGCTGGTCTTTTCGGCAAGGAACGGTGATGCAAAGAAAAGTACTTTATGGCCTGCTGCTGATCGGGTTGATCGTCGCGCCTTTCGTTGGCGCGTATCCGCTCTTCGTGATGAAGGTGCTGTGTTTCGCGCTCTTTGCCGCCGCGTTCAATCTGCTGATCGGCTATACGGGCCTGCTTTCGTTCGGGCACGCGATGTTCCTCGCGACGGCGGGCTATACCACCGGCTACACGATCCAGTCGCTCGGCTTCACGCCGGAATTGGGGGTGCTGGCCGGCACTGCTGCCGGCACGGTGCTTGGGCTGATCGTGGGCATCTTCGCGATTCGTCGTCAGGGCATCTACTTCGCGATGGTCACGCTCGCGCTCGCGCAGATGGTCTATTTCGTGTACCTGCAGGCGCCGTTCACGCACGGCGAGGACGGCTTGCAGGGCGTGCCGCGCGGCAAGCTGTTCGGGCTCGTCTCGCTCGACTCCGATCTCGCACTCTATTACGTCGTGCTCCTGGTGATGCTGTTCGCGTTCCTGTTGATCGTGCGGATCGTGCATTCGCCGTTTGGCCAGGTGCTGGGCGCGATCAAGGAGAACGAGCCGCGCGCCGTTTCACTCGGTTACGACACCGACCGCTTCAAGCTGCTTGCGTTCGTGCTTTCGGCGGGTCTCGCGGCGCTAGCGGGAGCGCTCAAGGTGCTTGTGCTCGGCTTCGAAACGCTCGGCGACGCCTACTGGACCATGTCTGGCCTCGTGATCCTGATGACGCTCGTGGGCGGCATGGGCACGCTGTTCGGTCCGCTCGTGGGCGCGGCGCTGATCGTGGCGCTCGAAGACCGGCTCGGCGATATCGGCACCGCGATTGCCCGTCTGACGGGCGTGGACTGGTTCCGCTCGCTCGGCGAGTCGGCGACGATTGTCACCGGCCTCATCTTCATTGCCTGTGTGCTGGCGTTCCGGCGCGGCATCGTCGGTGAGATCGTTTCGCGGGTGCGGCCGCTGCGGGCTTGATGGGAGCAGAGCAGCAAACGGAGCGCAGCGTATGCGTGGTGATTGATTGCCGCCAATGAGACAATGGCGTTCGGAGCGCCCATTGGAGTGTCGCATTGCATCACTAGGGTAAATGCTAGTTGCCCGGCAGGGGGGTGAAGTTTAAAGTCTCACCTAGTTCTGATGCACCGAATTTGCAGGTGGAGAACGAGGAGACAACTGAGGCACAAAGTGCCCGGACAAGGAAGCGCTGTTGGACGTGAGTCCAACAGCGCTTTTTATATTTCTGCGCCAGTTTTGCCTGGTATGCCCAGTTCGTTTCCCGATTATCTTTTTCTTCCTCCGTTTTTGTTCTTTCCACTCGCGTTACCTTTGCATGGCGTTCGCCAATAATCGGCGTTTGCGTATGCATTTTTTCACGCTCCGAATTACGCAAATTTCGTCGTAAAGCGCGCGACGCCCGCTGTGCATGGCTTCGCGCGTTACGCATTGTGAATACCTCGGCGCGCGCGTTGCATTCATGCTGTAAGCCATTGGAAAGCGCTTGCCGCGCCAAACATCGCTCCGTTACACTCGCCATTCGCCGACCATGCGGTCAGCATAACCAGCCGGCATGGTTTCCCCGGGTTTCCCCGATTAGCCGATCGTTGAATCGCGCATGGGCACACGAACGCTGCCGTATTGAAACCCGGAAGCGCCGAAAATCCGCGGCAATAAAGAAAACGAATATCGAAGGAGTCGAAATGCAGTTGGTTTGGCGTTGGATGAGCGCGGCTTGCGTCGCGACCGGGGTGCTCGCTGCGACAGCGGGTGCGGCGCAGGCGGACGTGAAGATCGGCGTGACGCTGTCGGCCACCGGCCCCGCAGCTTCGCTGGGGATTCCCGAGAGGAATACCGTCGGGCTGCTGCCGAAGGAAGTCGCGGGTCAGAAGATCGATTACATCGTGCTCGATGACGCCACCGACTCCACCCAGGCGGTGAAGAACGCGCGCAAGCTCACGAGCGAAGAGCACGTGGATGCGCTGCTCGGCTCGACCGTGGTGCCGAGTTCGCTCGCCATGATCGATGTTGCCGCTGAAACGGCGACGCCGATGATTTCCATGGCCGCCGCGGCCTCGATCGTCGAGCCGATGGACGCGAAGCGCGCATGGGTCTTCAAGACGCCGCAAAACGATCAGCTGATGGCCGGCGCCATCGCGCAACACATGGCCGCGCACGGTGTGAAGACGGTGGCCTTCATCGGCTTCTCGGACGCCTATGGGGAGAGCTGGTACAAGGAATTCGGCGCGGCCGCCGCGAAGCACAATATCAAGGTCGTGACGAACGAGCGCTTCGCGCGCAACGATGCGTCCGTTACGGGGCAGGTGCTCAAGATGATCTCGCAGCATCCCGACGCCGTGCTGATCGCCGGCGCGGGCACGCCGGCCGCGCTGCCGCAAAAGACGCTCAAGGCGCGCGGCTACGCGGGCAAGATCTATCAGACGCACGGCGTGGCGAATAACGACTTCCTGCGCGTCTGCGGCAAGGACTGCGAGGGCACGTATCTGCCCGCCGGCCCGCTGCTCGTGGCCGACCAGTTGCCGGCAACGAACCCCGTCAAGCAATCCGCGCTCGCCTACAAGGCTGCCTACGAAAAGGCCTTTGGCGCAGGCGCGATCTCGACGTTTGGCGGTCACGCGTGGGACGCGGGCCTGCTGCTGCAGCACGCGATTCCGGTTGCGCTGAAGGCGGGGCAGCCCGGCACCAGGGCGTTCCGCGAAGCGCTGCGCAAGGCGCTTGAAGATTCGCGCGACGTCGCGGGCGCACACGGCATCTTCGACATGAGCGCGACCGATCATGCGGGCCTCGATCAACGCGCGCGCGTGATGGTGCAGATCAGCGGCGGCAAGTGGAAGCTGGCTGGCGACTGAGTTTCACGAGGAACGCGCAAGCACATCAGGCAACATACTAAAAAGGCACGCTCAATCGAGGTGCCTTTTTTGTTGCTGATGCAACGAACGGACGAACCGGCGCAACAAGACGCCGGAGCAAGGGCAGGGGAGAAGTCGGCAAAGCGGAACGCGCACCGTGCGCACGGCGGCAAATGCCGCGCCACGGGCAGGGAAAACCATGCATCACACGCGCGATCCCGATTACTACACTCAGAGGCCAGCGCCGGGTTTACGAAGATCGTAGCAATCGGCGCTGGATGACTCGACAACACGCAGACCAAGCGTTTGGAGACGCGCAATGAAAACGAAGAAGTGGGTTTTGAGATCGATTAGCGCCGGACTCGCAGCGGCGCTCATGGGCGTGGCAGGCATGGCCGTCGCGCAGGTGAAGATCGGTGTGACGCTTTCGGCAACGGGGCCGGCTGCGTCGCTCGGCATTCCGGAGAAGAACACGATTGCGCTGCTGCCCAAGGAGATCGCGGGCAAGAGCGTGCAGTACATCGTGCTCGACGACGCGTCGGACACGAGCAAGGCCGTGCAGAACACGCACAAGCTGATCGACGAGGATCACGTGGACGCGATCATCGGCTCGTCGGTAACGCCCAATTCGCTGGCGATGCTCGACGTCGTGGCGCAAGGCAAGACGCCGATGATCTCGCTCGCGGCGTCGGCGGCTATCGTGCATCCGATGGACGACAAGCGCAAATGGGCTTTCAAGACGCCGCAGAACGACGACCTGATGGCCAACGCGATCGCGGGCTACATGGAGAAGCACGGCGTGAAGACGGTGGGTTTCATCGGCTTCACGGATGCCTATGGCGACAGCTGGTACAAGGTGTTCGGCGCAGCGGCTGCGAAACACAACCTCAAGATCGTCGCGAACGAGCGCTATAACCGCACGGATTCGTCGGTCACGGGCCAGGCGCTCAAACTGATGTCGGCGAACCCCGATGCTGTGCTGATCGCAGGCTCGGGCACGCCTGCGGCGCTGCCCGCGACCACGCTCAAGGATCGCGGCTACAAGGGCAAGATCTATCAGACGCATGGTGTGGCGAACAACGACTTCCTGCGCGTATGCGGCAAGGACTGCGAAGGCGAGATTCTGCCCACTGGCCCGATTCTCGTCGCCGACCAGCTGCCCGACTCGAACCCGGTGAAGAAGTCGGCACTCGCCTATAAGGATGCGTACGAGAAGGCCTATGGCGCCGGCTCCGTGGCGACCTTCGGCGGCCATGCCTGGGACGCGGGCCAGATGCTCCAGCGCGCGATTCCGGTCGCATTGAAGTCGGCTCAGCCAGGCACGGAAGCGTTCCGTGTGGCGCTGCGCGACGCGCTCGAGAACGTCAAGGAGCTGCCGCTCTCGCACGGCATCATGAATACCACGGCCACCGATCACAACGGCCTCGACGAGCGCGCGCGCGTGATCGTCGAGATCGTCAGCGGCAAGTGGAAGTTGCAAAGCGAGTGAGGTCAGCGTAGTGCGTGACGGCGTGATGGCGTGACGCTGCGCAGGCGCGCAGCGTCACGTGAAACGCGCGCAACACGCTCAACATTCACGCTTCATTTCGGCCACTCACAATGGCCGCGCATCGCGCGCCTTGCAGTGCATTTCGCAGTGCGTGCATCTCGCGGTGCGCCTTTCAACGCGGTGCAGCCCATGCAGCCGCGCCGCGCGCTTTTCTTGCATCGCCATCTTTTCCGACGTATCTGGCTTGTTCCTGGCTGTTCCTGGTTTCACGCGCTACAGAAAGAGGGGTTATGGATTTATCGATCGCCGCGATCCTCGCGCAGGACGGCATCACCACCGGAGCGATTTATGCGCTGCTTGCGCTCGCACTGGTGCTGGTGTTCTCCGTGACGCGGGTGATCTTCATTCCGCAGGGCGAGTTCGTCTCGTATGGCGCGCTCACGCTCGCCGCGCTGCAATCGCAGAAGTTTCCCGCCACTTGCTGGCTGCTCGTCGCGCTGGGCGCCGCGTGCTTCGTCGTGGAGACGGCAGGGCTCGTGCGACATGCCGAGCGGCGCAAGCATGCGCCGCGCACGCTGGTGACGCTCGCGGGCAAGTACCTGCTGTTTCCCATCGCGCTCTACGCGCTCACGCGCGGCGTAGCGGGGCAGCAACTGCCCATGCTTGCGCAGATCGCGCTCACGCTCGCGATCGTGGTGCCGATGGGGCCGTTCGTCTACCGGCTCGCCTATGAGCCCATCGCCGAGGCGACCACGCTGCTGCTGCTGATCGTGGCAGTGGCGGTGCATTTCGCGATGGTCGGGCTCGGGCTCGTGATGTTCGGCGCGGAGGGGTCGCGCACGAACACGTTCACCGACGCCACGTTCAACATCGGCAGCCTCTCGATTTCGGGGCAGAGCCTCTGGGTGGTCGGCACCGCTGCGGTGCTGATCGTTGCGCTGTATCTCTATTTCGACCGCACGATCTCGGGCAAGGCGCTGCGCGCGACCTCGGTGAACCGGCTGGGCGCGCGCCTCGTGGGCATCGGCACGACTCAGGCCGGGCGGCTCGCATTCACGCTCGCGGCGGGTCTGGGCGCGCTGTGTGGCGTCCTCGTGGCGCCGCTCACCACCATCTACTACGACTCGGGCTTCCTGATTGGCCTGAAGGGCTTCGTGGGCGCCATCATCGGCGGTCTGGTGAGCTACCCGCTGGCCGCCGCGGGCTCCGTGCTCGTGGGGCTGCTGGAGTCGTATTCGTCGTTCTGGGCGAGCTCCTATAAGGAAGTGATCGTGTTCACGCTGATCATCCCCGTGCTGCTGTGGCGCAGCCTTTCCACGCCGCATGCCGAAGAGGAAGAGGAGTGACGCGATGAAACGACTTGTTCTGCATAACCGCTTCTTCTGGTTGTTCCTCGTGGTCATGTTCGCGCTGCCAGTCTTGCCGCGCCCTGTGCACGTGCCCGAATACTGGATCACGCTGCTCAACTACATCGGCCTCTATTCGATCGTCGCGATCGGGCTCGTGCTGCTCACCGGCATCGGCGGGATGACGAGCTTCGGGCAAGCCGCGTTCGTCGGGCTCGGCGCCTATGCCACCGCATACCTGACCACGCAATACGGCGTCTCGCCATGGCTTGCGCTGCTCGTGGGCGTCGTGATCACGGCACTCGTCGCGCTCGTGCTGGGGCTCGTCACCATGCGGCTCTCGGGCCACTTCCTGCCGCTCGGCACCATCGCCTGGGGCCTCGCGCTGTTCTTCCTGTTCGGCAATCTCGACATGCTGGGCAAGTACGACGGGATCAACGGCATTCCGGTGCTCAACGTGCTTGGCATCGACCTCGAATCGGGCCGCCATATCTATTACCTGATCTGGGTGGTCGTGCTGGCGTCGGTCGTCTCCGTTCAGAATCTGCTTAATAGCCGCACGGGCCGCGCCATCCGTGCGCTGCGCGGCGGCGGCCTGATGGCCGAGGCGATGGGCGTGAACACGGCATGGATGCGCGTCGTGATCTTCGTCTACGCGGCGGTGCTCGCGGCGGTTTCGGGCTTCCTCTATGCGCACTTGCAACGCGCGGTGAACCCGACGCCGTTCGGCCTGAACCACGGCATCGAATACCTGTTCATGGCCGTGGTGGGCGGCGTGGCGCACGTCTGGGGCGCGGTGCTGGGCGCCGCGATTCTCACCGTTCTGCAGGACTGGCTGCAAACACTGCTGCCGAAGCTGCTGGGCGAGAACGGCAACTTCGAGATCATCGTGTTCGGAATTTTGATGGTGCTGCTGCTTCAATACGCCAGGCGTGGCGTGTGGCCGTTCGTGGCGCGCTTCTTCCCGCGGGGGCCGCGGGCGCACGTACCCGAGCACGCCGAGCCCTTGCCGCAGCGCAGCAAGCCTGCTGCGGGCGAATTGCTGTTGACCGTCGACAAGGCGCGCAAGCAGTTTGGCGGGCTCGTTGCCGTCAATGACGTGAGTTTCGAGGTGAAGGCGGGGCAAATCATCGGCTTGATCGGCCCGAACGGTGCGGGCAAGTCGACAACCTTCAACCTCGTTACCGGCGTGCTTCAGCCAACCAGCGGCGCGATCACGTTCCGCGGCGAGCGCATCGACCGTCTGACTTCACGTGAAATCGTTGCTCGCGGCATCGGGCGGACGTTCCAGCACGTCAAGCTGCTGCCGACGATGACCGTGCTGGAGAACGTGGCGATTGGCGCGCATCTGCGTGGCCATTCGGGCGTGCTGCGCAGTGTGGTGAAGCTCAATGCCGCCGAGGAGGGCCGGTTGATGAGCGAGGCAGCCAGGCAGATTCGCCGCGTTGGCCTCGAGCAGCACATGTACGACGAGGCCGGCAGCCTCGCGCTCGGGCAGCAACGCATTCTGGAGATTGCGCGGGCGCTTTGTTGCGATCCGACCCTGCTGCTGCTCGACGAGCCCGCCGCCGGCCTGCGTTATCAGGAGAAACAACAGTTGGCTGGCCTGCTGCGCAGGCTGAGAGACGAGGGGATGAGCGTGCTGCTGGTCGAACACGACATGGATTTCGTGATGAATCTCACCGACCGCCTGGTCGTGATGGAGTTCGGCACGCGGATCGCGGAAGGATTGCCGGAAGAAGTGCAGCAGGACCCGGCGGTGCTCGAGGCTTATCTGGGCGGGGTGGAATGATGAGCACTCCCGTACTCGAAGTTTCGGGGCTCGCCGTCCGTTACGGCAAGATCGAGGCGCTGCATAAGGCGGCAATCAAGGTGGGCGCGGGGCAGATCGTCTCCGTGATCGGCCCGAACGGCGCGGGCAAATCCACACTGCTCAACGCCATCATGGGCTCGCTGCCCATCACGGGTCATGCGGCTGGGCGGATTGCCTATCTGGGCGAGGAAATCGGCATGCTGCCGATCGAGCGGCGCGTCGCGCGTGGCATGTGTCTCGTGCCGGAGAAGCGTGAGTTGTTTGCTTCGATGAGCGTCGAAGACAACCTGGTGCTTGGTGCGTACCGTCGGAAGCGGGCTGGGGAGCGCAACTTCCTTGATCAGCTCGATCACGTGTTTCAGTTATTTCCGCGGCTGAAGGAGCGGCGTGCTCAAGCTGCCGGCACGCTCTCGGGCGGCGAGCGCCAGATGCTTGCGGTCGGGCGCGCGCTGATGGGCAAGCCGGATCTGCTGATGCTCGATGAGCCGAGCCTCGGGCTGGCGCCGCTAATCGTGAAGGAGATCTTCCACATCATTAGTGCCTTGCGGCAGACGGGCGTGGCAACGCTGCTGATCGAGCAGAATGCGCGCGCCGCACTGCAGATCTCCGATTACGGCTACGTGCTGGAAACGGGCGATCTGGCGCTGGAAGGGTCGGCGGATGAGCTGGCCCAGAATCCACGAGTGATCGAAACTTACCTCGGCTTGGCAAAGAAACCGGTCTGATCTCGTCAATCTCTGTAGAAAAGAGCGGCGTGTTTCACGTGAAACACGCCGCTCTTTTTGTTTGTGCGTGCTAGCTCCGGCCGGCAGTGCTGCTTGGTCGATAGCTTTGCATGAGCCGGGAGTAGGCGCCAAAGCACTAACTCCGGCCGACAGCTCTGCATGGGACCAGAGTAAGCGCTGAAGCGCTAACACTGGTCGACAGAAATTCGGGCGCGAGCGGCGTGAAACCCGAACCCGCTATAATTCGCGCATACCACTTTTTTCTGAGAAGGCTCACGCGGTCCATTCGTCCGTGCGTGAGGTCCCCGCCATGCTTTTTCCCACAGAATTTGACGTAATCGTCGTCGGCGGCGGTCACGCCGGCACCGAGGCTGCGCTTGCCGCAGCCCGAATGGGCGTCAAGACGCTCCTGCTCACGCATAATATTGAAACGCTCGGTCAGATGAGCTGCAATCCGTCGATTGGCGGCATTGGCAAAGGCCATCTGGTCAAGGAAGTCGATGCGCTGGGCGGCGCAATGGCCGCTGCCACCGACGAGGGCGGCATCCAGTTCCGTATCCTCAATTCCTCCAAAGGGCCCGCCGTGCGTGCGACGCGTGCACAGGCCGACCGCATCCTGTACAAGGCGGCGATCCGTCGGCGCCTCGAGAATCAGCCGAATCTCTGGCTGTTCCAGCAGGCAGTGGAGGACCTGATGGTCGAAGGCGACCGTGTCGTCGGTGCCGTGACGCAGGTGGGACTTCGCTTCCGCGCCCGTGCCGTGGTGCTTACTGCGGGGACGTTCCTCGACGGAAAGATCCACGTGGGCCTGAACAACTACACGGGCGGCCGAGCCGGCGATCCGGCAGCGGTGACGCTGTCGGCGCGTCTAAAGGAGCTGAAGCTTCCGCAAGGCCGTCTCAAGACGGGTACGCCGCCGCGTATCGACGGTCGATCGATCGACTTTTCGGTGCTCGAAGAGCAACCGGGCGACCTCGATCCGGTGCCAGTCTTCTCGTTTCTCGGCAGGGCAGAGCAGCATCCGAAGCAGATTCCCTGCTGGGTCACACACACCAACGAGCGCACGCACGACATCATTCGCGGCGGTCTCGACCGTTCGCCTATGTATACAGGCGTGATCGAGGGAGTGGGGCCGCGCTATTGCCCGTCGATCGAAGACAAGATTCATCGTTTCGCCTCGAAGGAATCGCACCAGATTTTCCTTGAGCCGGAAGGTCTTACGACGAACGAGTTCTACCCGAACGGGATCTCGACGAGCCTGCCGTTCGACGTCCAGCTCGAGCTCGTGCATTCGATGCGCGGGCTCGAACATGCTCACATCCTGCGTCCTGGCTATGCGATCGAGTACGACTACTTCGATCCGCGCGGCCTGAAGGCGTCGCTGGAAACGAAGGTAATCAACGGTTTGTTCTTTGCGGGCCAGATCAACGGCACGACCGGCTACGAAGAGGCCGCGGCGCAAGGCCTGCTCGCGGGCATCAACGCCGGTTTGCAGGTGCAGGGCAAGGACGCATGGTGCCCGCGCCGCGATCAGGCTTACCTCGGTGTATTGGTCGATGATCTGGTGACGCGTGGCGTTTCGGAGCCGTATCGTATGTTTACGAGCCGTGCGGAGTACCGTCTGAGTCTGCGTGAAGACAACGCCGATATGCGCCTGACGGAAATTGGCCGCGAACTCGGAGTCGTCGACGACGCTCGCTGGGATGCATTTAGCCGCAAGCGCGATGCTGTTTCACGTGAAACAGAGCGCTTGAAGTCGACGTGGGTGAATCCGAAGACGCTCGGCGCAGAAGAAGCGACAGCGCTCCTGGGCAAGCCCATCGACCGCGAATACAACCTTGCGGACCTGTTGCGCCGACCGGGCGTGAGCTACGACGGTGTTTGCGGCTTGCGAGAAGGCGCTTGTGCGCCTGAAGCACCGCTTGCCGACGACGAAGTCCTGCTTGCACAAATCAAGGAACAGATCGAAATCGGCATCAAATATCAGGGCTATATCGACCGTCAAGCCGATGAGATCGAGCGTAACGGCGCCCACGAGAATACGCGCCTGCCAGACGGTATTGATTACGCGGAAGTACGCGGCCTGTCGTTCGAAGCGCGGCAGAAGCTGAATCAGTTCCGACCCGAAACGATTGGCCAGGCATCGCGCATCTCGGGTATCACGCCCGCTGCAATCTCGTTGCTGATGGTTCACCTGAAGCGCGGCCTTGGCCGTCGACGTCAGAATCCGTCCGATCAGGGCACCGACAACACGCCGGTGGCTCAATGATGGGGCGCGCAAGGCAACCCGGCATCGCAGATCGCGACGCGCTCGCGCGGCTGTTGAAGGAGGGCGCACAGACGCTCTCCCTCGATTTGAGCGAGGGGCAGCATGAACAACTGCTAGCCTATGTTGCATTGCTGGCGAAATGGAACGCCGTCTATAACCTGACGGCGATCCGCGATCCGCGTCAGATGCTCATTCAGCACATCCTCGATTCGCTTTCGATCCTGCCGCATCTGCCCGCGGTTGCGAACGCCGCAGTGCTCGATGTTGGCTCGGGCGGTGGCTTGCCCGGCATCGTGCTGGCGATTGTGCGTCCGGACTGGCAGGTCACGTTGAACGACATCGTTCAGAAGAAGTCGGCATTCCAGTCGCAGGCCAAGGCCGAATTGGGCCTCGCGAACCTGTCTGTGGTGACGGGGCGCGTTGAATCGCTGCGTCCCGGTATCGAAGTGCCAAAAAAATTCGATCTGATCGTCTCGCGGGCATTCGCGGAACTGGCCGATTTCGTTACACTGGCCCGTCACCTCGTTGCGGATGGCGGAGCGGTCTGGGCGATGAAGGGCGTGCGGCCCGACGCCGAGATCGAGCGTTTGCCGACGGGTGCGCGCAGGTTGCAAACGATTCGCCTCACGGTGCCGTTTCTCGATGCGGAGCGGCATCTGACTGAAGTGGTGGTCCAGCCGGCCCCCGCAGCCTCATCGCCGACACAGTAGCGTGGTTCACTGACCAGAATGACCCGGACCGGGACGACCCGGGCCGAGATGGCCCAAGCCGAGATGGCCCAAGCCGCGATGGCCCAAGCCGCGATGGCCCAAGCCGCGATGGCCCAAGCCGCGATGGCCCAGGCCGCGATGGCCCAGGCCGCGATGGCCCAGGCCGAAAGGTCGAGTAGCGCATCCGAATGGAGTTGCGCTATAAGTATGCAAACTTTTTAAGGCAGTAAAAGGGACACACAAAAGATGGCAAAAATCTTCTGCGTTGCGAACCAGAAGGGCGGCGTCGGCAAGACGACGACAACGGTCAATCTCGCCGCGAGCCTCGCATCGCAGGGACAGCGTGTCCTTCTCATCGATCTCGACCCGCAGGGCAATGCCACGATGGGCAGCGGCATCGACAAGGCAGCATGCGAGAACACGGTTTATGAAGTACTCGTCGATGGCATTTCGGTGCCCGAGGCGCGCACGCGTCCCGAACAGGTGGGCTACGACGTGCTGCCGGCCAACCGTGAGCTCGCCGGGGCCGAGGTGGAACTGGTGACGGTCGAACAGCGCGAGCGCCGCCTGCGGGCTGCCTTGGCCCAAGTCGACGACGAATATGACTTCGTGCTGATCGACTGCCCGCCGGCGCTGTCCTTGCTCACGCTCAACGGGCTGTGCGCGGCACATGGTGTCGTGATTCCGATGCAGTGCGAGTACTTCGCGCTCGAGGGGCTGTCGGACCTCGTCAATACGATCAAGCAGGTGCACGCGAACATGAATCGCGACCTCAAGGTGATCGGTCTTCTGCGCGTGATGTTCGACCCGCGCATCACGCTGCAGCAGCAGGTTTCGGAGCAACTGAAGGAGCACTTTGGCGACAAGGTGTTCGATGTGGTGATTCCGCGCAACGTGCGGCTTGCCGAGGCGCCTAGCTACGGCTTGCCGGGCGTCGTGTTCGACCGCACGTCGCGCGGTGCGCAGGCATATGTGCAATTCGGCGCGGAAATGATCGAGCGCGTACGCGCACTCTGACGCAGACTGGGGAAGCACGATGAACGCAGTAGCACGGAAAAAGGGACTGGGCCGGGGACTGGAAGCATTGCTCGGCGGCAGCGCGGACATTACCGAAGCAGTGAAGATCGAGGGCGCGCCCAATACGCTTGCGCTCACGCAGATGCAGGCGGGCAAGTACCAGCCACGTACGCGCATGGATGAGGGCGCACTGCAGGAACTCGCGGCGAGCATCCGGGCGCAGGGGCTGATGCAGCCGATTCTCGTGCGTCCGGTTGGCCCCGAGCGCTACGAGATCATTGCGGGCGAGCGGCGTTTTCGTGCGGCGCACATTGCCGGCCTCACCGAAGTTCCGGTGCTGGTAAAGGACGTGCCGGATCAGGCCGCCGCTGCGATGGCGCTGATCGAGAACATCCAGCGCGAAGACCTCAATCCGCTCGAAGAGGCGCAGGGCATCCAGCGCTTGCTCGACGAATTCAGTTTCACGCACGAGCAGGCGGCGGAGTCGGTGGGGCGCTCGCGCAGCGCGGTGTCGAACCTGCTGCGTCTCCTGAATCTTGCCGCGCCGGTGCAGACCATGCTGCTCGCAGGCGATCTCGACATGGGGCACGCGCGCGCGTTGCTCGCGGTCGATGCGGCCACGCAGATCACGCTCGCCAATCAGGTGGTCAACAAGCGCATGTCGGTGCGTGAAACGGAGAAACTCGTTTCGAGCACAACCAAAGCCGCGCCTGCACTGAAGGCAAAATCGGCACACGACGGTGGCCGCGACACGCGCCGCCTCGAAGAGGAACTGTCCGATTTGCTGGTCGCGACGGTCAAGATCAAGCTCGGCAGGCGAGGGCGTGGCCAGCTCACCGTCGATTTCGGCGACCTCGACGCACTCGACGGCATTCTGCTTCGTCTGCGTGGCGAGACTGCCGTTTGAATCGACGCCTATAAATTGTTCCCGGTGCGTGAATCCGATGCGGCCACGCGCGGCCCGCTAAGCCTTCTGGGGCGGTTCGGCGCGTTCGTACTCGCCGAGCCGGTTTTGTCGATACTCGCCGCCGCGCTCGTGGTGCTGCAGATTTGCGCGCCACGCGCATGGTCCGCGCTTCCCACGCTGGTCGACTGGCAAACGGTGATGACGCTCGCCGGTCTGCTGATTCTCACCAAGGCGCTCGAATATTCAGGATTACTGACCTGGGTGGCACATCGGCTCGTGCACCGGATTCGCTCTGAGCGTGCACTCGCATTGCTCCTCGTTGCATTCGCGGCGGTGCTCTCGATGGTGGTGACGAACGATGTCGCACTTTTCGTGGTGGTGCCGCTCGTGATGTCGCTGCACAGGCTCACGCCGCTGCCGCTAAAGCGGCTCGTCATCGTGATCGCGCTCGCGGTCAATGCGGGCTCGGTGCTCACGCCGCTTGGCAACCCGCAAAATCTGTTTCTTTGGCAATTGAGCGGTGCGTCATTTAGTCGCTTTGTTGCGGCACTCGCGCCGCTGTGCGCGTTGCTGATGATGCTGCTGTTCGCGCTCGCGGCGCTGCTATTCCGGTCGAAACCCCTCGATCTGACGACGGACGTGGAAAGACATCCCGTCGATCGCGCGCTGGCCTGCGTTGCCGCATTACTTTTCGTCGCTTTCGTGTTGCTCGCCGATACGCATCGCGCGGGCATCGCATTGGCCGGCGTGGCAGCGGGCTTCCTCGTCTGGCGCGCGCGCATCGTTCTTAAGATCGACTGGTTGCTGCTGTTGATCTTCGTACTGATGTTCATCGTGCTGCGCAGCGCCGCCGCGTTGCCGTGGATTCATCATGCGCTTGCGAGCCTCGGGTTGCAGACGCCGCTACGCGCCTACGTTGCAGGCGCCGTACTTTCACAGGGCATCAGCAACGTGCCCGCCGCCATCGTGCTTGCGGATTTCACGCACGACTGGCGCGCGCTGGCGTTTGGAGTGAGCGTCGGCGGATTCGGGCTCGCCATCGGTTCGCTGGCAAATCTGATTGCCGTGCGTCTCTCTGGCGAGCGCGGCGTGTGGTTGCCATTTCATTTGATCTCTATCCCGTTCTGGACAATCGCCGTATTCGGCGGCGGACTAGTGTTGTATTTTTCCTGACAGAAAAACGACAATGCGGGCGACACAATTGTCGATCCAAGGTAAAATCGCGCCCCGTTTTGCTTGGCTCTCCTGACGGTCCAACGCATCCTTACAAATCCCGTTACCTGTGGAGTAATGGTGAGTTTTCCGCATGATGAAGTAGCATTTCATGCGTGTTATTGAACGGCCTAAAGTCTTGAATTGGCTGCAACTATCGCTTACAATCGCCCGGATTTATTTGGTTGGCGGCACCGTAAGCGCGGTGCAAGAAAACGGGCGGAAGCCAAATATCCGGAATAACGCAATGGTGGGTCAGAGGCCAGACGAAGCGCCGCAGGCGCATGAAGGGCCCGATGGTCCACGACGCGGAGTCGAAGCATCGAGCCAAGGGCCGCGTGCGGAGCCGGACAAAGGAAACGCCGCTGCTGCGCGTGACGATCTCAATGCGGAGCCCGAGGCTGATCGCACGACGGATCACAACGCGCGATGGAATCAGCTAGACGCCGACCAGCAAGATAACAACGACATCGTTCCGCTCACCCGGGCCGAAGCCGAGCAACTCTTCGGCGCACAGGTGAGTCGCCCGTCGCGCGTCACGCCGTTTCGTGTCGTGGCAGCGCAAGTGGTTTTGTCCCTGGTTGCTGCGCTGGTGTGGTGGCTGTTCTATAAGCCGCCGGGGAATGCTGCGCTGTCCGCGCTGCTGGGTGGAGCGATCTGCTGGTTGCCCGGTGCGCTGTTCGCGGCGCGTCTGAAGCAGTTGAGCAAGGCCAGCACAGTGATGAACTGGGTGCTTGGTGAAGCATTCAAGATGGGGGCAACGATTGCGATGTTCGTTGCCATTGCGTTCTGGTATCGCGACGTGCAGTGGATCCCGTTGCTCGTCACTTACCTGATCGCATTGAAGACATACTGGATCGCGCTCGCGTGGCGCTGACCCGCCGTTGATATCGCGCCGCCTTCGTGTGGAAGGCGTCGAGGCGAACGAAGCGGCAAACGGTTGGCACATGTTGGAGTACGACTCGATCCGAGGCGGTGCGTTCCCGCAATAGAGCATTGCGCGGGAGCGGCCGGAACCGATTTTCGACAATTTGGGTGATTTTAACGATATGGCAGCCAGCGAAGGAACGAGCGCTCCGGGTCCGTCCGAGTACATTGCGCACCACTTGCAGAACTTTGCCACTGGGCATCAGACGTCGATCGTCGACTTCCATGTCTGGAACCTCGACACGCTGTTCTGGTCGATTCTTTGCGGCATCGTGACCATCCTCATCCTGCGTCTCGCCGCGCGCAAGGCTACGCCGGGCGTGCCGGGCCGCTTCCAGTGCGCCATCGAAATGCTGGTCGAGATGGTTGAGGACCAGTCGAAGTCCATCGTCCACGGCAACCGTACCTTCATCGCACCGCTCGCGCTGTTCGTGTTCATCTGGGTCGCGCTCATGAACTCGCTCGACTTCGTTCCCGTCGACCTGCCCACGCGCGTGATCGGCTGGCTCGGCCTGACCGAAGTGTTCCCGCATCAGCGCATCGTCCCGACGGCCGACCTCAACGGCACATTCGGCATCGCGCTCGGCGTGTTCGTGCTGATGATCTATTACAACCTCAAGATCAAGGGCGCTGGCGGCTTCGTGCACGAACTGCTGTCGGCCCCGTTCGGCGGCCATCCGCTCCTGTGGATCCCGAACCTTGCACTGAACATCATCGAGTTCGTCGCCAAGACGGTTTCGCTCGCCCTGCGGTTGTTCGGCAACATGTATGCAGGCGAACTGCTGTTCCTGCTGATCGCGCTGCTGGGCGGTCTCTGGAGCTTCGGCGCGGACACGACGGTGCTTGGCTTCATCGGCCACGTGATTGCGGGCAGCGTCTGGGCGGTCTTCCACATCCTGATCGTTCTGCTGCAGGCGTTCATTTTCATGATGCTGACGCTGGTGTACATCGGCCAGGCACACGACAAGCACTAAGTGCTCGTCAAACCAGATTTGCAGTTTTATAAATCCCCAGTTCCAAAAAATCTCACAAAGGAGTGATCATGCAAGCTTTCATCGCCAACATCCAGGGTTTCACGGCCATCGGTATCGGCATCATCATCGGCCTGGGTGCAATCGGCGCCTGTATCGGTATCGGCCTGATGGGCGGCAAGTACATCGAAGCCTGCGCACGTCAGCCTGAACTGATGAACCCGCTGCAGACGAAGATGTTCCTGCTGGCTGGTCTGATCGACGCGGCGTTCCTGATTGGCGTGGGTGTTGCAATGCTGTTCGCGTTCGCTAACCCGCTGCTCTCGAAGCTCGCAGCGGGCTAAGTTCCCTGGATGGTTGCGCCCGACCTATAACCATAGATGCGGGCGCAGGACGGAACGGGTGACGAGGCGCTGATCGAGTTTCACAACCGATGAGCGCCTTGCCGTTTCAACTTCCCGGAATAGCAACGTAAAAGGAAACACCGTGAATCTCAACGCAACCCTGTTTGCGCAAATGGTCGTGTTCCTGATCCTCGCGTGGTTCACGATGAAGTTCGTGTGGCCGCCGTTGGTCAACGCCCTCGACGAGCGCTCGAAGAAGATCGCGGACGGCCTCGCCGCCGCCGAAAAGGGCAAGGCGGAACTCGACGCCGCGCACAAGCGCGTCGGCGAAGAACTCGCTTCGGCCCGTAACGAGGGTCAAAGCCGCATCGCGGACGCTGAAAAGCGCGCGCTGGCCGTCGCAGAAGAAATCAAAGCTCAGGCACAAGCCGAAGCGGCACGCATCATCGCCCAAGCGAAGGCCGACGCCGACCAGCAGGTCGTGAAGGCACGCGAAGCGTTGCGCGCCCAGGTCGCGGCGCTTGCCGTGCAAGGTGCCGAGCAGATCCTGAAGCGCGAAGTCGACCAGGCAGCACACGCCGACCTGCTGAATCAACTGAAAGCCGAGCTCTGATCATGGCCGAACTTGCAACCATCGCCCGCCCGTACGCAGAAGCGCTCTTTGGCGTGGCCGAAGCTGGTGACACCGCCGCCTGGTCCACGCTCGTCGCGGAGCTGGCACAGGTTGCGGCCTTGCCCGAGGTGCTGTCGGTCGCGACGAGCCCGAAAGTGAGCCATGCCCAGGTCGTCGAGCTCCTGCTCGCGGCGGTGAAGTCCCCTCTCAAGGATGCGCCCGAGGCGAAGAACTTCGTGCAGATGCTGATTGCGAATCACCGTCTGGAACTGCTGCCGGAAATCCAGGCACAGTACGAAGCGCTCAAGAACGCCAAGGCAGGCGCAGCCGATGCGCTGATCGTCAGCGCGTTCCCGCTTGAAGGTGCACAGTTGACCGACCTCGTCGCCAGCCTCGAACGCAAGTTCAAATGCAAGCTGAACCCGACCGTCGAGATCGACAAGTCGCTCATCGGCGGCGTGCGCGTCACGGTCGGCGACGAAGTGCTCGATACCTCGGTCCGCGCGCGGCTCGCCAGCATGCAGGTGGCTCTGACCGCCTGAGCGCCCCTTTAATGGGCGCGGCGGCTGGCACGCAACAGAATTGAACATCAGGAGCGAATAATGCAACTCAATCCCTCTGAGATCAGCGAGCTGATCAAGAGCCGGATCCAGGGCCTCGAAGCGAGCACCGACGTTCGCAACCAGGGCACCGTGATCTCTGTGACCGACGGTATCGTGCGTATCCACGGCCTGTCGGACGTGATGCAGGGCGAAATGCTCGAATTCCCGGGCAACACCTTCGGCCTCGCGCTGAACCTCGAGCGCGACTCGGTCGGCGCCGTGATTCTGGGCGAGTACGAGCACATCTCGGAAGGCGACATCGTCAAGACGACGGGCCGCATTCTCGAAGTGCCGGTGGGCCCCGAACTGATCGGCCGCGTGGTCGATCCGCTCGGGAACCCGATCGACGGCAAGGGCCCGGTCAACGCCAAGCTCACCGACGCAATCGAGAAGATCGCTCCGGGCGTGATCTGGCGTGAAGGCGTGTCGCAGCCGATGCAAACCGGTCTGAAGTCGATCGACTCGATGGTGCCGATCGGCCGCGGCCAGCGTGAGCTGATCATCGGCGACCGTCAGTGCGGCAAGACCGCGGTGGCCGTCGACACGATCATCAACCAGAAGGGCAAGGACCTCATCTGTATCTACGTCGCGATCGGCCAGAAGGCTTCGTCGATCCAGAACGTGGTGCGCAAGCTCGAAGAAACGGGCGCGATCGAATACACGATCGTGGTCGCCGCTTCGGCTTCGGAATCGGCGGCGCTGCAGTACCTCGCGCCGTACGCCGGCTGCACGATGGGCGAATACTTCCGCGACCGCGGTCAAGACGCCCTGATCATCTATGACGACTTGACCAAGCAAGCCTGGGCATACCGTCAGATCTCGCTGCTGCTGCGCCGCCCGCCGGGCCGCGAAGCTTACCCCGGCGACGTGTTCTATCTGCACTCGCGCCTGCTCGAGCGCGCCGCGCGCGTCTCGGCCGACTACGTCGAGAAGTTCACGAACGGCGAAGTGAAGGGCAAGACGGGTTCGCTGACGGCACTGCCGATCATCGAAACGCAAGCCGGCGACGTGACCGCATTCGTTCCGACGAACGTGATCTCGATTACCGACGGCCAGATCTTCCTGGAAACCGACCTCTTCAACGCAGGCATCCGTCCGGCTATTAACGCTGGCGTGTCGGTCTCGCGTGTGGGTGGTGCGGCACAGACCAAGGTCGTGAAGAAGCTGTCGGGCGGTATCCGTACCGACCTCGCGCAGTACCGTGAACTCGCAGCGTTTGCACAGTTCGCATCGGACCTCGACGAAGCAACCCGCAAGCAGCTCGAGCGCGGCCGCCGCGTGACGGAACTGCTCAAGCAGCCGCAATACCAGCCGCTGCAAGTGTGGGAGCTGGCTGTTTCGCTGTTCGCGGCGAACAACGGCTACCTCGACGACCTCGAAGTCAAGGACGTCCTGGCATTCGAAAAGGGCCTGCGTGAATACCTGAAGTCGAAGCACGCCGACCTCGTCGCGCGCATCGAGGACAAGAAGGACCTGTCGAAGGACGACGAGACTGCGCTCCACGCAGCTCTCAAGGACTTCAAGAAGTCCGGCGCATACTGATCCGTCCGGGAATCAACCACGATAAACGGACATTGAAGCGGCGCGGGTTTGCAGTAGTCAGTGCGCCCGCCACGCTTCGATCAAGGAGCAAGCAATGGCTGGAATGAAGGAAATTCGCGGCAAGATCAAGAGCGTGCAAAACACGCGCAAGATCACCAAGGCGATGGAAATGGTCGCGGCGTCGAAGATGCGCCGCGCCCAGGAGCGCATGCGCGCCGCCCGCCCGTATGCCGACAAGGTCCGCGACATCGCTGCGCACATGAGCCGTGCGAACCCCGAGTATCGTCATCCGTTCATGACGGAAAACAACGATGCGAAGGTCGCCGGCGTGATTCTCGTCACGACCGACAAGGGTCTGTGCGGCGGGATGAACACCAACGTGCTGCGTGCGACGCTGCAGAAGTTCAAGGAACTGGAAGCATCGGGCAAGACGGTCGAAGCAACGGCGATCGGCAGCAAGGGCCTCGGTTTCCTGAACCGTCTGCGCGCGAAGGTCGTTTCGAACGTCGTGCAACTCGGCGACACGCCGCACCTCGAAAAGCTGATCGGCGCGGTGAAGGTGCAGCTCGACCAGTACTCGGAAGGCAAGCTCTCCGCGGTGTACCTGGCGTACACGCGCTTCGTCAACACGATGAAGCAGGAGCCGGTCATCGAGCAGCTGCTGCCGCTGTCGAACGAGCGCCTCGAAGGCAACGACGACGGCACGACGCCAAAGTCGCAGTGGGACTACATCTACGAGCCGGACGCGCAAACCGTCGTGGACGAACTGCTGGTCCGCTATGTCGAAGCCCTGGTCTATCAGGCCGTGGCGGAAAACATGGCGTCGGAGCAGTCGGCCCGTATGGTCGCGATGAAGGCAGCGTCGGACAACGCGAAGACGGTCATCAACGAACTGCAGCTCTCGTACAACAAGAGCCGCCAGGCCGCGATTACGAAGGAACTTTCGGAAATCGTCGGCGGCGCAGCAGCGGTCTGACCGGGCACAAGCCGAACGCGAAACCGCGCCGCTGCGCTACTTTCAGCTAGCGGCGGCCGAGTGAAGAATTCAGGTATCTAAAGGAAAATCGATGAGTACAACTGCTTTGGTAGAAGGCAAGATCGTACAGTGCATCGGCGCGGTGATCGACGTGGAGTTCCCGCGTGAGCACATGCCGAAGATCTACGACGCGCTGATTCTCGACGGGTCCGAACTGACCCTCGAAGTGCAGCAGCAGCTGGGCGACGGCGTTGTCCGCACCATCTGTCTGGGTGCGTCGGACGGCCTGCGTCGCGGCACCGTGGTCAAGAACACGGGCGAGCCCATCAGCGTGCCGGTCGGCAAGCCGACCCTCGGCCGCATCATGGACGTGCTCGGCCGTCCGATCGACGAAGCGGGCCCGATCGTCAGCGAGAACAAGCGCGCGATCCACCAGAAGGCACCGGCATTCGACGAGCTGTCCCCGTCGGCCGAACTGCTCGAAACCGGCATCAAGGTTATCGACCTGATCTGCCCGTTCGCAAAGGGCGGCAAGGTCGGTCTGTTCGGCGGTGCAGGCGTGGGCAAGACCGTCAACATGATGGAGCTCATCAACAACATCGCGAAGGAACACGGCGGCTTCTCCGTGTTCGCGGGCGTGGGCGAGCGTACCCGTGAGGGCAACGACTTCTACCACGAAATGAAGGACTCGAACGTTCTGGACAAGGTCGCGCTGGTGTACGGCCAGATGAACGAGCCGCCGGGCAACCGTCTGCGCGTCGCGCTGACCGGTCTGACGATGGCCGAGCACTTCCGTGACGAAGGCCTCGACGTGCTGTTCTTCGTCGACAACATCTACCGTTTCACGCTGGCTGGTACCGAAGTGTCGGCACTGCTCGGCCGTATGCCTTCGGCAGTGGGCTATCAGCCGACGCTGGCAGAAGAAATGGGCAAGCTGCAAGAGCGCATCACGTCCACGAAGAAGGGCTCGATTACCTCGGTTCAGGCCGTGTACGTCCCTGCGGACGACTTGACCGACCCGTCGCCGGCTACGACCTTCGGCCACCTGGACGCAACCGTCGTGCTGTCGCGTGACATCGCCTCGCTGGGTATCTACCCGGCAGTCGACCCGCTCGACTCGACCTCGCGCCAGATCGACCCGAACGTGATCGGCGAAGAGCACTACTCGATCACGCGCGGCGTGCAGCAGACGCTCCAGCGCTACAAGGAACTGCGCGACATTATCGCGATTCTGGGCATGGACGAACTGTCGCCGGAAGACAAGCTGTCTGTCGCCCGCGCACGCAAGATCCAGCGTTTCCTCTCGCAGCCGTTCCACGTCGCGGAAGTCTTCACGGGCTCGCCGGGCAAGTACGTGCCGCTGAAGGAAACCATCCGCGGCTTCAAGATGATCGTTGGCGGCGAGTGCGATCACCTGCCGGAGCAGGCGTTCTACATGGTCGGCACGATCGACGAAGCCTTCGAAAAGGCCAAGAAGATCCAGTAAGGGTTAGTTGCCAACGGGCGACCAGGCACACGTTGCCGGGTCGCCGCCGCAACCGATTAACCCGAGCTGTGCATGAGGTCGGAGTAAGCGCTAAAGCGCCAACTCCGGCCGACACAGGAGTCGACACATATGGCAGCAACCATCAAGGTAGACGTCGTCAGCGCCGAAGAGAGCATCTACGGCGGCCAGGCGAAGTTCGTCGCGCTTCCGGGCGAAGCGGGCGAGCTGGGCATTCTGCCGGGCCACACGCCGCTCATCACGCGGATTCGTCCGGGTGCGGTGCGCATCGTGAGCGCGGACGGCGATGAAGAATTCGTGTTCGTCGCCGGCGGCATTCTCGAAGTGCAGCCGGGCGCCGTGACGGTGCTCGCCGACACCGCGATCCGCGGCAAGGATCTCGACGAGGCGAAGGCCACCGAGGCGCGCAAGCGCGCCGAAGAGGCGGTGCAGAACGCCGGCTCGAACCTCGAGTACGCAACGGCACAGGCGGAGCTCGCCTACGCCGTCGCACAGCTCGCGGCGATCCAGCGCCTGCGCAAGATGAACCAGCACTGATCTCGCGACAGCACGCCCTTCGGGTGCGTGCCAGTTGCTCTGAAACGGGCTCTCCGATTGGGGAGCCCGTTTTTTTTTGCGCGCTCGCCAAACAAGGACACCCACGTCTCGTCCCCAATGCGCCGACACGAGAAAATCACTTGACGTTTACGGAAAGGTAATGCGAAATCATGCCTTCGTGCCCACCGATGACCAGATCGAAGGCGCCGGCCGCGGTCCATGCGCTGCGGGTAAAACTTGATGCTGCCGGCCGTGCGCGCGGTGGCACAATGATTTTCAAATCTATTTCAATCGGGAGCGAGACTCCCGGGGAGACAGCCACTATGGCAATCGACGCAGCAGGTGTGCGCGAAGCGCTCATCGCGCCGAAAGACGGCCTTTCCTACGTGCGCGGAACGACTGACATACCGCTCTCCGACGCGACCATCGGCGCTTTCCTCGAGGAGACCGCACAGCGCTTTCCGGAGCGTCCGGCCGTGGTGTTCCGCGAGCAGGGCATCCGCTGGACCTGGCGCGAGTTCGCCGAGGAAGTGGACGTGGTGGCTGCCGGCTTCTTGTCGCTTGGCATCGCGGCGGGGGACCGGGTCGGTATCTGGTCGCCCAATCGCTTCGAGTGGCTGCTCACGCAGTTCGCCACGGCGCGCATCGGCGCCGTGCTCGTCAACATCAATCCTGCCTACCGTCTTGCCGAACTCGAATACGCGCTGAACAAGGTGAGCTGCAAAGCGATCGTCGCGGCGGAAAGCTTCAAGACGTCAAAGTACATCGAGATGCTGCAAACGCTCGCGCCCGAGCTTGCGAGCGCGACGCCTGGCGACTTGCACGCGGCGAAGCTACCTGAACTGCGTGCGGTGATCCGCATGTGCGACGCGGAAACGCCCGGCATGCTGAACTTCAGCGATCTGATCGAGCAGGGGCGAGAGCGGCTCGAGCGCAACGGCCGCGCGGAGCTCGATGCGATCGGCGCGACGCTGAACGCTGGCGACTCCATCAACATTCAGTTCACGAGCGGCACCACGGGCAACCCGAAGGGCGCCACGCTCACGCACCGCAACGTGCTCAACAACGGCCGCTTCATCGCGATGGCGATGCGGCTCACCGAAGAAGATTCGCTCTGCATTCCGGTGCCGCTTTATCACTGCTTCGGCATGGTGCTCGCGGTGCTCGCGTGCGTGTCGGTTGGGGCGACCATGGTGTTTCCGGGCGAGGCCTTCGACCCGCGCGCGGCGCTCGAAGCGGTGTCCGAGGAACGCTGCACGGCGCTGCACGGCGTGCCGACAATGTTCATCGCCGAACTCGATCATCCCGACTTCGCGAGCTTCGATCTCTCGCGCCTGCGCACGGGCATCATGGCGGGCTCGCCGTGCCCGATCGAAACGATGAAGCGCGTGGTCTCGAAGATGCATCTCGCGGAGATCACGATCGCCTACGGCATGACGGAGACGAGCCCCGTATCGTTCCAGAGCGCGACGACCGATCCGCTCGACAAGCGCACGACCACGGTGGGGCGCATCCAGCCGCATCTGGAGGTGAAGATCGTGGACGCGCTCGGCAACATCGTGCCGGTAGGCGAGACGGGCGAACTCTGCACGAAGGGCTACTCGGTGATGCGAGGCTACTGGGGCGATGAAGCGAAGACGGCCGAGGCAATCGTCGATGGCTGGATGCACACGGGCGACCTCGCGACGCTCGACGCCGGGGGCTACTGCAATATCGTCGGACGTCTGAAGGACATGCTGATTCGCGGCGGCGAGAACATCTATCCGCGCGAGATCGAGGAATTTCTGTTCCGCCATCCCAAGGTGCAGTCGGTGCAGGTGTTCGGCGTGCCCGATGCGAAGTACGGCGAAGAGGTCTGCGCGTGGATCGTGCTGCGTCCGGGCGAGGTGGCCACGCCCGAGGAGATTCAGGCGTTCTGTCAGGGGCAAATCGCGCATTACAAGATCCCGAAGTACATCCGCTTCGTCGACGAAATGCCGATGACGGTGACAGGCAAGGTGCAGAAGTTCGTGATGCGCTCGCGCATGATCGACGAACTGAAAATCACCGAGCAAAAGACCGCCTGATGCCGCCGCGAAGCGTGAGACGGGCAGGACGGCATGAAATGCCGAATGCTTCGCATGTCGAATGAATTGGCCGACGCATCGGCGTGGCGGTGAATTAGCCATTCTGCTAACGCGGCGGCAGTCGAGCCGATAAATGCCGGGGCTGGAAATATGCGTGCGAGGTTATTCGCGTCATCGCAACAGAGCGATGGCGAACGGGCGTGAGAAGGGAAATAGACGAAAAAAAAGCGGGCCTGGAGCCCGCTAAAAACCACACGCTACGGGGTTAGCGCGAGGAGACCAAATGAGGAGCCGGGTCTTGGAACGTTTCAAAACGCCGGTAACGGCTCCAACAAGGATGCCCCTGACTGGGCTTCGGCATGACGCCGACCGGCCGGTGTGTCGTGTCCGCTCACACTGACACCGAGCCACATCCGTGTTGAAACCGTTGAAAGCATTGTGGGCGAATTAAGGAACCTTCGCGGTAACAAAGTGTTTCAGGTTGTAACGCCCGTCAGATAAGGCTCGGCGGGATTTTTTGCCATCCTGAGCACTTTGTGAAAGTCATTTTTACCGGGGATTTTTTATTGCTGTCAGACGATGCGTAGACACGTATTGGACGCGTCATTCTTCATGCATGAAGAAAAGCCCCACTGTATGGGCATTAACAGAAATTGGTCGCGTAAAAACCCATATCGCATACGTACATCCACCAGGAATTCCTGAATGAATCCATGCGTGCGATGCAAGGATTGCTCATACCGTATTGCAACGAGTGGTTGCAATTCATCATAGGATTTAGCGAATGATGTCGCGCCGGGATGTGTCCCGGCGCCCGCTATGGCAGCGTCACGCTACTTGAGCCATTTGTCCGAGATTGCCTGATACTCGCCGCTCGCGCGCGCGAGGTGCAGCCACTGATCGACATACTGCTGGAACACCGCGTCGCCGCGCGGCACCATCCACGCCTTCTCACCATACTGGAATGGCTTGTCTGGATGCACCGAGCACAGACCCGGATTGAGCTTCTGCTGCAAAAGTGTTTCGGATGCGTCGGTGACCATCACGTCCGCCTTGCCGGCGAGAATCTGTTTGAAGATCGTCACGTTATCGGGATAGACGGTCAAGTTCGCGTGCGGGAAAAACTGCTTCGCGAAGCGTTCGTTCGTGCCGCCCGGATTTACGATCACGCGCGTGGCGGGCTGGTCGATCTGCGCGACCGTCTGATACTTGTTCACGTCGTCGCAGCGCACGATGGGCGTCTTGCCATCGACCTGATACGGCTCGGTGAAGAACGCGCGCTTCTGTCGATCGAGCGTGGTCGACACACCGCCTACCGCGACGTCGCATTTCGCGAGGAAGTCGTTCATCAGATTCGACCAAGTCGTCTTGACGAACTCGGCCTTCACGCCCAGCGACTTCGCAAGCGACTCGGTCATGTCGATGTCGATGCCTTCGAACGTGCCATCCGGCTTGTGGAACGAATACGGTTTGTAGTCGCCCGTCGTGCATGCGCGCAGCGTGCCGCGCGAGAGCACTTCGTCTAGTCGCGAGGGTGTAGCGGCACCCGGGGTAGCGACGCCCGACGTAGCGACACCCGACGTAGCGACACCCGATGCTGCTGCGCTTTCGGCAAATGCGTCTGGCGCTCCGGCGAGGCCAGCGACGCCGGTCAAAAGCGCGGCGATCAACGAGCAAGCGGTGGCGACCTTCTTCTTGTTCATGCGGTGTGTCTCCTCTCTTATGGATGTTTCGATGTAATGGAGCGGAAAGGCATCCGATAATAGCCCGCCCAAATGCGCGCGTTAAGCGTGGACTGACTGGATGGGCGCATGCGCAATGGCCGCTCGTGACGCGCGGGAGGCGGGCATGGGTGCGCAGCGGCTTGCGGTGCTTATCCCGGTCATCAGCACCATGCCACGGCGGCGGCTCCGGTAGAATGGCCGCCTGCTTTCGAATCTTGCGCGACCAGCGCCTCCCGCCGTGGCCAACACTCTTCTGAACGACACATTCCTGCGCGCATTGCTGCGTCAGCCGACCGAATACACGCCGATCTGGCTGATGCGCCAGGCGGGCCGTTATCTGCCGGAGTACAACGCCACGCGCAGCCGGGCAGGCAGTTTTCTCGGCCTCGCCAAGAACCCCGACTTCGCGACCGAGGTGACGCTGCAGCCGCTCGACCGCTATCCGCTCGACGCTGCCATTCTGTTCTCGGACATCCTCACGATTCCCGACGCGATGGGCCTCGGCCTCTCGTTCCAGGCGGGCGAAGGTCCGAAGTTCGCACATCCGGTGCGCAGCGAAGAGGACGTCGCGAAGCTCGCGGTGCCTGACATCGGCGCGACGCTCGGCTATGTGACCGACGCCGTGCGCGAGATCCGCCGCGCGCTCACCGACGCGCAGGGGCGTCAGCGCGTGCCGCTCATCGGCTTCTCGGGCAGCCCGTGGACGCTCGCCTGCTACATGGTCGAAGGCGGCGGCTCGGACGATTTCCGCACCGTGAAGTCGATGCTCTACGCACGCCCCGATCTGATGGAGCGCATTCTCGAGATCAACGCGCAGGCCGTGGCCGCGTACCTCAATGCGCAGATCGAAGCCGGCGCGCAAGCCGTGATGATCTTCGACACCTGGGGCGGCGCGCTCGCGGACGGCATTTATCAGCGCTACTCGCTTGCCTACATCAAGCGTGTGGTGGACCAGCTCAAGCGCGAGCACGACGGCGAGCGCGTGCCGGTCATCACCTTCACGAAGGGTGGCGGCCTGTGGCTCGACGAGATCGCCGAATCGGGCGTCGATGCAGTCGGGCTCGACTGGACCGTCAACCTGGGCCGCGCGCGCGAACGTGTGGGCCATCGCGTGGCGCTCCAGGGCAACATCGACCCGACGGTGTTGTTTGCCTCGCCGGCGGCGATCCGCGAACAGGCGCGTTCGGTACTCGACAGCTTTGGTGCTCATCCGGGCCACGTGTTC
Organism: Paraburkholderia tagetis; assembly: GCF_022213065.1. GTDB lineage: Bacteria > Pseudomonadota > Gammaproteobacteria > Burkholderiales > Burkholderiaceae > Paraburkholderia > Paraburkholderia tagetis. The sequence goes on from NZ_JAKLJA010000012.1 coordinate 44,647, forward strand.
AACCTCGGACACGGCATTTCGCAGTTCACGCCGCCCGAAAACGTCGCCGAGCTCGTGGACGAAGTGCATCGCCACAGCCGGACCCTGCGCGCTGCTGCTGCGTGATTTTTTGTTGCGCTGCAACGGGCTGGGCTCCGGGCATCAGGGTCCGGTGCGGGCTCAAGAGGCCATCCAGATGCCGTTACGCCGCTGTCAAGACTTGACTTATACACACTTACCTCGTTGCGCCGCGCAAGAGGGAAAAATTGCCGCGTGGCGCCAGCAAGGCCTGCGAGCAATCATTCAGGGCCTTGACAGGTAAGGCTTTCGGCGCTCCACGGCGGTTTGTGCGGTGTCCCACATAATGACGGTTGGGGCTTGTCGACGGGGCGGGGCGGCCAAGTTCTTAACAAAGTTATCCACAGGCGCGACGACGGGAGCGCGATTGTTCTGCGGAATCCAAAACTTAGCGCGGAAAGTGAAGTTTTACTTTAACTTCGGGCGTTGGTGCGCCAGCACACGGTGTTTACACCGTATCTGTTGGGGTTGCGCATGACGCCATGCTTCGTGCGCGTGGCGCTCGACCATCCGCTGCCCGCCCTCTACGACTATCGCTATCCGCCGGACGCACCGGCGCCGCAGCCCGGCATGCTGGTGCGCGTGCCGTTCGGCCGCCGCGATGCAGTGGGGCTGATCTGCGAAGTAAGCGCTCACAGTGACGTGCCGGCCAACAAGCTGCGCGACGTGAGCGCCGTGTGCGCGGACTTGCCGCCGCTTTCGGCGCAGTGGCTCGCGCTCGCGAGCTTTGCCGCCGACTACTATCAGCGCGGGCTGGGCGAGGTCGCGCTGCCGGCGCTGCCCCAGGCACTGCGCGATCCGGCGCGCTGGCCGCGCCTGCTCGCGCCCGAGGAGCGCTACCGGCTGCTGCCGGCGGGCCGCGAGGCGCTGCCCGAGGCGTTGCCCGCGCGCGCCCAGGCGCTGCGGCGGCTTGCGCAGGCCCTGGTGGACGCGGGCGAACTCGATCTCGCCGACGCCCGCGCGCTGCACCCGAAGGCGGCCGCCACGCTCGAATCCTGGCGCGAAGCGGGCTGGGCCGAGTACGAGTGCGTGGCGTTTGGTGCCGTGGGGCGCTCGTCCACCGGGAATGGCGACCATGACCCTGCCGATGGCGCCAGAAGCCTCATAAATGCCACCGAAGGCGCCATCGCGGCGGCGGCATTGCACCTGCTGAGCGACGAACAGGCCACCGCCGTCGAGGCGATTCTCGAGGCGCGCGGCTTCGCGCCATTCCTGCTGCACGGTGTAACCGGCAGCGGCAAGACCGAGGTCTATCTGCGCGCGCTGTCGGGCCTGCTCGAACGCGAGTCCGACGCCCAGGCGCTCGTTCTCGTCCCTGAAATCAACCTCACGCCCCAGTTCGAGGCGGCATTCCGCACGCGCTTCGCAGGCGTGCTGCCCGACGACGCCATCGTCACGCTTCACAGCGGCCTCGCGGAAGGCGAGCGTGCGCAGCATTGGCTCGCCGCGCATACGGGCCGCGCACGCATCGTGCTGGGCACGCGCCTCGCCGTGCTGGCCTCGCTGCCGCGTCTGGCGATGCTGGTGGTGGACGAGGAGCACGACCCTGCCTACAAGCAGCAGGAAGGGCTGCGCTATTCGGCGCGGGATCTCGCCGTCTGGCGCGCGAAGCAGCTAGGCGTGCCCGTCGTGCTGGGCTCGGCCACGCCGTCGCTCGAAAGCTGGTGGCAGGCCGAGCAGGGCCGCTATACGCGCCTCACGCTGTCACGCCGGGCCATCGCCGATGCGGTGCTGCCGAGCGTCAAGCTGATCGATCTGGAAGAAGAGCGCCGGCGCGGCCGCGCCTCGTTCGAGGGCCTCTCCGGCCCGCTCGTTACGGCGATGAAGGCGCGCCTCGAGCGCGGCGAGCAGAGCCTCGTGTTCCTGAACCGACGCGGCTATGCACCCGTGCTGTCATGCGATGCCTGCGGCTGGGTGGCGGGCTGCCCGCGTTGCAGCGCCTATGTGGTGCTGCACAAGCCCGAGCGGGCGCTGCGCTGCCACCATTGCGGCTGGGAATCGCGTATCCCGCATTCTTGCCCCGAGTGCGGCAACGTCGATATCGCGCCGATGGGGCGCGGCACGCAGCGTATCGAGGAGGCGCTGGCGAGCGCGGTGCCGGGCGCGCGGGTGCTGCGCATCGATGCCGATAGCACGCGCCGCAAGGGCAGCGCGCAGGCACTGTTCTCCGACGTCCACGCCGGCGACGTCGACATCCTCGTGGGTACGCAGATGATCGCGAAGGGGCACGACTTCCAGCGCGTCTCGCTGGTGGGCGTGCTCAACGCCGATAACGCGCTTTTCTCGCACGATTTCCGGGCCAGCGAGCGGCTGTTCGCGCAATTGATGCAGGTGAGCGGGCGTGCGGGGCGCGGGGGCTTACCCGGCGAGGTGATCGTGCAGACGCGCTACCCGCGTCATGCGATCTATCACGCGCTGGCGCGCCACGACTACGTGGGCTTTGCGAATTCGCAGATTGCCGAGCGCCGCGACGCGCATCTGCCGCCGTTCGTCTATCAGGCGTTGCTGCGCGCCGAAGGGCGCACGCTGGAGGCGGCGCTGGCGTTTCTGGCCGAGGCTGCGCAGGCGCTCGCGCAGATCCCGGCTGCCGAGCGCGTCACCGCTTACGACGCGGTACCGCTCACGATCGTGAAAGTCATGAACGTGCATCGCGCGCAACTGCTCGTGGAGAGCCAGTCGCGTGCCGCCCTGCAAGCGACGCTGCGGGCGTGGCAACCCGCGCTGCGCGCCTTGCGGGGCGTGCTGCGCTGGAACCTGGAAGTCGATCCGCTGGATATCTGATCAGCGTCGCGCGGCGTGGGCCGCCTGCGCTCGAGCGTCTCGCACGCGCACTTTGCGCATGGCGGGCGCCGTCGCGCCACGAATGAACAACACGGCGCACAGCGCGCACATGAACCAGACACCCGTCACCACCAGCCACTTTTCCATTTTTCGGTCCTCACGCCGGATTCAATGATCGGCCCCCGTAATGTTTGTATAACGGCACGGCTGCGGAATCGATTAGGGTTCACCTGATTGTTGCTCGCCAGGGAAAATACCGAGTGCAACGCGCGGGCCAATGCCAGCGGGCGCTGGCCGCAAACCTGCGCCACATAAGGCTCTGCGCGTGGTGCAACCAAACTTGCCGGGTGGTTGCACCTTTTTATTTGGAGGGGTACGATTCGCCAACTTTTTGATCTTCGCCGGTGCGGGTCAGCCGGCATACGAAGGAAACATGGCTAGCACCACCCTTGGCGTAAAGGTCGACGACCTGCTCCGCTCGCGGCTCAAAGATGCCGCCACGCGCCTCGAGCGCACCCCGCACTGGTTGATCAAGCAAGCGATCTTTGCCTATCTCGAGAGGATCGAGCATGGCCAGCTGCCCCCCGAGCTGAACGGCCACATGAGCTCAGCCGATCTCGGCGAGGGCGCAACCGGCGACGGCGACGAAGAAGCAGCGTCGCACCCGTTCCTCGACTTCGCCCAGAACGTGCAACCGCAATCGGTGCTGCGCGCGGCCATCACGGCTGCCTACCGCCGCCCCGAGCCTGAGTGCGTGCCGTTCCTGATCGGCGAGGCGCGTCTGCCCGCGAACCTCACGGGCGAGGTGACGAAGCTCGCCACCAAGCTCGTCGAGGCGCTGCGCGCCAAGGGCGCCGGCGGCGGCGTCGAAGGACTGATCCACGAGTTCTCGCTCTCGAGCCAGGAAGGCGTCGCGCTGATGTGCCTGGCCGAGGCGCTGCTGCGCATTCCCGACCGCGCCACGCGCGATGCGCTCATTCGCGACAAGATCAGCAAGGGCGACTGGAAATCGCACGTGGGCCACGCGCCGTCGCTGTTCGTGAACGCCGCCACCTGGGGCCTCATGATCACCGGCAAGCTGGTCACGACCAACAGCGAGACGGGGCTTTCCTCGGCGCTCACGCGCATGATCGGCAAGGGCGGCGAGCCGCTGATCCGCAAGGGCGTGGACATGGCCATGCGCCTGATGGGCGAGCAGTTCGTCACGGGCGAGAACATCTCCGAAGCGCTTGCCAACAGCCGCAAGTTCGAAGCACGCGGCTTCCGCTACTCGTACGACATGCTCGGCGAAGCGGCCACCACCGAAGCCGACGCGCAGCGCTACTACGCATCGTACGAGCAGGCGATCCACGCGATCGGCAAGGCCGCAGGTGGACGTGGCATCTACGAAGGCCCGGGCATCTCGATCAAGCTCTCCGCGCTGCACCCGCGCTACTCGCGCGCGCAGCAGGAGCGCACGATGAGCGAGCTGCTGCCGCGCGTGCGCGCGCTTGCCGTGCTCGCGCGCCGCTACGACATCGGCCTCAATATCGACGCCGAGGAAGCCGACCGCCTCGAACTCTCGCTCGACCTGCTCGAAGCGCTGTGCTTCGATCCGGAGCTCGCGGGCTGGAACGGCATCGGCTTCGTGGTGCAGGCTTATCAGAAGCGCTGCCCGTTCGTGATCGACTACATCGTCGATCTCGCACGCCGCAGCCGTCACCGCATCATGGTGCGCCTCGTGAAGGGCGCCTACTGGGATACGGAAATCAAGCGCGCGCAGGTGGATGGCCTCGAAGGCTATCCGGTCTACACGCGCAAGATCTACACCGACGTTTCGTACATCGCCTGCGCGAAGAAGCTGCTGAACGCGCCCGACGCCGTGTATCCGCAGTTCGCCACGCACAACGCGTACACGCTCTCGGCGATCTATCACCTCGCGGGCCAGAACTACTATCCCGGCCAGTACGAGTTCCAGTGCCTGCACGGCATGGGCGAGCCGCTGTACGAAGAAGTCACGGGTCCGATTTCGCAGGGCAAGCTCAACCGTCCGTGCCGCGTCTACGCGCCGGTCGGCACGCATGAGACGCTGCTCGCGTACCTCGTGCGCCGTCTGCTCGAGAACGGCGCGAACACCTCGTTCGTGAACCGCATCGCCGATGAAACCGTGCCGGTGAGCGAGCTGGTCGCGAACCCCATCGACGAAGCCTCGAAGGTCGTGCCGACAGGCGCGCCGCACGCGAAGATTCCGCTGCCGCGCAATCTCTTTGGCGGCGAGCGCCTGAATTCGATGGGCCTCGACCTCTCGAACGAACATCGACTGGCGTCGCTGTCTTCGGCGCTGCTCGCGAGTGCGCATCATCCGTGGCGCGCCGCGCCGATGCTTGCCGATGCCGATCTCGCTGAGGCCACCGCGCGCGACGTGCGCAATCCCGCCGATCATCGCGACCTCGTGGGGACCGTTGTGGAGGCAACGAGCGAGCACGTGAGCGCCGCGCTCACGCACGCCGTGGCCACCGCGCCGATCTGGCAAGCGACGCCCGTGGAAGCGCGCGCCGATTGCCTCGCACGCGCCGCCGATCTGCTCGAAGCGCAGATGCATACGCTGATGGGCCTGATCGTGCGCGAAGCGGGCAAGTCGCTGCCGAACGCCGTGGCGGAGATTCGCGAAGCCATCGACTTCCTGCGCTATTACTCGACGCAGATCCGCGAAGAATTCTCGAACGATACGCATCGACCGCTCGGCCCCGTGGTGTGCATCAGCCCGTGGAACTTCCCGCTGGCGATCTTCATGGGCCAGGTGGCCGCCGCGCTGGCAGCGGGCAACACCGTGCTCGCGAAGCCGGCTGAACAGACGCCGCTGATCGCCGCCCAGGCCGTGCGCATTCTGCGCGAAGCGGGCGTGCCCGCAGGCGCCGTGCAACTGCTGCCGGGCGATGGCGAAACCGTGGGCGCGGCGCTCGTCGCCGATGCGCGCACGCGCGCCGTGATGTTCACGGGCTCGACCGAAGTCGCGCGCCTTATCAACAAGACGCTTTCGCAGCGTCTCGATTCGGATGGCCGTCCGATTCCGCTGATTGCCGAGACGGGCGGGCAGAACGCGATGATCGTCGATTCATCGGCGCTCGCGGAGCAGGTCGTGGCCGACGTGCTGCAAAGCGCGTTCGATTCCGCAGGCCAGCGTTGCTCGGCGCTGCGCGTGCTGTGTCTGCAGGACGACGTGGCCGAGCGCACGCTCGAAATGCTCACGGGCGCGATGAAGGAACTCGCGGTGGGCAATCCCGATCGTCTCTCGGCCGATGTCGGTCCCGTGATCGACATGGAAGCGAAGCGCGGCATCGACACGCACATCGGCACGATGCGCGAAAAGGGCCGCAAGGTTACGCAGATGCCGATGGCGGAGAGCTGCGCGGCAGGCACTTTCGTGCCGCCCACGCTCATCGAAGTCGATAGTCTTGAAGAGCTCAAGCGCGAGGTGTTCGGGCCGGTGCTGCATGTGATCCGCTATCGCCGCAGCCAGCTCGACAAATTGCTCGAGCAGATTCGCGCGACGGGCTATGGCCTCACGCTCGGCATCCATACGCGTATCGACGAAACGATCGCGCATGTGGTCGGCCGCGCGCACGTGGGCAATATTTACGTGAACCGCAATGTGATTGGCGCGGTGGTGGGCGTGCAGCCGTTCGGCGGCGAAGGGCTCTCGGGCACGGGGCCGAAGGCGGGTGGCGCGCTGTATCTGTCGCGTCTGCTGGCCAAGCGTCCGGCAGGGCTGCCGCAGTCGCTCACGAAGGCGCTGGTGGTGGATGCGCCGCAGGCGGACGCCGAGGACAAGCGCGCGCCGCAGTCAGCCCCGCAGTCGGCCCACGCGACGCTCACGACGCTGCGCGACTGGCTGATCGCCGAGCGCGAGCCGGCACTCGCGGCGCGCTGCGACGGCTATCTGCAATATGTGCTTGCGGGCGCAACGGCCGTGCTGCCGGGCCCGACGGGCGAGCGTAATACCTACACGCTTTCGGCGCGCGGCACGGTGCTGTGCGTGGCGTCCACGCCGACGGGCGCGCGTGCGCAACTCGCCGTCGTGCTGGCCACGGGCAACCGCGCGCTGTTCCAGGGCGCGGCGGGCGAGGCACTCGTACACGCGCTGCCGGCTGCGCTCAAGGCGCACGTCGCAGTGAAGAAGACGGCCGACGCCGAGTTCGACGCCGTGCTTTTCGAAGGCGACAGCGACGAGCTGCTCGGCCTCGTGAAAGAAGTGGCCAAGCGTAGCGGTCCGATCGTCTCGGTGCAGGGCGTGGCGGCACATGCGCTCGCCAATGGCGACGAAGACTACGCGCTCGAACGTCTGCTCACGGAGCGTTCGGTGAGCGTGAACACCGCTGCGGCAGGCGGCAATGCAAACCTGATGACGATCGGCTAGGCTTGAGGCCATACTGTCAGTCGTTGAAGGACACGGAAGCGGCAGGCGCGAGCCGAAGCCGCTCATTCGATACCGGGTACCAAGGAGAAAACATGCAACACACGATGAAACAGCTGGCAGGCGCAACGCTGGTCGCTGCACTGTCGCTGGCGGGGACTGCGAACGCGCAGCAAGCAGACGACGTCAAGATTGGTTTCGCTGGCCCGATGACGGGCGCACAGGCGCACTACGGCAAGGACTTCCAGAACGGCATCACGCTCGCGGTCGAAGACATGAACGCGACCAAGCCGGTGATCGGCGGCAAGCCGGTGCACTTCGTGCTGGACGCGGCCGACGACCAGGCCGACCCGCGCACGGGCACGACGGTCGCGCAGAAGCTCGTGGACGACGGCATCAAGGGCATGCTCGGCCACTTCAACTCGGGCACGACGATTCCGGCATCGCGCATCTACGCGAACGCGGGCATTCCCGAGATCGCCATGGCGACGGCGCCGGAATACACGCAGCAGGGCTTCAAGACCACGTTCCGCATGATGACCTCCGACACGCAGCAGGGTTCGGTCGCGGGCACGTTCGCGGTGAAGAGCCTGGGCATGAAGAAGATTGCCGTGGTTGACGACCGCACGGCCTACGGCCAGGGTCTCGCCGACCAGTTCGCGAAGGCCGCGAAGGAAGCGGGCGGTACGATCATTGACCGCGAGTACACGAACGACAAGGCCGTGGACTTCAAGTCGATTCTGACCAAGCTGAAGGCGCAGAAGCCGGACCTGATCTACTACGGTGGCGCCGATTCGCAAGCCGGCCCAATGGTCAAGCAGATGAAGTCGCTGGGCATCACGGCGCCGCTGATGGGTGGCGAAATGGTGCACACGCCGACCTTCCTGAAGATCGCGGGTGATTCGGCAAACGGCACGGTGGCGTCGCTTGCAGGCCTGCCGATGGACCAGATGCCGGGTGGCAAGGACTACGTCACGAAGTACAAGAAGCGTTTCGGCGAAGACGTCCAGACCTACTCGCCGTACGCTTACGACGGCGCGATGGCGATGTTCGCGGCCATGAAGGCGGCCAACTCGACGGACCCGGCGAAGTACCTGCCGTTCCTCGCGAAGACCAGCATGCCGGCCGTGACGACGAAGGATCTCGCGTATGACTCGAAGGGCGACCTGAAGAACGGCGGCATCACGCTGTACAAGGTCGTCGACGGCAAGTGGACGACGCTGCAAAGCGTGGGCGGCAAGTAAGCGCCTCGCTCGCGGTTGATCCGCGGTTGATCGCGGTTGATGTGAAAAAGCCCCGCAGGTTTGAAGCCTGCGGGGCTTTTGTTTTGGTTCTTCTTGGAGCTGGATACGTTCAAGCTGCATTGGCTTCTCTTGATTTTGCGCATTGCCCCTGACAGGTGTCTCCCGTATCAAGGTCGCTGGGTTGAAGCTGGCTAGTGCCACGGCCCAGTCTGTTGCCCGACCTCTACGGGTTGTTTCTTTAAACACACGTTCCGCGCAAATGGGAGAAACCTGCATTGGCTACACAATTCGAACGCATCATCCCTGCGAAGATTGCCGACGACGGATCGATTCATTACACATCCATCACGTCGCCGCCCGATAACAGTACAGCGGTCTGTTATATGGTCCCACAGCGGATTATTCCCGTGGTCTTCGTGCCTGGCGTCATGGGAACGAATCTGGCGAGAAAGAACGCTAATCCGCCGGAGCCCGTTTGGTTACTCGACGGGCCAGGCACAGCCCTGCCTTGGGCGAAACAAGGAGCAGCGACTCGCAAGCGTGTTCTAAATCCCGGTACCACCGAGGTTTTCCGTCGTGGCAAGATTTCATCCGGCACGGCACAGACCGAAGACGAATTGCGTCGTCGCGGCTGGGGCGAAGTCGCTTACATGAGTTACGGCGAGTGGCTGGCGTGGCTCGAAAACGCACTGGACGACGTGCACGAGGCAACCGATTACGGTCGCAAGGGATTGCGCGAGAGTCTGTGCCATATCGTTACCCCCGGCCTCGAAAAGCTGGTATTCGACGAGGTGGCGCTCTCATACAAATATCAGTTTCCCGTGCATGCGGTCGGTTATAACTGGCTGCAATCGAATGCCGTGTCGGCGGAGCGTCTGAAGACGCGGATCGATGAAATCACGGCCTGGTATCGTGAGAAGTTCCACTGGCAATGCGACAAGGTGATTCTCGTCACCCATTCGATGGGGGGGCTGGTAGCCCGCTACTATTCCGAAGTTTTGGGAATGCGCGACAAGGTACTTGGGATCGTGCATGGCGTGATGCCCGCCACGGGCGCGGCGGCCGCCTACAAGCGGATGAAGGCGGGCACGGAAGGCACAGGTATCAGCGGCGTTCTGGCGGCTCTCGCGGTGGGACCGAATGCCTCCACCATGACTGCGGTGGTTGGCAATGCGCCGGGTCCGTTGCAGTTGTTGCCGAGTCGCGATTACGGCATGGGGTGGCTCATGATCAGGGACGGTGAGCGATTCGTCGCATTACCGGAATCGGACCCGTACAGCGAAATCTACACGGTGCGTGGCACGTGGTGGGGGCTGTGCGATGACTTGCTGCTGGATCCGCTAGATATCGGGAAGAAAACCGTCGATCAGGATTGGCGTAACTTTGAACGCCTAATTCGAAACAAGGTCCGGAAATTCCACGACGCCATCAGTGGTAAATACCACGCCAACACCTATGTGTTCTACGGCGACGATGAGAAACATCAGGCATACGGCAATGTCATGTGGACGCAGCACACACCGCCACTTCTGCGTGGCGGCGTTCCAGCCATCGCCGACTTGCTAGGAAAGCGCGGCAAGGACGATCCGGCGTCTGGCGGCCGACTGATAGCAATAACGCAGAATGAAACGACCATGGTTTCCACGTTCGTTTTGGGGGATGCGGACGAACATGGAGACGGTACGGTTCCGGTGCGCTCAGGTCGTGCGCCCGGCCAGCGCGTGCGCGCCTGTGTGGCATTCGCGGGTATCGACCATGAAGGGGCCTACAAGGATGATGCTACCCGGCGCTTCACCCTTCACGCCATTACACGCATCGCGCAGAGCGTGAAGGGCACCGCACTGGACTACAAGACATGAACTGGGTGCGTGCAACACTGGTATTTGCCTGCCTGATATTTGCGGTTGCCGCTTGCGATTACGAGCTTTCACCGTTGACCCAAAAGGAAAAGCAAGTCGTGACTGAACTCACTGCAAATCTAAAAGCGCGGTGTGCGGGCCGCTATTTGATTGACATTCCGGAGGACGCATCGGAATACGGCTATGCCAATATTCTGGGTGTCGATGTGACTGCGGAGGCGATGACCGAGGAGGCCTACCGGCAGGAGATCGCGCAGCGGGAAACAACGTTGAAAGGGACGAAAAGCATTGATGCATACCCGTTCCTGTATGTGGCCGGGGCAGCGCGCGGAGCCAATACTTACTACTTTGTTCATCGCGGTACTGTCCACGACGATCCAAGCGAACGATATATCGAAGGCTACAAGTGGGACCGAGGGTATCGGTTCCTGCTCAAGTTCGAGGCCTACGACTATCTGCACCCGGACCAGACCGATGACCCGATCGTGCGAAAGATGGTCATCAAAAATAACTTTCCAGACAAGGTAGATGTTGTACTTGGCTTACTGGAGAAACTGCATGGCCGTCCAAAAGAGGAAATCCCGACTGAGCCAGGGCTGTGCTTCGCTGGCGGCTTTCTGCCCGGGAAGGCGTCGGACGAGCAGTTCGTGAACAGCGGATTTAGATTGACAAGCAACCGCGACGTTTATTTTTCTGTATATGTCGATACCGCGCCTCAAGGAAATGAGTCGCTATTACAGCGTATGGATGGCCTGGAAATGCGCACGATGCTCAAGGCGGCGGCCACGGATGTTATCCGTAAGGGCACCGTGAATCTGCCTGATCTGAAAGCCGAGGAATGGCTGAGCGAAACCCGCCAACCTGGAGGCGGGCGCGGCGACTCTTTCTCACTCTCCGTCAATGAAACCACGAGTAGTCCTTCATCACCGTATCTGTTTCTGGATATGGAGACCGGCGGGCAGCTAGAAATAGAAGAGAAGGTGGTGAATCTCGAAAAAGGGTCGCTCACGACCGGTGAGGCCGTTGCGCTGTGGGACGCAGTATCGCTAACCGTGCGTATCAGGCCCGGCGCGCTGTGACGAGTCGAGGAAATACGTCAGGCCGAATGCACATGCACCGCCCATGTTTCCATCATCGGGCGGCGCAGCGAATTCGGGCACACTCTTGCCGTCACTCAGTGCCCGCCTCCGCAATAGGCGACCGCTATCTGATAGTTCACAAAATATCAGGAAAATAGCAATGGATGCGGTACCGTGCAAGATGGCCGCAACCCCGTTCCAGATCTTCAGTGTGCGAGCGCGCACACTGACTGTGTTCCATAGCGCCCACAGGCAATTGAAAGCCGAAATGATACCGGTTGCGAATAACGCAAGGACGAATAGTCCGGCACCCGAAAAACTATTCAAGTCTGAATAAAGATATACCACTATCAAAACCATTACTTCGATAACACCGTAAATCAACGGGCCGCTAGGGTGCCGCAGATCGATGTCTTCACTGTCTGCTGTCATTGTCTGAACGGAATGTTGCGTTGCGCGCATCATCATCCCACGAGCCCCGTGCTGTTCATCTTAAATTAGGGTTGTTCACGCAACGTGGACATCAAACCATGAACGCCATATCCGGGCGATATGGCCAGACGATAATTCAGGACTAGATTTGGGCCGTGTTGGAACCGTTGATTCCGTATTCGAACATCGCGCCAAAGGCGGTCAATGGGCGTGCGGTTGATGAAGCGAGCCACGTTGAACGGCATCCTGAATATCCTGCACGCCGGAATTCCTTGGGAAGACCACCGACGAGGCTGTTGCGGTGTGGGATGCCGTTTCGAGAACAGTGCGGGCCAGGTCTGACGCACTGTGAGACGAGTTTAATGACGAATAGATCAGGTTCTTCACGCTAATGGATGAAGAACCTGATTCTCGCAGTTGCTCACTACAAAAGGTGAGCTTATTCAGCACTCCAATCGACTCACTCGCCGCGCGCCTTTCTACCCTGCTCGCGAATCTGCTCCAGCGAAGCACCAGGCGTGCTCGCCTCTTTCGTCACGCGAATTTCAATCAGCGCCGGTTTGCCCGCGTTGAGCGCGCGTTCCAGCGCGGGTGCAAATTGCGTGGTGCTCGTGACAGTCTCTCCATGCGCGCCGAACGACTGCGCAAACGCCGCGAAATCCGGGTTCGTGAGTTGCGTGCCATGCACGCGATTCGGGTAATTGCGCTCCTGGTGCATACGGATCGTGCCGTAATGACCGTTGTTCACGACGATGAACACGACGGCGAGGCCGTACTGCATCGCCGTCGCCAGTTCGGGCGCGGACATCATGAAGCAGCCGTCGCCGGCGAGCGCGACCACGGCGCGTTCGGGAAAGAGCGACTTCGCCGCAATCGCGGCTGGCACGCCGTAGCCCATCGCGCCGCTGGTGGGCGCGAGCTGCGAGCGAAAATTGCGGTACGCAAAGTGGCGATGCAACCACGTCGCGTAATTGCCAGCACCGTTCGTGACGATCGCGTCGTCGGGCAGGCGCGCGCGCAACTGTTGCATGACTTCGCCGAGTTGCACGTCGCCGGGCATGGGGCGCGGCTCGCGCCATGCGAGATACGCATCGTGCGCGCCTTGAGCGGAGCCTGCCCACGCGGGTGCGTCGGGCGCGGGCAGCGACGCGAGTTGCGCCGCGATCTCGGGCAGACCGGAGACGATCGGCAGATCGGCGGCATAGACGCGGCCCAGTTCCTCCGCGCCCTGATGCACGTGAATGAGCGTTTGCTTCGTCTTGGGGATGTCGAGGAGCGCGTAGCCGCCCGTCGTGGCTTCGCCGAGGCGCGGACCGAGCGCGAGCAGCACGTCGGCTTCGCGGATGCGCGCAGAAAGCGCCGGATTGATGCCCAAGCCCACGTCGCCCGCGTAGTTCGGATGATCGTTGTTGAGCGTGTCCTGGAAGCGGAACGCGAGGCCCACCGGCAACTGCCAGTGCTCGATAAAGCGTTGCAGGTCTGCGCAGGCTTCACGCGTCCAGCCATGACCGCCCGCGATCACGAACGGCTTTTTCGCATTCGCGAGCAGCGTGCGCAGTTGTTCGATCTGCGCCGCCGAGGGCGACGCCTGCACGCGTTGCGCCGCAGGCGCAGTGTGCTGTGCTTCCGATGCAGGAATCGCGCCGCTCAGCATGTCTTCGGGCAGCGCGAGCACGACCGGGCCTGGACGTCCCGACGTCGCGACATGGAACGCATGGCTCAGATACTCGGGCACGCGGCGCGCGTCGTCGATTTGCGCGACCCACTTTGCCATCTGCCCGAACATGCGCCGATAGTCGATTTCCTGGAACGCCTCGCGGTCCATCTGATCGCGCGCGACCTGGCCGATCAGGAGAATCATCGGCGAGGAGTCCTGAAAAGCCGTGTGCACGCCGATCGCCGCATGGGTCGCGCCCGGTCCGCGCGTGACGAGCGCGATGCCGGGCTTGCCCGTGAGCTTGCCGACTGCTTCCGCCATGTTGGCCGCCGCCGCTTCGTGGCGGCACACGATGGTGTCGATGCGCGCGGTCTCGTCCGAGAGTGAATCGAGCACGGCGAGATAGCTCTCGCCGGGCACGCAGAACACACGCTGGACGCCGTTGGCGACGAGCGCATCCACGACGAGTCGCGCGCCGGTGACGGTCGCGGAATCGGAAGCGCGGGCTGAATCGTTCGGCTGCTGCATGACGGTCAAGTCTCCTTCGTTCGTTACGTGAATACGTTCGATCTACGTCCGATTTACGTCAGGTTGATCGGCACGAATCGGCGCAAGCGCAACAGCCCGCTCAGCGCCGCATCAGCACTCGACGATGTTCACCGCGAGCCCGCCGCGCGACGTCTCCTTGTACTTCGTCTTCATATCTGCGCCGGTTTCGCGCATTGTCTTGATGACGGAGTCGAGCGAAACGTAGTGCGCGCCGTCGCCGCGCAGCGCCATGCGCGCGGCGTTCACGGCCTTCACCGAGGCCATCGCGTTGCGCTCGATGCAGGGGATCTGCACCATGCCGCCCACCGGGTCGCAGGTGAGGCCGAGGTTGTGCTCCATGCCGATTTCGGCGGCGTTCTCCACTTGCTGCGGCGTGCCGCCCAGCACGGCGGCGAGCGCGCCGGCGGCCATCGAGCAGGCCACGCCCACTTCGCCCTGGCAGCCCACTTCCGCGCCCGAGATCGACGCGTTGAGCTTGTAGAGAATGCCGATGGCGGCGGCCGTGAGCAGGAAGTCGATCACGCCTTGCTCGTTGGCGCCCGGCGTGAAGCGCACGTAGTAGTGCAGCACGGCCGGGATGATGCCCGCAGCGCCGTTGGTGGGCGCGGTCACGACGCGTCCGCCCGCGGCGTTTTCCTCGTTCACGGCGATCGCGTAGAGGTTGATCCAGTCGATCATCGAGAGCGGGTCTTGCAGCGCGCGCTCGGGGTTGCCGGTGAGCGCGCGATAGAGTTGCGCGGCGCGGCGCTTCACCTGGAACGGGCCGGGCAGCGTGCCTTCGGCGTCGGGGTTGTTGATGCCGCAGCCGCGCGAGACGCACGATTGCATCACGTCCCAGATGCGCAGCAGGCCCGAGCGGATAGCCTCGTCGCTGTGCCAGACGCGCTCGTTTTCGAGCATCAGTTGAGCGATGCTCTTACCCGTCGATTCGCACAGCGCGAGCATCTGCGCGCCCGTGCGGAACGAATGCGGCAACTGCTGCACGGCCGACAGCACCTTGGAGTTGGCTGCGCCCGCAGTGACGACGAAGCCGCCGCCCACGGAGAGATAGGTGCTCTCGCGCAGCGTCGCGCCGCCCGCGTCGAGCGCGCGCAGCTTCATGCCGTTCGGATGCTCGGGCAGCGCCTGGCGATAAAAGGCGATGTGCTCCTTCTGCACGAACGGGATCGGGTGTTTGCCGAGCAGCGCGAGCTGGCGCGAGTCGCGCACGGCTTCGAGGCGCTCGGAGATGGTGTCGGGGTCGACGGTGTCGGGCGCGTCGCCCATCAGGCCGAGCATCACGCCACGGTCGGTGCCGTGGCCCTTGCCGGTGGCGCCGAGCGAGCCGTACAGCTCGACCTTCACGGAGGCGGTGGACGCGAGCAGTCCGTCGCGCTCGAGTCCTTCGGCGAACATCAGCGCCGCACGCATCGGCCCTACGGTGTGCGAGCTCGACGGCCCGATGCCGATTTTGAAGAGATCGAAAACGCTTACTGCCATGGGTACTGCTCCTGCATCGTCTAGTCGGTTTCAATGGGCGCCGGTTGCGCTTTGCTGCTCTGTTCGCCGCCGCACTCACCGCCACCACTGCGCGCCTTTCAGCGCGCCGGCAACGGCAGACAGACGGCCAGCCACGCGGGCGGCGTGGGCGCGAGACGCAGCGCAATCGGCGTATAGCGGCCGTCCAGTCGGGCGGCCAGGTGATACAGCTCGGCGGCGTTCTTCGGATCCCAGGCGCCGGTGTAGCCGGGCAACCCGGCCTCGCGGCGCCTGGCGTCGAACGGCACGCTCGAATGCACGAATTCTTCGTGCGTTTTTTCGCCCATCGCATAGGGCGTGAGCCAGTTCAGCGCGCTCGCGAGCGTCGCGCTGCTGGCCGCCCGCTCGGGCAGCCAGTTGCGGTTGTGGCGGCGCGCGGCGAGCGCGGCCGTCACGAGCGGCTGCAAGTCGTAGATCACGTAGTGCAGTGCATCGCGCTCCGTGAAATCGAGGGTCGAGCCGTCGGGCGCGATGTTGTCGCCGATATGCTCGATGAACAATCGCTGCGCCGCCGCAATCAGCTTGCGGTTGTCGAGCGTGAACGCCGTCATCGCTATCAGTTTGACCCGATGGCTCTGCCAGTTGTTCGCGAATGTGCCCGTGAGCGGGCGCGACTGCGCATCCACCTGCTTGATGTAGCCGTTCACGAACCGGTTCAGGAACAGCATCGTGGCGTTGCGCGTCTTCACGGGCAGCGCGCTCGCGGTCATGTCGTAGGCGAGAATCAGCCCGTCGAAGTGCGTTTCGTCGATGGGGTTGAAGCTCGGCTGATAGGTCGTGACCCACGCGAGCAGAAAGCGGTCGACGAGTTTCAGATAGCGGTCGTCGCTCGTGGCGCGCCAGGCGAGCGCCGCGTTGCGCATCAAATCGAGCTCTTTCTCGGCCTCCACGCTCTGGTCGTAAATGCCCTCGTGCGGGAGCGTGCCTTCCGTATGCAGCTTCGCAAGCGGATGTGGCGCATCGTTCACGTGCGACTGCACCTCGGCCACGAGTACCTTCACGCCCGGGTCGGAATTGGTGCGCTCGCTCGTTTGCAGCGCGGGCGCCGCGCAGAAGTTCATGGCCGCATGGGCGAGATTCGTTACGCCCAGACCCGCAATACCCATGCCGACCAGCCAGGCCGTGGCGAGCGTGCGGCCGGGGCTTCGCCGCCGTGCCGAAGTTGGCCTGGACACCGGCCCAAACGCCGCTTCGAATGTGCGTGCGCCGCCGCGCGCGTGCTGGCCCGACGCGCTCATGGCCCACGTTGCCGCCGGGGCATGCCCGACGAAGGCCGTTCCCACCTTCCGCGCCATGCGCGACTCCCTGATTCAAGGCTGACAGGTGTGTGATGTTAACGGTTTGGCGCGGGTTTGCGGCGGCAAATGTGCGGCGCGCAAAAGCCGCCGCGGCTCCTCGCGGAGCGCGCGGCGGCTGTGCAGGCCGGTTGGGCCGGTTGGGCGGGGCGAACGGAGGCGTTTTATTCGCCTTGCCCGGCTTGCTCGCTCGCATATTCGCTGACGGGCACGCACGAGCAGAACAGGTTGCGGTCGCCATAGACGTTGTCGGCGCGACCGACCGGCGGCCAGTACTTCTGCGCGACGAGCGATGCCACCGGATACGCCGCCTGCTCGCGCGAGTAGGCGTGTTGCCAGTCGTTGGCGACCACGACCGCCGCCGTATGCGGCGCATGACGCAGCGGATTGTCTTCCTTGTCGGCGCGGCCCTCTTCCACGGCACGAATTTCTTCGCGGATCGCAACCATGGCGTCGATGAAGCGGTCGAGCTCCTGCTTCGACTCCGATTCGGTCGGCTCGACCATCAGCGTGCCCGGCACCGGGAAGCTCATGGTGGGCGCGTGGAAGCCGTAGTCCATCAGGCGCTTGGCGACGTCGTCGACCGTGATGCCGCTCGCGTCCTTGATGGGGCGCAGGTCGAGAATGCACTCGTGCGCAACGAGCCCGCCCGGGCCGCTATAGAGCACCGGGAAGTGCGGCGCGAGCTTCTTCGCGACGTAGTTCGCGTTGAGGATCGCGGCTTCCGTTGCGGCGGCGAGGTTGGCCGCGCCCATCATCGCGATGTACATCCACGAGATCGGCAGGATCGAGGCCGAGCCGTAGGGCGCCGAGCTCACCGCGCCGATGCCATTGCCCTGGTCGGTCGAGCGCTTGTAGCCCGACGAAAGCTGGTTCGGCAGGAATTGCGCGAGGTGTGCGCCCACCGCCACCGGGCCGACGCCCGGGCCGCCGCCGCCGTGCGGAATGCAGAAGGTCTTGTGCAGGTTCAGGTGCGAGACGTCGCCGCCGAACTGGCCGGGAGCGGCGAGACCCACCATTGCGTTCATGTTCGCGCCGTCCACGTAGACCTGGCCGCCGTGCGCGTGCACGATCTCGCAGACTTCGCGCACGTTGCCTTCGAACACGCCATGCGTCGAGGGGTAGGTGATCATGATCGCCGCGAGCCTGGCCGAGTGCTGCTCGGCCTTGGCCTTGAGGTCGGCGAGATCGATATTGCCCTGCGCGTCGCATGCGACCACCACGACCTGCATGCCGGCCATCTGCGCCGAAGCCGGGTTGGTGCCGTGCGCCGAAGCGGGAATCAGGCAGACGTTGCGGTGGCCTTCGCCGCGCGACTCATGGTACGCGTGGATGACGAGCAGACCCGCATATTCGCCTTGCGAGCCCGCGTTCGGTTGCAGCGAGACGGCGGCGTAGCCCGTTGCGGCCACCAGCATCTGCTCGAGCTGATCAACCATCTCGCGATAGCCGACGGTTTGCTCGGCGGGCGCGAACGGGTGGATGCGGCCGAACTCGGGCCACGTGACCGGCAGCATTTCCGACGTGGCGTTGAGCTTCATCGTGCACGAGCCGAGCGGGATCATCGAGCGGTCGAGCGCGAGGTCCTTGTCGGCCAGGCTGCGCAGGTAGCGCAGCATTTCCGTTTCCGAATGATGGCGGTTGAAGATCGGATGCGTGAGGTACGCGCTTTCGCGCACGAGCGCGGCCGGGAACGTCACCGTCTCTTGCGCGGGCTGTGAAGCGAGCGCGGCGTCGAGCGCGTCGACCGAAGGCGCATCGCTCGCGAACGCGGCTTGCGCGAACACGGCGAGCAGGTCGGCCAGATCGGCGCGCGTGGTGGTTTCGTCGACGGACACACCCACGCGCGTTTCGCTCACGCGGCGCAGGTTCATGCCGCGCGCGAGCGCCGCGTCGTGCAGCGCCTGGGTGCGCGCGCCGGCTTCGACCGTGAGCGTGTCGAAGAACGACTCGTTCACGAGCGTGTAGCCGAGTTGCCTGGCGCCCGCCGCGACGATCGCCGCCACGCGGTTCACGCGTTGCGCGATGCGCTTGAGGCCCTGCGGGCCGTGATAGACCGCGTACATGCTCGCCATGATCGCGAGCAGCGCCTGCGCCGTGCAGACGTTCGAGGTGGCCTTTTCGCGGCGGATGTGCTGTTCGCGCGTTTGCAGCGCGAGGCGCAGCGCCGGGTTGCCTTGAGCGTCGACGGTCACGCCAACGAGACGGCCCGGCATCTGGCGCTTGAATTCGTCCTTCACCGCGAGATACGCGGCGTGCGGGCCGCCGAAGCCCATCGGCACGCCGAAGCGCTGCGAGTTGCCCACGGCAACATCGGCGCCCCATTCGCCCGGCGGCGCGAGCATCGTGAGCGAGAGCAGGTCGGCGGCGGCGATCACCGAGCCACCGGCCGCGTGGACGGCGGCCGCCAGTTCGCGGTAGTCGCGCACGTCGCCGTTCACGCCCGGGTATTGCAGCAGCACGCCGAAGGCCTGAGCGCTGGCGGCTTCAGCGGCGGGACCGACCTTCACCTCGATGCCGATCGGCTTCGCGCGCGTCTTCACCACTTCGATGGTTTGCGGCAGCACGTCGTCGGCGACGAAGAACACGTTCGACTTCGACTTGCCCACGCGCTGCACGAGCGTCATGGCTTCGGCGGCGGCGGTGGCTTCGTCGAGCAGCGACGCGTTCGAGATCGCGAGGCCCGTCAGGTCGACGATCATCTGCTGGAAGTTCAGCAGGGCTTCGAGGCGGCCCTGCGAGATTTCCGGCTGGTACGGCGTGTAGGCCGTGTACCAGGCCGGGTTTTCGAGCACGTTGCGCAGGATCACGGCCGGCGTGTGCGTGTCGTAGTAGCCCTGCCCGATATAGGAGCGGAACACCTGGTTCTTGTCTGCGAGCGCGCGCAGTGCGGCGAGCGCCTCGGCTTCCGAGCGCGGCTCGCCGAAGGGGCCAAGCGGCAGCTTGTCCTTGCGGCGGATCGCGGCCGGGATGACCGCGTCGATCAGCGCGGCGCGCGAGGCGAAGCCGAGCGTGTCGAGCATCGCTTGCTGGTCGGCCTGGTCGGGCCCGATGTGGCGGGCGGCGAAGGCGTCGTGCGCTTCAAGTACAGCGAGCGAAAGAGCCGAAAGCGGCGTGTTCATCAGACGATCCGGGTGTTCGAGCTTCATAGGATTTCCTGCGGGCGCGGGCGGCGTGGACTTTTCAGGCCACGCCCGCCGCCGCGCCTTTGCGGTTGAGACGGGGTGCCAGCGGGGTTTGCCCAATCAGGCGCCGATGGCCTTTTGGTAGGCGGTGGCGTCGATCAGCGCGTCGAGCTTGGCGTCGGCGGCCGGCTTGATCTTGAAGAGCCACGACTCGTACGGGGCGCCGTTCACCTGGTCGGGCGTGTCGACGAGCGCGCTGTTCGATTCGACGATCTCGCCCGAGACCGGCGCGTAGATGTCCGAGGCGGCCTTGACCGACTCGATCACGGCAACGGCGTCGCCGGCGGTGACGGCGCGGCCCGCATCAGGCAGTTCGAGGAAGACGATGTCGCCGAGCGCTTCTTGTGCGTGGTCGGTGATGCCGACGGTCAGCGTGCCGTCGGCTTCCGTGCGGATCCATTCGTGCGATTCGGTGTATTTCAGATCGGCCGGGATGCTCATAGGGGTTGCTCCAGTGCGTGGTTCGTTATGGCTTGAAAGAGGGGGGCGTGCGTGGCTCGAGTCTTCGCGGATCTTCGTGGATCAGGCGGCGAGCACCTTGCCGTTGCGCACGAAGGGCAGTTTTACCACGCTTGCAGGCAGGGCCTTGTCGCGGATCTGCACGTGCACGACGTCGCCCGGCTGCACGCCCTGGGGCACGCGCGCGAAGGCGATGGATTCCTGCATCGTCGGCGAGAACGTGCCGCTCGTGATTTCGCCTTCACCCTGCGACGTGAGCACCTTCTGGTGCGCGCGCAGCACGCCGCCCGCCTTGCCGTTTTCCTTTTGCAGGATCAGGCCGACGAAGGCCATGCGCGAGCCATTGGCTTCCAGCGCGGCACGGCCGACGAAGTCGCGCGGCTCTTTCATGTCGACGGTCCAGGCGAGGCCCGCGTCGAGCGGCGAGACGTGCTCGTCCATGTCCTGGCCGTAGAGGTTCATGCCTGCTTCGAGGCGCAGCGTGTCGCGCGCGCCGAGGCCGCAGGGCTTCACGCCCTGGCGCTGCAAGGCGTCCCAGAATTCGCACACTGCAACGGCGGGCAGCACGATTTCGAAGCCGTCTTCGCCGGTGTAGCCCGTGCGCGCGACCATCAGCTCGCCGAATGGCGTGGCTTCGATCTTCGCGGCGTTGAAGGGCTTGAGGATTTCGGTGGCGCTGCGCGAGGAGGGCGCGACTTGCCAGACCTTTTCGCGCGCATTCGGGCCTTGCACGGCGACGATCGCGAGATCGCGGCGCGGCGTGATGGTGAGGCCGAAGCCGCCTTCGGCGTTGAGCTTCTCGAACCAGGCAATGTCTTTCTCGGCCGTGCCCGCGTTGACCACGGTGCGAAATACGTCGTCGGCGAAGTAATAGACGATCAGGTCGTCGATCACGCCGCCTTCGGGGTTCAGCATGCACGAGTAGAGTGCGCGGCCCGCTGTTGTGAGCTTGGCGACGTTGTTGGCGAGCGCGCGGGCGAAGAATTCGCGCGCTTTCGCGCCCGAGAAGTCGACGACGCACATATGCGAGACGTCGAACATGCCGGCGTCGGTGCGCACGGCGCGATGCTCGTCGATCTGCGAGCCGTAGTTGACGGGCATGTCCCAGCCGCCGAAGTCGACCATGCGGGCATTGAGCGCGCGGTGCGAGTCGTTCAGCGGGGTGCGTTTGAGTTCGGTCATGGGGCCTCAGGCGGTCACGAAAAATCGCGCGAAAACGAAAAAGGCCATGCAGGAAACGCCACAGGCACTATGCCTGGGGTCGGTTCTTGCATGGCCCCTCTGTCCTCGATACCTGAGAGATTGCGCCGAGCATGCCGGCGCGCGCCCCTTCGGTGGGCAGCTTGAACGTCCGGAGTTACTTTTCCGCCGCCGTTCTACTGCCGCTCTCCAGAGTTGCGGACTTCATGCCGTTTCGAACGCTGCGCGCAAAGGCACGCAGCAGGGCGATTCAGCGGTCCGGCGCGCACGGTCCTTTTGCCTGAGAGTTTGTGGGTTGCCCCTTCGGCGGCGCCGCGCATTGCACTCGCTCAATGGCGGGGTGCGACAAACGGCGCGCTCTCCCGGCGCGCGCAGCGATTGTGCGCGACGCCTGTGGGTGTGTCAATGCGGAAAAAATCGGGGGCAGGTGCCGTGGCGGCTTATTCTCCGATCGCGCGCGCCGCTGTATCCAGTTCCTGGTTCAGCACGTGCTGTTCGTCGCCGGAGATGCCGCCGCCGTGCTGGCTCGCCATGTCGTGCGCTTCGCCGCGGATCGTGTCGAGGCGATGATGCAGCGCGGCGCCCTGGGGCGGCGGATAGTAGCCCTGATTCACGCGCAGATCGATGCGGCGGCCCAGGTTATCGATGCGTCCGTCGACCTGATGCAGACGGTCCACGGCCACTTCATGCGGATTCGGGCCGGGATTCACGACGACGGTGCGCGGGGGCGCGGGCTGGTTGACCACGCACGCGGCGAGTATCGAGACGAGCGCGCCAGCAGCGGCGTAGCGGATGGCACGGTTCAAACGGGTCATTGAGACTCTCCTTGTGGTCACGGCTTCGGGGCGTTGTTGCTGTATTTTTCACGTCGCTCGTCGGAAAACGTGTCGTGCGCACCGCCCGATGACCTGGGCGCGGTGCGCACTTGTAACCGTTTGTTCAGACCTTTCAGCCGCGTCGCGCAGACGCAAGATACAAGGGCGGACTGCGCTCGGGCATCGAGCGCAAGGCCCGCCACCCGGGGCCGGCAAAGTCGCGATGACTCGTGCCGCCGCCCGGGGCGGCTCGTCTTACTTGCTTACTTGATTAAGCCGCGCGTGTGAACGCAATCGTGCGGCCTTCGGCGGCGCTTTGCGTGGCGAGTTCGATGATGCTCATCACGTCGACGGCGTCCTGCGGGCTCACCGGGAACGGCTCGCCATCGCGGATCGCGGCGGCCAGCGCGCGATAGAGATCCGCGTAATTGCCGGCGGCGTTGGGCACTTCGGTTTCGGCTTCCGTGCCATCCGCAGCCAGTGCGTGCAGGCGGCCCGCATCATTGCCGTCGCCGAAGCCGGGCTGGCCCGGACGCAGCCCCGCCTTCAACTGATCCTCCTGCGTATCGAGCCCGTTCTTCAGGTAGCTGCCGCGCGTGCCGTGAATGACGAAGCGCGGCGCAAACGCGGCCAGCGCGCTCGCGTGCAGCACGGCGTCGTGGCCCGGATAGCGCAGCACGAGATGCGCGTAGTCGGGTGCGCTGGCGTTGTCGCGGCGCGTGTGGACGAACGCCGTGACCGCCTCGGGCGCGCCGAAAAGCGCGAGCGTCTGGTCGATCAGATGCGGCCCGAGATCGTAGAGCAGGCCGCCGCCGCGCGTCGCGTCCTCGCGCCAGCGCTGGCGAACCTGCGGGCGGAAGCGGTCGAAATGCGACTCGAAGTGCGTGACGCGCCCGAGCGTGTCGTTCGCGAGCAGCTCGCGCACGGTGAGGAAATCGCCGTCCCAGCGGCGGTTGTGGAACGGCGCGAACACGAGGCCGCGCTGCTTCGCGATCGCCGCGAGCGTGCGCGCTTCCTCGGCGCTGAGCGTGACCGGCTTGTCGACGAGCACATGCTTGCCGCGCTCCAGCGTGCGGCGTGCAAGCTCGTAGTGCGTGTCGTTGGGCGTGGCGATCACCACGCATTCGATGGCGTCGAGCGAGAGCAGGGCGTCGAGGTCGGGGACGATTGCGGCGTCCGGGTAGTCGGCCTGCGCGCGTTCGGCTTGGCTTGTCGCGATGGCGGCAAGCGTGGCGGCGCCGCTATGGGCGATCACGGGGGCGTGGAAGGTTTGGCCGGCGAAGCCGTAGCCCATCAGGCCGATTTGCAGCGGTGCAGTCATGAAGCGCGTCCTCTTTCCAGCAATGAAGCGGCACGGCACGGGCCGCTGCCGCGGGTGGCGGGGGCCCGTCACGGGGCCCGTCATTGTGGCACGCGTGGCAGGCGTGTTGCACGGCTGCTCGTGGCGACGGGCGGGGACAGATGCGGGCGCGCAGGCGTGCCGTGATGGCTCGGCACCGTTCACGGGGCGGGCGAGTGGATCGCGTCGGGGCCGCATCGGCGCGCAGCCGCCTCGTGTTAACATCGCACCTCTCGCGTGAGAGGCCGCTGCGAAGTTTCGCGCGCCTCGCGCCGTGCGGCTTGCCGTGCAACGCCCGCCTTGATCCGAAGCCGCGGCGTCACGAAAGCACGAAAGCCCGCACGCTTCCCAGCCGTACCACCCGTTTTTCCAATCCAGCAACGATGTCCGCAGGCCTGAATCCCGCTCAAAGCGAAGCGGTGCGCTATCTCGACGGTCCCTGTCTCGTGCTCGCCGGCGCGGGCAGCGGCAAGACGCGTGTGATCACGCAGAAGATCGCGCACCTGATCGAAGCGAAAGGCTTCGAGCCGCGCCATATCGCGGCCGTCACCTTCACCAACAAGGCCGCCGCCGAAATGCGCGAGCGCGTGGGCAAGCTGCTCGAAGGCAAGACGCTCACCACGCCCGGCAAGGAAGGCCGCAAGGTGCCGGTGAACCAGCTCACCGTCTGCACGTTCCACTCGCTCGGCGTGCAGATCCTGCGCCAGGAAGCCGAGCATCTGGGCTTGAAGCCCCAGTTCTCGATCATGGACGCCGACGACTGCTTCTCCATGATCCAGGAGCAGGTGGGCTCGACCGACAAGGGCTTTATCCGCAAGATCCAGTCGATCATCTCGCTCTGGAAGAACGGCCTCGTGATGCCCGAAGAGGCGCTCGCCACCGCATCGAACGAGGACGAGCACCAGGCTGCCATCGTCTACCGCAACTACGTGGCCACGCTGCACGCGTACCAGGCCGTCGACTTCGACGATCTGATCCGCCTGCCCGCCGAGCTCTTCGAGAAGAACGAGCAGGTGCGCGAGCGCTGGCAGAACAAGCTGCGCTATCTGCTGATCGACGAGTATCAGGACACCAACGCCTGCCAGTACACCTTGCTGAAACTGCTGGCGGGCCCGCGCGCGGCGTTTACGGCCGTGGGCGACGACGACCAGGCCATCTACGGCTGGCGCGGCGCCACGCTCGAAAACCTCGCGCAGCTCGGCAAGGACTTCCCGAAGCTGCATGTGATCAAGCTCGAGCAGAACTATCGCTCGACGGTGCGCATCCTCACGGCGGCGAACAACGTCATCGCCAACAACCCGAAGCTCTTCGAGAAGAAGCTGTGGTCCGAGCACGGTATGGGCGACACCATCTCCGTCACGCCCTGCAACGACGAGGAGCACGAGGCCGAGTCGGTGGTGTTCCGGCTTTCCGCGCACAAGTTCGAGCGCCGCGCGCAGTTCCGCGACTACGCAATTCTTTATCGCGGCAACTTCCAGGCGCGCATCTTCGAACAGGTGCTGCGCCGCGAGCGCATTCCCTACGTGCTCTCGGGCGGCCAGTCGTTCTTCGACAAAGCCGAGATCAAGGACCTCTGCGCGTACCTGCGCCTGATCGCCAACCACGACGACGACCCCGCATTCATCCGCGCGATCACCACGCCGCGCCGTGGCGTGGGCAACACCACGCTTGAAGCGCTCGGTTCGTTTGCGGGACAAGCGAAGGTGTCGCTGTTCGAGGCTGTGTATATGGGCGGCATCGAGGCGCGGCTATCGGCGCGCCAGGTCGAGCCGATGCGCGTGTTCTGCGACTTCATGCAGCGCCTCGCCGAGCGCGCGCACAAGGATCCGGCGACAGTCGTGCTCGACGACCTCATGGAAGCGATCCACTACGAGGCGTATCTCTACGATGCGTTCGACGAGCGCCAGGCGCAGTCGAAGTGGCAGAACGTGCTGGAGTTCCTGGAGTGGCTCAAGCGCAAGGGCACGAAGCCTGAACAAGAAATCGGCGAGGACAGCGAAGCCACGGGTTATGACAACGCCGACGGTCTCGCCGACACCGGCAAAAACCTGATGGGCCTGATCCAGACCGTGGCGCTGATGTCGATGCTCGAAGGCAAGGAAGAGGACCCGGACGCGGTGCGCCTCTCGACCGTGCACGCATCGAAAGGGCTGGAGTATCCACACGTGTTCCTGGTGGGCGTGGAAGAGGGAATCATGCCGCACCGGGGTGGTTCCGAGGACGACGTGATCGACGACGCGCGCATCGAGGAAGAGCGCCGCCTCATGTACGTGGCGATCACGCGCGCGCAGCGCAGCCTGCATCTGAACTGGTGCAAGAAGCGCAAGCGGGCGCGCGAAACCGTGGTGTGCGAGGCGTCGCGCTTTATCCCCGAGATGGGGCTGGACGATGCGCCGCCGCCCACGCCCGAAGAAGCGCCGATGTCGCCGAAGGATCGGCTCGCGAGCCTGAAGGCGTTGCTGCAAAAGGGCTGAGCGCGGGCGGGCTCTCTGCTGCTATGGCTTGGGGAACAAAAAGGGCTGCATCGCGAGATGCAGCCCTTTGTCTTGTGCGTCCGGTGCCTGTGCTTTATGCCTTATGCCGCCGGTGCACTGGCGGCACATTGACGACACATCGGCGGCACATCGGCGCACATGAGCGAGCACCTACTTTGCCGCGTTCACCATGTAGTCGACGGCGGCCTTCACCTGGTCGTCGGTGGCGCTCGAACCACCCTTGGGCGGCATCTGGCCCTTGCCGTGCAGCGCGTAGTTGTAGACCTTGTCCATCGGATCTTTCAGGCGCGGCGCCCAGTCGTCCTTGTTGCCGAACTTCGGCGCGCCGAGCACGCCGGCAGCGTGGCACGCCTGGCAGACCTGCTGATAGAGCGCCTTGCCCGCCTGCGAGGCGTCGGCGCTCTGGCCCGCACCGCCTGCGGCCGGCGCGGAGGATTCTTTTGGAATCGCGGCGATGGCCGCTGCGGCGGCGGCAGCTTGCGCGCTGGCGGTTGCATCGGCGCCCGAAGCCGGCGCAGCGCTCGCGGCCGCCGATGCACCTTGAGCGGCACCCGGCGCGGGCTGGGGCGGATCCTGGAAGTTTGCACCGCCGTGGTTCGCCATGTAGACGATCGCCCGGCTGATTTCGTAGTCGCTGTAGTCGTCGGGGCTCGTGCCGCCGCGCGGCGGCATGGCGCCTTTACCCGAGAGCGCCGTTTTCAGGAGCGTGTCGAAGCCTTGGGAGATGCGCGGCGCCCAGTCGCCCGAATTGCCGAACTTGGGCGCGCCCGCAGCGCCGCTCGCGTGACACGCCGCGCAGACGGCCTGATAGACCTGCTCGCCCGTCTTGTAGACGCGCGGCGCGTTGGCGTCGTGCACCGATACTTGGGCGATCGGCGCGATGCGCGCGGCGACCTGCTGCGTGGAGAGCTCATCGGTGCCCGCGCCAGTGCGCGTCGTGTTGTCGACGTAATAAGCGAGCAGAATGATGATGACGATGGGGACAGCAAACCCGGCAATGACAGCGGCGATCAACTGGCCGGGCGTTTTGATCGGGGCTCCGTGGGGTGCTTCGCTCATGCTTGTCTCGTCTCCCGTTGGTATTGTGGTGAGCGGTACAGCAGGACGGCAACAGCCTTGTGATGGATCAAACACGGAAGATTATAAACACAAGGTTTGGCGGCCGGTTGCCACGGGCGAGGGCTCTTCAGCGGGCGTTTACCCGAGGTGGTGCAGCGCAGCGGCGGACATTGGGATCGCATTCTGGTAAATGGTGACGGATCTTGGGGCGGGCTCGGTCGATCGGCGGCTAGCGGCGTTGGGCGTCGGGCGCGTCCGTCAAGGGCGCGCGGTGGACGTCGTCATCGAAACCGGGTATTCTCTCGGACTCTACAGCGCTGCTATCGCCGTGTTCTGCGGTCTGGCTGGCGGCGCTTTCGCTTAACAAGCGATGCATATGCGCCCGTAGCTCAATGGATAGAGTACTGCCCTCCGAAGGCAGGGGTTGCTGGTTCGATCCCAGCCGGGCGCGCCACCGACAAGATTCGCGTAGATCCCCGTAAAACAAAACAAGTCCCTTCGGCAGATTCGACGCGGGATTCGGGGCGCGGGACTCCTTTCAGAGCGTCCCCCTCAACACCCCACCGACGCCTCAAGCACTCCCATCACCCGTCCCAGCCCCTCTCCCTGCGGCACGAGGCAAGCCAGAAACGCGTCAATCGCCGGACTTTGCCGGCGAGCCTTCAGGTAATAAACGTATTCGTCGATCGTCGTATCGACGTCGCGCAGCGCGATCACGCGCATATCTGGATGCCGCTCCGCCTCGCCGCGCGGAAAAATGCTTCCGCCCACGCCGTGCAGGATCGCTTCGCGAATGGCCTCGCGGCTGCCGATCTCCGCGACCGAAGCCGGTGTGACACCCGCCTTCGCAAGAATCTCCTCGGTGCAACGGCGCGTGACCGATCCCGCTTCGCGAATCAAAAGACGCACGTCGGCAAGCCGTTCGGCGTCGATCGCTTCATGGCGCGCAAGCGGATGGCTGTGATGCACGACGAGCACGAGTGGATCGCTCGAGATCACGCGCCGCTCGAACCCATCCGCATCGTTACGCTGCGACGACACCGCGAGGTCGATGTGGAACTCGTGCAGCGCATTGAGGATGTCTTCCGAATTGCCGATCCGGCAGGTGAGCGCGATCGCTGGGTGCGCCTTCGAGAAGCGGCCGATCGCGTCCATGATGTAGTAAGGTCCCGTCGCGCCGATCCGCAATTGACCTTCGAACAGGCCGCCGACGTTGCGCAGCATGATGTCGGCCTGCGCCTCGAATTCGATCATCTTCTCGACGACCGGCAAGAGCGCGACGCCGGTTTCGGTGACCGCGAGGCGGCGTCCGCTGCGGTAGAACAGTTCGACGCCGTATAGCTGCTCGATCTGCCGGATCTGCGCGGCGATGGTCGGCTGACTCACGCCGAGGTGCCGCGCCGCACGCGTGATGCTGCCCTGCCGGACCGTCGCGTGGAACGCCTTTAGCTGATCGAACAAAGTCCTGCCTCTTTTCCTGCACACCCGCGCGTCAGCGTAATGGGCCGATGTGTCCGCCGCATGACGCGCGCGCCCGTCGAGCAGGCAAAACGTCCAGCAAAGCTTCAAACAAAAAAGCTGAGGTACACCGAAAGAAACCTGATGGAACCGGTCACTGCCAGGACATTCGCCAATGCGTTAATGGCTGCATTCGTTATCCACGGACCGATCCTCATGCGTCGAATCGATTCGCGCGCCGTCTGGGCTGCGCTTCTCCTTTCCCTCGCGCTTGCCGCGTGCGGCGGCAACGATAGCGACGGCTCGGCGGCTTCGCCAGGCACACGCAGTCAGCAAAACAGCCAGCAAGCCGGCGAGATGAGCGGCCAGCAGAGCAGCCAACTAAGCAACCAGATGAGCAATCAACTGAGCAGCCAGCAGATGGCGGGCGCCAGCGCGAATGCGAGCGCCGAAGACAACCCGCCGGGCGCGCCCGACATGCACTGGGCGCCCGGCTCCGGCGCGAGCGGCGCGCACTGATTCGCAGAGCGCATTCTCCGTTTCCTTTCCTTCCGATTCCTCCCCATAACAACAGGATTTCCCATGTCGTCGAAAAACAGACGCGACTTCCTGCGCCTTGCTGCCCACTCGGCCGGCGCGATGGCTGCCTATGCGGGCTTTCCGCCCGCGATCCGCAAGGCGCTCGCGATGCCCGCCGCGACGCGCACCGGCACGATTCAGGACGTCGAGCACGTCGTGATCTTCATGCAGGAGAACCGCTCGTTCGACCATTACTTCGGCGGCTTGCGCGGCGTGCGCGGTTTTAACGATCCGCGCCCGCATCTGCTCCCGAGCGGCGCGCCGGTCTGGCAGCAGCCGCCCGCGTCCGTGCAGACGTCGCATTACCACGCGCGCGGTCTGAGCCCGTCGGCGCCCTATGTGCTGCCGTTCTATCTCGATCCGAAGCAGACGACCGAATTCCAGCCGGGCACGAACCACGGCTGGAGCAGCGGCCACCTTGCGTGGAACAACGGCCAGTGGGACCAGTGGGTGAACCAGAAGCAGGACGTGCTGACGATGGGCTATCTGAAGCGCGAGGACGTGATGTATCACTACGCGCTCGCCGATGCGTTCACGATCTGCGACGCGTACCACTGCTCCGCGCACGCCGATACCGCACCGAACCGCATCTACCTGTGGACCGGCACGATCGACCCGCGCAACGTCTACGGCAATCCGCCGAACGGCCCCGGCATCGGCGAGCGCGACGACGTGAACGGCTACACGTGGACGACGTATGCCGAGCGTCTCGAGAACGCGAACGTCAGCTGGAAGGTGTACCAGGGCGGCACCGGCATTCCGGGCGACCCGACCGACAACTACACCGACAACTCGCTGATGTTCTTCAAGAAGTTCCAGGTGAAGGAAGGCGCGAGCGGCCCGCTCGTCGACAAGGGCGCGTCGGACCGCACGCTTGCCGGCTTCAAGGCGGACGTGCAGGCGAACCAGTTGCCGCAGGTGTCGTGGATCGTCGCGCCGTACAAGTACAGCGAGCATCCGTCCGCGTCGCCCACCGACGGCGCGTTCTACATCAACATGGTTCTCGAGGCGCTGACGTCGAACCCGGACGTGTGGGCGAAGACCGTGTTCATCCTCAACTATGACGAGAACGACGGCCTGTTCGACCACGTCGTGCCGCCGGTGCCGCCGCTCATGAGCGGGCCGAACGGCCAGGGGATGATGTCGTCGAGCCTGCTCTCGAATATCGGCGACGAATTCCTCGACCTCGGCCGGTATCCGCAGGAGATGGGGCCGCTGATCCCGGGCGCCGATCCTGGCGGCGTCCAGCCAATCGGCCTCGGCCCGCGCGTGCCGCTGATCGCGATCTCGCCGTGGTCGAAGGGCGGCTGGGTATGCTCGGAGACGTTCGATCACACGTCGGTGCTGCGTTTTCTGGAGGCGCGCTTCGGCGTGCAGGAGCCCAATATCAGCGCGTGGCGCCGTTCGGTTTGCGGCGACCTCACGTCCGCGTTCGACTTCTCCGGCAAGCCGGACACGTCGACGGTGAGCTTCGCGGTGCCTAAGCACATTCAGACGGCCGGCCAGGCGTATCAGGTGCCCGCGCAGCAGAGCATGCCGGCGCAGGAGCCCGGCGCGCGCCCGGCGCGGGCGCTGCCCTACGAAGTGTTCGTTCACAGCCGGGTGAGCGGCCATGACGGCAATCTGTGGCTCGATTTCGCGAACAGCGGTGCGGCAGGCGCGGCGTTCTACGTCTACGACCGCCTGAACGCAGCTAATCCGCCGCGCCGCTACACGGTCGCGGCGCGCGATCAACTCTCCGATTACTGGAGCACGACGGCTGCGCAGGGTGCGTACCATCTCGCGGTCTACGGCCCGAACGGATACCTGTGCGAATTCCAGGGCAACGTGCAAATCGCGACCGATGGCCACCACGCGAGCCCGGAGGCGCGCATCGGCTATGACGTGCGCAATCGCCACGTGTATCTCGAACTGCGCAACACGGGCGCCGCTGCGTGCAGCGTGAGCGTCGACAACGCGTACAGCAACGCCAACTCACGCCAGTACACGGTGCAAGCCGGCCAGACGATGCAGGACCACTGGGAGCTCAGCTCGAGCCATGGTTGGTACGACCTGAATATCTCGGCGACGACGGTAGGCGGCGCGTCAGACAAAGTCGTGCGCCGCTTTGCGGGCCATCTCGAGACGGGCCGGCCGAGCCAGAGCGACCCGGGGCCGGTGAAGGGCTGATTGAACTGATTGGCTGATTGGCTGATTGGCGCGTGGCGCCAGCAATGCCGCGTGACCGGTGCGATCCCGGCCACGCGGTTTTTCTATTTGCGGCAGCAATTTTGCGCGAGTGCCGGAGCGGGCACTCGCTATGCGGCAGGGCGCATGTCCGTAACGGCGCGACGCGCTGCGGCATCGCGCGAGCGGGCGTATGCTCAACCCTTTGCGCTTTCGCACCCGCTCTGGCCGACAGCTCTGCATGGGACCCGAGTAAGTGCTGAAGCACTAACTCTGGCCGACATAGGAGCAATCATGGAACTACGCAGGATCGGCACTTCGGCCTTGCAGGTCGCACCACTCATGTTCGGCGGCAACGTGTTCGGCTGGACCGCCGACGAGGTCACCTCGTTCTCGATTCTCGATGCGTTCACCGACGCCGGCCTGAATTTCATCGATACCGCGGACGTCTACTCGGCCTGGGCGCCCGGCAACCAGGGCGGCGAGTCGGAGACCGTCATCGGCAAATGGCTCGCCAAAAGCGGCAAGCGCGAAAAGGTGGTGATCGCAACGAAGGTGGCGAAGGACCCGCGCCGCCCCGGCCTCTCGGCCGCGAATATTCAGGCGGCCGTGGAAGACTCGCTGCGCCGCCTGCAAACCGACTACATCGACGTCTATTTCTCGCACGAGGACGACCAGAAGGTGCCGTTCGAGGAGACACTCGGCACGTACCAGCGTCTTATTGAAGCGGGCAAGGTGCGTGTGGTGGGCGCGTCGAACTATACGGGCGCGCGCATCGAGGAAGCGCTCGCGCTTGCGCGCAAGACCGGACTGCCCGCGTATCAGATCGTCCAGCCCGAATACAACCTGTACGACCGCGCGGCCTACGAGGCCGATATCGAGCCGGTGGCACTCGCGCAGAAGCTCGCGGTCGTGCCCTATTACAGCCTCGCAAGCGGCTTTCTGTCGGGCAAGTATCGTTCGCGCGAAGATCTCGCGAAGAGCACGCGCGGCTCGCGCGTCGAGCGCTATCTCGACCATCGTGGGGTGCGCATTCTCGCGGCGCTCGATTTCGTGGCCGGACGCCATGGCAGCTCGCTGGCGGCCGTGGCGCTCGCGTGGCTGATCGCGCGGCCGAGCATCACAGCGCCGATCGCGAGTGCGACGTCGCTCGAGCAACTCGATAGTCTCGTGGCGGCAGTGCGCCTGAAGCTCGACCCGGCGGACATCCAGGCGCTCAACGACGCCAGCGCTTAAAATCCTCGATCTCGCCTCGGACTGGTGCGAAAAGCGCTCATCCAGGACTCCTGAAGGTATGTGACGGTCCCGTTGGGCGGGGCCGTCACGCAAGTGTCTGAGTAGAATCAAGAAAGCCTGGCTGGTGAGATCTTTTCCTGATATCATTGAGAGTGAATTGAGATCTTTGCCTGTTTTGTTGCCGTGTTCGTTACTGTTGGCGGCCGCAAACCGGCGGTCAGGTGTGTTGCAGCAAGGTCGACCTGATCGCGTTCCGCTGTGAACCCCCTACTTCTCTTTTCCGGCCTCCGTGGCCGCCTTGCCTCTCGTTACGCCCCATCGTGGCGAACGACCGGAGGGCCGGTGCGTGAACGGGTTTTGCCGTTTGCGCCTTTGAACCGTATCAAGCGATTGAGTTAGGAAATACATGACGACGATTCTTCTGAAGGAAAACGAGCCGTTCGAAGTGGCCATTCGCCGCTTCCGCCGTGCAATCGAAAAGAATGGCCTGATCGCCGAGCTGCGTGAGCGTCAGTCTTACGAAAAGCCGACGGCCGTGCGCAAGCGCAAGAAGGCAGCTGCTGTGAAGCGCCTGCACAAGCGTCTGCGTAGCCAGATGCTGCCGAAGAAGCTCCACTAAGAGCCCGCTTCAGCTTCCGCCAGACGGCGGCGCATGCTTCGAAAGAAGCTGCGCCGCCGTTTGCGTTTCTGGTGCCGGTTTCTGGCGCCGGTTTGGGTTCGATCGTGTGAGTGCAGGCGCGGCGCGTGGGTCGCGCTGCGTTATGCCGCCCCGGCACAGGCGGCGTCCCGGAGCCGCTGCGGCGAAAGCCCGAACTGCGTGGCGATCGAAAATAGCCGGTCGTCCCATTCCCAGACGCCGAATACGTCGTGGACGTTTTGCAGGCAGCTCAGAAGAGCAATGGTGTTGGGATCGTATATGTTGATGTGGGCGCGCAGGAGTGCCTTTTTCAGGGCGGCGAGGCCCACGTCCATCCAGGCCGGTACCTCGTTTGCCTCGCGAGCGAGATAGCGCACAGGGATGCCTTCCATCGCGCTCATGTAGTCGCGCACGCGGATAAAGCTGCCGACCGGGCAGCCGCCGTAGTTGCGCGAGCCGCCGCTGTAGCCACCCCGGTAGGCCCCGCCGCCGCAAGGCAGGAGCGCGGTGCGCCCTTGCCCATGAAGATGCGCCACGGCGCGGTCGAAAATTTCCTGATGAGTCAGGAAGTGCACGTTTTTCATTTCAGCCCCCTGCGCGACGCACAGCGGTAAGGTCCTGCAGATACGCCGCCGCGTGCCTCGCGGCGGGCGCTCCCCGCGTTGCGCCTTCTGTCGACGCAACAACGGCAGACGTATCCGTTGTCAGTTATAACGGCGCACCGGAAGAAAACCGTTAGGCCGCACACCAAGGCGGGAGGAACTCGCGCCGATCGCAGCTCGTGCAACTTCGGATCGGGGCCGGTCGCGCCGGCTCGGGTGGGGGCTCGGTGAGGGCGCAGTTGGCTGCTCAGTTGGCGGCTCGAGCGGTGACTCAGGCACCGGCTGCGGTGCGCGCCTTCGTGGCTGCGGTCTTGCCTTTCGCCCGCGATGTAACGCCGCCGAGCGCAGCACAGGTTTTGCGGCAGATGCAGTCGCGCTCGTGGTCGTTGACCATGCCGACGGCCTGCATGAATGCATAGCAGATGGTGGTGCCGACGAACTTGCAGCCGTACTTCTTGAGCGCCTTGCTGAGCGCGTCGGAGATTTCGGTGGATGCAGGCGCGTCGCGATACGAGGCGAGATCGTTCTGGATGGGGTTGTTGTCGACGAACGACCAGACGAATGCCGCAAGCGAGCCATGCTCCGCCTGGATTTGCTGCACGGCGCGCGCGTTCAGAATGGCGGCCTCGATCTTGGCGCGGTTGCGTACGATCGAGGCGTCCTGCAGAAGTGCCTCCACGTGCTTGGGCGTGAAGCGCGCGACCTTTTCGATGTCGAAGTTGGCGAATGCGCGGCGATAGCCCTCGCGCTTGTTGAGAATCGTCGACCACGACAGCCCCGCCTGCGCGCCTTCGAGCACGAGCATTTCATAGAGGTGCTGGTCGTCGCGCGAGGGCACGCCCCACTCCTCGTCGTGGTATTGCACATACTGCGGCGACGCGCCGGCCGTTACCCAGTTGCAGCGGTGTGTCACGGTGAGTTCTCCTTGCGAGTAGCCCAGCAAGGATAGCGGATTGACCATGCGCCGCCACCTGGCCGTCCGGCCAATTGTGCGAAAGGCGCCGAGCCGTTAGTCTCTGCGGCACGGCACATCGCTCGATGCCCCTCAACTCACTGGCTCGCGCACGGCGCGGCAAACATCATGCAGAAATATTCCTGGTTGATCGGCGTGGATGGCGGCGGCACCGGCACGCGCGTCGCGCTGGGCGACCTCAATGGCACGGAACTCGCACGCGCGTCCGCGGGCCCTTCGGGGCTTGGGCTCGGCATCGCACGCGCCTGGCAGTCGATCGAAGCAGGCGCGCGCGACGCCTTTGCGCAAGCCGGGCTGGCGTTCGACTGGTCGCGCTGCGTGCTCGGCTGCGGTCTCGCCGGCGTGAACAATCCCGACTGGCTTGCCGCATTTCGCGCGGCGGCCCCACCCGTCGCGGGCCTCGCCGTCGAGAGCGACGCCTACACGACGCTGCTCGGCGCGCACGGCGGCGAGCCGGGCGTGGTCGTCGCGCTCGGCACGGGCAGCATCGCCGCCGCGCTCGATGCGCATGGCGCGTGTCGCATCGCGGGCGGCTTCGGCTTTCCATCGGGCGACGAGGCGAGCGGCGCATGGTTCGGCTTGCGCGCGATCGTGTGGGCTCAGCAGTCGCTCGATGGCCGCGTCGAGCCCGATGCGCTTTCGCGAGCGCTGCTCGCCCAGGTCGGCGCGGCCGACCGCGAGAGCCTGATCGTCTGGCAATGCGCGGCCAATCAGACTGCGTATGCGAGCCTCGCGCCCGTGGTGCTCGCGCACTGCGACCACCCGTTCGTGGCGAAGCTGCTGGCCGAGGCCGGCGAGGCCGTGGCGCGCCTCATCGTGGCGCTCGATCCCGAAGCCGCGTTGCCCGCGGCGCTGGCCGGCGGGCTTGGCGCGCCGCTGCGCGAATGGGTGCCGCAAGCCGTGCGCGAGCGGCTGCGCGAACCCCTCGCCGATTCCGCCTGCGGGGCCTTGTGGCTCGCACAGCATGAGGCCGAACGACTCGCGGGCGCTTAGAGGTGGAGCTTGATCGCAGCACTTAACCGTAGACCTTAAGCGCTGCCCTCAAGCGCAGCTCTTAACCGCAGACCTTAACCGCAGCGCGGGCGACGGGCGGCCAACGTCGTCACTTTGCGCTCGGGTTGCGATGCTCGGGTGGCAAGGCCAAAAATGCAGCCGCCATCGGCAATGCGACCGGGAGCAATCGCAAAAATGGCCTCTGGGGCGGTGCCCGCCGTCAGGTGCTAGCATTACGGGTTTCCCCCGCCCCCCGAATCGCCATGTACAAGGTCATCGCAACCGATCTCGACGGAACGCTGCTCAATGCCGACCATCAACTGGATCCGTTCACGGTTGCCACGTTCAACAAGCTCGACGCACAAGGGTTGCAGTTCATCATCGCGACCGGCCGTCACTACTGCGACGTGGCGAGCATCCGCGGCTTGCTCGGCGTTTCCGCGTATCTGATTACCTCGAACGGCGCGCGCGTGCACGGTCCGGACGACGCGCTCATCCACACGCGCGACCTGCCCGATCCGGTGGTGCGCCGCCTCGTCGCGCCGGACACCGTGGGCGCGCATGGCCGCGTGATCGTGAGCCTCTTTACCGACAAGGAGTGGTTCATCAACCGCGATGCGCCCGAACTGCTCGCCTACCACCAGGATTCGGGCTTCACGTATCGCGTGACGGAGGATCTCGGCGCGCTCGGCGGCGCGGGCGTTGCCAAGACGCTCTATATTGGCGACCCGGCCGACCTCGCGCCCATTCAGCGCCGTCTCGAGCGCGAGTTTGGCGACGCGCTCTATATCACCTACTCCCTGCCCGATTGCCTGGAGGTGATGGTCGCCGGCGTTTCGAAGGGGCGCGCGTTGCGCGTCGTGCTCGACCGCCTGAATCTGGATGCCGCGCGTTGCGTGGCGTTCGGCGACAACATGAACGACATCGATCTGCTCGAAACGGCGGGCCATCCGTTCATGATGAACAACGCCAATCCGGATTTGATCGCGCGCCTGCCTCAGGTGCCGCGCATCGGCAATAACTTCGAGGCGGGTGTCGCCCATCATCTGCGTAAGCTCTTCGCGCTGGACGACGAACTGGCGCGCTAATCCACGCTCGCCGTGCTAATCCCCGCTACCCCACGCTAACCGTCGCGCGTCGCGACTCCGCGATGCGCGGGCGCGGAGCCGGCGTGCGTGTTTCCCACCTCGCTTATTGCGCCATGGGAAGCGCCGCGCACGGGCAATCGTCCGAGCGGCCGTCGAGGCCCTCGCGGTCGTGGCTGAAGCGCACGCGCGGTGTGGCGCTGCTCCAGTCGATGCGCACCACGTAGATGCTGTCGAAGTCAGCGCTCTTCCATTTGGGCACGTCGGACGCCTGCCCGCCATGCTCGGCCACGATCTTGCGCACCAGCGTCTCGATTTCGCGATGCTCCCATCCGATCAGCACCGTGCGGTTGCGCCACGCCGGATCGAGCAGCGCTTTTTCGAGCGCGTCGGTCTGGGCATAGCCCCAGGGCGTCTGAATCGGCAGGCCGAACTGGATGGCCGCGGGCTCGACGGTCGCCAGCGGGCGCACATAGTAATAAGCATGCCCGCGGTCGTCTTTCAGCTCGCTTGGGTCCGGCGCGTAGATCGCGTCGGGCTTGCCGTACTTCGCCGCAATCACCGCGGGCAGCGCGAGTGCCCGGTTCAATCCCTTGCAGTTGAGCTGGCCGAGCCCTTCGGCGGGCTTTTCGCCATGACGCACGAAAACAAGTGTTTCGATGTCCTGTGTGCTTTCGGCGAACGCTGCGCTCGCACTCGCGAGTACGCCGCCGCTGGCTATCGCGAACGTCGTCGCCAGAATCGCCGCTTTGCGCCAGACCGATCGAGGCGCCAAAGCGGCACGTCCCGTCGATATGGCGAAGCGGCCCGGCGAATGTCGTGAACGCTTCATGCGGTGCGCCTTGAATTCGGGATAAGAGATCGCCCGATTCTAGCAGCGCCGTCTCAACTGCTTCGCCTGGCCTCGCATCTCGCCGGGAGCGAGAAGAAACGCGAAAGCAAAAAAACGGGCACCGAAGTGCCCGTGAAGTGCTCGTGAAGCGCCCGTGTACCGAACCACGCCTGTGCCGGCTATGCCTGCACGCGCGCCGGCAGTTCCGCCACGGCTTCGCGGAGGCCCGCGATCATCGGATAGACCACGCCGGCGATCGCTGCGCCGATGATCGGTGCGACCCAGAACAGCCACAGCTGCGAGATTGCCTCGCCGCCCACGAACAGCGCCGGACCGGTCGAGCGCGCCGGGTTCACGGACGTGTTGGTGACCGGAATCGAGATCAAGTGGATGAGCGTGAGGCACAGGCCGATGGCGATCGGCGCGAAGCCTGCGGGCGCACGCTTGTCGGTCGCGCCGAGGATCACAAAGAGGAAGAACGCCGTCATCACGACTTCGCAGACGAATGCCGCGACCATCGTGTAGTGGCCCGGCGAGCGCAGGTCGTAGCCGTTGGTGGCGAAGCCGCTCGCGACGAGGTCGAAGCCCGGCTTGCCGCTGGCGATGCACGCGAGCGCGGCCGCGCCGAGCGTGGCGCCGATCAGCTGCGCCACGATGTAAGGCACGAGGTCGCGTGCCGGGAAGCGGCCGGCGACCATGAGGCCGACGCTCACTGCGGGATTCAGATGGCAGCCCGAAATATGGCCGATGGCGAATGCCATGGTGAGCACCGTCAGGCCGAACGCGAGTGCGACGCCCACGAAGCCGATGCCGAGCCCTTGCACCGGGCCGTCGAAATGAGCAGCGAGCACGGCGCTGCCGCAGCCGCCGAGCACGAGCCAGAAGGTGCCGAATAGTTCGGCGAGAAGTCGTTTGGATAAGTGCATTTCGTGATGCCTCGAAAAGATATTTGACGGAAGCCAGTAAAAAATGCCGGCGCCAGCAGAGGCCAGATTCTAGGGAATCACGAAAAGTGGGGGTGTCAAGGATTGTCAATTCTGCCGTAATTGCTCTTATTATTGCGGCAGGTGCACATCGAATGCCGCTTCCAGAGCGCAATTGTTAAAGCGTCCTGATAAAACAGTATTAGTCTCAATTGCTAATTCTCTTATTTACGTCTAATCTCGGATCGACTCACTTAAGTCGACAATGAAGGGGAGGGGGGATGTCGCAATATTCAGAACTCAAAGCCCAGATCGCCAAACTTCAGACGCAGGCCGAAGAAGCGCGGCGCACCGAAATCGCCGATGTCATCACGATGATCCGCGAGAAGATCGTCGAGTACGGGCTGTCTGCCCAGGACCTTGGCTTTGCGGCAGCCGCAAAGCGCGGACGCCCGCCCAAGAAGGCTCCGCTGCCTCCGCGCTATCAGGATCCGAAGACGGGCTCGACCTGGAGCGGGCGCGGAAAGCCGCCCAAATGGATCGCGGGAAAGAATCGCGAGCGTTATTTGATCGCGTGATTGCCGTTATGTAATTGTCAGGTCGCGCGATGCCGGGCGGGTCGCGCGAGACAACCCTGGCGCGTTCACTTATCCAAATAAAAAGAGCCGCATGTAACATGCGGCTCTTTTTTGCGTGCGGACAATCGTGCTATTGCACTGTGCGCAAACGATTCATGCGGCTTTTTTTTGCCTTTTTATCTCAAAGTGAGGCATTGCGCGCATTCAGCCCGCGGCTGCGACACGGCGAAGCACAGGACGACGGGTGGCTTCGATCAGGGCCGAATAGCTTTCAACATAATTGCTGGCCATGATGTGCGACGTGAAGCGCTGCTCGAACTGCGCGCGAATGGCTTCGCGTGAAAGAGAATCAATGTTCTGCAGCGCCGCCACGGCGCCCTGCACGTCTTCGCAGATATAGCCGGTCAGGCCCGGATCGATCACTTCGGGCACCGAGCCGCGGTTGAAGGCGACCACGGGCGTACCGCACGCCATCGCCTCGATCATGACGAGGCCGAACGGCTCGGACCAGTCGATCGGGAACAGCAGCGCCTTGGCGCCCGAGAGGAACTCGGGTTTCTGCGCTTCGTTGATTTCGCCGACGAATTCCACGTGCGCCTGCGAAAGCAGCGGCTCGATCTCGGTCTTGAAGTAGTCCTGGTCGACTTTGTCCACCTTCGCCGCGATCTTCAGCGGCAGGCCCGAGAGCGCCGCGATCTTGATGGCGGTGTCCACGCGCTTTTCGGGGCAGATGCGACCGAGGAACGCGAGGTACTCGGGCTTGCGGCTGGTTTGCGGCGTGAGCAGGTTCTTCGGCAGGCCGTGATAGATCGTGTTCAGCCAGTTGGCTTGGCCAAGCGGCTGGCGCTGCGAATCCGAAATCGAAATCACGGGCGCCTCGGAGAACGAGTCGAACACCGGCTGCAGCTCGGGCAGGTCGAGACGGCCGTGCAGCGTCGTCACGAACGGCGTGTCGAGCGTCGAGAACAGCGGGAACGGCAGATAGTCGAGGTGAAAGTGCAGCACGTCGAACTCGTGCGCCATGCGGCGCACGCGCTCGAGCAGGACGATGTGCGGGGCCAGCGCGTCGCGGATCGTCGGATCCAGGCGCAGCGCGCGCGGCCAGGCGGCGTCGAGCTTTGCCTTGGTGACCGAATCGCCGCTGGCGAACAGCGTCACGTCATGGCCGAGGTCGACGAGCGCTTCGGTCAGATAGGACACGACGCGTTCGGTGCCGCCATAGAGCTTCGGCGGAACGGCTTCGTAAAGTGGCGCAATTTGTGCGATTCGCATTGGCTGGCTCTCCTTGGCAAATGCCGCTTGGTGTGCGACTGACATTGCAATGTGACCGGTCAGACGCACTCGGCTGATGCGGGCACTGTTGTGTCGGGTAATCCCTGAGCTCGATTATGAACATCCGCATGTGCAATACGAGCGGTTTTGCAATCACTTAATGTTGTTACAGGGGGAAACACCGCCTGTAAGCAGCCATTGCAAAGCGTGACGCACAGAAGCGCGGCTGAGCGCAATTTGCGTGCCTATACGCTAAATACGGTCCGACCCTGAGCACATATTTGTTACGCATCAATGAAAAGGCTTTTATAATCGCTGGACTGTCTAGCGAAAATATGTCTGAAGCATCCTTCGCGCAGCCTCCCATCTCGATCCCCGTTGTTTGTCAGAAAAATTCCTACATAAAAAGGAAGTTTTTTCTCGCAGTGCGTCGCGGCATCCGTCCGATTTCCATTTGTCTGCACCCTCGCCACAATGCTCGGACGACCACTAAACGGGCCGTTCGTCCTGCCGTGCGCCTGATGCGCACTGTGAGCGTCTGAACGAACGAGCAAACGTTTCCGCTACAGGCCTGACCAGCCGCTACGTTTCGAATTCGGGGGGAATCCATGAGCGCGACGACGCCAAGCGACATGCTCAGCGAGATCAATGAAGTCAATCTGTCGTACCTGTTGCTCGCGCAACGGCTGCTGCGCGAAGACCGGCCGGCCGGCATGTTCCGCATGGGCATCTCGGAGCAACTGGCCGACGTGCTGATCCGGCTTACCGCTGCGCAAACCGCGCGCCTTGCCGCGGCCAGCCAGCTCCTGTGCCGCTTTCGCTTCGACGAGCACGCCATCCTGAGCGCGCTCGCCGAGAAGGGCAAAGCCGCGAAGGTCCGCGCGGCCATACTCATGGCCGCTGAAGGCGTCGAGCAGGCCGGCTGAGCCACCACGTCTACGCCGATCCACGCCGACATCCACGCCGTCCCGCGTCTGCCCATACGTCATTCCCGCGCCGTTCCGCCTGCGCGCCGTTTTGCGCGCAGTTCCCGTCTGACGGGTTCCCGACCAAGGTTTCATTCCCGCCGTTTCGCCTGCTGGCGACGCGCTCGTCGCCAGTGCGCCGCCGGGTTCGTAACCCTGTCCGCGCGGCGCGGCTTGCCGACCCGGCCCTCAAACCGTTTGCACCTGCGGTAAACGCGCGTCTGCCCGCTCTCAAAGTTTTCCGCGCCGGTGCCGTAAACCCAATCAAGGGCGCGGGCCGATGGCGGCTCGCGGCGCAATTTTCCAGTGAGGACCGCTGTGCTGATTATCGTGGGAACACTCGTGACGATCGTCTGCGTCTTCGGCGGCTATGCGCTGGAGGGCGGCCATCTGGCGGCTCTCATGCAGCCGATGGAGCTGTTGATGATCGGCGGCGCGGGCGTCGGCGCGTTCATCCTCGGCAACGGCATGAAGACGATCAAGGGGACGCTGCGCGTCCTCCCGTCGCTCTTCAAGGGCGCCAAGTACAACAAGGACGTGTACATGGAGCTGCTCGCGCTGCTCTATGTCCTGCTCGCGAAGGCGCGCAAGGAAGGCACGCTCACGCTCGAAGCCGATATCGACGATCCGCAGAAGAGCCCGATCTTCACGCAATACCCGAAGATCCTGGCCGACCATCACATCGTCGAATTTCTCACCGACTACCTGCGGCTCATGGTGGGCGGCAACATGAACGCCTTCGAGATCGAGAGCCTCATGGACGAGGAGATCGAGACGCACCACGCCGAAGGCGAGGCGCCCGCGCACGCGCTCGCGAAGGTGGGCGACGCGATGCCGGCGTTCGGCATCGTCGCGGCGGTGATGGGCGTCGTGCACACCATGGCTTCCGCCGACAAGCCGCCCGCGATCCTCGGCGAGATGATCGCCCAGGCGCTGGTGGGCACCTTCCTCGGCATTCTGCTTTCGTATGGTCTGATCGGCCCGCTCGCGAGCCTCGCGGAGCAG
The DNA here is from genome assembly GCF_022213065.1 of Paraburkholderia tagetis. GTDB lineage: Bacteria > Pseudomonadota > Gammaproteobacteria > Burkholderiales > Burkholderiaceae > Paraburkholderia > Paraburkholderia tagetis. The sequence continues at coordinate 87,367 of NZ_JAKLJA010000012.1, forward strand.
CGCGTGACCGAGTCGACCAAGATGTTCCAGTGCATCAAGGTGACGATCCTCGCGAGCCTGAACGGCTACGCGCCCGCCATTGCCGTCGAGTTCGGCCGCAAGGTGCTGTTCTCGACCGAGCGTCCGTCGTTCACGGAGCTCGAAGAGCACGTGCGCCGCGTGAAGGCCAAATAAGGGCGAAATAAGGGCGAAGCGAGCAAGGGCGAAGCAAGCGCGGCAGCGCAGCGAGGGCAGCGACGATCATGAAGCCAGCAATGCACGAGACAGACGAGCAGCACGCGATGCAGCCAATGAACACGGGAGGCGGCCGATGAGCGCCAACAAGGACCGCGCCATCGTGGTGAAGCGCGCCGCGCCGAAGAAGGGCGGCCATCACGGCGGCGCATGGAAGCTCGCCTACGCGGACTTCATGACCGCGATGATGGCGTTCTTCCTGCTGATGTGGCTGCTTTCGTCGGCCTCGACGGTGCAGTTGCGCGGCATTGCCGACTACTTCAATCAGCCGCTGAAGATCACGCTCTGGGGCGGCGATCGCAGCGCCGAGGATTCGAGCATCGTGAAGGGCGGCGGGCGCGATATCTCCTCGCAGGAGCAGGGCGTCACGCGCCGCAGCGACGGAACGCGAGCGCATGCCGAGCGCACCGTCACGCACGCCGACGACCAGTCGCAGAACAAGCAGGAAGGCTCGCTCGAGCGCCAGGAGCAGGTGCGCCTGCACGACCTCCAGGTCAAGCTGATGGCCGCCATCGAGGCGAACCCGGTGCTGCGCCAGTTCAAGCAGCAGATTCGTATCGACTCGACGTTGCAGGGCCTGCGCATCGAGATTGTCGACTCGCAGAAGCGGCCGATGTTCGCGACCGCGCGCGACGTGGTCGAGCCATACATGCGCGACATCCTGCAAGCGATCGGCAAGACGCTGAACGACGTGCCCAACCGCATCGTCGTGCAGGGTCACACCGACGCCGTGCCCTATGCGGGCGGCGAGCGCGGCTACAGCAACTGGGAGCTTTCGGCGGATCGCGCCAACGCGTCGCGCCGCGAGCTGGTCGCGGGCGGCATGGATGAAGCGAAGGTGCTGCGCGTGCTGGGCCTTGCCTCGACGCAGAACCTGAACAAGGCCGACCCGCTTGACCCGGAGAACCGCCGCATCAGCATCATCGTGCTCAACCGGAAATCGGAAGACGCGCTGATGCGCGACGACACCACGACCACCACGCTCTCCGACGACGCAGCGCGCTCGGGCAAGACGCTGCTGCCTGGGCAGTTGCCCGGACTCGTGACGGGCGCGGGCGGTGCGATGAAGGTGCCGCCTGCGCGGTTGCCGGCGCTCGCGCCCGCGCCGTTGCCCAACGCCGCGCCGGCGGGCGTGAAGCTCACGCCGGTGGCGCAGTCGGTGGCGCCCGCGCTGGCACCCGAGGCGCCCGGCATGCCGGGCAAGCCGCTGGAGCAGTGAGGCGCGGGCGAGACGGGAGTGACGGCGGGAAGGATGGGCACGGCGGGAACGGCGGGAACGACGCAACGACAGGCGAAAACGCAGGCGAAAACGCGCGAACCGGCAACGCGAACCCAATGCGCGAACTCAATGCGCGAACCGAAAGCGTGCGCGAACGAGGAAAGGATGATCAGAAATATTCTGGCGATCGACGATTCGGCGTCCATGCGGGAGATCCTGTGTGCGGCGTTCGGATCGGCGGGTTACGAAGTGACGGTGGCCAACGACGGCGAGGACGGGCTCGAGCACGCGCTCGCGCAGCGCTTCGATCTGGTGCTCACCGATCTGTATATGCCGCGCATGGGCGGGCTCGACCTGATCAAGCACTTGCGCGCGAACCCGTCGTACCAGGAAACGCCGATTCTCGTGTTGACCACGGAATCGGATGAAGGCTTCAAGGCGGCGGTGCGCGATGCGGGCGCAACGGGCTGGATCGAAAAACCGGTGGACCCCGAGCTGCTCGTCGATCTGGCGAGCGCGCTTGGCGAAGCGGACCAATGAGCAAATACACGAGGCATGTGGGCCGACGCACCAGCGCCGGTCACGCAATTATCGCGGCGAAAGAGCAATGACTCTCGACATCACTCAGTTCTATCAGACGTTCTTCGACGAGGCGGACGAGCTGCTCGCGCAGATGGAGCAGCTCCTGCTGAACCTGAACGTCGGCCAGCCCGACCCCGAGGACCTGGCGGCGATCTTCCGTGCGGCGCACTCGATCAAGGGCGGCGCGGCCACGTTCGGCTTCACGGCGCTCACCGAGACGACCCACATCCTGGAGTCGCTGCTCGACCGCGCGCGCAACAACGAACTCGTGCTGCGCAAGGACATGATCGACACGTTCCTTGAAACGAAGGACGTGCTCTCCGACCAGCTCGCGGCCTATCGCGCGAGCGCCGAGCCCGATGCGGCGGCCGCTGCCGCCGTGCGCGCGAAGCTCGAACGGCTCCACGCGGAAAGCCGCGGCCTCGCCGCGCCAGCGCCCGCGCCGGTAGTTGAGGCGGTCGTTGAGGCGGTTATGGCCGTGCCCGCTTCTGTGTCCGCAGCCGACTCCGGGGTCGACTCCGCAGCCGACTCCGAAGAGGATCTCGAAGCCGCGTTCGAAGCGAACCTGCCGGCGGCAATGGCTGCGCGCGCAAGCGTGGCGACGCCCGGCGCTGCGACGCCCGATGTAGCGATGCCCGGCGCTCCCGAGCACGTGGTGGACGAGGCGATGGCCGCCGCGCCGGCGGGTGCAGCGGCGGGCGGTGGGGCCGAAGGCCCGCACCTGCGCATCACGCTGCGCAGCGTGGATGCAAAAGATCAGGAACTGCTCGCCGAGGAATTCGCCAACCTGGGCCGCGTTGTCGGCCAGATGAAGACCGGCGACGACCTCACGCTGTGGCTCGAAACCGATGTGTCCGCCGACGACATCATCGCCGTGTGCTGCTTTGTGATCGACGAAAGCCAGATCGTGATCGGTCGCGGCTCGCCGCCGCAAGGCGAGGACAATGCGGCGTCTGCTGCGCAGGCGAGCGCCGTTGCCGCACCCGCAGCCGCGCTTGAACATGAGCCTGCGCATGCGCAAGCATTCGAACCCGCGTTCGAACCCACGAAGCAGGCGGCCCCGGCGGCGCAAGCAATCCAGGCGGCCCCGGCCGTAGTGTCCACATCCGTGCCCACGTCCGCACCGGCACCCGCACCGCAAGCGCAAGCCGAAGCGAGCCCCCCCGTCACGGCCGCACCGGCCGCCCCGGCCGCCGACCACGACCGCAAGCCGCGCGCGGCAGCAGCCGCATCGGCGGTATCGACCGAAGGCAGCTCGATTCGCGTGGGCGTGGAGAAGGTCGATCAGCTCATCAACCTCGTGGGCGAGCTCGTCATCACCCAGGCGATGCTGGCGGAAACCACCAGCGCCTTCGACCCGGCGTTGCACGACCGCCTCTTCAACGGCATGGCGCAACTCGAGCGCAACGCGCGCGACTTGCAGGAAGCGGTGATGTCGATCCGCATGATGCCGATGGACTACGTGTTCAGCCGCTTCCCGCGTCTCGTGCGCGATCTCGCCGCGAAGCTCGGCAAGGAAGTGGAGCTGGTCACGTTCGGCCAGGCGACCGAGCTCGACAAGAGCCTCATCGAGCGCATCATCGACCCGCTCACGCACCTCGTGCGCAACTCGCTCGACCACGGCATCGAAACCGTGGAGGCGCGCCGCGCAGCAGGCAAGGACGGCATGGGCCAGCTCGTGCTTTCCGCCGCGCACCACGGCGGCAATATCGTGATCGAAGTGAGCGACGACGGCGCGGGCCTGCGCCGCGACAAGATCCTCGCGAAGGCGATCAAGCAGGGCATGCAGGTGAGCGAGACCATGGCCGACGAAGAGGTCTGGAATCTCATCTTCATGCCGGGCTTCTCGACCGCCGAGCAGGTGACGGACGTCTCGGGCCGCGGTGTGGGCATGGACGTGGTCAAGCGCAACATCCAGTCGATGGGCGGCCACGTGGAGATCACCTCGCACGCGGGCAAGGGCACCACGACGCGCATCGTGCTGCCGCTCACGCTGGCGATTCTCGACGGCATGTCGGTGAAGGTCGGCAACGAGATTTTCATTCTGCCGCTGAACTTCGTGATGGAGTCGCTGCAGCCGCGTCACGAAGACATCTACACCGTCACCAACGGCGACCGCGTGGTGCGCGTGCGCGGCGAATATCTGCCGCTCGTGGCGCTGCACCAGGTGTTCAACGTGGAAGGCGCGCGCACGGATCCCACCCAGGGCATCGTCACCATCATGGAGACGGAAGGCCGGCGCTTCGCGATGCTCATCGACGAGCTCGTGGGCCAGCAGCAGGTCGTGGTGAAAAACCTCGAAACGAACTATCGCAAGGTGCACGGCATTTCGGCGGCGACCATTCTCGGCGACGGCAGCGTCGCGTTGATCGTCGACGTGGCCGCGCTCAACCGCGAGACGCGCGCTTCGCACGGCGTAAGCATGGGCGCGCATGCCGGCGCGAGTTTCGCCAACAACGCAGGGTCGTTCGTCGAATTCGCTTGAGCACGCAGTCAACCAACCATTTCCCAACCGTTCAGGGGCTAACGTGGCAGAAGTCCAATCCATTCACGGCAGCGGCGCACAAGGCGCCGTAGCTGGCGCGCACCGCCGCGACGCGCAACAAGCCGATGCAGGCGGCCAGGAATTCCTCGTCTTCACGCTGGGCGCGGAAGAGTACGGCATCGACATTCTCAAGGTCCAGGAGATCCGCGGCTACGAGAGCGTGACGCGCATCGCGAACGCGCCTGAGTTCATCAAGGGCGTGATCAATCTGCGCGGCATCATCGTGCCGATCGTGGACATGCGCATCAAGTTCCATCTGGGCCGCGTCGAGTACGACCACCAGACCGTCGTGATCATCCTGAACGTCGCGCATCGCGTGGTGGGCATGGTGGTGGACGGCGTGTCCGATGTGCTCACGCTGCAAACGGATCAGATCATGCCCGCGCCCGAGTTCGGCGCGACGCTCACGACCGAGTACCTCACGGGGCTCGGCACCGTGGACGGCCGCATGCTGATCCTGATGGACATCGAAAAGCTCATGACGAGCCGCGAGATGGCGCTGATCGAAGCGCTCGGCGCGTGAGCCCGGGCTTCATCGGCAAGAACGCAAAAAGCAGAGTTGCTACGGGGGTCGGGCCACGAGGCCTGCGATAGAGGAAGAGCGGAAAGCCGCCGGCGCACGCAGTCACGCGCACGGACAAGAGCGGCGCACCGCCATGCTTTTCGCGCTTTGCAGGCATCGGGCACCCGCCACACAGGACAGGAGCAAACGAGATGTTGAACAGGTGGTCGATCCGCACGACGCTCACGGGCGTCGGAGTCATTCTGCTGGCGCTGACGGCGCTCGTCGGCGCACTCGGGCTTGTCGCGCTCGGCAATGCGAGCGAGTCGCTCGGCACGATCGCGCGCGGCGACCTCGTCGCCATGCATTCGCTCAGCGATTCGTCGTCGTATCTGCTGCGCGCGCGCGTCTCGCTCGACCGTGCGAATTCGCTGACCGAGGCAGGGCAGAGCGACGAGGCAAAGAAGGTCATCGACCGCGCCGACTTTCTGCTCGGCAAGTCGAACGAGGCATGGAAGGCGTTCCAGTCCGCGCCCAAGCAGGGCATCGAAGCCGGGTCGCTCGATACGCTCAACGCAAAGCACGCGAGCCTGCTGCAAGACGGCGTGCAGCCCGAATTCGCGGCCCTGCGCGCAAGCGATATCGCCGCATACCAGGCGATCGCGCGCACGAAGATCAGCCCGATGTTCGTCGAGTACGACAACTCCGCCGCGCCAATCGCGCAGCAGTTGCAGGACGGCGCGCAAGCGCGCGAGCAAAGCGCGCGTGCGCAAATCTCGCTCATGCGCACACTGATCGGCGTGGCGATTGCGGTGGCGCTCGTGCTCGTGGTGGCGATTCGCTTCGCGCTGCGCGGCCTCATCGTGCAGCCGCTCGAAGATGCCGTGCAGTCGTTCGAGCGCATCGCGCACGGCGACCTCACCGAGCGCATCGAGGTGTACAGCAAGAACGAGATGGGGCGTCTGTTCGCGGGCATCAAGCGCATGCAGGAAAGCCTCGTCACGCTGGTCTCGGCCATCCATACGGGGGCGGGCTCCATCGACGTGGGCGCGCGCGAGATCGCGATGGGCAACACCGACCTCTCGCAGCGCACCGAGCAGCAGGCCGCGTCGTTGCAGGAGACGGCGTCGAGCATGGAGCAGCTCACCGGCACCGTGCGCCAGAACGCCGAGAACGCGCGCCAGGCGAGCCAGCTTGCCGTCAACGCATCGGATATCGCGACGCGCGGCGGCGTGGTGGTGGGCGAAGTCGTCGACACGATGCAGGACATTGCCACTAGCTCGGCGAAGGTCGTGGACATCATCAGCGTGATCGAGGGCATCGCGTTCCAGACCAACATTCTCGCGCTCAACGCGGCCGTGGAAGCCGCGCGCGCGGGCGAGCAGGGGCGCGGCTTCGCGGTGGTCGCGGGCGAAGTGCGCAGCCTCGCGCAGCGCAGCGCGAGCGCGGCCAAGGAAATCAAGGATCTCATCAACGATTCGGCGCAGAAGGTGCAAAGCGGATCGGAATTGGTGGGCCGAGCCGGCACGACGATGGAGGACATTCTTCAGGCCGTGCGTCGCGTGACCGACATCATGGGCGAGATCAGCGCGGCTTCGGTGGAGCAGTCGGGCGGCATCGAGCAGGTGAACCGCGCCGTCACGCAGATGGACACCGTCACGCAGCAGAACGCGGCACTCGTGGAAGAGGCGGCGGCGGCGGCGGCGTCGCTCGAAGAGCAGACGCGCAATCTGCAGGCGGTGCTGGGAACCTGGCGCACGAATGGGACCCACCACGCGGGCAGCCACGGCGGCGAAGCACGCGCGGCGGGCGTGCCCAGCGCAGCGGCGGCGAGCGCGCATGCGGTGAAGTCCGAAGTCAGGGCGGCGCCGGCGACGGCGGCTACAGCAGCTACAGCGGCAAGGCGCACGCCGTCGACGGCTGGCAGCACGGCGGGTTCGAGCGCCAAGCCGGCTGCTGCTGCCGACGCGGTTGCAGCGCGGCCGCAGAAGAAGCCGGTTGCAGCGGCACGAGTCGAGCCGCAAGCGGTTAGCGCGGCGGCGTCCGTGAAGGACGATGCCGATTGGGAAACGTTCTGAGTCGCTCTGGATAGCGGGATCAAGCCCGACCAGGCTGACGCACGCTGAAACGAACAAGGCAACGAGCACAAGTAACGAGCACAGTAACGAGCACGGCAATGCACATGAGCGCACAGAAACGGCAAGATTTGCACCGCAACGCGGCCCACGAGGCGGCGCAGGCGCTGCACGCCGGGCGCGCGCCGCACGCATTGCAGAGGGGCGGGCATGCCGCTGCGGTAGTGAATGGCACGGCGGCGCAAATGCCGACAGGGCGCACGCTGCTCGCAGGAGCGGTGTCATGAAGGCACTGCGTTTTTCCCGCACCGCTCGCACGGAACGCGTGGAGCGCGTGGAGCGTGGTGAGGCCCCCCGCACGTCGATGTCCGGGGCGGCAGGCGAACAGGGTGCACCGGGCACACCAGGCGAAGGCGCCGCACGCGACTTCGAGTTCACATCGGCGGACTTCGAGCGCATTCGCGCGCTGATCCATCGCCGCGCGGGCATCTCGCTCTCGGACCACAAGCGCGACATGGCATACAGCCGTCTCGCGCGGCGTTTGCGCGCGCTCGGCCACGAGAGTTTCCGCGCGTATCTCGACGAACTCGAGCAGCGCAACGACGCGAGCGAGTGGGAGGCGTTCACCAACGCGCTCACCACCAACCTCACGGCGTTCTTTCGCGAGGCGCATCACTTCCCGATCCTCGCCGATTTCGTCAAGCGCCGCTCGCAGGTCTCGGTGTGGTGTTCGGCGGCCTCGACGGGCGAGGAGCCGTATTCGATTGCGATGACGTTGATCGAAGCGCTCGGCGAGCGCGGCGCGCGCGAGGCACGCGTGCTCGCGACCGATCTCGACACCCAGGTGCTCGCGAAAGCCGACGCGGGCGTGTACGCCTTCGACCAGGTGAAGCATCTCTCGCAAGAGCGCCTGAAGCGCTTTTTCCTCAAGGGCACGGGTGGGCACGCGGGCCTCGTGAAAGTGCGCCCGGAGCTGCGCCAGATGGTCCGCTTCGAGCAACTGAATCTCACCAACGCGGACTATGGTTTGCGCACGACGTTCGACGCCATCTTCTGCCGCAACGTGATGATCTACTTCGACAAGCCGACCCAGGCCCAGGTGCTCGCGCGCTTCGAGCCGCTGATGAAGCCGGATGGCTTGCTGTTCGCGGGGCATTCGGAAAATTTCACCTATGTGACCCAGGCCTTCCGCCTGCGCGGCCAGACCGTGTATGAACGTGTGCCGGGCGCGCTCGCCGGTGTTGCCGCCGCACGCCACGGCGCGCAAGCCGAACCGGTGGGGGCGAGCGCATGAGTGCCAGCCTGCCGATCGCGACCAATCGCTATTTCGACTCGCACTTCCAGCGCCCCGGCGTGAAGCTGCTGCCCAACGAGTTTTTCACCACGAGCGACGACATGGTGCTAGTCACCGTGCTCGGCTCGTGCGTGGCCGCCTGCATTCAGGACCGCACGGCGGGCATCGGCGGCATGAATCACTTCATGCTGCCCGACGACGGCGCCGACGCCAGCAACACACTGCCCGCCGCCTCCGACGCAATGCGCTACGGCGCCTACGCGATGGAAGTGCTCATCAACGAGCTGATCAAGGCGGGCGGCCGGCGCGAGCGTTTCGAGGCCAAGGTGTTCGGCGGCGCGGCCGTGCTCGCGGGCATGACGACGATGAATATCGGCGACCGCAATGCCGCGTTCGTGCGCCGTTATCTCGCGACCGAGAGCATCCGCATCGTCGCCGAGGACTTGCAGGGCTCGCACCCGCGCAAGGTGGCGTTCCTGCCGCGCACGGGCCAGGTCATGGTCAAGAAGCTGCGCCTCTCGCAGGAGGCCAGCGTGGCCGAGCGCGAGCAGCAACTCGCGCGCCGGCTGCCCGAAACGCCCGAAGCGCGCGCCGAGCGTCTCGCGCGGGCCCGCGCGCGCGTGGAGCTGTTCGGTCTCGGCAGCGCGGCGCGCAGCGGCGCTGCGAACCCGGGCGACGCCAATTCGGTTAGCGCGGTTAGTGCAGGCAGTGCCGCCGCGAACCTCAGCACATTTCAATCATCCCCGCCGCAGCCGGCGCGTCCGCGCATCGAATTGTTCGGTGCGCGTTCGTCGCAGGCTTCGCGGCTATCCGGTCAAAACAACGCCAGGACAGTAGAGGAGGCGTGAACGCCGTGCAGAAAATCAAGGTTCTATGTGTCGACGATTCGGCGCTGATCCGCAGCCTGATGACGGAGATCATCAACAGCCAGCCGGACATGACTGTCGTCGCCACCGCGCCCGACCCGCTCGTGGCGCGCGAGCTCATCAAGCAGCACAACCCCGACGTGCTCACGCTCGACGTCGAAATGCCGCGCATGGATGGTCTCGACTTTCTCGAGAAGCTCATGCGCCTGCGGCCGATGCCGGTCGTGATGGTGTCCTCGCTCACCGAGCGCGGCAACGAAATCACGCTGCGCGCGCTGGAGCTGGGCGCGGTCGACTTCGTGACCAAGCCGAAAGTGGGCATTCGCGACGGCATGCTCGAATACGCCGAAAAACTCGCCGACAAGGTGCGCGCCGCCGCGCGCGCGCGCGTGCGTCCCGCCGCGCGGGCGCATGCGCCCGTGGTTGCCACGGCAGCCACGGCAACCGGCGCTACGGCTGCGACGACGGCGGCCTCCGGCGTCGCCGCTCACGCAGCGCACAGCGCGCACGCCCCGGCTCACGCCGCGCCGATGCTCAACAACCCGCTCGTCTCGACCGAGAAGCTCGTGATCGTCGGGGCGTCGACGGGCGGCACCGAGGCCATCCGCGAAGTGCTCCAGCCGCTGCCGCCCGACGCGCCCGCCGTGCTCATCGCGCAGCACATGCCGCCCGGCTTCACGAAGTCGTTCGCGCAGCGCCTGAACGGCCTGTGCCGCATCACCGTGAAGGAAGCGGAGCATGGCGAGCGCGTGCTGCCCGGCCATGCGTATATCGCACCGGGCCACGCGCATTTGCTGCTCGCGCGAAGCGGCGCGAACTATATCGCCCATCTGTCCGACGAGCCGCCCGTGAACCGGCACCGGCCTTCGGTGGACGTGCTGTTCCGCTCGGCGGCGCTGCACGCGGGCAAGAACGCGATCGGCGTGATTCTCACGGGCATGGGCCGCGACGGTGCGGCCGGTCTGCTGGAGATGCGCCAGGCCGGCGCGTTCACACTCGCGCAGGACGAGGCGAGCTGCATCGTGTTCGGCATGCCGCGCGAGGCAATCGCAATGGGCGCCGCCGACGAGATCGCTCCCCTCGCAGAGATGAGCCGCCGCGTGATGACGCGCCTTGCCAGCATGGGCGAGCGCGTGCAGCGCGTGTAGCGTATTGAGCGAGCGTGTGGCCATGCAAGGCACACACGCTCGATGACGATGAATCGATCCGGAAGGGCGTTGGGCTCGTCTGGATCACTGCCCGGGTTGTGACCTGGAGGAATGGAACCGAGATGGATAAGGGAATGAAGATTCTGGTGGTGGACGATTTTCCGACGATGCGCCGGATCGTCCGCAACCTGCTCAAGGAACTGGGCTATGCGAACGTCGACGAAGCCGAAGACGGCGCAGCGGGCCTCGCGCGCCTGCGCGGCGGCAGCTACGACTTCGTGATCTCCGACTGGAACATGCCGAACCTCGACGGCCTCGCGATGCTCAAGGCCATTCGCGCCGACGCAACGCTTTCGAATCTGCCAGTGCTGATGGTGACGGCGGAGTCGAAGAAGGAAAACATCATTGCCGCAGCGCAGGCGGGCGCGAGCGGCTATGTCGTGAAGCCGTTCACAGCGGCGACGCTCGACGAGAAACTCAACAAGATTCTCGAAAAGATGGCGAAGGCAGGGAGCTGACGTGAACGAGTCCACCGACGTGCAGGCCGCCGCCGCGCTCGCTGGCGTGCTCGACAACGCCAGCGCCGAAACGGGTGAGTTCGCATCGGACCGCATTCTCGCGCGCATCGGCCAGCTCACGCGCACGCTGCGCGACTCCATGCGCGAGCTCGGTCTCGACAAGCACGTGGAGCGCGCGGCCGAGGCGGTGCCCGACGCGCGCGACCGGCTGCGCTACGTCGCCAACATGACGGAGCAGGCCGCCGAGCGCGTGCTCTCCGCGATCGAGGTCGCCAAGCCGATCCAGGTCCAGCTCGAAAGCGACGCGAAGGTGCTTTCGACGCGTTGGGCCACGTGGTACGACGCGCCAATCGGCCGCGAGGAAGTGCGCCTGCTGATGGACGACACGCGCCAGTTTCTGGAGGGCGTGCCGCAGTCCACGGCGGCCACCAATCAGCAACTGCTTGAAATCATGCTCGCGCAGGACTTCCAGGACCTGACCGGCCAGGTGATCAAGAAGATCATGGACGTGGTCTATCTAATCGAGCAGCAACTGCTGACGGTGCTGGTCGAGAACATCGCACCGGAGCGGCGCGAGCAGTTCGCGGCGACCGCCGCGCTGCTCGCGGAGGCGGCTGGCGGCACCGGTAGCCCCGAAGCGCTCCTGAACGGCCCGCAGATCAATCCCGAAGGCAAGGCCGATGTGATGCAGGATCAGGCTCAGGTGGACGACCTGCTTGCGAGCCTTGGGTTTTAACGCGTGGAGTGCGCCGTGGTCGCGCAGCGATTGCGCGACCGTCCGGTGACGATTGCGCAGCGGTTGCGAGGCGGTTGCACGGCGGGCCGGTTGCCTGGCCGTGCGGCTAGTCCCCGAATGTCATGTAGCACAGGCATACTAGAGCCCATTCGCTGATTGCTGTCGTGGCGCTCGCCACGATGATGCATTGCAGCGTTGCCAGCCGTTCTCCGTCAAGACGTCGCCCGTAGCCGCCAGTCGTGCAGCGCGGGCGCCGCGCGGAGGAACGTGCGACCGAGAAAGGGGGAGGGCCATCTTGTCTTCGCACGCATCGACCGTTGTGTCCACCGCGCCTCGCGCGCCTCACTATGCCGGCTCGTCCCGTTCGGACGGAACGCCTGGCGTGTCCAGTTCATCGTCATCTTCAGCTTCGCTTTCAGCGCATGGTTCGGCCCGGCGCCGGCGTTGGGTCGCCCGCAGCCGCAGCGCGGCATGGCGTCTTGCCGCCACGCTCGCATGCGCAATAGGGACGTGGGGGATCGCCCAGCCGGCCAGCGCCGCGCTGGGCGGCGCGCCCATGAGCACGCCTCCGGGCGCGAGCGTCACCGTGCCGGATGCCGCAGCCAGCGCGGCGGGCCAGGGCGCTTCGTCCGCGCTCATGCGTCAGGCGGCCCAGGCCAGCGCGGCATCCTCTGCCTCGGCTACCGGCGGCTCGGCCGCGTATAGCGTGAAGCAGACCACGCTCGCGAACGGCACCGTCGTGCGCGAGTACCTCTCGCAGGCGGGCACCGTGTTCGGCGTGGCCTGGAGCGGGCCGCAGCCGCCCGACCTCGCGGCGCTGCTCGGCAGCTATTTCCCGCAGTACGTCTCAGGCGTGGAGGCCAATCGCGCGAGAGGCGTGCGCGGTTCCGGCACGGTCGATAACAGCGGCCTCGTCGTGCACTCGGGCGGCCACATGGGCGCCTTCTCCGGCCAGGCGTGGCTGCCGCAGGCGCTGCCGGCCGGCGTCAGCACGTCCGATATCCAATAACGACCGGGAGGCGACGTGTCCAGCTACGGAATCCTCAACGCCTTCGTTCGCGCGCTGCGCGCGCCGCGCGCCTTTTCGTGTTCTTTCTCGCGTTCCTTCTCGCGTTCGTTCCTCTTTGCCGCGCTGCTCGCGCTCACGGCGGGCCTTGCCGCCTGCGGCGGCGGTGGCGGCTCTTCCAATGGCGGCTCCAGCAGCTCTGCTAGCAGCGGCGCAAGCGGTAGCAGTGGCGACATCGCCTCGCTGCCCGCGGGTCCCCAGCAGCAGCCCATCGCCGCCACGGCTGCGAACACCGTGGCCGTGACCGTGAACCGGGGCATCACCGGCAACATGCCCAACATTCCCACGGTGAGCGTGACGATCTGCGTGCCAAGTACCGGCACGTGCCAGACGATCAACAACATTCAGGTCGACACGGCTTCGTTCGGTCTGCGCGTGCTTGCCTCGGCGCTCGGCACCTTCAACAGCACCTTGCCCACGACCACCAGCAACGGCGCCACGCTCGCGGAATGCACAGCGTTCGCCGACGGCTACACGTGGGGCACGGTGCGTAGCGCCGACGTGAAGATCGGTGGCGAGACGGCCAGCGGCATTCCGATCCAGGTGATCGGCGACCTCGCAACGTCCACGGTCCCGACGGCCTGCTCGAACTTCGGCCCCGCGCAGAATTCCACGCAGGCGCTCGGCGCGAACGGCATTCTCGGTGTCGGCGTTGCACCGTGGGATTGCGGCTCGGGTTGCACGAGCGCCAGCACGAGCAATTACTACGCGTGCCCCAACGGCACCAACAGTAACAACTGCGCCACCACGGCCGTTGCGCTGAACAACCAGGTGGCCAATCCCGTCCCGCACCTCCCCGTCGACAACAACGGCGTGATCCTGCAGATGCCGCCCATCTCCAACAGCGGGCAGGCCTCGGCCACGGGCACGCTGGTGTTCGGCATCGGCACGCAGTCGAACAACGCGATACCGACCTCCGTGCAGCGCTTCGCGACCAACCATTGGGGCAATATGACCGGCTCGTACAACGGGCGTTCGCTAGGGGCGTTCCTCGACTCGGGCTCGAACGGCATCTTTTTCTCCGATGGCGGCATTGCGCAGTGCGGCGGCAATCTCGGCACGTTCTACTGCCCGGCCAAGCCGCTCGCGCTCAGCGCGACGCTCACCGACGCGAACGGCATTTCGGGCAACGTGAACTTCAACGTGGTGAGCGCGTCGGCGCTGCTCAACAGCGGCAGCAACTTCGCGCTCAACGACCTCGCCGGATCGTTTGGGTCGAGCGCAGACCTCGACCTCGGTTTGCCGTTCTTCTACGGGCGCTATGTGTATTACGGCCAGGATCAGGCGATCAACGCAACGGGCACGCAGAAGCCCTACGTGGCCTTCTGACCTTCTGACACGCCGTGTCTTCTGCGCGTCCGCCGCCGCTGTGGCGGGCGCGCATGCCTGGCACACCGCCCGATGCGTGCCGGGCGCTTTTGTTCTCCTGCCTTCGTTCTCCCTTCGTTCTCCGCTTCCCGCGCAGCAATCCCATCCCGCGAAATACCCCGGTTTCCCTGCCTTACTCCGCCAATCGCCGCTTGCGCCCCGAGGCAATAATCGCTCTCACTGAAAAAGGGCGTGCGCCGTCACCGCAGGGGTGGCGGGTGCGCGTGCGCCGCCGACCGGAGCATCCGTGGCAGAGGACAGCGACCTCGAAAAGACCGAATCAGCCACTCCCAAGCGCCTCGAAAAGGCGCGTGAGGAGGGGCAGGTCGCGCGTTCGCGGGAGCTTGCCACGTTCGCGCTGCTCTCGGCGGGCTGCTTTGGCGCGTGGATGCTCTCGGGCACCATCGGCGAGCATCTGCAAACGATGTTGCGCGGCGCGCTCACCTTCAACCACGCGGGCGCCTTCGAGACGAAACGCATGCTCACGGGCGCCGGCGTGGCCGCGCGCGAAGGCCTCTTCGCGCTCTTGCCCGTGCTGTTGCTGACCGGCGCGGCCGCGCTGCTCGCGCCCATGGCGCTGGGCGGCTGGCTGTTCTCGACCCGGTCGCTGGAGATGAAATTCAGCCGCCTCAATCCGGTGTCCGGGCTCGGGCGCATCTTTTCGGTGAACGGGCCGATCCAGCTTGGCATGTCGCTCGCGAAGACGCTCGTGGTGGGCGGCATCGGCGGCTCGGCGCTGTGGGTGCGGCGCGACGAGATCCTCGGCCTCGCCATGCAGCCCCCGCCGCGCGCATTCGCCGAAGCATTCCATCTGATCGCCGTGTGCTGCGGCACGACCGTCGCGGGCATGTTCGTGGTGGCCGCCATCGACGTGCCGTACCAGCTCTGGTCGTATCACCGCAAGCTGCGCATGACCAAGGAAGAAGTGAAGCGCGAGCACCGCGAGAACGAAGGCGACCCGCACGTGAAAGGCCGCATTCGCCAGCAGCAGCGCGCCATGGCGCGCCGCCGCATGATGACGCAGGTGCCCAAGGCCGACGTCGTGGTGACCAACCCGACGCACTTCGCCGTCGCGCTCCAATACACCGATGGCGAAATGCGTGCGCCCAAAGTGGTCGCCAAGGGCGTGAACCTCGTGGCGGCGCGTATCCGCGAACTCGCCGCCGAGCACAACGTGCCGCTGCTCGAAGCGCCGCCGCTCGCCCGCGCGCTCTACTACAACGTCGATATCAACCGCGAGATTCCCGGCCCGCTCTATGGCGCGGTCGCGCAGGTGCTCGCGTGGGTCTACCAGTTGAAGCGCTTTCGCGAACATGGCGGCGACGTGCCGATGGCGCCGACCGATCTCGACGTGCCGCCTGAGCTAGACAAGGGCGCCATAAGCGACGAAGACGCCGCCGACGAAGCCGACGAGGCGCTCTCGCCCGAGGACCGCACGGCCAGCGGCAAGGCACCCGGTAGCGCACCAAACGCGGCATCGAATACCGCATCAAGCACAGCATCAAGCACCGCATCAACGAATACCGCGCGCAACGCGGATTCCAATGCGAATCGCACTGACACGCGCAACGCAGCGAGCAATAACGCGCGCGGCGGCAATGAAGGAGCCACAGAATGAACGCCCGCACCGGTTTCCTCGCGCGGCGCCCGGAGGTGCTGCAAAGCACGAATCTGCGCGCGCTCGCTGGACCGATCCTGATCTGCATGATCCTCGGCATGATGATTCTGCCGTTGCCGCCGTTCCTGCTCGATCTGCTGTTCACCTTCAACATCGCGCTTTCGGTGATGGTGCTGCTCGTCAGCATGTACACCATGAAGCCGCTCGATTTCGCGGCGTTCCCGAGCGTGCTGCTGTTCTCCACGCTCTTGCGCCTCTCGCTGAACGTGGCCTCCACGCGCGTCGTGCTGCTCGAAGGCCACACCGGCCCGGGCGCGGCCGGCCAGGTGATCGAGTCGTTCGGCCACTTCCTCGTGGGCGGCAACTTCGCCGTGGGTATCGTCGTGTTCGTGATCCTCATGGTGATCAACTTCATGGTGATCACCAAGGGCGCG
This sequence comes from Paraburkholderia tagetis, assembly GCF_022213065.1. Classification (GTDB taxonomy): domain Bacteria; phylum Pseudomonadota; class Gammaproteobacteria; order Burkholderiales; family Burkholderiaceae; genus Paraburkholderia; species Paraburkholderia tagetis. Next base: position 103,572 of record NZ_JAKLJA010000012.1, read on the forward strand.
GGGCGGATCGCGGAAGTGTCGGCGCGCTTCACGCTCGACGCCATGCCCGGCAAGCAGATGGCGATCGACGCCGACCTCAACGCCGGCCTCATCAACGAGGAAGCCGCGCGCAAGCGCCGCACCGAGATCGCCCAGGAAGCCGAGTTCTACGGCTCGATGGACGGCGCAAGCAAGTTCGTGCGCGGCGACGCCATCGCGGGCCTCTTGATCATGGCGATCAACATCATCGGCGGGCTGATTGTGGGCGTCGTGCAGCACGGCATGCCGTTCGCGGCGGCGGGCGAGACCTACACGCTGCTTACCATCGGCGATGGCCTCGTCGCGCAGATCCCGTCGCTCGTGATCTCGACGGCAGCGGGCGTGATCGTCTCGCGCGTGGCGACCAACGAGGACATCGGCACGCAGCTTACCGGCCAGCTTTTCACGAACCCGCGCGTGCTGATGATCACCGGCACCATCATCCTCGTGATGGGCCTGATTCCGGGCATGCCGCACTTCGCGTTCTTGCTGCTGGGCGCGGGCGCGATCCAGCTCGGCCGCGTGATGAAAAAGAGCGCCGAGGCGAAGAAGGCGAGCGCCGTGCTCGCGGAAGTCTTGCCGGCCGCAGCCGCCCCCACCGAGAACGCGGAGGCGAGCTGGGACGACGTGGCGCTCATCGACACGCTCGGGCTCGAAGTGGGCTACCGCATCATTCCGCTCGTCGACAAAAACACCGACGGCGAACTGCTCAAGCGCATCAAGAGCATCCGCAAGAAGTTCGCGCAGGAAATCGGCTTTTTGCCGCCGGTCATTCATATTCGCGACAACCTGGAGCTACGCCCGAACGCCTACCGCATCGCGCTCAAGGGCGTGGAAGTGGGCTCGGGCGAGGCGTTTCCGGGCCAGTGGCTCGCGATCAATCCGGGGCAGGTGAGCGCGGTGGTGCCCGGCACGCCGACCACCGACCCGGCGTTCGGGCTGCCCGCGATCTGGATCGACTCGAACATGCGCGAGCAGGCCCAGGTGTTCGGCTATACCGTGGTCGATTCGAGCACCGTGGTGGCGACGCACCTCAATCACCTCGTGGTGACGCACGCCGCCGAACTGCTCGGGCGCCGCGAAGTGCAGGCGCTCATCGAGCGCGTGCAGAAGGACACGCCATCGCTCGTGGACGACCTCGTGCCGAAGGTGCTGGCGCTCACGACGCTGCAAAAGGTGCTGCAGAACCTGCTGGAAGAAGGCGTGCCGATTCGCGACATGCGCACGATCATGGAGTCGCTGGCGGAGCACGCGCCGCGCATGCCCGACGCGCACGACCTCACGGCGGCGGTGCGCATCTCGCTGGGCCGCGCGATCACGCAGCAGTGGTTCCCCGGCAACGGCGACATGCAGGTGATGGGGCTCGACGCCAATCTCGAACGCGTGCTGTCGCAGACACTCACCTCCGGGCCAAACCCGGGGCTGGAGCCGGGCCTCGCGCATACGCTGCTCACGCAGACCGAAATGGCGATGGGGCGTCAGCAGGCGCTGGGACTCGCGCCCGTGCTGCTGGTGCAGCATGCGCTGCGGCCGATGCTCTCGCGCTTTTTGCGCCGGAGTCTGCCGCAGTTGAAGGTGCTCTCGTATGCCGAGGTGCCGGATACGCGCAATGTGCGGGTGGTGAATGGGGTGGGGGCGGGGTGAGGTGGGGGCGCTGACGCGCGCCCAAATTGGAAGCGGGCCTGCTCAACGCGGGCCTTGTCGCTTTTTCAACTCACAGCTCGCTCACTTTCACCGCGACCATGGGTTCGTTCTGGCGAGCCCTGACGATGCGGCACAGCTCGATATCTTCGAGCGCCTCGCATAGCGTCTCCCACAATCCAGCCGGCACGAGGAACGCCACGGGCTTGCTGTCTTGCAGGACGGCCACCGGATGATCGGCCGACGCCACAATGGCTTCGAGGCGGGTTTTCAGGTCTTCGATGTCGACTGAATCCTGAGGGGTTAGCGTTTCCATCGTGTGGATTCTCCGTGGTGAAAGGCAGGGGCTGGCGGTTGCGCAACATGGCCTTCGCCGGGGCCAGGGCGCCACTTTAAGGGCTCCGCACCGACCTACGCCTTGCTTCGAATCAAGGCGCATGGCCCCGATGATCGACCTGCACCGCCGCCTCGCGCACAACCACAGGCGCCTCCCCCCATCCCCCGAATTACCCACCTTTCCCCGCCCTGATCCACCGATCGTCGAGGGCTCACCTTCGAAATAATTCCAACATCGGAGAAGGGTCCGCGCGAGAGCGCCAGGCTCGCAGCCATCCAGACGTGATCGACCGGCGGCACAGGCCGCCCACCTCATCAGGGGCATAGCTTGAACATTCGCAAATTCATCGGTGGCACCAGCCGCGACGCGTTGCGCCTCGTGCGCGAAGCGCTGGGTGCGGACGCCGTCGTGCTGTCGAACCGTACGCTCGACGATGGCAGCGTCGAGATCGTCGCGCTCGCGGACCGCGACCTCGCGGCGATCGCGCCGGCGGATGGCGGAGCGCCCTCTGGCGGCGCGCCTTCCGCAGGCGCTGCGTTCGGCAACGGTCAGGCACAAGGCGGCGCGGGCTTCGCGGCAAAGCCGCCGCGTACTGCCTTTGGCGCACAGCCCGCCGCGAACGCAGCGGTACCCGCCGCCGTGGCCGCTCCCGTGGGCAACCCCTACGCAAGCGGCGGCATGCCCGACGTGTTCTCGTCGGTGTTCGGCGCGAGCCCGGAAGTGGGTGTCGAGCGCGACGCCACCGGATCGAACGCCCACGCGCACGACGAAGCGCACGACGAAGCCGACGGCGGCGACGACGCCACCGTCTCGCTCGCGCAAGCCACCCAGGCGAAGCTCAGCGCCGAAGCCTCCGAAGCCGTGGCGCAGCCGTTCGCGGCCTCGCGTGCAGCAGCCGCCCAGGCCGCGCAGCAGTTGACGATGCCGCCGACCGCGCAGACGATGCAAGCCGCCCAGCCGTTCGGCGCCGCGCGGACTGCTAGCGCCATGAGCCGCGCTCTGGCGAGCGTAGCGGACCGCGACGCCGCCATGCGGCTCGAACAGGCTGCCACACAGCCGCTAGCCGATCCATCTGGCGCGCCGCGCACGATGGCCGAATCGAACCCCTGGCTGATCGATCACGCACGCCGCATTGCGAGCCAGCAGTCGGGCCAGCAGGATCAAGCCCAGCAGGCCGGCATGACGCCCGCAGCCGCCATGGCGCGCGGTCTCGGCGTGGCCGCCGACCCCGTGCATGCCGCCGATGTCGAGGCGAGCACCCCCGAATGGGCGCGCCAGGCCGCGCACGTCGCGGCGCGTCGCGCCGCCCGCAGCATCGGCCAGAGCCCGGATGCGGCCGGCCCGGCACCCGTCGCCCATGGCGCCGCCAATGTCGCCAACGTTGCTCATGTCACCCACGCCGCGCAGCACGCCTCGGCCACCGCAACCACCACGGCCGCATCAATGGCCCAGCCCGCCGCGTCCAGCACCGCACACACAGTGAGCGAGGCGATCCGCGCGCGCATCGAGCAGGTCGTCAACGAAACCGTCATGCATGAGCTCGCCTCCATGCGCGGCATGATGGAAGAGCAGTTCGCGGGCCTCCTGTGGGGCGAGCGCCAGCGCCGCAACCCGGTGCAGAGCACGCTCACGAAGCAGCTTTTCGCGGCCGGTTTCTCGGCGCAGCTCGTGAAGATGGTGGTCGACCGCCTGCCCAGCGTGGAAACCGAAGAAGCCGGCATGGAATGGGTGCAGTCGGTGCTCGAAGCGAACCTGCCCGTGCTCGAAGACGAAGAGTCGCTCATGGAGCGCGGCGGCGTGTTCGCGCTGATGGGTCCGACCGGCGTGGGCAAGACCACGACCACGGCGAAGCTCGCCGCGCGCTGCGTGATGCGCTTCGGCGCGAGCAAGGTCGCGCTGCTCACGACCGACAGCTACCGTATCGGCGGCCACGAGCAACTGCGCATCTTCGGCAAGATCCTCGGCGTTTCCGTGCACGCGGTGCGCGACGGCGCGGATCTGCAACTCGCGCTCACCGAACTCAAGAGCAAGCACATCGTGCTGATCGATACGATCGGCATGAGCCAGCGCGACCGCGCCGTGGCCGACCAGATCGCCATGCTGTGCAGCGCGGGCCGTCCGGTGCAGCGCCTGCTGCTGCTTTCGGCGACGAGCCACGGCGACACGCTCAACGAAGTCGTGCAGGCGTACCAGAGCGGCCCGGACAACTCGCCGCTCACGGGCTGCATCCTCACCAAGCTCGACGAGGCGACCAACCTCGGCAGCACGCTCGACACGGTCCTGCGCTACAAGCTGCCGGTGCACTACGTCTCGACAGGCCAGAAGGTGCCCGAGAACCTGTACGTGGCCACGCGCCGCTTCCTCGTGCGCAGCGCGTTCTGCGTGCCGCGCGAGCGCTCGCCGTTCGTGCCGCACGAGGACGACATTCCCGCGCTGCTCTCCGCGCTCTCGACGCGTTCGAACACACAAGCCCCCGAGGTCCGGTTTGGATAAGTTCGTGATCGATCAGGCAGAAGGCCTGCGACGGCTGCTCGCGCGCGAAGGCTCGCGCGTGATCGCCGTGGCGGGCGGCCCCGGCGCTCCCGGGCGCACGACCGTCGTGATCAATCTTGCGGCTGCGCTCACGGCCCAGGGCAAGGACGTGCTCGTCATCGACGAATGCCTCGGCCCGCGCTCGGTGAACGCGCAGCTCGGCGGCGTGCGCGGCGCGGGCAGCACCTCCGGCCGCTTTGCAGGAAGCCTCGCAGGCAACGTCGCCAGAAGCCTCGCAGATAACTTCGCGGCGGTGATGCGCGGGGAGATGGCGCTGGACGAAGCCGTGGGGCGCCATGCGCTCGGCTTCGGCGTGCTGGCCGCGCCGCGCGAGCCGCGCGCGCCGTACACGCAGGCGCAGATGAACGCGCAGTTGAGCAAAGTGCTGGCCGGTCCCGCCGATTTCGTGCTGATCGACGCTCAACTCGACGCCGAAGGCGCGCTCTCGCCGCTCGCACTGCATGCGCACGACGTGCTGATCGTGATGCGCGTGGCCGCGCAGGCGATCACCGACGCCTACGCATGCATAAAGCGGCTGCATTTCGCGCACGCGATCGGCCAGTTCCGCGTACTCGCAAACCACGTGGCGAGCACCACCGACGCGCAAGCCGCACTCGAGAATCTCGCGGACGTGGCGAGCCGCTACCTCACGGTGTCGCTCGAAAGCGCGGGCAGCGTGGCCGCCGACCCGCACATGCCGCGCGCGCTGCAACTGGCGCGCTGCATCGTCGATGCATTTCCGTCGACGGCCGCCGCGCGCGATTTTCGCCACGTGGCCGCCGAGTTGCCGCACTGGCCGATGCGCCCCGCGCTTGCGGCCTCGGGCGACGCCCAGGCACTTCCGGCAAACGCGGCAAACCCGGCCAATTCAGCAGATTCATTCGTTTCATCGGTCACGGGCGTTCCATCCGCGCCTGCGCCGGCTCATGCGCGATGGCGGGCGGACCCGCCCGTGCAGCGCACGGCCCATCAGCACGCGTGACGGACATAGGAGAGCCAGATGTACAACGCTCAGGGAAAGATTTCGCAGGCCGCTGTGCTCGCGAAATACGCGCCGCTGGTACGGCGGCTGGGACTGCAACTCGTGGCGAAGATGCCGGCGAGCGTGGATCTCGACGACTTGATTCAGGCCGGCATGATCGGCTTGCTCGACGCGGCGAATCGCTACAAGGAAGACCAGGGCGCGCAGTTCGAGACTTACGCGAGCCAGCGCATTCGCGGCGCGATGCTCGACGAACTGCGCAGCAACGACTGGCTGCCGCGCAGCCTGCGGCGCACCTCGCGCGAAGTGGAAAGCGCGGTGCATAAGGTGGAGCAGCGGCTTGGCCGCTCGGCGAGCGAAACCGAGATCGCCGAGCATTTGCAGATGCCGCTCGACGAGTTCCAGAGCATGTTGCAGGACCTGCACGGCAGCCAGCTCATCTACTACGAGGACTTCGACCGCGCCGCCGACGACGAGCCGTTCCTCGACCGCTATTGCGTCGATCACTCGGACCCGCTCTCGGCGCTGCTCGACGACAGCCTGCGCGGCGCGCTGGTCGAAGCGATCGAGCGGCTGCCCGAGCGCGAGAAGCTGCTCATGTCGCTCTACTACGAGCGCGGCATGAACCTGCGCGAGATTGGTGCGGTGCTGGAGGTGAGCGAGTCGCGCGTGTGCCAGTTGCACAGCCAGGCCGTCGCGCGCCTGCGCGCGCGGCTGCGCGAGATGGCCTGGGCGGACACGGAGAATTAATCATCAGGCGCGGCGCCGGGGTTTGGGCGCCCGACAGGGAGGGGAAGCCGGGGCGCGGGAGCGTCCCGGCTTTTTTTGTTGTCGTGAGCGCGGCCTGAGGACTTTGCTGAGACGGCTTGCTACGCGACATTGAAACCTACATTGGCCGCTGCAATATTCAGAAGAAGGCAATATAAATCAATGGGTTGCGAGTCATTTTTGCGCCCGCCGATCCCTACATTCAACCGGACAATTCCAGTGCTCCGGACGTTCGCGGCGCACTCCCAGTGCACCCCCAGTGCACCCCACGCTGCGCCCCAAAACAAAAAAGCCGAAGCCCGCCCGCTTCGGCTTTCCAATCCCCCACCCAACCCCTCACCGCACAAAAACCCCGCCTACAACCCAAACGCCGGCAACCGTCCATCCGGCCCATACAACATCGACCCACCGCCACCCGTTTCACCACGCAGGATCGCGAGCGCCCGGCGGTTATGTTCCATGCGCGTGCGGATCATCATGCCGATCGTGAGGTTCTGGCGGCGCGCGCGCTCGGTCGAGCCCTTGAGCAGCGCCCATTGACCCGCGAGCCGCGCGTCGCCGTCGCAGGCCATCTCGATGCCTTTGCGTCCGCCCGGCAGGCCGAGCCCGGCCAGTTGCGCGTCGCGCGCCTTCTCAAGCCCCGCGAGACGCTGCGTGAGCGTCGCCTTCTCTTCGACGATGCGCGGCAGCGTGCCGATGCCGTCCGCCGTCGTGAGCGCCTTCTCCTCGAAGGCGAGCAGCGAGGCGAACGCCTCAACCGCGGCGTGTTCGTCGATCAATGTGGCGAGAAGCGCGTCTTTCATCGGGGACCACCTGAAAATGCGGATTGCGGGCCGGCGCGTGCCGCGGTGCTCCCGCGCCCGTGCCCGCCTGTGCTGTTAGCCGCCCGAGGCCGGCTTGAGCAGGCCGCGCGCGGTTTCGATAATGCCGTCGGCGATCTTGCCGGCGTCGATTTGCAGCGTGCCGTTCTTGATGGCGTCCTTGATCGACTGGACCTGACCCATGTCGATGTCGGCGGCGCCGCTCGCTGCGAGCGAGCGCAGCGAGGAGGAAAGCGACGAAAGACTCACGTTGGCATCTCCGCTGGTGCCCGATGCAATGGCGCTCGATGCGGCGCCGGATGCCGTGCCGCTGGCGCCCAGCGCGCTCGCGGATTCGCCTTGCTGAGTGCGCGCCGGGCCATCCTGGAGCGAGCGCGCGTCGTTGCGAGGGGAGGGGTCGATTTTCACGATATGGCTTCCTGATCCGTATGGCCTTGATAACGGCAACGGCTCGCGCGAACTTTAGCGCGAAAATCCTGCCGTTACATGCTGTTACGTATCCTTGCGCCCACTGCCGCCCCCTCCGCCACACCTTCGCCACACCGCGTTTTCCGAGCTTTCCCCGATCCGCGAGGTTTCCAGAATCCGCGGTTTCCAGGACTCGCGCCCTAAATTTGCACCTGCACCGTTGCGGCGTCTTTCACGACACCGCTGATGATCTGCCCGCCGGCTGTGCGCACGCGCACCATCTGGCCGGGCGCGGCGTTGTTGAGCACGCTGCCTTCCGAGGAAATCGTGAAGTTCGAGCCCACGGCGATCACCTTGACCGTCTGGCCGATCACCACCGAGGAGGCGCTGCGCAGCATGTCCGTGCGCAGCGGCAGGCCTGCCGTGATGCGCGCGAGCGCGACCGCGCCATTGGCTTGCGTGGGATCGGTGATGATGGTTCGCGGCAGGCTCGCGAGGTCGCCCTCGCGCGGCGCGAAGTCGGCGGCGGAGAGCGTCTGGCCCGCGTCGACTTGGCGGGCGGCCACGTAATAAGTGATGTCGACGGCCACGCGCCCCACCACGTAGAGCGTCCACGGCTTCGCGCCGACGCAGCGCACGCCCACGGTCGTGCGGCCCCACATGCGCGCGCCGGGCGGCATGAAGGGCTCGAGCGCGGCGCAGGCGGCGAGGCCGCGCGGGAAGACCGTCCCGACCGTGATGCTCACCTTGCCCGGCAAGCCCGCTGATTGCTGCTGGAGGAAGGCGAGCGCGGTGGCGCGGATGCGCTCGCCGTCTTCCTGGCCGGCCGGTATTTGCGCGGTCTGGCCGTAGGCCACGGCGCTGATGCTTGCGGCGGGCGAAGGACGGGCGGCAACAGTCGGCGCACGCGTTTCCGGCGCACGCGACACCGGCACGGCGGGCAGTCTTGCGGCGCCAGCCGGCGCGGCGGTTTCGACGACGACGGGCGCAACGGCGCGCGACGGCGTGACGACGTTCACGCGCATCGGCTGCACGGCGCGCGCTAGAGCGGGACGCATCGCGGGCGTTGCCGGTACGCCAGGTGTACCAGGTGCGCCCGGCGCGGGAATCGTGACGATCTCGGGCGTCGCCGCTTCGGCTGTACGTCCGCGCTCGCCGGGCCCGGGGATCGTGATCATGCCCGGCTGGCTTTGCGCTTGCGCCAGCTCTTGTTGCCGGTTTAGTGCATCGCTTTGCGCGCCGCGCGCGAGCATGGCCGCGTTCTGCGCATAGGCGTTTGCGTTGATGTTGGCGTTGGCGTTGACGTTGCCATTGACCGAGGCCCCCATCGAGCCGGCACCGCCGCCCGGCTTCGCCTTGCTCGCCTGGGCGAGCATCGCGTTCATCTGCGCGGCGTCCGAGCCCGCGCGATCGCCGGGCCCCGCAATATAGATCTGCTGATCTGGCGCTTCGCTTTGCGCGTGCGCCGCGCCGCTCAGGGTCAATGCGGCGGCGACGCCCAGCGCCGCAAGCGCGGGAGCCAGCGCGCGCATGGCCGAACCTCGGTGCGCGCGGCTCGCCGCTGCCGCGCGGCGCGCGCGCAAGGGGGCTGTCTGCGGCATCGTCGTTCTCCATTCATTGCATTGACACGCCTCGCATTCTAGGCGGCGCACCCTGCGCGCTTGCGTCGAATAGAGGGGGCCTTTACCGGCTATTCGTCCGATTGGTTCTTGCCAGCCACGCCTAACATTCGTCTCCATGCGAAAAGGCCTTTGCGCCTTGCCCGGTTGCCGGATGCGCAATGCATGCGCTCATGCGCGCCCCGCGCAGCCCCTCATTTCGAGTCACGGAGAACGCCCGATGCTGGACAAACTCGACGCCGAATTCGCCTTTGGCCGCGAAGCGCTCGATGTGCGCGCAACGCGCCAGGCGTTGCTGTCCTCGAACATCGCGAACGCCGATACGCCGGGCTACCGGGCACGCGATGTCGATTTTTCGGCTTCGCTCGCGGGTGCGCTCAAACAGGCGGGCGCGGCCACGCCGGGCGTCGCTACGTCGGGCGTCGCTACGCCGGGCGCTTCCGCCGCAACGGGTGCAGCGGGTGGAGCCCGCGGCAACTTCCAGCCGCTCGCGCTGGCGCAGCCTGCCGGCGTGACGAGCGGCATGTCGATGGCCGCGACCGAGGCGGGCCACATGGGCGGCAACGCGAAGCTGATCCCGACCGGCGGCCCGGCGGACACCTACAAAAGCCCGGTGATGTACCGCATCCCGACGCAGCCCGCGCTCGACGGCAACACCGTCGATCTCGACACCGAGCGCGTGCAGTTCGCCGACAACGCGCTGCACTTCGAGTCGGGCATGACGGTGCTTTCGCAACAGATCAAGACGATGCTCTCGGCGATCCAGTCGGGTTCGAGCTGACACAAACGTTAAGCAGGCAAAGACGCAATAGCCATCCGAAAGGACAACGAAACCATGCCATCCCTGATGAATATCTTCAGCGTTGCGGGCTCCGCCATGTCGGCGGAGTCGCAGCGCCTGAACGTGACGGCGTCCAATCTCGCCAACGCCGACAGCACGACCGGCCCCGACGGCCAGCCCTACAAGGCCAAGCAGGTCGTGTTCGCGGTCAACCCGCTCGGCGGCGCGCACACCGCGTCGGGCCAGCAGGTGGGCGGCGTGAAAGTGACGGGCGTGATCGACGATCCGACGCCCATGAAGCAGAGCTACGAGCCCGACAACCCCGCGGCGGATGCCAATGGCTACGTCACGATGCCGAACGTGGACCCGGTGCAGGAGATGGTGAACATGATCTCGGCCTCGCGCTCGTATCAAGCCAACATCGAAACCCTGAACACCGCCAAGACGCTGATGCTCAAGACGCTGACCATCGGCACCTGAGCGTCGGCACCTGAGCAGCGCTGCGCGAGAACGGGACATCGCGCAACACCGCGCAACATCGAGCAACACCGAGCGTATCCGAGGAGAACGCGTTGACCTCCAGCAACACCACCATCGGCGGCAGCTCCGCCACCGTGTCGCAGCAACTGCTCGACACCATGAACCCGTCGGCCGCATCGGGCACGTCGGGCGCTTCGGGCAAATCCTCGACGAGCGGCACGAGCGGCAGCGATCTGCAAAACACCTTCCTGCAACTGCTCGTCACGCAGTTGAAGAACCAGGATCCGACCAATCCGATGGACAGCTCGCAGATGACCTCGCAGCTCGCGCAGATCAACACGGTCACGGGCATCCAGCAGCTCAACACGTCGCTCTCGTCGTTGTCGACGCAACTTTCGGCGGGCCAGAACGCGCAGGCCGCGCTGCTGATCGGCTCGACCGTGCTCGCGCCGGGCAACAGCATGACGGTGGCGAGCGGCGCGGCGCCGCAACTGGGCGTGACGCTGCCCTCGGCGGCCTCGGACGTGAAGCTCACGATCACCAACGCGGCGGGCCAGGTCGTCAACACGCTCGATCTCGGCGCGCAGTCGGCGGGCACGGTGCCCATCACCTGGAACGGCACCGACGCGGCGGGCAACGCCGTCGCCGACGGCACCTACACGGTGAGCGCGAGCGCGACCGTCAACGGCCAGGCCGGCACGGCCACGGCGCTCGTCGCGAGCAAGGTGCAGGCCGTGATCCAGCAATCGGACGGCGGCGCGAGCCTCTCGCTCGCCAACGGCAAGACGGTCTCGCTCTCGGGCGTGGCCGGCATTCTCTGAACCAGACAAGACACACGCGGAGTAGACACTCATGGGCTACCAGCAAGGATTGAGCGGCCTCGCCGCTGCGTCGAACGATCTCGACGTCATCGGCAACAACATTGCCAACGCGAACACGGTGGGCTTCAAGCAGAGCACGGCGCAGTTCGCGGACGTCTATGCGAATACCGTCGCCACCTCGGTCAACACGCAGATCGGCCTGGGCGCGGCGCTCTCGCAAGTACAGCAGAACTTCTCGCAAGGCACGATCACCACGACCGGCCAGGCGCTCGACGTCGCCATCAACGGCAACGGCTTCTTCCAGATGTCGAACAACGGCACCGTCACCTATTCGCGCAATGGCGTGTTCCAGCTCAACAAGGACGGCTATATCACCGACGCGGCGGGTAACGACCTGATGGGCTACGCGGCCGGCACGAACAGCGTCGTGAACTCGGCGCAGACGGTGCCGCTTCAGGTGCCCACGACCAATATCTCGCCGGTCACGACGAGCAGCATCACGGCCCAGTTGAACCTGAACGCGCAGTCCACCGTGCCCACGGCCACGCCGTTCGACGCCACCAATTCGAACACCTACAACTACTCGACGTCGATCACGGCCTACGACTCGCTCGGCGGCACGCAGCAGATCAACATGTATTTCGTGAAGGGCGGCGTGGACGCGAGCGGCAACCAGCAATGGAGCGTCTATTCGGGCGCGGCGGGCGCCGTGCCGTCCACGGCCGCGGGCACGATGACGTTCGACAACACCGGCAAGCTCATGGGCACGGCCGACGCGTCGGGCACGGCGACCTCGCTCGGCCAGATTCCCATCACGATCAACCCGACCGACGGCTCGAAGACGAACCAGGCGATCACGCTGAACTTCACCGGCACGACGCAGTACGGCAGCGCCAACGGCGTGAACAACCTCGCGCAGGACGGCTACGCGAGCGGCACGCTCTCGAACTTCACGATCGGCTCGGACGGCACCATCACCGGCAACTATTCGAACGGTCAGACCAAGACGCTCGGCCAGGTCGTGCTCGCCAACTTCAACAATCCGAACGGCCTGTTGAACCTCGGCGGCAACCAGTTCCAGCAAACGTCCGCCTCGGGCGTGCCGCAGGTCTCCACGCCCGGCAGCACCAACCACGGCTCGCTCACGGGCGGCGCGGTGGAGTCGTCGAACGTCGACCTCACGAACCAGCTCGTCGACCTGATCACGGCGCAGCGCAACTATCAGGCGAACGCGCAGACCATCAAGACGCAGCAGACCGTCGACCAGACGCTGCTGCAGATGTAAGCACGCAGAGCACGCAGGCGCACTCCTTTTTTAAGGCACCGGGCACATCATGGACCGACTGATCTACACCGCGATGACGGGCGCGAGCCAGGCGCTCGAGCAGCAGGCCGTCGTCGCGAACAACCTGGCGAACGTCTCGACCACGGGCTTTCGCGCGCAACTCGCGAATTTCCGCGCCGTGCCGATGTCGTTCGGCGACGGCTCGAGCGTCAACGATGCGACCACGCGCACCTTCGTGCTCTCGTCGACGCCCGGCTCCGACATGACGCCCGGCGCGATCTCGCGCACCGGCAACCCGCTCGACGTCGCCGTGCAGGGCTCGGGCTTTATCTCCGTGCTGACGCCCGACGGCAACGAGGCGTACACGCGCGCGGGCAACCTGCACGTGGACGAAAACGGCCAGCTCGTGACGGCCAGCAACCTCCAGGTGATCGGCGGCGGCGGCCCGATCGCGGTGCCGCCGGGCTCGGCGGTGACGATCGGCAAGGACGGCACCGTCTCGGCGATCGCGCCGGGCAGCCCCGCGAGCGCCATCGCCATGATCGACCAGATCAAGTTCGTGAACCCGCCCGCGGGCTCGCTCACGCGCGGCGACGACGGCCTCTTTCGCACGGCCGACGGCAACCCCGCCGACGCGGACCCGAGCGTGCAGGTGGCGACGGAATCGCTCGAAGGCAGCAACGTGAGCCCGGTGGCGGCCATGGTCTCGATGATCGACAACGCCCGCCAGTTCCAGATGCAGACCAAGCTGCTGCAAACGGCCGACCAGAACGAACAGAGCGCGAACCAGCTGCTCAATTTCAGCTAAGCATTTCCGGAGAAAACCACCGTGAACCGATCGCTCTACATCGCCGCCACCGGCATGAACGCCCAGCAGGCGCAAATGGACGTGATCTCCAACAACCTCGCGAACGTGAGCACCAATGGCTTCAAGGGCTCGCGCGCGGTGTTCGAGGACCTCATGTACCAGACGCTGCGCCAGCCGGGCGCGAACTCCACGCAGACCACCGAGCTGCCCTCGGGCAGTCAGGTGGGCACGGGCGTGCAGCAGGTCGCCACCGAGCGTCTCTACACCCAGGGCAACCTGCAGCAGACCGGCAACTCGAAGGATGTGGCCATCAACGGCGCGGGCTTCCTCCAGGTGCAGATGCCCGACGGCACCACGGCCTATACGCGCGACGGCTCGTTTCAGACCAACTCGCAGGGCCAGCTCGTCACGTCGAGCGGCTACCCGGTGCTGCCCACCATCACGGTGCCCGCGAACGCCACCTCGCTCACCATCGGCAGCGATGGCGTGGTGACGGTCACCACGCCGGGCTCGGCGAGCAACACCACCGTCGGCTCGCTGCAACTGGCCATGTTCATCAACCCGGCCGGCTTGCAGAGCAACGGCCAGAACCTGCTCTCCGAAACGGCCTCGTCGGGCGCGCCCACGGTGACCACGCCGGGCCTGAACGGCTCGGGCACGCTCAACCAGGGCTATGTGGAAGCGTCGAACGTGAACGTGGTGCAGGAGCTCGTGAACATGATCGAGACGCAACGCGCCTACGAAATCAACAGCAAGGCGGTCACGACCTCCGACCAGATGCTGCAGACCCTGAGCCAGATGCAGGTTTGAGCGTCGGCTTGAAACACGCAGGCACGCAGGGAAGCAGGCACGTAGCGGCAGTAGCGGCACAAAACTGTACACGCAAGACAGATACGACGAAGGTGAAGGTAAAGGGCATGGGCCAGTCCGTTCGAAACAACTCTCGCAAGCGCGCGGCGCACACGAGCGCACGAGCGAAGCCGCGCGCGTTGGTGGCGGCGCTCGCGCTGGCGATGCTGGCGGGCTGCGCTTATGTACCGTTCCGGCAGCCGATCACCCAGCAGCCGATGACGGCCGTGCCGCCTTCGCCGCCGGTCAACACCTCGCCTGGGTCGATCTACAACCCCGGCTACACGGGGCGGCCGCTTTTCGAAGACCAGCGTCCGCGCAACGTCGGCGACATTCTCACCATCGTCATTTCCGAAAACATCAACGCGACCAAGTCCTCGGGCGCCAATACCAAGCGCGGCGGCAGCACGAACCTCAACGTGCCGACGGCGGGCTTCGCACCGGGCTTCTTCTCGCGCATGAACCTCTCCGCCACGGGCGGCAACCAGTTCGACGCGACGGGCGGCGCGAACGCGTCCAACACTTTCACGGGCGTGATCACCGTGACCGTGACGAACGTGCTGCCCAACGGCAACCTGGTGGTCTCGGGCGAGAAACAGATGCTCATCAACCAGGGCAATGAATTCGTGCGCTTTTCCGGCGTGGTGAATCCGAACACCGTTGCCGGAGACAACTCCGTGCTCTCGACCGATGTGGCCGACGCGAAGATCGAATACTCCGCGAAAGGCGTGATCGACGAAGCCGAGACCATGGGCTGGCTGCAACGCTTTTTCCTGAATCTCGCACCATGGTAAAGACCCGCCGCTTGTTCCGCATACGCCACTCGCGCCGCTCGCGCGTGAAGGACGTGCTCACCGCACTGGGCTTCGTGATCGGTCTCATGTTCGCGTGCGGCGCGCTGCTGGCTTACGCCGCGCCCGCGCATGCCGAGCGCGTGAAGGACCTCGTGTCGATTACCGGCGTGCGCGACAACCCGCTCATCGGCTATGGCCTCGTGGTGGGCCTCGACGGCACCGGCGACCAGACCACCCAGGCGCCTTTCACGACGCAGACGCTCGCGAACATGCTGGCGAACCTGGGCATCTCGATCAACAACACATCGAGCGCGACGGGCTCCTCGCAGACGCTCAACAACATGCAGTTGAAGAACGTCGCGGCCGTGATCGTGACCGCCACGCTGCCGCCGTTCGCGCGGCCCGGCGAGCAGATCGACGTGACCGTTTCCTCGCTCGCCAACGCCAAGAGCATTCGCGGCGGCACGCTGCTGCTCACGCCGCTCAAGGGCGCCGACGGCCAGGTCTATGCGATCGCGCAGGGCAACGTGGCCGTGGGTGGCGCGGGCGCGTCGGCCAACGGCAGCCGGGTGCAGGTGAACCAGCTCGCGGCGGGCCGCATCGCAGGCGGCGCGACCGTCGAGCGCGCGGTGCCATCGCCCGTCACGCAGGCGGGCGGCGTTCTGCAGATGGAAGTCAACGACATGGATTACGACACGACGCAGCGCATCGTGGCGGCGATCAACAACATGTTCGGCCAGGGCATCGCGGCGGCCGTGGATGGCCGCACGATCCAGGTGCGCGGCCCGCTCAATCCGGCGGAGCAAGTGGGTTTTATCGCGCAGATCCAGAATCTCGATGTGCGTCCGGCGCAGCCGGCGGCGAAGGTGATTCTCAACGCGCGCACCGGTTCGATCGTGATGAACCAGATGGTCACGCTCGATAGTTGCGCGGTGGCGCATGGCAATCTCTCGGTGGTCGTGAATACGCAGACGGCGGTGAGTCAGCCGGGTGCGTTCTCGAACGGCACCACGGTGGCGGCGCGCCAGTCGCAGATCCAGTTGAAGCAGGACAATGGGTCGCTCAAGCTCGTGACGGCGGGCGCCAATCTCGCGGAAGTCGTGAAAGCGCTCAATGCGCTTGGCGCGACGCCCGCGGACCTCATGTCGATCCTGCAGGCGATGAAGGCGGCGGGTGCATTGCGCGCCGATCTTCAGATTATTTAAGTTGGGAGGCGTGCTTTCGCGGGGCCTGGTTTTTTGTGTTTCCTGGTTTGTCGCGTTTCCTGGTTTGTCGCGTTTCCTTGTGTTCGTGTCGGTCTATTAGCGTTGCCCCTGTGCGGGGCGGCACCTACTTTTCTTTGCAGCGGCAAAGAAAAGTAGGCAAAAGAAAGCCGCTCAAACCGCTAGTGTGACGCCGTGGACCACTTGCCGTTAATCGGAGCGGTTCCGGAGCGTCTGCCACCACGCGTCGTACCACGGAGTGACCAAGGATTCATACCTCCGGCGGCGCTGCGCGCGCCGTGGGGCATAACCGAAAACCAATGGGATGCATGCGTTTTCGCCAGTGCAGTAGGTGTGGTTTCCCATGCATACCCGACCGCTGCGCGCGTAGCGAGCAGCGGGATGAATGACTCCTTTGTCACTGAGTTTGAAGGTGCGAGGTGACGGATGCTCCGGAACCACTTCGATTAACGGGCAAGAAGTGGACGGCGTCACACTGGCGGTTTGAGCCGCTTTCTTTTGCCTACTTTTCTTTGCGGCTGCAAAGAAAAGTAGGTGCCGCCCCGCACAGGGGCAACGCTAGCAGACCGACACGAACACAAGGAAACGCGAAAAACCAGGAAACGCGAAAAACCAGGAAACGCGAAAAAGCAGCCAACCCAAAAGCCCCATAACCACAACATCGCCCCGATCAAATCTCAAACACGCGCCAGGAAGCCAACATGGATAACGCGAATATCGGCACCAGCCTCGACCTCACGAACCGCTTCGCGCTGGACGTACAGGGCTTCGACTCGCTGCGCGCCGCAGCCAACGCGGCGCCCCAGCAAGGCGTGAAGATGGCCGCGAAGCAGTTCGACGCCGTGTTCACGCAGATGATGCTCAAGAGCATGCGCGACGCGACGCCCGACGACGGCCCGCTCGACTCGAAAGACGGCGCGCAGTTCGTCTCGATGATGGACCAGCAGCTCGCGCAGCAAATGTCGAACAAGGGCATTGGCGTGGCGAACGCCATGATCAAGCAGCTCATGCGCAGCATGGGCGGCGATGCAAGCGGTACGGGGGGCGCGGATGGCGCCGCCGGCATCGCCAACGCCATGTCGGGCATGGCCGGCTCGGGCGGCAGCGGCAACGAAGGCAACATGGCGATGCTGAGCGCGCTTGGCCGCGCCTATGGCAATGCGGCCGCGAACGGCGCGCTCGGGCGGGCCCACGGCTGGGACGCCAACAGCGCGCTCACGCCACCCGTGCACGGCAACGGCGACGAAAAGGTGGACGCCTTCGTGAACAAGCTCGCCAGCGGCGCGCAGCAGGCGAGCGCGGCCACGGGCATCCCGGCGCGCTTCATCGTCGGCCAGGCGGCGCTGGAGTCGGGCTGGGGCAAGCGCGAGATCATGAAGGCGGACGGCTCGACGAGCCACAATGTGTTCGGCATCAAGGCCACCAAGGACTGGACCGGCAAGACCGTCTCGACCATGACGACCGAGTACGTGAACGGCGAGCCGCACCGCGTGGTGGAGAAGTTCCGCGCCTACGACTCATACGACGAGGCCATGACCGACTACGCCAACATGCTCAAGAGCAATCCGCGCTACGCCTCGGTGATCAATAACTCGCGCAGCGCGGAGAGCTTCGCGCACGGCATGCAGCGCGCGGGCTACGCAACCGATCCGCATTACGCGAAAAAGCTCATGTCGATCATGCAGCAGATGGCGTGAGCCCGGAATTTTTATGCGGAACCCCTAAATTTTTTTCTGTGCTTGCCGCTAATGCAGGCGAGGTCCAAAAAAATCAGGGGCGGCAGTAAGCGCCCGGACGGCGCACGGCGGTTTACGCCGCGGCGCGCTGGCATGTTCACGAAATTCCGGCAGGCCGATGAATACCGTTCAGTCGAATCAACAGGAAGCCTCCGAGGGCGAAGTCCCCGACTATGGCCGGCGCAATCCGCTCGAAGTCGGGGTGCAGTTGCGCAACCTCGTCAATCGCGGCGATTTCCTGACCTTGCAATACGGCGGTGGCCAACTGGTCACGCGCATTCTCGAGGTGAACACGCGCGAGCGCACCTTCGTGTTCGACTGGGGCGCCTTGCCCGAGCAGAACCTCGAAGTGCTCGCGTGCGCGCAGTGCCAGTTCCACGCCTCGCCCGACGGCGTGCGGGTGGAGTTCGCCACGGCCGCGCCGCGCGAGACCGAATTCGAAGGCCGCCCCGCGTTCGAGGCCGCTTTCCCCGACGTGCTCTACTACATCCAGCGCCGCGAGTATTTCCGCGTCGATACGCCCGTGCTGGAGCCGTGCCTGTGCCGCGGCGATCTGCCGGCGGCCGGCCAGCGCTTCCAGTTCGAGGTGCACGACCTCTCGCTCGGCGGCCTGGGCCTGCGCACGACGGACGAGCGCGCCGCGACCTTCGAGATGGGCCTGACGATCCCCAACGTCGAACTCGACCTGCGCTCGCACGGCACGCTGCGCGTGGATCTCGCGCTCGCGGTGCTGCGCTTCATCGACTTGCCCAACGGCGAGCGGCGCTATCACCTGGGCTTTCGCTTCGTGGCGCTCCCGGGCGCGGCGGAGAACAGCCTCCAGCGCTACATCACGCAACTCGAAATGAAGCGTCGCACGTTCCTGCGCGCCTGAGCTTCGTCGCGAGGTTTGGCGGGACGCCGCCACGCGTTTGCACGATGCCCCGCGCGGCACGCACAGCCACGTCTCGCACGCCAAACGTTTTCCTCGCGGATTTTTGCCCCGCTCAGAGTCCTGCTTGGGGTCCTGCTCAGGGTCCCGCTTATCGTGCCGCTTTCCACCCGTTTTCCCGGATGCAGGCGCTCAATTTTCGCCCCCCGCTGCCGTTATCACACTGGTTCACCCACGCGGCCTGATCGACCCATTGCCCCGTCGACGCATCGACCGGTAAGTCGCAAAGGCCGCCCATGAGGATCAAGCATGTCCAACATCTTATCGATCGGGCTTTCCGGGTTGCAGGCGGCCCAGATCGGCATAGCCACCGCGGGCGAGAACATCAGCAATTCGTCGACCACGGGCTACAACGTCGAAAACGCGGTCTTCAAGGAAGCGAACGGCCAGTACACGGGCTCGGGCTACATGGGCGGCGGCGTGACCACGGCCACGGTGCAGCGCGCCTATAGCCAGTACCTCACGACTTCGCTGAACAACGCGCAGTCGGGCAACGCGGCGCTCACCGCGTCGTATACGCTCGCCACGCAGCTTTCGAACCTCGTGGGCAGCCCGACCTCGGGCATCGCCACGTCGATCACCAACTTCTTCTCCGGCCTGCAGAACGTCTCGAACTCGCCCGCGAGCATCGCCACGCGCCAGACCGCGCTCTCCGACGCGCAATCGCTCGCCGACCAGATCAACGCCGCCGGCCAGCAGTACGACGCGATGCGCCAGAGCGTGAACACGCAGCTTTCGAACGCCGTCGCGCAGATCAACACCTACACGCAGCAGATCGCGCAGCTCAACACGCAGATCTCGATGGCGAGCAGCGCGGGCCAGCCGCCGAACCAGTTGCTCGACCAGCGCGATCTCGCGATCTCGAATCTCTCGCAGCTCGTGGGCGTGCAGGTCGTGCAAAACAGCGGCGGCGACAGCGTGTTCCTCGGCAACGGCCAGCCGCTCGTGGTGAGCGGGCAGAACTACAACCTCACCACGCAGCCGTCCAGCTCGAACCCGACGGAAACGACCGTGGCCTGGCAGGGCCTGCCGGGCTCGACCGCCAAGGCGGAGCCGCTTTCCAATGCGGCCTTGCAGGGCGGCACCGTGGGCGGCCTCGTCTCGTTCGTGCAGAACACGCTGGACCCGGCGCAAGCGAAACTGGGCGCGATCGCCACCAGCTTCGCCGCGCAGGTGAACCAGCAGAACGCGCTGGGCCTGACGCTCGGCGGCCAGCCGGGCGGCGCGCTCTTTACCGTGAGCGGACCGGTCGTCACGGCAAACCTGAACAACAACCCCGGCAGCACCGGCGCGGTCACGGCCACGCTCACCAACGCCGTGAGCCCGCCCACCGATAACTACACGCTCTCGTATTCGAGCGCGGCGGGCGGCACCTGGACGCTCACCGACACGACAACCAACACCGTGCTCGGCTCGACCACGACCCAGCCGAGCACAAGCAGCCCGTTCGCGCCCAGTGGCTCAGGTCTCTCGATCACCTCGACGGGCACGATGACCGACGGCGATTCGTTCGCGATCCGGCCGACTGCGGGCGCGCTCGACAGCTTCGCCGTCGCGACGGGCGACCCGTCGGCGATCGCGGCCGCCTCGCCGGTGCTCGTCGCGGCGGGCAGCACGAACACGGGCACGGCCACCGTCACGCAGGGCACGGTCAGCGCGGGCTATGCCGTGGCCGCGCCGGGCCTGCAACTGAGCTATGCAGCAGGATCGGGCAGCAGCGGCACGCTCTCGGGCTTCCCGGCAGGCGCCACGGTCTCCGTCACGGTGCCGGGATCGAGCACGCCCACGACGTACACCATCGCGAGCAGCAGCACGACGATCTCCTACGACTCGAGCACGGGCGCAACCATCGCCATCAGCGGGGACGCCAGCGGCACGGCCAACAACGTGAGCTTCACGTTGACGGGCGCGCCCGCGAACGGCGACACCTTCAGCGTCGCGCCGAACACGAGCGGCTCGCAGGACGGGCGCAACGCGCTCGCGCTCGCGAACCTCACTTCGGGCACCGCGTTCACCGACTCGCAGACGCTCACGAACGCGTACTCGAACTACGTGAACACGATCGGCAACACGGCGAGCCAGTTGAAGGCGTCGAGCACCTCGCAGCAATCGCTCGTCACGCAGCTCACGTCGCAGCAGCAGTCGGTGCAGGGTGTGAACCTCGACGAAGAGGCCGCCAAACTGCTGCAGTACCAGCAGCTCTACCAAGCCAACAGCAAGGTGATCCAGACGGCGGCATCGCTGTTCCAGACCCTGCTCGGCGCATTCCAGTGAGGCGCTGAACCATGCGTATCGCGACTTCCCAGCTTTACTCGTCCAACCTGGCATCGATGGAGAACCAGCAATCGCAGCTTCTCCAGGTGCAACAGCAGATCTCGACGGGCGTCTCGCTCTCGAACCCCGCCGACAACCCGCTCGGCGCGGCCCAGGCCGTGCAGCTCTCGGCCACGAGCGCGACGCTCACGCAGTACGCGTCGAACCAGAACATGGCGCTTTCGTCGCTGCAACTCGAAGACTCGACGCTCGGCAGCGTGACGACCACGCTGCAAGCGATCAACCAGCAGATCCAGTCGGCGATCAACGGCGCGCTCAACGACTCCGACCGCCAGGCGCTCGCCAAGCAATTGCAGGGCGAACGCAGCCAGTTGTTCACGCTCGCCAATACCACCGATGGTCAGGGCAACTATCTGTTCTCGGGGTTCAAGAGCACATCACAGGTTTTCACCAACGCGACGGGCGGCGGCGTGACCTATAACGGCGACCTGGGCCAGCGCGTGGTGCAGGTGGGCGGCTCGCGCCAGATCGCGGTGAGCGACACGGGTGCAGCGGTGTTCCTGAGCGTCTCGGCGGTGGGCTCGCAGGCGGTGGCCGAGGGCAGCATGAAGAACACCGGCACCGGCACGATCAGCGGCGTCACGGTGACCGACCCGACCCAGGCCACCAACGGCCACCCGCTTGAGATCCAGTTCGGCACCGACGCCACTACCGGCGCGCTCACGTATTCGGTGATGGACAACTCGACCAGTCCGCCTGTCGCGCTGGCATCGAACCAGCCCTATACGGATGGCTCGCCGATCGGCCTTGGCGCCGCCGGCAAGATCGGCATGAACGTGACGATCTCGGGTACGCCCGTGGCGGGCGATACGTTCTCCGTCACGCCGGCCACGGCGCCGCAGAACAGCAGCGTGTTCACCACCATCGACAATGTGATCGCCGCGCTGCAAGCACCGGTGAACGGCAGCCCGGCTGCGGGCGCCAACCTCACGAACGCGCTGCAGGGCGGGCTCACGGCAATCGGGAATTCGATCTCGAACGTGGTGACGATTCAGGCTTCGGTGGGCGGCAGAGAGCAGGAAGTGAAGGCGCTGCAAACGGTGACTTCGACGAATTCGTTGCAGATGGCTTCGAATCTCAACGATATCGTGAGTACGGATATGACGGCGGCGATTACGCAGTACACGCAGCTTTCCAATGCGCTGACGGCTTCGCAGAAAAGTTTTGCGGCCACTCAGAATCTTTCGCTCTTCCAGTACATCAATCCCTGACGGAAGCTGCCGAGGGGCGGTTTCTCGGCGGTTTCCCGGATCGAGACAGCGGCGGCGCGCCTTTGGCGTGCCGCCGTTTTTTTTAAGGGTTTGCCCGCGCGCTTTTAAGATTCATCTTACGGTCCGCTTTCTTCTGGCCCAATAAAATCTTTGGTCTGCTTACGTTTACTTACATTTAATTACATCTGTTTGCGTAAGCAGTCCGAAGAACTCCCGGCGTGGGAATAGACCATAGCGCCCCCGTCCGGGTAATGAAAAGAACTCGTTACAAGGTCAGGAAATGAGCCACAACAAGTCCATTCGCCAACGCTCTCGAGCGCCACGCCAGCCCGCTTTCCGGCTCGCGATCATGCCCGCCATGCTGACAGCCGCCCTCGGCTATGCGAACAGCGCCGGCGCGGTCGAAGGCGGGGTCGTCGCGGCGGGCAGCGGCACCATCGCGACTCAGGGCGTCAAAACGACGATCAATCAGTCCACCGACCGGATGGTCGTCAACTGGAACAACTTCAATATCGCCCGTGACCAGACCGTGGCGTTCAACCAGCCCAGCGCGACCTCGGCGGTGCTCAACCGCGTGACGGCGGCAGCGCCGACCCAGATCGACGGCGCACTGACGGCGAATGGCCGCGTGTTCGTGGTCAATCCCTCGGGTGTGATGTTCGGCAAGACGTCGCAGGTGAACGTGGGCAGCCTCGTGGCATCGACGCTCAGCGTCGACAGCCAGAAGTTCATGGACGGCGGCGAGCCCGTCACCGGCATCATGAACTTGTCCGCGAACGGCGGTAACGGCGTCGTTTCGAACGACGGTCAAATCAACGCGCGCGAAGCCGTCGTGCTGCTCGGTGCGAAGGCGACCAACCAGGGCACGATTCGCGCGAAGGACGTCACGCTCGGCGCCGCCGACGGCGTGGCCATGCAGATGAACGGCTCCGGCTTCAAGGTCATGCTCGGTCGCGAAGCGCAGAACGCGCTCGCGGCCAATAGCGGCGTGATCACGGCGAACGGCGGCAACATCCAGCTCAACGCCGCGGCAACGGGCGCGATGCTCGCAACGGTGGTGCAGAACTCGGGCACGCTGGAAGCCACGCGCGCCACCTCGGGCGAGGGCGGCTCGATCATTCTCGGCTCGCAACTCGATGGCAACATCAGCGCGGGCGGCCGTATCAACGCGGCGACCGACATGACGATCGGCTCCGCGCCGGTGAATTACCCGCCGTTCCTTTCTCCGTTTAACGCCGACACCGCGCCGAGCGGCGGCGAATACGGCAGCGCCGGCCACAATGTGACCATCGAGAAAGGCGCGTATCTGACCACCTCGCAAGGCTCGGTTTCGATCGGGACCGGCGGCGGCGATGTCGTGTCGAGCGGGCGCATCAGCAGCGGCGGCGATGTCAAGATCGGCGCGGGCGGCGCTGGCGCCGTTGCGCTCAACGAGGCGATCAACGGGCGCAGCGTGGCCGTGCAGGGCGGCACCGGCGTCGACATCAATTCGTGGATTAACGCTTCGACCGGCGATGTATCGATCAAGGCCGATGGTCTGGGCCGGGGCGACCTGAATCAGAACGCGGACGTGAAGGCGTTCAAGGGCTCGGTCAATCTCGCGGGCACCAACGTCACGCAGAAGCAGGGCTACGTCACCTACGCCGGCAACGGCGTGAATATCGGCGCAACCGGCGCGCTTCAGACGGCGCGCATTGACACTGCGGGCGACGTGAAACTCGGCGCGGCGGGTCCGATCAAGGTCACCGACGGCATCAACGGCAGCAGCGTGGCGATGCAGGGCACGGGCGTCGACCTCAATTCGTGGATTACCGCCACGAAGGGCGACGTGTCCGTCAGTTCCAATGGCCTGGGTCAGGGCAACCTGAACCAGAACGCGAACGTGACGGCGAACCTGGGTTCGGTCAACCTCATGGGCGCCAACGTCGTGCAGAAGCGAGGTATCGGCACCTACGCGGGCGATGGCGTGAATATCGGCGCAACCGACACGCTCCAGAGCGCACGCGTGATTGCCAACGGCGATGTCCAGATCGGCGCGACAGGCCCCATTGCGGTCAACGACGCCATCAACGGGCGCAGCGTGGCCGTGCAAGGCACGGGCGTCGACCTCAATTCGTCGATCAACGCCTCGATGGGCGACGTATCGATCAAGGCCGATGGCTTTGGCCAGGGCGATTTGAATCAGAACGCGGAAGTGAAGGCGTTCAAGGGCTTGGTCAACCTCACGGGCACCAACGTCACGCAGAAGCAGGGTTCCGTCACCTACGCCGCCGACGGTGTGAATATCGGCGCAACCGACGCCCTCCAGGCGGCACGGATTGACAGCGCGGGCGATGTGAAACTCGGCGCGGCGGGTCCGATCAAGGTCACCGACGGCATCAACGGCAGCAGCGTGGCAATGCTGGGCACGGGCGTCGATCTCAATTCGTGGGTTCTCGCCTCGACCGGCGATGTCTCCATCAAGGCCGATGACATGATGGGCCAGGGCGACCTGAACCAGAACGCGGACGTGAAGGCGTTCAAGGGCTCGGTCAATCTCGCCGGCACCAACGTCACGCAGAAGCAGGGCTACGTCACCTACGCCGGCAACGGCGTGAATATCGGCGCAACCGGCGCGCTTCAGACGGCACGCATTGACACCGTGGGCGACGTGAAACTCGGCGCGGCGGGTCCGATCAAGGTCACCGACGGCATCAACGGCAGCAGCGTGGCGATGCAGGGCACGGGCGTCGACCTCAATTCGTGGATCACCGCCACGAAGGGCGACGTGTCCATCAAGTCCGATGGCCTGGGTCAGGGCGACCTGAATCAGAACGCGAACGTGACGGCGAACCTGGGCTCGGTCAACCTCACGGGCACTAACATCGTGCAGAAGAAGGGCGTCAGCACCTATGCCGGCAACGGCGTGAATATCGGCGCAACCGGCACGCTCCAGAGCGCACGCGTGATTGCCGGCGGCGACATCCAGATGGGCACGCTGGGCGACGGCGACCTGGCGGTGACCGGTGAGGTCAACGGCGCCAGCGTGGCGATGCAGGGCACGGGCGTCGAGATCACTGCGCCGATTACCGCCACGAAGGGTGACGTATCGATCCAGGCGTTCAACACGAAGCTCGGCGATCTGACGCAGTTCGCGAACGTGACGGCCAACAAGGGTTCGGTCAACCTCATCGGCGGCAACGTCATTCAGACCTCGGGCGTCAATACCGTTGCGGCTCAAGACGTGAACATCGCTGCGGCCGGCGAGCTCCGTGCAGCACGCGTGAGCGGCGGCGGCGACGTCCTGCTCGCGGCGGTTGGCGGCGGCGCCCTGACGACGAACGCGGAGGTCCGGGGGGGCAGCGTGACCATGATGGGCTCGGGCGTCAACATCAATGGGCAGGTTACCGCCACGACGGGCGACGTGCAGGTCCAGGCCGATGGCGCACGGCCCGGCAACCTGAAGCAGTACGCGAACGTGACGGCTAACAAGGGTTCGGTCTACCTCACGGGCTCGAACGTCGTGCAGGACTACGGCGTGAGCACCACGGCGGGCGCGGACGTGAAGATCGGCACCAGCGGAACGCTCCAGGCAGGGCTGCTGAGCGGCAAGACCGTCTCGGTCGAGGGTGACAGTGTCTACCTGCTGCGCGATGTGAATGCCGATGGCGATATCGTCGCTCACGCAACGAATCGTGTTTGCACGGCTGCGGATGCGGGATGCAAGAGCGGTACGAAGGGCGTTTTCCAGCTGGGCAACATCACCAGCCGCAACGGCGGCGTCATGCTGGCCGTCGATCCGGGCGTCTCGATCGATCCGTGGACGGGCGTTCCGACGATCGCCTATACCGGCATGATCGGCCAGTACCCGACGACGCAGACTCGCGCGGCCACCGGCATTGCGCTGCGCGCGGTTGCTGTCGTCGCCGGCAACAACACGGCGGGCAAGTCGATCACGGTGGAGTCCGCGGCCCCGAAGTATCTCGGCAAGCTGTCGGCGCCGACGATCACGTTGCCGACGCCGATCACCCTTAGCGGCCAGTAACGGGCGAGCGCGGCAGCATCGATCGCCGGGCAGTCTCCCGGCGATCGTGGAGACGGGCAGCCGCCCGTCTCCAGCCCGCCCGAGTTGGCCAGGATTGGCCCCGAGTTGGCCCCGAGTTGGCCCGAGTTGGCCCAAATGGGTCGCGTCGATTTGCCCCCCTTGTTTCCCTTCCCACCTTGAAAGTCTCTAACTGGTATCGCGGCCTTTGCCCGCGCCTCGGTCCCGCCTGCCTGCCGTTGCTCGGCCTGGCGGCGTGGCATGTTTCCGCGCAAGCCTTCGAGCCCACCAGCGCCGGCGCATTGATCCGGCAGAACGCCGACACGTCGCGTGGCATCGAAGGCGAGTCCGCGCTCGAGCACGCCCCTGCCTTGCAGCCGTCGGCACCGGCCGGGACGGCTCCCGCCGAAGGCGAGTTGGCTTTCGTCGTCAACGAATTCACTTTTGACGGCGCGCTTTCCGACGCGGAGCAGCAACGTGTCGATGCCTTCCTCGCACCGTGGCGCGGGCGCAGCGTGACGCTCGCGCAATTGCATGCGCTGCGCGACGAACTGACGACAGTGCTGTACAACGGCGGCGAGACGCTCGTGCGCGTGACGCTGCCGCCGCAGACCGTCACGGCGGGCGTCGTGCGCTTTGGCATTGAGCGCGGCCATGTCGAAGCGCTCAAGGTGGAGAACGGCTCGAAGGTATCGACGCCAAGGCTCCAGGCCATCCTGGAGAGTACGAGCGAGACCACGCCAACGCTGCGCGAAATCGAGCGCAATATGCGCGTCGTCGAAGGCATTCCCGGTGTCGGTTCGGTGTCGTCGACGCTCGCGACAGGCACCGAAGCGGGCGGCACGGTCGTCGGTGTCGACGTCACGCCCGCCGACCGCTTTTACGCTGCCGCGACCATCGACAACTCGGGGTCGCGCCAGGCCGGCTGGCGGCGTGTCGGCGTTTCCGGCGGCGTCAACAACGTGCTCGGCCTGGGCGACCAGTTGCAGGGGACCGTCTACTTCACGCCGCGCTTCATGCAGACGAGTTCGGGCGAGGACGGACGAACGCGCCTCGGCCGGTTGTCCTATGACATGCTGACCGGAATTGGTGCGAGCCGTGCCGGCATGGCGTACTCGCACGTGGATTACAAACTTGGCGAGGCGTTCAGTGGCTTGGGCACGGGCAAGGCCGACGTCGCCAGCCTTTATGGTTCCTCGCCGGTGATCCGCACCGCCAACGCGAGTCTCGACCTCGGCGCCAGCATGGAAGCGTGGTTCACGACCGACGAGAGACTCGACAACATCCTCGATAGCCGGCAACGCAATTACGTTGCATCGCTGCGCGCCGACGGCAATTTCTATGGCAAATGGGGCGCGCGGCGCAACGCGACGCAGTACAGCTTCGTGACGAGCTATGGCACGACCACGCAGAAGGAATACGACTACAGCAGCACCCAGCCGCTGTATGTGGACCGCCGGTTCAACTTTCTGAAGATCGAGCCTTCCGCCACCTACATTCAGGCGCTGACGTCGACCACGCAAGCGACGCTCGCGGTGCATGGCCAGTGGGCCAGCCGCAGCCTGAACGGCTCGCAGCGGCTTGGCCTGGGCGGACCGTCGGCGGTGCGCGCGTACGACCAGAACGCCGCTTCCGTTGACGATGGCGTGATTGTTTCCGTCGGCGTGAGCCAGTTCATCCCGCCTCTGCCGGGTGCTGCGGTGCAGGTTTTTTATGACGATGCGCGCGGCCGGATCCGCAGCGATGGCCCCATGGCGGGGGCTTCGGTGCGATTGCAGGGTTACGGGATCGGCGCGAGCTATTCAGGCAAGCGCGTGTCGGCGCAGATCAGCTATGCGATGCGGACGGGACCTGCCCCCGAGCATGCGGCGCGTCAGCAGACGTGGGTGACGCTCACGGCTTCGATCTAACGGTGCGAGGGTCGTGGCGTTGCATACGCTTCACGGCCCCGGCCGCAACCCCGCCGCCACGCGCCCCATCTGCTCGATTCCACCGTCAAACAAGCGCGCAAAGTAAGGAATCAGATTCGGCATCATCAACTGAATCAGCAGCAACCCCACGAGCATGGTGAGCGCAAACCCGATCTGAAAAATACCAATCTGCGGCGCCGCGCGATTCAGAATGCCGAGTGAGATGTTCGTGATAAGTAATGCCACCACCACCGGCAGCGAGAGCAGCAACCCGCCGTTAAACACCGTCGCGCCCCAGCCCGCAATCAACCTGTAGCCATTTCCCGAAAGCACATTGGCCGACACTGGCACGCTATGAAACGTCTCGATTAGCGCGGCAATCATCTGCAAATGCCCGTCGAAGACGAGAAACGCGAGCATCGCCATGACATTGAGCCAGGACGAAAGCGCGGGCGTGGACGTATTGGCCTGCGGATCGAAGAACGAAGCAAAACCCAGCCCCATCCCCAGACCCATCAAATCGCCCGCCGCCGTCACCACGGCAAACACGATCTGCATCGTAAAACCCAGCGCCGCGCCGATCAGAAACTGATTGACCAGAATCCACACGCCTTCGGCCGAAAACACTGTGACCTGCGGCATGGCGCCAAGCGTGGGCGCGACGATGAGCGTCACGAACGCGGCCAGCGCGATCTTTACGCGCGTGGGCACGGAGCGATGGCCGATCACGGGCGCCACGGCCACCAGCGCGAGAATGCGCGTGAACGGCCAGAGGAACGCGGTGAGCCAGAGATTGAGCTGCGCGTAGGTGACGGTGAACATCGTGTGAGCGTCAGGGGCACCAAAATCGCCGAATGCGCGAGAGACGAAAGAGACGAAAGATACGGAAGATAAAAACCGGCGCTCAACCCGCGAGCGACGGAATGCTCGCGAAGATGCGATGCATGTAATCGAGCATGGTCGTGAGCATCCACGGCCCGGCAATCACGAGCGTCACCGCAATCGCGATGAGCTTGGGAATAAACGAGAGCGTGCTTTCGTTGATTTGCGTGGCCGCCTGAAAGAGGCTCACCACGAGGCCCACCACGAGCGACACCAGCAACAGCGGCGCAGCCAGCAGCAACGCCACATACATGGCCTCGTGCGAAAGGGTCATGACGGTTTCGGGCGTCATAGCGATCTCCTTGGGTAAAGCGCCTCAGGTGAAGCTCTGCGCGAGCGAGCCGATCAGCAGTTGCCAGCCATCCACGAGCACGAACAGCATGAGCTTGAACGGCAGCGAGATCGTTGCGGGCGACACCATCATCATGCCCATCGACATCAGCACGCTCGCCACCACCATATCGATGATGAGAAACGGAATGAAGATCGTGAAGCCGATCTGAAAACCGGTCTTCAATTCGCTCGTGACGAACGAAGGCACGAGCAGCGTGAGCGGCACGTCCTCGGGGCCCTGCATGGGCGCCGCGTGCGAGATGCGCGCGAACAGCGCGAGGTCGGACTCGCGGGTCTGGCGCAGCATGAAGGTCTTGAAGGGCGCGACGCCGCGCGCCACCGCTTCGTCCATCGAGATCGCGCCGGCGGCGAACGGTTTGTAGCCGTCGTTATACGCCTTGTCGAGCACCGGCGACATCACGAACAGCGTGAGAAACAGCGCGAGACCCACGAGCACCTGGTTGGGCGGCGTGGTGGTGGTGCCGAGCGCCTGGCGCAGCAGCGAGAGCACGATGATGATGCGCGTGAAGCTCGTCATCATCAGCACCATCGCGGGCAGGAACGACAGCATCGTGAGCAGCAGCATCGTCTGCACGCTCAGCGAATAGGTGGTGCCGCCGTTCGGGCCCGGGCTCGTGTTGAACGCGGGCAGGCCTTGCGGCTGCGCCGCTGTTTGCGCGTGCGCGAGATGCGGCAGCAAAAGCGCCACGGCGAGCACGCCGAGCACCAGCGCGACCGGCAAGGCCGCGCGCGAGATTCTCGCGATCGAGGAAGTGCGCGCGCGCGCGTGGCCGCCCGCGAGCGCGTCAGGAAGGGTGCTGCCGTGCATTTACTGCGCTCCGCCGTCGTGACGCTTGAAACGTTTGCCTGCTTCGTGTTTCAGCGCGTCGCGAAAGCGCTGTCCGAAGGTGTTGCCGCTCGTGCCCTGGAGGGCGGCGGGGCCGGCCGAATCGCGCGTAGCCGCGCCAGCAGTGGCGGGCAACTCGCCCGCGGGCATCGTGTGCAGGAGGCGCACATTGCCGGGTGCGGCGCCCAGCACGAGCCAGGTGTCGCCAATCTCGACCACGGCCACGCGCTCCTTGCCGCCGAGCGAGGCGCCGCCCACGGTCTTCACGAGCGCGCTCCTGGGACCGTGCTGGAGCCCCAGGCGCCGCGCGAGCCATGCGCAGCCGAACACCACGCCAATCACGAGCGCGAGGCCGAACACCGTTTGCAGCACCGCGCCGAAGCCGAGCGACGGCACCGCGCTGCCAGCGATCACGCCAGAGGCGCTCGATGCCGGGCGCGAGGCCTCGTTCACGGCCTGGTTCAGGGTCTGAAGGTCGGCGGCCTGCGCGGGCGTGGCGGCGAGCCAGGCGCATGCGCATGACACTGCAAATGCACATGCAAAGGCGACTGCGTTGGCCCGCGCGAAGCCGGATGCGACCAGGCGTTTCATCGATTCAGCTTCCGGATGCGCTCGGAGGGCGTGATGATGTCAGTCAGGCGGATGCCGAACTTGTCGTTCACCACCACCACTTCGCCCTGAGCGATGAGGCAGCCGTTCACGAGCACGTCCATCGGCTCGCCGGCGAGGCCGTCGAGCTCCACCACCGAGCCCTGCGCGAGTTGCAGCAGGTTGCGGATGGCGATCTTGGTGCGCCCCAGTTCGACGGTCATCTGGACGGGAATGTCCAGAATCATGTCGATGTCGTTGCGCGTCGATCCCGAATCGACTTTCGAGAGCGGCTGGAACACGGCGGCGGGCTGCGCGGCCACTTCGTGGCTTTCGTGGCCGTTCTGCTCGGCGAGCGCGGCGGCCCAATCGTCCATGGCGTCCATGGCGTCCGCCGCCTCCGCTGCGCCTGCCGCGCTTGCTGAGGCTTGCTGGCCCGGTTCGAGCACGGGCTCGCTTCCTTGCGTGGCGTTCACGTCACTCATATCCACCTTCCTTCATCGTGTCGGCTGCGCTGATCATCTTCTGGACCCGCAACGCGTATTGACCATTGAAAATTCCGTAGCCGCATTCCATCACCGGCACGCCGTCCACCTTGGCGACGATGTGCTCGGGAATATTCATCGGCAGCACGTCGCCCTTCTTCATGTTCAGGATCTGCTCGAACGTGACCGGCACGTGCGCGAGATCGGCGGTCAGCTCCACTTCGGCGGCCTGCACCTGCTGCGAGAGCACGCGCACCCAGCGGCGGTCCACGTCGAGCACTTCGCCTTGCAGCGGCGAGGCGAGCACATCGCGGATCGGCTCGATCATCGAGTAGGGCATGCAGATGTGCAGCGTGCCGCCTGTCGTGCCGAACTCGATCGAAAACTGCGTGACGATCACGATCTCGTTGGGCGTCGCGACGTTGGCGAACTGCGTGTGCATTTCCGAGCGCACGTGCTCGAACGTGAGCGGGCGCACGCTCTTCCACGCCGTGGTGTAGTGATCGAACACGAGACTGAGCAGCTTGCTGATGATGCGCTGCTCGGTTTGCGTGAAGTCGCGGCCTTCGACGCGCGTGTGAAAGCGCCCGTCGCCGCCGAACAGGTTGTCCACCACGAAGAACACGAGGTTCGGGTCGAACACGAAGAGCGAGGTGCCGCGCAGCGGCTTCACGTGCACGAGGTTCAGGTTCGTCGGGATCGGCAGATTGCGCGTGAACTCGCTGTACTTCTGCACGCGCACGGGGCCGACGGAAATCTCGGCGGTGCGGCGCATGAAGTTGAAGATGCCCACGCGCATGAGACGCGCGAAACGCTCGTTGATGATTTCGAGGCCGGGCATGCGCCCGCGCACGATGCGTTCTTGCGTCGCGATGTTGTACGGACGCACGCCCTGCTTTTCGGTCTGCGTGGCCTCGGTGTCGACTTCGCCGGTGACGCCTTTGAGGAGGGCATCGACCTCCTCCTGCGACATGAACTCGTCGTGACCCATGCTCATGATGCAAGGCTCCGGATTGGCTGCGCGCGGCCCGCGCATGTGCAGGCGGCATGCGGGCGGACGCGCGGGTTCATGTTGAGCGTGTTCATGCTGTGCTTACTGCACGACGAATTCGGTGAACAGCACGTCATCGACCTTGGCGGGCGTGGCGCGCGGGTCGGAGGGCTGCGCGATGATCGTGGCGAGCTCGCCCGCGAGCGCGCGCTTGCCGTCGAGCGGCGCGAGATCGGACGGATGCTTGTTCGAGAGCGCGAGCAGCACGCGGCTGCGGATCTCGGGCATGTGCGCGACGAGCGCGTCCTGGGTGGCCTGGCTGTCGAGCTTGAGCGTGAGACCGATGCGCAGATAGTGCGCTTCGCCGTCGTCGGATTGCAGGTTGACGGTCATCGGCTCGAGCGCGTAGTAGACGGGCGCGGCGGGCAGCGGCAGCGCGCTCGCGGCGGCAGGGGCGCTGGCCGCGTGGCGCGACATGAAGAACCAGACGCCGCCGCCCGCCGCGCCAGCGGCAAGAATCGCGATGAGCACGATAAGAAGGATGCGCTTCAGCGGTCCGGGTTGCGCGCCCTGGGGCGCGGCTTGCTGGGTTGCGGTCGTGGTCGCCATGTCGGTCGTGAGTCTGGGGTGGTGCGGATGTCGGGGCCGGGCGGTGCGCGCTGCTTCGTTGCCGCTCGCCAGGCCGCGCGCTCGTATTTATTTCGGCAGCCTGCATTGTTCCGGCTTTTGCGCTACGGCGATGGGAGGAATAGACGGGGGATTTGCAGCTATCTCCTGGTTTTGTGCGGCGCAAGCGTGCGCCGTGGCCGTGCGTAGCCATGCGCGGCGGGTCGGATGCGCGTGGTAGGGATGTGCGCGGGCGCGCGGCGTGAAGGCTTGCGCAACGCTGGCGCGGTCGCGCTGGCCGCTGGCCCGGCGCTTTAGCGCACGGAAGTCCGTGCGCGGCCGTATGCGCCTTGCGGCGCGAGTGGTGTCATACGCTTCACGCAAACGTATCGATCAAGCCCACGGTACGTTGCGTGACCGTAGCGGGGGTGCTTGCGGCGCTGTCCGCACCGCCTGCCGCGCCGATGCCGGCCACGCCAGCCGAACGCGACGCGCGCGAACCGCCCGAGCCCGAACCGCTGCCGTTGTCTTGCTGCGCCTGCTGGTTCATCTGGCGCGAGAAGCCGTCGCTCACGCTCGCGCTGCCAAGGCCGATGCCGCTCTGCTGCATCTGCTCGCGCAGCTTCGGCAGTGCGGCCTCCACCGCCTCGCGCACCTGCTGGTGCTGCGAGACGAACAGTGCGTGCGCATGGTTGTCGGCGACTTGCAGCACGACTTGCAGCGGCCCAAGGTCCTTGGGATTGAGCGTGAGTTCCGCCGACTGTTGGTGTGCGTTCGAGAGGAACACCACCTTCTGGCTGAGCGCGTCATCCCAGCCCGGCGTGCCCACTTGCGGGGCGAGCGCGGCGGACGCCGCAGCCGTTGCGGCCGGGTTGATGTTCGCGCTCTGGGCAGCCTGGGTCGCCTGGGCCTGCGCTGCTGCTGCGGCGGCGGCCTGGGTCGCGGCCTGATTAGCTGCCTGGTTAGCCGCCTGGTTTGCGGCGAGGGCGTCGGTGGCGTTGTTCGATGCGGCCGGTTGCGCGGAGGTGGCCTGCTGCGCGGCCGTCGCAAGCGCGGCATTGGCGTTTTGCGTGCCCGCATCCTGCGCCGTGGCGGCCCCGGACTTCGCGGCGCCGTTGGCGGCGTTCTTGTCGTCGATGCCGGCGCCCAGCGTTTTCGCCTTAGCCTGCGCGCCCATGTGCGCCGCGAAGCTGCCCGCGATGGTCGAATTCGCCGCCGCAGCGCCCTGAGCCGCACCTTGTGCGGCACCCGCTTGCGTGTTCAGCGTGGCCGCGCCGCCGCGCAGCGTCGCGAGCGCGGCGTGCAGCGCGTCGCTCACCGATTTCGGGTCGCTGCTGGCGGTGCCTGTGCCTGTGCCGTCACCCGCCGTGCCGTTGGTGCCATTGGCGCCGTTCGCATCGGCACTCGCGCCCGCTGCCCCGGCCGCTGCGGAGGCAACGCTGGCGAGCGTGGCGTCGACTGCCTGCGCGGCGGCGTCGCCAGCGCCTTGGGCCTGCTGCGCCGCCTGCTGGGCCTGCTGTGCTGCCTGCTGCGCCTGAACCTGCGCCGCGGCGGCCTGCGAGCCGGCGGCTTCGGCCTGCTTCTGGCGCGCGTAGGCGTCGTCGGCGCGGTGATCGACATTCGGTGCGTTCTGCACGCCCTGCGCCGAAGCGCCATTACCGGACTGTTGCCCTGCGGGTGTCCCTTGTGTCCCTTGTGTCCCTGGTGCCGCCGGTGTCGATTGCGCCGATTGCACCGATTGCGAAGCGCGCTGCGCCGCCACCGCGCCGCCATGAGCCAGCGAAGCCTGCGCATCCTGCCGCGCGGCGCTGGCTTGCGGGACCGCGATGTTCCGCGCGCTTTGCGCCGAGATGCTTTGCTGCAGCGTCTGCGCGAAGCCGCTGCGCGCGAGGTCGGAAGGGCTCGTGCCGTTGCTGGCCACGTTGCTGGCCCCGTTGCTGGATGCGCCCGTGGCGGCATCCACGGCGGCGCCGAGCAACGAACTGACTGCGGATAGAAGCGACATGCTATCTGCTCTCTTGAACGTGATCTGGGCGCATGCCCATCAATGATGCGAGGTGCGCATGCGCAGCACGCGGGCGGCATGCTCGTCGGCGTCGCGCTGTTCGCGGCGGGCGTCCTTGCGCGCCTCCACCGCGTTCTGGCGCGACTCCAGCACCTCATACGAGCCGAGTTTCTGCTTGCTGCGCTGCCAGTCGGGCTTCGCGGCCTCCACGCGCTGCGTCGCCTGCTCGAGCATGCGGCGCTGCTGGTCGATGGCGGAGTCGAGCGTGTCGATGAACGCCTGGAAGTTGCGCACATTGCCGGCGGCCATGCCCGCGCGCGCCGACTCGGTAAAGCGCGCGTGATACTCGTCGCGGTAGTCGATCAGCGACTTCAGTTGCTTCTCGATTTCCACGCGCTCGCGCTGTACGCGCCCGAGCCGTTGCGTTGCGGCGTCGACATCGTCCTGCGCGAGGCCGATGAGGGTCTGCAGCGCGGTCTGCTTTGTCATGTCCTGGCTCCCTGGCCGTTGCCCGAAGTGTTGCCCAGTGTGTTACCCATCAGCGCGCCGAGCATCTCGACGCTTTGTTCGTAGTTCGCGGTTTCGCGAAAGCCCTGCTGAAGAAAGGCCTCGATGCGCGGATACAGCGCGATGGCGCGGTCGAGCACGGCGTCGCGTCCGCTCACGTAAGCGCCCACGTTGATGAGGTCGCGGTTGCGCTGGTAGCGCGAGAGCATCTGCTTGAACGCGCGCGTGCGGTTCAGATGCTGATCGTCGATCAGCGCGGTCATCGCGCGGCTGATCGATGCCTCGATATCGATGGCCGGATAGTGGCCCGCTTCCGCGAGCGCGCGGGAGAGCACGATATGGCCGTCGAGAATCGCGCGCGCGGAGTCGGCGATGGGGTCCTGCTGGTCGTCGCCTTCGGTGAGCACGGTGTAGAACGCCGTGATCGAGCCGCCGCCTTCGGGGCCGTTGCCGGTGCGCTCGACGAGCGCGGGCAGCTTCGCGAACACCGAGGGCGGATAGCCCTTGGTCGCGGGCGGCTCGCCAATCGCGAGCGCGATCTCGCGCTGCGCCATCGCGTAGCGCGTGAGCGAGTCCATCAGCAGCAGCACGTGCTTGCCCTGATCGCGGAAGTATTCGGCCAGCGTGGTCGTGTACGCGGCGGCCTGCATGCGCAGCAGCGGCGAGACGTCGGCGGGCGCGGCCACCACGACCGAGCGCGCCAGCCCCTCGACGCCCAGGATCTGCTCGATGAATTCCTTCACTTCGCGGCCGCGCTCGCCGATCAGCCCGATCACGATGACTTCGGCGCTGGTTGCGCGCGCCATGGTGCCGAGCAGCACCGACTTGCCGACGCCCGAGCCCGCAAAGAGGCCCATGCGCTGGCCGCGCCCGACCGTCAACAGCGCGTTGATCGCGCGCACGCCCACGTCGAGCACCTTGTGGATCGGCTCGCGGTTCAGCGGGTTGATGACGGGCGCGGTGAGCGGCGCGTCGGCTTCGGTATCGAGGGCGCCCAGGCCGTCGAGCGGGCGGCCCGAGGCGTCGAGCACGCGTCCGAGCAGCCCCCAGCCCACCGGCAGGCGCTTGGCGCCCGCCATCGGATCGGCGATGGGCGCGCTCTCCAGCGGCCAGACCCGCGAGCCGGGCAGCAAGCCGGCCACTTCGGTGGTGGGCATGAGAAAGAGCTTGTCGCCCGCGAAGCCCACCACCTCGGCTTCGGCCATCGGCAGCGCACTGCCCGGCGGCAACTCGATCATCACCTCCGAGCCCACGGCGAGGCGCAGCCCCACGGCTTCGAGCACGAGGCCCGCCGCGCGCGTGAGGCGCCCGCAGCCGCGCAGCGGCAGCGCACGGGCGCTGCGTGCGCGCACGCCGGCCAGATGTGCATTCCAGGCGGTGAGGTGAGGGTTGGTCGGGTCGTAGTTCGGCGGCGGAGTCCAGGGCGCGCGCGAGTCGGCGGCCGGGTCACGCGGGCCGCTCGGGCTGACCGAGGGATCGTCGTGGCCGACATCGGCGCCGTTCCACTCTGCGCTGGAGGCATCGGCTGCATCGGCTGCATTGGTTGCATCAGTCGCATGAGCCGCATGAGCCGCATGAGCGATGGCGGCCTCGACGGCGTCGAGCGTCGCAGCGGCCTGAGTGACTGCATGTGCGGCTGATTGAGCGGCTGAATGAGTGGCTGAATGAGCGGCGGCATCGGCGCCGTGCTGGCCTGCTTGCGCGTCGTCGCCCACCAGCACGCCGCGCGTTTGCGCCGGGTCGTGCGCGCCGGGTCCGAACGATGCGAGCGCAAGTTCCTGCTCGAGCGGCGTGAGGCCGCCCGTATGGATCGTCTGGTGCGGATTGGCGTTCGCCGCGTTCACCATGGCCGTGCCTTGCCGAGCGCCGCCGCCACGCGCTCCCAGCGTGTGCCGATAGCCGCGTCCGCTTCGCCGGTCGCCGCCTGCGCGCGGCAGCCGCCGCGCTCGAGCGCCGCGTCGGTGTGCACGGTCCAGCCGCGCGTTTGCAGTTCTTCCATCAGATACGCCTCCACCACCGGCAGATCGGCGGGGCTCACCACGAGTTGCGGCGAGCCCGCGAGCTGCGGCTCGTGCGCGAGCACCTCGCGCGCCGCGGCCAGCAGCGCCGTCGGGTCGTGCTGCACGTGCTGGCGCACGACCTGCTGCGCGATATCGAGCGCAAGCTCGACGAGCGTGTCGGCCACGCCCGCTTCAGCGGTCTGCAACGCATCGGCAAAATGCTGCGCGAGCTGTGCCAGTTGCCGCGCCTGCGCACGCGCCTCTTCGCGGCCCTGCTCGAAGCCCTGCTTGTGGCCCTGGTCGTAGCCGGCCTGGTAGCCGAGCGCCTGCCCGGCCACGTGGCCGGACGCGAGACCCTGCTGGTGCGCGGCGTCGCGCACGCGCTGCAATTGGGCCTCGAACGCGGCCGTCTCGTCGGGCGTGGGCGGCGGCGGGGGCGGAGGAGGCGGGTCGAACGACGCCATCTCCCAGCGCTGATACGCCGAGCGCGCGTGCCGCTGCTGCGTCGCTGTTTGCGTTGCCTCGTCAGACATAGGCGTCTTCCGCCTTTCCGCCGATCACGATCTGGCCGCTTTCGGCAAGGTTGCGAACGATCTGAAGGATACGCCGTTGTTGTGCTTCGACCTCCGAAACACGTACAGGACCGCGCGCGTCGAGGTCTTCGGCGAGCAGTTCCGCAGCGCGCTGCGACATGTTCGAGAGGAACTTGGTGCGCAGCGCGGGCGGCGCGCCCTTGAGCGAAATGATGAGCGACTCCGACTCCACTTCCTTGAGCAGCAACTGGATCGCGCGGTCTTCGAGATCGAGCAGGTTTTCGAAAACAAACATCTGGTCGATGATCTTCTGGGCGAGTTCGGCGTCGTACTGGCGCACGTTCTCGATCACGCCTTCCTCATGCTGGCTCGTCATGAAGTTGAGAATCTCGGCGGCGGTGCGGATGCCGCCCATCGGGCTGCGCTTGAGGTTGTCGCTGCCCGAGAGCAGGCCCGTGAGCACGTCGTCGAGCTCGCGCAGCGCCTGCGGCTGGATGCCGTCGAGCGTCGCGATGCGCAGCAGCACGTCATTGCGCAGGCGCTCGGTGAAGCACGAGGCGATCTCCGAGGCCTGGTCGCGGTCCAGATGCACGAGGATCGTGGCGATGATCTGCGGATGCTCGTTCTTGATGAGCTCGGCCACCGACCCCGAATCCATCCACTTGAGGCCTTCGATGCCGCTCGTGTCGCCGCCTTGCAGGATGCGGTCGATCACGGCGCCGGCCTTGTCCTCGCCCAGCGCCTTGGTGAGCACGCTGCGGATGTAGTCGTTCGAGTCGAGCGAAAGCGCGCTGTGCTGCTCGGCTTCCTTCACGAACTCCTGCAACACCGCGTCGATCTCTTCGCGCTTGACGTTCCTGAGCGCGGCCATGGCGGCGCCGATCTTCTGCACCTCGCGCGGGCCGAGGAACCTGAAGACCTGCGCGGCCTCTTCCTCGCCAATCGACATGAGCAGCAGTGCGCTCTTGGTGGCTCCTTCAGCGTTCATCGTTTACCCAGTTCTTGACCACGGTTGCGACGATCTTCGGATCCTGGCGCGCGATGCTGCGCGCGAATTCCAGATTGCGTTCGAACTTGTGCTTGTCGTTTTCGAGGGCGAGCAGGCCGACGTCGCTTTCGGCTTCTCCTGCGCCTTCGAGCTTTTCGAGGCTCGGCAGGCCGTCGAGCAGCATCGGCTCGCTGTCACCGGCGAGCGCCGGCGTGGCGGCGGCCGGCGCGGGCGGCGGGAAGGCCCGGCGCAGCGCGGGCTTGACCATCACGAAATAGAGGAACAAGGCCACCGCGCCGATGCCAAGCCAGGTCGCGACCTGCTTCGCGAGCGCGAGCATCTCGGGCTGGCGCCACCAGGGAAGGTTCGCGTTCGGGTCGACGTCCTGCTGGAACGCGGCGTTCACCACGTTCACCGAGTCGCCGCGCCTGGCGTCGTAGCCCATCGAGTCCTTCACGAGCTGCTCGACCTGCGCGAGCTTTTGCGCGTCGAGCGGCTGCAGCGTGGCGTGGCCCTTGGCGTCCACCTTCTGCTGATAGTTCACGACCACGGCCACCGAGAGGCGCTTGATGTCGCCCGGCGCCTGCTGGAAGTGGCGCACGGTCTTGTCGACTTCGTAGTTCGTGGTGGTGTCGCGATGATCCGAGATGGGCGTGGCGCCTGCCGCGCCGTTCGCGCCCGTGGGCGCGTTGATAGGCGCCGAGGCGGGCTGCGGCGGCGTGTTCGAGAGCGCGCCCGGCACGCCGCCGGCATTGGCCTGCTGCGAGTCGGTGGCGATGCTCTGCTGCTGGCTGCGAATGGTGGCCTGCTGCGGGTTGCCGTTCGGGCCGTAGTTCTCCGACGTCTGCTCGAGCTTCGAGAAGTCGAGGTCGGCGCTCACCTGCGAGCGCGCGTTGCCGGCGCCGAAAAGGGGCGCCAGGATCGCGTCGATGCGCGCCTGGGTGTCGTGCTCGACCTGGCGCACATACTTGAGTTGCGAGGCGTCGAGGCCCGCGCTCGCGGTGCTCTGCGTGAGCAGGTTGCCGTCCTGGTCGGCCACCGTCACGTTGCGCACCGGCAGATCGGGCACGGCCGAAGCGACCATGTGCGTGATGGCGGCCACCTGGCCCTCATCGAGCGAGCGGCCCGGATACAGGTTCACGAGCACCGAGGCCGTGGGCGCTTCGCGCTCGCGCACGAACACCGAGGGCTTGGGAATGGCCAGATGCACGCGCGCGGACTTCACGCTCTGGATCGATTGAATCGTTTGCTCGAGCTCGCCTTCGAGGGCGCGCTGGTAGTTCACCTGCTCGGCGAACTGGCTGATGCCGAACTTCTGGTTGTCCATCAGTTCGAAGCCCACCGAGCCGCTTTTCGGCAAGCCCTGCTGCGCGAGGCGCAGACGCATTTCGCCCACCTGCTCGGACGGCACGAGAATCGCGCCGCCGCCTTCGGAGAGCTTGTAGGGCACGTTGGCGGCTTGCAGCGCCGTGATGATGGCGCCGCCGTCGCGGTCCGAGAGGTTGCTGTAGAGCACCTTGTAGTCGGGCGCGCGCGACCACAGGATCAGGCCCGCGATCACGGCGACGAGCACCGCCACGGCGACGATGAGCGGCGCGCGCGGGTTGCCGCGCACCTTGCCCAGCGACGAGAGCGACCCGAGGCGCTGCGCAAAGCCGCCGCCCAGGTCCTCCGCGAGGCCACCCGCCGCGCCTGCCAGGCCGGCAGCGCTCGCGCCCGGGGCGGCGCCGCTGGTGGCGAGGCCCACGCGGGCGTCGGGGTTGATCAACGAGTTGGCAGACGAATCCATGCGACGGGTTTCTCCGGGAGACTTGCTGTCCCGCGGCGCGGCATACGCGCGGCGGAAACTTTCACGACAGCGATTATCCGCACCCGCTGGCAAGCCGATTGCGCGAATAGAGCCGGGTTTTCCCCCTAGTTTCGAGGCTGCCGGAACGGGCGAATTGCTATGCTCATCGTCAGATTCGGCGCCCTGTATGTGGCCTGCATATGGCCTGCATGGGCCCTGTACATCCCCTGCGGGCGTGCCGGATCCGCCGGGCGGCGGCATCCGCCCTTGCACGACCCCTCTTTATTCGTGGAGCAAATATGACCGTGCCAGTCAACCCGCTGACGTCGGCCCTTGCGCAGATGCAGTCCATGGCCGCGCAGGCGGCAAGCGGTTCCGCCGCGGCCGACGGCGGCTCGGGCGCGGCCACCGCGGGCGGCTTTGCCGCTGCGCTCAAGTCGTCCCTCGACAAGATCAGCGGCGACCAGCAAAAGGCCGTCGGCGAGTCGCAGGCGTTCGAGCTCGGGGCCGGCAACGTTTCGCTCAACGACGTCATGGTCGACATGCAGAAGGCCAATGTCGGTTTCCAGTTCGGCTTGCAGGTGCGCAACAAGCTCGTTGCGGCCTACACCGACATCATGCAGATCCAGGTCTAGCGGCCGGAATTCGACTCCGGATCCGCAAGACCGGCCTCGCACCTCGCGCTCGCGGCGGGGGCGGCATCGCGCGCGCCAAAGCGCATTAAAGCTTCACCTGTGCCGTTCCGATAACACGGCTAGAACCAGCCCACCCGCGTCACCAGGCGCGACAGGCCGGACGCACCGTATCCATAGCCGCACGTTTGAAGGAGAAGCGCCGATGTTTTCCCCTGCACAGTCTGGAGCCAACGCTTATGCACGCGTGGGTGTCGAAACAGGGGTCATGGGCGCGAGCCCGCACAAGCTGATCGCGCTCCTGTACGAAGGCGCGCGCAAGGCGATTGCGCAAGCCCGCATGCATCTGCAAATGGGCAATGTGGGGCCGCGTGGCGAGGCGATCGGCAAGGCAATCCGGATAGTCGAAAGCGGGCTTCAGCTGGCGTTGAACGTCGAGGCGGGCGGAGAAATCGCGCAGCGCCTGAACGCACTTTACGGTTACATGACGCGACGTCTGCTCGAAGCAAATATTCAACAGAGCGAGTCCATGCTGGTCGAAGTCGATGGCCTGCTGGCGACGCTCGAAGAAGCCTGGTTGGGGATTGCGCCGGAAGTGGAGCGGATGGCCAGAGCGGCATCCGGATCCGTGCCCGGTTCATTGACGAGATGAATTCGAAAGCAGACTACTTTGCCCGCTATGAAGCGATTGCCGCGGTCTCGGAGCAGATGCTCCGCGCCGCGCGAAGCGCGCACTGGAATGAGCTGATCGGCCTCCAGGAGCAATACCGGCACCTAGTGGACGCGCTCAGGAACGCCGATTTCGGCGTGCGGCTCACCACTGACGAGCGCACGCGCAAATACGAGTTGATCCGGCAGATCCTCGCCGACGATGCCGCGATCCGCGACCTCGCGAGCCCGTGCATGGCGCGCCTTGCGGCGCTCTTTCACGGCACCGCGCAGCCGTCGCGGGTGTTGCAGGAGCTGTACGGCGCGAGGTAAGACGCGAGCAAGTACCAGCGAGCTCGATCAGGCGCAAGCAGGCGCTATCGGGCGCAAGCAGGCGCAATCGGGCACGCTCGAGCACGAAAACTGACAGCGCCGCGCGGCCAAATGGGGCGCGCGGCGCCTAACCTGGCCCGCGCGGGCCACGCTCCGCATGAACGGAATCGATACGAGCGCCGCAGCGCTGCTCGCGGGCCGCATAGGCGCACTCAGCCCGCCGGGCTCCCAGGGCAGCGCCGGCGCTGCGCAGACGGGTGTTTCCGCGCTCACGGGCGGCGTGGACGCGCTGGCCGATCCGCGCAACGCCGGCTCGCCCCAGGCATCGGCGCAGACGGTGCTCTCCGCCGTCGCGCTCGCGCTCGACGCGATCATCCGCTCGGGTGGCGAGGCCACGCCCGCCGTGGTCGGACGCGCGCCGGTGTGGGCCGATCCGTCGACGGCCGGCGCTGCGCAGTCGGGCGACGCGAACTCGCTGCCGCTGCCGGGCCTCTCGAACAATCCGGCCGGCCAGGCGGGAGCCGCCGCCCAGGCTGGGGCGCTGGAAGCCACGCTGCTCGCCGGACTGGCGAGCGGAATCGCGCAGGCGGGACTGCCGGGCGGTGCCCAGGGGGCCGATGGTGCCGATGGTGCCGCCGGCGCCGGTAGCGCGAACGGTGCAAACGGTGCGAACGGTGCGGACGGTGCTGCAAATGGCGGCACGGCTGGCGCTCAGGGCGCGGCATCTTCTTCATTGCAAGGTACGCAAGCGGCTCAAGGCGCCGCGCTCGCTGCGCAATCCGGACCGGTCGCCGCGCTTGCCGCAGCGCTCGCACAAACGGTGGCGTCGAGCGGCCTCTTCTACGAATCGCATCTCGCCCAGTGGCTGCGCGGCCAGCGCACGCCCGGCGAACTCGCCGACGAACCCCAGAATCGCCTGACCGGCGGCGCACAGTTGCCGCTTGACTGGAGCCCCACCGCTCACGACATCGACGACGTGCTCTGGACCGATCTACCCAGCGCCGCCCAGCAGGGCGCGCGCGTGGGCAGCATGGCCAATGCCGCGGGGGCGGGGGTGGGGACTTCAAGCGCGCACGGGGAAGCCAATGCCGCGTTCGCCCACGACGCCGCGCGCGCTGGCGGCAGCGCGGCGCTGCTCGCCGACACGCTGCTGCCCGCCGCCCGCACGGCCGCTGGGGCCGGTGCAGGAGTCGGCGTGCACGAGGCGCTGCTGCCGCTCGTGCGTCAGCAGCTCGATCTGCTCGCGACCGGGGAATTCCGCTGGACCGGCGAGGCGTGGCCGGGCGTGCGGCTCGACTGGACCATCCAGCAGGACGACGACGAGCGCCGCGATGCCCCCGACCCACGCCCGGGGCGCGCTGTCGACGACGACGAGACCGCGTGGCGCACGCGTCTCACCCTGGCGCTGCCGGCGCTGGGCACCGTCGACGCGGAACTGACGCTTGCGGGCTCGACGCTCGCGGTGCGCGTGCAGGCGAGCCCGGGCGGCGCGCAGCGCCTCACCGCGCACAGCGAAGCGCTGCGCGGGCGGCTCGAAGCGCTGGGGCTTGCGCTCGCCGGGCTGTCGATCCGCGAGATCGGCGGCATGAGCGGTGCCGCGGGCGTGGACGGTGCGCGGGCCGCCGGTGCGTATGCACGCGCGGCCGCGACGCACGTTCGCGACGCTCAGGGAGCCGGGCCCGTCGAGGCCTGGCACCATGCGGACGCGGCACCGGCTGCGGCATCGGCTGCGGCATCGGCTGTACACGCGGCCGATGCGCCGCACGCCATGGACTCGACAGACTGGGAGCTGGGATGAGCCGCACGCACCGCAGGAGCGCCGCCGCGCTCGCCTACGACGACCCCGTCGCGCGCGACGGCGCGCCGCGCGTGGTCGCGAAGGGCTACGGGCTCGTTGCCGAGATGATCGTGCAGCGCGCGAAGGAAGCGGGCCTCTATGTCCACGAGGCGCCGGAAATGGTCTCGCTGCTGATGCAGGTGGAT
Organism: Paraburkholderia tagetis; assembly: GCF_022213065.1. Taxonomy (GTDB): domain Bacteria; phylum Pseudomonadota; class Gammaproteobacteria; order Burkholderiales; family Burkholderiaceae; genus Paraburkholderia; species Paraburkholderia tagetis. Next base: position 148,032 of record NZ_JAKLJA010000012.1, read on the forward strand.
CTGGATTCGCAGATCCCGCCACAGCTTTATCAGGCCGTGGCGGAGTTGCTTGCCTGGCTGCATGGGCTCGAAGCCGTGGAAAGCGAGGCAAAGGAGACGAAAGCGGCGGCGGCTGTGAAGGAAACACCAGCGCGCCTGCCCGACGCCAAAGCGCTTGGGGGGAATCCGTTGCGGTTTCCGGCGCTGCCTTGGTAGGGGCGTTCGCGCCGCTAAAACCTCAACATCACCCGCATCAACAAATCAAACACCTTGCCGTAGGGCGGCGCGATCAGCCGCCGCGCATTGACGCGCGCCTGCGTGAACACAGGCTTCATCTGCGAGAACGTGACGAAGCCTTCGTAGCCGTGATACACGCCCATGCCGCTCGGGCCCACGCCGCCGAACGGCAACCCTTCCGCCGCGATATGCATGAGCGTCTCGTTCACCGCCATGCCGCCCGCCACGGTCTCGCGCGTCACGCGCTCGACCGTGTGCGCATCGTCGGCGTAGAGGTAGAGCGCGAGCGGCCGTGCGTGCGCATTCACGTAGTGCAACGCTTCATCAAGCGAGTCGTAGGGCACGAGCGGCAGCAGCGGCCCAAAAATCTCCTCCTGCATCAGTTGCGTGTGCGCGCTCGCGCCCGTCACGATCACGGGCGCGAAGCGCCGCGTGGCGGCGTCGCGCGGCCCGAGCGCGTGCAGTTGCGCGCCCGCGTCCCGCGCTTCGTCGGCGAGGCGTTCGAGCCGCTCGTAGTGGCGCGCCGAAATGATCGACGTGTAGTCGCGGTTGTTCGCGAAGTCTGGGTAAAGCTCGCCAAAGCGCGTGCGCGCCCGGGCGATGAAGGCGTCCTCGCTGCCGCGCGGCAGCAGCACATAATCGGGCGCGATGCAGGTTTGCCCCGCGTTGAGCGTCTTGCCAAGCAGCAGGCTGTCGACGGCATAGTCGAAGCGCGCGTGTTCGCCGATCAGCACGGGCGACTTGCCGCCCAGCTCCAGCGTGACCGGCGTGAGGTTCGCGGCGGCCGCGCGCATCACCTCGTGGCCGACGCGCGTCGATCCCGTGAAGAGCAGGTGATCGAACGGCAGCGCCGTGAACGCGGCGCCCACGGTGGCGTCGCCATTCACGACCGCCACGTGGTCGCGCGCGAAGGTCTGGCTTACCAGCTCCTCGAAGAGCGCGGAGGTGCGCGGCGTCAGCTCCGACATCTTGATCATCGCGCGGTTGCCCGCCGCGAGCGCGCACACGAGCGGGCTCGCGCCGAGCAGGAGCGGATAGTTCCACGGCACGACGATGCCCGCCACGCCGAGCGGCTGCGGCACAACGCGCGCGCGGCCCGGCGCGAGCCATTTGCCGACGCTCCGGCGCTGCGGGCGCATCCAGCGCTCGCCGTGCTTGAGCGCCGCGTCGATCTCCTGCTTGAGCACCACGAACTCGGCAAGCGCGACCTCGGCTTTCGAGCGCTGGCCGAAGTCGGCGTTCATCGCCTCCGCAAGCGCGTCCTGATTCGCGAAGAGCACCTCGCGCAGCGCCCGTAGATTGCGCGCACGCTCGCTCCACGCGGGGAACGGCGCGCGCAGATGCGCCGCGCGCTGCGCGGCGAGCAAGGCGTGCAGCGATTCACGCGGGTCGTTCGGGTCATTCGTGGCGTTCGTGGCGCCCGCAGTGCGTTCGGCGCTTGCGGCGTTGGGGTTGTTCGTGGCGTTCGGGGCGCTCGGGTTGCTCGGGTTGCTCGGTTCGCCCGCACGGCCGGACGGGGCGTTCTGCGCGCCACGGCCAGGCTCGCCGCCGCTGTCACTGCCGTCCTGACGCGCGAGTGCTTCGGGCAAATCCTGTTTCATGGTCGGTCCTCGTGAGGATGGCGCAGTGGCCATGCCGGGTTGCGATGCAATTCTGATGCCGTCATGCCGTGCTGTGCCGTTGGGCCTCGGCGCTATCGCCCAAGCCGCGCGGCGCTGTCATTCACACCGCGAGATAGTCCGGCGGCAGCGCCCGCGCGATCAGCGCCGCGTGATCGAAGCGCGCAGGCAGCGTGCCGAATACGCGTCCGCAGTCGGCGGCGTGCTCGTCGAGACGCGTGGCGATGAACGCCTCGGCCACCTCGGGCGGTCCCGCGCGCAGCAGCATGGCCTGCGCGATCAGCACGATCTGCTGGGCGATGTGCCGCGCGCTGGCTTCGCGCGTGCCGGGCGCGCCGTTGAGCAGCACCGAGAGCTGATCGAGCGCGGCGCAAAGCGCGGGATGCCCCGTCGCCTCGCGTCGCCACGCGAGAAAGAGCGCTTGGGCGGCGTCGGCGTCGCGTTCCAGCGCGCGCAGCACATCGAGGCACATGACGTTGCCCGAGCCTTCCCAGATCGAATTGACGGGCGCCTCGCGGTAGAAGCGCGCCATCGGGCCTTCCTCGACGTAGCCGTTGCCGCCCCAGACCTCCATCGCCTCGCCCGTGAACGCGAGCGCGCGCTTGCAGACCCAGAATTTCGCGGCTGGTGTGACGATGCGCCGCCAGGCGCGGGCTTCGCGTGCACGGTCGCTCTCATCCGCGCCAGTTCCGGCTGCTTGAGCGCCATTCGTGCCAGTCGCGTTGTCGCTTTCTTCGAACGCCTGCGCGAGCCGCATGAACAGCACCGTGGCCGCTTCGGATTCGAGCGCGAGATCGGCGAGCACGTTCTGCATGAGCGGCTGATCGGCGAGCTTGCGGCCGAACGCGCTGCGGTGCCGCGCATGATGGATCGCCTGCACCAGCGCCGCGCGCATGAGCGCCGTGCTGCCGATCACGCAATCGAGCCGCGTGTAGTTCGCCATTTCGATGATGGTCGCCACGCCCCGGCCTTCATCGCCGATCATCACGCCGAAGGCGTCGAAGAACTCCACCTCGCTGCTCGCGTTCGAGCGGTTGCCGAGCTTGTCCTTCAGGCGCTGGACGTGGACGGCGTTTTTCGTGCCGTCGGGTTTGAAGCGCGGCACGAAGAAGCACGACAGCCCCTCATGCTCCGTGGTGCGCGCGAGTACCAGATGCGCGTCGCACTGCGGCGCGGAGAAGAACCACTTGTGGCCGGTGAGCAGGTAATCGGCGCCGCGCCCGCCGGCGATGCCCGCCGGCCGTGCCAGCGTGCGGTTGCTGCGCACGTCCGAGCCGCCCTGTTTTTCGGTCATGCCCATGCCGATCATCATCGAGCGCTTGGCGGCGAGCGGCACGTCGCGCGGGTCATGCTCGCGCGCATAGAGCCGCTCGCGCAGCGCTTCGAACAGCGCTGGCTCGCGTTGCAGCACGGGGATGCTCGCGAAGGTCATGGTGAGCGGGCAGAGCGAGCCCGATTCGAGCTGCGCGTGCAGGAAATAGCCGGCGCAGCGCGCGGCCATCGCGCCCGGACGCGGCTCCGAGAACGGTAGCGCATGCAGGCCTTCGGCGCGCAGCAGCACGAGCAGGTCGTGCCAGGCGGGATGGAATTCGAGCGCGTCGATACGCTCGCCGCGCGGGCTATGCGTGTGCAGCTCGGGTGCGTGGCGGTTGGCGAGATCGGCGAGCGCGAGCGTGGGCGCCGCGCCCAGCGTCGCGCCGTGACGCACGAGCGTCTCGCGATGCCAGAGCGCGCCAGCGCGCGCGAGCGCCTCGCCCAGCGCGGCATCGGCCGTGAAAAGGTTGTAATCGGCGAGCGGCGGCGCCTGATTCGTGACTTCGTGGGTGGTGCCGGGGTCCATCGAGTCCATGGTTGTCTCCATCGGCGGCGTGGCGGTGTGATGCTACCCGCCTACGCGACCCGAGGATTAGAGGAAGGGTTCTGACATAAAAGCCGCCTCAATCCTAAGATGCTTCCTGCACTGCGCGAAAGCGAAAATAGAACGAGCGTGCATCTAGCGTGCCTCAAGCGCGTTTTGCATGCAACGCCAGCCATCGCCTGACACGCATCTTCCCGTTCTCCTGCAAGTTTTCCGCTTCTCATGTGAAGCGTCATCACGAGGCGTATTGCGCTTCGTGATGACGTGGCATTGACGAAGCGCGGCCCGATCCAAAGGTTTTCGTCAAACAATGTGCGGCGCACGCTCCCGCCGTATTTTCGGGATTTCGGACTCCCTATAATCGCGCCGCACTGTGGCGTGTCAGTTGACGCGTCCGCGAACAGGAGAACCCGCCTCGATGAGCATCAACGTCTTTCACCTGCTGGAAACGGTCCTGAGCGACGATGTCGTGCGCACACTCGCTGGCCGCTTCGGTCTCTCGCCCGATCTCACCCGCAAGGTCGCAGGCGCCGCCGCTCCGGCCATCGTCGCCGCGCTCATGCATCGCGCCAGCACGCCCGAGGGCGCGCGCGGCCTCTTCTCCACCATCATGTCGCCGGACGTGAATGCGCTGATCGGCAAGCAACTGCCCGATCTGCTCGCGAGCACGTCAGGCGTGAGCCAGCTCGAAACCGCGGGCCGTGAACTGATCCAGAAGGCTGCGGGCATCAATGTCGGCGAGCTTGCCGACGCCGTGGCCGCACAAACCGGCGCGGCGCAATCGACGGCCTTCTCGCTGACCGGTGTGGTCGGCGCGGCGGTCATGGGCGTTCTGAAGCATCACTTCACGGCTTCGCAGGGCTCTATCGGACAACTGCCTACGCTGCTCGGCCATCAACTGTCGTCGGTCAATGCAAGCCTCACCGACCGTCTCGCGCAGGCCGTGGGCCTCGGCAGCGCGGCGACCTTCTCGGATTCGATTCTCACGCGCCTGAAGGACGTCACGACGCATCTGGACCGTCCGGAGCCGACCATGCGCCCCGTTCCGGCCGCCGTGCCGCCGCAGACCATCGCGCACCCCGCGCCGCCGATCGCGCCCGAGAAGCGCGGGCATTCGTGGCTGTGGTGGCTGCTGGCCGCAATCGCCGTGGTCATCGCGTTCTTCGCGCTGCGCTCGTGCCAGCGCCACAACGTCGCCGAAGACACGCAGGCTGCCTCGGCGGTTGCTGCGTCGGACGCTGGCGCACCCGCAGCAGAAGCCGCAACGGATGCGAGCGGCGCCATCGCGCTTGCCGCTTCGGACGCAGCGGCTCCGGACGCAGTGGCTTCGGACGCAGCAGCATCGGCCGCTGCGGTTTCGACCGCCGCAGCATCGGCCGCCGCAGCCTCGGACGCAGTGGCATCCGGTGTATCTGCTGCCGAGGCGGCCTCGTCGGCGAACGATGCCGCGCCGGCGCCGACCCAGGATTCGCACTTCTCGTTCACGGTCGACAAGGCCGGCGTGCCGACGGTCACCGCGACGGTGGGGACCCAGGCGGAGAAAGCCCAGCTTGTCGACGCGCTCACGAAGCGCTTCGGCGAGGGCAAGTTCAACGCCAACGTGACGGTCGATGCCGCAACGAAGCCCGCCGCCTGGCTCGCGCATCTCGACGGCCTGCTGCCGTTGCTCGCGCTGCCCGGCGCCGAAGTGAAGATCGACGGCTCGCACGTGGAGTTGAGCGGGGCGGCGGCGGACGCCAGGCTCGGCTGGCTCGACAAGCTCAAGGCGCTGTTCGGCTCGGGCTTCGACATCGGCGTATTCAACGTGCAAAAGGCCGTGGCCGACGCCACGCAGTCGTTCCGCGACGCGGTGAAGGGCCTGTTCGGCCCCGATGCCTCGTGCGCTTCCGCGGACGTCGTGAAGGTGTTCAACCTGCAAGTGCTGAACTTCGCGACGGGCAGCACGACGATCCCGGCTCCGGCGGGCGAGGATCTGCGCCAGTCGGCCAAGGTGCTCAACGCATGCGCGAAGGAAGGCAAGCCGGTGAAGATCGAAATTGCCGGCTATTCGGATAACGTCGGCAACAAGGCGAGCAATCTCACGCTCTCCAAACGGCGCGCGCAGGCCGTGCGCACGTATCTGGTCGCGCATGGCGTGAATGCGTCGACGCTCACCGCCGAGGGTTACGGCGAGGCCAACCCGGTCGACAGCAACGACACCGAGGGCGGGCGCTTCCGCAACCGACGCATCGAGTTCGTAGCAAAGCAGTAAGTAGCAGGCAGCAGGCAGTAAGCGCAAAGCGCGTTACGCGGCGCGCAGCGCGAGAGAGACCACCTATAAAAAAGCGCGTAAGGAGCCGTCCGGTGTGAGCCGGACGGCTCTTTCACATTGGGTCGCCCCGCTGTGCCGCCCCGTGCCGCCCCGTGCCGCGCAAGCGGCGCTGCCGATGCGTTGGTGCACCGGCGCATCAACGCTTCATCGACCCCCATCAGCGCGCATCGGCGGCGGGCTTTTCGAGGCCGGGCGGGCGCACGAAGTCGTCGAGGAACGTGGACGGCTTGCCGTATTCCTCGCGCGCCACGGCGAGCCACGCGCGTGCGGCGTGCGAGAGATAGCCGCTGCGCTTCCAGCCGATGGCCATGTCCCAGGCGATCTGCGGATCCGTGACGGGCAGGCAGGTGAAGCGCGCGGCGTCGAGCCGGCGCACATAGGGCGCGGGCAGCAGCGCGATGCCCACGCCCGCGAGCACGAGCGCCGCCATCAGGTCCCAGTGGCCGCTGCGGCCCACGATTTGCGGCGTGAAACCCGCCGTGCGGCAGGCGGCGAGCACGACGTCGTTCAGCGCGAGGCTTTCGCCATAGAACACGAACGGCTCGCTGGCGAGCTCGGCGAGCGGCACGCCTGGCGCGCCGTCCCAGCGCGAGCCGCGCGGCGCCACCAGCCACAGGAGTTCATGCGACATCGGCAGCACGTCGATCTGGTTAGGGTCGACCGGCAGCAGCACGCCGCCCAGCTCGAGTTCGCCGGAGATGAGCGCGGCCTCGATCGCGCGCGAGCCCTGCTCGAAGAGCTTGAGTTCGATCTTCGGATAGCGCTGGCGGAACGCGGCGATGGCGGGCGTAAAGAGCGAGCCGCCCATCGGCGGAATGCCGATGGTGAGCTCGCCGCGCCCGAGCGTGCCCAGATCGGCGAGTTCGGCCTGCAAGCGCGCTTGCGCCGCGAGCACATCCTGGCCGCGCTGGTAGACGATGCGCCCGGCGTCGGTGAGCACCATCTGGCGCGCGTCGCGCAGCAGCAGCGGGGTGCCGGTCTCGTCCTCCAGCGCCTTCACCATTTTGCTGATGGTGGGCTGGGTCACGTGCAGTTGCTCGGCGGCGGCGGTAAAGCTCTGCTGCCGCACCACCTCGATGAAATAGCGAAGCGCGCGCAATTCCATGGTTACGTCTCCTCTCGGCGTGACGATCGGTCTAACTATCTGGCTATCGGCTTGGCCGTCACATTCCATTATGGAATGTAATTGATAAGACTAAGTCATTTTATTTATGTTGCGACGCAACCTATACTGACTTCCATTCCATTGTCACCTAGGGTTTGCCATGACTGCACCTAACACCTCCGCACCGGCCGCGCAAATGGCCGCGCAAACGCGCGGGCTCGCGCGCGTCGGCCGGATTGTGGCGCAGTCGGCGTTGCTCGCCGGAGTCTGGTTCGCCGCCGATGCACTCGTGCGCGCCGCGCATCTGCCGGTGCCGGGCGGCGTGGTGGGCCTCGTGCTGCTGCTCGCGCTGCTTTTTTGCGGCGGCGTGACGCCGCGCTGGGTGAAGGCGGGCGCGGACTGGCTGCTCTCCGACATGTTGCTGTTCTTCATCCCCGCCGCCGTGGCGGCCGTGCAGTACGGCGGTCTCTTTCGCGCCGATGGCTGGCGCCTCGCGCTGGTGGTGGCCGGCGGCACGCTGATGGTGATGGTGGCCGTGGCTTTCGCGGTGGATCAGGCCGCGCGGCTGGAGCGCCGCCTCGCGCTGCGCCGCGTGCGCCACGCGCGGGCGCGGGCCTGAGCGCTCCGGTTTCAACGCACCCAACGCATCTGGCGCACGTAATTCACCCCAAAAGCGCCTGAAGCACCCCAGGCACGAATGACAAGGATGATCCCGTCATGAACACGTTCTATGCATCCCTGTTCGCCGACGACGCCTCGCGGCTGATCGCCGCCGGCTGCTTCGTCCTCACGGTCGCGCTCTATTTCGCCGCGAAGGCGCTGTACGCGCGCTTTCGCTCGCCGTGGCTCACGCCGATGATCGCGGTGCCGGCCGTGCTGGGCACGATCGTGCTGCTGCTGCACATTCCGTATCCCGTCTACTTCCACGACACGCGCTGGCTCATGTGGCTGCTCGGCCCGGCCACCGTTGCGTTCGCCGTGCCGATCTACGAATACCGCGAACTGCTCAAGCGTCACTGGATCTCGCTGGCCGTGGGCGTGACGGTGGGCATCGTGGTGGCCGTGGGCGGCTCGCTCGCGCTCGCCAAGCTCCTGCATCTGTCGCCCGAATTGCAGCGCAGCTTGATGACGCGCTCGGTTTCCACGCCATTCGCGCTCGCGGTCTCCGACAAGATTCACGCGCCGCGCGACCTCACCGCGCTCTTCGTGATCGCCACGGGCGTGTGCGGGATGCTGTTCGGCGAACTGGTGCTCGGCTTCGTGCCGCTGCGCACGCGGCTTGCGCGTGGCGCGCTGTTTGGTGCGGCGGCGCACGGCGTGGGCACCGCGAAGGCGCGCGAGCTGGGCAGCGAGGAAGGCGTGGTCGCGAGCCTCACGATGATGATCGCGGGCGTGGTGATGGTGCTGCTCGCGCCGGCGCTGGGCTTCCTGCCGGTCTAGGCGACGACCGTCTTCCGGGTGTGCCGTTGCGTCGCGGCCACGCGCCATTTCACGATGTCGCGACACGCCTATGATCCTGCCTGTTGCCGCGGATCATGCGGTTCATTGTCGCTGCGTCTCATGTCTCCCATTTCGATCATCATCCCGTGCTTCAACGGCGCCGCCACGCTGGCGCGCGCGCTGGAGAGCTGCCTCGCGCAGCCCGAGGCCACTCAAATCTTCGTCGTCGACGACGGCTCGACCGATTCCTCCGCGTCCATCGCTCGCGTCCATGCCATGCGCGACGCGCGCGTGCGCCTGCTGCAAACGGTGACCAACGGCGGCGCGGCCCGCGCGCGCAACTGGGCGGCGCTTCATGCGGCCACGCCGCTCGTCGCCTTTCTCGACGCCGACGACGAATACTTGCCCGGCGCGCTCGCCGCCGCCCACGCGCACCTCGAGCAGCGTCCGCATGAAGCGGCGATTCGCCTCGACGTCGACTATGTGGGGTTTCCCGAGCGCCTGACGACGCATCCGGACTTCGAAAAGTACGCCACCGTACTGAGCAATACGGTGCCGAGCAGCCTCGTGATCCGCCGCAGCGCCTTCCTCGCGCTGGGCGGCTTTCCGATGGACGACTTCTTCCGCCGCCAGGGCGGCGAGGACGGCGCGTTCTCGTGGGCGCTGCGTGAGATCTTCGGGCAGCGCCGCTTCACGGGTCAGAAACAGGTGCGCATGCATTATCACGAGGGCATACATGCGGAGCGTTTTCTGAACATCCAGATGGGCTTCGTCGAAGCAGACCCGTCCATGACAGCCGAAACCGTGCGCTGCTCGCAGGCCTTTCTCGACGCCGCGATCGCGAGCGTGCAGCAGATGCGCGCGCTCGATCTGGCGCGGCCCGATAGCTGAATCCGCCCACGGCACGCCGCACGAGCGAATCTGTGTCGCGCGGGCGCCATCCAACTGGCCGTCTCGTTTTGCTACAATCACGCCTCGTCTTCGAGGAGCGTTGCGACGGATTCGCGGTTTGACTGCGTGATCCGCCAGGCTCGAAGGCGCTCAATACGGTCGATTCGAGGGCTCGATGCCGCGAACTCACCGCACTGAAAACGGCGCTCACGTCTTTAATTTCTAGTCACTTTTAGAAAGGAGGGCGTGATGAACGCCGCAGTTCCGCAGAATCAAGCCAAAGATTTCGTCGTCGCCGATATGGCACTTGCCGGCTGGGGCCGCAAGGAACTCGACATCGCCGAAACCGAAATGCCCGGTCTCGTGCAAACCCGCGAAGAATACAAGGCGCAGCAGCCGCTGAAGGGCGCGCGCATCGCCGGTTCGCTGCACATGACGATCCAGACGGGCGTTTTGATCGAAACGCTGACGGCGCTCGGCGCCGACGTGCGCTGGGCCTCGTGCAACATCTTCTCGACGCAAGATCACGCCGCCGCGGCCATCGCGCAGGGCGGCACGCCCGTGTTCGCGTTCAAAGGCGAATCGCTCGACGAATACTGGGAGTTCTCGCACCGCATCTTCGAATGGCCGAACGGCGAATTCGCCAACATGATCCTCGACGACGGCGGCGACGCCACGTTGCTGCTGATCCTCGGTTCGAAGGCTGAAAAGGACCGCTCGGTCATCGCCAAGCCCACCAACGAAGAGGAAGTGGCGCTCTACAAGTCGATCGCCGCGCACCTCGAAGTCGATCCGCAGTGGTACTCGAAGCGCCTCTCGCAGATCCAGGGCGTGACCGAAGAAACCACGACCGGCGTGCACCGCCTGTACCAGATGGAGAAGGAAGGCCGTCTGCCGTTCCCGGCGATCAACGTGAACGACTCGGTCACCAAGTCGAAGTTCGACAACCTGTACGGCTGCCGCGAGTCGCTCGTCGACGGCATCAAGCGCGCAACCGACGTGATGATCGCGGGCAAGATCGCGGTTGTGGCCGGCTACGGCGACGTGGGCAAGGGCTGCGCGCAATCGCTGCGCGGCCTGGGCGCCACGGTGTGGGTCACGGAAATCGATCCGATCTGCGCGCTGCAAGCGGCCATGGAAGGCTACCGCGTCGTGACGATGGAATACGCCGCCGACAAGGCCGACATCTTCGTGACGGCCACGGGCAACTACCACGTGATCGGCCATGACCACATGAAGGCGATGCGCCACAACGCGATCGTCTGCAACATCGGCCACTTCGACTCGGAAATCGACGTTGCTTCGACGCGCCAGTACCAGTGGGACAACATCAAGCCGCAAGTCGACCACATCGTCTTCCCGGACGGCAAGCGTGTGATCCTGCTGGCCGAAGGCCGTCTCGTGAACCTCGGCTGCGCCACGGGCCACCCGTCGTTCGTGATGTCGAACTCGTTCACGAACCAGACGCTCGCGCAGATCGAACTGTTCACTCAAGGGCAGAAGTACGAGAACAAGGTGTACGTGCTGCCCAAGCACCTGGACGAGAAGGTCGCGCGCCTGCACCTCGCGCGCATCGGCGCGAACCTCTCCGTGCTGTCCGACGACCAGGCCGCGTACATCGGTGTGGACAAGAACGGTCCGTTCAAGCCGAACCACTACCGTTACTGATCCGTTACTCGTCCGTTACTCATCGATACAACGCTGCATAACGCGACACAGCGCGGCTTAACGGTTTTAAGCCCGCTTTAAGCGACCAGCCGGATGCTGTGCAAACGCCCGTGCGCCGCGCCACTTGTGGCCGCGCACGGGCCGCACACATCACAACGACGCAAAAGGAGTTCCCATGACCGTGCTGCTGACCTGGCTGATCAACGCGCTCGCGCTGCTGATCATCACCTGGCTCGTTCCGTCGATCCACGTACGCAGTTTCGGCACCGCGCTGATCATCGCGCTCGTGCTCGGCCTGATCAACGCCGTCCTGCGTCCGGTGCTCATCATCCTCACGTTGCCCGTGACCGTGCTCACGCTCGGCCTGTTCATCCTCGTGGTGAACGCGCTGTGCTTCTGGCTGGCGGCGTCGCTGCTCAAGGGCTTCGAGGTGTCGGGCTTCTGGTCGGCGTTCTTCGGCTCGATCCTCTACAGCATCGTCTCCTGGCTGCTCTCGGCGCTGATCTTCGGCAACCGCAGCCTCGGCTGACGCGCGTTTGGGCGTATGTTTCGGCCGAAGCGCGCTGCCTCGGCCGGCTTATCAGAAAACCGATCATGAAACCGATCGAACTCTCATTTGAATTCTTTCCGCCGAAGACCGCGGACGGCGTCGAGAAGCTGCGCGCCACGCGCGCGCAACTGCTCACACTCAAGCCGCGCTTCGTTTCGGTGACCTTTGGCGCCGGCGGCTCGACGCAGCAAGGCACGCTCGACACCATCGTCGAAATCGCCAAGGAAGGTGTCGACGCGGCCCCGCACCTCTCGTGCATCGGCTCGTCGAAGGACAGCCTGCGCGAGATCCTGCGCCAGTACCGCGCGCACGGCATCCGCCATATCGTGGCGCTGCGCGGCGACCTGCCTTCGGGCATGGGCGAAGTGGGCGAGCTGCGCTATGCGTCGGAGCTCGTCGCGTTTATCCGCGAGGAAACCGGCGACGCGTTCCACATCGAAGTGGCCGGCTATCCCGAGTACCACCCGCAGTCGCGCTCGCCGCGCCACGACCTCGAAGCGTTCGCGAAGAAGGTGAAGGCGGGGGCCGACTCGGCCATCACGCAGTACTTCTTCAACGGCGACGCGTATTTCCGCTTTGTGGAAGACGCGAAAAAGCTCGGCGTGGACGTGCCCATCGTGCCCGGCATCATGCCGATCACGAACTACACGCAGCTCATGCGCTTTTCGGAAATGTGCGGCGCCGAAGTGCCGCGCTGGGTCGCCAAGCGCCTGGAAAGCTTCGGCGACGACCGCGAGTCGATTCGCGCGTTCGGCCTCGACGTGGTGACGGACCTGTGCCGCCGCCTCATCGAGGGCGGTGCGCCGGGTCTGCACTTCTACACGCTCAACGCGGCGGGCGCGACCAAGGCGATCTGCGAGCGGCTCGATCTGTGAGCGCCTGAGCTTCGCTTGACTCCTGGCCGGCCGCCTTCGTGCCCGGCCGTGCAAACCGCGCGGTTCCCTTCGGAAGGGGCCGCGCGGTTTTTTATTTGCACGGACTTTTTCGATTGTCTTTTCGGATGGTCTTTTGCGACTGCTGCCTATGATCTGCGTCAACTGACGCCGATGAGACGGTGCCGATAATCAACGGTTTTTTTATCGGCGTGATCGCGCAACGGCATGCGTCTTGCGCGGCAACCCTTATGCAGCAAGCCCTGCGCATGACGAATTCCACTCCTGAAAGCACGTTACAAGCCGGCACGTTCGCCGATGCCGTCGCCGCGTGGCGAGCCGGCGCGCTCGACGAGGCGCGCGCGCGGTGTGCGCGGCTGATCGCAGCCAATGCCCAGCACGCCGATGCGTTGCATCTGGCCGGCATCCTCGAAACGGCGCACGACCGGCTGGCGGCGCGCGCGCTGATCGAGCGGGCGCTCGCGCTGCGCGAGGACCCCAACTTCCTCGTGAGCCTCGGCCTCACCTATGACGCGGCTAGCGAAACGCAGGGCGCGTTCGCGGCGCTCGAGCGCGCGCTCGCCATCAACCCCGATTTTTCGATCGCGCTGAACAACCTCGCGAACCTGTACGCGGGCCAGGGCGACTTCCCGCGCGCGCTGGCCGCATTCGAGCGTGCACTGGCGCTCACGCCCGAGTATGCGAGCGCGCATTACAACTACGGCAGCGCACTGCTCGCCAGTGGCGACGCGGCACGCGCGGAGGCGCCGCTGCGCCGCGCCGTGGCGCTCGACGCGGGGTCCGTGAACGCCTGGAACAATCTCGCGAACGTTCTGATCGCGTTGCAGCGCACGGGCGAGGCGCAAGCAGTGCTCGAGCACGCCCGCACGCTCGCGCCCGAGTCCGCCAACGTGCTCACGAATCTCGGTTGCCTGCTGCGCGCCAGCGGCCGCCACGCCGAGGCGCAAGCGGCATTGGAGCGCGCGCTTGCGCTCGCGCCGCACGACGCATCGACGTGGAATAACCTGGGCAACGTGCTGGTGGACCTCTTTCGCATCGACGAGGCGCGCGCCTGCTTCACGCGCGCGCTCGAACTGAGGCCGGGCTTCGCCAATGCCGCGAGCAATCTGGGCAACGCCCACAAGCACGCGGGCGATATCGAGCAGGCGCTCGCCTGCTATCGTGATGCGCTCGCGTGCGAGCGCGGCAGCATCGGCGCGCACAGCAACTACGTCTACGCGCTGATGTTCGCGACTGAGGACGGCCACACGATCCGCGCCGCCGCCGAACAACTCTCCATGCAGCACGAAGCGGCTTTGCTCGCGCAGCCCGTTGCACATGCAAACATGCCCGATGCGCAACGGCGGCTGCGCATCGGCTATGTCTCGCCGGACTTTCGCAACCACTGCCAGATGCTGTTCACGACGCCGCTGTTCCGGCATCACGATCGCGCGGCATTCGAGATCGTCTGCTATTCGAGCGTCGCGCAGCCGGACGAAGTGACGGCGCGCCTCGCCTCCCATGCCGACCTCTGGCGCGACGTGCGCGAATTCGACGACGCGCGGCTCGCGCAGCAGATCCGCGACGATCGCATCGACATTCTCGTGGACCTGACCATGCATATGGACGGCGCGCGCCGTCTCGTGTTCGCGCGGCGGCCCGCGCCGGTGCAGGTGGCGTGGCTCGCTTACCCGGGCACCACGGGCAGCGCGGCCATCGGCTGGCGGCTCACCGATCCGTGGCTCGACCCGCTCGACTCGCTCGACCAACTCGACCAACTCGACCCGTCGGGGGCGTCCGGTACGTCGGGCGCGCCAGGCGTGGACGATCAGTACACCGAGCGGTCGCTGCGCCTGCCCGACACGTTCTGGTGCTATGACGCGCTCGCGCCCGGCCTCGAGGTCAATGGGCTGCCGGCGCTGGCCGCGGGACACGACGGCCAGATCACGTTCGGCTGCCTGAACAACCCTTGCAAGCTCACCGATGCCACGCTCGCGCTCTGGTCCGGCGTATTCGCCGCGCTGCCCACGGCGCGACTCGTGCTGATGGCGCCTCCGGGCGCGGCGCGCGAGCGGCTCGCGGCGCGCCTGGCGGCCCATGGCGTCGATGCGGCGCGCGTGCGCTTCGTGGGTTTTCAGGCGCGCGAGGACTATCTGCGCACCTGGGCGCAAATCGACATCGCACTCGACACGTTTCCCTACAACGGCCATACAACGAGCCTCGATGCGTTCTGGATGGGCGTACCCGTGCCGACGCGCGTGGGCCGCTCGGCGGCGAGCCGCGCGGGCCTGTCGCTGCTCGCCAACCTGGGGCTCGCGGAGCTGGCCGCGCCCGACGATGCCGCGTATGTCGAACTCGTGGTGTCGCTCGCGCGCGATCCGGCGCGCCTCGCTGCGCTGCGCGCGGGCCTGCGCACGCGCATGGCGGCTTCGCCGCTTATGGACGGCGAGCGTTTTGCGCGCAACATGGAAGCCGCTTTCCGCCTCATGTGGCGCGACTGGTGCGCTCGCGCACGGCCGGTGAGCGGTTGACGCCGGATGCCCGGCAAACTGCAAGCGAAATAACGGCGCGGTATCGTGCGTTGGCGGAGACACGAAAATCGGCCGGGAAGCCGCTCGCAGCAAGCCTGTCAATCGGCATTTCCCGCGCGCAATGGTCATTTTGGCCAGCTTGTGAGCGCGGGCAGTGCTCTTGTAAGATCGCGCTACGCTGGCTCACGAGGCCGGTACTGAACTGGAGGAAACATGAACGAAAACAAACTGTTGCGTGCTGCACGACTGACATCCCTCGTGGCGCTCGCAGCGGCATCGATTGCAGGAGCCCCCCTCGCGCACGCCGCGGGCAGCATCCCGAACAAGACGCTCGTCTACTGCTCGGAAGGCAGCCCCGCCGGCTTCGATCCGGCGCAATACACGACCGGCACCGACTTCACCGCGAACACGTTCACCGTCTACAACCGCCTCGTCGAGTTCGAGCGCGGCGGCACCAAGGTCGAACCGGGTCTCGCGCAATCGTGGGACGTTTCCCCCGACGGCAAGACCTACACGTTCCATCTGCGCCATGGCGTGAAGTTCCAGACCACGTCGTTCTTCAAGCCCACGCGCGAGTTCAACGCCGACGACGTCGTGTTCTCGTTCGACCGCATGCTCAATCCGAACAATGCGTTCCGCAAGGCGTACCCGGTGTCGTTCCCGTACTTCACCGACATGGGCCTCGACAAGCTGATCGCGAAGGTCGAAAAGGTCGATCCGTACACGGTGAAG
Source organism: Paraburkholderia tagetis (assembly GCF_022213065.1). Taxonomy (GTDB): domain Bacteria; phylum Pseudomonadota; class Gammaproteobacteria; order Burkholderiales; family Burkholderiaceae; genus Paraburkholderia; species Paraburkholderia tagetis. The sequence goes on from NZ_JAKLJA010000012.1 coordinate 163,825, forward strand.
TTCACGCTCAACGAGCCGAACGCACCGTTCATCCAGAACATGGCGATGGAATTCGCCTCGATTCTCTCGGCTGAATACGCCGATCAACTGATGAAGGCCGGCAAGGCCGCCGACATCAACCAGTATCCGGTCGGCACGGGTCCGTTCATCTTCAAGAGCTACACGAAGGACGCGACCATCCGTTTCGATGGCAATCCTGATTATTGGAAGCCGGGCGCGGTGAAGCTCTCGAAGCTGATCTTCTCGATCACGCCCGACGCGAGCGTGCGCGTGCAGAAACTCAAGCGCGACGAATGCCAGGTGATGAGCTATCCGCGTCCCGCCGACATCGCGCCGCTGAAGGCCGATTCGAACATCGCGATGCCTTCGCAGCCGGGCTTCAATTTGGGCTACCTGTCGTACAACGTCACGCACAAGCCGCTCGACAATGTGGACGTGCGCCACGCGCTCGACATGGCGATCAACAAGAAGGCGATTATCGACTCGGTGTACCAGGGCGCGGGCCAGGCAGCGACCAACCCGATGCCGCCCACGCAATGGTCCTACGACAAGAGCCTGAAGGCGAACGCGTATGACACCGCGAAGGCGAAGGCGCTGCTCGCGAAGGCGGGTCAGGCGAACGGCTTCGAGATCACGCTCTGGGCCATGCCGGTGCAGCGCGCCTACAACCCGAACGCACGCCTGATGGCCGAAATGATCCAGGCCGACTGGGCCAAGATCGGCGTGAAGGCGAAGATCGTCACTTACGAGTGGGGCGAGTACATCAAGCGCGCGCACGCGGGCGAGGACGACTCCATGCTGATCGGCTGGACGGGCGACAACGGCGACCCCGACAACTGGCTCGGCACGCTGCTCGGCTGCGAGGCCGTGAACGGCAACAACTTCGGCAAGTGGTGCTACAAGCCGTTCGACGAACTGGTCCAGAAGGGCCGCCAGACCCCCGAGCAGGCGCAGCGCACGAAGTTCTACACGCAGGCGCAGCAGATCTTCGCGCAGCAACTGCCGTTCTCGCCGATCGCCCACTCGACCGTCTATCAGCCGGTCAGCAAGAAGGTGACCGACATGCGCATCGAGCCGCTCGGCTACGCGCGCTTCGACGGCGTCGGCATGCAGTAAAGGCGCTCGCGTAGCGTTTCACTCACTTTCGCTCAGTCAACACCTAAACGGAAAACTGTCGAAATAAGGTCCGGCGACCGGGGTCACGAGCCCCTGTCGCCGGTTGCGTTTCATTCAAGGCTTTGGGGGAACAACCACATGTTCCGCTTCGTATTGCGCCGCATCGGCATGGTGATACCGACATTCATCGGTATCACGCTGCTTGCGTTCGCGCTCATCCACCTGATTCCGGGCGACCCCATCGAAGTGATGATGGGCGAGCGCGGCGTCGATCCTCAAATGCACGCCGAGGCCATGCACCGCCTCGGGCTCGACGAGCCGCTGCCGTTGCAGTACGTGCACTACGTCTGGCACGCGCTGCACGGCAACCTCGGCACCTCGATCATCACCAACACGAGCGTGATGGGCGAGTTCCTCGCGCGCTTTCCCGCCACCATCGAGCTCTCGTTCTGCGCGCTCATGTTCGCGCTCATCGTGGGCCTGCCCGCCGGCGTGTTCGCGGCCTTGCGGCGCGGCACCGTCGTCGATCACGGCGTGATGGGCACCGCGCTCACCGGCTACTCGATGCCGATCTTCTGGTGGGGGCTCATCCTCATCATGGTGTTCTCGTCGAAGCTCGGCTGGACGCCGGTGTCGGGGCGCATCGCCGTGGAGTTCGATATTCCGCACGTCACGGGCTTCATGCTGATCGATTCGCTGCTGCCCGGCACCGACGAGGGCGCGTTCCGCTCGGTGCTCTCGCATCTGATCCTGCCCGCCATCGTGCTCGGCACGATTCCGCTTGCCGTGGTCGCGCGCATGACGCGCTCGTCCATGCTCGAAGTGCTGCGTGAGGATTACATTCGCACCGCGCGCGCCAAGGGCCTCTCGCCTGTGCGCGTGATTGTCGTGCATGCGCTGCGCAACGCGCTCATTCCCGTGGTGACCGTGATCGGCCTGCAGGTCGGCACGCTGCTGGCGGGCGCCGTGCTCACCGAGACGCTGTTCTCGTGGCCCGGCATCGGCAAATGGCTGATCGACGCGATCAGCCGCCGCGACTATCCGGTAGTGCAGGGCGGCATTCTCATGATCGCGACACTCGTGATCGTCGTGAACCTGTTCGTCGATCTGCTGTACGGCGTGCTCAATCCGCGCATTCGACATACGAGGTAATCACGCCATGACGATGCAAACCCGCAATACACCCAGCGATTCGTGGAGGCATGATGGCTGACATTCAGAACACCGTGCCCGCCGCCGTCACGCCGCCTTCGGGCCGCGCGCTCGTGCTGCGCGAATTCTGGGCGAACTTTTCGCGCAACCGGGGCGCCGTGGGCGCCGGCGTGATCGTGCTGCTGCTCGTTTTCGTGGCGATTTTCGCGCCGCTGATCGCGCCGCACAGCCCCATCGAGCAGTACCGCGACTTCGTGAAGATTCCGCCCGCCTGGCTCGACGGCGGCAACTGGAAGTTCATTCTCGGCACCGACGAAGCCGGCCGCGACATCCTCTCGCGTCTGATGTACGGCGCGCGGCTGTCGCTGTGGATCGGCTGCGTCTCGGTCGTGCTCGCGCTGATTCCGGGCATCGTGCTCGGGCTCGTGGCCGCGTTCTTCGAGAAGTGGGCCGACACGCCCATCATGCGTCTCATGGACGTGCTGCTCGCGCTGCCCTCGCTGTTGCTCGCGGTGGCCGTGGTCGCGATTATCGGCCCGGGCCTCACCAACACCATGTTCGCAATCGCCATCGTCGCGCTGCCGGGCTATGTGCGTCTCACGCGCGGCTCGGCGCTCGGCGAACTGCACAAGGAGTACGTGACCGCTTCGCGCGTAGCCGGTGCCGGCACGCTGCGCCTGATGTTCTCGCAGGTGCTGCCCAACTGCACCGCGCCGCTGATCGTGCAGGCCACGCTCGGTTTTTCGTCGGCGATTCTCGACGCCGCCGCGCTGGGCTTTCTCGGCCTCGGCGTACAGCCGCCCAAGGCGGAGTGGGGCGCGATGCTCGCCTCGGCGCGCGACTATATCGACAGCGCCTGGTGGATCGTCACGATGCCTGGTCTGTCCATCCTGATTTCGGTGCTCGCGATCAACCTGCTCGGCGACGGGCTGCGCGACGCACTCGATCCCAAGCTCAAGCGGATGGCCTGATCATGAAGAAAGAACTGCTAACCATCCGCAATCTGGCGGTGAACTTCAACGGCCTGCCCGCTGTGGACCGCGTGAACCTCTCCGTGGCGCCGGGCGAAGTGCTCGGCATCGTCGGCGAATCGGGCTCGGGCAAGAGCGTGACGATGATGGCGCTGATGGGCCTCATCGACGCCCCCGGCAAGGTGAGCGCCGACTCCATCACGTTCGACGGCCGCGACCTGCTCAACGCCACCGGCAAGGAGCGCCGCCGCATCGTGGGCAAGGACATCGCCATGGTGTTCCAGGACGCGCTCACGAGCCTGAACCCGAGCTACACCATCGGCTATCAGATCAAGGAAGTGCTCAAGCTGCACGAAGGCCTGCGCGGCGCGGCGCTCCATGCGCGCGCGTTGGAACTGCTCGACCAGGTGGGCATTCCCGACGCGAAGAACCGCATCGACAACTTCCCGCACCAGATGTCGGGCGGCATGAACCAGCGCGTGATGATCGCGATGGCCGTGGCCTGCAACCCGAAGCTGCTGATCGCCGACGAGCCCACCACCGCGCTCGACGTGACGATCCAGGCGCAGATCATGGAGCTGCTCGTGCGCTTGCAGAAGGAGCGCGGCATGGCGCTCGTGCTGATCTCGCACGATCTGGCCGTGGTGTCCGAAGTCGCGCAGCGCGTGGCCGTGATGTACGCGGGCGAGATCATCGAGACCAACCGCGTGCCCGATATCTTCTCGCGCCCGCATCATCCGTACACCGAGGCGCTGCTTGCCGCGATTCCCGAGCACAACAAGGGGGCCATGCGTCTCGCCGCGCTGCCCGGCATGGTGCCCGGCCGCGACGACCGCCCGAGCGGGTGTCTGTTCGCGCCGCGCTGCAAGTACGTGGTGGACGACTGCATGAAGGCGCGGCCGAAGCTCGATCCGGTGGCCGATCGCGTCGACCAAAACGCTTATGCACAGGTTCGCTGCATCAAGCCGCTGAACGTGGCGGTGACTCAATCCAACGGAGGCGCGCGATGAACGCAGTCCAGCAATCCGCGGCTCGCGAAGACCATAAGGACGACAAGGTTCTCGTCGCGGAAGATCTCAAGAAGCACTACAGCGTGAAGCGCGGCATGTTCGGCACGGGCACCGTGAAGGCGCTCAACGGCGTGTCGTTCTCGCTCACGCGCGGGCGCACGCTCGCGGTGGTGGGCGAGTCGGGCTGCGGCAAGTCCACGCTCGCGCGCCAGCTCACGATGATCGAGCCGCCCACCGCGGGCAAGCTCACCATCGACGGCGAGGACGTCGCGCACGCGAACCACGAGAAGATCGCCGCGCTGCGCCGCCGCGTCCAGATGGTGTTCCAGAACCCGTTCGCCTCGCTCAATCCGCGCAAGACCGTCGAGCAGACGCTCGGCGAGCCGCTCGCCATCAACACCAAGCTCACGGCGAGCGAGCGCGCCGACCGCATCGCGCACATGATGCGCATCGTGGGCCTGCGGCCCGAGCACGCGAAGCGCTATCCGCATATGTTCTCGGGCGGCCAGCGTCAGCGTGTGGCGATTGCGCGCGCGATGATCCTCGACCCGCAGATCGTCGTGGCCGACGAGCCGGTCTCCGCGCTCGACGTCTCGATCCAGGCGCAGATCCTCAATCTGTTCATGGACCTCCAGGAGCAGTTCCGCACGAGCTATGTGTTTATCTCGCACAACTTGTCCGTGGTCGAGCACATCGCCGACGACGTGATGGTGATGTACCTGGGCGGCGTGGCCGAGCTCGGCGACAAGAACACGGTGATCGGGAGGCCGCGCCACCCGTATACACGCTCGCTGCTTTCGGCGACGCCCGCGATCTTCGAAGCGGACCGGCACGTGAAGATCAAGCTCGAGGGCGAGCTGCCTTCGCCGCTGAACCCGCCTCCGGGTTGCACGTTCCATCAGCGTTGTCCATATGCGATCGAGCGGTGTCGCAAGGAAGTGCCGATGCTTCGCGAAGTGGATGGGCGTCAGGTATCCTGCCATCGTGCAGAGGAGGTAGGGGAATAGGAATGCCTGAAGCGACGGCGGAGCGTCGTTTTACGCGCCGCCAGCTCAGGGGCGGCCGTCGTGCCGCATTGAAGATGCAAGACCGGGGGCGCGTCATGACGGCCGGTGCCATGGCGTGGGCGCGGGTGCGTTCATCCCTGCGTTCATCCGTGCGTGCGTGGCTGCGCGCGGCATTGGGCGGGGCGCTCGCGCTGGCCGTCGCCCTCGGGCCGTCGCTCGACCGGCCGCTGCGACTCGTGTGGCCGCAGGGCGCGATGCACGGCCAGTCAAGCGAGGGCGGGGCATGGCACGCGTGGCTGGCCGCGCTGTCCCTCTTCAGCGGCCCGTTACTGCGGATGCAATCGTTCATGCCCAGCGCGCTTGCCGCGACCGCCGCCGCCAACACGCCCGGTGTGCATCCCGCCATTCCCGCGCCCGGCCTGCCCTCGGGTGGCGGCCTGCCAGGCTTTCACTCGCCGCCGGCCGTGCCGAGCTACGCGTCGGGCACCACGGCGGGCGGTCCGGTGCGCACGCAACCGGCGCGCATGCCGTTCTATGTCGCCACGCGCGGCACCACCACCATCTATCTGCTCGGCACGCTGCATGTGGGCGACCCCGCCGACTACCCGCCAAACCAGCCGTTCCGGGCGCCGATCCTCGCGGCGCTCAACGCCTCGCCCACGCTCGCGCTCGAACTCTCGCCCGACGATCTGCTCGTCTCCCAAGACGACGTCTCGAAATATGGCGTGTGCCGCAAACCCTGCCTGCAACAGCTCCTGCCCGACCCGCTGTGGGCGAAGCTGGCGGCGCGCTTGCGCGGCAACCCCGAGGCGCTCGCCGAAATCCGCAAGATGAAGCCGTGGCTCGCCTCGCTGCTGGTGGAAACCTACGATTCACTGAGCGCCGGCCTGCAGACCGAATACGGCACCGAGGCGCAGTTGCAGAACGTGTTCCTGAGTCTGAAGGGGCGGCGCGTGATCGGGCTGGAAACGCTGGCCGAGCAGATGCGTGCGTTCACGTACCTCAACCTCGCGCAGCAGCGCGAAATGCTCGCACAGGATCTCGCGCAGACGCCCGCGCAAAACGTCGCCGACGTGCACACGCTGCTGCGCCTGTGGCGACTCGGTGACGCCGACGCCATCGCGGCCTGGGATGCCGCGCGCACCGAAAAACTTGCACATGACCCGCGTGTGGCGGCTTCGGTGGATAACCGCATCGTCTACGAGCGCAACCGGCGCTTCGTCGCGCGCATGCAGCAGTACGCCGCGCCCAACAAGCCGCTCTTCGTCGCGATCGGCGCGCTGCACCTGGGCGGGCGCAAGGGCGTGCTCCAGTTGCTGCGGCAGCGCGGCTTCACGGTCGATCCGGGCTGAGATCCAGCTCGCCGTTGGCCGGCGGCGTTGTCGGCGGTGTGTCTGCTTGCCCGGTTTTCTGCGCTTTGTGCGGGTTGGGCGCCTTCGGCGCGGATTTGCGGGCGCCCGCGCTGGCTGTGCGGCTGGGCTTTTCGGCGAGCGCGTCGCGCAGCTCGTCGAGCGCCGGTTGCCAGTCGCCCACTTCGCGCTGGCGAAAGAGCCGCGCCGTGGGGTACCACGGTGAGTCAGCGCGCTTTTCGAGCCAGCGCCATTCGCCGTTCGCCGGCACGAGGATCCAGACCGGCTTGCCTAGCGCGCCGGCCAGATGCGCGACCGATGTGTCCACGGCAATCACGAGATCGAGATTCATGATGAGCGCGGCGGTGTCGCCGAAGTCGCGCAGATCGTCGGTGAAGTCGTGAATCGATGCGTGGATCGTGGCGTCACCGGCCAGCGCCGCGAGCTGCGCGCGGGCCGCCTCGCCTTTTTGCAGCGAGAACCAGCTGATTTTCTCGAGCGCGAAGAGCGGCCGGAACGCCGCCAGCGCGACCGAGCGGTTGCGATTGTTGTAGAAGGTCGGACTGCCGCCCCAGACGAGGCCGATGTTGCGGTAGCCGGCGGGCTTGCGCGCGCCCGCCTTGGTGACGGATTGTGCTGCGGATTGTGCGGCGGGTTTTGCGGCGGATTTTGCGAGAGGCTTTGCGGCGGCTTCGAGGTCCGCGAGCATGGCCGCCTGCACGCGCGGCTTCCACGCCTGAATGTCGACGTCGCGCGCGAACAGATAGGGCACCGTGGCCGGAATCGTGTCGAGCTCGGTGCCGCACGCGGACGGCGCGCTCATCACGTACAGCCAGTAGTCGTAATCGCCGGCTGGCGTGCCGGTCCACGCGCGGTGCACGCCCGGCACCGACTGCGCAAGCAGTTGCAGGGGCTGCGGCACGCACACGTCCACGCTCGCGCCGCGCCCGGCAAGCGTGCTCGCATAGCGCACGAACTGGATCTGGTCGCCGAAGCCTTGTTCGTGCACGAGCAGGAGGCGCTTGCCGTCGAGCGGCTCGCCTTGCCACTCGGCCATGCCTTCGATGTCGAACGGCGCGTAGTCGCACGCGCGCCAGCGCCGGGCGTATTCGGCCCAGCCTTCGCGATACTCGCCACGCTTGAGCTTGAGCCAGACCAGGTTCTGGCGTGCGTCGGCGTGCTCCGGGTCGAGTTCGAGCGCGCGCCGGTAGTAAGGCTCTTCCTCGTCGTTGCGGCCCTGCGCGCCCAGCGAAGCGCCCAGGCACACGAGATTCGCCGCGTTGGGCTCCAGCTCCACCGCCTTGCGATAGCAGGTTTCCGCAGCCCGATAGTCGCCGGTCTGGCCGAGCGCGGTGCCCATGTTCACCCAGGCCGCCGCGTAACCTGGCGCCAGCTCGACGGCCTGACGGTAATGCGCGATGGCGGTGGCGTCATTGCCGAGGGCGCGCAGCGCGTTGCCGAGGTTGAAGTGGATGGCGGCGTCGGCGGGCGCGAGCGCGAGCGCTTCGCGATAGCACGCGAGCGCCTCCTCGTGGCGCCCGAGCCTGGCGAGCGCGCTGCCCAGGTTCACATGCGCGTTCACGGACGCCGGCGCCAGCGCGAGCGCCGCGCGGCAGTGGCGCTCCGCACCCGCAAAGTCGCCCGCTTCGCGTAGCGCCAGCGCGAGGTTGTTGTGCGCGTCGGCGAACCCGGGCGCAAGGCGCAGCGCTTCGCGCAGGTTGTGCGCCGCTTCGACGTGCTGGCCGAGCGCGAGCGCGGCGAGCCCGCGGTTGCTCCAGCAGACCGCGTCGGCGGGAGCGTGCCCGAGCGCGCGATCCATCAGCGCGAGCGCGTTCCGATGGTCGCCGAGTTGATGGCGCACGACGCCCCAGTAATGCAACGCATCCGCATGCGTGGGGTCGCGCTCGATCAACGCGCGATAGATCGTTTGCGCTTCTTCAAGGCGTCCCGCGCTGTGGGCTTCGAGGGCGGCAGCAAAGCGCGCGCCAGGATCGGCATATTCAGCGGCATCGGCGTGGTCAGCGCGTTCAGCGCGTGCGGCACATTCGGCGGAATCGGGGGAATCGGCGGAATCGTCGGGCGTGGACGGATCGGCGGGACCGGAGGCGTTCGGAGTCATGGGAATGGGAGGCGGATCGGGCGCGCTGCGCAAGGGGCGCGGAACCGGCCGAAATGGGGGAGAACCGCACAAGGTAAGGTTCTGGCCTTGCCGCTTCGATAAGAAAACTCCGAAAGCGACGCAACCCATGACGAAACGCCATGCGCGGCCCAAAAGGGGAATGCGGGTGAATGTGGGTGAATGCGGCTTTAGAGGGAATTCGATTTCGGTTCCCATGAGGCGGCTCTACCATCCGGCTTTTGTCTGGCCAGGAGGGCAATATGACGAATTCACCAACCACCCGGACCGACGCGCCGGGTGTACCTATTCTGTCCACTGCGGTGCCCACTGCGGTATCCACTGCAATGCCCACTGCGCCCATTGTCAGCGTCATCACGCCCACCTGCGAGCGCGAGGCCATGCTGCCGCATGTGTACCGGTCGTTCGCGCATCAGGACCTGGGGGCCTGCGAGTGGATCGTGGTGGACGACAGCGAGCGGCCCAGCGCCTTCATGCAGGGCCTCGGCGATGCACGCGTGGTGTATCGCCACGTGCCGCAGCGCATGAGCGTCGGTGCCAGGCGCAATCTCGCGGTGGCGCTCGCGCGCGCCGAAGTCATCGCCCATTTCGACGACGGCGAATACTATGCGCCGGATTATCTGCGCGTCATGTGCGCGCAGTTGGGCGCGCGCCGGGCGGATATCGTCAAGCTCAGTGCGTTCTTTCTGTATAGCCGCATCTATGGCCAGTTCGCGTGGTGGGACTTGCTGCGCAAGAGCGGGCTGCATTTTCACTGGAGTCCGCAGCCCATGACGGCGCTCAACTTTCCCGTCGATCATCGCGCGTTTGCCGACAACCATTCCGGCTACGGCTTCAGCTACGTCTACACGAAGCGCCTGTGGGCCGCGGGTCCGTTCGAGTCGGGTTCGCACGATGAGCACAATAAGCGCCATGCGGACAGCACGTTCCTGCAAGCCGCGCTCGAGCGCGGCGCGAACCTCGCGCACTTCGCCGACGACGTCGGTCTGTGTCTGCACGTCCTGCATACGCATCACAGCGCGGCGAGCTTTCCGCAGTATCTGCTGCCCGACGCGCTCGTGACGCGGCATTTCCCGAAGTTCACGCAGTTCGTGGAGGCGCTGCGCACCGCGCCTGCCGAGCGGTAAAACCGGCGCTTCAGAACCCGAGCGCGTTCAGCAGCAAACGCGCTCAGGCGTCGGCCACGCCCGCCGCGCGCACGCCGATGCCGGCCTCGTCCAGCGCCACCCGGATGCGCCGCGCGAACGCGAGCGCATGCGGCCCGTCGCCGTGCAGGCAGATGGTCTGCGCGTTGAGCGGCACCCACGCGCCGTCCACGGCCTGCACGCGCTGCTCGCGCACCATCGCGAGCGTGCGCGCGAGCACGGTGTCCTCGTCGTCGAGCAGGGCGCCGGGCTCGCTGCGCGGCACGAGCGAGCCGTCGGCGCGATAGCCGCGGTCGGCGAACACTTCCTCCACGGCCACGAGGCCTGCTTCGCGCGCAGCGCTTACAAGCCCGCTGCCCGCGAGCGCGAACACCGTCACCGAAGGGTCGAAGTCGTGCACTGCGGAGACGATCGCGTCGGCGATCTTCGCGTCGCGCGCGGCCTGGTTGTAGAGCGCGCCATGCGGCTTCACGTGCGCGATGCGCCCGCCTTCGGCTTGCGCGATCGCCGAGAGCGCGCCGAGCTGGTAGAGCACGCCCGCGTAGATTTCCTCGGCGGGCAGGTTCATCTCCTTGCGGCCGAAGTTCTCGGGGTCGTTGAAGCTCGGATGCGCGCCGATCGACACGCCTTTTTCCACGGCCCAGCGCACGCACTCGCGCATGGCGTTGGCGCCGCCCGCGTGCCAGCCGCAGGCGATGTTGGCCGAACTCACGAGGTCGAGCAGCGCCTCGTCGGAGCCGCAGCCTTCGCCGAGATCGGCGTTCAGATCAATGGTCGTCATGATGTTTCTCTCCGTGTTGCCTCGCGCCCCATCGCCGCGCTTCGATGCGTCGCGGGCGCGCGATGTCTGGCTCGATGCCTTGCTGCTTGTCCGTTGACACGGTTGGCCGGGTTGGCTGATTGACCGACTCGGCCCGGGTTGAGCGACTCGGCCGGGTCGGCGATGGCGTTGCCGCTCCACCGGCTCGCTTCGCCGCCCGCTTCATGCCGCTTCATGCGCCCACTTCATGCGCCCGGGCTCCCGGTCGCCGCAGCGCGCACGCGCCGGCTCGCATGACGCTCGTCCTGCATGGCGATCGCGGTATCGATCTGCCGCAAATACGCCCGTTCCTCCTGTAGCGCGTGGCGCGCGACAGCCGGCGTCGCCTCCACGAAGCGCAGGCCCGCCGTGAGCCGCACTTGCGCGAGCTTCCACAGGTCGGCGCGGACCACGGCGCCGATCTTCGGATAGCCGCCCGTGGTTTGCGCGTCGCTCATCAGCACGATGGGCTGGCCGTTCGGCGGCACCTGGATCGTGCCCGGCAGCACCGCGTGCGAGAGCAGGTCGGTGCCCGTCTCGCGCGCGAGCGGCGTGCCTTCGAGCCGATAACCCATGCGGTTGCTGTTGGGCGTGACGAGCCATTCGTCGGACCAGAAGGCGCGCTGCGCTTCGGGCGTGAAGCTGTCGTACTCGGGGCCGCGCAGCACGCGCACGGGCACGGCCCACAGCACGCCGTCCGGATGGCGGCCGCGCCGGTGAGGCGCTTCCTCGAGGTAGGCAAAGCCGCATTGCGACGGCGCCTTCACGCCGAACGGCGGCGCGCCGGGCGTGAGCGACGCGCGCTCCCCGCCCGCCGCGAACGACGCGCCCGTGGCGAGGCGGTCGCCATCCTTGAGCGCGCGGCCCGCCAGGCCGCCGAAGCCGGCGGCGAGGTCGGTGCTGCGCGAGCCGAGCATCGGCAAGACGTCGATGCCGCCCGCGACACACACATAGGCGCGCATGCCGCGCTTCGCGCCATTGAGCACGAGTTCCTCGCCGGCCGCGACCGGCAGGCTCCACCACGACCACACCGGCTTGCCGCCGAGCGTCGCGCCGAATTCGGTGCCGGTGATGGCCACGCGCGTCGCGCGCGCGAAGCGCAGCGCCACCGGGCCGAAAGTGATTTCGAGCCCCGCCGCGTCATGCCGGTTGCCGACGAGACGGTTGCCCACTTCGAGCGCGAGCGTGTCGAGGGCGCCGCCGGTGGCGACGCCGAGATGCCGGTAACCCGGCCGGCCGAGATCCTGGACCGTGGTGAGCAGGCCGGCGCGCAGCACTTCGATCATGCGTGGGTCTCCTCGACGGGGTTCTCGTTGATATTCTCGATGACGAAACGCACGCGGTCGCCGGGCATGAGCAGCGTGGGCGGATTGCGTGCGGGTTCGAAAAGGGCCAGCGCGGTGCGGCCGATCAGTTGCCAGCCGCCGGGCGCCTGCGCGGGATAGATACCGGTCTGCTCGCCGCCGATGCCCACCGAGCCGGCGGGGACGGCGAGGCGCGGCTCGCGCCGGCGCGGTGTGTGCAGCGCGGCGTCGAGCCCGCCGAGATAGGCGAAGCCCGGCTGAAAGCCGAGGAAGAACACGGTGTAGACACCCGCCGCGTGACGCGCGGCGACATCGGCGGGCGCGAACCCGGTGTGCCGCGCGACGGCGACGAGATCGGGGCCGGCTGTGCCGCCGTAGCTCACCGGGATCTCGACTTCGCGGCCCTCCTGCGCGGCGTGCTCCGCACCCTCGGCGTCGCGCCAGGCTGCTTCGAGCGCGGCGGCGAGCGCGTCGGGATTGGCGGCGAGCGTATCGAAGGTGATCGTCAGATTGTTCATGCCAGGCACGACTTCGCGCACGGCGTCCCAGCCGCGCACGCTCGCGGCCACGGCCCAGACGCGGCGCTGGACCTCCAGCGTGGCGGGCGGCGGGATTTCGCAGACGAGGGCTTCGTCGCCGAGAAAGTAAATACGGGGAACAGGATTGCGCATGGTTTCAGGCTCCGGCGCCGGGCCAGGCGACCGATTTTTTGTCAGGGTGCATTCTCGATAATTTATCGATAAAGCCACTTATGCGCTCATGAAGCGGGTCGCGCGGGGGCTCTCGTCGAGAGCGAGAAAAGATCGGCGACGCGGCGCAATTGATGCGCAATGCGTCGGGGCTCCACGACACGGCCGCGCGCGCGGCGGCGTCGCTCTGAGCACGCGCCGCGCCCGGTCGGGCGCGGTAGGCGCGGGAGTGCCTCAAGGGGAGGATGCAGCGGGAAAACGAAGCGGGAAAACGACGGGAAAACGCAGCAGGAAAACTCAACGCGAAGACTCACCGGAAGCGAGGCGCCCCACGAGATGCGCGCCGGCTTCGGTGACCACGGCGTCGAGCGGCAAGTCGTGCGCGCCGCGCTCGGGCACGCCGTCGTCGATACGGCACGCCTCATAGGCCATGCCCACGGTGAGCGGCAAGCTCGCGCCGGGCCAGGCCGCGAGCGTGCGGTCGTAATAGCCGCCGCCGTAACCGAGCCGGTAGCCGTCACGGTCGAATCCCACACAAGGCACGAGCAGCAGATCGGGCAGCGCCGCTTCGGCGGACGCGGGCTCGGGAATGCCGTGATGGCCTTCGCGCATCGGCGCGCCCGGTGTCCAGAAGTAGAAGTGCAGCGGCGCATGGCGCTCGGGAATCGCGGGCAGCGCGGCACGCCGCGACGCGTCGGCAGCGAGCCATGACGCGATCCATTCGCGCGCGTCGAACTCGCCTGGCAACGGCCAGTAAAAGCCGATCGAACGCGGTGCAAGACGGCCGACAAGTGCATCGAGATGCGCGCTCAGCGCGGCATTGGCCGGCGCGCTGGAAGACGCTTCAAGACGCGTTGGGCGAAGTCGTATACGCCACGCCTTTTTGGATTGAGCCATGGGGTTGCATGCTATGCTTGGGTTCACCTCGCGCTCCAGAAATAACGATGTCCAAACGCCTTGTCCGAGTATATCGCGCGGCCGGTCTTGCACTGGCCGCCGCGGCACTCGTCGCGTGCAGCACGGCCGATGCCGTGCGTCCCGTCGCCCTCTCCCCAGGCGCCGCACTTTCAAACGACGACCAAACCTTCATTCAGCTTCGCGAAGCCGCACGCAATAACGATGCTGCGCGCGCCGCGCAACTCGCCGCGACGATTCCGGATTATCCCGCGCCCTCATACCTCGAATACTTCCAGTTGAAACCGCAACTGTTCGATTCGCAGGGTCATGCGCTCGTGGACGCACCCGACGCGCCGGTGCTCTCGTTCCTGCAGCGCCACGACGGCGAGGCCATCGCCGACCGTCTGCGCAACGACTATCTGGTCGTGCTCGGCGCGCGCCACGACTGGTCGAACTTCGACCAGCAATATGCGCGCTTCGTGCTCAACGACGACACGCAGGTGAAGTGCTACGCGCTGGAATCGCGCGCGGCGCGCGGCGAAAACGTCGCGAACGATGCGCGCGCGCTGCTCACCGAGCCGCGCTATTACGGCGACGGCTGCGTCGACCTCATCACGGCGCTCGCGATCAAAGGCCAGTTCTCGAGCGACGACGTCTGGCAGCAGATCCGCCTCGCTTACGAACAGAACCAGACCTCGACGGGCGCGAAGCTGCTCGATGGCCTCGCACAACGGCCCGACCCCACGGCGTTCAGCCAGGCGGTCAGCACGCCGCCGCTCACGCTTGCGCGCGGCGTGAGCGCGGACCCGCAATCGCACCAGCTCGCGCTGCTCGCGCTCACCGCGATGGCGCGCAACGACCCCGCCATGGCGGCAGCCACCTTCGCGCAGGTCGCGCCTTCGCTCACCTCGCCGGAACGCGCGATCGGCTGGGGCACGATCGGCTATCAGGGCGCGCTCAAGCGCATGCCGGCCGCGCTCGACTGGTATCGCCTCTCGGCCAACGCGCCGCTCTCGAATCCCGCATACGAATGGCGCACGCGCGCGGCGCTGCTCGGCGGCGACTGGACCATGGTGCGCTGGTCGATCGAGCAGATGCCCGCGGCGCTGCGCGCGCAGCCCTCGTGGGTCTACTGGCACGCCCGCGCGCTCAAGCAGGCGGGCCAGACCGATCAGGCCAATCAGGAGTTCGCGTCGATCTCGCAGGGCTATAACTTCTACGGCCAGCTCGCGACCGAGGAGCTCGGCCAGAAGATCACCGTCCCGCCCAAGGCCACGGTCACCGACGCCGACATCGCCCAGGTCGCGCAAACGCCGGGCTTCGCGCTCGCGCAGCGCTTCTATGCGCTGAACCTGCGGCTCGAAGGCAACCGCGAATGGAACTGGCCGCTGCGCGGCATGAGCGACCGCCAGTTGCTGGCGACCGCCGAATACGCCAGGCGCATCCAGCTGCTCGACCGCACCGTCAACACGGCCGACCGCACGCAAACCCAGCACGACTTCTCGCTGCGCTATCTCGCGCCGTTCCGCGACGTGGTGGAGCGCGACGCGCAAACCAACGGCCTCGATGTCGAATGGGCCTACGGCCTGATTCGCCAGGAGTCGCGCTTCATCCTGAACGCGCGCTCGGGCGTGGGCGCGAGCGGCCTCATGCAGCTCATGCCGGCCACGGCGCAGATGGTGGCGAAGAAGATTGGCATCGGTCCGCTTTCGCGCGATCAGCTCAACGACATCAACACCAATATTCTGCTCGGAACGAACTATTTGTCGATGATCTACAATCAGTTCGACGGTTCCGCCGTGCTCGCCACCGCGGGCTACAACGCCGGGCCGGGTCGCCCGCGCCAGTGGCGCGCCAGCTTGCCGCGCGGCGTCGAGGGCGCAATCTTCGCGGAAACCATTCCGTTCCAGGAAACCCGCGACTACGTGAAAAACGTGTTGTCGAACACGGTCTACTACGCGGCGCTGTTCGAGGGCCGTCCGCAATCGCTGAAGACGCGTCTCGGCTTTATCTCGCCGCTGCAGTGAGCATCACGCGGCACGGCTCGCGTTCTCCGGTTCGCGAGCCGCGCCGCTGCCCGAAACCTCCCCGTGCGGGTCCCGGCGCGCGGCGCCGGTGTCCGCACGAGGATGCACGAGGAGGTCGAAGATGAGACATCAAGCCATCGCGGTCATCGGCGGTTCGGGATTCATCGGCAGCCACCTCGTCAACGCGCTTGTCGAGGCGGGCAAGGACGTGCGCATCGCCACCCGCCGGCGCGCCAACGCCCGCCATCTCACCCTGCTTCCCATCGACGTCATCGAAACCGACGTGACCGATCCGGTCGCGCTCGCGAGCTTCGTCGAAAACGCCGACGCCGTCATCAATCTCGTCGGCACGCTCAACGGCGGACATGGCACGCCCTACGGCCCCGGCTTCGCGAAACTGCACGTCGAGCTGCCCACGAGAATCGTCGCCGCCTGCGAGAGCAAGGGCGTGCACCGCTTGATTCACATAAGCGCGATTGGCGCCGACCCGCGCGGGCCGAGCATGTATCTGCGCTCGAAAGGCGAGGGCGAGAAGGCGGTGCATGCGTCCACGGCGCTTGCCACGACGATCCTGCGCCCGTCCGTCGTGTTCGGCCCGGACGACACCTTCCTCAACCGCTTCGCGGTGCTGCAAAAGCTTTTCCCGATGATTCCGCTCGGCATGCCCGATGCGAAGTTCCAGCCCGTCTATGTGGGCGACGTGTCGAAGGCGATCGTCAATGTGCTCGATCTCGACGCTGCGAGCGGGCACACTTATGAAATCGGCGGCCCGACGGTTTACACGCTCGAGCAACTGGTGCAGTACTGCGGCGAGGTGGTGGGCCGTCACGCGCGCATCGTGCGGCTGCCCGATGCGTTCGCACGGCTGCAGGCACTCTCGTTCGAAATGGCGCCCGGCGTGCCGGTGCTCACGCGCGACAATCTCGATTCGATGAAAATCGACAGCGTGCTCACCGGTCCGCTCGCACCCGAGCTGGGCGTGGAGCCCGCGAGCATCGAAACGATCGCGCCGCTCTATCTCGCCGATGCCTCGCTGCGCGCGCGCCTGAACATCTTCCGCACCAGCGCGCACAGGTAGATGCATCGCGCGCCCCAACCTTGACTCTTTATTCAACGGTGAACATGAAGCTCGTCATTGGTGACAAGAACTACTCGTCGTGGTCGATGCGCCCCTGGGTGCTGATGACGCATTTCGGCATTCCCTTCGAAGAGGTGCGGATCGAGCTCGGCGAGCCCGAAACGAAAGCCTTGATTCTCGCGTTCTCGGCGTCGGGCAAGGTGCCGTGCCTGGTCACCGACGACGGCCTCGCGGTGTGGGACTCGCTCGCCATTGCCGAGACGCTCGCGGAGCGCTTCCCGCAGCACGCGCTGTGGCCGCGCGACGCGAATGCACGCGCGCGTGCGCGCAGTGTGAGCGCCGAGATGCATTCGAGCTTCACCGACCTGCGCTCGAACATGCCGATGGCGATCCGCACCTCGAAGCCAGGCGCGGACGCCACGCCCGGCACGCTCGCCGATATCGCACGCATCGACGCACTGTGGAGCGCGTGTCTCGACGCCAGCGGCGGCCCGTTCCTGTTCGGCGAATTCAGCATCGCCGATGCGATGTACGCGCCCGTCGTGATGCGCTTTAACTCCTATGCGCCGCAGCTCTCGGCGAAAGCGGCCGCCTACGCGGCGCGCGTGAGCGCCGCGCCCGCCGTCGCGGCGTGGATCGAGGCCGCGCGCAAGGAAACCCATCGCATCGAGCACGACGAACCCGACGCATGAAGATTTACGTGGTAGGCGGCGCGATCCGCGATGAAATGCTGGGCCTGGCCGTGCGCGACCGCGATTATGTGATCGTGGGCGCCACGCCCGAGCAGATGGCCGCGCAGGGTTATCGGCCGGTGGGCAAGGATTTTCCGGTATTCCTGCATCCGCAGACGCAGGAGGAGTACGCGCTCGCGCGCACCGAGCGCAAGACGGCGGCGGGCTATCACGGCTTCCAGTTCTTCTACGCGCCCGATGTCACGCTCGAGGAAGATCTCGCGCGGCGCGATCTCACCATCAATGCGATGGCGCGCGAGGTCCAGCCCGGCGGCGTGCTGACCGGGCCCGTGGTCGATCCGTTTGGCGGTGCGAACGATTTGCGCGCGCGCGTGTTCCGTCACGTGAGCGATGCGTTTCTCGAGGACCCGGTACGCATTCTGCGCATCGCCCGCTTTGCGGCGCGCTTCGCCGACTTCACGGTCGCGCCCGAAACCATGGCGCTCATGCAGTCGATGGTGGCCTCTGGCGAAGTCGATGCACTCGTGCCCGAGCGCGTCTGGCAGGAGGTCGCGCGCGGGCTCATGGAGAACAAGCCGTCGCGCATGTTCGAGGTGCTGCGCGAGTGCGGCGCGCTCGCGCGCGTGCTGCCCGAAGTCGACAGTCTCTTCGGCGTGCCGCAGCGCGCCGACTATCACCCCGAGGTCGACACCGGCATCCACGTGATGATGGTGATCGACCATGCCGCCGCGCAGGGCTATGCGCTGCCGGTGCGCTTTGCGGCGCTCACGCACGATCTCGGCAAGGCGACCACGCCCGAGGAGGTGCTGCCGCGCCATATCGGCCATGAGGGGCGTAGCGTCGACCTGCTCAGGCCACTGTGCGACCGGCTGCGCGTGCCCAACGAATGCCGCGACCTAGCGGTGCTCGTGGCGCGCGAGCATGGCAACGTGCATCGCGTGATGGACATGGGCGCCGCTGCGCTCGTGCGCATGCTCGAGCGCAGCGATGCGTTGCGCAAGCCCGCGCGCTTTGCCGAAGCGCTGCAGGCCTGCGAGGCGGATTTGCGCGGGCGCCTGAACTGGGAGAACGCGCCGTATCCGCAGGCCGAACGGCTGCGCGTGGCGCTCACCGCGGCGCGCGGCGTGGACGCGGGTGCGATCGCAAGCACGATCACCGAGGCGGGCGCGGGCAAGGGCGTCGCGGAGAAGATCAAGGAAGCAGTGCACCGCGCGCGGGTTGCGGCGGTGGAAGAGGCGCTGGGCGCCAACTGACGCGAAGGCGCGTCACCACGGAGAGAAGCCCGAAACGGCGCACAGGTGCGCCGTTTTCACATTCAGCGTGCGCTCAGAGCATGCGCACGAGAAACGAAAGTGCCATCGAGAGCACGAGCGTCGACATGAACGGCAGCGGATACTCGCGGCCAAAGATGCGCAGCGTGATGTCGCCGGGCAGCCGGCCGATGCCGAGCTTGCGGAGCCACGGCTGCGCGCTGGAGAGAATCGCCACGGCGATGAAGGTGGTGATGAACCAGCGGATCATGGTCGGCCGATAGCGTGAGGTTCGTGAATTCGTGAATGGCTGGCGCTCAGAGCGTGTGGCTGCGGTCGCCGCGCGCGAACGCGGCAATGGTCGCATCGATGCCGCGCGAGAACGCGATCACCTTGAATAGCTCGCCCATCTCCGACTCCGAGACGAGCTTTTGCACCGCGTTCGCGGCCGGCAAAAAGCGCGCGGCATCGTGCGGATCGATCTCGCCAAGCACTTC
The DNA here is from genome assembly GCF_022213065.1 of Paraburkholderia tagetis. Classification (GTDB taxonomy): domain Bacteria; phylum Pseudomonadota; class Gammaproteobacteria; order Burkholderiales; family Burkholderiaceae; genus Paraburkholderia; species Paraburkholderia tagetis. Next base: position 182,945 of record NZ_JAKLJA010000012.1, read on the forward strand.
GGTAATGCCGGCGTTCATCAGAAAGCGCGCCTGCGAGGTATAGCCGAGCAGGTCCGCGCCCGCCTCGACGCCCGCCTGGGCGATGCCGCTGAATTCCACGTGCGCCGTGATGTCCTGCAGGCCCGGGTAGAGGAACGGGTCGCCGTGCGCGCGGTGGCGGTAGTGGCACATCAGCGTGCCTTGCACGCGCTGCGCATGGTAGTACTCGCCGTGCGGAAAACCATAGTCGATAAAGATCGCCGCGCCGCGCACGAGCATCGTGCAGATCGTGCGCGTGAAGGCGAGCGCGGCCTCGTGTGTTTCCGTCACGTAATCTTCGCTGCCTTCGATCTGCGCGAGCACGCTGCCGGGCACGCTCTGCGTCCAGTCGGCGTCGAGTCCGCTCATGGCCGGCCGGTCCGAGAACTGGAGCGCGCCGCCGCCGTTCACCTCCATATTCACGCTCACGCCGCGCTCGTGCCACACGGCGTCCTTGCGCGCGAAGAGGCGCACCGGCATCGCGTCGAGCACCTCGTTGCCGATCACCACGCCTTCGAATTGCGCGGGCAGCGCGTCGAGCCACTGCACGCGCGCGGCCAGATGCGGCGCGAGCTGGGCGATCGTCTCGCGCTGGCGCTCGCGCAGCTCGCCCGAGAGATCGACGATGGCATACGAATCGAACGGCACGCCGAGCGCCTCGAGCGCGAGCATCACGCCCGCCGCGAGCCGCCCCGTGCCGGCGCCGAACTCCATCAGCGCGCGCGTGCCGCTGGCCGCAAGCGCTTCGCCCACGGCGCGCGCAAGCGTGGCCGCGAAGAGCGGCGACATTTCGGGCGCGGTCACGAAGTCGCTGCCGTCGTCGGCAAAGAGGCCGAACTTGCGTGCGCCGCCGCTGTAATAGCCGAGTCCCGGCGCGTAGAGCGTACGCTCCATGTAGCGGTCGAACGGCAGCCAGCCGCCCGCCGCGGCGACTTCCGCACGCAGGGTTGCGGCGAGCGCCTCGGACTGCGCGAGCGCGATCGGCTCGGGAACAGGTAAACTAGCGGGTTCGTGAGCTTTCGGATTCATCCCGGCATTGTAAATGAGCGAAACATCGGGCATCCGGCCATCTGGCGGGGTTTCGGGGGGGCCGCCAGAGGGCGCGCCGCCAAAGGGCGTCCAGCCATCCGGCCCTGTATCGAACGTGAGCCAGTCGTCCGAGTCGACATCGCCATCGGCGTCGTCCTCGCATTCCGGCGCCGGGTCTGCGGCACGCGTGATCCTGGTGACGGGCGGTGCGCGCCGCATCGGCCGCGCATTCTCGCTGGGCTTTGCCGAACGCGGCTGGGACGTGGCGGTGCATTACGGCGGCTCGCGGGCCGAGGCCGATGAGGTCGTCGCGCAGATTCGCGCCATGGGCCGCCGCGCGCTCGCGCTGCACGCCGATCTGGCGAACGAGGCGCAAGTGGCGCGCCTCGTGCCGGATTGCGCCGCGGCGCTCGGCCTGCCCGCGTGCGTGCTGAACAACGCGTCGCGCTTCGAGGAGGACACGGCGCGCGACGTCGGCTACGCGACGTTGCAGCACCTCATGGCGATCAACGTGGGCGCGCCGCTCGTGCTGGCGCGCACGCTGTGGGCGGCGACGCCCGAAGCCGCGGTGCAGGACGAATCGCTGCGACCCTGCGTGATCAACGTGCTGGATCAGAAGCTGTACAACATGAATCCCGACTATCTGTCGTACACGCTGACCAAGGCCGCGTTGCAGAACGCCACCGTCGCGCTCGCCCAGGCGCTTGCGCCAAAGATGCGCGTGGTGGGTCTCGCGCCCGGCCTCACGCTGCAATCGGGCGACCAGACGCCGGAGAGCTTCGCCGCCGCGCACAAGGTCACGCCGCTTGGGCGGGCGTCGCGTCCCGGCGATCTCGTGGAGGCCGCGCTGTATCTCGCGCAGGCTTCGGGCGTGACCGGCACGACGCTGGTCGTCGACGGCGGCCAGCATCTCGTGCCGCTGCCGCGCGACGTGATGTTTTTGACGGGCGATCAGGCGTCGGCCTGAATTCGACCTGATCGGGCAGCGAACCGCGTTGTGGCGCCGTTTGGCGAGCGGCGCCCAATAATGCAACTAAATGCGCAGACCGCCGCGGCTGCGAGAACATTCGATCGCGGCCTGAATCCGGCCATCGCGCCTGCAATGCAAACGCACGAAGGCTTTGCAACCCAGGCGTCGCAGCCCTTTTGCAACTCATATGACCCGCGTGGCGCGCAGCGCACGTGCAAGAACACCCACGCTTTTATCGACTGGAACGAACATGTCCGCCGTACTCCTGCATCCCCGGCTCGCCGATTGCCGCCGGCTTTTCTTGCGCAACTACGAAGTGCATATCAACATCGGTGTGCATGACTTCGAAAAACGCGGCGAACAGCGCGTCATCATCAATGTCGATCTGTTCGTTCCGCTCGAGTCGACCACGCCGCGCGAAGACAAGCTGCGCGAAGTCGTCGATTACGACTTCATGCGCGCAACCGTCGCCGCACGCGTGGGCCAGGGCCATATCCATCTGCAGGAAACGCTCTGCGACGACCTCGCCGCCGCGCTGCTCTCGCACGAGCAGGTGCGCGCCGTGTGCGTGTCGACCGCGAAGCCCGACGTGTATCCGGACTGCGACGCGGTGGGCGTCGAGGTCTTTCGCATCAAAGAGGACTGATTCATGAACGCCCCCGACATGCTCGCCGCTACTGAGGCCGTTAACGCAACTAACGCCGTTGAGAACCCCGTGGCCGCCGAGGTCATCGAGGCGATCTCCGAAGTCGCCACCGAAGCCTCGTCCGGCGCTCCTTCCGACGTATCTTCCGAAGAAAGCGGCCGCCGCGCGCTCACGCGCCGCGAGCAAAAGGAAGCCTACGAGAACAACAAGCTGTTCAAGCGCATCGCGCGCCAGGTCGGCCAGGCGATCGGCGACTACAACATGATCGAGGACGGCGACAAGGTCATGGTGTGCCTCTCGGGCGGCAAGGACAGCTATGCGATGCTCGACGTCCTGTTGCGCCTGCGCGAGCGCGCGCCGATCAATTTCGAGATCGTCGCGGTGAACCTCGACCAGAAGCAGCCCGGCTTCCCCGAGCACGTGCTGCCCGAATATCTCGACAAGGTGGGCGTGCCGTACCACATCGAGAATCAGGACACTTACAGCATCGTCAAGCGCCTCGTGCCCGAGGGCAAGACCACCTGCTCGCTGTGCTCGCGCCTGCGCCGGGGCATCCTGTACCGCGTGGCGGGGGAGCTTGGCGCGACCAAGATCGCGCTCGGCCATCATCGCGACGACATCCTCCAGACGCTGCTGCTGAATCTCTTCTACGGCGGCAAGCTGAAGGGCATGCCGCCCAAGCTGCAGTCGGACGACGGCAAGAACATCGTGATCCGGCCGCTAGCCTACGTGAAGGAAACCGATCTGGAGAAGTACGCCGAACTGCGCGAATTCCCGATCATTCCGTGCAACCTGTGCGGCAGCCAGCCCAACCTCAAGCGCGCGGAAATGAAGGCGCTGATCCGCGAATGGGACAAGCGCTTTCCGGGCCGCGTGGAAAATATGTTCAACGCGCTCGGCAATGTCGTGCCTTCGCACCTGATGGATGCCTCGCTGTTCGGCTTCAAGGACCTGCGTGCGACCGGCGTAGCCGACCCGGCGGGCGATATCGCGTTCGACGAGGAGCCGTGCTCGAGCGATTCTTCCCCTGCGTCCGATGCGCCCGATGCGCTGGCAAACGGCGGCGCGGCGCTCAAGTTCACGCCCATCGACGAACTCTGAAACAGGGCGCAAGCAGTGCAGTGCGGGTGCAGTGCGGGTTTTGCACGCACCGCGCACGAAACCCGCATCGGACCCCAAGGCGGCCTGCCATGGCCGCTTTTTTTACGTCTGTCGTGCGTATGCAAAAGTGTGTTGAATGGTGCGGCAAAGGCCCGCCGGCAGGCGACGTTGGGGATACCCCCCATGCTAAAATCGATTGCTTCATTCCCTCTCAAGTCACCGATGCAATGAACATCGTGATCCTCGCGGCAGGCATGGGCAAGCGCATGCACTCCGCTCTGCCGAAAGTGCTCCATCCTCTGGCTGGCCAGCCGCTTCTCTCGCACGTCATCGACACC
>NZ_JAKLJA010000013.1 GCF_022213065.1 Paraburkholderia tagetis
CGTCGAAGTCGTCCTGCGCGCCTGCCCGCGCGTACCGCATCATAACCGCCCGCAATCGCCGGCCTACCCATCACGCCTCGCTCGTGAGCAGGTTTCCAGCCATTGCGCCTGAGTTCACGGCTAATCGTGCTCGGCGAGCGCCGCAGCGCTCGTGCAATCTCACGTGTGCTCCGGTTCTCGAGCTTCATCGCGAAGATCACCGCGCGCTCCTCGGCGCCCAATTGTTCGTATGTCTGTCCCATGCAACGCATCTTAAACGATGCTGTTGCACTTGTATCTTGAAACTGCCAGGCAAAAGAAAGCGGCTCACACCGCTAGTATGACGCCGTCCACCACTCGCCTTTAATCGAAGTGGTTCCGGAGCATCCGTCATCTCGCACCTTCAAACTCAGTGACAAAGGGCCCGCACATCCCGCTGCTCGCTACGCGCGCAGCGGTCGGGTCTGCATGGGAAACCACGGGTTCTGCCTGAGCACTCGAAGGCGCACGCACTGCATCGATTCGTATGCATTCCTCTGGTTTTGGATTATGCCCCACGGCGCGCGTAGCGCCGCCGGAGGAATGAGTCCTTAGTCACTCCGTTGTACGGCGCGTGGCGACAGACGCTCCGGAACCGCTCCGATCACAGGCAAGTGGTGGACGGCGTAACACTAGCGGTTTGAGCGGCTTTCTTTTGCCTACTTTTCTTTGCCGCTGCAAAGAAAAGTAGGTGCCGCCCCGCACAGGGGCAACACTAATAGACCACCGCGAACACAAGGAAACGCGAAAAACAAACAAAAAAAACCACGCTCCAAAATGCAGTAAAAAAATTACTCAGCATACTCACGATTACCTGCATATTCGGGCACGCGACGCGCGTTCACATCGTGCGCGCACGATGTACTGCCGGGCCCTTCACGGGCCACTCCACAAGCCCTTCACGGGCACCTCAAGCGCACGCAGGCGCCTCCATCACGCCACGCGCGCCGTACACATTGAGCAGGTCCTCGCAGAAGGTACTCACAATGGGCTTGTCCATCGCGCCGCGCTTGGCGGCCAGGTGCAGCGGCACATCGAAGCCAAACGCCGTGCGCCCGAGCACACGAATCAGGCCACGCTGCTCGAACGGCTGTGCGTGATGCTCGGGCAGGTAGCCGATATGGCTGCCCGAGAGAATCAGCACCGTGGCGGCGTCGATGCTGTCCGCGATAGCCGTCACCTGGCGCTCGCCAATGCTCGCAAGCTCCTCGGGCACCGGATAGCTGCGCCAGATCCAGTCGTGCGCGCGCAGGTCGTCGAGTGTGACGTCGGGCCCCGCGTGAAAGAGCGGATGCCCGCGCCCGCAGCAGATCACCTGGCGCTCGCTGAATAGCTCGGTATAAGTCAGTCCAGCCACGCGATGCCAGAAGTAGCCAATCGCGAGATCGAGTTGCTGATTCACGAGGCTTTCTTCGAGCTCTTGCGGCGGCGCGACCCGCATCGCGAAGCGCACGGCCTGATCGCGCTTGCGAAACGCGCCGATTGCCTCGGCAAGGCGGGCATTCTCCACGTGCGAGACCTGCCCGATCAAGCCGATCGAGAGCGTGCCCACGAGCTTGCGGTCGATGTCGCGCACCTGCGCGACGAACTGCGAAGTCGCCGCGATCAGCACACGCGCCGAGGCCACGAAGCGCTCGCCCTTCGAAGTCAGGCGAAAGCCGCCGCGCCCGCGTTCGCACAGCGTGAAGCCCACGCGCGCCTCGAGCGCGGAAAGCTGCGAGCTGATGGTCGATTGGCGCACGCCCAGCGTGGCTTCGGCGGCGGTGATGCCGCGCGCGTCCACCACGGCGAGAAAGACCCGCACGAGACGCAGGTCGAGGTCGGAGGTATTGGAAAACATCACATCGGAAAGCCCATGGCCTTGATGCCGTTGATCCACGCGCGCTTCCAGCCGCCTTCGGCATCGGCGCCATCGAACGCATGGAACGTGACCTTTGCCGCCAGCCAGCGCACCGGCTCGGGCGGGATATACGTCGGGCTCAGTTTGGCAATATCGAGCGCCTGCTCGGGGCTGTTGCGGCCGAACAGGATATTGAGGCCCATGAATGCGCCGAAGCGGCTGGCCGCCACGCCAAAGCCCGTATAGCCCGCCACGAACACTCCCTTGCCGCCGAGGTAGCGCTTCGCGAACACCGAGCCGCGCGAGCAGTAATCGATCGGGCCGCCCCATGCGTGCGAGAAGCGCACGTCGCAAAGCTGCGGAAAGGTCTTGTAGAAGGCCTCCGCGAGCCGGTAGTAGGTTTCGGGCTTGCCGTCCCGCGCCGGATTCGGATCGCCATCGAAGTGATAGCTCACGAGGCCGCCGAAGATAATGTTGTTGTTCTTCGTGAGGCGGAAATAATTGAGCTGCGTGCGCGTGTCGTAAATGCCCTGGCGGTTCTTCCAGCCGATGCGGGCGAGTTGCTCCTCGGTGAGCGGTTCGGTGGCGAGCACGTGATCGCGCACCTGGAGCACGCGCCGGTTGATATCGGCAATGCCCACCTTGGCCGTGCCGCTGCCGAACAAGACGCGCGGCGCGCGCACGCTGCCATCGCGCGTCTTGACGAACACCGTCTCGCCTTCGTCCTTCACACTCATGAGCGCGGTGTGCTCGTAGAGCCGCACGCCGAGCGTGAGCGCCGCGCGCTTGAGACCCCACGCGAGCTTGGCCGGATGCACGATGCCGCTGCGATTGCGCGACCAGAGCGCGCCCGCGAAGAGCGGCGAATCCAGTTGCTCGCGCGTGGCCTGCTCACCGAGCAGCACCACGTCGTGGCCATGCTGCTTGTGCAAATCGTAGTCGGCGCGCAAATGCTCGACATGGTCGGGATCCACGGCCACCGTCATTTCGCCGTTCCATTCGATGTCGGCGTCGATACCGTAGCGCTTGAGCGTTTCCTCGAAGCCGTCCAGATTGCGATGACCGAATTCCTCTAGCTGCGCGATATCGTTCGGAAACACGCGCACCGCGTTGGGCAGGCCGTGCATCACCGAGGTGGAAATGATGCCGCCCGCGCGCCCCGAGGCGCCATGCGCGACGCGGCCCGCTTCGATCACGACCACATCGAGCTCGGGCATCTGCTCCTTCGCTTGCACGGCGGCCCAGAGCCCCGTGAAGCCGCCGCCCACGATCAGGAGGTCCGCGGCGGTATCGCGCGTGAGCTTGGGCTCGGCGGGCGGCTGGGCCGGATTGTCGAGCCAGTACGGAGAGAGTTGGGTGCGCGAGAGCGCGTCTTCGACGCTCAACGCGATGGGTTTGCGTGCCGCCTGGCGCGCGGCGGCGGGCGCCGGCATGCCGGCTTCGTGGAGTTGCGCACTTTCGCTCATGATCGACTTCACTGCTTCAGGCGTGGGGAACGGCGCCGCCCCGCGCGGGGGCGGCGCGGCTTATTGCGGTTCGAGCAGGACGTAGAACTTCCTGGCATCCTCGAGGGTTTCCCAGCGGCCGGCGAAACCAGCCGGCAGCAAATAGCCCTCGCCCGCCTTGAATTCCTTGCGGTTGCCATTCGCGTCGGTTAGCGCGATCTTGCCTTCGACGAGCCACACGGCCTCGTCGGCGGCCGTGGCGGGGAAATCCACCGCGCCCACCTTGCCTTCCCACCAGCCGATCACGTATTTGCCGCTCTGCCCCTCAGTGGCGCGCCAGTCGCTTTCGTCCATGCCGAAATCGAGTTTGGTGAATTCTCCAAGGCCCGCGCCCAGTTGCACGATGTCCTGAATCAGCTTGCTCATGTGTGTCCTTCCTGTTTTGTTCAATTGAATCGGTAATGGCAAAGTTACCGATTCGCGCCGTCCCGGTATGCCCTCCCTCAGGGGGGACAAGATGCGTTTTGATGGCGCTTTTGATGATGGCGTTTTTGATCGCTTCAGGGGGCGCGCGGCGCTTCGGATATAATGATTCCGCCTATCAATTGGGGCACGCCATGCAGATTTCCGTCCCCCCGCAAGCAAACGATTCATCGAATTTCCCACTGTCGTTCAAGACCCTCGGCAACGTGATCGAAGCCGTCGGCACGCCCGATTTCGTGCGGCGCCTCACGCTGCTGCTCAATGAAATCATTCCGCTGAACGTCGTGCATCTCGAGCGCTCGCGCGCCGACCACACGATGCCCAACGGCTTTCGTTGCGAATGGATCGGCAGCAGCGGCGTGGGCATGGACAGCGGCACAATCTCGGAGGTCATGACGCTCTATTACGATCGCTTTTATGAAAGCGATCCGTTATTCGCGGGCATACGCGGCAAGATCGGCACCCTGCTCGTAGTGCGCGACATTGGCGCGATTCCGCCTGGGGAATTCCGCCAGCGGCTTTTCGATGAAGCGTCCATCGCTCATGAATGCGTGCTCGCGCGTGGCACGCGGCACGCCCAGCACTCTATTGCGATTGAGCGTGCACTTCATGAGCCGCCGTTTTCGCTTGCGGAGATGAATCTCTTTCGTAACGTGAGCGATTTTCTGTTTCCGCTGCTTGAGTTGCATGCTTCCACGAGCGCGGCCAGGCGAGTGGCACATCCCACTTCGTATCTGCATCCGCTCGCGCAATTCGATGCGCGTCTTGCTGCGGATTGTGTGCGGCTTTCCAGGCGCGAGTATGAGATCTGTGCGCATCTCATTACCGGGAAGACGGTGCCTGAGGCCGCTGGAATTGTTGGTGTGCGGGTCGCTACGGCCGAGACTTATGTGAAGCGGGCATTCTCTAAGCTCGGGGTGCGGACCAAGCGTGAGCTGGTTGCATGGGGGCATGCTGAGGTGCGGTTGCAGGAATTGATTTAGGTCGGCGCGAGCTTCTGTCGCGTTTCCTTGTTTGTCGCGTTTCCTTGTTTTCGTGTCGGTCTGCCAGCGTTGCCCCTGTGCGGGGCGGCACCTACTTTTCTTTGCAGCCGCAAAGAAAAGTAGGCAAAAGAAAGCGGCTCAAACCGCCAGTGTGACGCCGTCCACCACTCGCCCGTGATCGAAGTGGTTCCGGGGCATCCGTCACCCCGCACATTCAAACTGAGTGACAAAGGGCCCGCACATCCCGCTGCTCGCTACGCGCGCAGCGGTAGGGTATGCAAGGGAAACAAGGGTTCTGCCTGGGCACTCGAATACCCATGCACTGCATCGATTCGTATGCATTCCTCTGGTTTTGGATTATGCCCCACGGCGCGCGTAGCGCCGCCGGAGGAATGAGCCCTTAGTCACTCTGTTGTAGGGCGCGTGGTGGCAGACGCTCCGGAACCGCTCCGATTAAAGGCAAGTGGTGGACGGCGTCACACTAGCGGTTTGAGCGGCTTTCTTTTGCCTACTTTTCTTTGCCGCTGCAAAGAAAAGTAGGTGCCGCCCCGCACAGGGGCAACGCTAATAGACCGACACGAAAACAAGGAAACGCGAAAAAAACGCAAAAAACCTAAAACCCCACTCAAACATCGCCCCACACCAATGTAAACATCTCAACTTCATAATTCTCACTGGCAGCAAATCCCTTACCATCGTTCCGAACGATCCACCACAATCGGAGACAACGATCCATGCCACACGAATTCAACCAGCCGCTCGGCGGCAACGACATGCCGCGCTTCGGCGGCATCGCCACCATGATGCGCCTGCCGCACGCGGCCACCACCGAGGGCCTCGACGCCTGCTTCGTGGGCGTGCCGCTCGACATCGGCACCTCGAACCGCTCGGGCACGCGCTTCGGCCCCCGCCAGATCCGCTCAGAGTCGGTGCTGCTGCGCCCATACAACATGGCCACGCGCGCAGCGCCATTCGATTCGCTGCAAGTGGCCGATATCGGCGACGTCGCGACCAATCCCTATGATCTCAAGGACTCGATCCGCCTGATCGAAACGGCCTACGACGAAATCGTCGCCAATGGCTGCCGGCCGATCACGCTGGGCGGCGATCACACCATCGCATGGCCGATTCTGCGCGCGCTGCACAAGAAGTACGGCAAGGTGGCCGTGGTGCACGTGGACGCGCACGCCGATGTGAACGACACGATGTTCGGCGAGAAGATCGCGCACGGCACGCCGTTTCGCCGCGCGGTGGAAGACGGCTTGCTCCAGTGCGATAAGGTCACGCAGATCGGCCTGCGCGGCACGGGCTATCACGCCGACGATTTCGACTGGTGCCGCAAGCAGGGCTTCACCGTGGTGCAGGCCGAGGAATGCTGGAACAAGTCGCTCGCGCCGCTCATGGAAGCAGTGCGCGCGCGCGTGGGCGACAGCCCCGTGTACCTGAGCTTCGACATCGACGGGCTCGATCCCGCATTCGCGCCCGGCACCGGCACGCCCGAAATTGGCGGCCTCACCGTGCAGCAGGGCCTGGAAATCATTCGCGGCATGAAGGGCCTCAATGTGGTGGGCGCCGACCTCGTCGAAGTCTCGCCGCCTTACGACCAGGCCGGCACGACCGCGCTCGTGGGCGCGAATCTCGCGTTCGAAATGCTCTGCGTGATGCCGGGCGTGGCGTACCGCTGAACCGGGGACCCCACCGCCATGGCTACGATATCCACGATTGCAACACCCGCCGCTTGCGAAAGCGGCTTCGTCCTGCCCGCCGCGACCATCGCGGGTACGCCCGTCCGCGCACGCGGGGCCGAAGACACGCAGGACACAAGGGGCGACGCGCATCGCGCCACGCCCATCTTCAACGCTTCGACAGGCGCGACGATCGGCTGGCAAGAGCATGCCAATGCGGCGCTCGTCGACGAAGCCGTGCGCGCCGCGCATACCGCGCTCGCGTCATGGCGCACCACTGCGCCTGCCAAGCGCGGCAAGCTGCTCAAAAAGATCGCAGAACTGATCGATGCGGACCGCGCGCGCCTCGCTTCGATGCAGATGCTGGTGAGCGGCAAGCCGCCGCTCGAAGCGGACATCGACGTGAGCGACGCCGCCGCCACGTTCAACTATTACGCGGACCTGTGCCTCGATGCAAAGGCCTTCGCGCCCGAAGCACTCGCGTTGCCCGATGACACCGTTACAGGCGAGCGCTTCTACGAAGCGGTCGGCGTCGCGGCGCTGATCGTGCCGTGGAATTTCCCGATGGTCACCACGGCATGGAAGATCGCGCCCGCACTGGCCGCGGGCTGCACGGTGGTGCTCAAACCGTCGGAACTCACGTCGCCGGTCGAGCACATGCTCGCGGAGATCATCAACGAAGCGGGCGTGCCCGATAGCGTCGTGAACCTCGTGAACGGTGGCGGCGAAGTGGGCGCGCTGCTCACCGCGCATCCGCTCGTCGACAAGATCTCGTTCACGGGCAGCACCGCGTCGGGCAAGAAGGTGATGCAGGCCGCCGCGCAGGACATGAAGCGCGTCACGCTGGAACTGGGCGGCAAGTCCGCGCTCATCGTGCGCGCGGACGCCGATGTGGAGCGCGCCGTGTCGCTCGCCGTGGGTGGCGCGTTCACGAACGCCGGGCAAATGTGCTCGGCCACCGCGCGCATCCTCGTGCACGACGACGTGTATCGCAAGTTCATGGCCGCGTTCGAAACGGCAGTGCGCGCCATCGTGGTCGGACCGTCGCAAAATACCCACGTCAACCCGAACGCCACGATGGGCCCGCTCGTTTGCGCGGCGCAACGCACGCGCGTGCAGGCGCTCGTGGAGCAAGGCTTGCGGGCCGGCGCTTCGGTCGCGTTTTTGGGCAGCGTCGATCACGCTTGCGGCGACGGCTTTTTCATGGCGCCCATGGTGATTGCCGAGCCGCCCACGGACAACCTGCTATGGACCGACGAAATATTCGGGCCGGTGGCGTGCGTCAAATCGTTTCGCACCGACGAGGAAGCCATCGCGCTCGCCAACGACACACGCTATGGACTCGTCGCGACCGTCGTGACCGCCGACCGCGAAGCGGCGCGCCGCTACAAGACGCAGTTGCGCGCGGGGCTCGTCTGGATCAACACGCCACAACTGATCTTTCCACAAGCGTGCTGGGGCGGGCTGGGGCTGAGCGGAACCGGACGCGAGCTCGGTCTGGCCGGGCTGCGCAGCTATCAGGAATTGCGGCACGCGATTGCCGATGTCGGCTAAAGCAGGCGGCGCGGGCGGTCGTCAGACCCGCGCCTCGACCGCTGCCAGGCGCGCTGGAAGCTTTGCCATCCGGGCATCCATGGCTGCCCGGACGCTCACCGGGAAATCAAGCGTAGCTATAAACACCGTGGCCGGTCTTGCGGCCCAGTCGCCCGGCCGATACCAGCTCGCGAAGCAGCGGGCACGCCCGATACTTAGGATCACCGAAGTCCTTGAAGAAGACGTCGAGCACCGAAAGGCAGACATCCAGGCCGACGAGATCCGCCAGCGCAAGCGGCCCGATGGGGTGATTCGCGCCCAGGCACATGCCGGCGTCGATTTCCTCGGCCGTCGCGGCGCCTTCTGCCAGCAGGAAAAAGGCTTCGTTGATCATCGGCACGAGAATGCGGTTGACGACGAAGCCAGGCGAATTCTTGACGCTGATCGGCGACTTGCCGAGCCGGGTGGTCAACTCGCGAATCGCTTCCGCGGTGGCGGCACTGGTCTGCAAGCCACGGATGATCTCGACCAGCGGCATGAGCGGAACCGGGTTGAAGAAGTGCATGCCGACGAAACGCGCCGGATCGGCAAGCGCCGCGCCCAGCGTCGTGATCGAAATGGACGACGTATTGGAAGCAATAATGGCCGTGTTCGAGACAACCGATTCGATCTGCTTAAGAATACGAATTTTCAGATCGAGGTTCTCTGTGGCCGCCTCGATCACGAGGTCCGCGCCGGCGAGACGTTGATAATCCGTGGACGTTTCGATACGGCCGAGCGCGGCGTCTTGCGCCGCTGCGTCGAGCTTTCCCTTCGCCACGAGCCGGCCGAGGCTGCCGCTCAGCGCGGCGATGCCTTTCGTCAGGGCCGCGTCCGTCACGTCGATCATGATGACCTTGAGGCCCGCGACAGCGGCGACTTGCGCAATGCCGGCGCCCATCGTTCCAGCGCCGATGACGCCCAGTGTTTCGATTTTCATCACTAGTTTCTCCTGCGCGTGCTGTCGCGCGTTGCTGCGTTGCGGTGTGTTTTGGGGCCTGTCCGGAAGGGGCACGGCAAACGCGCAGATCGTAGCATCGGAGGGAAACGGCTGGCCTGTCCAAATCTGCCGGTCTAGTGACAAATCCGGCCATGATGTGTTGGGGCTCGAGAGCAGGGGTTAGCGCACGTTCGCTGGACTCGAAGGCACGGTATTGGGTGGATTGGGTGGGCTGCCAGGAATATGCGGGCACTCTGTCTGGAACCAATAGTCGACCAGGCGCTGTGCCGCTTGTAGATCGTCCGGGTAGTACGGGTCGTCATACCATGGTGACGGGTCGTAACCCGCTTTCCTCAGCGCAACGAGTTCGCTCTGGTGTTGCGCCATCGTAGGCGGCGCGTTGCTTTTCAGCGCCGCCAGGTCGCGGCATTCCGTTGGACTGAGATGTTGCCCGGCATACGGCACGCTATACGGCCCACCATACGGCCCACCATACGGCCCGCCGCCAGCGACACAACCGGCGAGCAGAAGCACCAGAACGGAAAGTAGTGACCGTGCTCCCGGTGGATGCAGCTTTGTCATGGTACGTGTCCTTTCCTTCGATCGCGCCTCGCGCTTTCTTCGAGTCAAAAAGCCATCTTACTGCCGGTCGATGGCGTTACGAAACGCATGCTGGATAGATAGCATGGCACGCGACCCTGTTCGTTCAGATAGGTGCGGGCCGCCACGCCCTGCACTATAGTTTGCCTTGAGGGCTCACCCCGCGCCCTTTTTTCAGGTCTCCTCGAATTTTTTGCCCGCCTCGCGCGGGCATTTTTATGAAGACATGGCTGCGGATTTCCGCGTGTACTGTCCGATTACTGCCCGCTTGCCTTCGGCGCCGGATAAACGGTCTTCCAGTCCTGCTTCATGCTGACGACGACCCAGCCGCGCGCCTGCGCTGCGTCCCACGCCTTGTCTAGCGTCGTCGCCCCCGCATTGCGGTCGTACGCAAATTCGCGCGCCGCGTCGTCGTGATGGAGCAGCAGCCCGAGCGATGGGCCGGAGCCTCCGGTCGTGTATTCGAGCATCTCGCGATCGCCATCGGAGTTGCCGAACGCGAGAATCGGGCGACGGCCGATCGCGCGGTAAATGCCCACAGGCTTGGCGGCCTTGTCGTTGACGAAATCCATGCCCGGCTGGCGAATCAACACCGGCTTGCCATCACGCATTTCGTACTCCAGCCTTTCCTCGGTGCCCACCATGTGCTCGGGCGCAATGCCATAGGCTTTGCTCGCCCAGACGCGCATGAATTCCACGGTCCCGCCCGACACGATCCAGACCGTGAAGCCGTTCGCCTTCAGCAAATCGAGCAATTCGAGCTGCGGCTGATAAACGAGATCCGTATAAGGCCGGCCGAGCGTGGGATGCCGGGTAGTCGCAAGCCACGTGCGGATCGACTCGTCGTATGCGTCGGTGGTCATGCCGCTGTTTGCGACGGCAAGCAGTTGCAGCAGCGCTTTTTGATTCTCCACGAGTGCGGTCTTGTCATGCGCCAACAACGCCTTGAAGGCCGGATTGCGCTGCCATTCCGGATGATGAGGCGCCTGCGCCTTGAGCTGGTCGATCATGAACAGCAGCTGGAACGGCATGGGCTGCTCGCTCCAGAGCGTGCCGTCGTTGTCGAACACGGCGATGCGCGCTTCGGGCGGCACATAGTTGGGTGTGCCCTGTTGCGTCACTTCGGACACGAACTTGAGAACGGCGGCGCGCGCCGCACGATCCTGCCACGAAGGCAACGCTGCTGCTGTCGGCGCGCTGGCCGCGACCGGCTGCGTGGACAATGGCGGCTCATGGCTGGCGCAAGCGCCAAGCGCCAGAGATGTGCTGAGCGCGACTCCTGCGAGGCGCAGCAACGTACCGCGCGAACGTGCATCGAACTGATTGTCTTGCATCGTGAATCCGTTTATTCAGGTTAGCCAATGAAATGCGGATAGGGTTTATAGCACGCATTTATTCAGAGAACTTTGACCTTGCCCCTGTTTCACGAATCCCTTATGAATCCCTTATGAATCCCTTAACCGACTGGAAATCGACTGCGCTGGCACGTCCAGCGTCGGGGCTACCGCAGATCGCCCCAGACGAGCCCGTTACCGTAAAATCTTCCCGCCCGGCCACGACTAATAGATAAAGCTCGAGGAATTGAAATGGCGCAACTCGTTCACTACCCCGCATACCTGTTCGTCGCGCTGATTGCGCTGCTCAGCGCGGCCGCCGCCTGTGGGGCGCTCTTCATGCAACGCGCCTTTCCCATTTCCGACGACGCGCGGGACAATTACAACGTCGTGCAAGGCGCCACGCTCACGCTGCTCGCACTGCTGATTGGCTTTACGCTCTCGATGGCGGTGAGCCGCTATGACCAGCGCAAGAACTACGAGGAAGAAGAAGCCAACGCCATCGGCACAGAATACGTGCGCGCCGATCTGATTGACGAAGCCGATGCGCCCAAAATCAAAGCGCTGCTGGCGCAATATGTCGAACTACGCATTGAGTTCTATAAAACACGCAATGCGCACGCGCTCGACACCCTCAACAACAAGACCACTGCATTGCAGGCGCAATTGTGGGCGAGCGTGCGCGGCGCCGCGCTGGCGCGGCCGACGCCCATCACGGCGCTGGCCGTGTCCGGCATGAACGATGTGCTGAACACGCAGGGCTATACGCAAGCGGCGTGGCTCAATCGCATTCCGGTGTCCGCGTGGGGCTTGATGATCGCGATTGCGTTTTTCAGCAACCTCATGCAGGGCTACGGCGCGCGCGGCACGACCGGCCGGCGCGTGCTGCTGTTCGTGCTGCCGGTGACCGTGGCGCTTTCGCTTTCGTTGATCGCCGATATCGACAGCCCGCGCGGCGGCCTGATTCGTGTCGTGCCAATCAATATGATCAGCTTGCAGCAATCGCTGGGGGCGATGCCTTGAAGACAATACGATCCCCAAGCCCGGCTTTGACCCCCGCCTTTGGCGGGCATTTTTTTGGGCGGGCACTCTTTTTGCCTCTCCGCTTTCCGCGGGTCCGCTATACGGCTGGCGAGTCGCGAGCCATGCGGGCGTAGCCGCCTTGAGCGGCGGGGAGACGCGATGTGTGGAATCGGCAACAACGTGCGTGGTGCAATTTCTGCAACCCTGCTTGTGCTATTGGTGGCTTGCGGGGGTGGCGGCGGCAATGACAATGGCGAAGGCAGCGGCGCCAATAATCCGCCGGGCGGCGTGCATCTGCAAATCGTCTCGTTCGGCGACAGCCTCTCCGATGTAGGGACTTATGCGCCGATCGCCAGCGCGGTGGGCGGCGGGCGCTTCACGACCAATCCCGGGCAAGTCTGGACGCAGAACGTCGCCCAGTATTACGGCGACACCCTGAGCGCCGCATTCACGATCGGCTTCGATCACCGGCTCAGTCCGAATGGCGGCCTGGGCTATGCGGAAGGCGGCTCCACCGTGGCCACGCCGGCCAACCAGTACGACTTTCTCTCCGACGTGATCGGCAACATCGAAATGCCCGTGAGTCAGCAGGTTTCGAGCTACGCGTCCGATCATGGAAGTTTCAACGCCAATCAACTGGTGCTCGTCTGGGCCGGCGCGAACGACGTGCTGCGGGCCGGCACGCCGCCAACCGCCAATTCGACCGTGGACCAGGCGGCCACGGCGCTCGCGCAAATCGTCGGGCAGATCGTTCAGAAAGGCGCCACGCACGTCGTGGTGGTCAATGTGCCGAATGTGGGTCTCTCGCCGAAGGGCATCGCCTCGGCCGACGGCGGCGCGAACCTCACGCAGTTGTCGCAACGCTTCAACGCGACATTGAACGCCGCGTTGCAGAGCAATGGCCTGCAAGGCAAGATCATCGAGATCGATGCGTACACGTGGGCCACGCAGGCAGTCGCGAATTACCAGGCGAACGGCTTCAAGGTGTCCAACACGGCCCAGGCCTGCGATCCCTCGAGGACCCCGCACGACACGGCGCTGCTGTGCTCGCCGCCAACCTATGTCGCACCCGATGCGGACCAGACGTATATGTTCGCCGACGATCTCCATCCGACCACGCGTATGCACGCGCTGTTCGCGCAATTCGTCGAGCAGCAGATCGCCAAGTCGGGGCTCGGCCACTGAAGCGCCGGGGCGGCAAGAAGCCAAACGGGCGGCCAGGGCCTGATTGGCCTGAACCAGCGTGAACAGGCCCTAATCTAAACGCTGTCCGTCGCGACGGGCAGGCCCTCGGCCTTCCAGCGCAGCATGCCGCCGGCGAGGTTGGCCACCTTGCCGAAGCCGGCCTTGGTCAGCAGCACGCTCGCCTGAGCCGAGCGCACGCCCGAGCGGCACACCGCCACCACGGGCCGCTCGCGATCGAGCTCGTCGAGCCGGCCCGTCAACTGCGAAAGCGGCACCAGCCGCGCATCGGGCAGATGGCCAAGCCGGTCGATGAATTCCGGCGCCTCGCGCACGTCCACGATCTGGAAGTTGGCCGCATGCTCCAGCAGCGTCATGGGCTCGATTTCCCATACGCCGCTAAAACGCAGGATCAGCGGCGCCCAGTCGGGCGTTTCCGTGACCGGGGCCTCGCCCTCCGGCTTGCCGCAACGCAGGTTCGCGGGCACCGCGACGGCCATCTGCCTGGGATGCGGCAAGTTCAGGTTGTCCATATAGCCCACGAAGTCGCCGAGATCCACGTCGCCGCCCAGGCGCGGATTGAAGCGCCGCTCCTCGGCCACGCTCGTGACCGTAATGCCGCGATAATCGTGTGCCGGATAGAGCAGGCAGTCGTCGGGCAGCGTGAGGATCTGCTCGCGCACCGAGGCAAACAATTGCTGCGGACTGCCGCCCTGGAAATCGGTGCGGCCACAGCCGCGAATCAGCAGGCTGTCGCCGGTGAACGCCATGCTCTCGTCGTCGAGCACATAGGTCAGGCAGCCGCTCGTGTGCCCCGGCGTCGCGCGCACGCCCAGATGGCGCTTGCCGAAGGCAACGCGCTCGCCATGCCGCAGCGGTCGGTTCACGCCCTCGGCGCCCACCGTGGCCGCGAGCGCGATCTGGCTGGCGCAGCGCTGGCGCAAGCGCCATGCGCCGGTCACATGGTCGGCATGCACGTGGGTGTCGAGCGTCGCCTGCAAGCGCAGGCCCAGTTCCTGCAACAGCGCGAGATCGCGCGGGACGTGCTCGTAGACGGGGTCGATCAGCAACGCTTCACCGCTTTCGGCGTCGCCGAGCAAATACGTGTAAGTGGACGAGACGGAATCGAATAGCTGGCGAAAGATCATCGCGGACCTCGCAGGGGAAGGAATGCGTGGTGGTGCGGCGCGCACGCGCGAATTCTCCTCCGATTTTCGCAGATGAAGACGTCCACCGGTAAAACACGCGCGCTCAAATCGGCACGCGGGTGTTCGAGAGCGCACGCATTGTCCCTGCATGCGGCCGTGCCTGGAAGCGTCCCGATATTGAAGCGATGAAATAAAGCCGAGCGCAGCCTGTCGCAGCAGTCTCCCGTTCACTCACCTTGACTTCGGATCGTCTGCTCGAACGCAGCCACTTCTATTTTTCGCTGCGAACGTGATCCAACAGGGCCTGAAGCGGATGACGCAAGCGCTTCGCGGACAGACGTTTTACCTGCGACCGGCAAGAATAGCCCGTCGCAAGCGCTTCGCCCCGCTCCGCCGGCTCTTCGATATGCGCCGCCCACGATTGCGAGTAAATGGTTCGCGAGGTATCGACATTGCGAGCCTCGTGGCCATACGTCCCGGACATGCCGCAACAGCCGGTGGCCTGGTTCTCCAGGCGCAAGCCGCGACGAGCGAATAGCTCCGTCCATTGCTTGCCGCTGTCTGGCGCGTTGGTCTTCTCCGTACAGTGGGGCAACAACCGGAAGCTGTCCGCGGTCTTCCTGGCCGTGCTTTCAGGAAGCACATCCAGCAACCATTCCTGCGGCAGCGCAACCTTCGGCACATCGGTCAAACCAGGCACCTTCTGGTACTCCTGCCGATAGGCAAGCGTCATGGCAGGATCGAGTCCGACGAGCGGAACGCCAGATTGCGCCAATGCACTCAGTTGCGTGGCGTTGCGGATCGCCGCTTTGGAAAACGCATCGAGGAACCCCTGAACATGCAGTGGTTTTCCATTCGGAACCAGCGGCGCCAGCCAGACCATGAACCCCAGACGCGCAGCCAGTTCGATCAGCGTCGCCAACTGCACGGTATCGAAGTAACGCGTAAAGGTATCCTGAACGATGATCACACTGCGTTCGCGCTCTACGGGACTCAGTCCTGCCAGCGCGCGGGGATCAGCTGCCCGCACCTGCCACTGCCGAAGCACGCCCGCCAGGTCGAAGCGGCTGAGCAGCGGACTGTCGACCATGCCGATATGCTTCTCCAGAACCGAGCGAACCCATCCTGCCCCCATCAGGCCGTTGTACACGCGAGGCAGCCGCGCCATCCACGGCATCGTGAATTCAAGCGAACCCATCAGATAATCTCGTAGCGGCCGCAGATAACGGCGGTGATACAACTCGAGAAAACGCGAGCGGAATTCGGGCACATTGACTTTGACCGGACACTGTCCCGCGCATGACTTGCACGCGAGGCAACCCGCCATGGCGTCGTAGACTTCATGGGAGAAGTCCGGTTCACCGTTACGCGCGGCACGGCTGTTACGCCAGCGTCGGGCCAGCGTACCCAGGAAAGATTGTCGTGTACGGGCGAGCGCAACGACATCGACACCCGCCTGCCCCTGAAGACGCAGCCATTCGCGCATCAGCGAAGCGCGCCCCTTCGGCGACTGCACACGTTCGCGCGTCGCCTTCCAGGACGGGCACATCGCATCGTCGGGGTCGAAGTTGTAGCACGCGCCATTGCCATTGCAATGCATCGCGGTTCCGTAGCTTTGCCAGACGCGCTCATCGATCTGCCTGTCGTGCTCCCCGCGCGTGGGCACCTCGTCGATCTTCAGCAGACGCAGCGTAGTTCCGGCGGGCGTCGCGATCTTGCCCGGGTTGAACTGATTGTGCGGATCGAAGGCCGCCTTCAATTGCTGCAGCGACGGATACAGCTCACCGAAGAACGCCGGGGCATATTCGGAACGCACGCCCTTGCCGTGTTCGCCCCACAACAAGCCGCCATGACGCTGCGTGAGTGCCGCCACGGCATCGGAAATCGGCCGCACCAGAGCGGCTTGCACGGGGTCTTTCATATCCAGCGCAGGACGCACATGGAGAACGCCCGCATCGACATGGCCAAACATGCCGTATTGCACGTTGTATCCGTCGAGCAGCGCACGAAACGCTTCGATATAGTCCGCAAGATTTTCGGGAGGGACTGCCGTGTCCTCGACAAACGGCTGGGGGCGCGCCTCGCCTTGCACATTGCCCAGCAAGCCCACCGCGCGCTTGCGCATCGAATAGACACGCTTGACCGCGTCCTCGCCACGCGCCAGCGTATGTCCCTGACGTTCAACGCTGTGGTCCGTCCGCAGATGCGTCGTGAACGCCCTTACGCGTGCGTCGACTTCGTCCGCATCGTCGCCGCTGAACTCGATCAGATTGATGCCAAGTGTCGGCCGATGCAAGTCCTGCGGAAAATACTCGGCCACGCTATTCCAGACAAAATCTTTCATGGCGAGGAGCAGCACCTTCGAATCGACCGTTTCGATCGACAGTGGCCGATGCGCGATCAGCGCGCGCGCATCGCGCAGCGCATCCATGAAGCTCCCATAGCGCACATTGACGAGCACGGCATGCTTTGGAATGGGCAGCACGTTGAGCTTCGCCTCGACGACGAAACCCAGCGATCCTTCAGCGCCACATAGCACGCTGTTGAGATTGAAGCGGCCATCCGTCTCGCGCAGGTGCGCGAGGTCGTACCCCGTCAGGCAGCGATTGAGTTTCGGAAACTTCGCCTCGATCAGATCCGCCTTGTCGTCGCTGATGCGGCGCGCCGTGCGATAGACCTGGCCGACGCGGTCCTTGCGAGCGCACAGCGCATCCAGTTCGTCGGCCGCCAGCGCCGCGCTATGCAGCGACTCGCCGCCGGGCAGCACGAAATCCAGTTCGAGCACGTGGTCGCGGGTTTTGCCATATGTGCAGCTCCCCTGCCCGCTCGCATCGGTGTTGATCATGCCGCCGATCGTGGCGCGATTCGAGGTCGAAAGCTCCGGCGCAAAAAAGAGGCCGTGCGCCTCCAACGCGACATTGAGCTGATCCTTGACTACCCCAGCCTGAACCCGCACCCATCGCTCGGCGACATTGATCTCCAGAATCCGGTTCATATGCCGCGAGAGATCGACGACGATACCGTCCGTCAAAGACTGGCCGTTGGTGCCGGTGCCGCCGCCTCGGGCAGCCACCGCCACCTCCCGGTACGCGGGTTCCGCCAGGATGCTGGCCAGAAGCTGAACATCGCCGGCATGAGCCGGACAGACCACCGCCTGCGCAAGCCGCTGGTAGATCGAATTGTCCGTGGACTGCACGGTCCGGCTGGCATAATCCGCGCGGATTTCGCCTTCAAAGCCAGCGCCCTCGAGCGCGGCCAGAAATTGGCGGTACGGATTTGCCGGCGGTTCGGCCGGGCTGGGCAATGGAGCAATCGACATGGGATAAAGCGTGTAAATGGGGAACGGTTAGCCCGGTTGAAACATGAATTATTTGCATGTTTCACGAACTCGATAATTCCAGTATCGTTTTAGAAAACCGGCATGACAAACGAATTTTCCGCCGTCAAAACTTGCATAACATTCATGAATTTTCGACGCCTCACGCCCTCCATGTCACTCTTGCTCGCGTTCGAAGCGGCGGCGCGTCACGAGAGCTATGTACGCGCGGCCGATGAACTGTCGCTGAGTCAGAGCGCGATCAGCAGACAGGTTCAGACGCTCGAAGACCAGCTCGGCGTGGCGCTCTTTCGTCGCGAAGGGCGCTCGGTCAGGTTGACTGAAGTGGGCCGCCGCTACTTTGTCGAGTTGAGCGGTGCGCTCGGGCGCATTCGCGGCGCGACCTTGCAGGTGATGTCCCAGCAGGCTGGCGCGGGAACGTTGCGGTTGGCGACCTTGCCCACGTTCGGCTCCAAATGGCTGCTGCCACATCTGCACGAGTTCTATGCCGCCCATCCCGGCGTGAACGTCCACATTCATTCGCGAATCGGCGCTGTCGATTTTCACGGCGATGGCATCGACGCGGCGATCACGGTGGGAACAGGCGATTGGCCCGGGTTATCCGCCCACCGTCTCTACAATGAATTCCTCGTTGCCATCGCCAGCCCTGACTTGCTTGACGGATCCATTGCCGAAAGCCCACCATCGTGGGCGATGAAGCAGACGCTATTGGGCGTCACGAGCAACCAGCAGGCATGGTCCGAATGGTTCTCGCACTATCAACTGGATCACCGCCAGATGCGGATCGGACCGAGCTTCGAATTAACGTCGCATCTGATTCAGGCGGTTCGCGCTGGCATGGGAATCGGCCTCGTGCCGAAGGTGCTGGTCGAGGACGAGCTCAACCGTAAAGAACTCGTCTCGATCGGCAATGCGATCGGCAGCCAGCGCAGCTACTATCTCGTCTACCCTTCCAGCAATGAGGCCCTGCCCTCACTGGTTGCATTTCGCGACTGGCTGTTGCGGTCATGCTGACGACGAAGGTTCGCTTCTTATCGGCGTTGAGTCAGTCTTTAGAACTCTTCAAGTCCGCTATCCGTTCCTTCGTTATGCGCGTCATGCAATCCCAGAACGTCATATATCGCATGGACGCTTGGCCCGACGAGTAGGTTTCCGCGTAGCACTGGTTGGCACGATAGTCAGCCCATGCTCGCTGGGCCTGCTGAAAATGCGGTAGTGCTACAGGGTAATTGTCTGACAAAAGATCCGCATCATTCTTTTTATAATCCGCTTCCTCGGACCTGAGAAGGACATCGAGCCTATCCGCTGATTGCTCAAAATCTCGCTGACTACACGCCGCAATGTCCGCTGTCCCCGCGTGCTCTCCGGTCTTGCATAGATGGTCAATTTCCGCTTTTGACATTCCATGAAAATATACAGATGTCGGCGTAGCCTTCTTATAGTCGAACGGTACTGAGTAAATCGTCTCCCCGTAAGAAGGGATGGATGCAGGCAGGATCGCGACCGCTATCACAGCCCGCAAAATAAATTTTTCAGTGGTCCGCATTGTAAACACCCTCTGAGAATACGCGTGCCTCGCTCCGGCGGCGCTGTTGCAATCGTGGATTTCTACAGCGGAAGTGCCTTATAAATCCCGGGATGCCATCATAATCTCCATGATTGACCCGATGTGCCAATTCGTCTGCTGCCTGTCCGGCACCACAATTAAATACAACACTTACGAGAGCATCATATTCATATTGCATCAATGGAATGTGAATTTTAGTATTAAGCGCATTTTCTGTTCGCCTTAGATCTTTCTTCAAAAATTCCCTTGCACGGTCAACAGATATCAACTGCCCCACACTTAGATGGTCCTCCGGCAAGACAAGATGGCCGCATCCAACGGTAGGATTGCCCTGGTCGTCACGATATACGAGCAAAATAAAGCCGTGGGAAACAGGAACATCCATGTGCGTATGATCGGAGCGAAAGATTCGGGTTATGCCGTTGAGTCTTCCACTCTCCCAGATTGCCATGAACGTTTGAATTTGGTTTGTCGAAGTCCACGGCTTGCAAAGCCTGGAAGATTGCAACGTAACGCACGAATCGGGGTTAGTATTGGTTACCGCTGAACCAAGTGCATCAGGCATTAAACCTCCTGTTTTTGACCAAGATAGAGACGAATGGATTGCACGCACGGAACTACCGATAACGTGGCTATCGCCGCCGTTATCGACCCGGCGCTGCGACCGGCGAGTTAAACGGGTTTATGGCTTGCCCGCTCGGGCGATATTCACGCGATGGCCATGGAGCGCAATATAGGACTTGTCCGAAAGTTGGGAGCAAGCAAGGGGCACGATTCGTTACACATCGCGTCAGCAAAAAAGATCGACCTTGTTCGCCACTGAAAAACGGAGTGCAATCAGCGCAGTAACCGCTAGAATTGCGGTTTTAGCCCGGAATACGCCAATGTCTTTTGCCTCGCTTGGCCTGATCGATCCCTTGCTGCGTAATGTGCAGGACCTCAATTACCAGACGCCTACGCCGGTGCAGATCAAGGCGATTCCTGCTGTACTCAGTGGCAAGGACGTCATGGCTGCGGCACAGACCGGCACGGGCAAAACGGCGGGCTTTGCGCTGCCGCTGTTGCAACGGCTGGTGCAACACGGCCCGGCGGTGTCCAGCAACCGCGCGCGCGTGCTGGTGCTGGTGCCCACGCGTGAACTGGCTGAACAAGTGCTGCAAAGCTTTATCGAGTACGGTAAAGGCCTCGACCTGCGATTTCTGGCCGCCTACGGCGGCGTGAGTATCAATCCGCAGATGATGAAGTTGCGCAAAGGCGTCGATGTGCTCGTTGCCACGCCGGGCCGTTTGCTCGATCTCAATCGCCAGAACGCCGTGCAGTTCGATCAAGTGCAAACGCTGGTGCTGGATGAAGCCGACCGCATGCTGGATCTGGGCTTTGCGCGCGAGCTCAACGCCGTCTTTGCCGCCTTGCCCGCTCAGCGCCAGACCCTGCTGTTCTCTGCCACATTTACCGACGATATCCGCGCCATGGCGGCGAACATTCTGCGCGGCCCGGTCAATATCAGCGTCAGCCCGCCCAATGCCACGGCCAGCAAAATCAAGCAATGGGTGGTGACGGTGGATAAAAAGAACAAGCCTGACCTCTTCATGCACCTTGTGGCTGAGAACAACTGGGAGCACGCGCTGGTGTTCGTCAAAACCCGCAATGGCGTGGATTACCTGGCGACCGTGCTCGATGAAGCGGGCTATGCGGTCGACACCATCCACGGCGACAAACCGCAACCCGCGCGCCTGCGTGCGCTGGAGCGCTTCAAGACGGGCGAAGTCAATATGCTGGTCGCCACCGATGTGGCTGCACGCGGGCTGGATATCGACGACCTGCCGCTGGTGATCAACGTTGATCTGCCGATCGTGGCGCAGGACTATGTGCACCGTATTGGCCGTACCGGACGCGCGGGCGCCAGCGGCGTGGCGGTGTCCCTTGTGTGTGCCGATGAAGCGCCGCAACTGGCCGCGATTGAAGCGCTGATCCGGCAAACGCTGCCCCGCGAAGAGGAGCCGGGTTTTGAAGCCGAGCACCGCGTGCCGCAAACCAGCGCGACGGGCCAGCTCATCAAGAAACCCAAAAAGCCGAAGAAGCCCAAAGTGCCGCAAGCCGCGCCGGGCGCCACGCAGGGGCCAAGCAAAAAGCCGCGCCCGCAGAGCGGCGAAAACAAACGCAAGCCTGCGGCGCAGCACGCTGTGGCCGCGGGTAAAGACGCAAGCTTGATCAGTGGCAGCCCATTCAGCGTGCAAAAGCCACGCAGCAAACCCGCCAGCAAGCCCGCTGGCGGCCGCGGCAAGCGCCAACCCTGATTGCCCCCACGCCTGCCCAGGTAAGCTCGAGCGGCCCCGGTGCCCATGCCGCTCGCCCGCAGCGTCGCCGCGTGCAAACGAAAGAACGCGACCACGTCACCAAGTTGCGGTTCTTGATCGTGCAACGATGTGCCACGACCAACATGAGATATGGGATTGACGACTACATTCGACGAGGCAACAACGGCGGCGATCGCCGCGTTTGCCCAACTGGACTTCTACACGGCTGTGCAGGCGATGCGCGCCGAGGCCGACTACGACCGCGAACGGGACCAGTGGATCACGCGCTACATCGACGAGCACGGCGGCGGCGCGGATGATGCGGCATACGACGCCTTGCACGCGCAGGCCCAGGCAACCCCGGAATACGCACAGTTCGTCGATGCCGTTCGCAGGGAAATCCTGGAGTATTTCGGCGTGGCCGACGATCAACTGGACTGGGTGGTCCTGCTGCGCAATGACGACAGCGATGTGCTTTGGGCGGAGGTCAACCGGCGGCGGAGCATGCTGGGAACCGGTGAAGTGCGCGGAGATCTCTGATTGATGAAGTTCCGCTCGAGCAGCAGCGTGACAATTGCGGTGAGATCCCTGGACTTCAATCGTTTTTACTCTGCTCGCCCTGCTCCAGAAGCCATGCTTTAACAGCCTTGATACTCGTCGTTTCATCGTCTGCTCGAGTCAGGACGTAATACTTTCCAGACTCGGCAAGCATCTCCGGGAACGGTGCAAACAGACGTCCCGACGAGAGTTGCTTTCGTGCGAACAGCAACGGCATCACGACCGCGCCAATACCATCTTCGGCTGCCTGCAGCGCCGCAAACGTATGGTCAAGCGTCATGCGCTTCGACGGCGCGGTGGCCGCGAGGCCGAAATGCCGCGTCCATGTCGGCCAGAGGTCTTCCCGTGCGCGAATGTGGATCGTCGGTCCGCGCAGCATCTTTTCCGGCGATTTTTCTGGCGATCCTTCCGGCGATTGTTCCTGTGATATCAGGCCATGCTTGTGCGCGAACTCGCGGCTGCACAATGGCATCGACCATTCCGTCATGAACGCGGTGGCGGCAAGCCCAGCAAAGTGGCGCGGATCGCGCCGTATGGCGAGATCGAACGGCACCGCGACATCCACAGGACCCACGCTCGTGGTCGACTCTATCCGGATGTCCGGCCGTTGCTCGCGATACTCGGCAAGACGCGGCGTGAGCCAGTACATCGAGAGTGTCGGCACGCAGTCGAGCCGCACGAGAGCCTGCTGCGTTTCGCGTCCAAGTGCTTCACCGGCTTCGGAGAGTTCCGCGAAGATGCGGCTGACCGCACTCACATAACGCTGGCCGGCAGCGGTCAGCGCCACCTTGCGGTGATGCCGCACAAACAACTGCACGCCCAGATGCGCTTCGAGCAATTTGACCTGGCGGCTGATCGCGCCGGTCGTCACATAGAGCTCCTGGGCGGCCAGCGTGAAGCTCGCGAAGCGCGCGGCGGCCTCGAAGGCACGTAAGGAGGTAAGCGGAGGGAGTCGCATGATTGGTTGAGTATAAGTCAACCCAATGCGGAAAACTCATCGTTTGTCAGCGCGGATCCGTGCTTCCAGAATGCGGCTTGCAACGTCTTTCCCCAGAGCCCATCCCGCCATGAATTGCAGCGCTGAAACCATCACCCTCCGTGAGGCGCGTCTTTCCGACATGGAACAGATTGCCTGCATTTACGCTCATTACGTCACCCACACGACCGTTACCTTCGAGACGGAGCCGCCATCCGTCGATGAACTCGCGCAGCGCTATCGCGACATCCGGGCAGCGGGCGCGCCGTATCTGGCCGCGCTCCAGGGGGACACCGTCCTGGGCTATGCCTGCGCCGCGCCCTTCAAGGCGCGCGCGGCTTACCGCTATACGCTCGAACATTCGATCTATCTGGATCGCAGCGCAGCAGGCAAGGGGCTCGGCCGGATGCTGCTGGAAAAGTTGATCGAGCAATGCACCCTGGCCGGTTTCGCCGAAATGCTCGCGACCGTGGCAGGCGACGATAACCACGCCTCTCTGGCTCTACACGCGCGCTGTGGCTTCGTTCC
Source organism: Paraburkholderia tagetis (assembly GCF_022213065.1). Lineage (GTDB taxonomy): Bacteria > Pseudomonadota > Gammaproteobacteria > Burkholderiales > Burkholderiaceae > Paraburkholderia > Paraburkholderia tagetis. The sequence goes on from NZ_JAKLJA010000013.1 coordinate 23,517, forward strand.
CGTGGGCGTGCTGAAGAACGTCGGCTTCAAGCACGATCGCTGGCTGGACGTGACGCTCATGCAGCGCTCGCTCCGGAGCGAGCCTTGAACCGGCTCGCCCTGCTTTGCGCCGGTCGGGCCGGCGCGTGCATGGGCACGATGACATTCGCCGGTGCGTTGCCCGTGCTGCGCGACACATGGCACATGAGCGCATCGACGGCCGGCACGATCCAGACCGCGTTCAATCTGTCCAACGCGCTCGCTCTGCTCGTGGCGGCCTGGCTCTCCGACAGCTATGGCGCGAAGCGCGTCTACCTTGCCTGTACGTGGGCCGGTGCGGCAGCGCTCGCCGGTTTCGCGTGGCTCGCCAGGTCTCCGGAGAGCGCGTTGATTGGCATCGTATTCGTCGGGCTGACGCAAGGTGGCGCGTATGCACCCGCGTTGATGCTTGCCGCCGATCTCGGTTCTCCGGCCGCGCGCGGTCGAGCCATAGGCCAGATGCTCGCGGCCGGCTCGTTCGGCTATCTGCTTTCGGTGTTCCTGGCACTTTGGGCGACCCAGACATACGGCGTGGCGGCAGGCTTTTCCTTATGCGCAGCCGGTGTATTCGCGGGGGCGCTGCTTAGCCACGTCAGCTTGTCCGGAACATCATTGGCGCCCGCGCGAGGTCGCGCCATGCGAGCCTCGGCCGCTCGACCTTCGCGTCCGCTGGCAGTGTGGAGCCCGGTCGCCGTGTGTCTGCTGGTCGGCTACGTGGCGCACTGTTGGGAGCTGCTGGGCAACTATGCATGGACGCCGTCGCTGCTCGCCGTTGCGGTCGCGCCCCTGCATCTGGATACGCTCTCGCAAGCGCTGCTGATTGGCGCGGTCGTGCATTCATCCGGCATGCTCTCGACGGTTGCGTTCGGCGTCCTGTCCGACCGATGGGATCGCGCGCAGGTTCTCGTCGTGGTCGCCGGGGCGGGCGCCGCCTGCTCGATTCTGATGGGGTTCTCGATGCAATGGGGACCGGTATGGACGGTTCTGATTGCAGCGATCGGAAGCTTCTTTATTCTCGGCGATTCGGGCGTGCTGTCGGCGGCCATAACGGATGCCGTTCCCCCGGACCGGCTTGGACGTGTCATGGGTGTTCGTTCCGTAATCGGCTTCGGCGCCGGTGCGCTGGCACCCACGACCTTTGGCGCCACATTCGATGCAACGCATCAATGGTCATGGGCATATGGAACCCTTGCGCTGGGTGGCGGCGCTGCTTGCTGTGCGGCGCTGTGCTTACGTTGGCTCGTCACGGCCGGGCACCGGCATTGCTCCAGTTAGCATGTCATCGTTCGATCGTGGGGGCATTATGCTTGGCACCTTGCTTCTGGTCGTTTTGATCCTGCTGCTCATCGGCGCCTTTCCCTCGTGGCCATATAGCCGCTCGTGGGGCTATGCGCCATCCGGCACGTTGGGAGTCGTGCTCATCATCCTGATCGTGCTCGTGGTGATGGGCGCGATCTAGTCCCATTGCCCGTGTCCGATTAACCATTGTTCGGATATCTAATGTTGTGCCTGGCCCGCAAGCATTGAACGGGCCACCGTCTTGTTGCGCTTGAGTTTTTCCCTGGTGTTTTTTTTCTGGTGAGTTTCCCTGGTAGCCGCGCTGACCGCATCGGCCATGCCGGGAGCGAATATTGCTATGAACCAGCGTCTTGTGGTTCGAGCTGTTTCGCTTCATCGGCGTTACGTGCGCGGCGTGTCCGCGCGGCGATCAACCAGGGAGACGTTGCCATGAAAGACGGAAACAATGTGCTTTATCGCTATGACCGCCGCCGCTTTCTCGCGGGCGTCGCCGCGGTTGCCGGCAGCGTTGCAATGTCGGGCTGCGGGGGCGGCGGCTCGGACGATGGAAGGGACGGCAACGCACCTGCGCCATCGATTACCGATGTGCCTTCGCCGCATGGCGGCGACCGCTATAGCCTCGCGCGCCCCGCATTGCCGGACCCCGCCGGCTCCGGCGTCGATTTCATCGTACTGGTGACGATGGAAAATCGCTCCTTCGATCATTTCATGAGCTGGGTGCCCGGTGCGGAGGGCATGCCAGCGAACCAGCAGTTCACCGATGCCTTCGGCGCGACGCATTCGCCGTTTTCACTTACCGCGAATCCAGCTTACGGCTACCAGGCATGTGCTTACCACGATCCCAATCACAGCTACGCGGGGGCGCGCACGCAACTGGCTTCCGGTGCGATGAACGGCTGGCTGCTCACGCCCGGCACCAGCCTGACGCAAGGCGACTTGCTGCCCATTGGCTACTACACCGCAGCGGACCTCGAATTCCTCAGCGCTGCCGCGAGCCATTACACGATCAGCGATTTTTACTTCAGCGGTGTGTTGACCAGCACGTTTCCGAACCGGATCTATCTGCATAGCGGGGCGACAGACCGGCTCGACGACCGGCTCGACAAATGCTCGCTCACGACGATCTGGGACCACCTGAGCACGGCTAACGTGGGCTGCAATTACTACTATCACGACGTGCCGTTCACCTCGCTCTATGGGACGCGTTACCTCGGCATTTCCCGTCCGTTCTCGGAATTTCTTGCCAAAGCCGCGGCGGGGACATTGCCGCCGTTCTGCATGGTCGATCCGACGTTCGCCGGCGAGCTGGAAGGTGTCTCCACAGACGATCATCCGCACGCGGACATTCGCAATGGCGAAGTGTTTCTCGCGCAGGTCTATAACGCGCTACGCACGAGCCCGACCTGGAACCGCACATTGATGATCATCGTATATGACGAATGGGGCGGGTTTTTCGATCACGTGGCGCCGCCAATCAGACCGATCAGCAAAAACGAACTGACGGTCGGTAACGACGGCACGCTAGGATGTCGCGCGCCCCTCGCGCTGCTGGGTCCCCGCGTTCGCGCGGGCGCGGTGACACGCTATCCGTTCGATCCGAGTTCGATTCACGCGCTCCTGCAATGGCGTTTCGGCTTGCCGCCGCTCGGCGTGCGCGGCAGCGATTCCGCGACCGTCAATCTCGCCTACGCGCTGGATTTCACCGGCCCACCGCGCACCGATGCACCGGCCATTAACGTTGCTCAAGGGCCATTTGGCGGTACCTGCCCAGGGGAGACGACACCACTAGTGCCGGGCGCGATCTCGGCGCTCGATAAATCGCAACTCGCGACCAACCCGACATCGGACCGTTTCGCGGACCTTCGCGCCAAGGCGGCCGCATTGGGATTCAAGACCGGCTCCTGACCAGCGGAGGGAATATACGAATGGTTTTGCGGCGGTGGGCGCCCACGGGTCGGCCCACCGCGCAGCGATATCTCCCGACGAGCAGCGATATCTCCTGACGAGTTTTTAGCGGATTCCAATCACCATTGAATCGGCGCCGGTTAGCGGCTCGACGCGTACCTGGGTGAAGCCGACTTCCTGCATCCATTCCCTGCACTGCGCGCCGGTATAGTCGAAGCCGCCAGGTGTCTCGATGAGCATGTTCAAGCTCATCAGCAGTCCAAAGGCATTACGCCTGCGCTCATCGTCGATGACCGCGTCGTAGACGATCAGGCACCCTCCTGGAGGGAGCGCCGCGTAGCACTTCTTGAGCAATTCGAGCTTCTGCCCGAGATCCCAGTCGTGCAGGATGTGTCCCATCACGAGCACATCGGCCGTCGGGCAGGCCTCCTTGAAGAAGTCGCCCGGATAGAAATGCAGCCGCTCCTGAAGACCGTGCGACGCTACATACTCTTCAAACACAGGGCCCACTACTGGCAGATCGAAGCCGCCACCGCGCAAGTGAGGATGGGCGAGTGCGACCTGCACGGGTAAGGCGCCCTGGGCCGCGCCGATATCCATGAAGGTGCGGTAGTTTTGCCACGGGAATTGTTGTGCAATCGCCCTGGCCGCGCCCAGGCTGACTCCGCTCATCGCCCGCAGGAAACCGCGTAGTTTGTGTTCGTCGCTATACATCGCGTCGAAGGGGTTGCCGCCCTCTTTTGCCTCGTTCTGTGGCTGCCCCGTGCGAAGGGCTTCAGTCAGCGAGCCCCAGAACGGATATAGCCGCGCATTGGCCATTTCCAGTAATCCACCCACATAACTGGGCTTGGCCGTGTCCAGGAAAAGATTGGCGTCCGGCGTATTGCGGTATGTCCCGCCTTCGCGTTCCAGCAGATTCAACGCAACCAGCGTATCGAGAAAATCGAGTGCCGATCTCGGGTGCAGTCCGACTGCGTCAGCGAGTTCCGCAGCGTCGTGCGGACCGGTCGCGAGGCGCGTGAACACACGGAGCTCGACTGCGGACAATAGGGCCTTGGACGCCCAGAACCCCATGCCTAGCTGGAGCAGCCGGTCAGGGGAAAGTTCGGGCTGGTGCGTACTATCAGCGCCAGATTCCTGTTGAACCGTGCTCGGTGTGCTTTCCATCGTGGCTCCTCGGGGAACGTGTGAAGAAGCGTCAGAAAGAATCGTAAGCGAAACGAAGTTTTTCAGGTGTTCGCTACCGCACAGACGAACTCTTCAGACCTTCCGAGGGACGGTCCTGCACGGACTGTCGCGCCCAGGATGCTCGAATAAAAAAACGCCAACCCGTGTATGGGTTGGCGCGAGTTGGAGTTTTGGCTTGGGGTATTACCGGTATCAGAACTGATTCATCGTATTGTCTTTACCCGCCGCTTTCAGGGCCGCTTCGCCGCTGAAATACTCCTTGTGGTCGTCGCCGATGTCCGAGCCGGACATGTTCTGGTGCTTGACGCACGCGATGCCCTGACGAATTTCCTTACGCTGCACGCCCGCCACGTAACCCAGCATGCCCTGGTCGCCGAAGTATTCCTTGGCCAGATTGTCGGTCGACAGTGCGGCGGTGTGGTATGTCGGCAGCGTAATCAGGTGGTGGAAAATACCCGCTTCGCGCGACGCGTCGGCCTGGAAGGTGCGGATTTTTTCGTCGGCGAGCGTCGCCAGTTCGGTCTGATCGTATTCCACGCTCATCAGCTGCGCGCGGTCGTATGCCGACACATCCTTGCCCGCGGCCTTCATCGCGTCATACGCCTGCTGGCGGAAATTCAGGGTCCAGTTGAACGACGGGCTGTTGTTGTACACCAGCTTGGCGTTCGGGATGACTTTGCGAATCTCGCTGACCATGCCGCCGATCTGCGCGATATGCGGTTTTTCGGTTTCGATCCACAGCAGGTCGGCACCGTTTTGCAGTGCGGTCACGCAATCCAGTACGCAGCGCGCTTCGCCCGTGCCGGCGCGGAACTGGAACAGGTTGCTCGGCAGGCGCTTGGGACGCAGCAGCTTGCCGTCGCGCTTGATGATGACGTCACCATTGCCCAGTTGGTCGGCCGACAACTCCTCGCAATCGAGGAACGCATTGTATTGGTCGCCCAGGTCGCCCGGCGTGTGGGTCACGGCGATCTGCTTGGTCAGGCCGGCGCCCAGCGAGTCGGTGCGGGCCACGATGATGCCGTCGTCCACGCCCAGTTCGAGGAACGCGTAGCGGATCGCGCGAATCTTGGCGAGGAAGTCCTCGTGCGGCACGGTGACCTTGCCATCCTGGTGGCCGCACTGCTTTTCGTCGGACACCTGGTTTTCGATCTGAATGCAGCATGCACCCGCTTCGATGAACTGCTTGGCCAGCAGATAGGTTGCTTCGGCGTTGCCGAAACCCGCGTCGATGTCGGCGATGATAGGCACGACGTGGGTGACGTGGTTGTCGATCTTTTGCTGGATCGCGGCCTTGGCAGCGCCCTGGGCTGCGTCCAGCTCGCGGAACAGGCCGCCCAGTTCACGGGCGTCGGCCTGGCGCAGGAAGGTGTACAGCTCGCGGATCAACGCGCTGACCGAGGTTTTTTCGTGCATCGACTGGTCCGGCAGCGGGCCGAACTCGGAGCGCAGCGCGGCCACCATCCAGCCAGACAGGTAAAGGTAGCGGCGCTCGGTGCTGTTGAAGTGCTTCTTAATGGAGATCATCTTCTGCTGGCCGATGAAGCCGTGCCAGCAGCCCAGCGACTGGGTGTACTTCGCCGGGTCGGCATCGTAGGCGGCCATGTCGGCGCGCATGATCTTCGCGGTGTACTTCGCGATGTCCAGGCCCGTTTTGAACTTGTTCTGGGCGCGCATGCGGGCGGCATACTCGGGGTTGATGGCATTCCAGGCACTGCCGTTGTTCTCTTTCAAACCGGCAACTGCCTTGATGTCGTCTTGATACTGGGCCATGTGTCTCTCCTAAGAGCAAAGCGCGTTTGACTAGTGGGTTCAGCCTGCCCGCTCCGTCTGTCGAAGCGAACTGCATGACTCAATAGTAGCGCCGTTCGCCCAAGTCTTATATAAGACATAAGACATAATTTATTGTTTATTTTCAATGAGATAGACACCGATTTTTGCGATGCAAAACATGATTTCAGGCCGTGAAAAAATGACGCGGCGAAAATTCGAAGTACATCCCGCAATGTGAAACGCGCTTTCGGGTGCTGGAGGCAGGACACGCACGGATTGAGCACCGAGGTCGTCCGGCCCCCTCGCTTTGCACGTTTACGCGTCGCCAACCGTCTCTGGCAGGATGAGCCGATCTGGCACACGCGGCTGCACGAGACGCGTCGCCGCGTAATACAGTGCGCCGGGCACAACAATGCCGACGATCCACGAGATATCGACGCCGCCGAGCGCATTGACCCAGCGTCCCGTATAAAACCCGGTGGCGACGAACGGCATCTGCACCAGCACGCCCACTACATAGACGGCAATGCCGACTGGATTCCAGCGGCCATAGCGGCCCTTCGCATCGAAGAGCGCCGGTACGTCATAGCGCTCGCGTGTCACCCAGTAGTAGTCGACGAGATTGATCGCGCTCCACGGCGTAAAGAACACCAGAAGGAACAGCAGGAACGATGAAAACGCTTTCAGGAACGAATGCTGTCCGGCGAGTGCGAGCGCACTCGATATGCCCACCGAGAGAATCACAAAGGTGAGCCGCGCACCGTGAGAGACTTCGCGGCGCTGTCGCAGCCCGGTGACGATCGTCGTCACCGACATCACGCTGCCGTAAGCATTGAGCGTCGTGATGGTGAGCTTGCCGAGCGCAATCGTGAAGTAAAGAATCGCGGCGATGATGCCCGTTGCGCCCAGGCCGACGATAAACGCCACTTCGTGCCCGGCGAATCGGCTGCCGGCGAGCGCGGCGGCGAGCACGCCGAACGTCATCGACACCTGCGCGCCTGTCACCGTGCCGCAAAAGACCGCGAAAAATGTCCTGAATGTCGAGACGGATTTCGGCAGATAGCGCGAATAGTCGGCTACATAAGGACCATACGCGATTTGCCACGATGCCGAGAGCGAAACGGCGAGCAGGAACGATGCGACCGTGAAGTGACGGTTAGCGAGCAGCGTACTCCACGCATGGCCGTGCAACAGGCTCGCAAACAGATACAGGAAGGCGAGCGTACCGACGATGCTCGACACGCGGCCCATCGCGTGAATGATTCGATACCCGAGTCCCGTGAGCAGGATCACGATGGAGGAAAAAATCAGGATTGCTACGGTATCGTTCACACCCAGCAATTCACTGATCGCCTGCCCGGCGAGAACCGTGCCCCCCGCCGAGAACCCCACGTACATCACGCAAACCAGCGCGAGCGGAATAATGGCGCCATAAACGCCGAACTGCACGCGACTCGAAATCATTTGCGGCAAACCGAGCTTGGGACCTTGTGCGCCGTGCAACGCCATTACGGCACCGCCCAGTATCTGTCCAACCAGCAGGCCAACCAGCGACCAGAACACATCGCCGCCCAGTACCACGGCGAGTGCGCCGACCACGACGGCGGTGATCTGGAGATTCGCACCGAACCAGAGGGTGAACTGGCTGAACAAATTGCCGTGACGCTCGGCTTCGGGAATGTAGTCGATCGAGCGCCGCTCGACCAGTGTGGCTCTTTCACTACGCGCTGCGGTGCAGTCCATCATTGCGCTCCTCTTTCGTAAGGGAACAGCTGTGTGCCCGCACGCCGCCCTTTTCGTGCTGCGTGCTGCGTGCGAAGCGTCAAGAAAACCGGCAAAACCGGCAAACCGGCCAAACGGATCAAGGGGGTTCAGAGATGTGCGGCAAGCGCGGGCACGATCACGTTCAGATCGCCTACGACGCCATAGTCGGCCACGCCGAAGATCGGCGCATCTTCATCGCTGTTGATCGCGACAATGACCTTCGAGTCCTTCATACCGGCCAGGTGCTGAATCGCACCTGAAATGCCGACTGCGACGTACAACTGCGGCGCGACGATTTTGCCCGTCTGGCCCACCTGATAGTCGTTCGGTACGTAGCCCGCATCGACGGCGGCGCGCGATGCGCCTAATGCCGCGCCAAGTTTGTCGGCGAGCGGCTCGAGCACCTTCGTGTAATTCTCGCCACTGCCGAGGCCTCGACCGCCCGACACGACGATATGCGCCGACATCAGTTCCGGACGGTCCAGCCGGGTCACCTCACGGCTGACGAACTGCGAAACGCCGGCATCGGCCGCCGCTTCGATCGTCTCGACCTCGGCGCTGGCGCCTTGCGCTGCCACCGGATCGAAGCTCGTAGCCCGCACCGTGATCACCTTGACGGGATCAGCCGATTGCACGGTCGCGATGGCATTGCCTGCGTAAATCGGCCGCTCGAATGTATCGGCGGAAATAACCGCCGTGATGTCGCTGATCTGCGCAACGTCCAGCTTCGCGGCGATGCGCGGGGCGATATTCTTGCCCCAAGCGGTTGCCGGAGTCAGAATATGTGAGTAATCCTTCGCAATACTCAGCACGGTTGCTTCAATATTTTCCGCAAGACTTTCGGCCAGTTGAGGCGCATCTGCAAGCAACACCTTCGCGCAGCCCGCCACCTTGGCAGCCGCTTGCGCCGCGCCCTGCGCGCCATGCCCCGCCACCAGCACATGAATCTCGTCGCCAATCTTGCTTGCGGCAGCCATTGTGTTCAGCGTCGCAGCCTTGATCGAAGCGTTATCGTGCTCGGCAATTACCAGTATCGTCATGTCTCTCGTCTCCTCGTGTTCGTCGATCAAAGCACTTTGGCTTCGCTCTTGAGCTTCTCCACCAGCGTCTCCACGTCCGCCACCTTCACCCCCGCCGCGCGCCTGGGCGGCTCGCCGACCTTTAGCGTCGTCAGGCGCGGCGTGACGTCGACACCCAAGGCTGCGGGCCTGATGGTTTCCAGCGGCTTCTTTTTCGCCTTCATGATGTTCGGCAGCGTCACATAGCGCGGTTCATTCAGGCGCAGATCGGTCGTGACGACAGCGGGCAAGGTCAGCGACAGCACTTCTGCACCGCCATCCACTTCGCGCGACACGGTCGCTCTGCCCTCGCTCACCACCACCTTCGACGCAAACGTTGCCTGCGGTAGACCCGCGAGCGCAGCGAGCATCTGCCCCGTCTGGTTCGCGTCGCCGTCGATGGCCTGCTTGCCTAGCATCACCATCTGCGGCTGTTCCTTGTCCACCAGCGCCTTGAGCAGCTTGGCGACGGCCAACGGTTGCAGGTCCACCTCCGATTCGACCAGGATTGCGCGGTCCGCGCCCATCGCCAGCGCCGTACGCAATGCTTCCTGGGCTTGCGCAACCCCGCAAGAGACCACCACTACCTCAGTCGCCGCGCCCGATTCCTTCAATCTCACGGCTTCTTCAACTGCAATTTCATCGAATGGGTTCATCGACATTTTCACGTTCGAAATATCGACGCCCGTACCATCCGACTTCACGCCCACTTTGACGTTGGCATCGACAACGCGCTTGACCGCCACCAGCACTTTCACTTTTTCACTCCTTTCATAGACTGTCTTTAAGCCAGAACGGATCGGGCAATGACCGTGCGCTGAATCTCCGACGACCCCTCGTAGATGCGCAGAATCCGCGCATCACGCACCAGTCGCTCGATCCGCATCTCGCGCGTGAAGCCGTAGCCACCATGCATCTGCAACGCGGTATCGGTGACGAAGCCAACCATCTCCGATGCATAGAGTTTTGCCATCGAAGCCGCGTCCGTGAACGGCTCGCCTGCCGCGCGCCGCGTGGCCGCCTGTAGCGTCAGGAGCCAAGCCGCTTCTAGTTGGGTTTTCATGTCGGCAAATTTCCATTGCAGGCCTTGCCTGGCCGCCAGCGGCTCGTTGCCGACATGCCGCGTCTTTGCCCATTCCACGGCATCCGCCAGCGCCGCTTCGGCCAGGCCGAGGCTCGTTGCCGCGACGTCGAGGCGGCTGTTGTCGAGCACTTTCATTGCGGTGCGAAAACCCGTGCCTTCGTCGCCCAACCGGTTCATGGCCGGCACATGGCAGTCGAGCGCGACTTCATGGGCGGGCGCGCCTCGAATGCCCATCAGCATTTCGGCGGACGACACCGACACGCCCGGTGTATCGCGGTCGACCACGAAAGCACTGATTCCCCGTGTGCCGAGTTCGGGCGCGGTCTTGGCATAGACCACGATGAATTGAGCGGCCGCCGCGTTCGAAATGAAATGCTTCACGCCACGCAGACGATAACCATCGCCCTCGCGTACTGCATGCGTCGTCATTCCAGCCGGATTCGAGCCGGCTTGCGGCTCCGTCAGCGCGAAAGCGCCAAGCTTCACGCCGGTCGCTGCGTCAGGCAGGTAGCGCGCGCGCAATGCGTCGTCGCCGCCGATCAGGATCGAATCGGTCGCAAGATAGTGGGCGCCGATCATCGATGAAGTCGATGCGCACGCAGCCGCAATCTCGGCCAGCGCGAGAATGATCGCTGCAGGCGACGCGCCGACACCGCCCCAACGCTCAGGCAGATTCATGCCCATCACGCCGAGATCGGCGAGCGCGGGAACATAGCGTGTCGTGGAAATTTCCTCGCGGTCGATCTGTGCCGCGCGGGGCGCCAGTTCCGCGTGCGCGAACCGCCGGATGGCTTCCGCGATCTCGACATCGGCTTCGCTAACACCCATTCGTTTATACATGCTTTGTCATCCTGATTATTTAGCGTCTTGCAATTGCATTGCGGCCTGGCCGAGCACCCCGCCATCACGCAAGCCAGCCATGCGTTCATGGTCCAAACCCAGGTACTTCTCGAGCACCGCCTGGGTATGTTCCCCCAGCGCTGGGGCCCGCGTGGTTCGCGTGGCAGGCCACGCCGAGAAGTGAACCGGTTGCCGCGGCAGCCGCAGGGTGCCGCCGTCGGCGGCCTTCGTTTCGATCAGCAGGCCACGTTCGCGCGCCTGCTCGCTCTCCAGCGCCTCGCTGATGTTCTGGATTGGCGCAACGGGAATCCCCACCTCGCTCAACCGCGCATTCACCTCTGCGATGCTATGCAGTTCAGACCATGACTCGATGCAAACACGCAACGCGGCTTCGTTTTCGCTGCGCGTGGCATCGTCGATAAAGCGCGCATCGCCCATGAGTTCAGGCTGACCGATCGCTTGCGCGAAGCGTTCGAACAAGCGGTTGTTGAGCACGGCCACCACGAAGTAGCCGTCTTTCGCGCGATAGGCGCCGAATGGCGCCGACGACGCGTGGCGGTTGCCCACGCGCCGCGGCGCGACGCCGGTCGTGGCGTAGCGCGCGACCATGCCTGCGGTGAGACTGAGTGTGGCGTCGAACATCGCCACATCCACGTGCGTGCCCTTGCCGCTGCGCTCGCGCGCCAATAGCGCCGCCAGCACGCCCCACGAGGCGAAAAGTCCGCTGACCGCATCCGAGATCGAATCGCCCACCAGCGTCGGTGCGCCGTCGGGCGAGCCGGTCACATCCATGAGTCCGCACAGGGCTTGCAGGATGATGTCGTACGCGGCCCGATGCGATTCGGGGCCGGTCTGGCCGAAACCCGAAACGCTTGCGTAGACGAGCGAGGGATTGCGCGCGCAGAGTTCCGCGTAGCCAATACCAAGCCGCTCGGCCACGCCTGGCCGGAAGTTCTCCACCACCACGTCGGCCTGCGCGCAGAGCGACTGCGCCAGCGCACGGCCTTCGTCGTGCTTCAAGTCGATGACGACGCTTTGCTTGTTGCGATTCATCGCGTGGAAGAGTCCGCTTTCCCCGGCGGAAAACGGGCCAATTGCGCGGTAGTCGTCGCCGGCGGGCGGCTCGATCTTGATGACCTCGGCGCCCAGGTCTCCCAGCAGCGCAGAACATAGCGGCCCCGCGAGCACGCGGGAAAAGTCGATCACACGAATACCGTCGAGCGGCAGCGCGGGCAGTGTCACAGCGTCTTCCTCCAGAACAGCCAACCGGTTCGGCTGGTGAGCTGATTCTGATCTGCCCATCCAATAAGATAAAATATTGGAATAAATTAACACCTATACGAAAACTTTATGGCCTTGTCGCTCAGGCTCCTGCGCTACTTCGTCACCGCGGCCGAGACGGGCAGCACGACGAGCGCGGCGAAACAGTTAAACGTTTCGCAACCTTCGATCTCCGTGGCAATCCGCGAACTCGAAGCGCTATTCGACGCGCCGCTTTTCACGCGCGGCGCCGGCACGCGTATGACGCTCACGCAGTTCGGCCGGCGCAAGCTGGATGAAGCACGGCACCTGCTCGCCTCGGCCTCGTCGTTCACCACCGACGATGTGGGCGAAGGCGATCGCGGTCTCGTGCAGATCGGCGTATTTCGCACGATCGCGCCGGTCTATCTCCCTCGTGTGCTCAAGCTCGCGCAGACGCGCCATCCAGGTCTCACCGTGCAGTTCCGGGAAGGCGATCTCGCGCAACTCGACGAATGGCTGCACAAGCGCGTGATCGATTTCGCGCTCATGTACGACGTGGGCCTGCCCAGCGATATCGAACGCGAGTGCCTCGCCGAACTCAAGCCCTACGCGATCCTGCCCGGCGACTCGCCGCTGGCGAAGCGCCGTCGCGCGGTTTCGCTGCACGACCTGGCCACGCAGCCTTTCATTCAGATCGATCTGCCGCAGAGTCGCGACTTTCTGATGGCGCCGTTCTGGCAGCTTGGTCTCTCGCCAGACGTGCGGTATCGGGCTACGTCCATCGAACTCGTGCGTGCGATGGTGGCGAGCGGCCTGGGGGTGTCGCTGTTGATCACGCAAAGTCCAACGGTTGTACAGACGTCCCTCGTTGTCGAGCGGCCGATACGTGAGGCCACTGTAATCCAGCCGCTTGTCATTGCGTGGCCGGCTCGCGTGGCGCACGCGCGCGCTTCGGAGTTACTCGCCGCTTGCGTGCGCGACGCGCTAGGCGAGGCCATGCGCGAACGTGTGGGTAAATAGCCGCTGAAGGAACCGCAGCGACAGAGCGCCTCCTGGCCGGCCTTCTAGTCGCCATGCGCTGGCGAACGGACGTGCCCGCCCCCTCTCGACCATTCGCCGGATGCGCTTCTTCGACATGCCCCCGGCACCTATCAACCTGGATAGGGCCGCCTTGAAGCGTCCCGCCGACGGCTCTGCATCGGCTATATTTTCGTCAGAACAAAAGAAAGCGATAGAAAAGTTCGTCACGCAGGACTATCAGGGGTATGTCCAGACCACACTCTGCAAATTGAATACGGCGGCGGCGGACTCCCGCAAACGCTCGAGTACGGCTATCCAGTGTAGAAATCCTGAAAAGTAAAATACGATTTCCTTTCAGGGATATAAATCGGATAACTATGCATTATGCAAAAACTCTCCAATGACGTTGCGGTTCTAGAAAAGAATTCGTCTGCAACGCAGACGCCCACTGCTCCGATTTATCCGACCTACGGGGTTCACAATCCACCGCAATACAGCCCGTGCGCCGCACCGGATTGCCTGTACGGGCGTGCGCCCGGCGATCCTTCCGATCCGATCCTGCCGCTCTACTGGTCAGCGAAATGGAAGATGTACCGCGTGTACAACCGGTACGCCGAGTATCCGCCGCCCTATGACGGCGTCCCGCCGCCCCCGTTGAAGGAAGGCGTGGACTACGAAGTGTCCAATGGCGCGAGCTATTACGACAGCACCTGGGTCGGGCCAAACGGCGAACGCGGCGCGATGATGGAGTATTACGAGGACCGCGCGCTGCCGATCTTTCCTGGCTCGAATCACTATAGTTGCGCTTACATCTCGCTCGGCGACAACGCGTACTTCCTCACGTTCGAGGGAAACCGCCCGGCCACCATGGTTCCCGTGTGCCTGTTCTCGGCGCTGAATCATCCGCCCATGCGCGACTTCATCAAGCACCTGCCCTACAGCAAGGGCGACAGCGAACGGCTCGGCGGACGCGTGCAGGGATACTCGTTCTGGACGAGCCCCGACGGAAATCGTCCGCCGATTCAGGTTGGCGTCAGTCCGGACCGCACGAAAGACGGTGCGGTGCTGTTCGGCTATGCCTTCCACAGCGACTGGACCGAAGACAGGAGCGGCGGCGCGGAACCCGCGCTGTATCGGTTGCCACAGTCGTTCTATTTCTCCGGATGGCCGGAAGATCCGCCGAACGCGCCTATCGTCAGTCAGAACTTCTACGATTTTTCGTTCGCGAAGCCCGACCCAGCCACGACGTGGGACCTCGTCGCACAGCTTGCGCAAGGACAGCCTATCCCGGTCTGCCGGTTCGGGCCCTGAGCGGCTCCTGAGCCCTGGCGCTGCGACGCTCACCCACCCGCCATTTCGATCACCCACGCAATAACCTTACGGAGGCCAAAGTGATTCGCCTAGCCGTTAAGAAGCTGACGACCATAGAAGATGCGCGTTCCCTGCTGCAAACCGCAGTCGGTGTCGAATTCGGCACATTGCCTCCGTATCTTTATGCGCTGTACTCCATCCCACCGGGGACCAATCCGGAAGCGAACCACCTCATTCGTTCGGTGGCGCTGCAGGAGATGATCCACATGTGCCTCGCGTGCAATATCCTGAATGCGCTGGGCGGCAATCCGCTCATCCAGGTGCAGCAGTACCCGGGACCGCTGCCAGGCGATATTGGTCCGCATGACACACCGCTGACCGTGCACCTGTATCCGTTCTCCAAGGACGCACTGGCGCAGGGCATGGCGATCGAAGAGCCGGAGAATCCGCCCGACTATCCGGTCAAGACGGCTGCCCTGCTCGCGGAAGCGGCGCCCAAAGCCGTGACGATCGGCCAGTTCTACGACGCCCTCGACAAGTTCCTCTCGACCCTGCCCGCGAGCGCATGGACGCCGAACCGGAACCAGATTGTCGACAACCAATTCTTTCCGGGTCAGCTCTTCGCGGTCAACAACTACGCGGATGCGCACAACGCGATCACGCAGATCGTTTCAGAAGGAGAGGGCACGAGCGAAGGCAGCGAGTACGACCCGCTCGACTTTCAGGACCAGCCCGCGCATTACTTCCGCTTCGGGGAAATCTTCAACGAGCGCGTGCTGACCCGAGACCCCGGCAGTAAATCCGGCTATACGTGGGGGCCGGCTCGCCTGGAAGTGACGTGGCCGCCTGCCGGGCGCGACCTCGCCGACCCTGGCCTGCACAACTTCTCGAACGAGCCGCCAGCCGCGCAGGCGGCGCAAGCGGCCTGCAATGCGGCGTTCACCCAGATGATCGATGCGTTGCAGCGCGCCGTCGCCGGTGTGGAAGGCGCGCTAGGCGAGGCGGTGCGTTTCATGTTCGATCTGCGCATGAGTGCGCTGCACGCTTTCACCGTGCCGTTGAACAACGGTCAGTTCGCCGGTCCCGCCTTTCTTTACGTGCCCAACCTCCATGGAGACAAATGATGAGTGTGCTCGAGATTCCTCGCATTTACTTCAAGGGCAACGTGTCGTGGGACCCGGTGACCACCAACAACTACTCGGTCAACTACGACGAGACGGATTGCACCACCATCCTGCCGCAGAACCTGCCGACCATCCAGGACGAAGTTCAGGCATTCCGCGATAAAGCGGTGGCCCAGATTGGCGGCGGAAGCTGGAACCCGCACGGCACCTATCGTTCGTCTTTCTACGATACGGCCGTCTGCGGGTTCGATCGAGGCCACGGAACGCAGACCGACGATCCGTTCGCGACCAGCGCAGTGAACTTCACCGGCATGCTGGTCGACCTCGAACCGTTCGGCAGCGTTAGCTCGCAGCTCTATTTCGATTCGATGCTGTTCGGCGTCGAGGGTGGCTACAGCATCCAGTTGCCACGCACATCTCGCATCATCGCGCGGCAGATCAACTTCGGCCGCAACAAGTCCGGACACGTCGCAGTCGCGGGCGTCGCGTCGGTCATCTGGACGACCTGCTTCGCCAAGGCGGACGGCCTGCGGATCAACGCACTCGACTCGGGCATCCTCGCCGACCTGAAAAAAGCGCTGGAAGCCGACGACGTGCTGGGCTTGACCGTCCGCTTCAATGCCTATCGCACCGTCTACTACGATAACGCGACGCTGACCAACGGCTCGCCTGCCATGGCGCAGGAGGCGCAGCAGCTTTCCGACAAGATCACCGGCGGCGGTTTTCAGCCGAATCCGGCCCGCAGCCTGATCGTCGGCGTAGTGGGCTTGTGGCGCAAGAACGAGCCGGTTCACGAACCCGGCGACCGCGCGCTCATTCAGCTAGGGTCCGCCCCCGCGGTCGGCACAGCCTCGGCGCGTTGCAACACCGACTCGCTCGTGATCGACCTTTCGAATAGCGTGCCGGAAGTCGATGTGGCGTTGACGAAGCAGAATCTCGGCAGCCTCTCCGTCGTTGCCGTCGATGAGTCCGGCATGGTCCAGGAGGAGTTGGGATCGATTCCGTACACGTCGTATGACCGTACTGCCTATGAGGCCAGCGCCGGGCTCGTGACCCTGCCGCTCGCCCCCGGCATGGCGAAAAAATTAGCCCGGCTGAATCTCCAGGTGAATACCGTGCAAGGGCCGATCCTGCGGGAACAGGCGTTTCGCGCCATTGCGCTGACGCCGAACTTCTACGTGGACCAGGAAACGCCCACCTCGGCGTCGTTCCAGGTATACGAGCACGGCGTGCCGGCTGGCAACGGTGTCGCGTTTCAGTTGAATCAGATGTCCTCCGATGGATCAAAGGTCGAAAAAAGCATCCCGATGACGACCGATGCCACGGGTATCGCGAAACTATCGTTGCCCGCCGCTGCGCCGGGCATCACGGCCTACGTGCCCAGTTTTCCGTCTCAGACGATGACCTCGTTGAACACGCAGCTCGATACCTACATGTATGTACGCGTGCTGCCCGCCGATCCGCAGATCGCGGCGCTGCCGCCCACCTGGCCCAACGTGTACAAGTACGTGCTGTCGAACTGGAACGCAATGGCGCCCTGCATGGATAACTGGCTGCGTCTCGACGATCCCGAACAGATCCGTGCCTACACGGCCGTCCTCAAGCGCTTGACCGACCCGGCGGCCTTCGAACATTTCCGCTTCATGCCGATCACGCGGGATATGAGTGCGGGCATGCGTTCGCTGTTGTATGCGTGGCTCGATTCGCCGAAGGATCACGATGCGGAATTGCCCTCGCGCGTGCGTCTGCTGAAGAAAGGATTGCGCGCGCAAACGGCGCATGTGGTTCAGCAGCAAGAAGAGGTCACCCTATCCCTCGCGACCATGACGCAAGCGGAACTCAGCCGTAGCTTGCGCGGAGGACCGAAAGGCAAGTAGCGCCCCGCGCTTCTCGTCCAGGCAGGACGGGAAGCGCGTTCAGCAACATCGGTAAGCGATCGACAATGACCATGGAGACCCCAATGCGATTCGACGCCGCTGAGGCTCTTTCGGCGCTGCTCGGCGCGCGTCTTTCGCACGCAGCGAACACCTTCCGGTCGAGCGCAACGAATGAGATACGCAACGGCGTATCGATGCAACGTCTTGCGCAACTGCTCGCGCTCGCAAGCCGCCACGCTCGCGCCGGCGTCCCGTTGGCGTTGACTCCCGACGAGTTGCGCCCGCTGAATGCCGGCGTTCCCGGCTGGCATCCGGCGCAGTGGAGCCTGCTGGAAACGCTGCGTATCGCGTTGCTGCTTGCGTTTCCGGACAGCGAGGCCGACGCTTTCCCGGCTGCGTTCGAACATTGCTTCCAGTTCGCGGACCACGGCGAATCGTGCGCGCTGTACCGTGCGTTGCCGCTGTTGCCGCGCGGCGAACGTTTCGTCTGGCGTGCGCGCGAAGGCTGCCGCTCGAACATGCGTCCGCTGTTCGAGGCGGTGGCGCTCGACTCGCCCTACCCGGCGCAACATTTCGACGATGTCGCCTGGCGCCAGCTCGTGATCAAGGCCATATTCATCGACGCACCGCTCTGGCGCGTCGACGGCCTCGATCGACGGCTGTCCCCCGAGCTTGCGCGCATGGCGCTGGATCTCGCCGACGAACGGCGCAGCGCGGGCCGCGCGGTGTCGCCGCAAACATGGCTTTGCCTGGGTCCCTACGCGGGCGAACGCGGGCTGCGCGCATTGCAGACGGAACTGGCCGAAGGCGACGAGCAAGGCAAGCGAAGCGCCCTGCTCGCTATCGCCCGAGCCGGCGCATTGAGCGCCGGGCGCGACTGGCTGCGCACCGCGTTCGCCACCCACACGCCCTTCATCGAACAAGCCCGCGAGGACGGCTTTACCCAGCGCACATTCCGCTTTCTGTCGCCACAACACGAGGACCGGCCGTGAGATTCTTCGACCCCCACATCCACATCAGCTCGCGCACCACCGACGACTTGCAGGCCATGGCTGCCGCTGGCGTGCGCGCGGTCATCGAACCGGCGTTCTGGCTGGGTCAACCGCGCACCAATGTCGGCAGTTTCATCGACTACTTCTCGAGCCTCGTCGGCTGGGAACGCTTTCGCTGCTCGCAGTTCGGCATTGCGCATTACTGCGCGATTGGCCTGAACTCGAAAGAGGCGAACAACGAAAAGCTCGCGCGCGAAGTGCTCGAAGTGATTCCGCAATTCGCACTGAAAGAAGGCGTGGTGGCGATCGGCGAGATCGGCTACGACGAGATCACCGAAGCGGAGGATTTCGCTTATCGGGCACAGCTCGAATTCGCGCGCCGGCATGACATGGTCGTGATGGTGCACACGCCGCATCGCGACAAGAAAGGCGGCACGCTGCGTTCGATCGAGGTGGCGCGCGAACACGGCATCCCCATGACGAAACTGGTGGTCGATCACAACAACGAAGAGACCGTACGCAGCGTGCTCGATTCCGGCGCGTGGGCAGCATTCACGATCTATCCGAACACCAAGATGGGTTCGGAGCGGATGGTCGAGGTCGTCCGGCAGTACGGGCCGGAACGGATCATCGTCGACAGTTCGGCCGACTGGGGCGTCAGCGATCCGTTGTCGGTGCCGAAAACCGCGCGTCTGATGCTCGAACGCGGCATTGCGCCCGCCGCCGTCGAAGCAGTCACATGGAGCAACGCACTGGAGGCCTACGCGCAGTCGGGGCAGATCGACGTCGAGGCGCTGGACCGCGTGCCCCAACTCGACCAGCGCCTGCTGTTCGCGGACAACTCGGTGCTTCGCGGTCAAGCGCCGCGCGTGGACGAATTCGTTCCCAACTGACACGCACGCGCCGTCGCCGGTCTTGATCGGCCGCGCGGCTTTTCCACCACCACACGCAACACGCTTCTCGCACGGGGAACCGCATGCTGGAACATCGCATCGAGCAATCCTTTGCCGTTCGCTACAGCTATCCAGTCTGCTTCACGCGCCACGCGTTCGAACCGTCCAATACGGTCCTTGCGGACCTGATCCGGCAGCCAGGGCGCGAGCGCGCGGCGCAGGTGCTGTTTGCGGTGGATTCCGGTCTCGCAGCGGCCCGCCCCGGATTGCTGCCAGCTATCGAGCACTATGCGCGCGCCCATGCCGATGCGATCAGGCTCGCCGGCCCCGCGTGGATCGTGCGCGGCGGCGAAACGTCGAAGGAAGGATTGCGCGAGGTCGATGCGCTCTATGCGATGGCGCAGGACTTCGGCTTATGCCGGCACAGCTACGTCGTCGCGATCGGCGGCGGCGCGGTGCTCGACGCGGTGGGTTTCGCCGCTGCGACGGCCCATCGGGGCTTGCGGCTCATCCGCATGCCCTCGACGGTGCTCGCCCAGAACGACGCGGGCGTCGGCGTAAAAAACGCGGTCAACTGGCACGGCCGCAAGAACTTTGTCGGCACCTTCGTGCCGCCCTTCGCGGTCGTCAATGACTTCGATCTGCTGAGCGGCGCGAGCGCGGCCGACCGGCGCGCGGGCATCGCCGAGGCCGTCAAGGTTGCGCTGATCCGCGATGCGGACTTTTTCGACGAGATTCACCGCCAGCGGTTCGAGCTCGCCCGCCTCGCGCCGCACGCACTGGAGCCGCTGATCGTTCGTTGCGCCGAACTGCATCTCGCGCAGATTCGCAATGGCGGCGACCCGTTCGAGCATGGCAGCGCCCGCCCGCTCGACTTCGGCCATTGGGTCGCGCACAAGCTCGAAGAGCTTTCGCATCATCGGTTGCGGCATGGCGAGGCCGTTGCCATCGGCATCGCGGTCGACACGCTGTATTCGCAGCGGCTCGGCATGATCGGCGCCGCCGACGCAAGCGCCGTGCTGTCCACGCTGCGCGACATCGGTTTCGTGCTCGACGACGATGCGTTCGGCGAACTCGACATCGCGCAGGCACTGAACGAATTTCGCGAGCACCTGGGCGGCCAGCTCTGCATCACGCTGCTGGCACGTATCGGCCAGGGCGTCGAGGTGGATACGATCGACATCGCAGCAATGCAGGAATGCATTGCCGCGTTGCGCGGCGGCCATCCCGCAATACAGTTGTTCACACAACGTATTGCGCGGGAGGTGGCGGCGTGAAGCTTGACTACCCGCTGACCTACTGCACGAACATTCACCCCGGCGAAACGTGGGCGGACGTGCGGCGCAACCTCGAAGACCACGGGCTGCACGTCAAAAGGCTTTGTTCGCCCGGGGAAGCATTTCCGCTCGGCCTGCGCCTTTCGGCACAGGCCGCTTTCGGGCTCGACGAAGCCGAAATCCACCGCTTCGCCGACTGGTGCGGCGAGCACGATTGCCATGTGCTGACGCTCAATGGCTTTCCGTATGGCTCGTTTCACGGCACGGTCGTCAAGGAGAATGTTTATCTGCCCGACTGGCGCGATCCATTGCGGGTGAGCTATACGAAGCGGCTCGCCGACATCGCCGCGCAGTGGACCCCGAATCATCAGTCCATCTCGATCTCGACCGTGCCGGTGGCGTTTCGCGAAGGCTTCGAGCCTGCGCACTGGGAGATCGTAAAGGCTCATCTATTCGACGTGGCCGCGCATCTCGCGCGCATTCGCGAGCGCGGCGGTCCGCTGATCCGGCTCGCGATCGAGCCGGAGCCGTGCTGCGTGATCGAGCGCACCGACGAAGCCATCGCGCTGTTCGAGCGCATGGCATTCCCGGAGCCGCTTGCCGCGCATGTCGGACTGTGCTTCGACTGCTGCCATCAGGCCGTGGAATTCGAAGAACCCGCCGATTGCCTCGCAAAACTGGCAAGCGCCGGCATTCCCATCGCCAAGGTTCAAGTGTCGTCCGCGTTGCGCGCGCGCGGCAAGACGGTGGCCGCGCTGCTCCAGTTCGACGAGCCCACGTATCTGCATCAGGCCGTCGTGTTGCGGCGAAACGGCGAGCTTCGGCGTTTCGCCGACCTGCCCGCGCTCGCGCGCTGGCTGCAGGGCGGCGAACTGCCCGAAGAGTGCCGCGTCCATTTCCATGTGCCGATCTTTCTCGAAGAACTGGGCGGAATCGGCACGACACGCTTCTTTCTCGAGGCCTGCCTGCCACGATTGCCGGCAGGCACGCCGCTCGAAGTCGAAACGTACAGCTTCGGCGCGCTGCCGCCCGCCTTGCGACTCGATTCGCTCGGCGATTCGATCGCGCGCGAACTCAACTGGGTCAGGGAGACGCTCGATGCAGCGCACGGCCGTCATTAACGTGGTCGGTTTGACCCGCAACCTGATAGGCGAGCACACGCCGCGTCTTGCCGCATTCGGCCGCGCCGCTGGTCACACGACGGGTCACACCATCGCCACCATCGACGCGGTGATGCCCGCCCTCACCTGCTCCGCACAGACCACCTATCTCACCGGCAAGCTGCCGGACGCGCACGGCATCGTCGGCAACGGCTGGTACTTTCGCGAACTGGACCAGGTCCTGCTGTGGCGCCAGAGCAATCGCCTCGTGCAGGCGCCGCGCATCTGGCACCTCGCGCGCGAGCGCGACCCCAACTTCACGTGCGCGAACACGTTCTGGTGGTACGCGATGGCGACGGACGCCGATATCACGCTGACGCCACGGCCGCTCTATTGCGCGGATGGCCGCAAGCTCCCCGACTTCTACGCGCAGCCCGCGTCATTGCGCGATTCGCTGCGCGAGCGTCTCGGGCAATTTCCGCTCTTCGACTTTTGGGGGCCGCGCACGAGCATCCGCTCGAGCCAATGGATCGCGGACGCGGCGCTCGCGCTCGAGGAAGCCTTCCAGCCCACGCTGAACCTGATCTATCTCCCGCATCTCGACTACTGCCTGCAACGCGTCGGGCCGCATGGCGATATCGCGGCCGATCTGCGTGAAATCGACACCGTGTTCGGCAACTTGAGCGACGCCTTGCAGTCGCGCGGCGTGAGCGTCGTCGTACTCTCCGAGTACGGCATCATGCCCGTGCAGCGGCCCGTCCACATCAATCGTGCGTTGCGCGACGCCGGCCTCGTCGAGATCAAGCGCGACCTCGGACGCGACTATCTCGACACGGGCGCTTCGCGTGCATTCGCCGTGGCCGATCACCAGATCGCCCACGTGTACGTGCGGGACCGACGCGACATCGCCAGCGTGCAGCGCCTGTGCGAGGCGCTACCCGGCGTCGCGGAGGTACTGGGCGAATCGGGCAAGCGTCATCATGGCCTCGCGCATCGGCGTGCCGGCGAGCTCGTACTGCTGGCCGAACCTGATAGCTGGTTCACCTACTACTTCTGGCGCGACGATGCCGCCGCGCCGGACTATGCGCGCACGGTCGACATCCACAGCAAGCCAGGCTACGACCCGGCTGAGTTGTTCGTCAATCCCGCGTTGCGCTTTCCCGCGTTGAAAGTCGCGTCCGTGCTGGCGAAAAAGGCGCTGGGCATGCGCTACGTGATGGACGTGATTCCGCTCGACGCATCGCTCGTGCGAGGCTCGCACGGCATTCGCACGGCGCACGACGGCGACGCGCCGATCCTCATGAGTTCCGAACACGGCCGCATTCGCAGCAGCAACGGCAACGTCGCGGCAACCGATATCTGTTCCATTTTGCTCGAGCACATCTTCGACCATGAGCACAGTCACGTTTAATCACCGCATCGGCGCAATCCTCGCGCTGTGCCGCTTCAGCAATCTGCCCACGCTGTGGATGAACGTGCTGACCGCGGCGGTGCTCGCGAACCCGACCGGCGGCGCACAAGGCATCTTCGCCATGCTGTTGCTCTGCCTGGCGTTGTCCTGCTTCTATTGCGGCGGCATGGCCCTCAACGACGTCTGCGATATCGACTATGACAGCGTCCATCAACGCTTTCGACCCATCGTCGCGGGACGCATCACGCTGGCCCAGGCGAGCGCAACCCTCTGCACGCTGTTCGCGCTCGGCTTCCTGTGCCTCCTGGCCGCGCCGTATCGCGCCGGACTCGCCGCGGGCGTGGCGCTGCTCGCGGTCATCGGGTTCTACGACTGGTTTCACAAACGGCATCCGTCCACCGTGCTGGCGATGGCGGGGGCCAGGCTGCTCGCTTATGTCGTCACCGCATTGGCGTTGACGGGCACGGTGCCCGGACTCGTCTGGCTGGCCGGCATCGTGCAAGCCGCCTACATCCTGACGCTGACGTTCGTCGCGCGCTACGAAAGCCAGATGCCGGATCGCCGTTACGCGTGGCCCGTCGTCCCCTGGATGCTCGCGGCGATTCCGCTATGCGATGGCGTCGTGCTCGCCGTGCTCGTGCATCCTGTCTGGCTCGTCGTCGGCGTGGCCGGCATGGCGCTGACCCGCGCCGCGCAGCGTTACGTGCGTGGCGACTGAAACTGAAACTGAGACTGAGATTGCAGCTAAGGTTGTGAACACAACAAATGGAGGAAAACGACATGAGCCCAAGCGATGCCCGCACAGTCAGCCTGACCTCGAACTGGTTCCTCCGCCCGGGATGCGAGGAGGCCGCCGACGCCGCGTTGCGCGAACTCGCGCGCGACGTCGAGCGCGAGGAACCCGATACGCTGACCTACCTCGTCCACCGCCCCTGGCACGGCACGGCGCAGCTACAGACGCTGCCTCCCGTCGATCCGCTAAACGTGCTGTTCTTCGAAACCTACCGCAACGCCGATGCCTTTCTCCGTCACGTCAGCGGCCCCGTCTTCACGCGCTTCGTGCAGCAGCACGGGCATCTCTTCGTCCAGTCCGACGGCAAGCCCTTCACGACGGTCGAGTTCCTCGAAACGCGCGCCGGGTTCGTTCGGACAACGCAGGTTTGCGCCGTCGCTGGAGCCGATGCCATCGAGGCGGCAGCCAACCGGCATCCTAGTGTGATGTTCGAGATCATCGCGAGCGACCAGGCGATGCTCAAGACGTTCTACAGCGACGTATTCGGCTGGCAGTATTCGACGGGCACCGCCGGCTTCGCGTATGTCCCGTTCCCGACGCGCGTCACCCCACTGCTGGGCGGCATCGGGCAAACCGAGCCGAATACGCCCGGCTACGAGCCCGGCAAGAACTTCTATCTGCGCGTCGACGACCTCAAAGGCGCGATCGCGCGTGTGCTCGCGCATGGCGGGCAGCGCTATGTCGATCCGGTCAGCGTGGATGGCTACACGTTTGCGATGGTCAAGGATCCCGAAGGCAACACGATCGGGTTGATTGAGGCGTTTTGAATGTGAACAGGCCTTGGCTAGCCAGCGGATAACATCGCTCCCGATGCGGCTTGCAGAATCCCCCACTCACCACGAGTCTGTACGGTACCCGATGAAGCCACAGAAGCAGTGTATCAATCGGCCGGTAGAGTCCGGCCGGCCGCCATCTGCCGTTTGCACTGGAATTTCACTTGAATCATTTCGACGAACCGCTATGTTGGTAATAGCTTGATGCAAGCACATCCTTCACTTATTGCCTGTATGGAGAATCAATCATGGGATATGGAGTTCCCCGCCCCGGATTCTGGAACAGCGCGAAGCACTTAAGCTGGCGGCAGAAAGAGGGCGCGCAATCCCAGAAGCTGCAAGATGCATTCGATATCTGGCAGCAGAAAGTGGGGGACATCACGTTTACGCAAACCTTGTTAGCGAACGTGGCAGTCGATTTTGAGGTCAAAACTGGGGGGGCAATATCGCAGTGGTCATTGGACAAGAAGACACTTTTCTTGAAGGGTTCGGAAACGTTGGGGGCAACGCTTCATGAGGTCGGTCACCTGCTTGGACTGTCCCACGAGCAGGACCGACCAGACAGGCGAAACGAATGGTATAAAAATAGTCCAAGCTGGGAATTGGAAGGCGCCGTTAAACGAGGACTTAAATTGGCAGTTTATGGGGACTACGACCAGGATTCGATCATGCAATACCCAGCGTCCAAGTATCTGCTGATGACCGAACCGAGTCCCGGTGACGTGACGGCCGTGAAGACAATCAACGGTTGGTAGCCGTGAATGCGCGCGATGGCTAACAGTTCACCTAACTGGACGTCGTATGGCCGATCATGAAGTTGGGTGCGGTTTGGCCGCTTCGGTAAAAGCAGAGGCGGCCGGACCGGGTCGGCCAGGAGCATTCGGCTTTAAAGGACGGTACACGCTCCATCTCTAATCATCGTACCAGTCAACCATATCTTCTTTGTAGGTCAGGGCGGGGGAGTATTCTTTGATATCACCCCATCCCTTAGTGCCATTTGCTATTTCATCCATCAGCGGGTAAAGCCCGTTATCGTTGGATTTGTGATAGCCGCGCGCAGATTCCGCCAGGTGCGTGATGATTGCAAGATCCAGTAACTGGTGGGGCAGATCGGTTAGAAGGATCGTATCGCCAGTTGCCCAGTTATAGAATTGACGAGCCGCGTCGCGCCCTTTGTCTGGCTGACGCCAGGCCCAGCCTGCGATTGCAATATAGCTCGATGGCCTCCTGCCTTTGGCCCTAATCACAGGATCATAGTCCTGCCAACCACGGCCAAGCTTGAAACCTATGTCATTCAGCTGCCCGTTCACGAGTTTAATGAGTGCGTCACGCGCCTCTGTTCTCTTTGCCGCGTCTGTGCCAGACCAAACATGTGCCCACCAGTAGCGCCCCCAGTCTGTCAGCATTCCGGCTTCTCTTTTGCTCATTTCCAATCCCCCTTTTGAAAATCATTGAGAAAGCCCATTCGCATAGATTGGTGCCAATGAGGCTCTGACTACTCAATATACTCAATAGGCGAAGCACGCACTACAGAACACGCGCTACATCTCACGCAGCCGCGCAAGCACGGCCTCCACAATCCGGTCGCAGCACGCACCGCCAAACTCGAACAGCGCCGGCCCCAGGCGATCGACTTCCTCAGCCAGCGAATCGCGCAACATCTGGCGGGCCCGGAAATGGCGGCTGCGCACCGTGGCCTCGGGAATGCCGAGGCACTGCGCCGTTTCCTCGATGCTCATCTCCTCGACCGAGCGCAGCACGAAGACCGTGCGAAAGCCCACCGGCAGCGCGTCGAGCTTGCGTTCGAGCAGCGCGCGAATCTCCGCGCGGGAGGCCGCCTGGTCGGGGGCGAAATCGTCGTGAGCGTTCGTCGGGTCCATATCGAAAGCCATCTGCTCGTCGTCGGCGCTATGCACAAGCGTCGGCATCAGATTCTGGCGTCGCGCCTCGCGACGTATTTTGCCAAAGCACTCGTTGAGCACGAGGCGCGAGAGCCACGTCGCGAGCGCGGCGTCGCCACGAAACTGCCCGAGCGACTTGAACGCCTTCAGATACGCGTCCTGCAAGGCGTCCTCCGCTTCGGCATCGTTGCGCAGCGTGGCGCGCGCGAGCCGGAATAGCCGGCGGTTATGGCGGCGCATCAATAACTCGAACGCCGTGAGATCGCCCGCCACCACGCGGCGCACAATTTCCGCGTCGGCATCCGTCAATCCGCTGTTGGGCACATCGGCCATTGCCACTCCTGGCTCCGTCATGGTTTCGGCTCGACAATCAGTGTGCCATGCATCGTCGGATGAAACAGGCACTGGTAAGCATACGAGCCGGGCTTGCTCGCGACGTATCGCCATGATGCGCCGGGCGCGATGCTGCCCGAATCGAAAGTGCTGGCTTGCGCGCTCGCCGTGTGGGCCACGAGGTCCTTGTTGACCCACACGATGGTGTCGCCGCTGTGCACTTTCACGGTGGGCGGGCTAAAGCGCATTTGCTCGATCGTCACCACATGATCGCTCGCAGCCGCCGGTCCGGCGGCGGCCGCGAGCACGATCGCGCAAATGCCGGACCGCGCCAGCAAGATGTGCGGCAAGCGGCTCATTGCGCTTTCGCCAACATGGCCTGGACGTGCTTCGCGTGGTCCAGGTGCGCGACGAAAGCCGGCCTCACCTTCACCAGCAACGCCTTCAATTCAGCGTTCTGCGCACTCGGGATCAGCGTCTTGTCGAGCGCGTCGATAACCTGCTCGTGATACGTCACTTCATGATCGATATAAGCATGATCGAATTGTGCGCCCTGCAGCGACTTGAGATGCGCGATATTGGCCTCGCTGCCCTGCTTGAGGCTGTCACTGGTCGGATTCGATTGCGGCGTCACGCCAAGCTTTTGCACGAGGTTGACCGCCGCCTGGTTCACGCTGGTATGGTCGGTCACCATGCGTTGCGCGAACGCCTGAATGTCCTTCGAATGGGTTTTCGATTCGGCGAGTTTGCCCGCGTCGATATCGGCCTGATTCGCGGCAACGACAATGGCGGCAATCTGGGGATCGGTCGGACCCTGGCTCTGCGCCTGGGCCAGCGCTGGCGCGAGCGTGGTTCCAAGCGCGAACGCAGCCGACAACAACACGTTTGCAGCTTTCATGTGCTTCTCCTCGAAATGTGGAAGGGCCGGTGATTTCCCGGCATTCGAGGAGATAGATGTCACGAGCCGGCGGGCTGTTCCCGATTCCGGCTCGCGAGGTTCGAAAGGTTCTATCGGCCCACGCTATGCGTGGTTCTTCGTCGGCACGTTCTGCACCAGCAGCGTGCGCGGATTCGAAAGCGTGACGCCGGCGGCCCGCAATTGCTTGAGGATCGCGTACAGCAGATCGCTCTTGGTCGATGCAGCGATGCGCGGGCTGCCGACATAGCCCGTCACGCTGAGCGTGATGCCGTCCGGCGTGAGCTGGCTGAACATCACCGAAGGCGCGGGCGTCTCCAGCACCGCCGAGTGCTCGCGAAAAACGCCGAGCAGCAGGTCGCGCACCTGCTCCGGGTCGGTATCCAGCGGAAACGTCAACACCAGCGTGGCGACGCCCTGGGTGCTGTCGCCCATCGTGACGTTGCGCACGTTTTGCGAAATCAGCTGCGAATTGGGCACGATCATCGTCGAGCGGTCGGGTAGCTGAATCTCCGTGGCGCGCACGTTGATGCGGCGAATATCGCCTTCCACGCCCGCAATGCTGATCATGTCGCCCACCTTCACGGGCCGCTCGGTCAGCAGAATCAGGCCCGAGACGAAGTTCTTCACGATCTCCTGGAGGCCAAAGCCGATACCGACCGAGAGCGCGCTCACGATCCACGCGAGGCTGTCCCAGCGCACGCCGAGCAGCGAGAGCGTCATCAGCACCAGCAGCACGTAGCCCACGTTCGTAAAGAGCGTGATGAGCGACATGCGCATGCCCGGGTCCATGCCGAGCGCGGGCATGAATTCCCGGTCGAGCCAGCGGCGCACCGAGCGCAACAGGTAGAAGCCGACCCCGAGCCCGATCACGGCGTTGGTGATGCGGGCGGGCATGATATTGAGGCTCTTCAGCCGCTGCCCGCCAATGATGCCGATGAAGCTGTTGAGCAGGTCCGCCGGCGTCGTGCCGAAGCCGCCCGTGAGCAGCGCCACGACCGCGAGCAGCATCAAGAGGCTCGTGCCGAGGCCCGAGAGCACGGTCTGCACCTGTTCGAGATGCTTGTCGTCGAGGCCGAGCAGATTCTTCAACTGCTGGCCCGATGAGAGATTCGCGCTAAAGAGGCTCGCGCAGATATCGCGGTTCAGTTGCATGAGCACGTAGATGCCGCACAGCACGATTTCGAACCACACCAGCTCGTAGGTAATGAAGCGCGCCACGGTGATATAGCCAATCGCCAGCGCGAACAGCGAGGCGATGATCGCAAGCGCGGTGCCGGCATGAATCAGCCCCGCCACCGTGGAGTGCGTTTCCGGCGCTTCGCCGGCAGCGGCAAGCTCGTTGCGCACGCGGTTCGCGCGCAGCAGCGCCGCGCCGATGGTCAGCGCGGTGACGAGCGATACGAGGCCGCGGCCGAGCAGCGTGACCGAGAGGCTCGTGTCGACGATGCGGTTGACCGCCTCCACGGCGCCCGACACGAACAGCAGCGCCGCGAGCGTGCTCGGAAACGGCCGCAGGGCGCGCGCCACCTGATCGGCCAGCGCGGGCAGCCGCCACGACGGATGATGCGTGCACAGCAGCGCGCGGCCGAGCCCCGAGATCAGCGCGCAAGTCAGCGTGAGCTTCGTGACCTCGTCCCACAGGTCGCTCAGCGCGGGGGTGAGCTCGAAGTGGCGCGCGAGCGCCAGATAGAGGATCTGTAGCGCGACGGCCGTTGCAAGCAGCGTGGAGATGGCCGTCGACAACGCCAGCGCGCTGCGCCGCAAACGCGTCGCGGGCAGGCAATTGAGGCAGAACCACGCGAGCCCGCGCTGCACGAGCTTGCGGCCGCCGAGCCAGATCACGAGCGCGCCGGCCAGCAGCAGCGAAGTCAACCCACGCTGCCCCGGTTGCCAGACCGAGCGCAGCATCGCGCGCACCTGTGCGTCGAACGCGTCGAGGCGCTGGCCGTCTTCGGGAGAGCGGTGCATGAGCGGCACCCAGAACTGCGCGCTGAAGATGCCGCTCGAGCGCAGCGCGAGCTGGTTCTTCAGCAAGCCGCGATGCAGCTTCGCAAACTGCGCGGACAGGATGTCGAGATTGGCCTTCTGGTCGTCGGCCAGCTTCAGTACCGCATCGATCTGGTCCTTGCGCGCAGTCAGGCTGGCGCGCTGGCGGGCGACCGCCTCGGTGCCGGGCGTTTCACCCGACACGGGCGCCGGCCCAAGCACGTCGAGCTGCGCCTGAGTCTGCGCGCGCAGCGGAACGATCTGGCTGCGCAATTTATCGACGTCGGTGCTCAGTTGCTGGGTCGCGTCGGAGAGCGCGTCGAGATCCTTGCTGTTGTTCGAGGCCGAAGTCTGCTGCTTGATGCTGTCCTGCTTGGCCTGCGTCTGCTTGAGCTGCGCGAGCGCTTCGGTCAGCGAAATGGGGGGCGGCGTGGCGTCCACACTGCTTGCGCTCGGGGCGGTCACGGCCGCGGCCGGAAATGCCGACGCGGTGGAAACCGATACGAGAGACAAAAGCGGGGACAAAAGCGCGATCAGCGCAATCCGGCGCGCGAAAGCGGAAAGTCGTTGTAATGCCATGGAGCTTTCAAATATTACAGGTGAGTTCGCGTACAGAATTATGCACTGACTGCTACGCGCACTACCGCTCCATGAACCGCCCCCAAAAAGACCGGATAAGACCCGATAAGGCCTCAATTTTTTATGACGCGCGAATATCGGCGTTTGCCGCCGCGCGAATTCCGACGGCGACACCGGCATTCGCCAGCGCATCGCACGCATGGCTGCACAGATCGTCGGCGGCGTGGGAGTCATCGGGCTTGCGCACCCACGCGCCGATGCGCAGCCGCACGCCGCCCTCGGGCGGATAGCAGTCGACCGCGACCGTGGGCGCGAGTGTGGTCCCCGCCAGCACGCGCGGTTCGGCGGCCACCATCTTCGTTATCTCGCCGATGGCCGCATCCACCTGGTCGCGGCGTGCGAGATCGACCTTCACCTCGACGCGAAGCGTGCCGCCGCTGCTGTAATTGATGACGGGATTGCTCCAGATCTGGCTGTTCGGCACGAAGACGATGTTGCCGTCGCCGCGTTCGATGCGCGTCGTGAAGAGGCCCACTTCGCGCACGACGCCCGCTGCGGCGCCGCTGCCTTCGATCACGTCGCCGGTGCGAAACGGGCGCAGCAACAGCAGCATGATGCCGGCCGCGATGTTTTGCAGTGTGCCCTGCAGCGCGAGGCCAATCGCGAGACCGGCGGCGCCCAGTGTCGCGAGCACGCTTGCCGTGGCGATGCCGACTTCGCTCAACGCCGCGATGATCGCGACGATGCGGATGGCCCATGACGCGATGCCGGCAAGCATCGGCGCCAGCGTGGGGTCCGCGTGCGAGCGTATCAGCATACGGGCGAAGAGCCGCGCGATTCGGGTGGAGACCCACCAGCCAATCGCGAGAATCAGCACCGCAACGATCAGATGCAGAATGTCGTGCGTCAGCGAGGTGATCAGCGACGGTTGAAAATGGAACAGGCGATTGAAGAATTCGTCCATGGTCGGCGGTCGATGAGTGGCGATGGTCGCGCAAGATAACAAGGACAGCACACGATCTCACGCATGGCATCTGATCCATCGCAGCAGGTATCATGCCTGCGGCCATCCGGCGCCCCGCGATACGACTTGCCAGGCAGACCCACGAAACATCCCGCGATAACGATACGAATGAATGTCAACGCAAAAACGCCCGAACCCGCCCCGCTGCTGCGCAAGTCGATGGGCGCTTTGCGATCGACCGCGCTTTGGGGGCCCGGCATACTCGTCATGCTGGCGGACTGCGATGCGGGCAACATCGTCACGGCGGCGCAAAGCGGCGCGCAATGGGGAGTACGGCTGCTGCCGTTGCTGATCGCGCTCATTCCGCTGCTTTACATGATTCAGGAGCTCAGCGTGCGGCTCGGCATTTTCTCCGGCAAGGGACACGGGGAATTGATCCGCCAGCACTTCAGCCCGATCTGGTCATGGATCACGGCACTCGGGCTCGTCGTTGCCGTGTTCGGCTCGCTCATCACCGAGTTCACGGGCGTAGCGGGCGTCGGCGAAATGTATGGCCTGTCGCGCAACGTCACGCTCCCCATCGCGGTCTGCGTCCTGCTCGGCATCGTGCTGACGGGATCGCACAAACGCGTGGACCGCGCGGCGATGTTGATCGGCGCGCTCGAACTCGCGTTCTTCGTGGTGGCCTGGCGTGCCCATCCCGACCCCCGCACCCTCGCCCGGCAACTTCACGATTTGCCGCTCGCGCAACCGCAATTTCTCTGGCTCGCCACGGCGCTCATCGGCGCCACCTTCAATCCGTGGATGGTCTTCTATCAGCAGGCCGCGGTCGCGGACAAAGGACTCACCGCGCGCGACTATCGCACCGCGCAGGTCGAGACCGCTGTGGGCGCGGTCATCACGCAACTGCTCACGGGCACCATCCTCGTGGCGGCAGCGGCAACGCTCGGACATGCGAGCGCGCATGCTGGCCAGCATCTGGGCGAACACATGGGCGAGCAGCGAGGCCTGCAGAGCATCGGCGACATCAGCCACGCGCTATCGGCCGTCGTGGGCTCGCAAGCGGGGCGGCTGCTGTTCGGTGCCGGCGTGCTTGGCGCTTCGCTCGTGGCTGCCCTCGTCTGCTCGCTCGCCCTCGCATGGGGGCTCGGCGAGTTTGCCGGCTATCGAAGCTCGCTCGAACAACGGCCGTCCCGCATGCCGTGGTTTTACGGCGTCTATGCGGCGGCGGTGGCAGGCAGTGCCTTCCTTGTCTGTCTCGCGCCCGATCTCGTGGCATTGAACGTCGCAGTGCAGGTGATCAATGCCGTCATGCTTCCGCTCGTGGTGGGCTTGCTGGTCGTGCTCGCGCTCGTGGCACTGCCCCGGCCGCATCGGCCGCGTGGCGCGTATTTGTGGCTCGTGTGCGGCTGCGCAGCGATAGTGAGCATCGCAGGGCTGGCCGGCGCCGTGGCGGGCTGGTAGGAGAAGGTTCGCCGGACGCCGCCGCGACCACGCGTGACGAGCGCTCGCCCATGCTTGCGCAACGACTCCCGCAGTCGCCGCGCCGCGAGCGCCTGGTGCCGCAATGGAATCATGCGTACTGGGTCGCGATTTTCGTCGCGGCACTGGGTGCGTTCGCACCGGGTTTGCTGGTGCTGGATTGAGCGGCGCCCGGGATGCCCTGCACATCCGCTTCGCCAGTCGGCCGCTGCCGACCTATCATGTTTAGATCGCATCGCAAGGGAGCGCGTCAGATGAACCGTTTCCTGATTCTCGCCGGCATCGTTTGCCTGCTCGCCGGCCTCGGGTGGCAATGGCTCCTGCGCTTCCCTTTCGGCCGGCTGCCCGGCGACGTTCATATTGTCACGGACGGCCTCGACTTCTATTTCCCGATCGTCACCGGCATCCTCGTTTCGGCCGTGGTGTCCGTGCTGCTCTGGATCTTGAAGCACTGAGCATAACGTCGCCCGCCATCGCGGCGCATGGGTCAACCGTTGCCAAGCCGATGCACAGCGCATAATCTCGCGGTAGAGACGCCCTCGATATACGGCCCCTATACTCCCCGCCAGTATTGAACTATACTGGCGCCCAGTATCACCATTCCGGTAACGCCATGCCCCATTCCCCCGAAGAAAAAAAACGCGTCCTTACGCGCGTGCGCAAAGTGCGCGGGCAGCTGGACGCGCTCGAGCGCGCGCTCGAAGAAGGCGCGGACTGCGCTCCCGTACTGCAGCAACTGGCGGCTATCCGCGGCGCCATCAACGGGGTCATGGCTGGCGTGCTCGAAAGCCACCTGCGCGAAGAGTTCACGCAACTGACTGGAACCACGGAGTCCGCGTCGGGTTCGATCGACGATGTCGTCACCCTCGTCCGAACCTATTTGCGCTAGGTCTCCGCCCGCAGCCGTTCGACTAAATTTTTTAAGGATTGCTATGAAATCACGTGCCGCAGTCGCATTCGAGGCGGGCAAGCCGCTCCAGATCGTCGAAATCGATGTCGAGCCGCCCAGGAAGGGCGAAGTGCTGGTGAAGATCACGCATACGGGCGTTTGCCACACCGACGCCTTCACGCTTTCCGGCGACGATCCGGAAGGCCTCTTCCCCGTCGTGCTGGGCCACGAAGGCGCCGGCATTGTCGTTGAAGTGGGCGAAGGCGTGACCAGCGTGAAGCCCGGCGATCATGTGATTCCGCTCTACACCGCCGAATGCGGCGAGTGTCTGTTCTGCAAGAGCGGCAAGACCAACCTGTGCGTGTCCGTGCGCGCCACCCAGGGCAAGGGCGTGATGCCCGACGGCACCACCCGATTCAGCTACAACGGCCAGCCCATCTATCACTACATGGGCTGCTCCACGTTCAGCGAATACACCGTGGTGGCCGAGGTCTCGCTCGCCAAGGTCAACCCGCAAGCCAATCCGGAACAAGTCTGCCTGCTGGGCTGCGGCGTGACCACGGGCCTGGGGGCGGTGAAGAACACGGCCAAGGTGCAGGAAGGCGACACGGTTGCCGTGTTCGGCCTCGGCGGCATTGGCCTCGCTGTGATCCAGGGCGCCAAGATTGCCAAGGCGGGCCGCATCATTGCCGTGGACACCAATCCCGGCAAATTCGATCTGGCGCGTGCCTTCGGGGCAACGGACTGCATCAATCCCAAGGACTCGGAAAAACCCATCCAGCAGGTGATCGTCGAGATGACGGGCTGGGGCGTCGATCACAGCTTCGAATGTATCGGTAACGTCAACGTGATGCGTGCGGCGCTCGAATGTGCGCATCGCGGCTGGGGCCAGTCGGTGGTGATCGGCGTGGCCGGCGCGGGCCAGGAGATCTCCACGCGCCCGTTCCAGCTCGTGACGGGCCGCCGCTGGCTGGGCACGGCCTTCGGTGGTGTAAAGGGCCGCTCGGAACTGCCGGGCATGGTGGAAGATGCCATGGCGGGCAAGATCCAGCTCGCACCGTTCGTTACGCATACGAAGCCGCTCACGGGCATCAACGAAGCGTTTGATTTGATGCACGAAGGCAAGTCGATCCGCACCGTCGTTCACTATTAGAGTCGGTTTGTGCTGGCCGCCAGGAGCGGGGGAATCGTGGCGGCCTGCACTGTGGTTTTTTTTGTATTTCGTGTTGCTTTTTCGCGTTTCCTTGCATTCGCGGTGGTCTATTAGCGTTGCCCCTGTGCGGGGCGGCACCTACTTTTCTTTGCAGCCGCAAAGAAAAGTAGGCAAAAGAAAGCGGCTCACACCGCTAGTGTGACGCAGTACACCACTCGCCTTTAATCGGAGCGGTTCCGGAGCGTCTGTCGCCACGCGCCGTACAACAGAGTGACTAAGGGCTCATACCTCCGGCGGCGCTGCGCGCGCCGTGGGGCATAACCCAAAACCAGAGGAATGCATACGAATTGATGCAGCGCATGCGTATTCGAGTGCCCAGGCAGAACCCCTGGTTTCCCTTGCATACCCGACCGCTGCGCGCGTAGCGAGCAGCGGGATGAATGAGTCCTTTGTCACTCAGTTTGAAGGTGCGAGGTGACGGATGCCCCGGAACCACTTCGATAATGGGCAAGGGGTGGACGGCGTCACACTAGCGGTGTGAGCGGCTTTCTTTTGCCTACTTTTCTTTGCCGCTGCAAAGAAAAGTAGGTGCCGCCCCGCACAGGGGCAACGCTAATAGACCGACACGAATACAAGGAAACGCGACAATAGCAACCGCGAAAAACCAGGCACCTCTAACGTCCGACAGCCGCCGCGCCTTAACTTCCCACCGAGGCGCCAGCCCCACCACCATACATACGCTCGAACCGAGCCCACGCAACGAGCGCCCCCATACCGAGCACCGCGAGGCAAACAATCGGCACGATCATCGGACCGAATGCGGTCCCGGTAACCTTGCCCGCAATCGGCATCAGATTCTGGCCGAAGAACCCGCCAAGATTGCCAATCGAGTTGATGGCCGCGACGCTGGCCGCCGCACGCGCGCCGGTGAAATAGCGCGGCGGCATCGACCAGAAGCACGGATAAAGCAGCGGAATGCACGCGCCGCCGAACACGAGCGCGATAAAACGCAACGACGTGGAAGGCAGCAAGAGGCTCAACAGAAAGCCCAACGCACCCAGCGCGGCAACAATGGAGATGGCGCGCAAAATGCTTTTCGCGCGGCGCAGTTTCCCCGGCAAATACAGCAGCAGCAACACCGAGAGCGCCCACGGCAGCATGCTCAGCATGCCGTTCGTGCTGCTCGATACGCCGAACGACTTCACGAGCGTCGGCAGCCAGTAGGTCACGCCGTAAAGCGATGTCGACATCAGCATATAGGTCGCGGCAAACAGCATCACGCGCGGATCGAGCAGCGCCTTCCAGGGCTGCGAATGCTCCGCGTGCTCGGGCTGTTCGCGTTCGAGCGCAGCCGCGACGATGTCCTTCTCGTGCGCGCTCAGGAAGCCCGCCTCCCGATACGAAGCCGGCAGCAGCTTGAACACCGTGACGGCCACCAGCACGGCGGGCAGGCCCGTGGCGATGAACACCCATTGCCAGCCCGCGAGCCCCCACACGCCGTTCAGGCTCAGCAGCCAGCCGCCGACGAGCGAGCCCAGCATGTTCGCCAGCGCGCTGCCGAGCGTGAACACGCCCAGCACGCGAGCGCGATAGCTTTGCGGAAACCACAGCGTGAGGTAATAGATCACGCCCGGATAAAAACCGGCCTCGGCGATGCCAAGCGCGAGGCGCAGGCCGCAGAACACCTTCATCGAGGTCGTGAAGCCCATCAGCACGGTAATGACGCCCCACGTGAACATGATGCGCGCGAGCCACACGCGCGCGCCGAAGCGATGCAGCGCGAGCGTGCTGGGCACTTCGAACAGCAGATAGCCGATGAAGAACAGCGACGACGCGAGACCAAACGCCGTCTCCGTCATATGGAGGCTATGCACCATCTGCAGCTTCGCGAAGCCGACGTTCTGCCGGTCGATGAAGGAAATCAGAAACATCACGACGAGGATCGGCATCAGGCGCCGCGCGATCTTCGACATGATGAGCCGTTCCTCCGCGGGTTGGAGTTCGAGGGTTGAAGCGGCGTTCACTATGGACTCCTTGTGGTTTTGTCAGGACGGGCGAAATTCGCCCAGCGCGGTCGCAAACATCTCGTTCCATGCGCGCGGTCTGGACTTGATCGTGCCGACCATGTAAAGAAAATCGACGTACTGCATCAGTTGCTCGGGCCACACGGAAAAACGCGTCTCGGGCGCGGCGAGCATCTGCATGACGCCGTCGTGCGAAACGTCGAGCCCCGAAGCGGCGACATAGATGGCCGCTGCCGCTTGCCGGTCCTGCGCGATCAGCCGGTTCGCCTCGTCGAGCGCGCCGAGAAACGCCCGCACGAGCGCAGGCTCGGCGTCGACGAGACGCTTGGGCGCGTACACCACATCGAGCGTCAGAGAACCCAGCACGTCGATCGAATTGACGACGCGATGAATGCCCGCATGCTTCAATTCGAGCGCGGAAAACGGCGGCGATGCGAAATGCGCGGTAATGCCGTTTTCGTGCCGGACCAGCGACTGCACCGCCTGCGGATGCGGCACGCTCACGGTGATCGAATCGAGCTGCGCGAAGTGCTTCGGGCCGAGCAGCTTGCTCGCCACCATCTGCAACACCACCGCCGAGAGCGAGGTGCGAATGCCCGGCACCGCAATGCGGTCGGTGCTCGTGAAGTCGCCCAGCGTGGCGATGCGCGGCTGGTTCGTGTTCAGCGAGAGCGACGTGGTGGAGAGCCCGCTCACGCCGATCACCTCGACGTTCGGAATGCCGCGCGCCCTCGCCCACAACTCGATGAAGCCGGGCGCGCCCACGGCCGCGAAATCGAGCGTCCCCGCCATCATGGCGTCGTCCACCGAGTTGCCGCCGTCGAGCAGCGTCCAGTCCACGCTCACATTGCCGAGGCCCTGGCGCGCCGCGTGCCGCTCGAACAAACGCTGCTTCTCCATCACGAGCAACGGCAGATACAGCAGGCCGTAGCCCTTCGAAATGCGCACCGTGCGCGGGCTCGATAACACGGAAGCCCGCACAGGAGCAGGCACAAGCGCCGGCACAAGAGCCTGCGCGAGCGCGGCGCTCAGGCCCGCCGCGACGAGCGCGCGCCGGCGCAGCGAAGGCGCCGTGCTTTCGCGCGCGGCGCGCGGGCGCTGCCCCATTGTGTCGTCTCCTCGCGTTCTGTTAATCATTGGGTCGCGGCATCGTTCATGGAGCGTGAGATTACCGGGCGAGTCTGAGAAAATGCTGAGATAGCCCCCTCGGGAAAACCCGCAAATACCATCATGAACAAGACGGCAGGAACGGCATCATGCGCATTCTGGTAGTCGAGGACGACGCGCAAATCGGCGCGGCAATGCGCAACCGGCTAACGAAACTCGGGCACGCCGTGGATCTCGAAGTGGATGGCGCAATGGCCAACAGCCTGCTCGGCGTCGAGCGTTTCGATCTGGTCGTGCTCGATGTGATGCTGCCTTCGATGGACGGTTTCGCGGTCCTGCGCAATCTGCGCGCGGCGGGCTCCACGACGCCGGTGCTGCTCGTGACCGCGCGCTCCGCCATCGACGACCGCGTGAGCGGCCTCGGGCTCGGCGCCGACGACTACCTCGTCAAGCCCTTCGACTACCGCGAACTCGAAGCGCGCGTGCAGGCGCTGTTGCGCCGCAATAGCGGCCATGCCAACGACCTCGTCAAAGTAGGCGGACTCGCCATCGACCGCAGCAGCCGGCTCGCGGAGCTCGACGGCAAACCGCTTTCGCTCTCGCGCCAGGAATTCGCGCTGCTCGAAATTCTCGCGAGCCGCCCGCAGCGCATTTACTCGAAGGAAGATCTGCTGAACCAGTTGTTCAGCTTCGGCCACGAACCCAGCGCGAACGCCGTCGAACAATACGTCACGCGCGTGCGCAAGAAGCTGCAAGGCAGTTCGGTCGAAATCCGCACGGCGCGCGGCATGGGATATCAAATTGCTGCGCTTTGACTGGTTCCGCAAGACGCTGCTCGGGCGCACGCTGCTCTTTATCGCGCTGGTAGTGGCCTCGGGCGCGCTCGCGCTCGCCGTCATCGCGCGCTACTACGCAGGCGTGGCTTCGGAGCGCGCTTACGACCAGTTGCTCGCTGGCGCCGCCATTCAGGTGGCCGAGAATCTCTATGTGCAAGGCGGCGTGCTCGCGCTCAATCCGCCCGTGGCGGCGCTGTCTTCGCTCTCGCGCTACGACCTCGTCTACTACAAGGTGGTCGATTCGCGCGGCGTCGTGGTGGCGGGCTACGGCAACCTCCCCAGTCCGGCCAGCATCACGGCTGGGCGGCAAGGCACCGAGTTCGCGAACGGCACCTACCAGCGCCAGCGCATCCGCACGGCCACCATCGCGCGCTACATGCCCGAAGAGCGCGTACCCGGCTGGGCCATCGTGACCGTTGCGCAAACAACGAACGCGCGTCAGCAACTGACGAACGACATGAGCTTGAAGGTGTGGACGCTCATTCTGATGATGAGCGTGCTCGCAATCGGCGCGAGCGGGCTGGCGATCCGGCGCGGCCTGCGGCCGCTCGCGCGCATCGAGACGATCATCGCCGCGCGCGACCCCGCCGACCTGCGGCCCGTCGAGCACGATACGCCCAGCGAAATCAACGCGATCATCGGCGCCATCAACGGACTCATTGGCCGTCTCGCGGAACGCATGACGGCGATGCAGCGCTTCATCGCCGATGCCGCGCATCAGATGCGCACGCCTATTGCGCGGCTCGACGCGCAGATCGAGCTGCTCAGCGGCGAGACCGATCCCGCGCGCTACGCGCAGGGACTCGATGCGCTGCGCACGACCTGCTCCGACGTTGGGCGGCTCACGGGGCAATTGCTCAATCACGCGATGGTGATTCATCGCACCGAAGCGGTGCCGCTGCAACCCGTGGACCTGGTCGCGCTCGCGCGCGAGGCGATCGGGCGCACGATCCCGCTGGCGGGCGAGCGCGACGTGCAGGTGGCGTTCGAAAGCGACGCGCCGCACGCCTCCATCGCCGGCGATCCGATCAGCCTCCAGGAGGCGCTGTCGAACGTGCTGCACAACGCATTGCTGCACGGCAACGCGGACGAGATCGTCGTGCGCGTGGCCACCGTAGCCACCGCAGGCGACGCACTCACGCTGACGGTGACCGACAACGGCCACGGCATTCCGCGCGAGCACTGGGAGGCTGCTCTGCGCCCGTTCGAACGCTTCGAGCCCGATGGCGCGCCGCGCCGCAGCGGCTCCGGCCTCGGGCTCGCGATCGTTCAGGAAGTCATGAAGGCGCACCATGGGCGCGTCGATTTCGGCTTTCCTGAAAGCGGCGGATTCGCCGTCACGCTGGTGTTTCCAGCCACGCTCGAGGTATAGCGCACTGCATTGGCGCACAGGAGTCCAAAGGACTGCTTGAGGCCGCATCTCCGGTCCATACCGACAGGTGCACGCCAGGTGCAAGCCAGGCCCACGCCAGGCCCAAAAGATGCGTCGGCGCACGTGGACAAGCCGCCGCCCGCCGGGGCAGGGAAATCACCAATACGAAATCGTCCTATGACATCGGGAAACCAATTTGGGCGGGCTACCTTGATCACTCCTGCGGGCCATTCGGACCGCGACTCCAGATTAAGGACGTTCTTATGCGATACGCCGAATCCTGGCCCACCCACTCCACAGGTCCGTCCCCCTGGGACGCCGAGGAGTCCCATGAGCCCAAACCGCAAGCCGGACAGCGTCATACGCTGCCCCGCCAGGCCATTGCCGCCGCCGCGCTCGGCAATGCAACCGAGTGGTTCGACTACGGCATTTACGCCTACGGTCTCGCCTATATCTCGGCAGCGCTCTTTCCCGGCAGCACCGCCAGCGCCACGCTGTTCGCGCTTGGCACGTTCGCCATTTCCTTCCTGATCCGCCCGCTCGGCGGCCTCTTCTGGGGGCCGCTCGGCGACAAACTCGGCCGCAAGCGCGTGCTCGCGCTAACCGTGCTGCTGATGTCGGGCGCGACCTTGCTGGTCGGCCTGTTGCCCACCTACGCGCGCGCCGGCTGGCTCGCGCCCGCCGCACTCATCGTGCTGCGCATGATCCAGGGTTTCTCGACGGGCGGCGAATATGGCGGCGCGGCCACCTTCATGGCCGAATACGCGCCCGACAAGCGGCGCGGCTTCTGCGGAAGTTTCCTCGAATTCGCCACGCTCGCCGGCTTCTCGCTGGGCGCCCTGCTCATGCTCTCGGCATCGCTGCTGCTCGGCAGCGACGCGATGCATTCATGGGGCTGGCGTCTGCCGTTTCTCGTCGCGGCGCCGCTCGGCCTCGTGGGCTTCTATCTGCGTTCGCGCATCGAAGACACGCCGGTGTTCCGCGAAATGGAAGCGCAACTCGAAGAGCGGGCGCACGCACGGCCTGCCATCTCGCTGCGCACGCTGCTGCGCGAGCACCGCGTGCCGCTCGTGCTGCTCGCCGGCCTCGTGGTGGCGCTCAATGTCGTGAACTACGTGCTGCTCGCCTACATGCCGACCTATATGCACAAGGAACTCGGCGTGAGTGAAAACATGTCGCTGCTGATTCCGCTGATCGGCATGCTCACGATGATGGCGCTGCTGCCATTCGCGGGCCATCTTTCGGATCGCATGGGCCGCAAGTCGCTCTGGTGGTTCTCGCTCGTCGGCCTGTTCGTGGCGGCCGTGCCGATGTTCCAGCTCATGCATCATGGCGTGGCCGGTGCGCTGATCGGCTTTGCGGTGCTCGGGCTGCTTTATGTGCCGCAACTGGCGACGATTTCCGCGATGTTTCCCGCGATGTTCCCGACTCATGTGCGCTATGCCGGGATGGCGATCGCCTACAACCTCTCGACCTCGTTGTTCGGCGGCACCGCGCCCATCGTGAGCGACTGGCTCATCGACAAGACCGGCAGCGCGCTCGTTCCGGCGTATTACATGATGGCCGCTTGCGCGGTGGGGGCTGTCGCACTGTTCTTCGTGATCGAGACGCGCGGTTGCTCGCTGCGCGGCCATGAAGTGCCAGGGAAGGCGCGTTGAAGCGTTGCAACAGGCGGGCCCGACAGTGAGCAACACCCGGGATCAAATGAGCTATAATGGTGGCTCATTTGATCAACAAAACGGGGCCTGCCATGCAACTCGTTTCTCCCGAGAAAATCGCCGCGGTAATGGGCCTCAGCCCCATACCGCATTCG
Organism: Paraburkholderia tagetis; assembly: GCF_022213065.1. Lineage (GTDB taxonomy): Bacteria > Pseudomonadota > Gammaproteobacteria > Burkholderiales > Burkholderiaceae > Paraburkholderia > Paraburkholderia tagetis. Next base: position 65,617 of record NZ_JAKLJA010000013.1, read on the forward strand.
ATTGCCGAGTTGGAGGCGCAGGTCGCGGAAGGCTTGCCCAAATCCGCGCTGCGAAACGGCGTCGAGCAGATTGCACTGACTGCGGAGGCCCGGCGCGCGCTCCAGGCGCGCATTGTTCCCGAAGCCACCTACAAACGCCGTCGCGACAGGCTGACCCCGGACGAATCGGAAAAGACCGAGCGGCTTGCACGGGTTTACGCGACTGCGGCGTATGTCTGGGACGATCCCGCCGATGCGCGAGACTTCCTTGCGGCACCGCATCCCCTGCTGGAGGGCCGCGCGCCGCTCGAGGTCGCGCTGACTGAACTGGGCGCGCGTCGCGTGGAAGAGTTGCTCTGGAAGCTCTTCTACGGGCTCCCGGCCTGATGAGAATCTTCCGTATTGCGGACAGGCGCCATCCGGTCTGGAACGGCACCGGCGCCATGCTGGTCGGCGCTCGGTTCAACAGCCCCGGCCGTCCTGTGATCTATGGCGCGCTCACGTTCGCGGGCGCCATGCTGGAGGTCCTGGTTCACGCGAGGATCGGCAAGGTGCCAAAGACCCACGTCTGGGTCGAGGCGCAGGTTCCCGATAGCGTAGCGGTCGAAACACACACTGCAAAAACGCTCCCGGATGGATGGGACGGCCCATCCATGGAAGTCGCACGTGAATTCGGCAACCGCTGGCTGGACGAATGCCGCTCCGCAATCCTGATTGTGCCTTCGGTCGTCGCGCGGGCCGAAGCCAATGCCCTCGTGAATCCCACTCATCCGGACGCTGCAAGGATCGCCGTATCCGAACCGCAGCCCGTCCTGTGGCATGAACGCCTGTTCGTTCTTCCCGCGGAAGATGCCTCCGGGAAATCGGAGCGACACTGAAGAGCCTGTCCGTATCGACGTCGTTCGTCCCGGCAAGGTATTGTCTAGTCCCTCGCCGCTATCGCGCGCTTGATCATGCCTTTCACTTCGGCGTTGGTGTTCACGGGCACAAGCTTGATCTCCGGATGTTCTCCCGCAAAAACCCGGAAGATCTGGTCCGCGAATGCTTGCCCGATAGAGTCGACGTCCTCGAAGTCAAAAATTACGTGTTTGAAAAGCTCAACTCGCGCCAACAATCTTTTTGCCTGTGATCTGGACACAAGTTCGTCGGCGCCATATCTAGCCAGATTCACCGGAACAATCGTCTTGTCGAACGTGTAGTCGTCGCTCTCTGTAAATTCGTCGAAAACCTTCCTCGTGGTCCTTGCCGTGTGGTTGTTCAATTCCATGAAAACAGCAGTGCCGGAGTGTGCCTTCGAGCGTTCGAGTAACCAGTCCTCCGGCTTGCCTCGCTCATGACTGAAGTACAAGCCACCGGAAAGAACATCGAATTTGTCGAACATTCGAGAAGTGAAGAAGATGCCTTCGCCGGAGTGGTTACGAGGATCGGTAGTCAACTTCCCTTTCGAGAGCTCGAAGATCGCATGACGCTCGTCTAGCAGACCGAGTTCGCTTTGAATTTTCTTGAAGATTCCCACACCGTCATCGGAAACAACGATTTCCGTCGAATTCGCAGTTTTTGTGACTTGAACGGCAATCGTTGTGCCCCCCGAGTGGTCGATCGCGTTGTTGAACATCTCGGTAAATCCGTGATGCCAGATATTCAGGACGTTGTCGGGTAATGGCGAGATCGTGTCCTTGATGTTTTGCCGCCAAACGACATCCTCTGCGAGCGAATCTGAAATCTGAAAATAAAAGGTCTGCTGAAAAATCGGGAGGAGCTTGTATCTCGATGCTCGTCCCGTTCCTTCCTTCGTGATCGTGCCTTGCTCGCGCAGTCTTGTAAGGTGCTTGTTCACCGCCTGCCGGCTGATCCCAAACTTGTCCGCAGCCAGTGCGGCGATGTCGCCGTTATGGCCCTCGACATGTTCCACTATGAATCGGCGCACCAATTCACCTTTCTCTCGAACCTTGCTGGTCATATAGCACCTTTGACAACCTTACGCGTGCCGATTGTCAACCTTATATTTTTTTTCGTCAACCGTGCTTGGGTGATCTAGCAACGCGTAGATGCGGCAGATCGTGATTCAGTGGAATTCCATCGAGTCCATCTGGCCCCACCGGCCCCACGGGGGTTTTCGAGAAGCAACCGCACCGCATGGTCGTAAGGGAAACTACCTGGGTATCTTTCGGAAATAAATACATCGGATACCTATCCATCGACTCAATCCCGACGGCAATCCCGACAGCGGAATTGATTCAACCGGCTTCCGATCCACCGTGCAGGAAGCGCATCGTTGAGCGCCCTGTACTGTCCGTATCTGTCCACATATGAACGGACGCCACGCGCTGTGGCTGTTGCATAATGATTCCGCGACACTCCCCGTGCGCTCCTCTTCAAACCGCCTGCTTCAGGGGAACGAAGATGCATCTCCTGTTCGAAACGCCGCCCCGGTTCCAGCCCTGTTAGCCTGGTCGCTCACGCAAGCGACCTCGCTCAGTCCGGTCGTGATTCATCGTTCACCGCCTCACCGCCTCACCGCTTTGCCCGCGCTGGCGAAGTTTCATGTTTCTTGCCAGACGCTTTCAGTTGATCGTCATGCAATGTGCTGCACACAAGCTTGCAACGAGACTTATCCAGCATCTCGACTTCCCTTGCCTATTAAATACATATTGGAGACAGACATGCTCAGCCCCCACGAATTCGCGACCCTGATGCTAGTCAAGGATGCACCCGACCAGCTCGATCTCACTCGCGAGGAATTCGACGTCCTGCTCGAACACCAATTGGTTGCAATGGAACAACTCGCTTCCGGTATCTCTCGTCCCTGCCTGACCGTCGACGGGAAGTCGCTGCTTCGGAGCATCACGCGCGAGTACCACTGAGTCCCGTTGCGCGCACGGTCCGCCACCGTCGCTTCGCCTGCGCTTGATTGCGCACCTGCCCAATTTATCCGTGTTGCTTGCCCATTGGAGTTTCATCATGCAAATCCGGGAGATGATTTCCGCCACGCAACAGTCCAACGCCACGCTGTTCACCGAACTGGGTAACGCATTCGCCGACGGCATGGACAAACTCGCACACCTCAACATGGAGGCCGCCCGAACTATCCTGGACACCACGCGCGAGTTCTCGCAACAGGCGCTGTCCACCCAGGGTCCTTCTGAATGGCTGACATTACACAATGCATTCATCGCCCCGGCCGCCGGACAAATTCAGGACTACAACCGCCGTCTGCTCGAGCTTGCGGCGGCGACCCAGGCCACCTTTGCCCGCTGCACCCAGGCACAAGTCGAGGAATACGGCGAGCGCACCCGGGCGTTGCTGAAGGACTTCGCGAAAAGCGCGCCTCAAGGCTCCGAGCCCATTGTGGCCGCGATCGATTCGGCCATCACTGCCGCTAACCAGCTATACGGGTCGCTGCAGCAAACCGGACAACAGGCCGTCGAAGTCGCCCAGACCCAGATCGACATAGCGACCGCCACCGCGACGAAATCGGCAAAACAAGTCGTCGAACCGGTGGTGCAGGCCACGAAGCGCTGAACCGGCGCGTTGATGGCGTGCGCGTGCCGCTCGCGAGACGCATGACCGGTTCATGTGCCTCGCGGCTGTGTGCGAGGTGATGCGCCAGGTCTGAAATCCGGCATCCTCGAAAACGCCCCTGGCTCCGCTGCACCCAGCGGGGCCAGGGGCGTTTGCCGTGTTTGCCGTTAACCGTGCCGTCCATCGACTTCATGGCCTGCCTGCTTTTGCTTCGCGCGCCGAGGGCTGCAATGGCTTCGGTCGCGTGGCGAACGTTCGCGGCACGCGGGCACGACCACATCGGCATGACCACATAACCACACGGGCATGACGACTGCTGCTTCAGGACACCACCCACACCGCAAGGAGCACGATCATGGAACGGACTGAGGCGAAAGGCATGATTCACGAGATGGCAGGCGGCGCCCAGGCAATGGCCGGCGATCTGCTCGGTAACGCGGATATGCAGGTCTCCGGCAGAGTGAAGGCGTTGTGCGGGAAATCGCAACGGCTCGCCAACAACGCCGCGCACGCCACCCGCGAGACGATTGCGGAGAACCCGCTCGCGGCGCTGGGCGTGGCGGTGGGACTGGGTCTCGCCTGCGGTGCACTGTGGGCGTGGCGGCGCGAGTGAGCCGCCCACGAGCCGCCCATGCGCCGCCCATGAGCCGCCCATGCGCCGCCCATGCGCCGCCCACGAGCCGCCCATGAGCCGCATGTCGCGCCCACTCCCGGATCGCTGCGGTCGCCGTAAGCGGCCTGGAACCGGCTGGACCCGGACCGTCACGAGGAAGTCATGCACACCCCTACCCGTACCAGAACGCACGACGTCGCCAGCTCGCCCACCCCCGGCACGGTGGCGGTGGCCCTGACGATCAACGGCGTGCGCCACGCATTGACGCTGGAGCCATGGACCAGCCTGCTGGACCTCCTGCGCGAACGCTTCCAGTTGACCGGCACGAAAAAAGGCTGCGACCACGGCCAATGCGGCGCCTGCACGGTGCTCGTGGACGGCGTGCGCATCAACGCGTGCCTGGCGCTCGCGGTTGCCCACGACGGCGCGGCCATCATGACCGTGGAAGGTCTCGCGCAAGGCGAGACGCTCCATCCGGTGCAGCAGGCCTTCATCGATCACGATGCGTTCCAGTGCGGCTACTGCACGCCAGGCCAGATCTGCTCCGCGGTGGGCCTGCTTGCCGAAGATCACGCCCATTGCCGCGACGACGTGCGCGAGCAGATGAGCGGCAATCTCTGCCGTTGCGGCGCGTACGTCAACATCACGAACGCCGTCGAGGCCGTGCGCCTCGCGCAGACGGACAAAGAGGACGAAGAGGACAAAGAGGACAAAGAGGACGAAGGGGACGAAAAGGACAAAGAGGATCAAGAGGACGCACCATGAACCGCTTCTCTTATATGCGCGCGAACAGTGTCGCCGAGGCGGTGCGCCTGCACGCGCTCACCGACGATGCCCAGTTTCTCGCGGGCGGCACCAACCTCGTCGATCTGATGCGCGAAAACGTCATGCAGCCCGCCGCGCTCATCGACATCACACGGCTGCCGCTACGCGGCATCGCGCCGACGCCGGACGGCGGCCTGCGCATCGGCGCGCTCGTGAGCAACAGCGCGCTCGCCTGGGACGCGCGTGTGCGCGAGCGTTATCCGATGCTCGCGCAGGCCATACTCGCGGGGGCTTCGGCGCAGATTCGCAATGCCGCCACGGTCGGCGGCAATCTGCTCCAGCGCACCCGTTGCCTGTACTTCTACGATCCGGCCAGCAGTTGCAACAAGCGCGCGCCCGGCTCCGGCTGCGCCGCGCTCGATGGCGTGAACCGCATGCATGCGATCTTCGGCGCGAGCGAGCACTGCATCGCGACGCATCCGTCCGATATGTGCGTCGCGCTGGCGGCGCTCGATGCAAGCGTCCAGATAGCGGGCCGCGACGGCGCGCGCGTGCTGCCGTTCGACTCGCTGCACCGCCTGCCCGGCGATACGCCGCATCGCGAGACCGCGCTCGCCGAAGAGGCGCTCATCACCGCCATCGATCTGCCCGCCGAAGGCTATGCGCAGCACTGCACGTATCTGAAAGTGCGCGACCGCCAGTCGTATGCGTTCGCCCTGGTGTCGGTCGCATTGGGCCTGCGCGTGGAGGACGGCATGATACGCGCGCTGGGCTGCGCGCTCGGCGGGGTCGCGCACAAGCCGTGGCGCGATCGTGAAGCGGAAGCGCTGCTCATCGGCGGCGCGGCGCACGATACGCGTACGCATGCCCGCTTCGCCGGGATGATCGTCGCGCGCGCCGACCCGCGCCCCGGCAACGCCTTCAAGGTCGAGCTCGCGCGCCGCGCGATCGTGCGCGCCTTCGAGCGCGCGCTCGCGGCGCAATCGGCGCAATCGGCGCAAGACGCCGAGGAGGACGAAGCATGAGCACCGCTTTCGAATCCCGCCGCGGTGGCGCACAAGCCGCGAAGACTTCCGCGCCGCCTACCCAGGCATCAAGCCAGGCATCAAGCCAGGCACCTACCCACGCACCTACGCAGGCACGCACCCAGGCACGCATCGGCGCACCGCTGCCGCGCGTGGATGGCCGCGCCAAGGTCACGGGCTCCGCGCGCTACGCCGCTGAATTTCCGGCCGCCGGACTCGTGCATGGCGCGGTCGTGAACGCGCCAATCGCGCGCGGCAAAATCATCGCCATCGACGCCTCCGCCGCGCAGGCGCTGCCTGGCGTGCTGCTGGTGCTGACGCACGAAAACCGCCCGGCGCTGGCCGAAGACGACGCCGCCTGGAAAGACCAGATCGCGCCGGGCGGCCAGCCGTTCCGGCCGCTCGGCGATGCGCGCATCCGCTACGCGGGCCAGCCCGTCGCGCTCGTGGTGGCCGAAACGCCCGAGCTTGCCGCACACGCGGCATCGCTCGTGCGCGTGCGTTATCACAGCGAGCCGCATCAGACCGACCTCGGCCCCGTGCTGCAAGACGCGGTCATGCCCTCGCTCGAAAAAGGCGGCTTCGAGCCGCCGCCCGCACCGCGCGGCGACGCCTGGCAGGCGCTCGAACGCGCCGATGCGCGCACCGACGCGTTCTACTCCACGCCCGTAGAGTTCCACCAGCCGATGGAGCCGCATGGCTGTACGGTCGTGCCCTCGGCGGACGGCCGCTTCACCGTCTACGAAAAAACCCAGGGCGTGCGCAACACGCAGCAATACCTGATGAAGGTGTTCGCGCTGCCGCAAGACCGCGTGCGCGTGGTCTCGCCCTTCGTGGGCGGCGCGTTCGGCTCGGGCCTGCGGCCCCAGTATCACTTGCCGCTCGCCATGATGGCCGCGCGCAGCTTGCGCCGTCCGGTGCGCGTGTCGCTCACGCGCGCGCAGATGTTCACCTTCGGCCACCGGCCAGCTTCGATCCAGCATGTCGCGCTCGGAGCGCGTCGTGACGGACGACTCGAAGCGATCATCCACGAAGCCGTAGGCGAAACTTCGCAGTTCGAAGATTTTACGGACGTGGTCGTGAACTGGGCCGGCCAGCTCTATCGTGCCGACCATGTGCAACTCGGCTACAAGCTCGCGCGCCTCGACGTCTACACGCCCATCGACATGCGCGCGCCCGGCGCAGCGCAAGGGCTTTTCGCACTCGAATGCGCGATGGACGAACTGGCCGTCGCGCTGAACATGGACCCGCTCGAACTGCGCATCCGCAATTACTCGACCGAAGACCCCGAGAAAAAGCGGCCGTTTTCGAGCAAGGCGCTGCTCGACTGCTACGCGCAGGGCGCGGAGCGCTTCGGCTGGGGCGCACGCGTTGCCGCGCCGCGCTCGATGCGCGAGGGCCACGAACTGGTGGGCTACGGCATGGCCACCGGCATCTGGGAGGCCCTGCAAACCGGCGCCAGCGTGCGCGCCACGCTGGACGCCGACGGCGTGCTCGCGCTCGCGAGCGCCACCGCCGATATCGGCACCGGCACCTATACCGCGATCTCGCAGATCGGCGCGGACATCCTGCACATGCCAATCGAGGACGTGCGCTTCACGCTCGGCGACACATCGCTGCCGGACGCGCCGATCGAAGGCGGGTCGTGGACGGTGGCGTCGGTGGGCAGCGCGGCATCGGTCGCCTGCAAGCAGTTGCGCGCGCGGCTCGCCCAGTTGCTGGTCGAGCATGGCGGCGTGGGCTTCGCGAACCTCGACGCCGATACGCTGAGCGAAGCATTCGTGATCGAGCACGGCGAGGTATGCCTGCGCAGCGGCAACACGCAAGGCGCGCGCGATACAGGAGCGGCAACGCGCATCGCCATCGCCGACCTGCTGGCCCGGGCGGGCATGAAAACACTGGAGGAGCAGGTCACGCTCAAGCCCGACGCCGTGCGCGAGCGCTACTCGATGGCGACGCATTCCGCCGTGTTCGCCGAGGTCCGCGTGGACGAATCGCTCGGCCAGGTGCGCGTCGCGCGCGTAGTGAGCGCCGTGGCCGCCGGGCGCATCATCAACCCCGCGACGGCGGCAAACCAGATCGCGGGTGGCGTGGTCTGGGGCATCGGCATGGCGCTGCACGAGCGCGCGCAGTTCGATCACACGCTGGGCCGCATCATGAATCACAACCTGGCCGACTACCTCGTGCCCACGAATGCCGACATCGGCGACATCGACGTATTGTTTGTCGACGAGCACGACGAGTTCGTGAATCCGCTCGGTGCCAAGGGCGTGGGCGAGATTGGCGTGGTGGGCGTGGCCGCGGCGGTGGCGAACGCAATCTGGCACGCCACGGGCAAACGCGTGCGCGCATTGCCGATCACGCTGGACAAACTGCTCTGAAGGCAGCGCGCCATGACACCCTCGCCCGTCACGCGTCTCACCGCGCAGGCCTACACCATTCCCACCGATCGCCCCGAGGCGGACGGCACGATCGCATGGCGCGCCACGACGCTCGTGGTCGTGGAAATCGACGCGCTCGGTAAAACCGGCATCGGCTACACCTATGCGCATGCGAACGCAGCCGCGCTCATTGCCGGCGTGCTCGCCGACGAAGTCCGCCAGCACGATCTCCACGACATCGGCCGCATCAATCTCGCGATGCAGCGCGCCGTGCGCAATATCGGACGACCTGGCAGCGCGGCCTGTGCGATCTCCGCCGTCGATGCAGCGCTCTGGGACCTCAAGGCCAAGGTATTCGACGTACCGCTGGTCGCGCTGCTGGGCGCCCAGCGCGAGAGCGTGCCGGTATACGGCAGCGGCGGCTTCACGAGCTACGATCTCGACACGCTTGCGTGCCAGTTGCGCGGCTGGATCGAGCAGGACGGTTGCCAGTGGGTGAAGATGAAAGTCGGCTCGCAGCCCGCCGACGATCCCGGGCGCGTGGAGGCGGCGCGGCGCGCGATAGGCGACGCGGGCCTGTTCGTCGACGCCAACGGTGCGTATGCACTCAAGGAAGCGCAGCGGCTTGCGGCCTTGTTCGATGCCCAGGGCGTGCAATGGTTCGAAGAGCCCGTTTCATCGGACGACCGGCGCGGTCTTGCGGCGCTGCGTGCGGTGCTGCCGCCTGCGATGTCGCTGGCTGCGGGCGAATACGCTTATACCGCCGACGACTTTCGCGCGCTGCTCGAAACGCATGCGGTGGACGTGCTGCAGGCCGATGCGTCGCGCTGTTGCGGTATTTCCGGTTTTCTCCAGGCCGATGCGCTCTGCGATGCGTGGCATCGGCCGCTCTCGGCGCACTGCGCTCCCGCGCTGCATCTGCATCCGGCTTGCGCGGCCAGGCGCGTGCAGCATATCGAGTGGTTTCATGATCATGCGCGTATCGAGGCGATGCTGTTTGATGGGGCGCCGCGCTTGAAGCGCGGCAGGATTGCGCCCGATCTTACGCGACCTGGTTGTGGGCTCGTGCTGCGTCGCGCTGATGCTCAGCGATATGCTGTGATGTGATTGCTGGTGCTGGTGCTGGTGCGCTGCTGATGTTTGGCGCGTTTCCTTGTGTTCGTGTCGGTCTATTAGTGTTGCCCCTGTGCGGGGCGGCACCTACTTTTCTTTGCAGCGGCAAAGAAAAGTAGGCAAAAGAAAGCCGCTCACACCGCTAGTGTGACGCAGTACACCTCTTGCCCGTGATCGGAGCGGTTCCGGAGCGTCTGTCACCACGCGCCGTACAACGGAGTGACTAAGGGCTCATTCCTCCGGCGGCGCTTCGCGCGCCGTGGGGCATAATCCAAAACCAGAGGAATGCATACTAATCGCGGACATGCAGGGTCGTTCGGCTACGAACGCGAGCACTACGACGTCTCGCAGACCATCGCCGAACAGGTGCTGCTGCCGGCCGTGCGAAAGGCGCCGCCCGAGACGCTCGTGATCAGCGATGGCTTTAGCTGCCGGCACCAGATTCGCGATGGCACGGGCCGCCGGGCCATGCATCCCGCCGAGGTCGTTGCGCTCGCACTGGAGCGACGCGCCGACGCCTCCATCGGCCTAACCGAGCGGCGCTATCTCGATCCCGCTGCGCAGGTGACGCCCGCTCAGGTCGCTCAGGTTGCTCAGGTCGCTGCGGGCGTGGCTGCTGTGGCCGCCATTGGTGCGCTGGGCGCGCTCGCGCTGCGCCAGCGACGCCGTTGATCGTTCGTTGATCGTTGATCGAGACAGAAACGCCGCTAACGACGCAGAGCGCCAAACAGCAGACTGGCAATGAAGAGGATGACGAAAATAATGAACAGGATCTGCGCGATGCTCGCCGCTCCGGCAGCGATGCCACCAAACCCGAAGATAGCCGCGATCACGGCGATGATGAAAAACACGACGGCGTAATAAAGCATTGTCGGCTCCTGAATGGCACGGCCGCCGCAACGGGTCGGTAAAGTCTGCCGCCATTGCGCACGGACCCATGCTCTGCATGGTCACGCCCACTGTTCCGCAATGCTCGTGCCTCGTGCAGTGACCGCCCCGCCGGGAGTCGTGCCAGATCTTCGCCACGGCGCGCAAATCGTGCTGTTTCAGGCCTGTCCGCCTGGATTCGCTTGCGGACATGCCGTGGCATCGCCATTGCTGCATGAGACGGGGCGCGTTCGTGACCCGCGCCACCGCCATCCGCCATCCGCCACCCGTCCAACAGGAGGCACCAGGAGGAATCCGCCATGAGCACAAGGAGCACGACCCGTCCAACGAGTCCGGCCACGCGGCCGCCCACGAAGCGCCGTCTGGGCAACTGGATGCCGCAAAAGGAGGAAGCCGCTGCGCAAGCACGCCTGCAGATCGCCTCCGCCGCATACGAACGCGCGCGCAGCACACCCACAGCCAAGGTCGTGCGGGAGCTTGCGGAGCTTGTCCAGAGCGATACGGTGCTGCGAATGAATCTCTCGCGCGCGATCGACGAAGCGCTGGGCGCGGGGTTCGAGCTCGGCTACACCAATATCGACGAGCTGATGATCGTCGTCGATTACCTTGCGAGCTATGCGCCGCCTTTCGATCTGGAGGTGCCGGTGGCAACGCCGCTCAACCTCGTGCTCGACTGGCCGATGTGCATGCCGTCCGGTTATGCCGTGTTTCGCGACCCCGCATTCAATGCGCAATTGCGGCGCGTGCTCGAGTACTGGTGCGGCTTTCTCTGCGGACCGCATTCGCGCGTGCACCTCACCACCGACGCGCCGCATGGCTGGTTCTGCGATGCCGCGCAGCGCAGGATGTCCCTCGACGATTACTACTGCGACCGCTCGCAGCCTCATTGGGGATTCGCCTCATGGAACGACTTCTTCACGCGCCGGCTGCGCGCGGGCGCGCGGCCCGTCGACGAGCCTGGGAATCCTGCGGGAATCGTCAACGCGTGCGAAGCGGCGCCCTACGACATCCGCGATGACTGCCAGCTCCATGATCGCTTCTGGGTCAAAGCGCAGCCCTATTCGCTGCGCGAAATCCTCGCCGGCAGCGAACTGGAGTGCGTCAAGCGCTTCGCCGGCGGCTCCGTCTATCAGGGATATTTGAGCGCATTCAACTATCACCGCTGGCACGCGCCGGTCGCGGGCACGATCGTGCAGGCCTACAACGTGGACGGCACCTACTACTCCGGGCTCGAAGCCGAAGGCACCGATGCGCGCGGCCTCAACGATTCGCAGGGCTATACGACCGCCGTCGCGGCGCGCGCCGTGATCGTGATCGAGGCGGACGCGCCCGCCATCGGCATGGTCGCCTGCGTGTTCGTGGGCATGGCCGAGGTGTCCTCGTGCCGCATCGTCGCGTTGACGGGGCAGCACGTCGCCAAGGGCGACGAGCTTGGCTTCTTCCAGTATGGCGGCAGCACGTACTGTCTGATTTTTCAGCCGGATGTGATTCGCGAGTTTGTGCCCAAGCCGCCCTGGCGCGACGACGTCGCGCCGCTCAAGATCAACGCGCGGCTCGCGCTCGCTGCGATTTGAGCCGCGAAACTGCGGCGAAACTGCGGCGGAACTGCGGCACTTCGCGTCTCACCCGCCGCGCTGACGCGTGTCTGGACAAGCGTCTGAACAAGCGCCGGACCCATGAAATACGCGCCATCGGATGAGACGCCCTTACATGCGCTTGTAAAAGTAGCAATGCCTCGCAACAACGGGTAGTGCCTCGCACGACCCCGACCATGCCCCGAAGCCCTGCACGCCAGATCAACGTCTGACCACCGCACCAGATGCTTCGCAGTCGAAACCAGTGGCACGGCACATGCATGGCATGTTGCACCCGCTGCAACATTTGCAGCGCAGGTCGGCGAAGCGTCGGCTGCCTACTCCTCGCGAGGACACCTCATGAAGATCGCACTCGTCAGTGAACATGCATCGCCGCTCGCGCCGGCAGGCGGCGTGGATACCGGCGGACAGAACATCTACGTGGCACATGTCGCGCGCCAGTTGCAACGCGCCGGTCACCAGGTCGACGTGTTCACGCGGCGCGACCGTGCGCTCCTGCCGCCCATCTCGCACATGGACGGCGTGCGCGTCATTCATGTTCCGGCCGGCCCGCCCATGCAGTTGCCCAAGGAGCTGCTGCTGCCTCACATGCCCGCGTTCGCGCAATTTCTCGTGGCGTTCTGCCGCAACGAGCTGCAACCCTATGACGTCATACATGCGAACTTTTTCATGTCGGGGCTCGCCGCGCTTGCCGTCAAGGACGCGCTACAAGTGCCGCTCGTGATGACGTTCCATGCGCTCGGACGCGTGCGCCGTCTGCATCAGGGCGCGAGCGACGGCTTCCCCACCGAGCGCTTCGCCATCGAGGATGAACTCGTGCGGCGCGCCGACTGCATCGTGGCCGAATGCCCGGCGGACCACGACGATCTCATCGAGCACTACCGCGCCGATCCCGCTCGCATCGCCACCATCGCCTGTGGGTTCGATCCCGGCGAATTCTCGCCGCTCGACCAGGCACAGGCGCGGCGCCACCTCGGCTGGGCGCACGATGCATTCGCGGTGCTGCAACTCGGCCGCCTCGTCGAGCGCAAGGGCATCGACAACGTCGTGCGGGGCGTGGCCGCGCTCGAATCGCGTCACGGCGTGCGCGCGCATCTCTACGTGGTGGGCGGCGATGCGCAAACGCCCAACGAAATCGCCACGCCCGAGATCGCGCGGCTGCGCGGCGTGGCGCACCGCTGCGGCATCGAGGAGCGCGTGAGCTTCGTCGGCCGGCGCGAGCGGGCGCAACTGCGCGACTTCTATTGCGCCGCCGACGTGTTCGTCACCACACCGTGGTATGAGCCGTTCGGCATCACGCCCGTGGAAGCGATGGCGTGCGCGCGGCCCGTGGTCGGCGCGGACGTGGGCGGCATCCGCCACTCGGTGCGCCACGGCGAGACCGGCTGGCTCGTGCCGCCGCGCGACCCCGCCGCGCTCGCCGACCGTCTGCGCGACATTCATGCCGATCCCGCGCGAGCGCGCGCGATGGGCGAAGCAGGCCGCGCACGCGCTCAGGCGCACTTCACGTGGCGGCAGATCGGCCTGCAACTCGAAGCGCTTTACGCGCAGTTGGCCGCCGTGCCCGCCGGGGAGCACGAGCACCAGCACGAGCACCAGCAGCGCGAGCAACGCGAACACCAACAGGCCGAGTCGAATGCGCGCGCCGTGGCGCTTCGCGCGGTCGGCTGAACATCGGCTCAACGTCGGCCTGAACGGCAAGGGAGACGCCCATGCAAGCCCGCTCACGACATCCGCTGCGGCCCGCTGTCTTTCTCGACAAGGACGGCCCGCTGCTCGAAAACGTGCCCTACAACGTCGATCCGAAAGACATGCGCTTCGCCCCCGGCGCGGCCGAGGCGCTCGCGCTCCTTGGGCGCACGCGCTTGCGTCTGATCGTCGTGAGCAACCAGCGCGGTGTCGCGCTCGGGCATTTCCCGCGCGCGGCGCTCTTGCGCGTGGAAACGCATCTGCGCCGCATGTTCGCCGAGTGCGGGGCCACGCTGGATGCCGCCTACTGGTGCCCGCACGATCCCGAGGGCAGCGTCGCGCCCTACGCGTGCCGGTGCGATTGCCACAAGCCCGAGCCCGGTCTGCTGCTGCGCGCGAGCAGCGAGTACCGCATCGATCTCGAACATAGCTGGATGGTCGGCGACATCCTCGATGACGTGGAGGCCGGCAACCGCGCCGGCTGCCGCGCGATCCTCGCCGATTGCGGCAACGAGAACCAATGGCACAGCGCGCCCGAGCGACAGCCCTACGCGATCGTCGCGAACCTGCACCAGGCCGCGCAGATCATCGTCGAGCGTCACGCAGTCGAAACCCGCCACGCGCGCCACGCGTGCTACGCACAAGCGGTGCGACCATGAACGGGACCGCCTTCGCCATTGCGCCGCGCGACGCGCACGCCCGCGGCCCTCGCGCACACCGCGCATCCGAGCCGTGGAACGGCGAGGTGAAGCGCATCCTCGCCGTGCGTCTGGACCATCTCGGCGACGTGCTCATGACCACGCCGGCGTTGCACGCGCTGCGCTCCGGCACCGGCGCGCGGCACATGACGCGGCACATCACGCTGCTCGCGTCGCCAACCGGTGCGGCCATCGCGCGCCATCTGCCCGACGTGGACGACGTGATCGAATACGACGCCCCGTGGACGAGCGACGCGCGCAGCACGGCCGGGGCCGAGCCCGCCGACGCCGCGCTGCTCGCGCGACTGCGCGCCGGCCGCTTCGACGCGGCGGCCATCTTCACGGTCTACAGCCAGAATCCGCTGCCCGCCGCGACGCTGTGCTTTCTCGCCGGCATCGAGCGCCGCCTCGCACACTGCCGCGAGAATCCCTACGCGCTCCTCACGCACTGGCTGCCCGAGCGCGAGCCGCTTGCCGACGTGCGCCACGAAGTCGAGCGCCAGCTTGCCCTGGTGCGCAGCGTGGGCGCCGAAATCGACGACGACGACGCACGTATGCGCGTGCGCGTGGATCCCTCGGCACGCGCCACGCTCGCCGAGAAGCTGCGCCAACGCGGCGTGGACCCGGCCTGCCACCCGGTGGTCGTGCATCCGGGCGCGAGCGCCGCGTCGCGCCGCTATCCTGCGCCGCTATCCTGCCGCGCTCTATGCCGAAGCGCTCGAATTGCTCGCGCCATTCGTTAGCGATCCTGTTCTTCTGAGTGGCAGCGCGCGCGAATGCGCGCTCACACGCAGCGTGGCGAGCTTCGTGCGCGCGCCTGCGGATACACGGCTCGTCGATCTCGCGGGCACGCTCACGCTGGGCGAATTCATCGCGCTGCTCGATTCGGCATCGCTTTTGATCGCCAATAACAGCGGTCCCGTGCATCTGGCCGCCGCGCTGGGCACGCCGGTGGTCGATCTCTATGCACTCACGAACCCGCAGCACACGCCGTGGATGACGCCGCACCGCGTGCTCTATCGCGACGTGCCATGCCGCTGGTGCTATCGCGCCGACTGCCCCGAAGGCCATCACGCGTGCCTGCGCGGCGTGCCGCCCGGCGATGTCGCGCAGGCCGCGCGCGAGCTGCTCGGGCCAGCGGGCGCCGCGCCGCCCCCATCGTCTTCACCACCCGCACCGCGCTAGCCAACCCGCCGCATTCCGCCAGGGGAGCCCTCATGTACACACTGGGAATCAACGCCGTCTATCACGACAGTGCCGCCGCGCTGGTGCGCGATGGGGTCGTGATCGCCGCCGCCGAGGACGAGCGCTTCACGCACGTCAAGCATGCGAAGCGGCCCGTGCCGTTCTCGACATGGCAACTGCCCTTCGACGCCATCGACGCGTGCCTGAAAGAAGCCGGCATCACGCTCGCGCAGGTCGATCACGTCGCCTACTCGTATGACCCCGCGTGCTTTCCGGACATGCCCGCGCGAACGCCCGAAACCATCGCGCTGCCGCTCGACCCCACGCGCGCGCAGATCGAGTCGAACGCATCGCCCTGGGACCCGCTGTTCCTCGCCTACGTGACGAACGCGAAGGCGCAATTGCTCGATGGCGCGCCCCACCATCTGCGCAAGCGCTTTGCAGGCGTGGACCGGGAACATGGCTTCGCCTGGCACTACGTCGAACACCATCTCGCGCACGAAGCGAGCGCCTTTCTCGCGTGTCCCTTCGACGACACCGCCGTGCTCACCATGGACGGACGCGGCGAAAACGTCACCACGAGCCTCGGCGAATTTCGCAACGGCATCTACAAGCGCCTCACGCAAGTCGAGCTGCCGCATTCGCTCGGCTTGCTCTACGAGGCGGTCACGGGCTGGCTGGGCTTTCTGCACTCATCCGACGAGTACAAGGTCATGGCGCTCGCCTCGTTCGGCGAGCCACGTTATCTCGACGACTTCCGCGAAATCCTCCAGTACCGTGGCGACGGCCACTACACGGTGGCCGACCCGCGTCTCGTCGAGCGCTTCGGCGCGCCGCGCGAGCGCGGCGGTCCGCTGGAACAGCGTCACTTCGACATTGCGGCGTCGCTACAGCGCGCACTCGAAGAGACCGTGCTGAAGATGGCGCAATGGCTGCGCGACGCGACGGATCTCCGGGCGCTTTCCATGGCCGGCGGCGTGGCGCTCAACTGCGTGATGAATTCGGTGTTGCGCGACCATGGCCCGTTCGACGAGGTCTGGGTGCAGCCCGCCGCCGGCGACGCGGGCACCGCGCTCGGCGCCGCGCTGTGGACCGACTACCGGCTGCGCAGCGCTGACTTGCAGCGCACCACGGAGCGCACCACGGAGCGCACCACGGGGCCCGCCGAACGGCGCTGGCGAATGGAGCATGCGTTTCTGGGCCCCGCCTTCGACGACCAGACTATCGAAGACTTCCTGCGCTGGTCGAGAACGCCCTACCGGCGCCTCGACAACGTGGCCGAACAAGCCGCGCAACTGCTCGCCGATGGCAAGGTGATCGGCTGGTATCAGGGCCGCTCGGAATTCGGCCCGCGTGCGCTGGGCGCACGCTCGATTCTCGCCTCGCCCGTGGACGCCGGCATGCAAGCGAAGCTCAACGAGATCAAGGACCGCGAGGACTTCCGCCCGGTTGCGCCCGTGGTGCTCGAAGAGTGCGCCGACCAGTGGTTCGTGAACGCACGGCGCGCGCCGTTCATGCTGTTCGTGTTCGACGTGCAGCCCGACAAGGCGGAGCGCATTCCCGCCGTGCGCCACGTGGACGGCACCGCGCGCGTGCAGACCGTGAATCGCGATCAACACGCGCTCTACTACGACCTGATCGCGGCATTCGGCAAACGCACCGGCGTACCGGTGCTCGTGAACACCTCGTTCAACACACGCGGCGAGCCCATGGTGAATTCCCCGCGCGACGCGCTCGAATCGTTCTGGACCTCGCCGCTCGATGCGCTCGTGATCGGACCGTTTCTCGTGCTCAAGGATGGCGGTAGCGCCGCCACGCAAACCGGAGCCAGGCCATGAAGCCCGCCGACGTCGAACTGCGCGAATCGCGGCCCATCGGCGCGGGCGAGCCTGCGTTCGACGGCTATCCCGGCGCGCTGCTCGCGCATGTGCAGATCACAGTGGTCGTGCCGACCCGCCAGCGCCCGAAGCTGCTCGAACGGTGCTTGGGCGCGCTGTGCGCGCAGGACCTCGAGCCCACCGACTATGAGATCGTGGTTTGCGACGATGGCCCCGACGACGCAACGCGCGCATCGGTCGAGCGCACGGCCGCACTGCACGCGCGGCGCGGCCTTGCGATCCGCTACGCGGCGGTACGCGAAACCCAGGGGCCGGCCGCCGCGCGTAACGCGGGATGGCGCGTGGCGCGCGCGCCCTGCCTCGCCTTCACCGACGACGACACCGTGCCCCAGCCCGGTTGGCTGCGCGCGGGTCTTGCCGCGCTCTCGCGCACGCACGCGCAGGCCGTTGCGGGCCGCATCGTCGTGCCGCTCGACGCGTCGCCCAGCGACTATGAGCGCGATGCGAGCGGCCTCGCGCACGCCGAGTTCGCGACCGCCAACGCCTTCGTGCGGCGCGATGCGCTGGCTGCGGTCGGCGGCTTCGACGAACGCTTCACGAGCGCCTGGCGCGAAGATTCGGATCTGCATTTCGCGCTGATCCGTGCCGGCGCACAGATCGCCCGCGCCGACGACGCCGTGGTCGTGCATCCCGTGCGTCCCGCGCGCTGGGGCGTGAGTCTCGTGCAACAGCGCAAGAGCCGCTTCGAGGCACTGCTGTTTCGCAAGCATCCCGCGCTCTATCGCGAACGGATCGGCGCACGGCCTCCATTGCTCTACTACGCCGTGCTGGCCTGCGTGCTCGCGCTGCTGGTCTCGCTCGCAACGGGCGCGCGCAGCGCCGCGCTCGCCAGCCTCGCCGCGTGGCTCGCGCTCACTGGCGTCTTCTGCGCGCGCCGGCTGCGCACGACGCGCCGCGATCCGAAACACGTACTGGAAATGATCTGGACATCGTTCTGGATTCCTTTCTTTTCCATCTACTGGCGGCTTCACGGGGCCGTCCGCTACCGTGCGTGGTTCCTCTAATGACGACCTTCATCGAAACGCTCTGCCCGCGCCGCATCGTCGTTTTTCGCGCCTTGCAGCTCGGCGACATGCTCTGCTGCGTACCCGCGCTGCGCGCCTTGCGCGCGGCCTGCCCGCACGCGCATATCGCGCTCGTCGGGCTGCCGTGGGCGCGTGCGTTCGCCGCCCGCTATCCGACGCTGCTCGACGAGTTCATCGTCTTCCCGGGCGCGCGCGGCTTTCCCGAGCAGTCCGAGGACGAGCGCAACTTGCCCGCGTTCGTCCATGCGATGCGCGCGCATCATTTCGATCTCGCGATCCAGCTTCATGGCAGCGGCGGCGTGGCGAACGCGCTCGTGCACGCATTCGGCGCCCGCGCGATAGCCGGCTTCAGTCAGCCCGGCGAAACGCCGCCGCCGGGCTGCTTTCTGCCATGGCCAGACGTGTTGCCCGAGCCGCAGCGCTATCTCGCGCTGCTGCACGCGGCAGGCGTCAGGGGCCGGACATTGCGCGACGACGCGCTCTGGTTTCCGCTCGCCGACGAAGACCACGACGCGTGCGCGGCCATCGTGAGCCGCTACAGGCTCGATCCTGCGCGCCTCGTGCTCGTCCATCCCGGCGCGCGGATGCCTTCGCGACGCTGGCCCGCCGATCGCTTCGCCGACGTGGCCGATGCGCTCGCACTCGAAGGCTGGCAGATCGCCGTGACCGGCACCTCACGCGAGCGCACGCTCACCGCGAGCGTACTGGGCGCGATGACGCAGACGGCGCAGCATCTCGCCGGCAACACCTCGCTCGGCGCGCTGGCGGCGCTGGTGAGCATCGCGCGGCTCGTGGTGTGCAACGACACGGGCATCTCGCACGTGGCAGCGGCGCTGCACACGCCCAGCGTGGTGATCGCGTCGGGCAGCGACACGCGGCGCTGGGCGCCGCTCGACCACGAACTTCACCGCGTGATCGCCGACTGGCCCGCCTGCCGGCCCTGCATGTTCCATCGCTGCCCTTATGACCATTCTTGCGCGCTCAATATCGCGAGCAGCGACGTTGCGGCCATCGCGCTCGCGCAACTGGAGCGGCCGGCGCGCGATCCGGTGGACGCCTTTGCGGAGCCCATGAGCGAGCGCAACGGCCAGCGCGCTGAGAGCAGCGAGCGCACTGAGAGCACTGAGAGCACTGGGAGCACTGGGAGCCGCGCGAACGCGCCACAGCGCCACGCCACGAGCCCGCGCCCCGAGAGGAGAATCCCGCCATGCTGATGCGTCACGCGAGGCCGCTACGCGTGCTCACATGGCACGTCCACGGCAATTACCTCTACTACCTCACGCAGGCGCCTCACGAATTCCACGTCGTGACCCGGCCCGGGCGGCCGCCCGGCTATGCGGGGCGCGCGGGCGTGCTGCCGTGGGGCGACAACGTTCACGAGGTGAGCGCAGAAGCAGTCGCCTCGCGCGAATTCGACGTGATCGTCTACCAGCAGCGCAGCCATTGGGAAGCGGATCGCCTGCAACTGCTGAGCGAAGCGCAGCGGCGTCTGCCGCAGATCTATATCGAGCACGACCCGCCGCAGGAAGCGCCCTTTGCGCAGCGCCACTGGGTGGACGATCCCAACGCACTGCTCGTGCACGTGACCTCGTTCAACCAGCTGATGTGGGATAGCGGCACCACGCCCACACGCGTGATCGAGCACGGCGTGCTGGTGCCGGAGCAGGCGCGCTATACGGGTGGAACGCCGCGCGGCATTGTCGTCGTCAATCATCTGCGCGAGCGCGGACGACGCCTCGGCGCGGACATCTTCGACACCGTGCGCCGCGAAGTCCCGCTCGATCTGGCGGGCATGGATGCGCAGAGCCTCGGCGGGATGGGCGAAATCGCCAATCCCGAACTGCCCGCGTTCATGGCGCGCTACCGCTTCTTTTTCAACCCTATCCGCTGGACGAGCCTCGGCCTCGCGATCGTGGAGGCCATGACCGTGGGACTGCCCATCGTCGGACTCGCGACGACGGAGCTGGCGAGCGTGATCCGCGACGGCGAGAACGGCTTTGCCGACACGCGCGTCGAACGCCTCGTTCAGTGCATGCGCACACTCATCGACGAACCCGGGCTGGCGCGCCAGCTTGGCGACGCCGCGCGCCGCACCGCGCGCGAGCGCTTTGGCATCGCGCGCTTCAGCCGCGACTGGGATCTTGCGCTGCGCGAGGTCGCGGCGTGAATCCGGACGTGATTCGGGGCGTGAATCCGGACGTGATCCGGTGCTTGAAGCGCGAGCGCGTCCGGCCTACACGCAAAGGAGCCGACATGGAGAAGGAATCGAACAGCAAACGCATCCTCGTGACCGGAGGTGCGGGCTTTCTGGGCTCGCATCTGTGCGAGCGCCTCGTCGCGCAGGGGCACGACGTATTGTGCGTCGATAACTTCTACACGGGCTCGAAGCGCAACGTGGCGCATCTGCTCGACAACGCCAACTTCGAGATCATGCGGCACGACATCACCTTCCCGCTCTACGTCGAAGTGGACGAAATCTACAACCTCGCTTGCCCGGCCTCGCCGATTCATTACCAGCGCGATCCGGTGCAGACCACCAAGACCAGCGTGCACGGCGCGATCAACATGCTGGGACTCGCCAAGCGCCTGCATGCGAAACTCCTGCAGGCCTCGACGAGCGAAGTCTATGGCGATGCGCGCCGGCATCCGCAGACGGAGGACTATTGGGGGCACGTGAATCCCGTGGGATTGCGCGCATGCTACGACGAGGGCAAGCGTTGCGCCGAGACGCTGTGCATGGATTACCGCCGCCAGCATGGGCTCAATGTGCGCATCGCGAGAATCTTCAACACGTATGGGCCGCGAATGCGTCCGCACGATGGCCGCGTGATCTCGAACTTCGTGACGCAGGCGCTCGCGGGCGATGCGCTCAGTGTTTACGGCGATGGATCGCATACGCGCTGCTTTTGCTTTGTGGATGATCTCGTTGAGGGGCTTGTGCGGTTGATGGCGCTGGATGTGGTGCCGGACGGGCCGGTGAACCTTGGTAATCCTGAGGAAATATCGATGCTCGATGCCGCCCGGCGCGTGATCGCGCTCGCGCAATCGGACTCGGGTGTTGTGTTCATGCCGTTGCCTGTTGATGATCCGTGTCGACGGTGTCCGTCGATAGATAGAGCGCGCGCGCTGTTGGGGTGGGTGCCGTGTACCGGGCTCGATGATGGGCTCAGCGCTACGATCGGTTATTTTCGGCGGCTAGGGGAACGTTTTGATGGGGATTGTTTGCGGGTGGGGGTTGCTTTGTGATTTATTTTTGGTTGTGCGGATGTTTTTCGCGTTTCCTTGTGTTCGTGGTGGCTGTTGTCGCGTTTCCTTGTATTCGCGGTGGCTATTGTCGCGTTTCCTTGTATTCGCGGTGGTCTATTAGCGTTGCCCCTGTGCGGGGCGGCACCTACTTTTCTTTGCAACCGCAAAGAAAAGTAGGCAAAAGAAAGCGGCTCACACCGCTAGTGTGACGCAGTACACCACTCGCCTTTAATCGAAGTGGTTCCGGAGCATCCGTCACCTCGCACCTTTAAACGTAGTGACAAAGGCCCCGCACATCCCGCTGCTCGCTACGCGCGCAGCGGTCGGGTCTGCAGGGGAAACCAAGGGTTCTGCTTGGGCACTCGAAGGCGCAAGCACAGCACCGATCCACAGGCATCCTGACTGTTTTGGATTATGCCCCACGGCGCGCGCAGCGCTGCCGGAGGAATGAGCCCTTTGTCACTCCGAAAAACGGCGCGTGGTGACAGACGCTCCGGAACCGCTCCGATAATGGGCAAGTGGTGTACTGCGTAACACTGGCGGTTTGAGCGGCTTTCTTTTGCCTACTTTTCTTTGCCGCTGCAAAGAAAAGTAGGTGCCGCCCCGCACAGGGGCAACGCTAGCAGACCGACACGAAAACAAGGAAACGCGACAAACAAGGAACCGCGAAAGCGGCCCCAGGCATACCAGTTGCTCACCACCTACATCCAGCAATTCCGGCGGAGGCGCGAGTGCAGCAGCCCGGCTTCTTGAACCCCGACATCAGCATAGTAATGCTCACCCGCAACCGACGCACGGAGGCGATGCGCACGGTGGGCTCGCTGCTGCATCTACCGGAGCGCCCGCAGATCATTGTGATCGACAACGGCTCGACCGACGGCACGCCGCAACTGCTCTCCCATGCCTACCCCGGACTGCGCGTGCTGCGCAGCGCAGCCAATCTAGGCGCTGCCGGGCGCAATGTGGGCGTGTCGCGCGTCGCCACAAACTATGTAGCCTTCAGCGACGACGACACCGACTGGCAGCCCGGCTCCCTCGCGCAAGCGGTCGAACTGCTCGAACGGTATCCGCGCATCGGCGTGCTATCGGCGCGTGTAGTGGTGGGCGACGGACGCACGCTCGACCCCACCTGCGAGCGCATGGCCGCGAGCCCGCTTGGGTCCACCGATCATCCGCTGCGCCGGCTGACCGGATTCATGGCAGGCGCGGCGGTATTTCGTACCGCGCTCTTTCGCGAACTGGGCGGGTATGAGCCGCGGCTTTTTATCGGCGGAGAGGAGGCGCTGCTCGCGCTCGATGTGCTCCAGGCCGGCTACGACATCGCCTATGCGCCCTCGCTCGAGGTCCATCACCGTCCTTCGCTCTCGCGCGACAGCGCTCTGCGCAGGCGCTTGCTGGCGCGTAACGCCGCGCTCGTCGCCTGGCTGCGGCTGCCGCGCGGCGAAGCCATTTCCGCCACATGGCGCGCTTTGCAGAGCGCATGCCGGGGCGCGCGCCCCAGCGAGGATCTGCGCGCGCTCCTGCTCGGCATCGGCTGGGCCGCGCACCAGCGCCGCCCGGTCGCCGCGCGGGTGCTCCGAATGCGCAGGGCCGTGGGCGAAGCCGAGCGCATGCATGCTTTCCCGCCGTCTTGCGACCTGGAGCAAAACTAGATCTCGATGCGCCAGTAGCGCTCCGCACGCGCCACATCGGCCGGGAACGGTCCGAGCGCGCGCAACTGGCTCGGGTACGCGCGAATGGCGCGCCGCTTGATCGCCGCAGCCTGCCGCCCAGGCCACGCGCCAAGCGTGCGTGGCAGCCACGGGCTCGCGCGCAGTCGCGCCGATTCGATGCGCGCCAGCCCTTCGTCGAGCACGCCCGGCATGGCGCGATAGATGGCATCTTCGTAAGCAATGCATTCGGCGATGCACCGCGTGCGCAGCAGCAGCCTGCAAGCCGCGCCCACGCGTTCGTGATCGTGATGCCAGAGCCCGAGCGGGAACACGGGCAGATAATGCCCCTGGCGGCCGATGCGTTCGAGTGCATCGGCCAGCACTTCGGCGATGGCTTCCGGCTCCTCCATCGCGCCGTACTGCGCGTCCAGAAATGCGAGCCGGATGGGCCGCGCGCCGCAACACGCCAGCGCGCATTCGTCCTCGCGGTAGCGCGCGCGCATGGCCTGGTGCGAATCGCGAAAGCCGCTCGCTTCGTCCCATGGCGTTCGCCTCGCGATGGCTGGCTCGCCCGCGAATACCGTGCAGACCACCGAGCCGCCGAACGTCGCGAGCAGGCTGCCGCAGCCGAGCACGGCATCGTCGAGATGCGGCGAGACCACGAAGAGACGCGGCAGGTGGCGCGGCGCGGGCAATGCTCCATCGCGGGCCGCGTGAACCCATGGCGACAGCGGGTACGGCATGCGATCCTCCGCAAGCAAGCGACACGCCCGCTTATTGCAAGCGCCAGGCCCACGAGCGTCAGGCACCGATGCGGCAACCCTTGTTCAACCCATGCATGGCAAGCGCCGCACGCCCCCATTCCGCCGCACGCCGCTTCACGGCTTACGCGTACCTTCTACAACCGCCGTTCGGCCTGCCTCGGACACCATTGCACCGGCTCGCGAAGGGCTAAGCCGAAGACTCGCACGCTCACTTCGCGCGCGGCGGCTCGATGCCTTCATCGGCACGATGCAGCGTTCCAGCCCGCAGCGCCGCCACCGCTTTCGCCACGGCGCGGGCGACGTTCGCCACTTCCTCATGCAAGCGCTCGTCGGCATCGAGCGCGTCGTGCGAGGTGGCATAGGGCGCGTAATACCCCATCATGCGGTCGATGCGCGCGTCGAGGACACACGCCGCGCGCTCGCGGACTGGCTCGACTGGATGGGCTGGATCTGGGCGTCACGAAGTTCGCCCGTCCCGGTCGCGCGATGGCAGCGGCGCGTTCGGTCCTGCTGTATGCCGTTGCTCCAGCAACGTTCGATAGACGTGCACGTAATCGCCAGTCATGCGCGCCGCCGTGAAGCGGCGCTCGAACTCGGCCCGGCAGCGCGAGCGCGATAGCGCCGGCAGGCGTTCGACGGCGCGCACGGCTTCGTCAAGTTCGCTCGCGAGATAGCCGCTCACGCCGTCTTCGAGCACTTCGGGCACCGCGCCACGCCGGTATGCGATTACCGGCGTGCCGCACGCCAGCGCTTCGATCATGACGAGGCCAAACGGCTCGTCCCAGG
The DNA here is from genome assembly GCF_022213065.1 of Paraburkholderia tagetis. Taxonomy (GTDB): domain Bacteria; phylum Pseudomonadota; class Gammaproteobacteria; order Burkholderiales; family Burkholderiaceae; genus Paraburkholderia; species Paraburkholderia tagetis. Next base: position 90,441 of record NZ_JAKLJA010000013.1, read on the forward strand.
CGATCGGCATCAGCAGCGCCTCGGCGTGGCTCAGCAGATCGGTGCGCAGCGAGCCGCCCGCCTCGCCGAAATACTCCACGCTCTGCGCATGCCGCGAAAGCAGCGGGCGCATCTGCGCTTCGAACCGCGCGGCGCAATCGACCACGCGCTCCAGTTCGGCCACGTGATGCACGAGCGTGTCCTCCACCTCGCGGTCCTGCCACAGCGGCAGCGGACAGCACGGCACCAGTCTGGCCGAGGTGAGTGAGTTGGCGCTGGCGAAGAGCGTCACGTCATGGCCGCGCTCCACGAGTCCTTCGGTCAGATAGTGGACGATGCGCTCGGTGGCGCCATAGCCCTGCGGCGGCACGCGTTCGTATAGCGGGGCAACCTGGGCAATGCGCATGGGAGGCCTTCGTCCTGTTCGCTCGGTCACTGTCGTGGCTGCACGCGTTATACCTGGATCGCGCCTGGCACGTCCCTGGATCGCACGTGGCTCGTTCCGGATCGTCGCGCCGCCTGGGCATGCGGTATGGGCATTGCGCATCGTGGGTTGCGCGGTGGCCGGCCAGGCAAGCGCAGTAGGGTCAGGAGGTCACGCGCCATGTCCACAATCAGGCACAGCGAGGCCCAGGGAGGCACAATGAAACGCTGCAGCTTCGTACTGGCCGCGTGCGCGGCGCTTGCCCAGGTGAGCGCGGCGGCCCAGACACTCGCCCATCCGCCAACGCCCGGCGCAGCGTCGTCCACCGCGACGACGACGCAGACCACCACTCATGCAAGCTCGACCGAATCGCTTCGTCAAAAGATCGACGACGCGTTCATCACGGCCAAGGCGAAGGCCGCGCTGGTTGGCACAAGCGGCGTGGACTCCAGCAATGTTCACGTGAGCACCGAAACTGGCACCGTGACGTTGAGCGGCGCGATTCCCGATCTCCGCCAGAAGGACGAAGCGGGAAACGTCGTGCGCCGCGTAGACGGCGTCGCGGCAGTGAGGAACGCGCTCGATGTCGATACGGCGCGGCAGTGACGCCACGCACACGACGCGCCGCAAGTCCGGCATCGAAGAATCGCTATGGAGTCCTCCCGATGACGAAGCGCCCCGCTCATTCACCGGCTCACTCGGCTCCATCCGGCGCCGATGACACCGATCCGCACCAGCAACCCGGCTCGCTCGCCGACTGCCGGCGCTGCGACCTCTGGCGTAACGCCACCCAGCCGGTGCCGGGCGCGGGCGGCGCACCGGCCAGGTTGATGCTCGTAGGCGAGCAACCCGGCGACAAGGAAGATCAGGCCGGCCTGCCGTTCGTCGGCCCCGCGGGGCAATTGCTCGACGCCGTGCTCGAAGCGGCGGGCATTGGCCGCGAAATGGTCTACGTGACCAACGCAGTCAAGCATTTCAAATGGGAACTGCGCGGCAAGCGGCGCCTTCACAAGACGCCCGCGCAGCGCGAGGTCGAGGCATGCGCGTACTGGCTCGAGCGCGAACTCGCACACGTCAAGCCGAAGGTGGTGGTCGCGCTCGGCGCCACGGCGTTGCGCGCCGTGCTGCACGATCCGCATGCGCGCCTGAACGCGCATATGGAGCGCACCACGCATGCCGGCGGGCTCGCCGTGCTCGCCACCTGGCACCCGTCTTACGTTCTGCGCGCGCCCGACCCCGACGCCCGCGAGCGCGCCCGCGCGCAGATGGTGGAAGTCCTGCGCCGGGCGCACGCCCTCATGAGCGGCCACTAGCCGCTCACTAGCACAGACACTCAGCGCCCGCGATCGGGCTGCGAAGGCGAGGACACCGCGCCCAGCGTCGACGAAAGGCCGCCATCCCCATACGTTGCAAGGTCGCCAAGCGAGACGATACCGACCAGCTTCTTGTTACGGTCGACGACCGGCAACCGCCGGATCTGGCGCTCGGCCATCTTGTGCTCGGCGACGCTTACGTCCTCGTCCTCGTAGCACCATTCGACGGTGTCGCTCAGCGTTTCCAGCACGGACGCTTCGGGGGCCGCGCCCGCCGAAACGCCACGCACGACGATATCGCGATCGGTCAGCATGCCTACGAGGCGCGTGCCGTCGCATACCGGCAGCGCACCCACGTTGAGGCGATCCATCGCTTGCGCCGCTTCTTGCAGCGAGGCCTCGGGTGTCAGCACTTCGGCGTCACGTGTCATGACTTCTGCGATCGTGGTCATGGTTGCTCCTTCTTCAGTTGGAGGAAATCGGCCTGCACCATGAAACGCGCATCGGCTATGCCAAAGTCCGTGAATCGCCGAGGCTCCAGCCGTGCAGGCCCGGTTGCAAGGCCTACATGTAAGACATGAAATGGGGCGCGCCAGAGCGCTTTTGTCATCGCGCAGTCGGCGCCGCGCGCTCGCCACGGGTGCGGAACGGACCTTGCTATAAAAGGGTGATGGCCCCAATGCCTGGTCGCGTTCACGCGCGCGTTTCGCATTGCCGGCCGTCTCCATGGCCTTCGCAGGAGACGTCCACGATGCCGACCGCTTTCTATGTGGGCGCGCTCGCCTGCGTCATCGCACTCGTCTGGTCGGGCGCGCAGTGGCGCAAGCTCAAGCGCACACCCGCGCTCAACGATTCGAGCCGCCGCAGAGGCCTCGAAGGCGCCAACGTGCAGGCGGGCCCCTACCGGATGTTCTTCCGCTTCGCGCGGGCGACGGCCGGGTCCACCGCGCAAAGCGTGCCCGTCGTTCTCGTGCATGGCCTCGTCGTGTCGAGCCATTACATGGAGCCGCTCGCGCAGATCCTTGCCCGCGACTTCGACGTGTTCGCGCCCGACCTGCCGGGCTTCGGCGAAAGCCGGCTCGCGCGGGCACGCGACGTCCTGAGCATCTCCGGGCTCGCCGACGCGCTGCATCTGTGGCTCGGCGCTTGCGGAATCGAGCGCGCGGCATTCGTCGGCAATTCGTTCGGCTGCCAGGTGCTCGCCGACTTCGCGAGCCGTTATCCGCAGGCCGTCACGCGGCTCGTGCTTCAGGCGCCCACGCCCGATCCGCGCGCGCGTGCGCTGTACCAGCAGGCATGGCGCGCTTTCGTCAACGGGCGGCGCGAGCAGCCTCACTCGCCCATCGCCGTGGGCCGCATCGACTACGCAAAAGCGGGCCTCTGGCGCGCATTCGCGACGATGCGCATGCTGGTGCGCGACCCGTTCAGCGAGCGTCTCGCGCACATTGCGGCGCCCACCCTCGTGGTGGTCGGAACGCGCGATCCCGTTTCGCCGCCGGACTGGGCCGCGCAGGTCGCGCGTCAGCTACCTCACGGCACGCTGTCGATGATCGAAGGCGGCACGCATACGCTCAACTACGCGTCGCCGCATGCGTTCGCCTTCGCCATTGCGCCGTTCCTGAAAGCCGCGCCGGCAAACGCGCAAGCGGAGGCACAGGCAGAGGCCAAGGCAGCCACACAACCTCAGGAGAACCAACGATGAGCAAACCGCCGCCAGGTATCGCCCGTTTCGATTCCGCTGCCGCGATGGCGCAGGCGCTCGCCAGCGCGCTGCACGGCGAACCCTTTGCGAGCCCCAGCCAGTCGCCGATGCTCGATCGGCTCATGCCCGCCATCAACGCGCTGCCGACGCGCCCGCGCGAATGGGCGTACATCGTTGGCGGCATGAGCGAGGGGATCGACCCGGGCGACGCCGGGCGGCTCGACATCGAGCGCATTGCCGGATGGATCACCGGCCTCTATCCGCGCGAGCCCGCGAGCTGCGCCTTCGTGGGATCGTCCAATGGCGCGATGATCCATCTCGCCGCCGCGCTGGGGGCGCCCTGGCTGCCGCAGACTTTCCTGTGCCCGGTGCGCGCCCCCTTTAGCGACCCCGACGACGTCGAGCACAGCTTCAGCGCGAGCCGCCGCATCGTGGACGCAATGCTCGCGGCGGATGGGCGGATTGCCGTGCATCAGATGCACGATCCCAACCAGGACCGGCTGATGTTGCATTCGATCCGCTATTTCCGCGTCAAGCATCGCCGCCTGCCGCTCGCGTACCGCGAGTTCCTGCTGGGCAATCTCGAACGCGGCGCCACGCTGTACGTCGTGGATTGCACGCGCGACTGGCCCGTCACGCGCACCAGCGACCGATCGTATTTTCAGTTCGGCGCGACGGGCGGCGCAACCGAAGACGAGTATCTGCAAGGCGGTGAGCGCGTGCGCGCGCTCCTCCAGCGCGACGGCAGTGCCCGCACTCGCTGGGAGCCGCCGCCAGCGGATATGCGCGTGCCGGAAGCCGAATGGGGGTTCGACGCCGCGCTGTATGCGGAACTCGAAAGACTCGCGGCCGGGATGGACTGGCGCATCGTGACGATCCGCTTCCGCGAGCCCGAGGCGTTGAGCTTCGCGGCCGCACAGGTGTACCGGCGCTGGTACGAGGACGCGGGCATCGAGTCGCGCCATCTGCTCGTCGATTCGTTCTTGCTGATGGACCCGCTCACGACCCTGAGGCTGCACGCAGTGCCGTTCTGGCTGCTGTTCGGCGTCGAACCCTCGGCAGCCGCGTTACAGCGCTTTCTCGAAGACGAACCCGCGTTCGACGAGATCGACATGATGCTGTTTTCGCACGGCGTGCAAAGCATCGGGCTCGCGCCCATCTCGCGCTGGCGCGCGCTGCTCGAACGTGCGGCAACGACAGGACGTTTTGCGGGTGTCGACCCCGCGCGCTATCCGCGCGACTTTGCCACGTTCGTGCGCTTCGGGCAGGCACTCGCGCAACTCGGCCCACAGACGCAGCCGCCGCCCGCGCTCAGCCACGAGCGCTTCGAGACGTGGCTCGCCAAGTATGGTGCGAGAGTCGGCGTGCAATGTGAGGTGCATATGCCTGCGCAGGCCATGCCGCATTGACGACGCCTGGACACCGCATTGACGACGCCTCGACGCCCCATTAACGCTGCATCGAAACACCGCATCGATGCGCCGCGATTGCCCCGTAATTGTCCCTTTATGCAGGCGCGATCCACAGCCCTGCATTACCCGCTCGGTGCTGGCGCGAGCGCTTTGCCGAAGCAGCGCACGCCCTCCATGCTGATGTACTCGCCGAACGGCTCGACCGTCTCGTAGCCGTGCCGCTGGTAGAAGGCCGCGGCACGGCTGTTGGCCTGGCGCGTTTCCAGTATGACGCGGCGGTAACCCATCGACACGGCCACGCCTTCCAGAAATCGCAGAATGACCGATCCCGCCCCGGGCCATTCCGGGCGCCGGTAGATTCGCTTCAGCTCTGCGATTCCGAACGAGTGCCGCCGCAAGGCCCCACAGCCAATGGCATGGCCATCGATGGTGCGCGCGACCACGAATACGCTGCGCGAGCTCTGCACGTCCTCGATGCGGAACCGCGACTGCGCGCCATCCCCGGTATAGAGCGCGAGCGTGGCACTCAACTCGTCGAGCATCGCGCGCGCGTCAAAGGTGCGAGGATTTTCTTCCCTCATCACGACAACCACTGACATGTCGTTCATCTCCGAAGCCCTCCCATTGATCTTGTTACTGAATGAATGTGCAAGGATAGTGCCGCCTCCCCGCGCCTGTTTCCGGTCCAGGCCTTCCCACGGCATGCGGCACGCGGCTTGCGGCGCGGCGGGCAGGGCGCGCATGGAGTGCATGGAGTGCATGGAGTGCATGGAACGCATGGAACGCATGGAGCGCCACTCGGGAGCCTGACGATGACTGAATGGACCAAGGCCGCGAAGCTCGCGGCAGTGCCTGAATCGGGGATGCGGCGCGTCGAGCATGTGGGCGCGCAAGGCCACCACATCGTGCTCGCGCGTTCTGGCGGACGCCTGTACGCGTTCGCCGCCGATTGCCCCCATGCCGGCGCGCCGCTCGAACGGGGCGCGCTCTGCAACGACCGCATCGTCTGCCCGTGGCACAAGTCGGTCTTCGCGCTCGATGGCGGCGCCGTGCTCGAACCGCCCGCGCTCGCGGGGCTGCGCGCGTATCCGGTGAAGACCGAAGGCGCGGACGTCTATGTCGATTTGCAGGCCCCGGCGCCCGCGCCCGGTCTGCGCGAGCGCAACGCGCTGCGCCGCTTCGCCATCGTGGGGGGCGGCGCAGCGGCCGCGGCGGCGGCCGCGACACTGCTCGAAAGCGGCTTTGACGGCGAACTGCATATTTATACTGAGGAATCCGAAGCCCCCTACGATCGCACCTGCCTGAGCAAGTTCGTACCCGCCGGCGAGATGTCGGCCAGCGAAGTCCCGGGCCTGCTGCCCGATTTGTGGGCGCGCAGTCCACGCCTGCAAATGGAGCACGTGGCGGTCGCGAAGCTCGATACCCAGCTCAGGCAGATCACGCTCCCGAACGGCCGCGAAGCATCGTTCGACGCGGTCCTGATCGCGAGCGGATCGGTGCCGCAACGCCTCGAAATTCCCGGCGCGGATCTCGGCCGCGTCTTTACCTTGCGCAACGTGCGCGACGCCCAGGCGATCTTCGATGCGCTCTCGCCAGGCGAGCATGCCGTGATGATCGGCGATAGCTTCATCTCGCTCGAAACCGCCTCGGCGCTACGCAAACGCGACGTGCGCGTGAGCATCGTCTCGCGCACCGGCGTGCCGTTGAGCCGCGCGATTGGCGCACGCATGGGCGTGCTGTTTCGCGACTGGCACGAGGCGCATGGCGTGGAGTTTCATCGCGCCACCGCCGTGCGCTTCGAGGGCGAGTCCGACGTGCAGGCCGTGCAGCTCGACAACGGCTCGACGCTGCCCGCGCAGGCGGTGATCGTCGGCGTGGGCGTGCGCCCGGCCACGCAGTTCGTCGATGGGCTTGCGCTCGACGCGGACGGCGGCGTGAGCGTCGATGCCTCCATGCGCGCCGCGCCCGGCATCTATGCGGCGGGCGACATCGCGCGCTTTGCGCTGCGCGACGGTTCGGGCGTGCCGCGAACCGTGCGCATCGAGCACTGGCGCATGGCCCAGCAGCACGCGCGCGTGGCCGCGCTGAACATGCTCGGACACGAGGCGCGCTACGAGGGCGTGCCCTACTTCTGGACAGTGCATTACGGCAAGCGCATCGACGCGCTGGGACTCGCCACGCAATGGGACGACATCACCGTCTCGGGCACCCTCGCCGATGAACGCTTCTGCGCCGTCTATTCGCGTCTTGGCCGCGTGCAGGCCGTGCTCGCGTGCGGCTACGAGCGCGAAACGGCGCGGTTGATCGAGCAGATGCGCGAACCGGTCGCAACGGAAATCGCGCACGCCTTGCTGGGCTGCCGATGAGCCGCGCCTGGGTCCGGCCTCAGGTCCTGCCTTCGTCTTCGTCTTGGCCTTCGTCCTCGTTCGCGCCCTCTTGCGCATCTTCGTCTTCGTCCGCGCCTTCCTGCACATCTTCTTCGATTTCGTCCGGCAGCACGTCGCTGTCGGGGCGTAGCGACTCGTCGCCATCGGCGGACGCGCGCTCACCGGTGCCGCTGCTGTCGGTATCGCTCTGGGCTTCGTCCGGGCCGGCTTCCAGCGCGTGATTGTCCAGCTCCGTGTCGCGGTCGAAGTCGTGGCGCTTCGCGCCCACCCTGTCGCTGCCCGAATCGGACGAGTCGCCCGGGCCCAACGACTCGGTGTCGTGGCCTGGCGCGGCAGGTTGTTGTGACGGGTCGTTGTCGGGGTCCAGCGTGCTGTTCATGTTTGTCCTCCTTTGACAAGGCGCGGTTAGCCGGGCGCTGCGCGCAGGGGCGAAGCGCGGCGCCGCGCCCACTCATTGCAGCAGGCCGCGTGCCTCTGCGAACCGCCTTTGCGAACCGCAACTCGCGCCCAAGCGCGGAACGCGCGATGCGGCTCATTCATATCGCAACTGTGTACATGTATAGGAGGCCTGAATGCGAAACGCCGAGCGCAACCGTGCCGCGCATTGGCACGCTGCCCGGCTATCACGTCGAGGTGCGCGCCTATGTGGATGTCCCGGAACGCGACGGCAAACACACCGACGTCATCGTGAGCCTGGAGCCGCAAGGCCCGGTTCGCTCAGACAAAGATGAGGGAGGAACGCAATGAGGATTGAATTCACGAATCGCCGTCACGCCGTTTCAGCTTCACGCGTTGCATTCGAAGCCAGGGTCGACGGCCGCGCGGTATGGTGCAGCGTATCGCTCGATGCACTCAACGACCGCTTTGGCAATTCGGGCGTCTCGGCTCATGCGCTGGTGAGCACGTTCGACGCCAACCGCCCGACAATCGAGCGTGCGGCGCGTGAGGTACTCGAGAAAAACTCCGCGCAATCCGTGGAGCTCGAAACTCGCGACTTCGAATAGCCATCAGGTAGAGCCCGCGAGATCGCCGTCGGCGCCCCTTTCATCAGACCAGAGGGCGGCCGAGGAATTGTTCGAAACCTGATCGTTACGGACAGCGTGCGTCGGCGGCGTGACTCCTATACTGCCCTTTAAAGGCGGCTATAACGCGTGACTGTTCTTCATATGTTTGATAGCTGCTGTTAGTGATCCTGATCATTGGCTACGATATGCGCGCATCGAGCGGGCTGTTGCAGCTATCTACCTTCGGAGCGTTCCCTTGTCCAACGTAGCGCGCCGAGATGCCCTTGATTCAACCGTGTGCCCTCGTTGCGGAGCCCAACTCAACGGGCCTGTGAAATTCTGTCCCGCGTGTGGCGCGAATTCGCTGGCCGCGGGCTTGCACGAAGCCGCCGCGCATCTCTCGGGCACGCCGTATTACGCCTTCGCCTGCGCCGCCGCCTTTGCACTCGTGCTTGCCGCTTTGGGGCTTTCGCTGCGCCATGAAGAGGAAAGCGCACCTAAAGTCGTGGCCGTACAAGTACCCATGGAGCTGCACGTGTTCGCCGTCCCTGCCGGCAAGCCGGACGACATCGAACAACCGCTGCTTGCAGCGATACTGCATGACCGTCCGTTGGCGGAGCAATTCCATGCCGCACACGCGCCTGGCGCCGAGCATGACGCCGCTTTGCAAGGCGCACCTGGCGACACGCCCACACCCGGCATAAGCGCGCGTAACCGCGCAGCCGACAGTCTGCGCCATGCGCGCTGGAATCTCGACAAGCACAACCTTTCGCAAGCGCACAAACACATCGCAGCGGCGCTTGCCGCACAGCCCGGCAATCGTAAGGCGCAGCGAATACGCGCAGAACTGGTTTCGCGAGAACACGAGCGTGGATACCTGCTTGCCTACGCCCGGCTATGCGCACGCGAAGGACAGTGGACTTGCGCGAGGGATAACGCTGCGTACGCTCTGCGTGTCGATGCATCGAGCCGCACCGCAAGGAAGCTGCTCTCACGCGCCATCGCGGCGCAGTTGGCCGACGCCGGGAAGAACGATAATCCGCCATCGTCTGTCGCTTATAGCACTCACTAAGTTGCCCCCTTACGGCCGGCGCGCCAAATGCTCGTACTGGATGGCGCGGTATTGGGCGTCGGAGGTCTGACGATGAGCGACGATCAGGACTTGGGCATCAGGGTGGCGGCGTACCTCAACGCTCGCCGCGGCCAGTTGACACGACACTGGCTGCGCGCGGTTCGCAAACAGATTCGCGTCAAGCCGATCACCCGTGAGGCCGTTGTCGGCCTGATCGATCAACTGCCGCAGATCTTCGAAGAACTGTGCGTCATGCTGCGCTCGGACGGACCTTCGCACGCTGCGGAGACACGGCTCGAACATGACGCCCGCCAGCATGCGCAAGAACGCTGGCGACAGGGGTTTGCGCTCGATGAGTTATATGTCGAGCTAGAACTATTGCATCGGTGCGTTCAGGCTTCGGTGAGGGAATACTTTGTGAGCGCACCGCCGCCCGAGGGGCAGGCCGGCATTCACGAAGCGATCGAAGCGTTTTTCGGCGATGCAACCCGGACAGTCATCGAGCAATTCCAGTCCCAGGCGGATCGGCGCGTGCGCGATGCGCTCGGCGAGCGTGACAGGGCCCTCGCCGCGCAGCGCCGCAGTGAGGAGCGACTACGCATCGCCACCGAGGCAGCCGGTATTGGCATCTTCGAATGGGACCCCCAAACCGACGGTGCCGTCTGGGAAAACGACCGGATGTTCGAGATCACCGGTCAACTCGCCCAGGCCGGGCCGCTCGGCGCACGACAGTTCTCGGACCTCCTCGTGAACCCGGACGATCTGGCGGGGTTGTACGAAGCGCTCGATGCGGCGTCGGCCGGGCGCCGGGAGATGCATGCCAGTTTCGAAATGCGCAAACTGCGGACGCGGGAACACCGCCATGTGGAAATCTCCGCGCGCTTTCTGCCCGACTCGACCGGGACCAGGCAGGTGGTGGTGGGAACCCTGGCCGACATTACCGACCGCGTGCAGGTCGAAGAAAAGCTGAAGGAGGCAGACCGGCGCAAGGACGTATTTCTCGCAACCCTGGCGCACGAGTTGCGCAACCCGCTCGCCCCTATCCTGAACGCGGCGAGCTTTCTCCGGCGGCGCAACATCTCGGCGTTGCAGTTGCGCTGGCTGCAGGGTGTCGTCGAGCGCCAGGCGAAGCACCTGGCCGCGCTGATCGATGACCTGCTCGATCTTTCGCGTATTTCGGCGGGGAAAATCCGCCTGCGCAAGGAAGTGTTCGACATCAGGGCCGCCATTGAGCGCGCGATCGAAATCAACGCACCGGCAGCGGCCCGTCATGGCCACCGGCTGGAAATCGACGGAATTGCGCACAGCCTGCCGATATTCATCCGCGGCGACCCCACGCGCCTCACACAGGTATTGGCAAACCTGCTGGACAACGCCACCAAGTACACCGCCGACGGCGGACACATCCGGCTAAGCCTCGAAGAGACCGACGGGGAGGTACGCGTGTGCGTGGAGGACAACGGCATCGGGATGGAACCGCACACGATCCCTGCGATGTTCGAAATGTTCGAGCAGGCCACGGAAGACACCACGGCAGGAAAATCCGGGCTGGGAATCGGCCTTTCGGTGGCCAGGTCGCTGGTGGCGATGCATGGTGGAACGCTCGACGCAACCAGCGAGGGGCGCGGCAAAGGCAGCCAGTTTGTGGTCACGCTGCCCGTCTGCGACAAACCCGCCACCGGCACCACGGCGCCGTCCCGGCCCGCCGACGACGGGCCCTGCGCGCGTCTTCGCGTGCTGATCGTGGACGACAACTACGACGCCGCGAGTTCGCTGGCAGCAGTACTGGATGGACATGACGTCCACACGGCAAACCGCGGGAAAGACGCACTCGAAATGGTGGACGAGCTTCGGCCCCACGTCGTCATTCTCGACCTCGACTTGCCGGATATCAGCGGCTACGAAGTCGCGACACGACTTTCCGGGCGTAAGGGTGAGGACGATGCGAACACGCTACCGGTGCTCATCGCGCTGACGGGGTACGGGCTGCCGGACGATATCGAGCGAACGCGGCAGGCGGGATTTGACCGCCATATCGTCAAGCCCGCGCGCCCCGAGGAAATCGCGGAGTTGCTGGATGAGCTTGGAAAAAAGGCATTGATCAGATGACGACATCCGGCCAGGGGCGAATGCCACGCCGGTTGTGCTCAACCCATTGGATCGCTTGCTGTTTGGCAAGCGCCGCCATTTCGTCGGGTGTGCCCCGAACCTGGAGGTCGCCGCTCGAGCAACGTTCGAAACTCATGAGTTTCGAACGCATTCGGGCGCGGACTATGCGCCTTATCGTGATCGAATCGCGGGATCGAATCGGGATCAATCAGGATCAGTCAGGATCAATCGAGAAAGGAGCAAGTGATGAATGGCATACCGATGTTTATCGTCGCCCTTTTGGCCTTAATTGTAGCCATGCACCGCGGCGTGACTCGCCGCGCAGATGCGAGTCTTCGCGCGCAATTCGACGCGCAAGGCCAAGGCAGCGAGGTGGCGCGCCAGTTGATGCGCGATTCGGGATATAGCGTCTGAGTAATTAGTTATTCGAATCTTTCCAGACGATCCATCGCTCTCCATCGGTCGTTACGCGCGACCTGCCAGATAATCGACAAGCCTTTGCGCAGCCGGCTGCAATGACTCGCGGTTTCTGAAACACACGACGAACCGGCGTTCCGCCCACTCGTCGGTGAGCTTGATGACCTTTACGCCGAGCGCGGGTTGGTAGGTTTCGGCCACTTCGACCGGGACCACGCTAATTCCCAGTCCCGCCGCGACGACCCGAAACGCGGCATCGAAGCTCGACACGATCACGCGATACGACAGCGTCTTGCCGGCACTCGCCGCCGCCCGCTGGAGCATGATATGCACGGCGGTCGTAGGCAACAGCCCGACGTGCTCGTATTCGAGCGTTTGATCGAAGCGAAGCACAGGTTCGTTCGCCAGGGGATGATCCGGATGCACCGCGAGCGCCAGCCGGTCTCGCCGATACGGAACGTGCTGCAGGCCTTGCAGGTTCACGTTGTCCCAGCATACGCCGACACTCGCCTCGCCCTCACGCAATTGGCGCGCAAGATCCGAGGACAGACGTTCTTCTATATCCACCCGAATGTTCGCGTTCCCTGGCTCGCGCATGAACGACGCGATATCGTCCAGCAGTGCCTCCGCGATCGCCGATGCGGACGCGAAAATGCTCACGCGGCCCTTCAGTCCGCCGCCAAACGCTGCGACGTCGCTCTCAATGCGCTCGACTGTGAACAATACGCTGCGAACGTGCTCGAGCAGCACAAGGCCCGCGCCTGTGGGCTCCACGCCGCGCCGCGAACGCGACAGGAGCGGCACGCCCAGATCCGCTTCGAGTTGGGCAATGCGCTTGCTGATCGCCGACGGCTCGATATGAGCCTCCTCAGCCGCCCGCGCGATATTGCGGTGATCGCACACCGCCGCAAAAAGGCGCAACGTTTTCAGATCGATATCACGCACTGTGTCTCCGCTCAGCCGTTCCGGTTCGGAAGCCTGGTACTTCCGAAATACCGCTTTAATGTTTTTCTGGAAGCCCTAAAGTTATCACAACGCCAACGGCTCAACGAGTGGCGAATTCACGGAGACACCATGTCCTTTTTCCCCACCGACGTCGTGATACGCGAGGTCGGCTTGCGCGACGGTCTGCAAAGCATTCAGCGCACCCTGTCCACCGAACGCAAGATCGAATGGATACGCGACGCCTGGTCCGCGGGCCAACGCGAGATTGAAGTCGGGTCATTCGTACCGGCGCGGCTGTTGCCCCAACTCGCAGACACGGCCGAGCTGGTCGCCTTCGCCAAAACGCTGCCCGGTCTCCTCGTTTCCGTGCTCGTGCCCAATCTGAAGGGCGCCGAACGCGCGCTGGAATCGGGTGCCGATCTGCTGCTCGTGCCGCTTTCCGCCAGCCGCGAACATAGCCTTGCCAACCTTCGCAAGACACCGGACGAGGTCGTGGCGGAAGTGGCGCGGATCCGTGCCGCACGTGACGCCGCCGGGGCAAAAACGCTCATTGAGGGCGGCATCGGCACGGCGTTCGGCTGCACCATCCAGGGACGCGTCGAAGAAAGCGAAGTCCTGCGCTGCATGCAGGCGTTGCTCGATGCGGGCGCCGACCGCGTCAGCATCGCCGATACCGTCGGCTATGCGTGCCCGCGCGCGGTACGCGAACTGTTCGAAAAGGCACGCCGGATTGCTGGTGAGCGCTTCTGGTGCGGCCACTTCCACGACACACGCGGACTCGCGCTCGCCAACGTCTACGCCGCCCTCGAAACCGGCGTCGCGCGCTTTGACGCGACCCTCGCCGGCATTGGCGGATGCCCGCACGCGCCCGGTGCGAGCGGCAACGCATCGAGCGAGGACCTCGCGTTCATGCTCGCCGATATGGGCATCGAAACCGGCATCGACATTCACGCCTTGCTGAGGCTGCGCGCCAAGGTCGCGCACTGGCTCGAGGGCGAAACACTGCACGGTGCACTCTGGCGCGCAGGACTGCCGAAAACTTTCGCGCGCGAAGCGGCGAGCGGCGCGCTGAGCGCCTGAGGGGATTAACGATGGCTAGCAACACAAGACTTCCTCTTGACGGCGTGCGCGTCGTCGAGTTCACGCACATGGTCATGGGCCCCACGTGCGGCATGATCCTCGCCGATCTTGGCGCCGAGGTCATCAAGGTCGAGCCGCCCGGCGGCGACAAGACACGCACGCTTCCAGGCCTCGGCATCGGCTTTTTCCGCTCATTCAATCGCAACAAGAAGAGCGTGGTGCTGGACATCACTACCCAGGAAGGGATCGACACAGCGATCGAGCTGATCGGCACCTGCGACGTGATGCTGGAAAACTTCCGTCCCGGCCTGATGCAGAAGCTCGGCCTCGACTACGAAACGCTGGCGAAGCGCTATCCGCGCCTCATCTATGTGTCGCACAAGGGGTTCTTGCCCGGCCCCTATGAGAAGCGCCTGGCACTCGATGAAGTCGTGCAGATGATGGGCGGCCTCTCGTATATGACGGGACCGGTGGGGCGTCCGCTGCGCGCGGGAACCTCGGTCAACGACATCATGGGCGGCATGTTCGGCGCGATCGGCGTGCTCGCTGCATTGCGCGAACGCGACTTCACCGGGCTCGGCCAGGAAGTGCAGAGCGCCCTCTTCGAGAATTGCGTGTTCCTCAGCGCGCAGCACATGCAGCAATACGCGATGACGAAGGAAGCACCGCCGCCCATGCCCGCGCGCGTCTCGGCGTGGAGCGTCTATGACGTATTCACGCTCGCCGGGAATGAACAGTTGTTCATCGGCGCGGTGAGCGACAAACAGTTCATCACCCTTTGCGACGTGCTCGGTCGCCCGGATATCGCAGCCGAGCCGCGCTTTGCCAACAACGCGTTGCGCGTGGCCGTGCGGCCCGAGTTGCTCGAAGTTCTTGGAGCAGTCCTTAAGGATCATCGCGCTGACGAACTCGCCCCGAAGCTGGAAGCGGCCGGCATCCCGTATGCACCTATCGCGCGGCCCGAGCAACTGCTCGATGATCCTCATCTCAAGGCGAGCGGCGGTCTCGCGCCAATGGTGACCGAGGACGGCACGACAACTGACGTCGTGCTCCTTCCGCTGACCATGGGGGGCCGCCGCCCAGGCGTGCGCCAGGCGCTCGCCCGTATCGGCGAACACACGCAAGAGATTCTTTCACGGCTTGGCAAGCGAGCACTCCCATGACGCTTTACGGCCCGCGGTAAAACCCCGCCACCTGGCGAATCCGCCTTAGGACAACAGACGGATACCGAAAACAAAAACGCCGTCGCTATTCGCTGTATTCAGGAGACACCTATGCAACCCTCTGCCACGGCGGATTCGCATCCGCTCGTCCCGCCCGTCATTGACGTCGAGGCAACGCCCCGTGCTGCGATTGCCGCGCGCATGGATCGGCTGCCGATCACCCGGCATCTCTGGATGCTGGTTTTACTGATCTCGCTTGGCGGCTTTTTCGAGGTCTACGACCTCATCTTCACCGGATACATTGCGCCAGGCATGGTGAAGAGCGGGCTCCTCCAGACGACCACTCATGCATTTTTTGGCTTCACAGGGATCGCCGGGTTTATCGCTGCCACGTTTGCCGGTCTCTTCGTCGGAACTTTCGCATTGGGCTGGATGCCCGATCGCTACGGTCGCCGTACCGTATTCACGATCTCGCTGCTGTGGTACTCCGTCTGCTCGGCAATCATGGCGTTTCAGACGACGGCCGAAGGCGTGATCCTGTGGCGCTTCATTACCGGGATCGGTGTCGGAGTCGAAATCATCACCATCGACAGCTACGTGACCGAACTCGTCCCTCAGCAAATGCGTGGACGCGCGATGGCTTTCAACCAGTGCGTCATGTTTGCCGCGGCTCCCGTCGCTGCGATCCTCTCGTACTGGCTGGTCCCGACAACCGTGCTGGGTATCGACGGATGGCGGATCGTCGTGCTGGCGGGATCGGCGGGCGCAGTGCTCGTCTGGTTCATCCGGCGCGCGGTGCCCGAGAGCCCGCGGTGGCTGGCCATGAATGACAAGATCGAGACGAGCGAGAGCATCGTGCGTTCGATCGAGACCATTGTGGAGCGCCAGTCCGGCCGACCGCTGCCCTCGCCCCTGCCCGTAATCGAACAGCCTGTGCATCGGCGCGCCTCGCTTGCGGAGTTGTGGCAGCCGCCGTATCGCTCGCGCCTGATGATGCTGATCGTCTTCAACTTCTGCCAGGCGATTGGCTACTACGGCTTCGCGAACTGGGTGCCGACGCTTCTCATCGGTCAGGGTATAACGGTCACGAAGAGCCTGCTCTACTCATTCATCATCGCGTTCGCCATGCCCATTGGACCGATGCTGGCAATGGCCTTTGCCGACCGGATTCAACGCAAGTACCTGATCGTCGCGGGCGCCCTGATTGTGATCGCATGCGGACTACTGTTCGGGCACGTTAAAGCAGTGGTCCCGCTTATCGTCCTTGGCGTATTAATCAGCTTTGCCGGCCAGACCATCTCCGTGTGCTTTCATGCTTACCAGGCAGAACTGTTTCCCACGGCCGTGCGATGCCGGGCCAATGGCATTGTGTATTCGGCCAGTCGAATTGGCGCCATGATGTCGGGCTTTTTGATCGCTTTTCTGCTCAGAGACTTCGGGGTGTCCGGGGTGTTTGCGGGCATCACGGCATGCATGCTCGCAGTAGCCGTTTCGATCGGCATGTTCGGACCGAAAACCAATGGCGTGCGTCTCGAGGAATTGAACCATTGACACTCGTCGTGACAGGCCGCGACAACGGATAGAAGCCGGTTGCAGCGAGTGCCGTTGCCGGCTACATCGTCAGCTTCGAGCGACTAACGGAGTTGATATCGACGTTCGTCCCTCAACCACCCAAAACATCGAACTCGAAATAACGCCGCTCGATCTTTTGATAAGTCCCGTCCTTGATCATGTCGCCAATCGCCTGGTCGATCATCGCGCGCAGCGCCGTATCGCTCTTCCGGAATCCAATCGCGGCGCCCGCGCCCAACGTCTTCGCATCATTAACCGGCGCGCCAAGAAACCCGTAATCATGCCCTTGCGGTGTTTTCAAAAACCCATCGCTACCGGAAATCATATCGGTCAGAGTCGCATCGAGCCGCCCCGCACGCAGGTCGGTATAAACCAGTTCCTGATTCGCATACGAGACCACATTAACCCCGGCCGGCGCCCAATAAGCCTTCGCATAAGCCTCCTGAGTGGACCCTTGTGCAACACCGATATTCTTTCCCTTCAGCGTCGCGATCGTCGGCTCCAGCCGGGAGCCTCGCGGCCCGATCAGGCCACTCGGCGTCCGGAATAGCATGGTCGAGAACGCAACTTGCGCTTCGCGCTTGGGCGTGACCGACATCGCCGACATGATCGCGTCGAACTTGCGGCCCTGTAGC
The DNA here is from genome assembly GCF_022213065.1 of Paraburkholderia tagetis. Lineage (GTDB taxonomy): Bacteria > Pseudomonadota > Gammaproteobacteria > Burkholderiales > Burkholderiaceae > Paraburkholderia > Paraburkholderia tagetis. The sequence goes on from NZ_JAKLJA010000013.1 coordinate 107,655, forward strand.
GCCGGAATGATGCCGTCGAACGCGGTTTCCACCCATACGCATTTCGTCTGGAGACGTCGGCAGATTTCATTGCCGAGGTCGATTTCGAATCCCACGAGCTTGCCGTCCGGTGCTTTCGACTCGAACGGCGCATAGGTCGGGTCCACACCAAATCGCAACTCGTTTAACGCTTTGGCGTGAGCGGAGAACGCCGCAACGGACAGCGCGAGGCACACCAGCATCTTGTTCATGGCAATCATGGAAAGTCCTGTTTGGGAAAAGTCGCCTGTGGGGGTGGCGACAACGACGATGGCCCAAGCATATGAACTCAAAAAGCCGAAGAACAGGGGTTTATCGATGCACGATGCTTAAGTTTTTCTAAACGTTCTACACTGTTTGATGCGCTGCTCGATGCGCCGCCTGAAGTGCTGCGGCACACATTTCACCGTATACTCCCTAGCAGTATTAACCTATACTCATCCCCAGTATCTGGCGCTGCCGCTTTCGTCAGCCGAAAAACGGCACGTCGATTCCAACGGTTGTTCACTGCTAACACGCCATCACGGAGACACACCATGACCATTGCACTTCATCCGAGCGTCGATCAAGGCATCAAAAAGGGCATCGAGAATTTCGCGGGCGGCACGCTGCGTTGTCAGTGCAGTCATGACCCAGTTGAAGTGCAGGTCGCTTCACAGGTGTTGTTCAATCACGCGTGCGGCTGCACGAAATGCTGGAAGCCGGCGGGCGCACTGTTCTCGGTAGTGGGTGTCGTTCCGCGCGAGAAAGTGACTGTCGTCGCGCACGGCGAAAAACTGAAGGTCGTCGACGAAAAGGCGCCCATCCAGCGCCATGCCTGCACCGCTTGCGGCACGCATCTGTTCGGCCGCATCGAGAACAAGGACCACCCGTTTCACGGACTCGATTTCATCCACACCGAACTGTCCCGCGACGCCGGTTGGGACGGTCCTGGTTTCGCGGCTTTCGTTTCGTCGATCATCGAGAGCGGCACGCCGCCCTCGCAGATGGCGCAAGTGCGGCAGACCCTGCGCGACAAGGGGATCGAGCCCTACGATTGCCTCAGCCCGGCGCTGATGGACGTGCTGGCCACGCACGCGGCCAAGGCCAAGGGCACTTATCGCGAGGCTTGATTCGCTGCACAACGTAGGCCCGTAGAGGTCGCGAACAGGAAGGCCGCTCATTACGAGCGGCCCTTTTTCGTTACGCGCTTATGGCCTGGGCGTTCGCGCTTGAACACGCCTCCAAGGCCGTTCGGCATCGTAGCGATAAATGCATGGCGAAGCGTCTTGCGGCAGCAGCCGTTTGAATAATTCGCCATTAGACAAACTGTCGAGTATCAAACCAATGTTCCTGCGTCATGCGTAATGAATCGCATGCACGCGCTTGCTCCCTTTTTTAAGACGAATCCGATATCGCACTCCGCGATACCGCACGAATATCGCCTAAACAGGCTAGACAAGCCCGTTTAGCTAGCCGGTCGTAGTCACCGACATTTTGTCGATTTTGATCGAGCGAGCGTGAATCTATTTCGTGTTCAAGGGAGGTCGGTATGGTTGGCATCTATTACGCAGCAGTCGAAGATGATCCATTGACAAGTGGCCCAGGAAGTCACGTGTATGCAAGCAAGCAATGCGGAACGATCCAGGGCGAAGACGGCAAGCGCCGGCGCCTGGCCTTTATCGGAGACAAGGCATATTGCTCCAGATGCGATAGCGTTGGCCTTATTGCTTACGGCGCGGGGTTAAACGAACGCAGACGCCTGAATGATCTTGCCAACGGCGGGCGGCGTCAGGCAGTGGGCGACGATATTGTCCTGTGCAAGTGCGCGGAGCCGCCCCGCATCATTGCAGTGTATGGGCGCACATGGAAGATCCATGACCGGGGCGAAGACAAGGCCATACCGGCTGCTGAAGCGCCCGGGCGAAGCCACGCCTATGACCAAAGGTTCACGGTAACTGACGCCACAGGTAACGCGCTTGCAAATACGTGGTACACGGTGCGCATGCCGTCTGGCGATTTTCTCCACGGTGTTACTGATTCATCGGGCAGGACTGCACGATACGAAACAGATGGTACGCAGCAACTAGCGCTTTATCTCGGGCACAGGGAGAAGTAATTGACTGTCTACTACGCGATTGTTGAAGGTGATCCGCTCGATAACGGCAGCGATAGCCGCGTTATCGGCGGTGCGGATCATTCGACCATTGAGGATCAGCATGGGCGACTACGCAGACAAACGCATCTCGGCCAAGAGGCATGGTGCGGCCTTTGCAAGACCTTCGGACCCATCCTCGCCGGTGCGGGAATCAAAGAAAGCCTGCGAGGCTGGGACGATCGGTTGAAAGCGTTTGAAGCCGTAAGCGGCGATATCGTGCTCTGCAAATGCGAGCGACACCCGCGCGTTGTTGCGGTGTACGCGCGTAGCTGCACTTATGAAGATTACAGCGGCGATGTATCAGCAGTCCGAGCGCCAATCAGTTCGGCATCCGTGCCGCACGCTGCCTATGACGAACAATTTACGCTCAGGGACAGCGAAGGCCGGGTGCTCGCGGAGACGTATTACACCGTGTGCCTGGCGGACAGCAAACTGATTCACGGGATAACGGACGGCGCGGGCCGCACGGCGCGGCACGCAACGGACGGAGCGCAGTACATCCGTCTTTACCTTGGACACTGCGAATCTGCATAAATTTTCACCTTCATCGCAATTCAAATTACGGAGAACATATGCCTGACGCTCTTTACGAATGCATAACTAATACGAACCCAAACTCGAACGTCAACGTTTATACCACGCGATATTGTAAGCCGTGGAAGCCGTCCGACAAATTAATCTCCTTTCTTGGCGTTTGGGAATCTGGCACATTAAACGGGATAAACTTCCAGGGGTATATGGTAATAGACGGACTCATACTTACCGCATATCTGGACAGCAAAGGGCATCCAACGGTCGGCAAGGGGCATTTGATTCAGCCCGGGGATCACATAAAAGTCGGTCAAACCATCACTAGACAGCGTGCAATTGAATTGGCTAACCATGATATCAAAGATGCGGTTGATGGAATTAACAGGAGAATTATGGTCCCGTTACATCAATACGAATTTGATGCGCTTGTTAGCCTTGCATATAATAATGGCGCGTATAGTCACATTGACGATCTGGTGAAGAAAGTCAATACCGGGGAATACTATAAGATGTTTGACTTTATAAAAAATTTCCAAACCGGCGGAGGCCTAAAATACCGTCGCTATACTGAGGCGAAAATGTTTGCAAGCGGGGTTTACGATGCGACTCATTAGCGCCATTTCATTAGCTATTTTTCTTTCTATTTTTAATATTCCTGCGATTTCAAAAGCAAATCCAGAATGCTTAAAGCATCTAGGGGGCACAAGTTATGATGTGGATTGCTATGACGGATTGACCAAAGAAGTCGAGCAAGATTCGGAGCGTGTCTATGAGAAACTTCGAAACTCAATGCCCGTCGGTAGCAAGTTTCGCCAATTGCTTGATGAGTATATGACGACACAGACGGCAGCAGAGAAATTTTGCTTGCTTGACAAGGAAGCGGGTACGAATTGGGAGCCGTCTCCATCAACAGATAGCTATAACATGTGGGACGGAATATATGCGGGGTGCATCTACAAAACGCGCAAAACACAAAATACCCGATTGCATAACCTGCTAAAGCTGCATAACGACAATTGATTCCCGACACCATACGCAAGGGAATTGACGGCCCCGCTTCGGCGGTTCGGATCAATTCGTACGCTCTGGCCAGTATCGCCTTTAATGCTGGCGCGCGCGGCGGGATTGCTGCGTTGGTAGAAAAAGTGAACACCGCCCAACACGGAAAGGGGATTGCAATTGAATAGGCTATTGACGCTGTTAGCTATCGTTTCATCAGCGTTGCTCGCACAGCCGACATTTGCACAGGCTATAGATGATTCAAACTGCTTACGGCATCTTGGCGGCGGGGGTTTTGGCGACTTCGAGTGCTACGAGCGGCATACAAAAATGCTGATTCCCGATAGCACCAAGGTTGCCGATTCTATTAAAAATAGTTCACACGTAAATCGCGAGACGAAATTGGGGATATTGAAATATATGAAAATCCAAAAAAATTCCTCGGAAAGTTGTGATCTTGCTATAAATCTCGCATATCCGTCGAAGAAGGAGCGGGCAGACCGTAATCATATTGAGGTTTATGATGTTATGGCCGCACGTTGCCGCTACGGTTTGAGAAAGCAACAGAATGAATTCCTGCATGATCTTTCTTCAATTGTCGATGACTAGCCAAACTTCAATTGATTGACCATCCCTGTGCTTTGCCGCATTGCCCCGCTTCGGCGGGGCCTTTAATGCGCGCCGGGCATACACAACAGCCGGCCCGCCCCGCTTCACTTCAAAGCGACCTTGGGAAAATCCACCGGAACGTCCAGAGCGACGTTGATATAGTTGGTGAAGAGATTCAAGGCAACATGAGCCATGATCTCGACGATCTGCTCGTCACCGAAGCCTGCTTGCCGAAGATTAATAACATCGGCATCACTGATCTGTGCCCGCTGATCGACCACTTTCAACGCGAAGGCCAAGGCTGCGGCGGTCCTGGCGTCGGCGGATTCGCCCACCTGAGCGGCCGCCATCTCGGCAGAAGTGGCGCCTGCGTTGCGGCCGAGCGCGGTGTGGGCCGCGAGGCAATATTCGCAGCGGTTGCGGTTGGCGATCGCCACTGCGATCTGTTCGCCGAGTCTCGCGCCAAGGGTGCCGTTGCCCAGGGCGCCGAAGGCCGCCCACATGCTCTGCAAGGCGGCCGGCGAGTTCGCCACCGCCTTGAACATGTTGGGCGTTGCGCTGAAGGCTTGCTGGATTTGCGCAAGCAAGGGCTGGCTGGCGGAAGGGGCGAATTGAGTTTCGATGTTGACGCGGGGCATGTCGATCTCCTCGAGGGTTGCCGGGTTGTCGGTTGAAGTGAAGGAATACAACCGTCTGCGAGCAGTATGCGTGTGCAGGGCGTATGATTGGACTCATTAAGTCCACCAAACATACCTATTCGTTCATATGCAAACGGCTGCACCCATCGACCGCCTGTCGGGCCTCCTCGAACGCTTCCGGGTCCAGGCTCAGTTGCATCACTCTGGCGCGCTGTGCGGGCTCAGCCACTTCGACGCCCGCGAGGGATACGGCTACTTGCACGTCCTGCGCCGGGGCAGGCTGGAGGTGAGCCATCCCGCCGCGCATGGCGTGCCGAGGCGAATTCGCTTCGATGAGCCTGCGCTGTTGCTTTACCCGCGCCCGTTCACGCACCGCTTTCACAACCCTCCCGTGGAGGGTTCCGATTTCACCTGTGCGCGGCTGATCTTCGATGGCGGCCCGGAAAATCCCTTGGCCCGGGCACTGCCGCCTTTGATCGCCCTGCCGTTGGCGAGGGTGTCCGGGCTGGATCTTGCGCTGGAGCTGTTGTTCGCCGAAACCGACCGTGTGCGCTGCGGTCAGCGGCTGTTAGCCGATCGGCTATTTGAGGTGGTGGTGCTCCAGCTGCTGCGCTGGCTGCTGGACCATCCGCAGGAAGCGGGCGTGCGTCCGGGCCTCATCACCGGGCTGTCGGACCCGCGCCTCGCGCGTGCCCTGGTGGCCATGCACGACTGCCCCGGCGAGCCCTGGACGCTGGAGCGCATGGCCGAACGCGCCTGCATGTCCCGAACGGCGTTCGCCAACACTTTCCGCGAAGTGGTTGGCCAAACGCCTGCTGACTATCTGACCGGCTGGCGCATCGCGCTCGCGCAAAGCCGGCTGCGCGAAGGTCGCCCAATCAAGATGCTGGCTGCGGAACTCGGATATGCCAATCCTTCGGCGCTATCACGCGCATTCTCGGCCAAGGTGGGAATGTCTCCCCGCGACTGGTTGGCAAAGCCCCCTTCCTGAAACGGGGAAACAGCCATCCAGATGGCAAGACGCATCTAGCGCCGCCTTCTGCGGAAATCCAGCGCCAGCGCGAAGAGAATCAGGAAGATGACGAAAACCGGCTCGGCAAAATGCGCGGTCTGTCTGGCAAAGCGGCCAAAGGCCAAATCGGCCGAGGCGGCCGCGATCAAGAAAAATACAACGGGATATATCACTTCGCTATCTAAAACATCTGCACTAATCGACGGATTCAATCATCCATTAAACAGCCGATAAAGTCCAAGGCGAAATATCGATCCGCTCCATTAGGTAAACCGATACTCTCGCGCTCATAGCATGATTCACCGCGTATGTTGAAAATCTGTATTCCACGTCAAGCGCTTTTTCTCGCGGCAGGGCTTGTGTTATTCGAAGCATTCGCCGATGGCTTATTTCGTCCACGGTGAATGCTTCGAATTCGATCAGATCTCCACGCGCGCGCCTAATTCGATTACCCGATTGGCTGGCAATTTAAAGTACGCCGCAATATTGCCGACGTTGTGCAGCATCACCGCAAAGAGCCGTCCGCGCCAGAACGCCATGCCGCGGCCCGACGTCGCCACCACGAGCGCGCGGCTCAGGAACCACGAGGTCTCCTGCGAATCGAGCGCGAGCCCCGCCGTCTTCGTGGCCGCTAGCGCTTGCGGCAGATTCACGTCGTCCTTGAAGCCGTAATCCACGGTCACCTGATAACAGCCCGAATTCAGTTGCGCTACCTTCACGCGTTCGCTTTCGGGCACCCGTGGCACGCTCCGCGTCGCGACCGTGAGAAAGACCACGCGCTCGTGCAGCACGTGGTTATGGCGCAGGTTGTTGATGAGCGCATGCGGCACGGAATTGGGATCGGGCGTGAGGAATATTGCGGTTCCGCCCACACGCGTAGGCGAGCTGGCAAGCAGCGAGCCGAGGTAAGGCTTGAGGGGCTTCTTGCCCGCGCGCACGCGCGCTTCGGCCATCATCATTTGCCAGCCACGGCCCCACGTCGCCATGATCGTGAACATGACCGCGCCAAGCGCCAGCGGGAACCAGCCGCCCTGCACGATCTTCAGCAGATTGGCCGAGAAAAACAGCGTGTCGATCACGAGAAAGAACGCGGTCGCGAGCAGACAGAGCGTCCAGTTGTAATGCCATGCGTAGCGCACGACGAAGAACGTGAGGCACGTGGTAATGAGCATCGTGCCCGTGACCGCAATGCCATATGCGGAACCGAGCGCCGTGGACGAGCCGAATCCGACCACGGCGGCAACCACGGCGGCCAGCAGGATCCAGTTGATGCCGGGCACGTAGATCTGCCCGATCTCGCACTCGGACGTGTGCACGATGTTCATGCGCGGCAGAAACGATAGATGCATGGCCTGCATCGCCATCGAGTACGTGCCGGAAATCACGGCCTGCGAAGCGATGACCGTCGCGAGCGTGGCGAGCACGATCATCGGAAAGATCGCCCATTGCGGGAAGAGCCGGTAGAACGGATTCTGCATGGCGCCTGGATTGGCCAACAACAACGCGCCCTGCCCGAGGTAGTTGAGCGCGAGCGCCGGAAACACGACGCCAAACCAGGTGAGCCGGATTGGCCGCTTGCCGAAATGGCCCATATCGGCGTAGAGCGCCTCCGCGCCCGTGAGCGAGAGCACGACCGCGCCGAGCGCGACGAACGCAAGCCAGTGGTGATGCAGGCAGAAGATCAGCCCGCGCAACGGATTGAGCGCCACCAGCACGACGGGCGCAGCGGCGATATTGGCGATTCCCGCCGCGCCGATCACCACGAACCAGAGCACCATCACCGGCCCGAACACGATGCCAATGCCACCCGTGCCGTGCTTTTGCGCAACGAAGAGCACGATCAGCGCGGCGAGCGTCACCGGAATCACAAAGGTCTTGAGTTCCGGCGCGGCCACTTCGAGTCCCTCCACGGCGCTCAGCACGGAGATGGCCGGCGTGATCACGCTGTCGCCGAAGAAGAGTGCCGCGCCCATCACGCCCACGATGAGCAGTGCATGGCGCAGCCGGGGTTTGTGCGAGACCGACGAAGCGGCCAGCGCGAGCAGCGCCATGATCCCGCCCTCGCCGTGGTTGTTCGCGCGCAGGATCAGCACGACGTACTTGAGCGAGACGACGATCATCAGCGACCAGAAGATCAGCGAGACGATACTGACAATATTGAAAGCATTGAGCGCGAGCCCATTGGCAGGATCGAACACGGTGGAGAGCGTGTAGAGCGGGCTTGTGCCGATGTCGCCGTAGACGATACCGAGCGCGGCCAGTGCGAGGCCGCCGATGGCCTGTGGATGCGATTCGTGCGAGTCGCCGTCATGCATGGAGTCGGCCGAGTGCGTGGCGGATGTGGAGTGTCCCATGTCTGCCTCCTGTCTCCCATGAGCCTGGGGTACGTTGCCCGTGCAAGCCCGGCGACGAACTCAGACGCTAAGAATTATTTTAGTTTTATAGGCTTTTCCCGCTATTTTCGGGAAGTTACATTTTTTAAACGAACGCTTCTTTGCTCCACCGCCTTCGTTGGAGTTCTGGGCTTTGCACGGAGCAACTGACGATTCGCGTGCACTTATCCAAGATCAAATTAGCTACTGGAATTGTTATTTATCCCCGCATTTTCTGGCGACGATGTTTATCGAAACCGTGGCGGATGTACGATGATTGCGAATAAGGGACCATTACCAGGTGGGAAATACTGGATAGTTGACCGGCCTCGTGGTGGATTCGGTTCTCAGACAGAGGCATGGATTAAAGATACCTGGAATGCCGTCATGGGCGCACCGACCAACCACGCAGAATGGCTCGCCCTCTATCGAGATGATGGCCTGATTGATGACTGGACTTGGATAAATGGTATAAAGCGGGGGAATTTTAGACTGCATCCGAGCGGAGGAGGCGGAAATTCGTTCGGTTGCATCACGCTACAAAGTCTCGCAGATTTTCGTAGACTTAGACATGCGTTATTGCAAACACCGACAATCGCGGCTGGGAATTCAGGCTTGCACGCATATGGCTGGATAGAGGTAGTTGCGAATGGAAAAACTTGCCCGTAGGATTTCGAAGGTGGTTCTGTTTTGCGGATTATTTTTTCTGGCGGGTAGATATGTTCATACCTACCCGCTCCCCATGACATTGCAACAGCAACACTATTTGATTCTCATTTCCGACACCTTCGGTGTTGCCGATTACGAGCTTTTCTATATCTTCGCAATGGTGATTATCGACATCATTGTTGCGACCATAGTCTATGCGGCACTCATCAAACTCTGCCGTTACTGTTGGGCGAAGCGCGTGAGTACCGCAGCAGGGCGCCGGTAGCGTGTTTGAGACTCGCCCGGGTTGAAAGCGCACCCACTCATTAGCCGCTTCCATTCCCCCGCGCTAATCCACCTGCTTTTCCCATGCCTTGTCGCCGGCAGCCGGCGTGCCGCCCAATCCCGCTTCGGACGACTCGAGCGCTTCGAGCGACGCGTCCTTCGTCTCGATGCCAAGCACCCAAACAGCAAGCGCCGCGACCGCGAACGACAGTGCGCCAAGCGTGAATACCCCGCCCTGACCAAACAGCGGCAGCACGACGCCCACCACATAGGGGCCGATCAGCGAGCCGATCCGCCCGATCGCCGAGGCAAAGCCCGAGCCTGTCGCGCGCGCGCCGGTGCCGTAAAGCTCGGGCGTATAGGTATAAAGCGCGGCCCACATCGCGAACAGGAAGAACTGCATCACGAGTCCCGTGCCGATCAGCAATGCGATGCTCGTCCCATGCAATGCCGTTTGCCCGTAGACGAACGCCATCGCGCCACCGCCCACGAGCGATGCAATGCAGGTGGGCTTGCGGCCCCAGCGCTCGACGAGCCACGCCGCGCACAGGAATCCCGGTATCCCGCCCAGCGAGATCAACACCGTATAGAACACCGACTGCGTGACCGCGAAGCCGGCCTGCTGCAATAGCGCGCCGAGCCACGAGGTGAGCCCATAAAAGCCGAGCAGCGCGAAGAACCAGAGGAGCCAGACCATCGTCGTGCGGCGCCGGTAGGCCGGGCTCCAGATTTCGCGCAGCGCGCCGCCACGACCATGCGAAGACGTGGGTTGCGCAGGCTGTGCGAACTGCGCTGGCGCGGGCAGGCTCGACAATCCCGTGGAGCGCATCACGCGCGACTCCACGTCCGAGACCACGCGATCCGCGTCGTCAAAGCGCCCGCGATGCTCGAGCCAGCGTGGCGATTCCGGCACAATCCGGCGCACGACCAGCACGAACACCGCAGGAATCGCGAGCAGCGCAAACACGCTGCGCCAGCCGAGCGACGGCAGCACGAAGTACGCGACGATGCCGGCGGTAATGAAGCCGAGCGGCCAGAAGCCGTCCATCAGCGCGACCATGCGGCCGCGCTGCGCCGAGGGCACGAACTCGGAAAGCAGCGCCTGGGCGATCGGAAACTCCATCCCCATACCGAAGCCGAGCAGGATCCGGTACACGATCAGCGTATTCACGTCGTGCGCCGTCGAGCACAAATACGACGCGATGCCCCACAGCACCATGCTCCACTGGAACACGGGGCGGCGGCCGAAGCGATCGGCGAGCAGTCCCGCCACTGCGGCGCCAAGCGTCATGCCGAAAAAGCTCGAGCTTGCAACGAGCCCGGCCTGCGCACTCGACAAGCCAAACTCTTTCTTGATCGAGCCAAGCACGAAGGTCATTGTGCCGAGATCGACCGAATCGAAGAAGAAGGCAAGCGCGATGATAAGAAAGATCAGCTTGTGATAGCCGGAAAACGGCAGGCGTTCGAGCCGTGCGGCGGCAGTCGCGCGCGATTGGGGCGACGGAGAAGCGGAAACGGTTCGCATGGCGTCCTTTGATGAAGAACGGCTGCGCCACGGGACGTCGTGCAGCCGTTCTCCTCAGTAGACTTGAACAAAATCCCTTGCCATAGAAGGCGAGCGGCATCGTGACAGAACGCAGGCGTCATGAGCGCATGCGCGAATCATGGCGCTTCAGACCGATATCAGGCCGCAAGTCAGGCCAAGGGTCAGCCCGAGGGGTCGGCCGAAAGTCACGCCAATGGCGCACGTCCGCTAGCTACGACTTCCGGACATCGACGGCTGTCCGCGCATTTGCTACCTTGCTTGCGGTTGCCATATCTCGTATGGCAATCGGCCCTTTGGGCACAGCAGCCTGTGCCCAATGTCTTGCGCCCGCCATATCGCCCTGATAGGCGGGTTCTTTTTTTGCTTCATTGCGAAGCCGCCGTGCACACGGCGCCGGACGCGCTGGCCGTCATGAATCCCGCTCGTCCCTTTTCGCTGGGAAAAAGCTCGCTGCACGCCGGCGCTTCCCGCAGGAGCGGTGTTTCGCTCCGTCGATTTCCATGCTTTTTGCACCCTCCAAGGAGGTCCATCATGGTGGTCTTCAAGAAGCAACATCTGTTGGTACTTTCCGGAATCCTCCTTGTTGCCTGTACCCCGGTGCAGCCCGATTCGGCACAGGCGGCACGGCCTTCCGAAACGTCCGGCGCGCAGCCGGGCTCCCCGCTCGCATCCAGTGCACCCGCCGCGAATCCGGCGGCGGGGCAAACGATGCTCTATTACGTCTGCGGCAAACCCGGAATCGATGGGCACGAAAAGTCCCCTGCTCAAGGGCACCCGTTCAACATGGGCGTTTCGTTCGTCTCCGCATCGAACGGCGCGCCGCTCTCGAATGTTGCCGTCAAGGTGAAACGGCACGGGCGCGTGCTGATGGACTTCGTTGCACAAGGTCCTCAGTGCCTCTTCTCCGTACCCGAAGCCGACTACCGGATCGAAGGCACCTGGCGCGGCGAAATGAAGTTCGAGGTCGTGCAGACCGGCACCATGAACGCCCAGATCAAGTGGTAGGGCGTGCAGACTCGTATGAAGTATCAGGCATTGGACGTGCTCAATGGCGTGGCGCACGCGAGCAGGCTACCAAGCCCTCGCGGCCCGAGGTTTAACGCAAGAGGAGACTCGTTCCATGACGATGCCGCCCCCTCCGGAGCGAGAGCCGGACGAGGTATTGGAACCCCGGCGCGACGCCTCCGAAAGAAACCCCGATCCCGCCCGTCTGACCGGGGGGGCATGGATCAGCCTCGCCATGAGCCTCGCGTTCTTTCTGCTGATGGTTGCGATCGGCCTGAAGTATGGCGTCGTACGTCATCCGGATAGCAAGCGCGCCGAGCCCGGCAGCACCGTGCTTGCGAGTCCGCTCGCGAGTGCGTCCGAGCCCACGCCGGCGCCTGTCCTCACATCCGCCCTCACACCCACACCCGCACCCACACCCGCACCCACACCCGCGCCGCCCGCCGACGACCCCGATACCCTGCTCGCGCGGGCGCACGAATGCGCGGCTGCCGCCCAATGGGATTGCGTGATCGAAGCCACCAGCGGCGTCATCGCGCAACGCGGCAATACGCAGGAGACGAAAGCGCTGCTCGCCCAGGCGATGATCAAGGGCGGATGGGTTCCGACGAACGCGCCGCCGGCGCCGCCATCGATAAAAGGCAATACGCGCAACATGCGCGAGGTCTCCATCATGCCGCCGGAAACGAAGCGGCCCGCCCCGCGCGCGCATCGGCATAAGGCAAAGGCCAACCGCCTGCGCTACACCGCCGTGACCCGGCACCGCTCCGCCGACGAAATATCGGACATCTACCGACACTGAAAGACCGGCACTGAAAGCGCCGTGAGCGGCGAGAAACAAGCGCCGGCGACATGGCTACGAAAAATACATCGGATGCCTGGCTATCTACTCTGGCTATCTACTGGACGGTCGCTGCCGCGGCGGCGCGCGATGAGCGCGTATGCGCATGATGGTTTGACGCGAAGTTTCAAAACGACGCGCGATCTCGCTCACCGAAACGCCCTCGCCGAGCAGGCCGATGACCTCATCCCGGTCCTGCTCCGAAAGCGAACCGGGCCGCCCCGTGGGCCGGCCGCTCTGCCGCGCGAGCTTCAGGCTCGTGCTGCTGCGCTCGCTTCGCGTGGTTGTTTCGAGGCGCACGAGCGCCCTGAGCATCTTGACCGCCTGAGGTTCGGGACGGCCCGCGAGATCCACGTTGCCGAACTCGACGCAACGCACCGCAATCCGTTCCTTGCGGCATTTCAGCAAGGTCGAAAGCACATCGCGGGCGCTGCTGCCGAGGCACGGCAGATCGAGCACGACGATCTCGTCGCCGGGCGCAACGCGTCGCAGGAGACCGTTCAATGCCACACGCTCCTCCGTGCCGACGAACGGCTGCACGTTGTCGACCGCTACGCGACCGAGCACGACGGTATAGCCGGCCTTGTCGAGACGAATCAGTTCCTGCTCGGGAAAACGGCGATCGCTCGGGCCGTTGATGTAGAAGTAGGTCTGCGGCAATAGACTCTCCAATACGGCGCGAGCGCTCGTAGCAAGGCGTCAGCCCTTTCGCAGACGCGTCACCACGGCAAGCAGGTCGTCGAGCAGCACGGGTTTTTTCAGGTGGGCGTTAAAGCCCGCATCTTCGGCCAGCCGGATTTCCGCCTCATGACCGAAGCCACTGAGCGCAATGCAGATCACCGATTTCATTGCGGGCGTCTGGCGCAGCTTCGCGACGAATTCCATGCCATCCATACCCGGCATGCCCAGGTCGGACAGCACAACATCGGGCGCGTTCCCATTGAGCATTTTCAGCGCCTGCTCGCCGCTCGTAGCCGTTTGCACGGTCGCGCCCTCGCCTTCGAGCAAAAGCTTGAACGTTTCGACCGTGCTCGGATCGTCGTCGACCATCAGGATATGCAGCCCGTGCAGCGAATCGACGCTCACGGCATGATCCGTTTGCGTCTCCACCGCCGCCCAATGCGTGGGCAGCGTCACGGTAAAAGTCGTGCCGTGCCCGATGCCCTCCGATTGCGCCTGCACCGTGCCGCCGTGCAGCGTCACCAGATCCTTCACCAGCGCGAGGCCGATGCCAAGGCCCGCGCGTCGCATCGTCGAGTCGCGGCTCTGCTGGTACATCTCGAAGATATGCGGCAACAGCGCGGGCTCGATTCCGCTGCCCGTATCGGCCACCTGCAGCACCGCCTGCGCACGCTCGTCCACCTTCAGCGCGACGTTCACGGCGCCCTGCTTCGTGAACTTCAGCGCATTGCTGATCAGGTTCCAGACGATCTGCTCCACGCGCGTGAGATCGGCGTGAACGATCACGGGCGCCTCGCTAATCATGAGGTTTAGCGCGATGCCGCGCTCCTGCGCTTCCTCGCGCACGGCGCTGCACACGCGCTGCACGATCTCGCGCATGTCCACGACTGTGCGCACCACCGAAAGTTTGCCGGTGCGCACGCGCGAAATGTCGAGCAGGTCGTCGATGATCTGCGCCTGGCCGATCACCGTGCGCCGGATCGTGTCGGTGGCCCGCGAGAGGTTCAGGTTGCGCCGCGTCTCCGGCGCGCGCGCAATCAGCTCGGCGCTGGCCGAAATCAGATTGAGCGGATGCTTGAGCTCGTGCGACACCACCGCGAGAAACTCGTCGCGGCGGCGCTGCGCGTCGCGCTCGCCCGCTTCCCTTGCTGCTTCGATACGCGCGCCGCCCGCCTTCGAGGTGGTCGTGGGAAATTCGCTCAGGTCGCGCGCGATCTTCGCAAAGCCGCTCAAACCCGGCTCGTCGAGACGCGAAAGCACGCCGCTCGCAAAGAAGCGGCTGCCGTCCTTGCGGATGTGCCAGCGTTCTTCCTCGGTGCGGCCATTCAGGCGCGCCTCGGCAAATTCGCGCTGCGCGGCGTGGCTGGCGCGGTCCTCCTCGGTCGAAAGCAGATCGGCGGACTGGCCGATCACCTCCGCCTCGGTATAGCCGAAAATGCGCTCCGCGCCTGCATTCCAGCTCGTAATCATGCCGTCGTCGTCGAAGGTGATGATCGCGTAGTCGCGGGTTCCCTCGGCCACGATGCGCATGCGCCGCTCGCCTTCGCGCAACTGGTCTTCCGCATGGCGGCGGCCCGTGATGTCGATGAACGAAAGCACCGCGCCGTCGATGCGGTCCTCGGTCGTGCGGTACGGCACGAAGCGCGCGAGATACCAGTGCCCGTCGGTGCTCCGCAGTTCGCGTTCGATGAGGCGCAGCGAATCGAACGCTTCGGCGGCATCGTCGGCGAGCTTGTCGTATTCGAGCCGGTGCGTGATATCGAGCAGCGAGCGCCCGATATCGGACGCAATGATGCTGAAAACATCCGTGGCGCGCGGCGTATAGCGCTTGATGCAGATATTGCGGTCGACGAAGATCGTGCCGATATCGTTCGCGGCAATCAGGTTCTGCAAGTCGTCGTTGATCTTGCCCGTTTCCTCGACCTTCGACTTGAGCTCCGCATTCACGGTGCTCAGCTCTTCGTTGATCGATTGCAGCTCTTCCTTGCTGGTTTCGAGCTCCTCGGTGGCCGAGCGCAATTCCTCGTTGATCGCCTGAAGCTCCTCGTTGGAGGCCTTTAATTCCTCGGTGGAGGTTTCCGACTGCTCGATGGTCGATTGCAACTGCTCCTTGGTACGTTGCAACTCGCGTTCGAGCTGGCCGATGATCGGGTCTTTCTCGGCGTCGCCGGGCTTCGTCTCCGAGACGCCCATGCTGTCTTCCACTTCATCGAACAGCACGAGCACGAAATCGGCGCTGGCTTCGGGATCGTGCACGGGCCGCGCCGTCATGTTCACGATATACGAGCGTCCATCGCGCTCGATGCGCACGCGCCGCGCTTCCACGCTGCGGTTCGTGTGCGAGGCCTGGTAGATCGCGGTGCGCAGTTCGACGCGCAACTCGGGGCGCACCGCGGCCACGATATTGTGCGATGGCTCGCCGCCCGAATATTGCAGGAAGCGCCCCGCGCGATCGGACAGATGCACGATTTCCGAATCGCGGCTCACGAGCACGCTGGGCGGCGCGTGCTGTTCGACGAGACGCTGATGCAGATCGCCGAACGAAAAGCGCCGGCGGCCCGGCGGCTGCACCGTCGCCACGACGGGCCGCGCATTGAGCGGGCCGGAGAGCGCGACCGGCACCGGCGTATCGCCGCGCACCGCCATATTCGCGCGGTAAATGCGGCTGCGCTTGTCCACCACGCTGAACATCGAGCTCACGCTATCCGCCGATTCGGAGCTGCCGAGAAAAAGAATGCCGCCCGGACGCAGGGCGAAATGGAACATCTTGAGCACTTCGATCTGCGCGTCGCGGTCCAGATAGATCAGCAGATTGCGGCAGCAGATCAGATCGAGGCGCGAGAACGGCGGGTCGCTCAGCACGTTGTGATGCGCGAACAGCATGTGCTCGCGCAGTTCCTTCTTGATGCGGTAATGCGCGGCGTCTTTCGAAAAGAACTGGCGCGCGCGGGCCGGCGTGAGATCGCCGAGAATCGAGCTGGGGTATAGACCGGAGCGCGCAAAGGCAATCGCGCGTTCGTCGATATCGGTGGCGAACATCTGGAACGAAGCGCCTTCGGTGGACTTGAGCAGGCGCTCCTGCAACAGCATCGCGAGCGAATAGGCCTCTTCGCCCGTGGCGCAGCCCACTGACCACACGCGAACGCGGTCGTCTTCCCTGCGCCCTGCGAATAGCGCCGGCAGCACGTCGCGCTCCAGCATCTCGAACGCTTCCTTGTCGCGGAAGAAGTTCGTCACGCTGATCAGCATGTCCTGGAGCAGCGCCTGGGTTTCGTCCGGATGCAGATGGAGATAATCGCGGTACGACTGGAGGTCGGTGATGCCATTGACCTGTAGCCGGCGCTCGATCCGGCGCATGATGGTCGCGCGCTTATAGTGCCGGAAATCGTGGCCGGTACGCGTGCGCAGAATGACCATGATCTCGCGCAGCGCGCGCTCGGCGGCCTCGTTGGCCAGATTCTGTTCGCGCTCCGGCGCGCCTTGCTCCAGATTCGGCAGGCGAATTTCTTTTGCGGTCAGCCACAGGTCCATCAGCCGCTGCGGCATCTCCGCGGCGGTGAGCACGAAGTCGACCATGCCGGTGGAAATCGCACTGCGCGGCATGCTTTCGTATTCGGCTTCGGACGGATCCTGCGCGAGCGTGATGCCGCCCATCTCCTTCACGCGCGAAAGGCCCGCGGCACCGTCCGAGCCCGCGCCGGACAGCACGATGCCGACCGATCTTTCGCGGTGCGCCTCGGCCAGCGTGCGGAAGAACGCGTCGATGGCGGCCCGGTACCCTTGCTCGAGCCGGATCGGCTCGACCCGCAAATAATCGTCGACCATCGTCAGGTCGAGTGACGGCGCGATCACATAGACGTGATCGGGCTCGATGGGCGTGGGCTTGGTGACTTCCAGCACGGGCATTGCCGTCGCCTTCTGCAACAACCCGGGCAGATTGCTGACATGATCGGGCGCGAGATGAACCACGACGACAAACGCCATCGAGCTATGTGCGGGCAGGGCTTCGAAAAATTCGAGCAGCGCGCTCAACCCGCCAGCCGACGCACCGATCCCGACGACCGGGTGCTTCGACTGTCCGGGCAAAGTGGGCCCACGTTTGTTCGCCATGGCTGGCTCGTCCTTTGAAAGATAATCGTCTCTGCCGCCGCCGCGGTTCGGGCACGCGCCCTGCTGGGCGCCAGCCTTGCAGAAAGCTATTATCCCTCCGGACCCGGCCGATGAGAAAGTATTGCTGGCTCATGGGTGAGCGCCACGAGCCTTGCCGCCAGTTGTACGACCGGCAGGACATAGTCGGCATAGGGCGTCGCGCGCGTGGGCATCTCGCCGGCGAACGCATCGTCCGGATCCTGGACGATGGTGGCCCCGCCGCATGCATGGATGGCCGCGAGCCCCGCCACACCGTCCATCAGGAAGCCCGTCAGGATCACGCCAATCACGCGCTCGCCCAGCACCGAGGCCGCGCTGACGAACAGCGGATCGATGGCCGGACGCGCGAAATTCTGCTTGATGCCCCCGTCGAGCCGCAAACACGCCCCTTCCACCAGCAAATGCCGGTCGGGCGGAGCCACATAGATTCTGCCGTGCACAAAAGCTTCACCGTCTCTCGCGTGCGCGGCATGCAAGGGGCCGGCATCGTCGAGAAGCGAGGGCAGGACGCTTCCGTGTGCACCAACATGCTGCACGATCGCGACGGCAGCGCACAGGTCGCCCGGAAGCCCGGATACCAGCGTGCGCAGGACATCGAGCCCGCCCGACGACGCGCCTATCGCTATGAAGTCACGGCAAGTCAAATTAGCTCCATCAGGACAAACGAACCAGTGAGCAATTACTGTGCCGCACGATGACGGCTATCGCGAGGAACATGACTGCGTCATGAAGCATTGCCGGCTCCGTTACATTTCGGACGTTACGCGTAATCGCTACAAACCGGGCGGACGCTGGGGCGCACATTCACGGCATCCGCGCATGGAACGCGTCGTGCGGCAGTGAGTGAATGGATAAACGAACGATAAAAGCGAGCGATGCAAGCGATTTTTCGACGGTGAACAAGGAGAAGCCGATGAAGGAGAAGCCAACGACCCGGGTCCACGAAATCATGTCGCGCAACGTCGTGCACGTCGCGCCCGAAACGACGATCCAGCATGCCGCGGAACTCATGGCGCAGCATGACATTGGCGCATTGCCGGTTTGCAATGGGGGGCGCATCGTCGGCATGGTGACAGACCGCGACCTCACGTTGCGCGCCTTGAGCGAAGGCTGCCCGCCGATGGCGCCCGTCGCGCGCGTGGCAACGTCGGGCGTCGAGTGGTGCTACGACGACGAGGACGTCGACATCGTGCAGCGGCGCATGGCCGAGGCGCAGGTTCGCCGCCTGCCCGTGGTGAATCACCGGCGCGAGTTGGTCGGCGCGCTTTCGCTGGGCGACATTGCCACGCGCTGCGGCGGCGTACAGCGCGAACGCGTGGCCAACACGCTCGAGGACATCTCGCAGCGGCGTATTGGCTGAGCACGGTTCAGGATTGGAGCGGCACCCCGCATTCGGAGATTCGTTTTGGAATCCTTGTGGTATCCCGAGAGACTCCTTGAACGCCGCACGCCGCTTTCGCTACGCGCGCCGCCGCAGAGTGAACAGCCGCTTTTTCATGGCGCGTCATGAAAAAGCAATTCCAGGCCTGTACGCTCGCCGCCGCGCACGCGGCTGATCGCGTGCTTGAGCTTGACCCGGTAATAGCCGTGCGTGCCTTCGACCGGGCGCTGCGCGGTCGCAACGATGGCGGCGTCGCCGAGCGCGAGCGGCACGACCATCGGCCGCGACTGCATGCGCGGACGCTGCTCGACCATCACGAATTCGCCGCCCGTGAAATCCCGTTGCGGCGCGCATAGCAGCGCGACCACCTGAAACGGAAACACGTGCTCGCCTTCATCGTGACGATGCAGCGCGAGACGATCGCCTTCGCGCAGGCGGCTCAGATGCGATTGCGGCCGATGCTGGCCGGCACGGCGGTTCGCATCGAGAAACGCGTCGAGTTCGGCGGGAAAGCGCGGCTCGAGGCCCGCCAGCGCATGCCAGCGGTTCGCCACGGGCACGAGCCAGCGATAGAGCGCTTCGCGCCACGCGTGCAAAAGCGGCGGCAGGTCTTCGCCAAAGTAGCAAGGCTGGCCGCTGCCGGTGTCCGCCCACGCGGACGAAACCGGTACGTGCGGCGCATCGAGTGGCGCATCGCGCGGTTCGTCGAGCGGTTCGTCGAGCAACCGCGCGAGTGCGCGTGCTTCGTGTGGACTGAAGCAACCGGGCAGCACGGCGTAGCCTTCGGCGCCCAGTTGCGCACTGACGACGTCGAGATCGAAACGCTCGATCATGGCGTGCGCATTCATGCCGACTCCCATGTGGATGCCTTCACCGAAGTCGACGACGATGTCGATGGCTCGCGTGCATCGTGAAAGATCAGCCCGAGCGTGTGCCGCGTGCCGCTGCGCACGACGCTCACGCCATGACGCATCGCTACCTTGCGCACGCCCGCGCGCCCCCTCATGGATCTTTCCGTGGGTCCGTCCCCATCCGGCCGCTGATTGACGGCGAATACCACGGCATCGCCCTGCCGCAACGCGACGACATCGGCATGCTGGCCGCGGTTGCCTGCGTGGTTGCCTGCGCGGTTGCCCGTTTCGGTCATGACGAATTCGCCGCCCGTGAAATCCTCGCCCGGCACCGAAAGCAGGATCGCCACCTGAAGCGGAAACACATGGTCGCCGTAGAGGTCCTGATGCAGGCAGTTGTAGTCGCCCGCGTGGTAGCGGAGCATGAGCGGCGTGGGCCGCGTCTGCCCCGCCGCGTGGCAGCGCGCGAGAAACGCGTCGAGTTCGGCGGGATACTGCACGTCGAGACCCATCTGCCGGTTCCAGCGGTTGGCGACCGGCGCGAGGCGGCGATACAGCGCGTGGCGCAAGCGCTCGAGCAACGGCGGCAGCGGATAGGCGAAATATTTGTATTCGCCGCGCCCGAAATTGTGACGCGCCATCACGATGCGCGAGCGAAAGCAGTCGTCGCGCGAATAAAGCGCGGCAAACTGCTCGCATTGTTTCGCGTGGAGTACGGATGGCAATATCGCATTGCCATAACGGTCGAGCGACGCGGTCGCGTCTGCCCAGATCGCGTCCCCATTTGTGGCCCAGTTCGTGGCCCAGTTTGCCTTTGCGGCGGCATCCCTTCGCGCGGCCTGTTTCGCATCGGCCATCTCTGATTCCTGGTGAAAAATCGAACGAGTCCAGTCTAGCGCCACCACGGTCGCATGAAACTCCGCGCCTTGCGCTGCAATTCATGCCGGGCAGCGCGCCGCTGCTGCCACTGCCGCTGACACTGCACCGGCAAACCAAAACGAAAGGGGATGTTAGTATAAGGCCCGCCGTATACGGCCACATTGCATACGGCCACATTGCTCAGCCGCGCCCAACGGCAAGACCCCCATTCCAGTCATGACCGACCCCTCCTTCAATCGCGCAGACACGCTTGCGCGCGCAACGAATTCTCCGCGCTTCCTGCTTGCGCTGATCTGCCTGTATGCATCGGCGGGCCAGCTCGCGATCGACATCTACGTGCCCGCGCTGCCCGCGATGGCGCGCTACTTTGCGACCTCGCCGCAGGCGATCCAGTCGAGCGTTTCCGGCTACATGGCGGCCTACGCGCTCGGCCAGCTCATCTTCGGCCCCATCGCCGATGCATACGGACGCAAGCGCGTGCTCGCATTCGGGCTCGTGGTCTACACGATTGGCTGCGTGCTGTCGCTCGGTGCGCCCAACCTGGAGACGTTCGTGCTGGCCCGTTGCCTCCAGGGCTTCGGCATCGCCACGACGAACCTGCTCGCCAAGGCCATCATCACCGATTCGTTTAGCGGCAAGGCGCTAATGCACGCCTTCACCTATATGTCGATCACGTGGGGGCTCGCGCCTATCGTCGCGCCCGTGATCGGCGCGCATCTGCAAACCTGGTTCGGCTGGCAGGCCTGCCTCGTGTTCCTGCTGCTCTATTCGCTCATCATGTGGGCGCTGCTCTGGCGCTATCGCGAGACGTTGCCGCAGCCCGTGCACCTCGAAGTGCGCACGCTCATGACGAACGCGGGCAAAGTGCTGGCGAGCCCCGTTTTCCAGAGCTGCTTTCTCGCGCAGGGACTCTGCTACAGCATCCTGCTCGTGTTCAATATCGTCGGGCCGTTCATGGTGCTGAACACGCTGCACAAGCCGCCGACCTATTTCGGCTACCTCGCGCTCGGCATCGGCATGATGTATTTCCTTGGCGGCCTGTCGAACCGGGTGCATGGCCCGGGCCTGCCGAGCCCCGAGCAGCGGCTGCGGATTGGCGCGCGCGTGATGGCGGGCGCCGCGATCGCGATGCTGGTGCTGTCGCTAACCGTGGGCCTTCAGGTCTGGACGCTCGCTGCGCCAGTGCTCGTGATGGGATTGTGCGCGGGTGCGATGTATCCCACGCTGATGGCCAAGGGCAATTCGCTGTTTCCGCATATCGCGGGCCTGACCAGCGCGATACTCGGCTGTGCGCTGCTGCTCGTATCGTCCGCGATGATGGGGCTCGCGGGCTTCGTTTCCGTGCATGTGCTCACGCCGCTTGCGGGGTTCTTCGTGATCCTCGCGCTCACGGTCGTCGTGATGGTGACCAAACTGCTGCGCTATCTGGAGCGGATGGAATCCGAAGCGGTCGCGAGCGGCAGCGAAGAAGCCGCATGAGATCCGCATCGGCTCGCCGGCGCGAATGCGGGCGGCGAGCGCGTATGAAGTATGAAGCGCGTATGAAGCGTGCAGCGCTTACGGGCTCTATGGCGCTACGGCGCCCGCCGAGCTTTTCAATGCGTCATATAGCGACGCCACGGGCAAGTCTCCAATCTCTTTGCGAACGTATGCAGTAAATGCACGCTCGTAGAGCGCCCGTCCTTCCGACGTTTCAATCGTCATATCGAAGCCGCCCAGCACCAGTTCGGCCACCCAATCGGCCTCGATAAGAATGTGCTCGGCTCTGTCCCTGTTCATGTTGACTCCTTGTTGCAGCATGCACACGAATTTTAGGGGATTCGCGTACGAACGCGCACCAGGAAATCAATGTATCTGGCGCAACTCGGGCAGCACGTCACGCTCACTCGGCGGCCGCGTCGTCCGATATTCGTTCGGCGATTCCCCAAACTCCTTGCGAAACTCGCGGCCAAGGTGCGAGGCATCGGAAAAGCCACACGACGAAGCGATATCCGCGACCGTGCGATCCGAACTGGTCAGCAGCCACGACGCCATCCGCAAGCGGATTTGCCTCGCATAAGCGCCGGGAGACCGGCCGGTTTCCGTGGTGAAAAGACGTTCGAGCTGCCGCACCGAGACCTCCAGCCGGCGCGCAAGCTCCGGCAGGCTCAGCGGCTGGCCGATATGCTGCTCCATCAGCAAAATGGCGCGCCTGACCTTGGGATGCGTCGCAGGCTCGAGACCTGGCGGATGCGGTTGTGGCGCGTTGCCTTTTTGCGCGTCGTCCACCAGCAGAATGCGAAGCGCCTTGCGAACGATCGTGGCCTCGACATGGCGCAGCAGGATGGCCGCGGCCACGTCGATCGACGCACGGCCCCCGGAGCACGTGATACGCCGCCGGTCGATCACAAAAAGCCGGTCGGCTACGAGGTCGCGCTCATCGACGTGCGGAAAGCGCTCGACGAAATCCCAGTAGTGGAACCAGCTCACGCAGACCCGATACCCGCTCATCACGCCGGCCCGCACGAGCGCGAACGCACCCGTGCAGACGCCCACGAGGGTGGCCGGCGTCTCGGCCATGGCGCGAATAAAGGCGAGTGTCGCGTCGCTGGCCGGCGGTCCCGAATGCAGCAGCCCGCCCACGATCACCACGTAATCGAGTTCATCGACCTCGCTGAACGTCTGCCAAGGTGTGATCTGAATGCCGCAACTGGCCCGCACCGGGACGAGATTTTCCCCGACGATGGTCCACGAGCAGCGCACCGGCCTGCTCATGTCGCCCTCGTCGCTCGCGAGCCTCAGAAGGTCCACGAAGCCGGAGAAGGCGGTCAGGGTGAAGTTGGGCAGCAGCACGATTCCGAAGCGCAGGCGCCTCGGGGTTCTGGCCTCGTCGGCAATGGGATGGTTCATCGTGGGAGCAAGCCTGCGTTAATGCATTCTGGACATGTCGGGGTCGGAAAAACCCATTTGTTCGCGTAGTGGCGCCGGCGCCGACTTGCCGGGCTTCGCGTCGGGCTTGATGTCTTCGAGTCCGATCGCCCAGACATCGAGCAACCGCTTTGCGTACTCCCGAAAGCCCTCGTGCCGCTGCGCGTGGTCCGCGACGAGGCGTTAACGCATTATATATATGACACATCGTTGACCACGAGCATCCTGACCTCGTCCGGAAGTTGTCGGTCATCGTCAACGCGTTTATCGAACGCAAGCGAAAGCGCATTTAAGCCCGTGCAATGCGGGCGTTTCTCTCCCAGACGAGCTACATCACTCTCAATGGCGATGCCAATCAGACAAGGTCGATTTGCTCGAAATCGTTGTTTCTGACGCTATGCGACATCGTCGCGCGCGTGTGCGCAGCTAATTTACGGCCGTGACAAGTTAGCTAACGCAAAAAATGAACAAAAAGCAGTTTCGTCTTGTATTCAACCGCAGGCACGGAATGCTCGTTGCGGTAGCGGAGACCACGACCGCAGCGGGCAAAGAGACTAGACAAACGCGCGCACGCACGCGCCATTCCACGAGTCACGGCGCGCTATTCACGCTGCGACAAGTCACGTTTGCCGCGCTTGCACTACTCGGCGCGATGCCGTCTTTTGCGCAGATCGTTGGCGGCGGCGCGCACGCGCCCAACGTCATCCAGACGCAAAATGGTCTGGATCAGGTAAACGTCAACCGGCCGTCGGGTGCGGGCGTTTCGGTCAATTCCTACCACCGTTTCGACGTGCAATCGCGCGGCGCGATCCTGAACAATTCTGGGTCGACGACGAGCACGCAGCTTGCAGGCCAGGTACAGGGCAATCCGAACTTCGCAGCGGGCCAGTCCGCGAAGGTCATCGTCAACCAGGTCAACAGCCCGGCCGCGTCGCAACTGAATGGCTTTGTCGAGATTGCAGGCCAGCGTGCGGAAGTGATTCTCGCAAACCCGTCAGGCATCGCCGTTAACGGCGGTGGGTTTATCAATACCAGTCGGGCAACTCTTACGACGGGCACACCGAACTATGCAGCGGACGGCTCCGTCTCGGGCTTCAACGTCACGGGCGGCAACATCACGGTCAACGGCGCGGGACTAAACGCATCGAACATCGACCAGGTCGACTTGTTGGCTCGCGCGGTTCAAGCGAACGCAGCCATCTACGCGAAGAACCTGAACGTCGTCACGGGTGCGAACAGCATCGACCACGACACGCTTGCAGCTACGCCGATTGCAGGCGACAGCGCCGCGCCAGGCGTCTCCATCGACGTGAGCAATCTCGGCGGAATGTACGCGAACCGTATCGTATTGGTCGGCACAGAGTTAGGGGTCGGTGTCTCGACCAAGGGCATTCTCGCCGCACAGGACGGCGACCTCGTACTGACTTCTGCGGGCAAGCTGATACTCGCCGGCCAGACCAACGCGAGCGGCAATATCGTCGCGAGCGCACGCGAAGGCATCGACAACAGCGGCATCACCTACGCGCAACAGAACGTCAGCGCGAGCACTTCAGGCACGCTCACGAACAGCGGCGCGCTCGCCGCGCAGCGGAGCACGACAGTCAACGCCGGTAGCGTCGCGTCAACGGGAACGCTCGCATCTGGCGTGAACAGCGACGGCGTCGTGACACAAGCGGCGGACCTGAAGCTGAACGCTTCAGGTCCGCTGTCGGCGACCGGGCAAAACGTTGCAGGCGGCAATGTCGCGATGTCCGGCGGCTCGGTCAATCTCGCGGGGGGTAACACTTCCGCGGTGGGCAACATCGGCATGACCGTCAGCGCGGGCGATGCAAACCTCAAGGGCGCGACGGTCACGGCGGGCGGCACGCTCGCGACGAACACCAGCGGCAGGCTGACGACCGACAACGCGAGCGTCTCGTCGGGCGGCGCGCAGACGCATGCGGCGGGCGCGCTCTCGAACGTCAAGGGTCAGCTTGTGTCGGCGACGACGCTCGACACGAAGGTATCCGGCGCGGCCGTCAACACGGGCGGCGTCATGCAGTCAGACGGCAAACAGACTTTCAGCGGCGGCTCACTGGACAACACGGGCGGCAGCATCCTTTCGTTGAACGGCGACGGGCTGAATCTGGGCGTGACCGGCACGCTGACCAATGGCCTGAAAGGCGTGATTGGCGGAAACGGTAACGTCAGCGTAAGCGCCTGTACATTGACGAACGCGGGCCAGGTCAACGCGCTGACGAGCGCCACGCTCAAGGCCTGGGGCATCGCGAATACGGGCGCGGTACTGGCGGGCAGCACGCTCGCCGTTTCGGCAAGCGGCACGTTGAAGAACAACGGAACGATGTCTGCGACGACGACCACGGTAACGGGCGCGAACGTCGACAACTCCAAGGGTGATATCGACGGCACGACGGTATCGGTCAAGGCGTCGGGCGACCTGAAGAATTCAGGCGGGACCATTGCGCAATCCGGCACTGGCACGCAGACCGTCAGCGCGGGGGGCACGCTGGATAACTCCGCTGGCAAGATCGCGAGCAATGCGAAAGACCTGAACGTGAGCGGCGGCGCGGTCGTGAACGACGACGGCACGATCCAGCACGCGGGCGCGGGCAGCCTCAACGTCACGGCGGTCAATGCCCTCTCGAACAGCGGCGGTCAGATTGCTTCGAACGGGTCTGTCGCGACGCAGTCCGCGAGCCTCGACAACACGAACGGCGACATCACTGCACAACACGCAGCGCAGATCGCAGCAACGAACGGCATCGTCAACCGCACCGGTCTTGTATACGGCCAGGATGGTCTGTCGGCTAACACGAACGGCGACTTCGACAACACGGGCGGCGCGGCACAAACGGCCGGAGATCTCGCTATGGACGTGGGCGGCACGCTCATGAACACGGGCGGCGCAGTCACGGCAAACGGCGCGCACGGCACGATGAGCGTCACGGCCGGCGCAATCGACAACGCGAATGGCACGATGACGAATGCGGGCGACGGCGCAACGACCGCGAACGCTTCGGACATCAACAATACGGCGGGCACGCTCGGCGGCAATGGGGACGTGACACTCAGCGGCCAGACGCTTGAGAACGGCAACGGCGCTCAGGTGGTCGGTGCGGGCGCGACCGACTTCGCGATAACGGGCAGCATCAACAACCAGGGCGGCACGATGTACGGCGGCTCAGGGCTGACGATGGGCCGCGCGTCGACCGCAGTCTATAACGACGGCGGCACGATCCTGGGCGGCGTCGATGTCTACGCGAACGTCGCGTCATTCTCCAATTGGGGCGGCGCGGTGCGTGCGAATCGCGACATCGCGGCAAGCGGCGTGATCGTCGGCGACGGCGAAATGACCGCAGGTCGCAATCTCGGGCTGAACGTCGCGGGCGACTACACGAACACGGCGAACAACCGTCTGAACGCAGACGGCGACCTGTCGGTGAACGCGAGCGGCACGCTCACGAATACGGGCACGCTCGGCGCGGGGGGCGCGCTGAACGCGAGCGGGGCGAACGTCGTCAACACGGGCCTCATGACTTCCGCAGCGACGAACATCAGCGCCGCCTACACCATCAACAACCAGGGACGTATTGAAGGCGACAGCGTCACGACGAACAGCGGCAGCTTCGTCAACATGGCGGGCGTCATCGGCAACCTCGTCGCGATCAACGCATGGGACATCCTCAACAGCGGCGGCTCGGCAGTGATTGCAGGCGCGCAGAAAGTCGGCCTTTACGCGCACAACAGTTTCACCAACGAATACGGCGCACTCGTTTATAGCGGCGGGGACATTGAAATCGCGCGGGACAGCACGCGCGACGGTGAAGGACTGCTCGCGAACCAGACCGGCGTCATCACGAACAGCGCCTCGACCATCGAGGCCGAAGGCAACATCGACGCGGCGGCGACCACGATCAATAACGTTCGCACGGGCGTGGACGTGCAGGCCGGTGCGCCTGTCTCGACCACCGGCCCGACGCTGACGCTGTGGACCGCCGACATGGGGAACAACTACGCGGGGCCGGAATTCGCCTTTTTCCAGAGCAGCACCTATCCGTGGCGCTGGTGGGCCGGTGGCTTTGGCGCGGAAACGCGCAACTCGCTTGCCACTCCGGTCACGGTGACGCTGCCCGCTTCGCAGGTTACGAACCTCGATACGGGCGCACAGACCTTCTCGCTGACGAAGCCGCTTTCCGACCGGTATCGGGTGCTGGCGACCGGTCTCACTACACGCACAATCACGAATAATCCCACGCAGTATTACCAGAGCCTCACACAGAATCCGGATGGCACCGTGACGATCACGTTCTGGCCGGACTACGACCCGAACGTCCATATCCGTCCCGATCAGGTCCAGGTACGAACCGACCTCGGGCCGGGGAATCACGATTACGTGGAAATCGCCCGCACCACCACAACGACCACGCAGACCGATCAGCTCGTGAGCGCGGGCACCAACGCGCTCATGCAGGCCGGTGGCTCGATACGCACCAACACCGACAACGGCAGTCTGAACAATTACGCCTCGACCATGGCCGCAGGTGGCGACCTGATCCGCCGCGCCGATGGCGGCAGCGTCAACGATACCGGCGTGGTGCTTCAGCAGACCGGCGAACAGCGTGCGCAGTCAGTGTTCTACTGGCACCAGAAAAGCGGACGCGGCGAGGACCAGCAGACGGTGCAGGATGCCGTGGTGCCGCTTGCCACCGTCACGACCGACGCGATTGCGGCTATCGCCACGGGCAACCAGAGCGTGCAGACGAACGCACAGGACATCAGCATGACGAGCGTGGACCGGCACGGCGCAACGGTAACGGGTGCTGGCGTCAGCGGCGGCGACGCCACGGGTACGCAGCTCGGTAACGTGAGCGGCAACGGCAAGAAGCCTCAGACCCTTGGAACCGCAAGCGGCGGAATCCCTGACCTCAAACTGCCGAACAACGCGCTCTATACCTACGTGACGACGCCGGGGGCCGATTACCTTATCGAAACCGATCCGCGCTTTACGAACCCGCAGCCTGTCAATCCGGGCGGCGGAACCGCGACGGGAGGCGGCACGGGCGGGAATCCTGCGGCGGGCGGCAGTACAGCAGGCGGCAGCACCACGGGCGGCGGCACGGGCGGCGGCACGGGCGGCGGCACGACGGGCGGGACCACATCGAGCAACTTCCTGCTGTCACAACTCGGCTACAACCCGCAGCAGGTCGAGAAGCGCCTTGGCGACGGCTACTACGAAATGACGCTCATTCGTAACCAGGTGACGCAACTGACGGGCCGCACCTACCTCTCCGGCTACTCGGACAACCTGAGCGAGTACACGGCGCTGATGAACAACGGCGCAATCCACGCGAGAGCGTTCAACCTCGCTGTTGGCGTGGGCCTGAGCGATGCGCAGATGGCGCAGCTTACGACTGACATGGTTTGGCTCGTGAGCCAGACGGTCACACTGCCGGACGGTTCACAGCAAAACGTGCTCGTGCCGAAGCTGTACCTCGCGCAGTCGAACACGGTCGACCTCAAGGACAGCGGCGTACTCGTCGCTGGCGGGACGGTCACGCAGAACGCGACGGGTAGCGTGAACAACAGTGGTCATATCGTGGGCGACCTTGCAACGACCGTTATTGGCAACACCATCACGAACCGGGGCGTCATCGGAAGCGGCGGCACCACAGCGGTTGCAGCCGTGCTGGACGTGAACAACATCGGTGGCCGCATTGGCGGCGTGGATACCGTGGTCAATGCCGGCCGCGATATCAACAACGTCTCGGTCGAGCACCAGGCAAGCGCAGTGACCGGCAACGCCGGGTTCACCTCGACTGCAACGGGTATGTCGGTGGCGTCTGTGGCGACGATCAGCGGCACGAACAGCACGACCGCCGCGGCCGTGCGCGACGTGAACATGAGCGGGTCCGCTATCACGTCCAAAGGGGATACGACGGTAGCGGCTGGCCGTGACATCAACGCCGGCACTCTGGCGCTGAACAGCACGCAGGACGCCGGCACAACGGACGGGCTCAACGGCGGTCATGCGAAGCAGACTGTGAACGTCGGCAGCGCCATAACGGGCGCGGGTAACGTGACGACGGTCTCCGGCGGCAACACCACGCTCACCGGTTCGACCGTGGCGGCGGGCAAGGATACCGCGATGCTCGCGGGAGGCGACATGACCGTGACGGCGGCGAAGGATACGGCCGCGTACAACGGGCAGTCGATGGGGGGAAGCCGCGCCCAGAGCAAGAATTCCAGCTACGACGAAGCGGCACAAGGCAGCAGCGTGAGCGCGGTCGGCAACACGACGATGGCGGCGGGCCAGGGCGGCAGCGGCAACCTGAACATTCTTGGCTCCAGCGTCACGGCGGCGACTGGCGCGACGACCGTTGCCGCAACCGGCGACGTCAATATCGGCGGCGTCACCGAAACGCACGATGCACAGTCCTGGTCACACTACGATTCCTCCGGCTTCCTCTCCAGGACGCAGACCACGGACGCTTCGGACTCGCATCAGGTCATCACGGTTGGCTCGACCGTGGCCGGCGATACCGTCACCGGCATTGCGGGGCATGACATGACCATCGCGGGTTCGACCGTCGCGGCCACGCACGACGTGGAGCTTGCGGCAGCTAACAACCTGAGCGTGACCACGACACAGGACACGAGCCGGAGCAGCACCTTCCACGAGGAAAAGCAGTCTGGCTTCGGCGCGCTGAGCGGCGGCGGTCTGAGTATCAGTTACGGCAGTCGCGACCAGAAGGACACGACGCACGACACGGCCACGACGAACAACGCGAGCCTCGTCGGCAGCACGGACGGCAATGTGTCGATGGCCGCAGGCAAGGAACTGCGCGTTTCGGGCAGCGACATCATCGCGGCGCAGAACGTCACGGGCACAGGCGCGAACGTGACCATCGAGGCGGCCCAGGGCACGACGCATCACGACGAGTCGCACGAGATGAAGCAAAGCGGCTTCACGGTAGGACTGGCTGGCAGCGTGGGCGATGCGATCAACAATGCCATATCGGAATCACAGGCCGCGAAGAATTCTTCCGGCAACGGCGACAGTCGCGCGGCAGCCCTGCATGGCATCGCGGCGGCGAATGATGCATACAACGTTGGCGGTGCCGCAGCCGCGGCAGCCAAGGGCGGCAAGCCCGATATCGGCGTGAAGGTCTCGTTTGGCACCAACAAAAGCCGCAGCGATGCCAGCGAAAACCAGACGACCCATAGCGGCTCCACCGTGCAGGCGGGCGGCACGGCTGCATTCGTGGCGACGGGCGACGGCACGCCCGGCTCGGGCAATGTCACGATTGCCGGTTCGAACGTCAACGCCAACGATGTCGTCCTGGCCGCGAAGAATCAGGTCAACGTCATCAACACGACCGACATGGATTCGACGCGCAGTTCGAACAGTTCAAGCAGCGCGAGCGTGGGCGTGCAATATACGATGGGCGGCGGGTTCGGTGTCTCGGCTGCGATGTCGAACGCGCACGGCGATGCGAACAGCGACGCGTCGATACAGAATGCTTCGCATGTGAACGCGGCCAGCAGCGCGACGATCATCAGCGGTGGCGATACAAACGTCATGGGATCGCAGGTCAATGGCGCAAAGGTGGTTGCCGATGTGGGCGGCAATCTGAACATCGCGAGTGTGCAGGACGTGACGACAAGCGCGGCGCACCAGAGCAGTTCTGGCGGCGGTTTTACCATCAGCCAGGGCGGCGGCAGCGCGAGCATCAGCGCGCAGAACGGCCACGCGGACGGCAAATATGCGGGCGTGAACGAGCAGGCCGGGATCAATGCGGGCGATGGCGGGTTCAACGTCGACGTCAAGGGCAATACCGGACTGACGGGCGGCGTGATATCGAGCACGGCGGATGCGGAGAAGAGCAGCCTGAGCACGGGCACGCTGACGTTCTCGGACCTCGAAAACAAGAGCCACTACTCGGCCAATAGCGCGGGGATCAGTGCGGGAGCGGGCGTCGGGAGTACGGGCAAGTCGGTGGGTCCGGGTTCGGTGAGCGGCTCGGGCGGCGCGATTCCGATGATGCAGAACGAGAGCGGGGACCAGAGTGCCACGACACGCAGCGCGGTGAGTGCGGGTACGATCGATATCACAAACCAGCCAGCCCAGAAGCAGGACGTGACCACACTCAGTCGCGACACCACGAACACGAACGGCAAGGTATCGAACACGCCGGACGTGAACGAGATCCTGAACCAGCAGGCCGACACGATGGCAGCGGCACAGGCCGCGGGCCAGGCGGTGGCGCAAAACATCGGGGCGTTCGCGGATGCGAAGGAAGCGGCGGCGGACAAGGCGGCCCAGGCCGCGTGGGACGCCGGCGATATGGAGGCGTACAAGGCGGCGGTTGCGGAGTCGAAGTCGTGGAGTGAAGGCGGCCAGGCCCGCACGGAGTTGCATATAGCGGGCGGTGCGCTGATTGGTGGCCTGGGCGGCGGTAGTGCATTCAGCACCATTGGGGGTGCGGCGGGCGCGGGCGTGTCGGCAGCGATGGCGAACCAGTTGGACGATATCTATAAGGGCGTGGGATCGGCGACGGGTTCGGAACTGCTAGGCAATCTTGCAGCGAACGTGGCGGCGAGCGTGGGTGGTGCGCTGGTTGGCGGCGGCATGGGGGCGGCCACGGCGTCGAACGTTGAGCTGTACAACCAGTCGGCGCACCGGAAGAACAACGATCTGCTTACGCAGGTATGTAGTGGCATGAGCCCATGCAGTGAATCGCAGGTGATGGCGGTGATCAATGCACAAGGGGCTAATGCGGAGGCAGCAGCTGGTACTCTCCAGCCTAATTACGCGACTTTGAACTTCGGTGTTCTGTCTGGCTCTGCCGGCGGCACGATAAATCTGAATGATGGAACCAAATATCTTGCTGTTGGCGTGGGACAAGCTAATCCATCGTCAATCTCTTGGTCGCCGGGCGCGAGCGCCACACTGGGCTGGATTTGGGGGGCACGAACCGCTGATGCAACCAATGCATTCCTAAATGGAGATGGTAACCAGGCATTTATTTCTATCCCAACGCCTTGGCGAGTTAACGTAGTTGGCGCTGTCACGCATGGGTATGGTGGTTCTACCGCGCTTGAAATAGGAGTTGGATCGCCTGGTGGTCTATCGTATGGAGTTGTGCCTTGGAGTCATTCGACACCAGTAGGTACTGGAAACAAGTAAGGAGTGGAAAATGCCGGCAGTAGGTGGAGGGCCATCACCTGAGCAATGGAAGCGGATGAGTAGAAAGGAAAAAATCATCTACTGGCTATTTGTTGGCGCAGCTATGGTATTCGTTGGATATTTGGTTATCGAAAAGCTTCTGAGCTGATGTGATGCAGACTCGCGGCTTCGGGCAAAAACGCGCGTCGGGGCAAAAAATTGCAGGCACAGGGGCACGTCAGGGCAAAACGGTCTGCAAGTGGTTGTTGCGTCGGGAGAAAACGTACATCGACAACGACGCACGCGTCGGGATGTAGGGATATAGCGAACCATTCGGAATACACAGCGATTAGCAATGGCATCAGCGCGGGCGCGGGTGTCGGCGATACGGGCAAGTCGGTCGGGCCGGGTTCGGTCGGCGGCACAGGCGGCGTTTCGCCGATGCTTCCTCAAAGCGAAAGCGGCTCGTCTGACGCGACGACGCGTAGTGCGGTCACTGCCGGCACGATCAACATCACGGATGGCGCGAACCAGAGGCAGGACGTGGCGGGCCTCTCCCCCGATACGGTGGACACGAATGGTCAGGTGTCGAAACTGCCCGACGTGAATGCCCTGCTGAACCAGCAGGCCGACCGGATGCAGGCGGCACAGGCCGCGGGCCAGGCGGTGGCGCAGCGCATTGGCGATTACGCGGACGCACAGGCCAAAGCGACAGGAGATTCGGCATGGGCCGAGGGTGGCGACAAGCGCGCGGCGATGCAGGCGGCGGGTGCTGCGGTTGTTGCGGGTCTCGGTGGGGGTGTCGGCAGCGCGGTTGCGGGTGCGGCCGGTGCGGCGATTGGCTCGAAGATGGCACCCATGCTCAATGAACTGGGTCGTTCGATTGCGGCATCGAACCCGACTGGTGATGCGAGTGTGAATACCGCGCTTGGCAACATCGTTTCGAACGTTGTCGCCACTACTGCCGGTGCGGCTGCGGGTGGCGCGGGGGCGTTCTCCAGTTCCAATGTCGACAGATTTAATCGCCAGCTCCACCCTGACGAAAAACAAGCCATCAAAGACAAGGCCAACGGGGACCAGGCCGAACAGGACAAATTGACGAAGGCTGCGTGCTATGCGGTGAAGTGCTGGGCTGAATACAAGCAAGGCAGTGACGAGTACAACAAGAACTACGTAAGCCAGCGTGAAGCGTCCCAGCTCGGGCCAGAATTGCAGTGGGTGAACAACCAGAAGGAGTCCGGGCTGTTCGACTACACGCCAACGCAGAAAATCGGCGATATGGTGCAGAGCGATCCGCTGGGCGTGGCGAAGGACGCAGCAAAGACGGGGCTGGGTGTGTATATGGCAGCTACCGGAGCAAAAGCTTGCGCTACAGGCGCTGCGTGCGGCGTGGGTGGTGCCATGATTACTTTTGGGCTCAATGATGTCTTTGAAGGTAGCAATGGACTGTTCAACCGTTACGAAGGTATTCCAGAGCCCGGTTTGAACCCTCTGCGAATGGGTTTCAACATAGTTTCTCCTACTTGGGGTAATGTGCTTTACGACAGCGCTGCATTTGCGACTAGTGTTGCGGCATTGACCACACCAACTCCCCTAAAGATGGGGTGGTCAGACGGCTTGAATCGTCCTGGCACGATGTTCGATGTCACGGTCCCAAAATTTAACAACATGCTCACGATTCCAGTTCTCCAGTGGGAAATCCCCGTTGCCGC
Organism: Paraburkholderia tagetis; assembly: GCF_022213065.1. GTDB lineage: Bacteria > Pseudomonadota > Gammaproteobacteria > Burkholderiales > Burkholderiaceae > Paraburkholderia > Paraburkholderia tagetis. The sequence continues at coordinate 142,022 of NZ_JAKLJA010000013.1, forward strand.
GAATCAGGCTATCCAAGTCATCAACGCGGGATCAAAGGGTGCAAAAATCGTGAACGATGTGCAGAACGTGGAAAAAAAGAAATGAACTGGAACCGACTCTACGCATTCGTGCAGTCAACCTGCGTCGTTTGGGGCGCTTCTATTGGCGCGGGAATTTTCTGGGCAATGGTCGTGACGGGCCTTTGTCGATTCGCATTCAAGCTCGAAGAAAAGCCGGCAATGCTGTTTATCTTTTGCCCAGTTTGCATAGTGTTGGTTGCGTATTGGGTCAGAAAACTACCCGCCCGGCTAAGCAAAGCCGGCATGTTGAGCGACGATCCTTCACGGTTTGGACCGTGGTTTAAGAATTGATATGCCTAAAGCAATTAACCTCGCCGCTGACCAGTACAACCGGCAGTTGCATGAGGACGGCACGGCCAAGGAGAAGACACTTGCCAAACAGCTTGCGGAGACGATCGATGGAAAATACACCCAGGCACAGATCGAGGACCAGATGCGGCTTATGGGCGTATCCGATGCGAACGGCGGGACAGTGGCGCCGGGAACGGCTGAGGAGTTGAATGGACGCACCCCGACCGATCCCGGCGCCAGTTGGTTAAATACGGGCCTGTCCAACGCAAATGGAAAACCGCTGATTATCCAGATCATGCCGGAGGCGAATCCGGCATTGCAGGCATTCATCATGGAGAACTACAACTCGGCCACGCCGGGGCAGGTGCCGAGTGCCTATACGTATACGCCGTCACCAGTCGGGATGGATGTGCGGGGAACGGTGGCCAATGTGGCAGGAGACGTTTCTACGGCGGCCGGTCGGTTTGGGGCGATCACTGCGGCGGGAGCTACTATACCGTCGCCTTATGCGCCGGGGCTCGCTACGGCAGCCTATATTGCTACCGCGACAGGTATAGCAGCCGATGCGGTAGTGCAGATTGCGAAACCTGATGTGGGGCGATATTGGACGAATGGCGGCAGTGCCATGATTTCAGATCGACTCTCAACAAAGTACCCACTTGCTGGCCCCGTGATTAACGAGGCCACAAACCAGTTCAACGGCAGCAGCTTGTCTCAATCGATTCAAGACTTCATAAATTCCTCTTGGAACCGCATCACTAACCAACCGGAAAAGAAATGAAATTTATAGACGACGGAAATCTGACCGGGTGGATGTGTACAGTTTTAATTGTGATTGGCATCGGGATATCGTATGGGACATTCAAATATGCACCACCTTCGACTTGGAGCGTGTTCCTAGCGTTATTCGGATTCTTGCTTATGGCTATCGGTGGTTTGAGCAGCCGTGCTCGTTTACTGAAAATCAGGCCCTTCGACAACAGCTACAAAAAAGCGCGCGAAAACTACGAAGTCAAGGACGATGCAGGCGCGTCTAACAAAGACGACTCAGAGGAACGAACATGAGCGCGATCAATTCATCTTCCGGCATCGGGCCGCTCATCGAACACAGCATCAAACAGTACGTAAAAGAGCACGGCCGCAAGCCCTTCGCTCTTATCCTGAACCCCGCGCACATGAGCGAGTTTTGCAAGGGAGCAGGAAGCAACGACACGATACTGGACGGGATATCGGTAATCTCGAGCCCACGTTTCGATATGCCTGTTCTGGTGGACGAATGCGGTAACCCCTTCGAGCTTGAGCTAATGTCAGTCATAGGCAAAATAACCGGGCGCAGTTTCTATTGCCAGACCGAATTGACGCGGGCGACATGGCGCTCAATCGAAATCCGCCTCCGCCGCTACATCGGCTCGCGTCATCGCAAGCCCCTGGCGCTCGTCGCGCATCCCTCGCAGCTTGAAGAACTGCTGATGACATTCGACGCACCAGATGCCGACCTGTCATTGCTCGACGGCGTTTCGATACAAACCGACGAGCGCTGCAATGTCCTGCATGTAATCGACCACGAAGGTCAGCTTCGAAGGCTGTAACCACCACTACGGAACTGTCTTGCAATGAAAATCAGAAAGAGGCTGGCGGCTTTGCCGCTCACAGCCCTGGTCACTCTCGCGCCCAATGTGCCTGCACAAAGCCTGGGCGGCCTGGAAACCGAGCAGAACCAGCAACAACGACTTGAGGCGCAACAGCGCGAGGCGGCGGTGTCGGCGCCTGCCGTGCGCTCGACCGTGCCGAAGATCGAAGCGTATCCCGATCTTCCGCACGAATCGCCGTGCTTTCGCATCGACCGCTTTACGCTCGATGTCCCTGAGACGTTGCCGCCAGGCACACGCACGAAAGGCGCGTCCGCGTTGCCGCTTGACCCGTTCGCATTCGCGCGCGAATGGCTCGACCACTACGAGGGGCAGTCCCCCAAGGGGACTTCCTCCGGGGCGTGTGTCGGCAAGGAAGGTATCAACGTGCTCACGAAGGGATTGCAGCAAGCCATTCTGAGCCGCGGCTACGTGACCACGCGCGTACTCGTACAGCCGCAAGACCTGTCGACCGGCACGCTCGCGTTCGCGCTCGTGCCGGGAATCGTGCGACAGGTGCGATTTGCGGACCCTACGCTTTGGGGAACATGGAAGACCGCCTTCCCGACGAGCAGCGGCGACGTGCTGAATCTCCGCGATCTTGAGCAAGGTCTGGAGCAGATGAAGCGCGTCGCGTCGCAAGACGTGGACATGAAGATCGAGCCGACCGAAATACCAGGAGAAAGTGACGTTGTACTGAACATCAAGCGCTCGAAGCCGTGGACGTTCGTCGCATCGGTTGATAACAGCGGCACAGATGCGACAGGCAAATGGCAAGGCAACATCAGCCTTGGCCTCAACAACCCGCTTGGCCTGAACGACATCCTTTCGCTAGGCGCGAATCAGGACCTGTCGTTCGGCAACAAGGCGCTCGGCTCGCACGGCTTCAACGGATCGTATTCGGTCCCGTGGGGATACTGGACCGCGACGCTCTCGGGGTACACGAATACCTACTACCAGAATATCGCGGGCGTGAATCGGACGTTCGTGTCGAGCGGCAATACGCAGACGGCCGCGCTGCGCATTGCGCGCGTGATATCGCGCAGCCAGAACGACGTGCTCGGCGGCTATGTGCAGCTATCGAAGCGATTCGGCGAGAGTTTCATCGACGACACGACGATACCGACACAGGCGCGTAACAACACATTCCTTGAACTAGGCGCGACGGACCGCCATTACTTCGGCGCGGCGCAGTTCGATGGCACGCTCGCGTATCGTCAGGGCATCGGCGGCTTCGGCGCGACAGCGGACCCGTATCCTGACGGTCCAACCTATCGCTATCACATGGCGGTGCTCGACGCGAACCTGGCGGTGCCGTTCGCGATTGCCGGCCAGGGCTTCCGGTACGTTGGAACCGTTCACGGCCAGTTCACGAATGACACGCTGTTCTACGTCGACGGCCTGACCATCGGCAGTCGCTACACCGTGCGCGGATTCGACGGTGAGACGATGCTCGCGGCCGAACGCGGCTTCTACTGGCGCAACGAATTGCAATGGCCCGTGTTCCAGACGGGACAGACTCTCTATGCGGGGATCGACTACGGGCGCGTGTTCGGACCCAACACGGCGGCACTGGTGGGGACGCAACTCGCAGGCGCGGTGATTGGCATTCGTGGCGGCGTGCCGACGAAGTACGTCGGAGTCTCGTATGACCTGTTCGCGGGCACGCCAATCTACAAGCCAGAGGGATACCCGACCGCGCGATGGACGGTCGGGTTTCAGATGACGGCAGCGTTCTAGGCTGGTCGCACTTGCTGAATGTGGAGCGGCGCAGACTGCTCGGCGCTTCGACCATCAGCCTGAACGCGTCGCCGGCGCTCGGGCTGGCATTCCGCAGTTGGTGCGATGGCAGGATTGCGAAGGATGCAACCCCGGCAGGACCGCTCAGCGGCTAGTGCCCATGCGCATGCCGGAACCAGGGGCCCTTTTTGACGCGCTTTTTGGGGGTGTCAACGTGAAATCCCGCCGAGACCAAAAGAAGGACGCCAGCAAAGGGCCAGGCATAGGTCGCGAGGGAGAAGCAAAGCCAATATGCATCTTGTGGAGGGTACGTCTGGAGCGCCCAGACCAGGCAAGCAGCTGGCAATATCAGCAGACACAACGCCGACCGATTCAGAAAAGCGGCGACCCTTGCATTCTTGCGCGTCTGAGCTTGCATGCCTGCCTCCGTAGGGAATGGCACTGAGACATAGAGTCGCACGGTAGCCATTTCACGAAAACTTGGTGAAATCCCTAATCGGGCCGGGCACCCCCTCCGGCTTTGCTGCGAGATCGGGACGCCCGCACTCGGCCGCAACGCCGGTCAGTTGACGGGAACGGCTAACGGCGCCTCATACCCAGGGCGCCTCGCGGCTTTCGAATAGTCCCGCTGCGTCACCTCGCAGCTACGCTTGCATCGAGCCGCGACGACTTGCGGCGCACGAGCAGTGCATTGGCAATCCACTGCAGCGCGCCGCATAGCAGCAGATAAACGATCCCGACGAACAAAAAGATTTGCGCCGGATACACCAGCAAACGGTTGTTGACCTGATTGGCAAGGAACGTGAATTCAGGCACGCCCACGATATACGCGAGCGACGTATCCTTGATCAACGCCACCCACTGATTGACGAACGACGGCATCATCACGCGCACGGCTTGCGGCAGGATCACTTCGCGCAATGTCTGCCAGCGCGTCAAGCCGAGCGAGAACGCGGCCTGCCACTGCCCCGCGCCGATCGCGGTAATGCCGGCCTGCACCGAATGCGAGAGATACGCGCCACCGATCAGCGCCAACGCACACACGACGGTCGCGAGGCCCGGAACGTCAACGTGCAGCAGAATCGGCATCAGGAAGAACGTCCAGAAAATCAGCATCAGCACGGGTATCGCGCGAAAGAACGCCACCACGGCGGTCAGCGCGAGACGAACGACGCCGCGCGTCATGGCAAGCGCGATGCCGCCAGCGAGACCCACCAGCGCAGCAAGCAATGCCGATACCACCGAGAGCGCGATCGTCAACGCAACGCCTCCCAGCGGTCCTACCGGGAATGTCCCGAACAGCAGATAACGCAGTGCAGGCGCCCACTCGAACCCGTTCACGCGCGGCCTCGCTGCAATCCGCGCACACCGGCGCGTTGCCAGAGCACCAGCGCAACCTCGATGATCGCGATGGCCAGTACATAGAATACGGTGGCGGTGCCGAATGCCTGGAACGTCCTGAAGCTTTCCGTATCGACCTGACGCGACATATACGAGAGTTCGCCGACGCCTATCGCCATCGTCAGCGACGAATTCTTTATCACGTTCATGTATTGGCCGACGAGTGGCGGCGTCGCAATGCGCAACGCCTGCGGCAGGATCACATGGCGCAGCGTCGCGTAACGGCCCAGGCCAAGCGCCGCAGCCGCGTGCCACTGTGCACGGCTCACGCCACGCATGCCGGCCAAAAACTCTTCGCCGATGAACGCGGTCGTGTAGCAGGTCAGTCCCACCCAGCCCGCGAACAACTCGAAGGTCGGCCAGCGCAGCGTGAGCGGCCCAGGCGTTGCCATGTGCGGCGTGTTAAGCCAAGTCATCCAGTCGGATGGCAAAACCGCCGCTACGCCGAAGTACCAGAACAGCAGTTGAACGAGCAACGGCGAATTGCGGACGACGAACACGTAAAGCGCCGCCGCGCGTGCAACTGCGCCGCCGGGTTTGCTGCTGGCCGTGCGCGCAACCGCCAGCAAAAAACCCAGCGGCGTCGCGCACGACGCCGCGCAGGCGGACAGCATCAGCGTCACGAAGAAGCCCTGTTCGAGCCACGCGAGATACTTCGGTTCAAGCCAGTTATGCATGAATCAGGCGCTCAACCGTTTTTTTGCGCATCGCCGATCTTGAAGAGACGAGGCAACGGCGTCGCACTCTTCGGGCCGAACCACTTGTCGTAAATCTGCGCAGCTTCGCCTTGGGTTTCGAGGCGCGTCAGCGTACCGTTCACCACGTCGAGCAAGCGCGTTTCGCCTTTGGGCACGCCAACGCCTTCGTAGTCGTTCGAGATCGTGAATGAGGAAATCTCGTAGTTCGCCTTGTCCGGTGCGCGCGCAAGCAGCGCAACCAGCTTCGGACCGTCCTGGGTAATGGCCTGCACGTTGCCCGTGCGCAGCGCGGCGAAGGCAAAAGGCGTGTCGTCATAGGCGACGATGGTTGCGTTCGGGAATTTCGCGCGCACCTGCTGCTCGTTGGTCGTGCCCTTGTCCGCGCCGATACGCAGGTTCTTTAGTTGCTCCGGAGACCTGATTACGCCCTTCTTCGCAATGAACTGGGTGCCCGATGCGAAGTACGGCGTGCTGAAATCCACTTCCTTTCTACGATCATCGGTGATCGTGAAGTTGGCGAAAACCAGATCGACCTTGCCCGACTTCAGAAACGCGATGCGATTGGCCGGATTGGTCGGCTGGACTTCGAGCTTCACGCCAAGGCTTTTCGCCACGGCGCGCGCATAGTCCACGTCGAGCCCGACGATCTGATTGTCCTTTGAATCGACAAAGCCAAACGGCGGGTTGCTGTCGAATGCAGCGACGCGCAGCACGCCCGCCCGCTTGATATCGTCCAGACGATCCGCATGCGCGGAATTCGATGCCCCGGCCAGAAGTGCCGTCAACAGTGCGGCAGGCACTGCGCCCCAGATTCTGTTTTTCATTGTCGAGATTCCTTCGTTGGTTGCCCGTGCGCTGTCGCTGTCATTGCAGACTGTCATTGCAACAAGCGCTGGCGAATACACAGCCTATCGGTACGACGGGCGCGAAGGAACCAAGCTTTTTTCAGATCGAAAGCGACACGGGAGATTTGGGGCAGCGGCGTGCTTGCGGAGCACATCGCGTCATGGCGTACCGTAGTCGACCCGCGCCGCGCCGATGATGCTGCCGTCCGGCGCCTGAACGAGCACCGCCGCCCGCTCGCCCGCGGGCACCTCTGGATGGAGCTTCAGCGTAGCGCCATTCCACTGACCGATCGACTGAACCGAGCGAACGATATTCGCTTCCTTGAGCGCGCGGCCCGAGTTTTCGCCACGCCCGACAGCCGTGATGTGCTCGCGGTCATAGCCGACAAGCAGTACCTGAGCGCTTCCAGAGCCGGCCCCCACATCGATCGATAGCGTGCCGCCCGCGCGCTTGCCGCTCACGGCCACTGACGTTGCGTCACTGGCCTGCGCGGACCGGATCGCTTTCTCCCCGGCCGCACGATTCGAACCCACGAAGCTCTTGCGACCATCGACCACCATTTCTGGCGTATAGGCGCTGTCGCCAAAGCGCGCACTGTAAGCGGCCTGCCGTTGCGTGGCGGCTTCCAGCGAATACGGATCCTTCCAGCCGAGGCTGTTCCAGTAGGTCACGTGAAACGCCAGAGGCAGGACGTCCTGACGACTGTTCGACAGATCGGACAAATAGGCATCGGCCGGTGGACAAGAAGAGCATCCCTGCGACGTGAACAATTCAACCACGACAGGTCTGGCCGACGCGGCGACAGGCAGGACCGCAAGCAAGGCGAAAGCTGAAAGAAGACGCACGAACATGACTGGCCTCCGAAACGCGTGGTTTGCCCTCTAGTCCCAATAGTTCGTCGTGGAAGCGCCAAAAGTTACAGCGTGGCGCGCAAAAAATTTCTTGCGCGCCGCTGTAACCGTCGACCAGCGTGCAGCGAATTCACCTGTACCTGCCCGCCACGAGGGATTCGCCATGGAAACAACAACCGGTCAAACGCACGCAAGCCCGCCGCTCGCGTCCGGAACACGCGCGATCCATCCGCTGTGGCTGCGCATCACGCACTGGCTCAACGCGCTTGCTGCGCTGCTCATGATGTTTTCCGGCTGGCGCATTTACGACGCCTCGCCGGTCTTCCCCGGCATCGTCATCCCCACGTCGATCACACTCGGGGGCTGGCTCGGCGGTGCGCTGCAATGGCATTTCGCGGCGATGTGGTTACTCGTCTTCAACGGAATCGTCTATCTCGCGCTCAATCTCGCGAGCCGGCGCATGTTCACCAGATTCTTTCCGCTAAGCCCACGCGCCATCCTGGTCGATCTGCGCGCCGCGCTTGCCGGCCATCTTTCGCACGCCGACCCGCATCACTACAACGCTGTGCAAAAGCTGGCCTATCTCGTCGCAATCGCGGACCTGATCGTGCTCGTGCTCTCCGGTCTCGCCATCTGGAAGTCCGTGCAGTTTCCGCTGCTGCGCGATCTCATGGGCGGCTACGACAACGCCCGTGTCGTGCACTTCTGCGCCATGTCGCTGCTGGCTGCATTCGTTGTCGTGCATGTAACGATGGTGGCGCTCGTGCCACGCTCGTTGCTCACCATGCTGCGCGGCCATTGAAGATTGAAGAGGATTCCAGATGAATACGAACAACCGGAAAATCGTCACGCTGGACCGCGCAGCGATTCTCGCCGATGCGCGCCGCGAACTCGGCAAGCTCGACATGCCCTCGCGGCGGCTGTTCGGCAAGCGCCTGCTCACGCTCGGCGGTCTTTCGATGCTCACAGGCTGCTCGATCACCGACGACGCCTCCGTCAACACGTTTCTTTCTGCCGTCTCGCGGCTGAACGATCGGGTGCAGGCGTGGCTCTTCGATCCGCACCAGCTCGCGCCCACCTATAGCGAGGCACAAATCACGCGGCCGTTTCCCTTTAACGCGTTCTACGGCGTCGACGAAGCCCCCGTCGTGGATGGCGGCAGCTACCGCCTCAAGTTGAGCGGCCTCGTGACCGGCCAGCGCACATGGACGCTACCCGAACTCTACGCCCTGCCGCACGCCGAGCAGATCACACGGCACATCTGCGTGGAAGGCTGGAGCGCGATCGGACGCTGGGGCGGCACACCGTTCGGCGGCTTCCTGCGGCGCGTGGGTGCCGACACCACCGCGAAATACGTGGGATTTCGTTGCGCAGACAACTACTACGAGAGCATCGACATGGCCACCGCCCTGCACCCGCAAACGCTGCTCGCATTCGACTACGATGGCGAGCGCCTGCCCGCGAAATACGGCTACCCGATGAAACTGCGCATGCCGACCAAGCTCGGCTACAAGAATCCGAAGCACATCGTCGAGATTTTCGTCACCAACACGTATCCCGGCGGCTATTGGGTCGATCAGGGCTACAACTGGTTCGGCGGCGCGTGAGCGTTTGCCGAACCCCTCTGTCTTTCCAACCCGCAAGGAGTACAGCAATGAAGAAGATCATGATTGCCGCTATCGTTGTCGGCGCCGCGACGTTCGGCGCAGGTGTCACTGGCGCATTCGCCCAGGCGAGCGGCGCGATGGGCCACGACAGCATGTCGAAGGACACGATGAGCAAAAGCGCCATGTCGCACGACGCCATGAGCAAGAGCGGCGGCAAGAGTGGCGCCATGGCGCATGACAAGATGGCCAAGGGCTCGTCCATGAAGAAGCATGACGCAATGGGAATGGACCATCCCGCTTCGGGAGCCATGTCGCAATGAGCCCGCGGATCGCGGCGCGATCGGATCCCCCCGCATCGTGTGCTGAATCGCGTTGCGTGCCTGGCGTGCTGATCGGCTGGCTGATGCCGTGGGCAGCACAAACAAAAAAACCGGCTGCGAGGCCGGTTTTTTTGCGCCTGTCCGCAGACATGCGGTGCAAGCAAAGCTTTCTGGTGCTCAGAGCGGGACTCGAACCCGCATGCCTTTCGGCGCTACCCCCTCAAGATAGTGCGTCTACCAATTTCGCCACCTGAGCAAGAGGAACGGGATTGTATCGACTCACCGGAGATTTTTGAAGACCCCTATCGAAAAAAATTTCAGCCCCGCGAATGTGCCGCTCACGCACCCTCAACCATCGACTTCGCGCAGAAATTCCGCCACCATCGCCGCCACCTGGGCTTCCTGCTCGCGATGCGGTACGTGGCGCACGCCGTCCATGATCGCCGCACGGGCCGGACCGCTCACGCGCGCCGCAATCGTCTCGGGATGCACGCGCGTGCCGTACTCGTCGAGACTGCCGTGGATCGCGAGCGTGGCGCACTGCACGCGTGGCAGCACCGCATCGAGCGACCAGTCGGCGAATTCGGGGGAAAGCCACGTTTCGATCCACGCGTCGAGCACCCATTGCGTCTTCTCGCCGTGATAGCGCGCCAGCCGGGCGAACTGCGCGGGATCGCGAAACTGCTCGCGCGCCACGCGTATGCCCGCCAGCGTGCGGTCTTCCGCGAAGGTCTGCGCCGCCTCGGTCACGAGCGCCACGCAACGCGGCGGGTGCTGCGCGGCACATTCGATCGCCATGCCGCCGCCCACGCTGTGGCCGAACACCACGAAGCGGTCGATCCCCAGTTGCTCGCACAGCGCCGGAAAGTCGTGCTGCGCCTCGTCCCGCACGAACGCCTCGCCCAGCCGGTCCGTGCGCGCATCGGAGGCGCCAAAGCCTGCTCGGTCGTAAGCAATCACGCGCCGATTGGTTGCGCGCGCAAGCGTCTGCGGAAAAGCGCCCCACAGCGCGACGCAGCCCAGCGAGTCGTGCAGCAGAACGATCGGCGCGCGGCGCGCGCCCGCTTCGTTCGCCGTGTCCGGCGAAACATCCGGCCCCCAACTGCGCGCAAACAGCCGGCCCTTTGCGGTCTCGATCCAATGATCCTGTGCGTCCTGCGGGTGCTGCATCGTGGCTTGCGTCTCGCTCATGCTCGTTCAGGTGTCGATGGTTTATCCGATCAGATGCCGCAGTATGCCCGTCGATGCAACACCGATGATCACCGTCGGCAGCAGCGAGAACCGCGTCGCGGCCAACAGTGTAATCGCGAGCGCCAGCAAATCCGCGGGATGGCGCGACACGAAGGCCGGCGCGATTACCGAAATCAGCACGCAGCCCGGCACATTTTCCATCACCGCGCGCATGCGCGGGCTCAGCGTTCGATCGCGCAGCACCAGGTAGCCGAGAATGCGCGTGAGGTAGGTCGTGGCGGCCATCAGCACGATGGTCGCGACGGTGGTGACGGTGGCGGCTGTGCTGGCTGTCGTGGAGTCAAACATCGCGCGTCTCCCTCGTCTCCCTCGACGCCCGCGGCTCCATCAGCACGGCGGCTGCCAGCCCGGCGCAGGCGCCCGCCGCCACATACCAGGCGCCCGGCACGAACAGGTAAGTCACGGCCGCCACGGCGAGGCTCACGAACCACGGCAGGCTCGCGCGCGCGCTCTTCCACATGCCTTTGAGCAGCACCAGAAAGACCGCCGTGAACGCCATGTCGAACCCGTACTGCTGCACGTCGCCCAGCACGGGGCCGAGCACCGCGCCCAGCGCCGTGAACGAGATCCACGTGAGCCACAGATTGACCGCGACGCCCAGGTAATACGCCATGCTGATGTGGTCGGCGCCACGCGCTTTCACATCGGCCATCGCCAGCGCCCAGCTTTCGTCGCACATCAGAAAGAGCGACGCCAGCGCGCGCCGCAACGGCACGTGCCGCAGATACGGCGCGAGCGCCGCGCCCATCAGGATATGGCGCGCATTGACGAGAAACGACATCGCCACGATCAGCGCGATATGCGGCGGCGAGGTCCACAGGCGGATCGCCGCGAATTCCGAGCCGCCACCGAAGTTCATGCCCGTCATCATTGGCACTTCGAGCGTGCTCAGGCCCTTTTGCGTGGCCTGGGCGCCCAGCACCAGCGCGAACGGGACGAAACCCATCATGACGGGCAGCGCCGCGCGCATGCCGCGCGCGACTTCCGACGAGTAATGCGATTGCCGCGACGATTGCCGCCCACCGGCGGTTTGACCAGGGATACTGCTCATTGACTTCACGACTCCTGCAAAGGGCAGATATTTTCTGCCGAATGCGTTCGAATCGGGTTGCGTTGTTGCCATTTGGAAAAGAAAATTTGGCACCCAATGCCAACGATCAGCGAAAAATCGACATGGAACACCAGGTTAAGCTCGACGCCATCGACCGCCGCATCCTCAACGCGCTGCAACGCGACGGCCGTTTGCAGAACGTCGATCTCGCACAGGAGGTCGGCCTTTCGCCGTCGCCGTGCCTGCGGCGCGTGCGTCTGCTAGAGGAGGCGGGCGTGATCGAGAAGTATGTGGCCGTGCTCAATCCGGCCAAGGTGGGCAAGGCGCTGACTGTGTTCGCGCGCGTCTGGCTCAAAGGCCAGGACGCCCAGACGGTGGACCGCTTCGCCGAGGCCGTGCGTCAATTCCCCGACGTGGTCGAATGCCATCTGATGGCCGGCGACTGCGATTTCCTGCTGCGCATCGTGGCCGCCGATCTCGACGAATACCGGCGTTTCCAGATGGAATACCTCACCCGCATTCCCGGCGTGCAGAGCGTGAAAACCGAAATTCCGATGCAGAAAATCAAGCTCACTTCCGAGATTTCGATGTGAGTCCGGAAATCGTGCGAAGCGCGCGGGACGAGACAGGATCGAGTTCGCTGTTGTTTAGCGCACCCCGTATACCGCATATACGCATTGCCTGATCAAGTTCTCGCCGAGGCAACCGATAACGTTTAACAGACCCGCGTTTAAACGTTGTCGAGACCCTCTCATGTCCATCTGGCGAAAGCTTTCTATTCAGAACAAGCTGGTTCTGAGCATGACCACGTGCTTGCTGATTTTCATCGGCATTTCAAGCGGACTGAGCATCTGGCTGATTGGCGACACGGTGCGCGAGCGCGTGGTACAGGACGAGTTGCCCACGGCCGTGAACGGCATACGCGCCGATGTCGAGCGCCAGCTCGCGGGGCCGATCACCGCGGCACGCGCGATGGCGACCGATCCGTTTCTCCAGCAATGGGAAGCCGATGGCGAACCGGACGCCGGCACCGCCATATGGATGCGCCTCGCGCAGAACGTGAAGGCGGAGCAGAAGGCGGTCAGCGTGCAATGGGCATCGACGAAGAGCGGCAACTACTTCACCGAAGCCGGCCTGCAGCGCAAGCTCGGCGAGCACGATCAGTGGCTCCAGGCCTTCCTCGCCACGGGCAAGCCCTATGAGGTGAGCATGGACCGCGACGTGAGCCTCGGCACCTACACCATGTTCATCAACGCGCGCGTGGAAGGCCTGAACAACGCGAGCGGCCCGACCGGCGTGGCGGCCATGGCGCTCTCCGTCGATGCGCTTGCCGCGGGCGTCGCGAACTACAAGATCGGCAAGACGGGATTTGCGTATCTCGTGCATCCGGACGGGTCGATCATGATCCATCGCGATACCGCGATGGTCGACGGCAAGCACTTCCTCAACGACCTGCCCGGCATGCCCGCCAACGCCATGTCCACATTGCTGGCCGGCAAGCGCTACACCTTCATGACCTACACGCCGCCGGGCGGGGCGCGCTTCATCGCCACCTCGTTCGTTCCGCAGTTGAATGCCTATGTCGTGGTCGAAGTGCCACAAGCCGAAATGCTCGGGCCGTTCGAGCGCGCGATCCGCATGGCGACCGTCATCGCCGCCGTCGTGGGCCTCGCCGGTGCGCTCGCGGTGATCCTGCTGGTGGGCCGCGCCATTGCCGCACCAGTGCGCCGCGCGGCCACGCTGCTCGCGGAAATCGCCAGCGGCCAAGGCGACCTCACTCGCCAGATGAAGGTCGAAAGCACCGATGAAATCGGCCAGCTCGCCGATGCATTCAACCGCTTCGTCGCGTCGATGAATACGCTCGTGCGCCGCGTGCGGGCCTCGTCGACGTCGATCGCCATCGGCTCCTCGCAGATCGCAACGGGCAACGCGGACCTGAGCCAGCGCACCGAGGAGCAGGCCAGCAATCTCGAGCGCACGGCGGCGTCGATGGAGGAAATCACCGCCGCCGTGAAGAACAACTCGGACACTGCGCATACCGCCGCGCAAATGGCGAGCCGCGCGTCTTCCGCTGCCGCCGAGGGCGGCGAGGTGGTCGGCCAGGTCGTGAGCACGATGCAGCAGATCAGCGACGCGTCGCGCAAGATCTCCGAGATCATCGTGGTCATCGACAGCATTGCTTTCCAGACCAACATCCTGGCGCTCAACGCGGCGGTGGAAGCCGCACGCGCCGGCGAGCAGGGCCGCGGCTTCGCGGTGGTCGCCTCCGAAGTGCGCAATCTCGCGCAGCGCAGCGCGCAGGCCGCGAAGGAGATCAAGGCGCTGATCGAGCATAGCGCCGGGACTGTGGATACGGGTTCGCGCCTCGTTGCCGACGCCGGCAAGGTCATGGACGATGTGGTCTCGCAGGTGCAGAGCGTGAGCACCATGATGAGCGAGATCACGTCGGCCAGCCTCGAGCAGAGCGCGGGCATCGGGCAGATTGGCGACGCAGTGCAGTTGCTCGATCAGGTGACGCAGCAGAACGCGGCGCTGGTGGAGGAAAGCGCGGCGGCGGCCGAAAGCCTGAAGCAGCAGGCCGCGGATCTCGACCGGCTGGTGGCGGTGTTCAAGGTTGGGGAAGAGGTTTAATAGGCGAGGTTTCTTCGCTTCGCGAATCACGAGGCAAGAAAGCCGCCGTATCTGCGTGTACCTGCATGTACGGCGGACGCCCCGACGCGGCGTCTGTTCGTGTGCTGCCGTCCGCCTATGACGTCGTTCGGTAGTACCGCCATAGCTTTATGATCGCCACATAGGCGAGCACCGCAACGATCAGTTCGATTGTCAGCCACACCACGAAATACAAATCCTCGGGGTCGCGAATACCTAGCGCCTGCGATGTGTACAACCATGCGCGCATCTGGGTCTCTGTCCACTCATAGGGGTATGGGTGGACATAGCGAACTGAGAGGACAATCAATCCGATGAACAACGCGATCTTGAACAGCCTACGGACACGTGTTGCCATACGTAATGACCTCAATTGTTCCGTATGCGCTAAGCCCCGAATTGCCGGCAGGAATTGTCATGGTGTACAGCAGCGCGTTACGGATTCTTAGAAAATCGACACGGCTTGACAGGGTAATGCAGCCGAGCGAGATACCGTGCCCACCTGCCGGATGCAACCGGAACTGCCCACGCTTGACGCCATTCACCCATGTTATATCGTCAATCTTCCCGTCATCCCGATACAGTGCGAACCATTCACGGTGATTCGACGGATGGCCGAAAAAGGTATTCCACTCATCTTTGATCCGTGCCATAGCTATGGAGCCTATGCCACCGGTCGGACGATCAATGATCCAGTATTTACCAGCAGGAATGGGACCGTTCTCGGGCACGGCCGTGCAGCCGCCCCGATTACGGTATCGATCATTTCCAGAATACGCGTCGAACGTACCCAAGCCGTTAATGGTTAGTGGTGACAGGAATTTATTATCCACCAGAAATTTACCGGTATAGGCCATTGTCACCCCCGCTTATCCGCGTTCATTCCACGAATCGGTGTATTTGATATTGCCGTCAAGGTAGTGCCACGTGATGCTCTCGTACATCATCGAGACGGATTCAACGTGATTGAGCGCCGATGCTTGCGCAAGTTTTGCATTAGCCATGCCGGGATTGATGCCGCAGACCTTGACGCCTTCGAGCAGCATCACAAAATAGACTTCCTCTTTTCCCGCATCGTTAATGCGATACCACTTGATCTCAGCGGACTGCAACGTTTGGCCCTTCGCCACGGCCTTATAGAGATATGGCGTCGCAGCATCAAACTCTTTTTCGAACGAAACCGGGGAGTGCGCACGTGCGCCCGTGATCTTGCCGTTAGCAGCATCAACCGGCAGATTTACACCGTGTCCAAAGCTGATAATTTCAATGCTACCTTCTCGATTCTGAACGGTTGATGACCCTCTAATGTTTGCACCGCCATCGTCTTTGAGCCACATATGTGCAGGGATCGGCATGTCGAAAATTCTCATTGATAAAGGTTACGCGAGTTACCGCTTTTACCCAATTTCATTTGGATCGACAATGTGCGCTGATGCAATATGAACAAAAAGCCCTGCATTTGACGGTAATTTCTGATTTAAAACAATGCGCCCCCGGCAATGCATGGCGTTCCTCTTCGCGCTGGCGGTGCGGGCGCCATTCGGCACAGGAACCGACCGAGCGCGTCGGCGTAGTTCGAAAAAAAAACCGCCGTACCTGCGTGTACGGCGGCTTCATTATTCCCGCCCATCGGCGGGAACTGCACCCTTCACATCATCAACCCGCCACGGCCAGATTCTTCTCGGCCACTTCATCCACGGCCTCGCGCACGATGCCGACGATTTCATCGGCCTCCGCACGCGTCATCACGAGCGGCGGCGCGAAGCCGAGAATATCGCCGTGCGGCATCGCGCGCGCGATCACACCGCGCTTGAGCGCCGCCGCCGACACCTGCGGCCCGATCTTCAGCGTGGCATCGAACGGCGTGCGGGCTTCCTTGTCCGCCATGAATTCGAGCGCGCCGAGCATGCCCACGCTGCGCACTTCGCCCACGAGCGGATGCGCATCGAACGCCTCGCGCAGCTTCGCGCCGAAGTACGCGCCCACCTGCGCGGCGTTATCGACGATGTTCTCGCGTTCGAGAATGTCGAGATTGGCCAGCGCCGCAGCGGCGCACACCGGATGGCCCGAATAGGTCCAGCCATGACCCATCGGCCCGTGCTCCTGCGAACCGCGCGCGATCACGTCCCAGACCTTCTCGCCCACGATCACGCCCGAGAGCGGTGCATAGGCGCTGGTGAGCCCCTTCGCAACCGTGATCAGATCCGGTTGAATACCGTAATGCTGCGCGCCCATCTTCGAGCCCAGACGGCCAAAGCCGCACACCACCTCGTCCGAGATCAACAGGATGTCGTGCTTCTTGAGCACGGCCTGGATGGCGGGCCAGTAGCCCACAGGCGGCTCGATGATGCCGCCCGTGCCCATCACCGGCTCCGCAATGAGGGCCGCAATCGTATCGGCGCCCTCGCGCGCGATCAGCTTTTCCAGCTCCTCCACGCAATACGCGGTGAACTGCGCTTCGCTCATCCCGGCGGGCGCCTTGCGATACCAGTGCGGGCAAATCGTGTGCTTCACGCGATCGATTGGCAGATCGAAATGTTGATGGAAGCTCGGCAGACCCGTGAGGCTGCCCGTCACGATACCCGAGCCGTGATAGCCGCGCTCGCGCGAAATGATCTTCTTCTTGTTCGGGCGGCCCAGCACGTTGTTGTAGTACCAGACGATCTTGACCTGGGTTTCGTTGGCGTCCGATCCCGACATGCCGTAGTACACCTTCTTCATGCTGGCGGGCGACCAGTCGATGATGCGCGACGAAAGCTCGATGATGGCATCCGACGAGTGGCCCACATAGGTGTGGTAATACGCGAGCTGCTTGGCCTGCGCGTACATGGCGTCGGCGACTTCGGTGCGGCCATAGCCGATGTTCACGCAGTAGAGTCCCGCGAAGGCGTCGATGTACTCCTTGCCCTGGTGGTCTTCGATGCGAATGCCGCGCGCGCCGCGCACGATCTTGCCGGGCAGCGCGCCGCTCGCGTGATCGTGGGCATGCGTGGAAGGATGCATGAAGTGGTCGCGATCCTGCTGGAACAGCGCGTCGAATTGTTGCGTCATGATGGGCTCCTGATACGAAATTCAGGCCGTTGCCGCGAGCGGCAGGCCAAGATTGCCAAGACAAAAATATTTGGTTTCCACGAACGGATCGAAACCTTCCACGCCGCCTTCGCGGCCGAGACCCGAGGCCTTCATGCCGCCGAACGGAATCGGTGCGCCCGTGAACTTCACGCCATTGACCGAGACCATCGCGAAATCGAGCCGGCGCACGAGCTGGAAGATGGTGTTGACGTTCGTCGCGCACACATAGGCCGCGAGCCCGTACTCGGTATCGTTCGCCTTCGCGACGACTTCATCGAGCGTGTCGAACGCGCTAACAGCGGAAATGGGCGCGAAGTTTTCTTCGTCGTAGACGCGCATGCCAGGCGCAGCATCCGCGATCACGGTGGGCTCGAAGTACCAGCCACCGAGCGCGTGTGGCTGGCCGCCAGCCACGATGCGCGCGCCCTTCTCGCGTGCATCGGCCACGCGCGCCGCGGTGCTGTCGAACGCGGCCTGATGCATGAGCGGCCCGACCTCCACGTCCGCCTCGAACGCGGGGCCGGTCTTGAGCGCGCGCACGGCTGCCGCATAACGCTCCACGAACGCCTCGTAATGCGCGCGCGCCACGAAGATGCGATTAGCCGCACAGCAATCCTGGCCCGAGGTCTGAAACTTCGCGGCCACGGCCACTTTCACGGCCTGCTCGAGATTCGCGTCTTCCGTCACGATGAAAGGCGCGTTGCCGCCGAGTTCGAGCGCGACCTTCTTGATGCCCGCGCGCGCCGCCGCCTGGGTGACGAGCGCACCCACGCGCGTCGAACCGGTGAAGCTCACGGCGCGCACGCGCATATCGCTCACGAGCGTTTCCATCGCCATTTGCGGCTCGCCGATCACCACATTGAAGACGCCGGCCGGAAAGCCCGCTTCCTCGGCAAGCTGCGCGAGCGCGAGCGCCGAATAAGGCGTCTCGTGCGCGGGCTTCACGATCGTGGTGCAGCCTGCCGCGATGGCGGCGGCGGCCTTGCGGGTGATCATCGCCACCGGGAAATTCCACGGCGTGATGAGCACCGCCACGCCCACGGGCTCCATCACCGTGCCAAGGTGCGCGCCGTCGATATGCGTGGGAATCGTGCGGCCCGCGAGCCGTTTGGCTTCATGCGCGAACCATTCGACGAAACTTGCCGCATAGCGAATCTCGCCGCGCGATTCCGCGAGCGGCTTGCCTTGCTCCAGCGAGAGCAGCGCGGCGAGATCGTCCTGATGGCGCAGAATCAGCGCGTGCCAGCGCAGCAATGCAGCGCTGCGCTGCATCTGCGGCACCCAGCGCCACGATTCGAAGGCGCGCTGCGCAGCGTCGATGGCGGCTACGATCTGGGTGCGCTCGAGCATCGGCACGTGGCCGATTACCGCCTGGTCGGCGGGGTTTTGTACCGCCACCGTGGCGGCGCTGTCGCTGTGGATCCAGCGGCCGTCCACGTAGCACAGCGATTTGAACAGGATGGGATGTCCGGGCAACATGTCGTTTGCTCCTCCTTTTTTGATCGGGACGATGGCACGTCATGGGGTCCATTTTGTGCTGGCAGCGCATGCGGAATTTTTTGTTTTGAGGGTGCTTTTTGGGGGTTATTTTGGAAGTTGGGTTGGTTCGCGTGAATAATTTAAATGGGCATGCAGGGCGTGGGCTGGGTGCGTGGGCTGGTTGGTCGCGTTTCCTTGTATTCGCGGTGGTCTATTAGCGTTGCCCCTGTGCGGGGCGGCACCTACTTTTCTTTGCAGCCGCAAAGAAAAGTAGGCAAAAGAAAGCGGCTCAAACCGCCAGTGTGACGCCGTCCACCTCTTGCCGTTAATCGAAGTGGTTCCGGAGCATCCGTCACCTCGAACATTCAAACTGAGTAACAAAGGACTCATGCATCCCGCTGCTCGCTACGCGCGCAGCGGTCGGGTCTGCAAGGGAAACCAAGGGTTCTGCCTGGGCACTCGACTGCGCAAGCACTGCGTCAATGCACAGGCATCCTGATTGTTTGGAGTTATGCCCCACGGCGCGCGAAGCGCCGCCGGAGGAATGAGCCCTTAGTCACTCCGTTGTAGGGCGCGTGGTGACAGACGCTCCGGAACCGCTCCGATAATGGGCAAGTGGTGTACTGCGTAACACTAGCGGTTTGAGCGGCTTTCTTTTGCCTACTTTTCTTTGCCGCTGCAAAGAAAAGTAGGTGCCGCCCCGCACAGGGGCAACGCTAATAGACCGACACGAAAACAAGGAAACGCGAAAAAGCGAAAAAAGCGAACACACTGAAATACAAAAAACCCCAAACCCTCACTCAAACATCTCACCAACCCAATCCGGCGCGTGCGCCGACGCACACTTCACCACCTTGGTAACGATATAAGTAAAGTACCGCTCGATCCCAAGATCCTCCATCAGCAGGCCATCAATGAAGCGCTGATAGTGATCGATATCCCGCGCAATCACATGCATCACATAATCGACACCACCACCCGTTGCATAGCACTGCACCACTTCACCGGCCGCGCCAATACGCTCCTCGAACCGCCGCATATCAGGCGCGGTATGCCGCGAAAGCGTCACCTCCACCACAATGCGGCTGCCCTTCACTACTCCGATCCAGTCGACATCCGCGCGATAACCGCGAATCACGCCACTCTCTTCGAGCTTGCGCACACGCTCCCAAGCAGGCGAGATCGACAGGTTCACCTCCTCGGCAAGCTTCGACTTGGTAATGCGGCCATCGCGCTCGAGAATGCGCAATATCGCCAAGTCATAGCGGTCGAGCTTGATCGCGCCCATCGCATTCATACCGCCACGCTCAGGTTGCGCTCGACCACGTCGGCCACCACGGCCACGGTGTCGCCCGCCTGCACGAGCCCCGGGAAGTGACGCGCCGCGAGCAGTCCGCTGCGCCGCGCCATATATTCCACAGGTCGCGCGCCGGTGCGATCGATGTCGTGCACGCGCGCGAGCACGTCGCCGGCTTCCACCATTTCGCCGAGGTCGCGGCACATCTCCAGCAGCCCGCGATGCTCGCTCGTCGTATAGCAACGCGCGTCGGGCATGTCGAGCAGCGTGGTCGTGCGCGGGCCGCCGTCGCGCGCGTCCATGCCGCGGTCGCTAGCTTTACGTTCGATCACCCCGGCATGCATGAGAAAGCCGCGCACGCCGCGATCCGCTATCGCCACGCTCGCCGCCGTGGACGTGCCGCCGCCGCCCAGTTCGGTCGAGACGAACACTTTGCCCGCTTCCTCCACGGCGCTGTCGAAGAGGCCCACGCTATCGAGTTCCAGCATGCGCATCGAATACGGCGCTCCGAATGCGCGCATCGCGTGCTCGCAACGCCGCTGCTGCTCACCGTCGGGCAGCACGTGAATCGCCGCGAACGGCACGAAGTCAAGCGTGCGTCCGCCCGCGTGAATATCGAGCACATAATCGGCGCGCGCGAGCAGATGACGCTGAAAATAATCGGCGATCTTCTCCGTCACCGTGCCGTCGGGCCGGCCCGGAAAGCTGCGGTTCAGGTTGCCCGCGTCGATGGGCGAGGTGCGCAGTCCCGCGCGAAACGCGGGATAGTTCATATACGGCACGATGATCACGCAGCCGTTCACCTCGGCGGCATCGAGCGAGCCCGCGAGCTTCGCGAGCGCGATCGGGCCTTCGTATTCGTCGCCGTGATTGCCGCCCGTGAGCAGCACGGTCGGTCCGTCGCCGCGCCTGACCACGGTAAGCGGAATCATGATCGCGCCCCACGCCGAATCGTCGCGCGAATAAGGCAGCTTCAGAAAGCCGTGTTGCACGCCCTCGGCGTCGAGGTCGATGGTGGGGGTGATGGGAGACGCGCGCATCGTCCCTACTCCTTCACGAATAGTTTGCGCGGCGTATTGCAGAATGTCTCCACGCCGGTTTCGGTAATCAAAATGCTTTCGGTAATTTCGAGGCCCCAGTCGTCGAGCCACAGGCCCGGCATGAAGTGAAACGTCATGCCGGGTTCGAGCACCGTGCGCTCGCCCGGGCGCAGGCTCATGGTGCGCTCGCCCCAGTCGGGCGGATAGCTCGCGCCGATCGGGTAGCCACAGCGGCTGTTCTTTTCGATGCCCGATTTGCGCAGCACCGCGAAGAATGCGTTGGCGATGTCCTCGCAGACATTGCCCGGCTTCGCGGCGGCGAGTCCCGCCTCGATGCCTTCGACCACGGCCTTTTCCGCATCCACGAAATGCCGCGGCGGCTTGCCGAGGTAGACGGTGCGCGACTGCGGGCAGTGATAGCGGCGGTAGCAGCCCGCGATCTCGAAGAAGGTGCCCGCATTCATACCGAATGCGGAGTCGTCCCAGGTCAGATGCGGTGCGCCGGCGTCGGAGCCGGTCGGCAGCAGCGGCACGATGGCCGGATAATCGCCGCCGTAACCCCCTACGCCTGTGATGCCGGCCGCGTAGATTCGCGCGACCAGGTCGCTCTTCTTCATGCCGGGCTCGACGGCTTCCAGAATGCTCGCGTGCATCTTCTCCACGATGCGGGCCGCAACCCGCATGTACTCGATCTCGCGCGCCGACTTCACGGCGCGCTGCCAGTTCACGAGCGCGGTGGCGTCGACCCAGCGCGCCTCCGGCAGATGACGCTGAAGCGCGCCATACGCGGCGGCGCTGAAGTAGTAGTTGTCGAGTTCCGCACCGATGCGCAGCTTCTCCCATCCGCGCGCCGTTACCACTTCGCGCGCGAGATAGTCCATCGGATGACGCTCGGTGGATTGCACGTAATGATCAGGATATCCAACGATATTATCGTGCGCGAGGAAGGTCGTGCGCTTCGCGCCGTTGGCGTCCTGACCGCGCCCGAACCATACGGGCTCGTCCTCCTGCGCGAGCAGCACGCACTGGTGCACGTAGAACGACCAGCCGTCGTAGCCCGTGAGCCAGTACATGTTGGTGGGATCGGTGACGATCAACAGGTCGATGCCGGCCTGCTGCATCGCCTTGCGCGTCTTCGCGATGCGCGCGTCGTATTCGCCGCGTGAGAACGCGAGACGCGGCGCCGCCGTGCTCACTGCGGTATTGAGCGCACTGTTCACATTCGCTTTAGTTTCATTCACTGCCGACATCGTCCCCTCTCAAAGCGTGACTGCATTGTGAAAAACCGTTCCGGCTTCCGCCGCGCGTGCACGCGCGAGTGCGAGTGCCGCAATCGCAGTGTCCTGCGCGCCGGTTCCGGTGAGGTCGCAAATCGTGATTTCGTCGTCGTGCGTGCGCGCGGGACGCTGGCCGGCGACGATTTCGCCGAGTTCGTCGAAGCGCGCATCGGCGGCCACCGCGCCCGCGCGAATTGCGTGCGCGAGTTCGCCGAGCACGCGCGTTTGCTGCATGCGGTCGCATACATAGCGCGCGGCTGCGAATACCGCCGGTGCGAGTTCGTTCTTGTACTCGGCATCCGAGCCCATCGCCGTGACGTGCAGGCCCGCGTGCAAGTCGCGCGCGCCAACGAGCGGTTCGCGGCTCGGTGTAGTCGTGACGGCAACATCGGCGCGCGCGAGCGCATCGTGCACGGACTGCGCGACGCGCGCCTGCACGCCGTGGCGGCGTTGCGCATCGGCGGCGAAGGCCTCGGCGCGCGCGCTGTCGCGCGCCCATACGCTCACGCGCTCGATCTTGCGCACCAGCATGAGCGCGTCGAGTTGCAGGCGCGCCTGCTCGCCCGCGCCGATGATGGCGGCGTTATGTGCATCGGCGCGCGCGAGCCAGCGCGCCGCGACCGCGCCCGCAGCCGCCGTGCGTACCGCGGTGAGGTAGCCGTTGTCGAGCAGCACCGCTTCGGTGAGGCCCGTTTGCGCGGAGAGCACGAGCATCAACCCGTTCAGGCTCGGCAAGCCGAGCGCAGGGTTGTTGAAAAAGCCGGGGCTGATCTTGATCGCGAACTGTTCGAAGCGCGGCAGATACGCGGTCTTCACGTCCACTTCGCCGTGGCGGTCGGCGAGCGCCATATTGAGGATCGGCGGCATCACCACGGCTTCGGTCGCAAGCGACGCGAAGGCGGCCTCCACCTGATCGATGGCGGCAAGATCGAGCGGGACGAGCGTGCGCAGTTGCGCTTCGCCAAGCAACGTAATCTGGCTATCAAAGCAGGCGCTATCAGGATGCATATTGGTCCTCCGTCACGATGCGGCGGTGCACCGTCATGTCGATATTCGCGCCGCTCACGACCACGACGATCGGTCCATCGGCATGCGCAATGTTCTGAATACGTCCTTCGAGCAGCGCGCCCATGCCCACGGCGCCCGCGCCTTCCACCACGAGCCGCTCCTCGCGATACGCATGAGCAATGCCGCGTGCGATGGAGGCCTCGTCGAGCAGGACCACGTCGTCCGCGAGCAGGCGCGTAAGCGCGAATGTATGGCGGTTCTCGAGTCCGATACCACCGCCCAGCGAGTCAGCCAATGTTTCGCGTTCCTCAACGTCTACCGGATGCCCCGCCGCGAGGCTCGCATGCATGGCCGCGCCGCGTACCATCGAAACGCCGACTGTCGAAATCGACGGCCGGATCTGCTTCGCCGCGAACGCCACGCCGCCAAAGAGCCCGCCGCCGGACAGCGGCACAATGAGCGTGGCCGCATCGGGCAATGCTTCGAGAATTTCGAGGCCGATCGTGGCTTGCCCCGCAATCACACGCAGGTCGTCGAACGGCGGCACGAACGCATAGCCTTCGTCGCGCACGAGGCTTCGCGCGGCGAGTTGCGCCTCGTCCTGGCTCTTGCCCGCGATCACCACGCGCGCCCCGAGCGCGGCGACCGCATCGACCTTGTTGCGCGGCACGAGCGCCGACATGCAAACAGCCGCCTCGATGCCGAGCGCGCGCGCGGCATAGGCGAGCGCGCGGCCATGATTGCCTGTCGATGCGGTGACCACGCGCGTCGCGCCTTGCTCGGCGAGTTGCGCGATGGCGTTGGTTGCGCCGCGCAGCTTGAAGCTGCCGGTCGGCTGCACGGTTTCGAGCTTGAGGTAGACCGGCGCGCCCATGCGTGCGGAGAGCGACGGCGACGGCACGAGCGGTGTGAGCGCGACGCGCCCGGCGAGGCGCTGACGTGCGCGATAAACGTCGGCAAGCGTGAGCGGTAATGAAAGCGGCGGTGATGAAAGCGGCGGTGATGAAAGCGGCGGCGACATGAAACGCACATTCCGTGAGTGATGCAGTGCGAACCAGTCTAATGTTCCAAAGCGGGCTTCCTAATGTCCTGGTACAATCCGCACCCCGCATTCGCCCAGGCCTTTCCCTGGGCTATCGTGTGGAGTCGCCTGGTGTCGCCTGGTGTCGCGTGGAATCGCGTGCAGGGCGCGCATCGACTTTGCCCCGCCACGCTCTCAGCTGAAATCGTGCACGTGCGGATACTGCTCGAATACGCCCGCAATCGTCTTCAGCGCATTCCTGCACGCGGCGTCGCCCGCCTCGGCGCCGAGGCAGATCCGCACTGCATTGGGCCGCGGCGTACTGCCGACGATAAACGGATCGGGCGAGGTCACGGCAATCTGCCGGTTGCGCAACTCGCGCACCACGCGCTCGGCCTGCCAATAATCGGGCACGCGCAACCAGGCCGATAAAGCGTTCGGATGCGCGCCCAGCACATATTCGCCGAGCGTTTCTCGCACCATCGCCTGGCGCGCCGCGAGGCGCTCGCGCTGCAATTCCACGAGGCGCCGCGCAGTGCCGTCCTGGATCCAGCGCGTGGCGATCTCCGCAATCGGCGAAGTCGCCATCCAGCTGCTCACGCGCAGCACGCTCTCGACCCGCAACGCCAGCCGGCGCGGCATCGCCAGATAGCCGGTGCGCAACCCCGTGAGCACCGACTTCGTCATGCTCGTGCAGTAGAACGCCAGCTCCGGAATCAGGCTCGCGATGGGCGTGCAGGTCTTCGCGGGCAGCGCGCCATAGACGTCGTCCTCGATCACGTAGACGCCATAGCGCTCCGCAATGCGCGCGATGGTGCGCCGCCGCGAGTCGGGCATCACCGACATCGTCGGGTTGTTGAAGGTCGGCGTGCAGACCAGCGCACTCACGCGCTCGCTGTCGCACATCTCCTCGAAATGCTCGGGCCGGATGCCGTGCTCGTCGAGTTCGAGCCCCTTGAGCGTGAACCCCAGCACATTTGCGAGACCGATCACGCCATGGTCCGTGAGGCTCTCGCACAGCACCGTGTCGCCGGGGCCGACCGTGGAGGCGAGTGCGAGAAAAATGCCCTGCGCCGCGCCATTGGTGATCAGCAGCGACTCCGGCTCGACCGGCATGTTCAGCGAGGCGAGCCACGCGGCGCCCGCCTGGCGATGATGCTCGAAGCCGGCGATGGGCCGAAACGAGCGGATCCACGGCTGGTCATCGAGCGTCGCGAGCGTGGCGCAGACCTCGCGCCAGGCCGCATCGTGCTCGGGCGTGTGAATGATGCGCGCAATCGAAAAGTCGACGATCTCGCGCTCCGCCGTGTCGAGGATGTAATTCGACATCGCCTCGGTCACGCGCGCCGCCACGAAGCTGCCGCGCCCGACCTCGCAGCGGATCAGCCCCTGCCGCTCCAGCTCCTTGTAGGCGTTGGTCACCGTCTGCACGCTGATGCCGAGCGCCGCCGCCACTTCGCGCTGCGGCGCGAGCCGCACGCCCGAGGCGAGCGTGCCGCTCTCGATGTCGAGCGCGATGGCTTTCACCAGCCGTTTGTATTTGGACTCCGCGCCGTGCACGGCCTCCACAGCGTCGTGCCATTTGCTTGAAACCGTCACCCGCACCATCTCATTGAGCTCCTCCGTAAACGCTCATGGTCGCTCAAAATCGGGGCGGTCGATAATTGTCCTAGTGCAATCGGCAAAAAAAAATGCATCGGTCAATAAGCGGACTCGATGCGCAGCCGCAGTTTGTCGACAGATCGGTATTTACCCTCGATACCCGCTGAATGCCGTGGCGCGGGAGAGTTTCTTGCGCAACTCATGCGGATTCACAATGCATCACGACGTGATATATCATTGTGAAACCACCCTGGCGACCCGTCGCGTGCATCGTGCGCATAGCTGCCGATAAAGTCATCGCGCTCGCCACGTGGCGCGCATTCGTCTCGCTCCGAAACCACTCGCCACGCAATGAGTCACCAGCTCCTATCGCCCTTAATTTTTGGGGGTGCGAAATGAGTGATGAAAAATCGGAAGCGCTTTTTCTATCGGAACAGGAAGCCCAGCGTCAATTACGCCGTGCTGTGATTGCCAGCACGATCGGCACCACAATCGAGTGGTACGACTTCTTTCTCTACAGCATTGTCACCGGCCTCGTCTTCGCGAAGCTCTATTTTCCTGAATCGGATCCGCTCGTCGGTACGCTGCAGGCGTTTCTGATCTACGCCGTGGGCTTCGTTGCACGGCCGGTTGGCGCGGCCATTTTCGGCCACTACGGCGACCGCGTCGGCCGCAAGGCCACGCTCATCGTCACGTTGCTGCTGATGGGGCTCGCCACCTTCGCCGTGGGCTTTGTTCCGACCTATGCGTCCATCGGCATCTGGGGCGCCGTGCTGCTCACCGTGCTGCGCTTCATTCAAGGCGTGGGCGTGGGCGGCGAATGGGGCGGCTCGGTCCTGATGTCGATGGAATGGGCGCGCACCAACAAGCACCGCGGCTTCGTCGCTTCCTGGCCGCAGTTCGGCGTGCCGGCGGGGTTGTTCGTCTCCAACCTGGTGGTGCTGGCCGTCAGCCAGATCTCCGGCAGCAGTTTCATCACCTGGGGTTGGCGCGTGCCGTTCTTCCTGAGCATCATCCTGGTCGCAATCGGCCTCTACATTCGCCTGAGCATTCTCGAAACGCCGATCTTCGCGAAGCTGCTTGCCGAACATAAGGTCGAGAAAGCGCCGGCGATGGAGGTCATTCGCCGCCAGCCGAAAGACATTGTGCTCTCGGCATTCGCACGCATGGCCGAACAGGCGCCGTTCTATATTTTCACGGCCTTCGTTTTCGCCTATGGCGTGAAGACGCTCGGCGCCTCGCGCGACCTGATGCTTTCGGCCGTGCTGGCCGCCGCCGTGCTGGAATTTTTCACCATCCCATTCTTTGGTCACGTGTCCGATCTGATTGGACGCAAGCGCATGTATATGATCGGCGCTGCCTGCGCCGGCATATTCGGCTTTATTTTCTTTGCGATGATCGACACCCGTAATCCAGTGCTGATTTTCGCGGCTGTCGTGCTTTCGCTGGTGCCGCACTCGATGCTTTACGGACCGCAGGCCGCGTTGATCGCCGAGTCGTTCACGGGGCGGCTGCGTTACAGCGGTGCCTCGCTCGGGTATCAACTCGCTTCCGTGATTGCCGGCGGACCCGCGCCGCTGATTGCCACCGCGCTCTTTGCTTATTACCACACGGGCTATGCAATCGCCGCTTATATTTTCGTGTGCGGCGTGGTGAGTCTCGTGGCCGCCTGGCGCATGGGCGACTACACGAACAAGGATATTTCGCAGGAATACGACGAAGCGCGACCGTTGGGCGATCGCGGTCACACGGCCCGGCACGCTTGACGCTTTTTGCGGCTCACGCGGTAATTTTTTCGCGCGAGCAGGTTGCTTTCCCTTATGCCCGGCAATTCGCCGTACATAGGGGAAAGCGCCTTTTCTGTTTCCCGTCCCTTTCGCAATATTCGCGACATTTGCAACATTCACGGCATTCACGGCATTCACGGCATTCACGGCATTCACGGCATTCACGGCATTCACGGCATTCACGGCATTCGCCATCGCGCCAATATCCGGCCATTCGCGCCGGACGGAACCGGTTGCATCGCCAACAAGCCGTTTTCACGAGTTAAACTGCCGGTCGATAAAATCACGATTCGAACGGGGGAGTTGGCATGGGCGAGGCGCATTCTCATTCTTGGCCCGGGCAGGGTTTTTTGGGCGCATTCCTGAAGACCCCGGAGAAAGAACAGGCGGTATTGCGCGTATCGCTCGGCGGCGTGGTTCTGCTCGCTTATCTGGTTGCCGCCTCGGTTTATCGCACCCGGAGTATCTACGAGACAACGGCACTGGTCGCGCTTTACGTGGCCTTCGGCGGGCTCACCTACGTTGCCGCAACGGTAGCGCCGGAACGCTCGCGCCTGCGACTGCCCCTCACCACGATCTCCGACCAGGCCTTATTGATCGCGCTGCTCGCGGTTGGCGGCCAGGTGGCGCTCCCGCTGCTCTGGGTCGTCTTCTGGTTCCTGGTGGGCGCGGGGTGCCGGTACGGCCAACGCATGCTGGCGCTTTCGTGCGCGGTCGCGCTGAGCGGTCTCGCGGGCCTGATGCTCTGGCACCCATGGTGGCACGCGAATCTTCTGGCCGGCCTCGGCGTGGCGCTCAGCCTCGCGGCGACCTCGATCTATCTGGCGGTGCTGGTGCGCCGGCTCGAAAAGCAGGCCGCAACCGACCCGCTCACGGGGCTGAGCAATCGTGTCCGGCTCGAACATGCCATCGCGCGCACCCTGGCCATTCGCGGCCCCGAAGCGAATCAAGCCGCGTTGCTGCTCGTCGATCTCGATGGCTTCAAGGAAGTCAACGACGCGCACGGGCATGCGGTGGGCGACGAACTGCTGCGCAGCTTTGCAGCGGCGCTGGCGAGCGGCATGCGTCGCGGCGACACGCTCGCCCGCCTCGGTGGCGATGAATTCGTGTTGCTGGCGCATCAGATTCACGACAGGGCAGGCGCGCTGACCATCGCCACGCAAATTCACGCGATCCTGAGCACCTTGTGCACCGTGGCCGGACATCCGGTGATCGTTTCGGGCAGCATTGGCGTCTGCATGCTGGCGCAAGAGAGCGGCGCGGCGCCGCTCGACGCCCGCACGTTGATGCGCGCCGCCGATAGCGCCATGTATCGCGCGAAGTCGCGCGGAAACGGGCAGACGGTGTTCGCCGAAGCGCACGAGATGCGCCCGGGCGCATGAACGCGTGACGCCGTCACACTCCGGTTAGCCCGAACGTTGTGCTGCGCATGGCACGAACGATCCCCCCTCGCACGCCGCTCAAGCAGCCGGTTCATCGTCGCCATGACGGGCGGCATCGCGCTTCGGCCGGCGCACCGCGCGGATTTTTCCGCTGTCGCCGCCGCCGCAGAAAAACTGCCCGGCGCCATCCGACTCCAGTCCCGAGATGCCCGTCCCCGGCGGCATCTCGAGCCGCTCGAGCACCTTGCCCGTGTTCGGATCGATACGTCGCAAGTCGCTTTCGTCGCCTTCCCAGGTGGCGTGCCATAGCTCGCCGTCCACCCACGTCACGCCCGTGACGAAGCGGCTCGATTCGATGGTCCGCAGAATCTCGCCGGTTTCCGGATCGACCTGGTGAATCTTGCGCTCGCGATACTCGCCCACCCAGAGCGTGCCGTCGGCCCATGCGAGCCCCGAATCGCCGCCCTTGCCCGGTGCCGGCAGCGTCGCGAGCACGCGGCCCGTCTGCGGGTCGATCTTCTGGATCCGCGCCTCGGCAATCTGGAACAGGTGCTGGCCGTCGAAGGCCGTGCCCGCATGCGCGGCCACGTCGAGCGAGCGCAGCGTCTCGCCGCTCTGCGGATCGAGCGCCGCCAGCCGGTCGCCGGTCGCGTACCAGAGCTGGCTGCCGTCGTAGGTGACGCCGTTCACCCTCTCGACACCCGGGAAAGGGCCGTATTCGCGAATGATGCTGGCCTGGCTGGCGATATTGGCGGTGTCGCGCTTCATCGTGTCCTCCTCTCGTGCGTCCGATTCCATGCTAGTCGCCCGGCAGCGGCGCAGGGAGTAACAAGCTGGTCGCGAATCCGGGCGCGGGCGGCATGGTCCAGCGGCGCGCGCGCCCCTGTCCGAACGCCTGCACCTTCTGCCCCGCCGCCAGCGCGTCGAGCGCGCGCTGCACGGTGCGCTGGCTCGCGCCCAGTGCGAGCGCGAGCGCCGAGCTCGACCACGACTCGCCGTCCGCGAGCAAGGCGAGCACCGCCGCGTGCTGCTCTTCCACGGGCCGCGCGAGCACGGCCACCTCGCGCGCGTTGCATGGCGCGAGCGCGAAACCCCGCTGCGTCGCGTCGATATCCGCGATACCGCGCAGCAAGCTGCGCAGCCGCCCGATCTCGACGCGCAAGCGCGCACGGTGCGTTTCGTCTGCGTGTTTCATGCGAAAGGCGCGCGCGATGAGCGCATCGCGCGGCACATCGCCGGGCCACGCTTCGGCCAGCGCGCGAGCCAGCACGAACAGCACGGGCCGCCGCGCGAGCGGCACCACGACCGCTTCTTCGCGCACGACGTAGCGGCACGCGTCGACCACCAGCGCCTGCGAAGCCAGCAAGGCTTCCACTTCTTCGAGCAGCATGGCGCGCGTCTCGCCCCGCGCGACGAGGCGCGCGGCAGGCGCTTCGAGCAGTTGCGCCGCGCGCTCCACTTCGGCGTAAAGCGGCGCGATGCCAGCAAGACGCGCAGCATGCGCGGCAGCGGCCAATGCTTCGCGGGCCGCTTGTGTCTGAATGCGCCGCATGGCGATGCCTGCCTCGATCAGCGCATGCGCCGCGCGCAATGCGGGCGGCAACGGTGCGGGATCGATATCGGCGAGCAGGCCTTCAGCGTCGGCGAGGCGGCCGATCAGCAGCAAACGGCGAATCTCCAGGTAGCGCGCATGCGCGGCGTTCAGGCGGTCGCCATGCGCTTCGAGCGTGCGGCGCGCCGTATCGAGCGTGGCCACAGGCCAGCCGAGATCGCGCGAGGCGAGCGCAATTTCCGCTTGCGCAACGAGGCAGCGCGCGCGAGCCACCGCTTCCTTCGCGCCGAATGCGCGCGACGCGCGACGCAGCAGCGCCTTCGCGCGTTCGAGGTCGCCAAGCTGCGCCATGGCGATGCCGCGCAGCGCGAGCGCGGGCGGGTCGTCGCGCAACGCGACGCGATTCAGCGCGCCGAGCGGGTCACCGGCCGCGAGCGCGCGCGCCGCAGCCGTGATCAGCGAGTCCATGCTCATTGGAATCCCGACACACTTGTCACTCCCTCCCGTGCGAAGCCCCGGCCTAATCTACCACGGCATTCAGGCGGTTTTTGAAGCACTGTCCACTGAGGTCCGCTCAGGCCGACATTGACACAGGAGGCAACCATGGCAACGCATACGACTGGAACGCGCGAGCAATGGCTCGCGGCAAGGCTCGATCTGCTCGCAGCCGAAAAGGAACTCACCCGGCGCAGCGACGCGCTGGCGCGGCAGCGCCAGGCCCTGCCTTGGGTGCGCGTCGACAAGACTTATTCGTTCGAGACCGAACAGGGGCAAGCGACGCTGCCGGACCTCTTCGCCGGACGCTCGCAACTGCTCGTCTATCACTTCATGTTCGGCCCCGACTACGCGGCGGGCTGCCCGTCGTGCTCGGCGCTCGCCGACGGATTTGCCGCCAGCGTCGCGCATCTCGCGAATCATGACGTGACGCTCATGGCGGTCTCGCGCGCGCCGCTCGCGAAGCTGCTGGCTTACCGGCAACGCATGGGATGGACGTTTGCGTGGGCTTCGTCGCGCGGCAACGATTTCAACTTCGACTTCAACGTCTCGTTCACGGTCGAGCAGCAGCGCGAAGGCAACGTCGAATACAACTACATGCGCGGCAGCCACGCGATGGACATGGAGCCACCGCCGGAACCCGTCGCGCAGTTCGCCGCAAGCTGCGGCACCGACGCCGCCACCTATGCGCGCGACCGTCCCGGCATGAGCGCGTTCGTGCTCGAAGACGGCGTGGTCTATCACACCTACTCGACCTACGCGCGCGGGCTCGACGGCCTGTGGAGCATGTACCAGTGGCTCGACCGTGCGCCCAGAGGACGCAACGAAACGGGCATCTGGTGGAAGCGGCACGACGAGTACGCCCACCGCTGAGATCGCCGGGATTGCCGAGGCAAGCCATGAACATCGTCGACATGACGCGCGTGCCCGGGGCATCCCGGCGCGGCGCGTCGAACGGATTCCTGATTGGCGCGGCGGCGCTGCTCTTCGCGGCGAGCGCGGCCGCGACGGTGCGGCGCTATGCGTACATGGCGGCGATGAGCGGAACGCCGATGGCGGGACGCTGGATGCTATCGGCAATATGGACGCCGATGTGCGGGCAGACGTGGTTGCATGCCGCCGCCGCGTTTGCCTGCATGTGGGCGATCATGATGCCCGCGATGATGCTTCCCGTGCTCGTGCCGATGTTGCTGCGCGAGCGCGCGGCGTGGATCGATTTTCCGCCCCTTCGATCTGGATTGCTAACTATCCTGGCTGGCACGGGATACTTTCTGTTCTGGATGCTGGCCGGATTCGCGGCATTTCCACTGGGCGCCGCGTTGGCCGCGATCGCCATGCGGGTGCCGGCGCTCGCTCACGCGGCGCCAGCCGCCGCGGGCGCCGTCGTTGTGCTCGCGAGCCTGCTTCAGTTCACGTCATGGAAATCGAAGCGGCTCGCCTGCTGCCGGGAAATGCATCGATGCACGCGGCGCACGCCCAATGGTGCGCGTGCGGCACTGGGCCGTGGGATGCGCCTCGGGTTGCATTGCGGATTGTGCTGCGGCAACTGGATGGCCGTACTGCTCGTGGTGGGCGTGATGGATTGGCGGGCGATGGCCATCGTCACGACGGTCATCGTCGCGGAGCGCGTAGCGCCATGTCACAGGCAGGTTGTGCGGATCATCGCGCTGGCCGGCGTTGCTGCCGGGGTGTCGATGATGGTATGGACCGCATTGGCGCCATAACGGCATGACCGCCGCTGTCATGCGACAGGGCCGCGAAGCGCCGCTCGCCCACGGCGGCGCCCCAGGCAACCACCCAGCGCGTCGCCATGGTCCGCTCGGCAGCGGCATCGGCTTGAATGAGGCGCTTCATCGCGAGGCTAAGGCGATGCATGGCGTAACGTTTTCGGCGCGTCTCGGTCTCAGTGCGCATAATCATCGTCAGACCTTTTCCGGTTGCGTGACTGGCGAAGCAGAAGGCCGAGTAGAACAGAAAGTTTATTCAGCAGGGGCCGAAAATGTGGCACGGCGCAGCGGCGCGGAATCGATAAGACTGCGGATAAGACTGCGGATAAGACCGCGCCCCTTTTTTACGAAGCGAAAACGGCGAGCGCGCCCTCGCGAAGATCGCCGAGGGCGCGATCTCCGTCACGCTGGGCGTCGGTTTCGTGCATGAATGCGGTCTCGCTATATGCAATGACCTTGAAACCGCTGCCAGCAGGCCTCGGAATGGTAATGCCCCAATGCCAGCCGCCTTCCTGCTCGAAGACATGCAGCCTTGGGGACGGGTGCAGCGTTGGCGTTTCGGACGTCATGTTGGCACGCCCTCCTTTTAGAAAGCATTCCATTTCATTGGCAGATTCACCCAGTTTAGGCATCATTTTGCTGCGGTGCAATACGGATTGTTACCGAGCGTTTTCGCGGCTGTGCGCCTCTTGATCCGGATATTAGGGTTTCAAGGGAAACCATCGCTACATAGCGTTGCAAACGGAAATAACAATTACAAAAACGTGAAGCTCAAAACGTGAAGCGGCAAGCCGCTCTGCCGAAGCCCCCGGCGCGGCGATACGCAAGCGCAAGCCGAGCGGGTATCATCGAATCCCGTTAAAAAACCCTGCCGGACCTTGCTTATGAACACTCCTGCCGATGCTTCGTCGCCGCGCGCGCTGCGTGCGCTCACGCCGCTGGAAGCACGCATCGTTGGCGTGCTGATCGAGAAGCAGCACACCGTGCCGGACACCTATCCGCTCTCGCTGAACGCGCTCACCTCGGGATGCAACCAGAAGACCGCGCGCACGCCGGTCATGAACGTGAGCGAGGCCGAGGCGCTGAGCGCCATCGAAGACCTCAAGCTGCTGAGTCTCGTATTCGAAGGCAGCAGCAGCCGCGTGCCGCGTTTCGAGCACAACCTGAACCGCGTGCTCGGCGTGCCGACGCAAGCCGTTGCGCTGCTCACGGTGCTCATGCTGCGCGGCGCGCAAACCGCCGCCGAATTGCGCCTGAATTCCGCGCGCCTGCACGGTTTCGCCGACGTGTCCTCGGTCGAGGCCTTTCTGAGCGAACTCGCCGAACGCGAGCCGCCGCTCGTGGTGAAGCTGCCGCGCGCGCCCGGCGAGCGTGAAAGCCGCTGGATGCACCTGCTGTGCGGCGAAGTGAGCATGAGCGTACCGGCGTTCGCCGGGGCGGATGTTGGCGAGCGCGAAGCGGGCGGCGTCACGCCGGACGAATACGAAGCGCTGAAGGCCGAACAAGAGCGTCTTTCCGATGAAGTCGCAAGGCTGCGGATGCTGGTCGAGCGCATGGCGGAAGAGCTTGGCATTTCGGTCGAGAAGCTCGCCGGCGCCGAGTAAAACCGCACCGGGCGGGACAGGGGGCATCCTGTGCACCGCCCGCGAGTGCCGATACTGAATCGGCATGAGCGTCGTTATTTTCGCGTTCCTCCTCGCCATCTTTCATCGATCAACCCATCGATTGTTCACAGCTCAAAACAATCAATTCAGCGCACGCGCCTTTCCAGCGCGCCGGCGCCTCCGTACACTGGCCTCCATCAACCCACCTGGCGAGGAGACGAGATGCAGGCCTATACGGATAACGCGGACGTAGTCCACTTCATTGGCGGCAAGACCGAGCGCGGGACGGGCGACCGTAGCCAGCCGGTGTTCAATCCGGCCACCGGCGAGGCCGCGCGCCGTCTGGTGCTGGGCGAAGCCGCCGACGTCGATGCCGCCGTGGCGAGCGCGAAAGCCGCGTTCCCCGCCTGGCGCGACACCCCGCCCATTCGCCGCGCGCGCATCCTGCTGCGCTTTCTCGAGCTGATGAACCGTCACGCGGACGAACTCGCGGCCATCATCACGGCCGAGCACGGCAAAGTCTTCACCGATGCGCAGGGCGAAGTCGCTCGCGGCATCGACGTCATCGAATTCGCCTGCGGTATTCCGCAACTGCTCAAGGGCGACTACACGGAGCAAGTCTCCACCGGCATGGACAACTGGACCGTGCGCCAGCCGCTGGGCGTGGTCGCCGGCATCACGCCGTTCAACTTCCCGTGCATGGTGCCTTGCTGGATGTTCCCGGTTGCGCTGGCAGCGGGCTGCACATTCATCCTCAAGCCGAGCGAGCGCGATCCTTCGCCGTCGCTGTTCATGGCGCGGCTCCTGAAGGAAGCCGGTCTGCCGGACGGCGTGTTCAACGTCGTGCAGGGCGACAAGGTCGCCGTCGACGCACTGCTCGCGCATCGCGACGTGAAGGCCGTGAGCTTCGTCGGCTCCACGCCGATCGCGAACTACATCTACGAAACCGGTGCGAAGCACGGCAAGCGCGTGCAGGCGCTCGGCGGCGCGAAGAACCACATGGTGGTGATGCCCGACGCGGACCTCGAAAAGACCGTGGACGCACTGATCGGCGCCGGCTACGGTTCGGCGGGCGAGCGCTGCATGGCGATCTCGGTCGCGGTGCTGGTAGGTGACGTGGCCGACAAGGTGGTACCGCTTCTGGCCGAGCGCGCGAAGCGCCTCGTCATCAAGAACGGCATGGAACTCGATGCGGAAATGGGCCCGATCGTCACGCGCCAGGCGCTGGAGCGCATCGAAGGCTATATCGCGAGCGGCGTGGAAGAAGGCGCGACGCTCGTGGTGGACGGCCGCGGCCACAAGGTGCCGGGCCACGAGAACGGCTTCTTCACCGGCGGCACGCTGTTCGACAACGTCACGCCCGAGATGCGCATCTACAAGGAAGAAATCTTCGGTCCGGTGCTGGCCTGCGTGCGCGTGAAGGACTTCGCCGAAGCCGTGCAACTGATCAACGACCACGAATTCGGCAACGGCGTCGCCTGCTTCACGCGCGACGGCAACGTGGCGCGCGAATTCGGTCGCCAGATCGAAGTGGGCATGGTGGGCATCAACGTGCCGATTCCGGTGCCGATGGCATGGCACGGCTTCGGCGGCTGGAAGCGCAGCCTGTTCGGCGACATGCACGCCTATGGCGAAGAAGGCGTGCGCTTCTATACGAAGCAGAAGTCGATCATGCAGCGCTGGCCCGAAAGCACCGAAAAGGGTGCGG
Organism: Paraburkholderia tagetis; assembly: GCF_022213065.1. Taxonomy (GTDB): domain Bacteria; phylum Pseudomonadota; class Gammaproteobacteria; order Burkholderiales; family Burkholderiaceae; genus Paraburkholderia; species Paraburkholderia tagetis. The sequence continues at coordinate 178,466 of NZ_JAKLJA010000013.1, forward strand.
AGTTCACGATGCCTGTCGCCAAGTAACGCGTAGCGCGAAGTAAAACGACTGCGCCACTGCCTGGGTGAACCGGGCAGTGGCGCAGTTGCATTCTGGAGGGCCTTCGGCGTCAGGGCCATCGCATGAAAGGTAAAAGCGGTTGTCACCAAAGTTGTAAGCCCAGCGCCATGACGTGTCCACTCCGGGTTTTGCCCGGAGAAAGCCCATGCAGGAACGACAGGAGTGGCGTGCCTGCAAACGAGGCGGCGCTTCGTCGGGATCGCGCTGGACGCGGTGCATCGCTTGACGCGCGAATAAAAGGCCCCGCCGAAGCGAGGTAAAACTGGCTACGCTTACTTACCATCGCAGCAATTGTCCGGACAGCCTGGACTAAGTTGAAGCGTTACGCTTCGGCTTTCATCGTCGTAGCTTCCAGGATTGCCGATTGATCCAACATGCGACTTAATTTCTATGGGTGCTTTCACAAGCCCATCGTCCAGCGCCAGTTTGGCAATTGAAACCCCCCGGGAAATCGAAAGAGTATCCGGCATATATTCATTCGGTTGGGCGTATGCACCAATACTTAGCCATTGTTGAATCGGATATTTCCCATTCATTGAATCCGCCCAATCTTTAAGTCGCTTCGCGTCTTCAGGCGACAAGGATTTTTCATTCTTTTTGAATGGCAATGAAATTTGCTCGCCCGGCATGTTTTGCGACCCCTTGCATTCTGCAAGGCTCTGTGACGAAAATATAGAAAACGTCGAAAAGGCAGCCAAAAGAATGCATGATTTCATTTTTTCTCTCATCTCAATCTTGATAACCAAATCGTTTTTCCTCATATAGCACATATCCGGCCAGGCTATCCGCATTTTTCAGTGCCAACTCCGGGTTATGCCGCCCCCAAAATGCGAGCGGTCGCGAAATAGAATACATCGGATCACCGCTTGCGAACGTGTCAGTAAAATGCGTCACCTCATGGATGATCGTTGAGACACGCGAGTCGTGGTCCTGGTCTTCGTCGCGTAATCCAGTACAGAATTTGAGGCTTATGCTGATTAGCTTGCGTTCCGTGTTCGGCCCACAAACGTGGGCGGCCTCGCCATCCGTGTTCATTCTTGGCGTACAGCCTAATATGCGGTCCGTCGCGGGGTCTGCGCGAACCAGGCTCGCCGGGGTAAGAGATTTGATGACGTTCGAAACGCACAAAAATCCGGAGAGCAGATACCGGCGTGTACCTTCGTCGCTCCTTCCGAACCAATATTGCATCCTGTCTCTTGTTTTTACGTCGTTTCTATTTAAGTCATCAATTCTTCGATCGACCGCCATTGCGGCCCAACACAAGAGTCGCTTAGCCATTACCCTGAATTCACTGTTCGTCATATTTGGGCAAATCGGCGTAGTATTGATTTTCACTTCGACCATCGAGTCAGGATTCGTGTTGGTGACAGCGGAATCGTGGACGACAAACCATTCTTCGTCTTCGCTTCGCTTGAATCCATACTTATTGTCGTTAGAGAACTCATTCATAGGTGAAGCTTCCTTGTGTGTATAGTTTTAGTCTTTCCATTCCGTCGGTTGCGATGCGCTCCGTTTCACCGCGTCCGTTTGTCGTGCCACTGATAACGCGCCCGCGATCCGTGACGATTCGATAGCGCACGCCCGCGAGCGGCTGACCGTTGCCAGCTTTGAGCGCGAATTGTTCGTCGTATACGTCGTGCCGCGGGGCGCGTGCCGCAATGCTTGCGCCGTCGCGCTCGGGCGCGGCCTCAGGCGTCTTATGCACGAACACGCCGACATCGGGACCCGCAATAACGCGGTTCTTTCCGCAAGGACATAAGACGCGATCCCCCTGGATTACCACTTGTGTATCACCGTCGCTCATTCCCTCGCCAGTGCCGAACATAGGAAACGTGCCTTCACAGGTGCCGCACGTTGCATGCTCCAGATGAAGCGCGATTTTTTTGCCGTTGTCGTGTATGTCCGCCTTATGAGCCAGGACCTTTCCGCCCGTAGTGGTAGGGTCGCCGAATCTGACTACAGGAATGTCCATTTAGGTCGCTCCCTCACGCCTATCGACTTCAAGCGTTAGCCGTTGCGCGGCCGTGGTACTAAGTCTTCGCGTGTGCCCGCTTGAATCGGTTACGCCGCTTTCGATTACTGCTGAATCGCTGCGCACGCGATAGCGCACGCCCGCGAGCGCTCGACCTTCGGCGTCCCTGAGCGTAAATTGTTCGTCATACACAGGACTTCGCCCGGGCGCTTCAGCAGCCCGTATGGCCTTTTCTTCGCCCCGGTCATGGATCTTCCATGTGCGCCCATACACCGCAATGATTCGGGGCGGCTCGGCGCACTTGCACAGGACAATGTCGTCGCCCACTGCCTGACGCCGCCCGCCGTTGGCGAGATCATTCAGGCGTCTGCGTTCGTTTAACCCCGCGCCGTAAGTAATCAGGCCAACGCTATCGCATCGGGAGCAATATGCCTTGTCTCCGATAAAGGCCAGGCGCCGGCGATTGCCGTCTTCGCCCTGGATCGTTCCGCATCGCTTGCTTGCATACACGTGACTTCCCGGGCCACTTGTCAATGGATCATCTTCGACTGCTGCGTAATAGATGCCGACCATACCGCCCTCCTTTGGAGCCCGAAATAAATTCATGCTCGCTCAATCAAAATCGACAAAATGCCAGTCAGCCATGACGTGTCCCCTCCGGGTTTTGCCCGGAGAAAGCCCATGCAGGAACGACAGGAGTGGCGTGCCTGCAAACGGGGCGGCGCTTCGTCGGGATCGCGCTGGACCCAGTGTATTTCGATGACGCGTGCGAACGCATCAGCGAAGCGTAGCGCCAAGGCGCGCGCTTTTCGATCATGCGGACGCGGCACGGTGGACAGGAACGCTTGAGGCTCGAATAAAAGGCCCCGCCGAAGTGGGGTAAAACTTATTGGTTACTTTCCAGCGCTTTCTTTATTGATGCGCATTTTGGGGTTTTCGACGTTTCCATATCATCAGGACACGCAAGCCATTCGTAGAAATTCAGTTCTTGCGCAGCGACCTTCGCTCGACAAGCGGATACCTGAAAATCTGTATCAGGCGTGTAATCACCTCCCCAATTGTTGAATGAATGCGCTATTAGCTCGCAATCGGACTTTATCTTTTCACCCCAAATTTCATGGTTCTTATCTAATTCAATCCGTTTGCTCCCAGTTGCAAGTTTTCGAAGACTCGAATATAGCTTCTCCGAGTCTGATAGCATCTTATCCGTATCAATCTTCGAGCACCTCAGGGCGTCATCCCGCGTTTTAGCGTTTGCCTCACAGGTTGAATCCGCGAACGAAGACGCTGATACAACTAGAGCAGTCGCAACCGTAAATAACTTAATGGCTAGCATCGTAGTTTCCATCTCTAAAAAGATTGGCTTCTGCACGACGACGCTTCACCAGTCCACTCGGATGTGCGCCACCTGCTAACGTGTATTCCATGAATTTTGCCGGAACTCGGTCATAGTGGCCTGTGTTGACTAGATTCAACAAGCCCTGATTGTGGTGCCGAAGGTTGTAAACGAAATCCACTAGTGCATCGTACTCGTATTGATACAGTGGTATGTGGATACGTTGATTGACGATCCGTTGAGGATCAGTTAGGTCGTGTCGCATCAGTTCGTGTGCCTGTGCTACCGTGATTCCATTCAGGAACAGCGCTTCCGATGTCGCACCAGAGATCGGCCCCGTATGGACAAAATGTCCGAATCCAATCGTGGTATTTCCACCGCCTCCAGCACCGTCATTATCATACAGGTGTGCGCGGAACTGCTCCCACGCTTCGGTAAATGCAACTCCTGCTGGTGATACCTGCCACGGCTTACAGAGGCGATCCGTTTGTACATTTACGCAAGAATTCGGATTCGTGTTTGTCACTGCTGTTGCGAGTGCATCAGGCATTAGTTTTCCTCTCTGTGACCAAGATAGATGCGCACAGTTTGCGCATCGTTTGTTTCGTGGCGGTTCGTGCGGCCCGCGCGGTCTGTTGTCCCGTGAACCAGGTTTCCGTTCGCCAGGCACACCGTGTAATACATCTCCGCGAGCACCCGGCCTTCGCTGTCCCTGAGCGTAAATTGCTCGTCGTAGGTAGCGCATTGCGCAGATGTCGAACGGGTCGACGCTGTGACTGCTAACCCGCCGCCCTCGTAGTCTTCGTAAGTGCAGCTACGTGCGTACACCGCGACAACGCGCGGGTGTCGCTCGCATTTGCAGAGCACGATATCGCCGCTTACGGCTTCGAATGCGTTCAACCGCTCGTCCCAGCCTCGGAGACTTTCTTTGATACCTGCGTCGGCGAGGATCGGCCCAAAACTCTTGCACACTCCGCACCATGCCTCCTGGCCGAGGTGCGTTTGTCTGCGTAGTCGCCCGTGCTGATCCTCAATGGTCGAGTGATCCGAACCGCCGATAACGCGGCTATCGCTGCCGTTATCGAGCGGATCGCCTTCAACAATTGCATAGTAGACCGTCAATTATTGCTCCCTGTGCCCGAGATAAAGCGCTAGTTGCTGCGTACCATCCGTCTTGTATCGTGCAGTCCTGCCCGATGAATCGGCAACACCGTGGAGAAAATCGCCGGACGGCATACGCACCGTGTACCACGCATTCGCAAGTGCTTTACCTGTGGTATCGGTTAGCGTGAACTGTTGGTCATAGGCGTGGCTTCGCCCGGGCGCTTCAGCAGCCCGTATGGCCTTTTCTTCGCCCCGGTCATGGATCTTCCATGTGCGCCCATACACTGCAATGATGCGGGGCGGCTCCGCGCACTTGCACAGGACAATATCGTCGCCCACTGCCTGACGCCGCCCGCCGTTGGCAAGATCATTCAGGCGTCTGCGTTCGTTTAACCCCGCGCCGTAAGTAATCAGGCCAACGCTATCGCATCGGGAGCAATATGCCTTGTCTCCGATAAAGGCCAGGCGCCGGCGCTTGCCGTCTTCGCCCTGGATCGTTGCGCATCGCTTGCTTGCATACACCTGACTTCCTGGGCCACTTGTCAATGGATCATCTTCGACTGCTGCGTAATAGATGCCAACCATACCGACCTCCTTTGGAACCCGAAATAAATCCATGCTCGCTCAATCAAAATCGACAAAATTCCTGTCAGCCGTTTCCGGGTCGTAGATTGCGCACCGGTTCATCGAAGGTTTGCCAAGTTCATCGGCTGCAACCGTAGGCGGCATTCTTGCGATTGCCTGCTCCGCTGCATCGTGAATTTGCCCGGTTGACCACTCGCCCATAGCTATCAGCAGACAAGCTGGCACCCCCTTGAATGTTGAACATTCGACCGGCCCGGCACTGCGACCGGTGAGCTAAACGGGGCTTATGGTTTGCCCGTTCAGGCGATGCATCACGCGATGCCGTGGAGCGCGATATAGGATTCGTCCGAAAAGAGAGCAAGCGCGGGCGCGCCCGCAGGGCAATCGCATGAAATGTAAAAACGCCTGTCACAAAAGTTGTAAACCCGCGCCATGACGCGTTTACTCTGGCTTTTGCCCGGAGAAGACCCCATGCAGGACGTGCTGAGCATCGAGG
>NZ_JAKLJA010000014.1:0-1328 GCF_022213065.1 Paraburkholderia tagetis
GCCACGTGTCCCGCCCCTCATTGCAAAGGATCGAATTCCATGTGCGGCATCGTCGGCGCAGTAGCGCTTCGTAACATCGTTCCCGTTCTCATCGAAGGCCTGCGGCGGCTCGAATACCGCGGCTACGACTCGTGCGGCGTGGCCATCGTCACGGCCGAAGGCCCGCAGCGCGTGCGCAGCGTCGCCCGCGTGGCCGAGCTCGACGAGCAGGTGCGCGAGGCGCGCTTCGAAGGCGTCACAGGCATCGCCCACACGCGCTGGGCCACGCACGGCGCGCCCACGGTGAACAATGCGCATCCCATCTTCTCGCGCAACGCGCTCGCGATCGTGCACAACGGCATCATCGAGAACTACGAGTCGCTGCGTGAAACGCTGCGCGGCAAGGGCTACGAGTTCGTCTCGCAGACCGATACCGAAGTCATCGCGCACCTCATTCACAGCCTGTACAAGGGCGACCTGTTCGCCGCCGTGCGCGAAGCCGTGCAGCAGCTCTCGGGTGCGTATGCGATCGGCGTGGTGCACAAGGACCAGCCGCACACGGTGGTGGGCGCGCGCGCGGGCTCGCCGCTCGTGGTGGGCCATGGCGAAGGCGGCAACTTCATCGCCTCGGACGCGCTGGCCATCGCGGGCAGTGCGAAGAGCATCAGCTATCTGGAAGAGGGCGACGTCTGCGAGATCACGCTCGAAGGCGTGCGCATCGTCGATCGCGCAGGCAAGCCCGCCGAGCGCGTGGCACGCGACGTGCAGGCCTATACCGGCGCGGTCGAACTCGGCCCGTATCGCCACTACATGCAAAAGGAGATCTTCGAGCAGCCGCGCGCGATTTCCGACACGATTCCCGCCGATGTCGCCTTCGATCCCGTGCAGTTCGGCGACACTGCTGCAGAGGTGTTCAGGGGCATCGACAGCATCCTGATTCTCGCGTGCGGCACGAGCTACTACGCGGGCCTGACCGCGAAGTACTGGCTCGAATCGGTCGCGAAGATCCGCACCGAAGTGGAGATCGCGAGCGAGTACCGCTACCGCGAGTCGGTGCCCAATCCGCGTTCGCTCGTGGTGACGATCTCGCAGTCGGGCGAAACCGCCGACACGCTCGCGGCGCTCAAGCACGCGCAGTCGCTGGGCATGGAGCACACGCTCGCGGTCTGCAACGTGGCGACGAGCGCGATGGTGCGTCTCACCTCGTTCAAGTTCCTCACACACGCGGGGCGCGAGATTGGCGTGGCGTCGACGAAGGCGTTCACGACGCAGCTCGTCGGCCTGTTCATTCTCGCGGTGACGCTGGGCAAGCTGCGCGGCCACGTGAATGCCGTGCAGGAAGCCGCATA
>NZ_JAKLJA010000014.1:1338-164567 GCF_022213065.1 Paraburkholderia tagetis
TTGTCGCGCAAAAGGAACGCGCGCTTAAGGACGCTGGTGCGTTACTAGACGCCGAGGTCGCGGTCGTGCGGTGGCGTGCTGGCGCTGGAGCCGCAGATCATTGCGTGGTCGCAGGAATTCGCGCGCAAGGAAAACGCGCTGTTCCTCGGGCGCGGGCTGCACTACCCGATCGCACTCGAAGGCGCGCTCAAGCTCAAGGAAATCTCGTATATCCACGCCGAGGCGTATCCGGCGGGTGAACTGAAGCACGGGCCGCTCGCGCTGGTGACGGAAGCCATGCCGGTGGTGACGGTCGCACCGAACGACGCGCTGCTGGAGAAGCTCAAGTCGAACATGCAGGAAGTGCGCGCGCGTGGCGGCCAGCTCTATGTGTTCGCCGACGCGGACACGCATATCGCGAGCGAGGAGGGCATTCACGTGATCCGCATGCCGGAGCACTATGGGCTGCTCTCGCCGATCCTGCATGTGGTGCCGCTGCAGATGCTCGCGTATCACACGGCCTGCACACGCGGCACGGATGTGGACAAGCCGCGTAATCTCGCGAAGTCGGTGACGGTGGAATAAGGGGGGAGTAAGGGTGGAGTAAGCGCCTTCGTTTGAATTAGCGGTCGCTGCGCAGGACATACTATGGTCGCCCGTCACCGACGGTGCCAAAATGGAGCCCGATGTCTTCAGCCAATCCATCATTATCGGCTTCCAGTCTGGAGCGCCATCGGACGACAATGAACGCAGTGTCAGGCGGCAATTCTTTCGAAGTTTCAATATCCGTGGTCGTATTCCGGCCCGATCGGACGTTGCTGGCTCGCACGCTGGCGAGCCTCGCAGCTGCCAGTGATGCGCTTGCGGCGGGTAAAGAGCAGGCGTTCCATCTCTACCTGATCGATAACGGCGGCTTGCCCGATATGGGCGAAAGCCTCGAAACGCTTGAGCGTGCCGGAGTCGGTCACACGTTGATCGAGGGGCATGGCAATGTCGGTTACGGGCGTGGACACAATCTCGCGATTACGCAGCCTCTAGGTCGCTATCACCTGATCCTCAATCCCGATATCGACATGAATCCAGACGCGCTGGCTATGGCGATTGAATTCATGGAGTCGCACCCCGACGCAGGTTTGCTTACTCCTGCCATATTCGACGATAAGGGGGAGATGCAATTCCTCTGTCGCCAATACCCGACCCTGATCGACCTGTTTGTGCGCGGCTTTCTACCCGCATCGACACGGCGCCCGTTCGCGCGCCGGCTCGCGCGTTATGAAATGCGCGCCCAGATCAACGGTAGTGACACGGTTTGGGATCCGCCAATCGTGAGCGGCTGTTTCATGCTGTTCAGATCGGACGTCCTGGAAAAGCTCGAGGGATTCGACCCCCGCTATTTCCTCTACTTCGAGGATTATGATTTGAGCCTGCGGGCTCACGATGTGGCACGCGTTGTCTACGTGCCCGCGGTGCGCGTGCTCCATCACGGCGGCGGCGCTTCGCGAAAGGGCTTCGAGCACATCCGCATGTTCGCGGCATCCGCTTTCAAGTTCTTCAACCGTTTCGGATGGAAGTGGCTTTGAGCAGCATTCTGGTCACAGGCGCCAACGGCTTCGTTGGCCGCTCGGTATGCCGCACATTGATGGCCAACGGCCACGACGTGACGGCGCTTGTACGTCGTCACGGCACGTCCACTGAGGCAGCGCGCGAATGGAATCATGACGGGGCGGACTTCGCAGGCCTCGCCGAGGCATGGCCGCGCGAGCTCGTACCTGACTGCGTCGTGCATCTCGCGGCGCGCGTGCACGTGATGAACGACACGGCGGCCGACCCATTCGCCGCCTTTCGCGCCACTAACGTCGAAGGCGTATTGCGAGTGGCGCGTGCCGCTCGCGAGCGCGGTGCACGGCGTATGGTGTTCGTGAGCAGCGTGAAAGCGGCGGCCGAGTTCGATGGTGGCGTGCCGCTTGCCGAGTCCATGCCGGCGACTCCTGATGATGCGTATGGCCTCTCGAAGCTGCTGGCGGAGGAGACACTCTGGCAATATGGCGAACAGAGCGGTCTCGAAATCGTGATCGTGCGGCCACCGCTCGTATATGGTCCCGAAGTCGGCGCGAATTTCCTGCAGATGATGAACGCGTTATGGCGGCGTCTGCCGCTACCGCTCGGAGCAGTCGACGCGCGGCGCAGCCTCGTCTACGTCGAAAACCTCGCCGATGCGCTCATGCGCTGCGCCGTCGACCCGCGTGCTGCGAACGCCTGTTTCTACGTTCGCGACGATCAGGATCCATCGGTGGCCGGGCTGCTGCGCGCGCTGGGACGCCATCTGGACCGTCCCGCGCGGCTCCTGCCGGTACCGGTATCATTGTTGCGCGCGGCCGGCGCGCTGACGGGGCGTGGCGCGCAAATAGACCGGCTGACCCAAAGCTTGAGAGTCGACGATTCGCGCCTTCGCGAGACGCTCGGCTGGACAGGCCCTTACACATTGGACGAAGGACTGGCCGCGACGGCGCGCTGGTACCGCTCCACCCATTGAACCAACGAAGAGCGCTGAAGCAGATGTTGCAGGCCCCGATGTCGATATCCTTGTGCGCCGCCGTAACCGCAGTCACGTGCGCCGCCTTATGCGCGGCGGTGCTAGGCGTACTGCTGAAGACGGGTCTCGCCTGGCGTCTCGCCACCGATATTCCGAACGAACGTTCCCTTCACGAGCGACCGACACCGCGTGTTGGTGGTTGGGGCATGATGCCCGTGATCGTGCTGGCGATCTTGATTCTGGCCCCATCAATGTGGCTGATCGCCGTTGGCGTTGCTTTTCTGGCCGCGGTTTCGCAGATCGACGACCGTCGTGGCTTGCCCGCGCGCGTGCGTTTTGCGGCGCACTTCGTGGCCGTCATGGCGGTGATCGTTGTCTATCCGGCTCCGGTCCCCTGGTGGTGTCTCGCCGGATTGGTATTTTTGATGCTGTGGCTAGTCAATCTTTACAATTTCATGGATGGTTCGGACGGCCTTGCCGGCGGCATGGCGCTGTTCGGCTTCGGCGCGTACGCGGTCGCGGCGCTGTTTGGGCCGGCGCCGATGCGTGAGTTGAGTTGGGCTTGTGCCGCCGTAGCGGGTGCGGCAGCCGGATTTTTACTTTTTAATTTCCACCCCGCAAAGATTTTTCTCGGCGATGCCGGATCGATCCCCTCGGGCTTTCTGGCCGGCGCGCTGGGCTACTGGGGCTGGCGCGGCGGCGCCTGGCCGGTCTGGTTTCCGGCGCTCGTGTTCGCGCCCTTTATTGGCGATGCATCGGTGACGTTGATCCGGCGGCTCCTGCGCGGCGAAAAATTTTGGCAAGCGCATCGCGAACATTACTATCAACGCATGGTTCGTCTTGGGACCGGGCATGCAGCAACGGCACTGACATGGTATCTGGTCATGTTTGCCGGCATAATACTTGCTCTTTGGGCCTTGGCATTATCAACGGCCCTGCAGTGGGGGATCGTTGCAGGTTGGGCTGTCGTTCTTGTTCTGATGGGCGCGGCAATTGACGTGCGCTGGCGCCATTTTCAGTCTCTCACCAGACAACCCTGAGGTCGAATGCTGATGCTCCGCAATAAAGCCTCCTGGCTCTCATTCAGCGCCTTTTTCTTCGATATCGGCGCGGTGGCCGCTGCATGGCTGACGGCCTATCTGCTGCGCTTCAACGCATCCGTCCCGACTGAGTTCTGGCACGGCGCCATCGAAAATCTGATCTGGGTATTGCCCGTCTACGCCATCATGTTCCGCATTTTCGGGCTGTATCGCGGCATGTGGGTTTTCGCGAGCCTGCCCGATCTGATGCGCATTTCGAAGGCGATCGTCTCGGCTGCGCTCATCGTGATGGTGGCGTCGGTCATGCTGCAGCCGTCGCCAATCATTCCGCGCTCGGTGCTGATCGTCTCGCCGCTGCTGCTCTTTTTCGTCATGGGCGGCGCGCGCGCTCTCTATCGCGCGACCAAAGAGTTTTATCTGTACGGTGGCCTCGTTGCGCAAGGCAAACCTGTGATCGTCGTGGGCGCGGGTGGGGCCGGCGCGAGTCTCGCGCGTGAGTTGTCGCGCTCGGCGGAGTGGCGCCTCGTGGGCCTGCTCGACGACGATCCGGCCAAGAAGGGGCGCGAGATTTACGGTTACAAGGTGCTTGGTCCAATTAGCGACATCGAGCACTGGGCCGCTACGCTGCGCTGCGAGTTTGCCATCATCGCCATTCCTTCCGCGTCGGCTGAGGTGCAGCGCCATGTCGCCTCGCAATGCCTGCGCGCTGGCGTGAATGCGTTGATGCTGCCCGCATTGACAGAACTTACGCCTGGTCAGGGGTTTCTTTCGCAGGTCCGCAACATCGATCTCGAAGACCTGCTTGGCCGCGATGCGGTCAACATCGATACGCCACACGTCGAGGCTCTCTTGAGCGGGCGAGTGGTCATGGTGACAGGGGCGGGCGGCTCGATTGGCTCGGAGTTGTGTCGCCAGATTCTGCGTTTCGCGCCCGCGCAACTCGTCGCGCTCGATCTGTCCGAATACGCGATGTACCGGCTCACGGAGGAAATTCGCGAGCGCTTCCCAGAGCTTTCCGTGATGCCCATCATCGGCGACGCGAAGGACGCGTTGCTGCTCGATCAGGTGATGGCGCGCTACACGCCGTACATCGTGTTCCACGCGGCGGCATACAAGCACGTGCCGCTGATGGAAGAGCTCAACGCGTGGCAGGCGATCCGCAACAACGTGCTGGGCACGTATCGCGTGGCGCGGGCGGCAATCAAGCACCAGGTCCGGCATTTCGTCCTCATTTCGACCGATAAGGCTGTCAATCCGACGAACGTGATGGGCGCGAGCAAGCGTCTGGCGGAGATGGCCTGCCAGGCCATGCAGCAGACGAGCGAGCGTACCCAGTTCGAGACCGTGCGCTTTGGCAATGTGCTGGGCAGCGCGGGCAGTGTGATTCCAAAATTCCAGCAGCAGATCGCGAAGGGCGGGCCGGTGACGGTCACGCATCCGGAGATCACGCGCTTCTTCATGACGATTCCCGAGGCTTCTCAACTCGTGCTACAGGCTTCGAGCATGGGGCACGGTGGCGAGATCTTCATTCTCGACATGGGCAAGCCGGTCAAGATCGTCGATCTTGCTCGCGACTTGATCCGCTTGTATGGCTTCACGGAAGAGCACATCCGCATCGCTTTCACGGGCTTGCGTCCCGGCGAGAAGCTGTATGAAGAGCTACTCGCCGACGATGAAACCACGACACGTACCCCGCATCCGAAGCTTCGTATTGCGCGTGCGCGTGAAGTGCCTGAAAACTTGCTTGATGATTTGCTGCCCTGGTTGATGCAGCACCGAGTGCCCACCGATGATGAAGTGCGCCGGGATTTGCGCCGCTGGGTGCCGGAATATCAGCCGTCTAGCGCGCCTAAGCTGCAGAGCGTAGGTGGGGCGCCGGCGCGAGCGGCCGGCTAAGGCGAATGCGAGGACAGTCTGTCCTCGCGTGCTGAGCGGCGTCTGGCGCCGCCCCTTCTGCCTTACTTGAACCCCCTCGGATTCCTCTCCTGCCAGCGCCAGTGATCGACGCACATGCGCTCGATTCCGAACTGCGCCTTCCACCCAATGAGCTTTTCCGCGTTCACGGGATTCGCATAGCATTCCGCGATATCGCCAGGCCGACGCGCGACGATTTCGTACGGGACAGGACGGCCCGAAGCCTTCTCGAATGCCTTCACGACTTCGATCACGCTGTAGCCCTGGCCGGTGCCGAGATTCACTACAAAGCCCTTCTCGAGCGAAACCAGCGCATCCAGCGCCTTGAGGTGCCCCTGCGCCAGATCGACCACGTGAATATAGTCGCGCACGCCGGTCCCATCCGGCGTCGGATAATCGCCGCCGAACACGCGCAGTTTCTCGAGTTTGCCCACCGCCACCTGCGCGACATAAGGCATGAGGTTGTTCGGCACACCGGCCGGATCTTCGCCGATTAGACCGCTCTCATGCGCGCCCACCGGGTTGAAATAGCGCAGCACCGCAATACGCCACGTTGGGTCCGAGATTTCGACATCGCGCAGGATCTGTTCGGCGATCAGCTTGGACTGACCATACGGGTTCGTTGCCGAAAGCGGGAATGTCTCGTCGATGGGTGAGCGCTCGGGCACGCCATACACGGTTGCGGACGAACTGAACACGAACTGCTTGACGTCGTACTGGCGCATGACGTCGAGCACGACGAGCAGGCCGTCGACGTTGTTGCGGTAGTACTCGATGGGCTTGGCGACCGATTCACCCACGGCCTTGAGCGCCGCGAAGTGGATCACGCCCGTGATCTTATGGGCTTCAAAAATACGCGTGAGGGCTTGTGTGTCGCGCACATCGGCTTCATAGAACGCGACCGGCTTGCCGGTGATCTGCGTGACGCGCGCAAGCGATTCCTGGCGGCTGTTGACGAGATTGTCGACCGCGACTACGTCGTAGCCGTCGTTGAGGAGCTCGACGCAGGTGTGCGAGCCAATGTAGCCCGCGCCGCCCGTAACGAGGATCGTGCCTTTGGAGTTCGTTGCTGCCATTCGATATTCCCGTGTCATCCCTAATTGTTCAAAACGTCAATCCGGTCAACTCCCGGATCAGTTCCCGGTAGCGTTGTACCACAACCCGTTCGTCGAATTCTTTCGCAATTTTTTTCCGGCCCCGCTCGGCCATGGCAGCGCGCGCTGTTGGGGCCATATCGAGCATGCGAGAAAGCGCGTCCGCAAGCGACGCTGCATCGCGTGCCGCGCAAAGCAGTCCGTTCTCGCCATCCGACACCACTTCGCGGCAGCCGGGCACGTCGGTGGCCACGATCGGGCGGCCCATTGCGCTCGCCTCCATCAGCGTGCGCGGCACGCCCTCGCGGTACGACGGCAGGACGACACAGTCCGCATCGGCGATATAGGGACGCACGTCGGCGGTCTCGCCCAGATATTCGATCACGCCTTCGCGCTCCCACGCGGCCACTTCCTCACGCGTAATGGCGCTCGGGTTGTCGGCGCCCACCGGGCCAAGCAGGCGAAACCGCGCATGCGGATAGCGCGCACGCAACTGCCGGGCGGCCTCGACATATTCGCCCACGCCCTTGTCCCACAGCAGCCGGCCGATCAGCACGAACGCGAACTCGTCGCGCTCGGGCAGCGGTGTAAAGGCGAATTCGTCCAGATCGACGCCTTCGCCATGCAGCAGGCGCGCGCGTTCGGGATGCACGAGCAGGTTTTCCTGCCGGAAGGCGGTTTCGTCATCGCGGTTCAGGAACCAGACTTCGCGCGGAAAGCGGAAGGCGAAGCGGTAGAGGCGCTTGGCGACCTGTGCCGCGCGGCTCTTCTGGATAAATACGTAACCGAGACCGGTTGTGACCGCAACCGATTGCACGCGCGCCAGCCAAGCCGCGACCGAGCCGTAGATATTCGGCTTGATCGTGTAATGGAACACGACGTCGGGCTTGAGCGCGCGATAGTGCTTGAAGAGGGCGAGCAGCGTGCGCAGGTCGTCGAGCGGATTCGTGCCCTTCGAGGCAACCGGCAGATCGACGCAATTGCAGCCCATCGCTTCAAGCGGCTCGAACGTGCGGTCGCGCGGCGCGATCACCGTGACTTGCGCGCCCGCTGCGTTGAGTGCGCGCAGGAAGCCCTGACGGTAGGTATAGATCGCCCACGCGGTGTTGCAGACGAGGGCGACGTGCAACGAGAGCCGGTGGGGCGGGGCTTCACGCGGGACAAGCGAGGTTGGAGCAGCGGGGGAATTCACGAAGGCCTGGTCGCTGATGAGCGTCGATAGGTGGAGAAAGCGGGGGCGTCGGTGCTGCGTGCTGCGCCGACGGGGCTATATTTTAGCCGAGCCTGGATGCGTTTCGCCGTAGCCCCATGACCCCATAACGACCCCATAGCGCCTTCCCTCGGCCAATGCGGCCGATCCGGCAGATTGGCCGCTACCCTGCGCATTTGCTCCTCCTCGGCTACACTGCCGGCCGCGCGGACCGCCGTCGCGCGCCATTTTTTCGCTGAATCCCAGCCATGCTCCGTTCCCTAGCCGCCTTACTGATCTTCCAGTGCCTCGGCGAGAGCGTTTCCTACGTTCTCTCGCTGCCCGTTCCCGGTCCCGTGATCGGCATGCTGTTGCTGTTCGCGTTCGCGATGTTCCGGCCCGCTGCGGCCGAGGCAATCGAGCCCACCGCGCTCGAGTTGCTGCGCCATCTCTCGCTGCTCTTCATTCCCGCGGGCGTGGGCATCATGGTTTCCGCGCAGGCCGTGCGCGGCGAGGCGCTCGCCGTGATCGCGAGCCTCGTCGTGAGCACGACGCTCGGCATCGCGGTCACTGCGCTCGTCACGCGCGCATTGCTGCGGCGTCAGCGTGGCCGCGAGAACGCCGGGGAGGGCGCATGATGAATTCGCACCTGCCGTTGGCGAAGCTCGATGCCATCTGGGTCTATCTTGCCGCTTCGCCGCTGCTCGGCCTCACGGTCACCCTGGTCGCGTATCTGATTGCGCTGAGCATCTACGCCCGCGCGAAGCACAATCCGCTCGCCAACCCCGTGTTGATCGCGGTGGCGATCGTCGTTGCCGCGTTGAAGATCACCAACACGCCGTATCACACTTATTTCGAGGGCGCGCAGTTCGTCCACTTCTTGCTCGGGCCAGCGACGGTCGCGCTTGCGTTGCCGCTGTACCGGCAGTGGGACAAGCTCAAGCGCGGTGCGCTGCCGCTCTTGGGTGGGCTCGTGGCCGGCTCGCTCACGGCGATCGTTTCGGCGGTCGGCATTGCCAGGCTTTTTGGCGCCTCGCATCAAACGCTGGCCTCGCTTGCGCCGAAGTCGGTCACGACGCCCATCGCCATGGCCGTCGCCGAGAAGGTGGGCGGGATTCCCTCGCTCACTGCCGTGCTCGTGATTTCGACGGGTGTGTTCGGCGCCGTGAGCGCGCGCTGGATTCTCGATATCGTGCGCGTGCGTGAGACGGAGGTACGCGGTTTTGCGATTGGCGTGGCGTCGCACGGCATTGGCACTGCGCGGGCGTTTCAGGTGAGCGAGGAGATGGGCGCGTTCTCGGGTCTCGGCATGGGCCTGAATGGTGTGTTCACGGCGTTCGTCGTGCCGGTGTTGCTGCCCGTGCTTCTACGGTGGTTATAGAGCGGCACGAAACAAGGCCATAAGACTTTGCTGGTTCGGTTATAGGATTTTGTTAATTTCGCGAAGCTCTACGTCGTGTCATTCTCGCTCTACACCACCGAACTGAAAGGAGACGAGCATGCCGAGCGCCGAGCGAGAAGCATTTGCACGCGATGGAGTGACCGTTTTGCGGGGCGTGTTCACTGATTGGGTGGACGTTTTACGCGACGGCGTGGACTTCAACGAAAAGCACCCTGGACCCGATTTTCGCGACTACACCAAGGGCACGTCGTCAGGGCGGTTCTTTGGAGACTATTGCAACTGGCAGCGTATCGAGCCATTTCGCCGGTTCGTCGAGGAAAGCCCGGCGGCAAGCATCGCAAGAGCGTTGATGGCGTCAAAGCGTGCGCGAATCTTTCACGAGCACGTTCTCGTCAAGGAGGCGGGCGCGGACAAGATCACGCCCTGGCATCACGACGAACCCTACTATTGCGTGAGCGCCGAGCAGTCGGTGAGCATGTGGGTGCCGCTCGATCCCGTGCCGCGCGAAACCACGCTCGAATTCGTCGCCGGCTCGCATCGTTGGGGAAAGCTCTTTCGGCCGAGGAAATTCACGGGTGTCGCATACGACCGTAATACAGACGGACTGGAAGAAATGCCGGACATCGACGCTCATCGTAGCAATTACGAAATTCTTGGCTGGGATCTGGAGCCCGGTGACGCAGTGGCTTTTAACTATCTCACGGTGCACGGTGCGCCGGGAAATCGGTCGGGGTCCGTTTCCCGACGCGTGGTGTCGTTTCGCTGGCTCGGCGACAATGCCGTGTATGTCGACAGAGGCGGCGAGACTTCGCCGCCGTACCGCCATCTGGCCGATCGACTCGCTCCGGGCGATCCGCTGCCGGAAGAGGAATTTCCGTTCGTCGTCTGATCGTGTTCAGCGTGAAAGTGACGGAAGGCCTATTCGGAATCAGTCACAGATCCGATGAGCTATGTAGCTATAAAAGTCGCGTAGCGTGCCTTCCAGATTCTCAGTTGAAAGTGGCCCGGGTGAATAGAAGGTCGAGCCGAGTCCCTTCTGCAGCGTCTCCAGCTTTGCGCGATCTTCGGCATTGAACGCGTTGGCGAACGCAACGTATCGTTCGATGCTGTCCTTACCCGGGCTGCGCTCGTGTCCGGCGATACCCCACCTCAACGCGACCTGATCGGTTGCCACTGGCCTCAGACAAAGATAGATCGTCTGATGAGGCATATACGTGACGACGAGGTTGGGAAATACACTGAAAAGAAAACTGGATCGCCGTTCGATCTGCGTGAGTTTTTCGTGAAACGGCGTGCGCTGAGGCGAGTCGAGCGTGTAATGCGCGCGATAGGCCGAGAAGTGACCGTTTCCGGGCACGTATTCGCACAGTTCGGTTGGCGTCACCGGCCTCAAGGTTCGCGGATGGGTGGCGTTCAGGTGATAGCCCTCCATGAAGTTCTCCGCCAGGCATTTCCAGTTCGTGTTCCAAACTTCCTCCTGGAAGTGGTAAAGCTCGCGATCCTCGTGGTGATAGTTGCGGATATGGGCCTCGAGAGGACGAAGCACATCGCCGAGCGGCGGTGCGTTACCGTCGATGTTCGCGAAGATGAAGTTCTGCCAGATCGTTGAATGGATTTTTGGCAGCGCGCATCGCGCGGCATCGAGATCCTTGCAATCTTGCATCAGCGGAGCGCGTTTGAGCTTGCCGTTGAGCTCATAGCTCCACGCGTGATATGCGCACGCGTGCACCCGGGCATTGCCGCGGCCGAGCGCAACCAGGTTGCCGCGATGCCGGCACACGTTCGCGAGCACATGAATTTCGCCCTGCGCGTCGAGCTGAACCAGCAGGGGTTCTCCGACTATTTCAGTCGTGTAGTAGTCGCCTGCATCAGGAATTTCGCCGACGTGGCCGACGCAAACCCAGGTCTGTCGAAAGACGCGTTGTCGTTCGAGTTCAGCGAAGTGAGCAGAGGTATAGAACGCTCCTGGCATGCCGTGAGTGGCCCGATCGGGCGAGCACGACAACGTCGACAGTCTGTCCAGCAGAGCCCGGTCGCCCGGCGCAAGCATATCGGTAGGTAGAACTGCTGGCGCATTCATCACTATTCAATCTCCTGACCCGGCCGAGCGCCGATAACTCATAAAATAAACGGGTTAAAACATCGAGGAAACCATTGTTTTTCAATGCGCTCCCCAGCTTTTCGCTATGCAGGATTGCCTCAGAAAAAAGGTGAATACGTGGGGCAACCGAAATAGTTCGGCCACCGTTATCATTCATGGTTTGAGCACATACACAGCGAGCGCGTATGTCACCTCCATTCACGTTGCGCCAACTGAAGTACTTCGTTGCCACGGTGGACTACGGGAGCGTCGCGGAGGCCTCACGAAAGCTCTTTATCGCGCAGCCGGCGATATCGGTTGCCATCAAGAGTCTCGAAGAGGGTTTCGGCACACAGCTCATCATCCGGCATCATGCGCAGGGTATTTCACTGACTCCGGCCGGCACGAGATTCTATGAGCGCGCAAAAGCGCTGCTTCAGTCGGTGCACGAGTTCGAGCAAAACGCGCTTGCTGATGGAGACGTTTCATCCGGCCGAGTCGATATCGGGTGTTTCGAGACATTCGCGCCGCTGTATCTTCCGAGTTTGATTCGCGGCTTCAATACGCTTTATCCCGGCATTGAAATCAAGGTACGGGATGGAGATCAGGATGAGCTTCTGCAAGGGCTCGAGAAAGGTCGATTCGATCTTGTCGTGGTGTACGACCTGGGACTCGACGAGACGCTCTCTACTCACCAATTGACGTCGGGGCAACCGCCGTATGTCTTGTTGCCAGCGACACATCGGCTTGGTGGTGCCGATAAGGTCAGTCTCTTCGACCTGTGTGACGAGCCATTGATTCTGCTCGATGTCGCACCGAGCAGAGACTATTTTGTCGGCCTGTTTGAACCTTATGGACTGAGCCCGAAAGTAGGGTTCAGTTCACCCTCGCTGGAACTGGTTCGCGGTATGGTGGGGCAGGGATTCGGATATTCCCTTCTGGTCACGCGGCCGCACGCGCCGACGACCTATGACGGGCACGAAGTCGTTGCGGTCGAGATCGCGGAGTCAGTTGCCTGTTCGGGCCTCGTGGCTGCGTGGCTGAAGCGGAATCAACTGACCGTGCCCGCTCGATTGTTCCTCGAGTACACCGAGACTCGATTCCGCTCGATGTCCCATTCCTGAGTCTGTTCGCCCGTCTTCCGCCGAATCAGATCAGCGCCTGACTCGCGGCTGCGGCGCGGCTCCGCAGCCAGTTGATGCTCATGAATAACACCACAGCGAACACAATCAGCATGGTCGCCACGGCCAGAATCGATGGATCGATGGAGTCCCTGATGCCGCTCCACATCTGTCGTGGAACGGTCTTCTGATTGGGGCCGCCGATAAACAGAATAACGATCACTTCATCGAACGAAGTTGCAAAGGCGAAGACGCTTCCCGTCGCTACGGCGGGCGTGATCATCGGCAGCGTCACGCGCCTGAACGCGACCCATGGCGGTGCGCCCAGCCCGGACGCTGCGCGCAGCAGGCTCTGATCGAAAGACAGCAGCGACGCCGTCACCGTGATGACGACAAACGGCGTGCCGAGCGCGGCGTGCGCAAGAATGACACCGGGGTACGAATTCACGAGCCCAAGCGGAGCGAACACAAGATAGAAGCCGGCCGCGACCACGACAATTGGCACGATCATCGGCGAGATGATGATCGGCATGACGATCGAGCGCAGTGGAAACTGCGTGCGCGAGAGGCCGAGCGCTGCCAGCGTCCCGAGACAGGTTGCAATCAGCGTGGACGCAGCGCCTATCCCGACACTGTTCAAAAGCGCAAGTTGCCAGTCCGGGCTCGTGAGCGCCTGTTCATACCAGCGCAGCGAGAATCCTTGCAGCGGATATGAAAAGTACGAGCCGGAGTTGAACGAAAGCGGAATGAGCGCGAGAATCGGCGCGACCAGAAAGAACAGAACGAGCGCGCAATGCACGCGTGCCCAGCGGAAAGCGACGCGCTCCGTTAGTACCGTATTGCGTTTGTCTTGCATGGTCGTTCCTGTGTCTCAACCAAACCGCAAACGGTCGATGCCGACGATGCGGTTGAAGATGAAATAGAAAATCGCCGTAAAGATCACGAGATAGGCCGATAGCGCGCCCGCGAGTCCCCAGTTGAGCTGTGTGTTCGTCTGGTTCGCGATGAGCTGGCTGATCATCTCGTCGCCCGCGCCGCCGAGCAGGGCAGGCGTGATGTAGTAGCCGAGGGCCAGCACGAACACCAGGAAGCAGCCTGCTCCAACGCCTGGCAAAGTTTGGGGAATATAGACGCGCACGAAAGCCGTGAATGGGTGAGCGCCCAGCGACTTCGCGGCGCGCAGATACACGGGCGAAACGCCTTTCATCACCGAGAAAATCGCGAGAATCATGTATGGCAGCAGCACGTGCGTCATGCCGATCAACACGCCAGTGCGATTGAAAACGAGCGGTACGGGATGCGTCACGATGCCGAGACTCATCAGCACGCTGTTGACGATACCGCCCGGTTGCAGGAGCACGTACCACGCCGTCGTTCGCACCAGCAGCGAGGTCCAGAACGGCACGATGACAAACAGCATCAGTCGGCTGCTGCTTTTCTCGGGCAGATTCGCGAGCAGCCACGCAACGGGATAACCGAGCAGCAAGCAAAGCAAGGTGACGGTGACGCTGATCGAGATCGTGCGCAAGAACGCCTCGCGATAGACCGTGGCGTTCGCGGGCAGGGAGACGATCGAGCCTTGCGGCGTCACCTTCGCGTCCACGGCGTTCAACAGATAGTCGGGCGTCGGCGACGTAGCGGCACGCTTGAGCAAGCGCCATGTCTCAGGCGAGTTCCACCGTTCATCGATTTCGATCAGCGCCGGTTTCCACGCGGGAGGCGCATCGTGACGAACGCCACGTGCCGTTTTCAACAACAGGCTGCGGAATTCCGGTTGCGCGAAGTTCATGCGCCTTGCGACGGCGCCGAGTTCTCCGCTTTGCTGTGCATCCTTGATTCCGGATGCGAGCAGGGCGAACGTATGTTCATCGGGCACGCCATGGCCATCCCAGGCATCGAGTGTGCGGGAAAGCGCGGGCATGCTGTCGGGCACTTCGCTGTTCTGCACGCTGCGCGCGAGCAAAAGCGCAATGGGCGCAATGAACGTCGACAGCAGGAATACGATCAGCGGAAGCGCCAGCATCAGCGCTCGAATCGAAGCACGGCGTTGCGCCTTTTGATAAGACGCGCGGCCGACGGCTCTCGTCGGAGAGCCCGTGGCCGGAGAACTGGCCGTCATGGGCTTATGGGTAGTCGCGGTCACAGCGGGCTCTCTTTCGATGGGAGTATTACTGCGGAGTGTTACTGCGTCAGCCAAACCTGGAAGCGCTTGTTGATCTCGTCGGCGTTATCGGCCCAGAAGGTCGAATTGATCTGGATCGCGCGCTTGAAGTTATCCGGCGCGGTCGGCAGATCGGCGAGCCGTTGTTTGTCGACGAGTGCGATCGCGTCCTTGCGCGGCGGCGCGTACGCGATGTACTTCGAAAGGTCGGCATAGGCTTTCGGCTGCGATGCGAAAGCGATGAACTTCGCCGCCTCGTCGGCGTGCTTTGCGCCTGCCGGAATGCCCCACCATTCATAGTCGTAGACTTGCGCATCCCAGACGATCTTGAAGGGCTTCTGGTCTTTCTTCGCGGCATCGTCGATTCGGCCGTTGTACGCCTGCGTCATCACGACGGCGCCATCGGCGAGCAGTTGAGGCGCCTGCGCGCCGGACTCCCACCACACGATGTTCTTCTTGATCGTGTCGAGCTTCTTGAATGCGCGATCAACGCCCGCTGGCGTTCCGAGAACCTTGTAGACGTCTTTCGGATCTACGCCATCGGCAATGAGCGCCCATTCCATCGAACCTTTCGGCGACTTGCGCAAGCCCCGCTTGCCGGGAAACTTCTTCAAGTCGAAGAAGTCGCTGATGGTTTGCGGCGGTGTCTTGAGCTTGCTCGCATCGTAGGCGTAGACCGTGGACCACACCATGCTCGCCACCGCGCAGTCGCTGATGGACCCCGGAATGAAGTCGCTCGTATTGCCGAGGCTCTTCTTGTCGAACTTCTTGAGGAGCCCTTCATCGCAGGCCGTGATCGCGTCATTGCTCTCGAGATCGATGAGATCCCAAGTTGTGTTCTTCGCCTGCTCCATCGCCGAAAGCTTTGCGAGGCCACCGTCATACGATTCCAGCGAAAAATTGACGCCAGTGGATTGCGTGAACGGACCGAAATAGGCCTTCTTCGCCGCCGCCTCATAGGCGCCGCCGAAGGTGACGACATTGAGCGTCTGCGCAGCCTGCGCCGAAACAGTAGCGAAGGCGACTACAGCGAGTGCGGCGCATTGTGCTTTGATGTGAGTGCGCATATCAGTTGGCTCCTGCGGGTGCGGTCGAGATGATGGAAGGTGAGGGCGATGCTGGGGGAGGCACTGCGGGGGCGCTGCGAGGTACGCTCGAAGCGAGAATCTTGCAGTCGTCGTGGCGCCAGGCCACCTCGATGGTGTCGCCGGCCGCAGGCAAGCTGTGGCGTTGCGTGTTGGGGACCTTCACAACGAGCGCGTCGCGCGAGCCGAGCGTCAAATGCACTCGATGATGATCGCCGCAATACACGAGTTCCTGCACCCTGGCGCGCACGACGTTGCTCTGCGTATGGGCTTGCGTGTCGGCCTGCATGTAGGCCTGTGCATTGGCCTGTGCATTGGCCTGTGTTCGCTCGGCGCCATGAATATGCGCGCGCTCGGGCCGCAAGGCGAGCATCGCCTCGTTTCCTTCGCTCAGGTCTTGCTCGCAGCGGCCACGAATGATGCTGCCATCGGCGAGCATCAAGGTCGCCCAGTTGTCCTTCACCGTCACGACGCGCCCGCGCAGGCCGTTGTTCTCGCCCACGAAGTTCGCGACGAAGGCGTTGCGCGCGTTTTCATAAAGCTCGGTGGGCGTCGCGGCCTGCTGAATGCGTCCATCGGAAAAGACGGCGACCCGATCCGACATGGTCAGCGCCTCCGCCTGATCGTGCGTCACGTAAACGATGGTGAGCGACAGTTCGCGATGCAGTCGCATGATTTCGTACTGCATGGTTTCGCGCAGCCGCTTGTCGAGCGCGCCGAGCGGCTCGTCCATCAAAACGACGCTGGGTTCGAAGACGAGTGCGCGCGCCAGCGCCACGCGCTGCTGTTGTCCGCCCGAGAGTTGCGCTGGACGCCGGTTTGCCAGATGCGGCAACTCGATCATCTCCAGCGCACGCTTCACGCGCACTTTCTGGTCCGCGCGGCTCACACGTCGCACGGATAAGGGAAAGGCGACGTTCTCGGCAATCGTGAGATGCGGAAAGAGCGCGTAGTTTTGAAACACCATGCCGATGTCACGCTGATGCGGAGGCTTGTCGTCGAGACGCTTTCCGTCGAGGCGTATTTCGCCTTGCGTGGGCGACTCGAAGCCCGCAAGCATCATGAGCGTGGTCGTTTTGCCCGAACCCGACGGGCCAAGCAGCGACAGAAACTCGCCCTTTCGCACATCAAGGTTCAAATCGTCGACGACGTAATTCGCGCCGTCGTACGACTTGCTCACACCTGAGAACGAAATGAAGGATGGGTTAGACATCGTGATAGCGTCCTGTCGGGGGGCTTCGATTAACGCGCAGTGAGCTTCGACGCGAGATAACGGGCGAAGTCAAAGTTCGGGCGTTCGAGGTGGCTCAGGTGGCCGGGCTTCGCAAGCGGGGCATGCACACCGCGAAACACGGCTTCCACGCCGCGCTTGTCCTCCGCATTCACTTCGTCGAGCAATGTCTTGAGCGTCGCCATGTGCGCATTGGCTTCGGGGTCGGCGATAAATTCGGGCGCAAGACCGCCACCGAAGCGGATATGCACGCGGCCGACGCCTTGCGGCTGCAACACCAGATACCAGAAGTAACCCGGCGTCAGCGTGATGAGATGCGTCGGATAGATTGCGAGCAACGCGGTGGTCTTGCGCCAGTGTCCGGTCAGGCGGTTATTGTCGGGATGGGCATTCCCGATGGGAAGCGATGCTTCCTTCGTGATCCAGTGATAGTTGAACGCGGGATAACCCGGCGGGCACTCCATCTCTTCGAGTCTGGAATGCGGCCCGACCGTGGCGCGATGCAACATCGGCAGGTGATAGCTTTCCATGAAGTTCTCGGCGAGGATTTTCCAGTTGGTATCCCAGACGTGTTCTTCATAGAAAGTCTCGACGTAGTCCGTCATGCCGTATGCGCCAATCAACTCCCCCAGTTGCGCGAGTTGCTGATTAACGGGCTGTGCATGCTGATCGAGCGTCACGTAGATCCAGCCTTGCCATTCTTCGCAGCGGATCGCCGGCAACTGGTAGCTCTCCTTGCAGAAGCCCGCTTGCTGGTCCATCAAAGGCGCGCCCTTCAATGCGCCGTCGAGTCCATAATTCCACGCGTGATACGGGCAGACGATCCGTCTTATGTTTCCTCGGCCTTCGAGCAGAACGGACATGCGATGCAGGCACACATTCGACATTGCGCGCAGCGCCATCTTCTCGTCGCGCACCACAACGATCGGTTGAGTCGCGATGTTCGCGCTCAGATAATCGCCGGGCGCCTTCAGCGCGCTCGCACGCCCCACGCATTGCCATTCCTTCGCAAAGATCGCGCGCTCTTCGAGCGCCAGGAACTCGGGCGATGTGTACACGCCAGGCGGCATCGAGCGCGCATCGCTGAATGGTCGCTCGCAGCCGGTCACAAGCGCGTCGACCAAAGCATGGGTTGCCGTTTGCACGGTGGGGTTTTCCATGAGGCGCTCCTGATGTCGAGTGCGTTCGCGCTACGGGAAGGTTTGCGCTTTAATCGCCTCGCCTGACAGTTAATCTACCAAGCCAAATTACCAGTCAAAATATTGTTTTCGGATACTAAAGAAAGGATTTGGCTATGCAGCCCGCGAAGAACGCCCGCGCCGTTGCGATGGACGGTTACGTATCGAGCTTCAGGCGGCGTATATAGCTTTCGCTAAAGGCTGAGAATCGGGACACCACCTGCCGCGCCTTCATCGTTTTCGATTGGGCGATCCCGAGCGTTGTCGCGTTGACGTTGTCCCTGAAGCGCTTGATCACGAACTCGCTGCCGTCGACGGTTCGCGTCGAACTCAGCGGGAAGTTCAGGATGCTGTAGCCAAGCCCGTTGGCGACCATCCCCCGCACCACTTCGGGCTGGGACGAACGAAAAGCCGGCACAGGCCGGCTGCCGACGGCATCGAAGAGCGCGGCGAAATAGTCCCGGCTGTGCGGCAGATCCAGCATCACATAGGGTTCGTCGATCAAATCCTGCAACGACACTTTGCGCGCGCGAGCGAGCCGATGCGTGGCGGGCAGGATCGCGTAAGGCGGCAAGGGGAGCAGCGGGGTAAACGCGATGTCTTCGGTCAGGTCGAGACTATAGGTGAGCACGAGGTCGAGCGAACCGTCGTGCAGGCCTTTTATTAGCTCGTCCTGATGCGCCTCGACGGTGCGAAAGCTGATGCCGCTATGCTCGCTCGTAAAACGGCTGATGAGCCCCGGCATTAGCGGCGGCGCCAGAGAAACGAGGCAGCCGAGCGCAATCGAACCCGTCATGCCGCCGTCCATTTCGGTGGCGGTCGTCTGCAGTTCTTCCGCAATCTTCAGGAGATTGCGTGCCTGGCCGAGAAGATCGCGCCCCGCCTGAGTAAGCGACAGGCCGCTCGCGTGATGCCGGATGAACAGTTGCACGCCGAACGAGATCTCGAGATCGGCGAGAGCGGTCGAGATGGACGGCTGCGAAATATGCAGCCGCTTCGCAGCGGCGGTGAAAGACAAGATTTCGGCAGTCACCACGAAGTACCGCAACTGGCGCAGTGAGTAACGCAACGGCTGACTTTCCATATGCTCCGCTCCGGAATGACGTCCTCAGATGGATCGCATTGTGAAGTGATCAAAATTCACTGCATAGGTGAATCCGATGCTCTGCATTTTTTTAATATATTTTTCGGATTCTGCAAGCGGGCGTAGATTCCTATCCGAAAGATCACGCAGGGTGTCTGGAGGCCGCGCGAGGCCGACGCAAGCACACCGAACATTGCTTCTTCGAAGGACTCAGCCATGACAGTCGAAATAAAGGCAACGGACACGCTCGTTGTGGGCGCAGGGCAAGCTGGCATCGCCATGAGCGAACACCTGGGCAAGCTCGGCGTCCCGCATATCGTGCTCGAGCGCGATCGCATTGCCGAGCGCTGGCGAACCGGGCGATGGGACTCGCTCGTGGCCAATGGACCTGCCTGGCACGACCGTTTTCCTAACCTCGAATTCGCCGATTTCGATCCCGACGGCTTTCCGGGCAAGGAGCAGATCGCAGACTATTTTGTTGCCTACGCGAAGAAGTTCGACGCGCCGATTCGCACCGGCGTCGAAGTGAAGAAGGTCGTGCGCAATGTCGGGCGGCCCGGCTTTACCGTCGAGACATCGGATGGAACGATCGAAGCGCAGCGCGTCGTTGTCGCGACCGGGCCGTTTCAGCGGCCCGTGATTCCGCCGATTGCGCCAGGCCCGGATCGAATCACGCAGATTCATTCCGCCGACTATCGCAATCCGCAGCAATTGCCCGAAGGCGGCGTGCTGGTGGTCGGCGCGGGGTCGTCGGGCGTGCAGATCGCCGATGAATTGCAGCGTTCGGGCCGGCGCGTTTATTTGTCGGTCGGCGCGCACGATCGTCCGCCGCGCGGGTATCGCGGACGCGACTTCTGCTGGTGGCTCGGCGTGCTCGGCGAATGGGACGCGGAAGTCATGAAGCCAGGCCGCGAGCACGTGACGATCGCGGTGAGCGGCGCGCGCGGCGGGCATACGGTCGACTTCAGGCGTCTCGCGTATCAGGGCATCACGCTCGTCGGCCTGACGAAATCGTTCAACGATACGACCGTCACGTTCGAAGCCGATCTCGCCGATAACATCCGTCGCGGCGATGAAAACTATCTGTCACTGCTAGATGCGGCCGATGCCTATGCACGCCGCAATGGCCTGGACCTTCCTGAGGAACCCGAAGCGCGCATCATCGGCTCCGATCCGGAATGCATGACGCATCCGCTTTCCGAACTCGATCTGGTGAAGGCCGGCGTGACGTCGATTATCTGGGCCACGGGTTATGCCGTCGACTTCAACTGGCTGAAAGTCGATACGTTCGACGAGAAGGGCAAGCCGAAACACCAGCGCGGCGTCGCGAAGGAGCCAGGCATCTATTTCCTCGGCCTGCCGTGGCTTTCGCGCCGTGGCTCCGCGTTTATCTGGGGTGTGTGGCACGACGCGAAACACATTGCCGATCACATCGTCACGCAGCGCAAATACCTCACCCATTACGATACGCCGCAACGGCACGTGGAAGACAAGCGCGTCGAAAGCGTCGAGAGCGCGCCTGACGAATCGCGCGTGGGCAAGGTCAGCGAGTTGGGCGTGAACTGATTTCAAACCTATCCAGTATCAAGGTGCATCGATGAGTCAACCTACGCATACCCGTATCCGCATGTTCAACACCAAGGATACGTACCCCAATCAATCGCTCGACAACGATCTTTGCCAGGCCGTGCGTGCCGGCAATACCGTCTATGTGCGCGGCCAGATCGGCACGGACTTCGACGGCAACCTCGTTGGTCTCGGCGATCCGCGCGCGCAGGCCGAGCAGGCAATGAAGAACGTGAAGCAGTTGCTCGAAGAGGCGGGCAGCGATCTCTCGCATGTCGTCAAGACGACGACCTATCTCACCGACGTGCGCTTTCGCGAGCCCGTGTATCGCGAAGTCGGCAAATGGCTCAAGGGCGTGTTTCCCATTTCCACCGGTCTTACCGTCGTGGCGCTGGGGCAGCCGGAATGGCTGATGGAAATCGACGTGATCGCCGTCATTCCCGATGGATGGGGGCAGCCGCAGGACTGAAAGACGTTAAAGGGGTGTTAAAGGAGGGGACATGACTTTTTCTATCGTCGGGCGTTGTGAGCGGACCGGGCAGCTTGGTATCGCGATCAGTTCATCGAGCATCGCGGTGGGCGCGCGGTGTCCGTGGGTACGCGCGGGCGTCGGCGTGGTCGCGACGCAGAACGTCACGCTGCCCGCACTCGGTCCGCGGGTCCTCGACCATATGGAGAGCGCGAAGCTCGATCCAGCCGCAGCGCTGGATCGCGCGTTGAGCGAGAGCGAATGGAACGAGTACCGACAGGTGACGGTGGTCGATGCACAAGGGCGCACCGCGTTTTTCAGCGGCAAGCAAGCGCTCGGCACGTATCACGCGGTCGCGGGCAAGCAATGCGTCGCGGCGGGCAATATGCTCTCGGGTGTTTACGTGATCGAGGCGATGATTCCCGCATTCGAGAGCGCGTCGGGTCATCTTGCGGACCGACTGCTTGCGGCGATGCATGCGGCGATCTCGGCGGGCGGCGAAGCGGGGCCCGTGCATTCGGCCGCGCTGAAAATCGCCGGGGAACAGAGCTGGCCGCTCGTCGATCTGCGCGTCGATTGGGCCGACGATGATCCCATCGGCAAGCTCGATGGTCTCTGGCAGGCGTACCAGCCGCAGATGCAGGACTACGTGACTCGTGCATTGAACCCAACCGCCGCGCCAAGCTACGGAGTCCCTGGCGATGAGTGAAATGACGAGCCGCGATCTGCTTGAGCAGTTGATCGGCTTTGCGACGGTCAGCCGCGATTCGAATCTGAAGCTGATCGAGTTCGTTCGCGATTACCTTGCACAACTACACATCGAGTGCGAGCTGTTCTACAACGCGGAGCGCACGAAGGCGAACTTGTTCGCGACCATCGGGCCGAGTGACCGAGGCGGCATCGTGCTGTCGGGGCATACCGATGTCGTGCCGGTCGACGGTCAAGCGTGGAGTGTCGATCCGTTCAGCCTGAGCGAGCAAGACGGGCGGCTCTACGGACGTGGGACGGCTGATATGAAAGGCTATCTCGCGTCGGCTTTAGCCGCGGTGCCGTTGTTCCTCGAAAGTGAATTGAAGATTCCGGTGCATCTCGCGTTCTCATACGATGAGGAAGTCGGATGCCTGGGCGTGAGGCCGATGCTCGCGGAGCTAGAAAAGCGGCCGCACAAGCCGTTGTTGTGTTTGATCGGCGAGCCTACCGAACTGAAGCCTGTGCTCGGCCACAAAGGCAAGCTCGCGATGCGCTGCCAGGTGAAGGGCGCGGCTTGCCATTCCGCGTATGCGCCATACGGCGTCAACGCCATTCAGCACGCGGCGCGTCTGATCAATCGCCTGGAAGAGATCGGCGCGCGCCTGGCGCGGCCCGAGCATCATGACGAGCGGTTCGACCCACCGTATTCGACCGTACAGACAGGCGTCATCAAAGGTGGTCGCGCACTCAACATCGTACCGGCGGAGTGCGAATTCGATTTTGAAGTGCGCGCGCTTCCGGGCTTCGATGCGAACGCGGTTGCCGACGACTTGCAGACGTATGCGCAAACGGAACTGCTACCGAAGATGCGTGCCGTGAAATCCGATACCGAGATCCGTTTTGAACTGCTGTCCGCCTATCCGGGGCTCGCGACACCGCCCGATAGCGAAGCCGCGCGCATTCTGTCGATGCTCAGCGGCTCTCAGGCGTTTGGTACGGTCGCGTACGGATCCGAGGGCGGGCTGTTCAACTACGCGGGTATTCCCTCCGTCGTGTGCGGCCCGGGCAGCATGGATCAAGGCCACAAACCCGACGAATATGTGACGGTCGAACAACTTCACGGCTGCGATTCGATGATGGAGCGCGTCGCACGGTACGCCGTTGGCGCCGGTTGAGTCATCGCGGCAGGCACATAATGCATCGCCCGGCGTGTTGCTCACGCTCCGCGCGTGAACGAAGCACGCTTCAGCAGGAGTGGCTGCTGTCCGACGCGAAAGCTTGAAAATGTTGCATGGACATCGGAGTGGCTACCGGTGTTAACCCTCTCGCTCCTGCCTTTCGACAACGAACCGGACTGCGTCACCGAGTCTTGTCCAACCATCGATCGCCACATCGGTGGTTGCTTCGCGCCGCGCGCAAACGATTCCGGCCATCGCCCAGTGAATCGTCCCGTCAGGTTTTCTGCCGTCGATCAACAGGTCTAAAAACGCCGAAGTCTACCGATCTGCCGATCCCTGCGCTTTTACGCGCGCTCGGCCTCGGTCAAATGTTGCCGCCCGCACATTCCGCCATGCCGTCATTCGAACGGCCGATCCCATCCGTAACGCGCTGGACGCCCAATTGCGACGTTTCTGCCAAGGCGATCGTTGGCTTGGCAACCTGTCCGCTATCGGCACGATTGACTTCCTGAGACCGGTCTGCCCAGCGGTCGTCCGTCGGGTTCTTTATTTCAGACTTCCTCCCGCTTTCAATCGCTCAGTGAGGTAGCGAACGGTTCCTTCTTCGTGTCCCGGATACCTTGGCGACACAAGGGGGGCGGCAAGCGCTGAGCAATCGGCGGTGCTGCTCGAGGTAGCGTCGAAAGTTGACGTCGACAATTTATTAATTAGGAATTCAAAATGAAAAGGAAGAGCCGGGGAGGTAGGGAGCGGGCGTCATTGAAAATTCTGGCGATGCTGGCGGTTAGTCTGCAAGCGGGAACGGGGATGGCGAGCCCGTCCACTGCGGAGAACGCGCCGGATGTCCTCGCAGATAGCGTAGGTCCGTCATTCCGACAAGGCGGCATCGATTGGCCTATAGGCGCAACTGATGCTCTCGCTGCGACCGGCCCGCAGATGCCAGGAGGCGCACGCGCCACGGGGGCAGGCGTCGGTTCGGCAGCCAGCCCGGGATCGGGTGCGAGCGATGGCGACGGGTCCGGTGGGGCCGGCATGGCTGGCGTTGCGACGGACGGCGGCACGGGCGCCAGCACCGGAAATCCGGGTATTGCCGGTGGGACGGGGATCGCTGGCAGTGTCGGAGCCAACGTGGGGGCCGCGACCGCAGGAGCTGCAAACGGTGGCGCAGGTGACGCTGGAACGACGGGTACTGGGGTGGGAGGTACCACTGTGGGCAGTTCAAGTAGCGGGGGCGCGGGTGCAGGAAGCACAGGCGGCACTGGTACTGGAAGCACGGGAAGTCAAGCTAGCGGCGGCCAGCAGGGTGCCGGTGGTCAGGGCGCGGGAGCACAGACTGGCAGCGGCCAGGGTAGCGGTGCGCAAGGTACTGGCAGTCAAGGTAGCGGTGGTCAGGGCAGCGGAGGCCAGGGCGGCGGAGGCCAGGGCGGCGGTGGTCAGGGCGGCGGCGGTCACGGTAACGGAGGCCAGGGCAACGGAGGCCAAGGCAGCGGAGGCCAAGGCAGCGGAGGCCAAGGCAGCGGCGGTCACGGTAACGGCGGCCAGGGCAGCGGAGGCCAAGGCAGCGGCGGCCAGGGCAACGGAGGCCAGGGCAACGGAGGCCAGGGCAGCGGCGGTCACGGTAACGGCGGCCAGGGCAACGGAGGCCAAGGTAACGGAGGCCAAGGTAACGGTGGCCAAGGCAGCGGCGGTCACGGTAACGGCGGCCAGGGCGGTGGAGGCCAAGGCAGCGGAGGCCAGGGCAGCGGCGGCCAGGGCGGCGGAGGCCAAGGCAGCGGAGGCCAGGGCAGCGGCGGTCACGGTAACGGCGGCCAGGGCAACGGAGGCCAGGGCAACGGAGGCCAGGGCAGCGGAGGCCAGGGCAGCGGAGGCCAAGGCAGCGGCGGCCAGGGCAACGGCGGTCACGGTAACGGCGGCCAGGGCAGCGGAGGCCAAGGCAACGGCGGTCACGGTAACGGCGGCCAGGGCAGCGGAGGCCAAGGCAGCGGCGGTCACGGTAACGGCGGCCAGGGCAGCGGAGGCCAAGGCAGCGGCGGCCAGGGCAACGGAGGCCAGGGCAGCGGAGGCCAAGGCAACGGAGGCCAAGGCAACGGAGGCCAGGGTAACGGTGGTCAGGGTAACGGTGGTCAGGGTAACGGTGGTCAGGGTAACGGTGGGCAAGGCAACGGTGGGCAAGGTAGCGGCGGCCACGGTTCGCACTAGTAAATCAATCGACTGCTGATGCCTGGAAAGCCCTTGCAGTGAACAGCCGCACCTCGCGGCTGCTTCCTCCAGAAATCCTCCCCCCCTTCATGGGGCGGAGGATTTCAACCGGCACAAGCGCATTCTCTCCTCGTGAAAACGAGGCTGACGGAACGGCGGAAAATTCAGACAGTCACCGGTACGCGCGACGCATATCGCGCCATAAAACGCGACTCCCACTAGTCCTCGAAGTCGGTGCCACGTGGCCTGTGCAGCATGACCTTGTTCGCCACCGTGCGTGCCCAGCTCGATCTGGTTCAGGTTGAGGCAGTGGACCTGACGCAACGGGCCGATCCTGGCCGAATCTTGCTTACTGATTGCCGGGCCACGAGGAACATCATGAAATCCACGTTCGATACGACGTTCTATGCGTTTGCGCACGGACCCACTACGCGCGGACGTGGAAACATTGCACATCCACGCGCAATGCGGAATTGATCACAATTTTGGGTCACTCGATGATGTACAGCGACGCGAAGAAAGCGGCAGCAGAAGCAAAGCGACGCAATGCAACCCTCATCATGGTGCGCTCATGATGAGTGCATTCACTTTCTGGCTGTCGAGTGTGATGGCAGGTGCTGGACTAGGCACGTCCAGTCTGTTCGGCGATCTGTTCGTCTGGTCGTCCGTTCTGCTGCTGCTTGTGTCGATCGCACTCGATAACGAATAGCTCGCGACCTCCAACCTGGTTATCGTCAGCCACAACGAGCAGCTATTTGGCGATCTCGTCGCGCTCAATGCGTCCCCACGACGCGTCCCACAACGCACCCGAACACCTGACCGATGATGACGCCCACGAGCGCATCGAGCGTGAAGGCTAGCGTGCCGAAAGGAATCCGTTATCCCGGCAGTGAACGACCATAGTGGCTGTTCTCGACGACCTGGCTGCACGACGCACGGCGATGATCAGCAGCGCGATCAGGACAAACGGGGCAATTTGAACATGCAGCACGATCGCCACCGGATCCATCGCCAACGGTAATAACCACGCCGCCACGAGCACTTCCCTTTCACCGCGTAGCCAGCCGCTACGCAGGCCGGCCAGCGCTAGCCACCCGATTGGAAACGCTAGCCATGCGAGGTCATAGTCATACATGTAGGGACTGCAAAGGAATGTCGCTGCGAACAGAGTGGCGCCGCGCAGTTCCCAGTCTGCGCAACGGCGCCAGACGTACCACACGGCAATTACGGCGCCCGCAGCGACCAGGCCATGCACGGCATACGCGCCGATAACAGGCGTGCCGAGTAGCCGCAGGAACGCGAAGACGTTCGGCATCTTGGCCCAGGGGAGCACGCCGCTTTCGAGAAATTGCCGCGCATCGCCCAGTCCGGCAATACATCCTCTAATCGTGGCGGTCCCTAGCACTGCGGTACCGAGACCGAAAAAGCACAGGGCAGTCAAGGCGGCGGAGATCAACGTACGCCACGCGCCGATCGCGAGTAATGCGACCGGAAATAACACGGCAAGTTGGGGCTTCAGAGTGAGCAGCCCGATGAACACGCCGGCCAGGATGGGCCGCCGCCTGAGGCAAAGCATTGCGGTCCCGGCGAGCGCCGCCGTCAGGAACGCGTTCTGACCATGAAAGACGTTCATCCATAAGCCGGGGAACGCCGCCAGACACCACTTCGCGGTAGTGTTGAAAACGATGCGACGCAGGGCCAGCAGATAGCAGGCCAGCGTCGATAGCGTGAAGGTCAGATATGCCGCCAGGTAGGGCAATAGCGCCAGTGGCAGCACGACCAGATAGAAGCTGGGTGGATAGTACCAGGCGAAGATCGACTGCGAAGCAGGCACTGCGACCTGCACGGCCTTGAAAAACGACGAGAGGTTGTAGGCGTCCTCAGCATGCCCGGCAAGTGCGATATGAGAGGCAGCCCAGAACGCAATGAAGTCGCCGCCGAGGGGTTTGCCTTGCAGGTCCAGCAGATTCTTCGACAGGAGGACCCAGGCAATGGAGACGGCCACGATCAAACCCAGCACGGTTCGCGGGTAGATTTTGAGGCGCTCCTGATTCAGCCAGTGTGTACTGCGGCCCATGAACGGCTCCCCCGCAATTCCTGCTTGTGCATTGATTCCGCCAACGGTGGAATCGTGACAGTTTGGGGGAGTCACAAGAGACTGTTTGTCGGCAAACGAACAAACATTCTTTCTTTTTGTTCTCGGATGGCCCGTTCGTATGCGAGCGAGTCCGGCCGGAACGGGCGAGGGTTTTGTGCGCGCCGCTGGTGCTCACGCGCCGCGCGCAAACAACGCGCGCTTCATCCGCTGCAACGCTCCATAAGGCGTCACGAAATGCAGCAGGCTCTTGGCGATCCCCGCCCAGTCACGCCAATTCAACACGTTCAGATAGCGCGCCTGCAAACGCAGCGTGGAGGTAATCTGACGCCGCCGTTTCGTCGCGCTGATGCCACCTTCATTGAGCTCGTAATAAAGCCCAAGCTCCGGCAAGTTAGCGCAGTCATAACGTTCCATCAGGCGCAAAAACAGATCGAGGTCCTCAGCGGCCGGATACTGCACGCGATAATTTCCCACCGCGAGCACCGCATCGATTCTCAGCATCACCGAAGGATGTACGAGCGGCGAGCGCAGCATGCGCGTGCGGCGCAACGTGCGTGCATCGGCGGCGGGCCGCAGCATGAAGAGTGGCGCGCCAGCGCGGTTCACTACCTGCGTCCACGTCCCGAGCGCGGCCAGCCTGGGCTCCGCTTCCATACGCGCGCGCTGCTTCGTCAGGCGCTGTGGCGCGGCGAGATCGCCCGAATCGATGCGCGCCGCGTAGCGAAAGCCGCGCGCCTCAAGCGCGTCCACGCCAGCCTTTAGCGCGCGCTCGATCCCGCCGTTTTGCGGCATGCGCAGCACCTCGATCTGCATGCCCGGCACGCGCGGCGCGACGATCGGCGGCGTGCTGCCGTCGTCGACGACTAGCGCGTACACCGGCGCTTCTTCTTCGAACGAGGCGAGCGTGCGCTCGACGTCGGCCTGACCGTTGAAGGCGGGCATCAGCACGGCCACGTCGGCGAGTGCGCCGGTGCGTGCATCGGCGTGCGTGGCGGCGGGGGAATTCGTCATGAAGCCAACTTGAAGCGGATGTAATAGAAGTTCACGCAGGCCGCCGCGAGATAGCCGCACGCGAGACCGACGAGCGCGCCATAGGAACCCAGGCGCGGAATCGCCACGAGATTCACGGCAAACGCCACCGCGAGCGCGAGCAGCCATTTGGCGAGCAGCACGAACTTCGCCTGGTACTTGAGCACGACGAGATTGCCGATTGCCTCGATGCCCGCTGGCAGCGAAAGCCACACGGCCCAGCGGAAGATGCCGATCGCGTCCGCATAGTCCGGTCCGAACACGTGACCGATGATGAATCCCGCGAGCGCATCGAGCACGATTGCGCCCGCAACCATCAGCGCGGCGGTCATCGCGAAGAGGCGCACGAGATTGCGGCGCAGTTGCGCGGTCTGCTGCACGCGGTAGACGAAGGCGGGCGCGATCGTCTGCGAGAGCATGAGCGCGAGCGTGATCCAGTTTTCGTTGAGCTGCTGCGCGGCGGAGTAGCGGCCGAGATCGGCGAACGAGATCGTGCGCTCGAGCATGAGCCGATCGAGCTTCAGGAACAGGTACATGCAGATCAGGCCGAGCCAGAACACGGTGCCCGCGGTCGCGAAATGCTTGAAGAGCGTGCGGTCCACGTGCCAGCCGAGCTTGCCGCCGTGCTGGCGCCGGAAATAGAGCACGAGCGCCGCGCCGATGGCCGCCGATTCGAGCGCCCAGAGCCAGCCGAAGCTGGCGGGCGCGAACGCCGCGCGCGCGAGCAGGAACACGAGCAGCGCCTTGACCACGGCCGTGCACATGCTCGCGAGCAACTGCGGCTTGCTGTACGTCATGCTCTGTAGCCAGGCGTTGATCACGCCGACGAACGGCTCCCGAAACAGCATCGTGACGGCGAGCCCAGCGAGCATCGCGCCCACGAGCGGGTCGGTCACGCCCAGCGCGATTCCGCCCCAGGTCAGGAGCAGCGCCGCCGCCGAGACGCCGATACGCAGCGCGAAGGCGCTGCCGAGCACGGTGCCCAGCGCCTCGCGCGGTTTGTTCACAATGGTCGGCACGAGAATCTCGGCGCCGCAGACCCAGGTGATGGGCGCGAGCACGAGCAGCAGCGTGTTGGCGTATTGCCACTTGCCGAACACATCGGGGCCGAAATAGCGTGCGAGCACGCCGCTGATGACGATGGCCACGGCAATCTGCGTGACGCGTTCGAGGCCGAGCCAGACGATGTTGGCGAACGCGCGCCTCACGTCGGGGTTCGCGTAGCGTTTGAGGCTCAGCATCGCGGGGAAGCGCCGGTGGCGCCCGGGGCAAGGTGGCGGGCACGGCGCATGCTCGCGCATGGGGTCAGGTCCGACCTTGACGGGTCTGGCGCGGTTTTTGTCGTCTGAAGGAAACGGCGAGGCATTAAAATAGGTGCGTAATCAGCGGGTAACCGGCAGTAACCGAAAGGTAAGGTAACCACGACTGAGCAACGGCTGACGCCGAAAAACGGCAATTATAGTTGTAACGATTCCGACTTTTCGTAACCACTGGCCCCGCCACGGGTGAACCATGTTACGAATACACCCCGACTTTCAATCGCACTGTGAGCCTCACTATGATTTCTCAATCGATTTTCAAGGCCTATGACATTCGCGGCGTCATCGGCAAGACACTCGACACCGACACCGCACGCGCGATCGGCCGGGCGTTCGGCAGCGAGGTGCGTGCGCAGGGCGGCGATGCGGTGGTGATCGCGCGTGACGGCCGTCTTTCGGGGCCGGATCTCTCGGCGGCGCTGGCCGACGGCCTGCGCGCCGCGGGCGTGGACGTCGTCAACGTGGGCATGGTGCCCACCCCGGTCGGCTATTTCGCGGCCAGCGTGCCGCTCAAGCTGGCCTCGGGCGAGCGCAGCATCGACTCGTGCATCGTGGTCACGGGCAGCCACAATCCGCCCGACTACAACGGCTTCAAGATGGTCCTGCGCGGCAAGGCCATTTATGGCGACCAGATCCAGGCGCTCTATCAGCGCATCGTCGATAAGCGTTTCGAGTCGGGCGCGGGCAGCTACGCCGACTACGATATCGCCGATGAATATGTCGCGCGCATCGTGGGCGACGTGAAGCTCGCGCGCCCGCTGAAGATCGTCGTCGATACCGGCAATGGCGTGGCAGGTGCGCTCGCGCCGCGTCTGTTCAAGGCGCTCGGCTGCGAACTGGTCGAACTCTTTACCGAAGTGGACGGCACCTTCCCGAACCACCATCCGGACCCGGCCCACCCCGAGAACCTCCAGGACGTGATTCGTGCGCTCAAGGAAACCGACGCCGAAGTGGGCTTCGCATTCGACGGCGACGGCGACCGCCTGGGCGTGGTCACGAAGGACGGCGAGATCATCTATCCGGATCGCCAGCTCATGCTGTTTGCGGAGGAAGTGCTCTCGCGCAATCCGGGCAAGCAGATCATCTATGACGTGAAGTGCACGCGCAATCTGGCGAAGTGGGTGAAGGAGAAGGGCGGCGAGCCGCTCATGTGGAAGACGGGCCACTCGCTCGTGAAGGCGAAGCTGCGCGAGACCGGTGCGCCGCTGGCCGGCGAAATGAGCGGCCACGTGTTCTTCAAGGACCGCTGGTACGGTTTCGACGACGGCCTGTACACGGGCGCGCGCCTGCTCGAAATCCTCGCGCGCGTGGCCGACCCGAGCAAGCTGCTCAACGACCTGCCGAACTCGCACGCCACGCCCGAACTGCAACTGAAGCTCGAAGAGGGCGAGAACTTCGCGCTGATCGCGAAGCTCCAGAAGAACGCGAAGTTCACGGGCGCCGACGACGTCATCACGATCGACGGCCTGCGCGTGGAGTATCCGGACGGCTTCGGCCTCGCGCGCTCGTCGAACACCACGCCCGTGGTGGTGATGCGCTTCGAGGCGGACAACGACGCCGCGCTCGCGCGCATTCAGGCCGACTTCAAGCGCGTGATCCTCGCCGAGAAGCCGGACGCGAAGCTGCCGTTCTGAGGCTACGGTGTGCGTTTAACGCCGTCCTGACGCGATATTCGAAGTAAGGCCTAACGCGGCGCCGCGCGGTTTCACCGCCCGGCGCCGTGCCCTTTTTTGTCCGTCCGGTGGACGGCTGGTCGTTCAACTGCTACATGGGTGTTCGCTGGCACACACCTCATTTCGTTTTCCCCCGACACAATCTCCCAACGGATGAATCGCCACTCATAACATACCGATCGGGGGTCCTCTTGAAAGCGTTGGTTAGCCAGGAGGTCCAACAACCGGCGTTCTTCACACGGGAAAGAATCGCCGCGTACAGCAGCGCGTTGCTTGTCGGGCAGATCATTGTGATCGGGGTCTGGGTTGTGTCGTGCTGGCTATTGCACAGTCGCTATGTGCCGCCTCCCGGTCTCGACTTTCGCGTGTTCTGGAGCGCCTCCTTTATTTCCATCCATCAAGGGGCCATTGCTGCATTCAATCCAGATCTCCTGCATGCAGTCGAAAACACGTTGCTTCAAGGAACGGGAGTGGAAAGCCCGTGTGCCCTCTGGGTCTATCCCCCTCCGTTTCAGCTGCTCATCTTTCCGCTCGCGATACTTCCTTACCCTGCGGCGTATGCGCTGTTTTGCGGCGCTAGCATCGCGTGCTGTCTGTTAGCGTGCGCCCCATTGATGAAATCCAGGCCGCTGCCATGGGCGGCCGTCATCGCCTTTCCCGGCATTTGGGTCGCCACCATTCATGGCCAGAATTCACTGATTACGCTCGCGCTCGCCGCCGGCGCGCTGGGGTTACTCGAGAAACGTCCGGTTGCAGCCGGTGTGTGCGCTGGACTGCTTGTCATCAAGCCGCAGCTCGCGCCCATATTTCCTCTGCTTTTCCTGTTCGGCCGGAACTTCAAGGCGTTTTTTGCAGCCGCGGTGACAGCAGCACTGCTCTGCCTCATGAGCGGCATCGTTTTCGGGGCGCCTCTCTGGCTTCGCTTCTCCGAGATGGCTGCATGGTTCAGCTCGGCAGTCCAAAATAACTATGCCAACCTATGGGACGCCATGCCTACGGTCTTCGCGATCGCGCGTCACTCAGGGGCCAGCATCGCTGTCGCGTACGCGCTTCATGCATTTGTTGCCTTGGGCTCGTTGCTGTTCACGATCACGATATGGCTTCGCAAGCCGCACTCATCGCTGGCCAAGGCGGCAGCCGTTACGACCGCATTGCTGATACCGACTTATTTGCTGTACTACGACCTGGCATGGCTTCTGTTGCCAATTCTTTATCTAGCCGAGGATCTTCGGAAATCGCGTGGACCCGCGCGCGCGGAGTATATCGTTGCAGTGCTCGCCTGGCTCGCTCCTCTTGCGTCACTGATTACGTGGTTCATGCCCTTCAAGAGCCGGTGGGCAGCCGTCTTGCTGGTCGTCTTGATGGTGATCGTCGCCCGTCGCTTCCTTCAGGAAAACCGCTTGTAGCGGGAGGCCAGATTGCACACAACGAACCGAAGTCTCGAAGGCCTGCGCGGAATTGCGGCGCTTGTGGTCGTGATTTTTCACATGGAGATACTGTCTGCGTGGTCCGGGGTCATCCAGAACGGATATCTCAGCGTCGACCTTTTTTTCGTGCTTAGCGGGTACGTGATCGGCTCTGCTTACGCATCCCGGCTGACGAATACCCGCGAAGTTCTCCGCTTTCTGGTTCGTCGCGTCGGACGACTTTGGCCGCTGCACGTCGTCTCATTCGTGCTCTTTTACGGGCTGCTCTGCATGCACTCAGTCATGTCCAGGCAACCCGTCGTGGTACCGAACCCAGCGGAATTCGTTTCCCTGCTCACGATGACAAACGGATTCAATCTCTTTGACCACAACATCGGGAACAGTGTCAGCTGGAGTGCGGGGGATGAGCTTTACGTCTACATTCTTTTTGCGGCGATATGCATGGCACTGCGCATGCGAGTGTCGCTGCTCTTTGCCGCCCTCATGATTACGGGCTTCGCGATAGCTTTCCGGGTCAATGCCGATTCCTGCTTTAGATATGGCGCTTGCTACGACATGACCTATTCTTTCGGCTGGGCACGCTGCCTGGCTGGCTATTTTCTCGGTGCACTGTTGGCTCGACATGCAGACGCCCTGCATTTCCTGACGTCGCCAAAATGGCAAGTGATCGCAGCGCTCAGTGCGCTTGTGTTGCTCCAACTCACCGCCGTTGTGC
This sequence comes from Paraburkholderia tagetis, assembly GCF_022213065.1. Lineage (GTDB taxonomy): Bacteria > Pseudomonadota > Gammaproteobacteria > Burkholderiales > Burkholderiaceae > Paraburkholderia > Paraburkholderia tagetis. The sequence goes on from NZ_JAKLJA010000014.1 coordinate 34,793, forward strand.
CGGCACTTGCGTTTGCGGCGCCGATTGTATTTGGTTTGCTCGTCGCCTCATTGGCGCGCGACTGCGGACCCGTGGCCAGTCTGCTAAGCAAACGACCGCTGCAATACCTTGGAGAGGTGTCTTATGCGCTGTATATGAGCCATGCCATTTTCAGGGTCTACTTTGTGAATCTGGTCGACATTCCCGGACACCGTAATTGGGTATGGCAGACAGCTTGCTGCGCAGGCTTTCTCTTCGCTTCCTTCGCGCTCGCCCATTTCTTCCATCGATACATTGAGATTCCGTTGCGGGAGCGGATCTACGCTTTGGCCGACAAGTTGCCTTCCGTTCGGAGAAACGCAACTATGGGAGGGCGCCTTGAAGACTATAAATCGTAGCCTGCAAGGGTTGTGAGGTGCCCGGGCAGCCTCGAGCGGCATGGCGGCTATCGCCGATTCGATAGCCATGTGTGGGTTCGCGAACGATACCGCAGTTGTTCCGGCTGTCGTGCGGCTCGTGGTTCTCTCATACTTGGCGATACAAGCTATTGCGATGCACGACCGGAACGAAGCGCGCTACCTGAGCAAGAAGCGGCGCGCCAGCATCACCCGGCCCGAGCGTCGCGCATTTCAAGGAGCGACGGGGGATGCCGCGTATCATCAGGTTTGGAATCGCTGGGGTCATTGCGACCGGCGTTCATGTTTCGGTCGCCTGGTCAGTATTCAACTGGCTGGTCCGCGACTCCACCGTCGCTAATGTTGCGGCGTTCGTTATCGCCAACATTGTCTCGTTTCTGCTGCAGACGCTGTGGAGCTTTTCGTCGCGTCCGACCGTAGCGCGCTTTCTGCGCTTTGCCACAGTCTCGATCGCAGGGTTTCTGGCCGCGGCACTGATCCCTTTGCTGTGCGGGCGGGAGACGATCTGGCTGCCTACCTTCGCCGTGGTTCTCTGCATACCCGCGCTGTCTTACGTTTTGCATGCCCGATGGACCTATCAGACGGTGTGACCATGGACGAAAAGACCGTTCAATCCGCCTGTGTGCCGTTGCATCGACCGCCCCGCTGGCTCGACGCGCAACGTATTCGCGCCTACGCGGCCTTCGTGCTGCTGGTGAATATCGGCTACTTCTCTCTGCGGATATGGCTCGGAGCGATCGACCCCGTGCCCAACGTCAGTCCGCCTGGCTGGGATTTCGCCGTATTCTGGAGCGCCTCCTGGCTCGCGTTGCACGGGCCGGCAGTCAATGCGTTCGATACCGCGCTGATCGAGCCGATTGCCTTGCCGCTTCAAAACATGCTGCCATCCCCGTTCGTCACGCCGTGGACCTATCCGCCGACGTTTCTCCTCGTCATGCTTCCGGCTGCCTTATTGCCGTTCCAGGTCTCGTGCATCGCGTACGTCTCGGCCTGGATTGTCCTCGCGTTCAAGGCGTGCGCACGTATTCTGCCACCGGTACGGGACTTGTCATGGTGGCTGCCGGTCGTCGCTTTTCCCGCAATCTGGGTGACCATAGGCGCGGGGCAGAACTCGTTTCTGACGTTTGGACTCCTGGGGCTTGGCCTTGTCTGTCTCGATCGGCGGCCATGGCTCGCAGGAATTTTATTCGGCTTGCTTGCTATCAAGCCGCAGCTGGGTCTCATGATTCCCGTTGCGCTGTTGTTCGGCAGGAATTGGCGCGCGTTCGTCTCGGCGGCACTGACCGTTGGCGTGTTTTGCGCGCTTTCGGGGTTCGTGCTCGGATTCGGCACATTCTCCCGGTTTGCCGAGGCGCTGCCCGCGTTTAACCAGTTCGTGGTCCAGTATTCGGACCGCTGGCCGCGCGGCATATCGACGGTGTTCGGCGTCGCACGGCATTTCGGGGTGGCGGTGTCGACAGCGTATCTGCTTCACGCGGTGGTGGCGGCGCTGACTGTGAGCGTCGTTGCATGGCTTTGGGCCGGGCGGGCAAGTTTCGAGTTGCGGGCGTCGGCGCTCGTGCTTGGCACGCTGCTGGTGCCGACCTATTTGATGCCCTACGACTTGCTTTTGCTGGGCTTGCCCATTTTGTGGCTGGTGCGGGACAGCGCCCGCAAAGGCTGGATTCGGGGCGACGCCATGGTGATGGTGTGCGCGTGGCTTTCGCCGGTTGTCGCTTATACGCCGGGAGATTGGGCGGCCGGCGCTTATGTGCCGTTCATCGTATTCGCGTTGCTGCTGGTCGTCGTGCGGCGCCATGTTGCTCAGCGGGCCGTACACACTAACGAATGCGCCTGCACGGTCGCGGCGGAGTGCGGTGGCTCGCGCTGAACTTCGCTGACTCGATCTCTGTCTTCTGCTTCCCCGCGTCACATCGGAGGGCAGCTTGAAAACGATAAATCGAAGCCTGGAGGGCCTGCGCGGCGTGGCAGCGCTGCTGGTCATGCTGCTTCACATGGGGCTGCTGTCACGCTTCTCCGGCGTTATCCGGAACGGCTATCTCGCCGTCGACCTTTTTTTTGTGCTGAGTGGATTTGTCATCTTCTCGGCCTACGGCGATCGACTCAAAACCGGCCGTGATATTCGGCGTTTCGTCGCGCGCCGGATCGGGCGCTTGTGGCCGCTGCATATTGTTACCGCGATCCTTTTCTATCTAATCGGAGGATTGCCCTTGATGCTCGCACTCAAGGGCATGTATGTGCCGACAGCAGGGGAGGCGTTGTCAATCGCGACCCTGACTCAGGGGTTCAATCTCTTCGATCATTCCATCGGCAATCCAGGCGCCTGGAGCACCAGCGACGAGTTTTATGTTTACCTCTTGTTCGCGGGCATTTGCCTTATCGCACGTAGCCGCACACAGATGGCTTTCGCATTCGCTAGTGCCGCCGTATTCGGACTCGCGACCGCGATTTATGTTGATGCAGCGTCATGCACACACAACCCTCCCTGTATGGATTTATACATTTCCTTTGGATGGGCGCGTTGCCTTGCAGGATTCTTTGTCGGCGCGCTGGTCGCGCTTTTCCGCAATCACCTGCAATCACTTTCCGCACCCTGCGTCCAGTTCGCCATGGCCGTCGCTACGCCTGTGTTTATTGCAAGCACATCCGCATTGCCTCTTGCCGCTTTTGGGGCGCCCTTCGTCTTTGCCTTGCTCATTGCGTCGCTCATTTCCGATCGCGGACCGCTAGCGGCGCTCCTGCAAACGCGCCCGACGCAATATCTGGGCAAGGTTTCCTACTCCCTTTATCTTGGACATTCCCTGTGCGTATTGCCGCTCGCTGGATGGCTCTTGTACGGGAAGTCCGGAATTGCATATCAACTGACGGGCGGTGTGGCTTTCCTTTGTGCGTCTTTTTCCGTGACTCACTTGCTGCACCGCTACGTTGAAATCCCGTTCCGGGACCGGGTCTATGCGTGGGCCGACTCGCGTGCAAACCATCACATGCCGCCATCTGCGCCGAGCTGCGCTGAAGATCGCAGCAGCCGCACCGGAGCGTCCGCCCGCTAGTACCGCAGGATTTCTTGTCAGAGGGTGTGCTTCTCAAAGAAAAAAGGAGTGGAGGGCGGCTTGAAAGCTACAAACCGAAGCCTCGAAGGCCTGCGCGGCGCGGCAGCGCTACTCGTCGTGCTCTTCCACATTGGTCTGCTGTCGCCTTTTTCAGCCATCATTCGAAACGGCTACCTCGCGGTTGATCTTTTCTTTGTACTGAGCGGATATGTGATTTGCTCTGCATATGCAGACCGGCTGGAAACCGGGCGCGACGTATGGCGCTTCATCGTGCGCCGAAGCGGGCGCTTGTGGCCGCTGCATATTGTTACCGCCATTCTCGCTTATGCGTTTTTAGGCGTGATTTTCGCGCTCGGCGGCAAGCATCCCCATGTCCCGACGGGCGGTGAACTGATCGCTATCGCAACGCTGACACAGGGACTCGCTTTCCCCGACCGCGACATCGGGAATCTGGTCGCCTGGAGTACGAGCGATGAGTTCTACGTTTATCTTCTCTTCGCGGTAATTTGCCTGCGCCTTCGACGCTGGCGGACAACCGCGTTCGCGTGCGCTGCCGTCGCAGGACTTGCCATTGCCCTTCACGTGGGCGCAGGAAGTTGCGTTTCTATCCATCGCTGCATGGACCAGCATGCTTCGATCGGCTGGGCGCGATGCCTTGCGGGATTCTTTGTCGGTGCGCTGCTTGCTCTCTCGCGGACCCGCCTGCAGTCGTTTGGTACGCCGGCTGTCCAGATCGCCATGGCAATTGGCAGCCTTGTGTTCGTCGCTGGGACGTCTGAATTTCCTCTTTCAGCCTTCGCGGCACCCCTTGTGTTCGCTGCGCTTATCGCGTCGCTCATCGCCGACTGCGGGCCGCTCGCGACAATCCTCCAGACTCGCCCAATGCAGTATCTCGGCAAGATTTCCTACGCGTTGTATTTAGGTCATGGCGTCGTTGTGCTGCCGTTTGCAGGATGGCTGAACCAAAGCCAATACCCAATCGGATATCAACTGGCGGCTATTGTTGTACTTCTCTGTGTGTCATTCGCGCTTGCCCGGATCTTGCACCGGCATATCGAAGTCCCTTGCCGCGACCGCATCTATGCATGGTCTGATTCACGTCTTGACCATGACATAACGCGGCCATCAAGGGGTTTCCCCGAAGACCGGCCGTTACCTTGATCAGGCCGGTCGGCCCGGCCGTTCCGCATCGAAAGCCGCTCTCGAGCGACGCATCACCGGCCAGCCGCCCGGACCTGCGACGCACTGCGCCCGCGAACCAGTTCCAGCGCTGCGCCTCTGCTATGGCCTTCTGCACGTTCGACGGGCAAGGTGCTGATCTTGGTGCGCGACTCGTAGCGCCGGCGCACGAGGTAGATGGGGCGCTCTTTCGACTCGTCATAAATGCGCCCGATGTATTCGCCAATGACACCGATGCCTGTCAACTGAATGCCGCTCATGAACAGCACCACGGAGATCAGAGACGCGTAACCGGGGACCGGATTGCCGAACAGCAACGTGCGAGCGATGATGACGCCGCCATAGCAAAAAGCTAGCGCGGCTATCGCGCAACCAATATATGTCCAGCTACGCAACGGTACGGTGCTGAAACTCGTAATGCCTTCCAGTGCGAAATTCCACAGGCGCCATCCCGAGAACTTGGTCTTGCCTGCGGTGCGTGGCGTGCGTTCATAGTCGATGGTCACCGAATTGAACCCGACCCACGCAAACAGACCTTTCATGAACCGATGTCGCTCCGGAAGGCTGCGCAGCGCATTCACGACCTGGCGATCCATCAGTCTGAAGTCGCCAACGTTCTCGGGAATCTTGAGTTCCGAGAGTGCGTTGTGAACGCGATAGAACAACGCTGCGGTCGTGCGCTTGAGGAAGGAATCGCACGCGCGGCTCGCGCGCCGCGCGAGCACGACTTCGGCGCCTTCGCGCCAACGCTCGATCATCTGGGGGATCAACGAAGGCGGGTCCTGCAAGTCCGCATCGATGACGACAACCGCATCGCCCGCGGCTTCGTCGAGGCCCGCTGTGAGCGCCGCCTCCTTGCCGAAATTGCGCGAGAGGTCGATGACCCGCACGCGCCTGTCGCGCTGGCTCACCTGAACCAGTCTGTCAAGCGTGGCATCGCGGCTGCCGTCGTTCACGCAGACGATCTCGAAGCGGATCGATTCGACCGACTCCATCGTCGCGATGATTTGCGTGAAAAACGCTTCGACACCGTCCTGCTCGTTGTAGAACGGTGCAACGATGGAGATGAGCGGGTTCGAGAACGCGGATCTGGCGCGGCGCGTTTCCTCTGCGATAGGCCTGTTCATGACGTTGACTCCCTTGTTACAACGAGGTCGCGTGGGTGGCGATGGCCTGCGCGTTGCGCTCGCGCGCAATCTGCGCGACCAGCATCCAGAGCGTGGCAATCGAGATGAGTGGGGTGAACGGGACGTGCAGATTCGACACGAGCGTGAGTCCGGCGATGGGCGCGAGCCAGAGTACGGCCAGCCATTCACGTTGTCCGCGCTGGAACCCGTGTTCTCTCGCGTGCGCGGTCACCCATGCGATCAGGATTCCATACCATGCGAGGTCGTAATCGTAGAGGTACGGGCTCACGAGCAAGCTGGCGCAAACGAGTACCGCGGCGCGCAGACCGAAGGCGCTTGGGCGGCCCCATGCATAGCAGACGGCGGTGGCGGCGCACACGACGGACAGGGCTTGCGCGGCGGCGGCGAGGGCCGTTGGCGCATGGAGCAGCTTGAACGCTGCGAACAACGTGGGCACTCGAAACAGCAGTGCCCGTCCGGTTTCGACGTAGCTGTTGGCGAGCGCCATGTTGTGAAGGAACGCGACGAACGTTTCGGTGCCGAACGCCAGCACGGCGAACGCCATCGAAATCGCCACGCCGGCGATCATCGCGCCCAGTGCGCGCCACGAGCGCGAAGCGAGCAGCGCAAGCGGAATCAGCACGGCAAGTTGCGGCTTCATGGCAACGAGTGCAAAGCACAGCCCGGCCAGTATCGGGCGGCGGCGCAGCAGCACCAGTCCGAGCCCCGCCAGCGACGCCGTGAGCAAGCCGTTCTGGCCGGACGTCAGCACGAGCGCGGAACCCGGGAAGGCGATCGCGATGAGTGCGGTGCGCGGGTGGGGCACGATTGTCCTGACCACCTTGACGAACAGGGCGAGCGTGCCGAACAGGAAGATGGGCGCCGAAAGCGTGAACGGCAGCAGCGCCAGCGGGTAGACGAACAGCAGAAACGTCGGCGGGTAGAGCCAGGGGAGGACGCCGACGGGGCGGCCGGCCACATGCTCCTCGATGGGCGTCAGGATGCTGAGGTTATAGGCGTCGGCCGCGTGCCCCTGCAGGGCAAGATGCGAGGCGCTCCAGAACGGCAGGCAGTCCACGGCGAGCACGCTCATCTGTGGATCCTTCAGCCACACCAGGTGATACAGGTAAGCCAGCGCAACCCCAACGTAGTAGATGAGCGCCCCAAGCGGATAGATCCACAGGCGTTGCCCGCTCAACCAGTGCGAGCGCTGCGCTCCGGCGTTGGGAGACTGCGCGGGAGACTGCGCGGGAGACTGCGCGGACGCCGCCTTGGCCGCGCCGGTCAGTTCACGGAGGGTCGTCGGGTTCATTGAGTGGCCTCTCGCCTGATGGAATGGGTGCGTTCGATGCGCGCTCGGCGCAGTACCACGAGCAGCATGAGCAGCAGGATCACGGGGCCGACTTGCGGCAGCCTGAGTACCTGATTGAAGAACTCATACGCGGGCAGGAGCCAGGCGAGGAGCAGCACGGGCTGCTCACCGGCCAGCCATCCGCGACGCAATCCGGTCGCGAGCAGCCCCGCGCATGCCAGTCCGAACCACGTCAGTTCGTAGTGCCAGACATAGGGGTTGACAATCAGCGTGGCGGTCGCGAGCGCGGCGGCGCGCATGGCGGTGTCGCGCGTCGTGCGCCAGACCTTCCATGCGCCGCAGACGGCGATGACGGCAACGGCTGCTTGTGCGAGTCTTGCGACGATCAGCGACGCGTCCATGAGCCGGAGCGAAGCGAACACGGACGGAGAAGCGAGCCAGAAGCGAACGTCGTGCTCGAGGAGTAGCTCGCGCGCCATGCCGACGTTCCCGGCGAACAACCGAAGCGAAGCGGGCCCGCAAAGCGCCACGCTTGCGAGCGCAAGGAGCACGGCCGTCACGGCGGCGTATCCGAACACCTTCCAAGCGCGTGCCGCGACCAGGACGAGTGGGAACAAGACCCCCAGTTGCGGCTTGATCGCTAGCAGTCCGATGCAAATTCCGGCGATCACAGGACGCCGGTCGATCGACGCGATGGCCAACGCGGCGAGCGCCGCCGTAATCAAACCGTTCTGCCCGAAGATGGCGCACACCAATACGCAGGGCATGGCGAGCACGATGTAGCGGGCCGTGGCGATGCCGAGCGCGCCCTGTGCGAGCCCGGAAACGCGAACGGTTGCGTAGACATACGCCGACGCGCTCGCGGCAAGGAAGGCAAAGTAAGCAAGCGGAAGCGGCAACAGCGCGAGCGGCGTAATGAATAGCAGAAACGTGGGGGGATAAAGCCAGGGGACAAACGCGCTCTTGGGCAGGCCGCCCGTGGCTGCGACCACGATCCGGGAGAACGCCGAGTAATCGAAGACCGTGGCGGCTTGACCCTGCAGGACTGCGTGGCTGGCCGACCAGAACACGCGCAGATCCGAGCCTGGACGCCATCCGCCTGGTTCGGAAAAGCCGCGCGTCACCACCGCCCATAACACCACGAAGCCGACACCGATGACGAGCATGGCGGTGCTGTAAACAATGAGCCGGTCCCGCGAAAGCCAGGAGCACGCTATCGAGTGCGAACGTGTGGCATTCCACTCTAGTGGTCGCATTTTTTTCAGCCCCCGCTGATTTTTTCGGATTGGCGGCGCCGCCGCCGTTTTTTTGCCCCGTACACGCGAGAAGTGCGATGCATGGCAGTCCTCTGGCGTGTTGCGGGATTATGGTGAGCAGGGCGTTTTCGGAGCAACACAGAGTGCGTCGCCAGCGTTCGGGAGCGAACACTGACGGGAGAGGATCGAATCTGGGCGAAGGCACGTGTCGTTTATTTCGGCCTGCTGGCCGACGTTGCGCGGCGCGTTCGTTAAGCGCGGTGCCCCACATGTCGAACGTCAAAAGTGCCGAATATGAGCGCCGGCGAACGCGCCATCGTTGCGGATGTGTCCGAGCGCACAAAGGTATCGGTTTGGCTCGCGTAGAACTGCGCCTGAGGCTACCGAGCTGATCTGGTGAGGTAGTCCCACCCGCCCTCAAAACCACATGGAACGGGGGTTCACCATGTTCACATCCATTCGGAGATCCAAATGAAAAAGATCGTCGCCCAGGCAAAGCACTTTGTTCGTGATGAAAACGGCATTACGGCTCTCGAGTACGGCATCCTCGCCGGCCTGATCACTGTCCTGCTGATCGCCAGCATCGCAACGATCGGCTCGGTGCTCAAGAACGTGTTCTCCGACATCGCCGCGGCGGTCTAGCGGACGCGTTGGCGAGTGGGTGCGCAACGCGCGCACACTCGCCCAATTTCAAAACAAACGGACGTTGACGCTGGAACTGCTCGAGACCGCATTCGGAAACGTCTGGAAACCGGGCGTCCTTCATAAAGCGTCGTGTGCCGTGAGGCAGGTCCGCGACGTGAAGCATTTCCGAATGCGGTTTTGCGATTCAAGGGCAGCGGCGGGAAATGATTTCAGGCGTGGCCGATCGCACAAAAGTATTAATTTGAGTCGCGTAAAACTGCACCCCGAGACTAGTCCGCCAGGTTAAGTGACGTAGTCCCACCACCCTCAAAACCACATGGAACGGGGGTCAACCGATGTGCACATCCATTTGGAGATCAAAAATGCAAAACATCATCGCTCAGGCAAAGAACTTTGTTCGTGACGAAAACGGCATTACGGCTCTCGAGTACGGGATTCTCGCCGGTCTGATCACCATCTTGCTGATCGCCAGCATCGCAACGATCGGCTCGGTGCTCAAGAACGTGTTCTCCGACGTTGCCGCAGCGGTCTAAACGATGCATGGGCGAGTGGGTTTGCCGCGCGCGCCACACTCGCCCAGTTTCACCCGCTTTCCGAATAGCGTTTTGCAATTGAAGGGCAGTCGCAGGAAATGACTTCAGGTGTGGCCGATCGCACAAAGTTATTGATTTCGGACGGGTACAAAGTGCGAACGCGGCTGCTGAACTGCCCACGGTGAGGTAGTCCAACCAGCCCTCAATCCCACATGGAACGGGGCACAGAAGTTCACTTTCATTTGGAGATCGAAATGCAAAGGATCATCGCTCAAGCAAAGGACTTCATTCGCAACGAAGACGGTATTACGGCTTTGGAGTACGGGATTCTCGCGGGCCTGATCACGGTCCTGCTGATCGCCAGCATCGCGACCATCGGTTCGGTGCTCCAGAACGTGTTTTCCGATATTGCCGCCGCAGTCTAAGAAACAGGGCCGGGGAGCGGACAAATGGATTTCACAATGCTTTCGGTTTCCTTGCCGCCGCAACCCGTTCCGCTGTGCGTGATCGCCCTGGTGATCCTCGCTGCCAGCACGGACATCGTCAGCCGCCGGATTCCGAACCTGCTGATCGTGCTGGGGCTGGTTTCGGCGCTCGCGGTCCAGATCGCGCTGCGCGGAGCACTCTCAGGCAGCGCGATCTGGCTGGGCGGCGCGGCGACCGGGTTCGCGCTTTTGCTGCCGTTCTACCTGCTGCGGGGCATGGCTGCCGGCGATGTCAAGTTGCTGATGATGCTGGGCGCCTGGCTCGGGGCGGCCGCAACAGTCGACATCGCAGTGAACACCTTCATCATCGGCGGGGTGTGGTCGCTAGGCGTCGCCCTGATGCGGGGGCGGTTGGTCCGTCTGATAGGAAACGTCGTGGCGTTGCTTGCAGGGTCTGGCCGGTTCATGCGCGCATCGGGCGTGTCCCCTGGTGTCAGGGTGGCGCGGGAGTCGGTTGGGTCGATTCCCTATGGGGTTGCGATCGGCGCGGGAACCGTAGTGGTGCTATTCGCGATGGTGCGCTAAAGCGCTGGCCGCAGCGCAGTTTCTGGCGGTAACGTGCCCCGGCGGCCACTTGGCGGGGTTCGAAAGAAGATCGAACTTTCTCGAAAGCATATGGGGGTTGTCATGAAAAACGGCCGCGCGCTTGCCATGCTCGCGATAGCTCTGTTGGCCGGTCTGGCCGCAGTGGTGTTCGCTTCCAAATGGTTGCTGCAGACGTCCTCGGGGGCCACGGTACCCGTTGCCGTCGCATCCGACGATATCAATCTCGGTCAGCCAATCAATGAAACGATGATCCGAACGGTCAACTGGCCCAAGGACAGCCTCCCCCCCGGAACATTCAGTGCGCCGAAGGACCTGGACGGTCGCGTGGTGCGCGCGAGCCTCACGCGCGGTGAGCCAGTGCTCGATTCGAAGCTCGCGCCCGTGGGCACCAAAGGCGGTCTGTCCGCTGTGATTGGCGAGGGGCGTCGAGCGATCACGGTGCGCGTGAACGACGTGGTAGGCGTAGCCGGCTTTGCGTTGCCGGGTAACTACGTCGACGTGATCGTCAACACGCAGGAGCCGCAGAAAAAGACCGACACCCAGGAGCAAAGCATCTCGAAGATCGTGCTCGAAAAGATTCTGGTGCTGGCCGTCGCGCAGCAGGTCAACCGCGACGACACCGCGCCGAAGGTCGTGAACGCCGTGACCCTGGAGGTGACGCCCGAGCAGGCGGAGAAGCTCGATCTGGCGCGCAGCGTGGGCACGCTCTCGCTCGTCCTGCGCAACCAGGTGGACGACAAAAAGCTCGTCACCGACGGTGTGACCAAGCAGACGCTGCTGGGCCATGCAGCGCCGCTGCCGGCGTCGGCGCCCGAGCCGGCTCGCCCGGTGCGGGTGAAGTACGTGGCCCATGCGCCGGTCAAGCGTGATTGCATCGGCGTGCTGTCGGGCGTCACGGGTAGTCAGGAGTGTTTCTGAAGCAACGCAGAACGGACGCCCAAGCCCGGCGTTGACCACCCGGGACAGGGCGCGATAGCAGCGAAGCCGCTACTAAAACGCTGGTAAAGCACGGGGTATAACGATATGGATACCAAAGCAAACGTGGGGTCCACGGGGGCCTGCAAGGACATCGGTCCGTGGCGTGTCGCGACGCTGGCCTGGGTGTGCGCGGGCTTGATGAGCTCGACACCTGGCTGGGCGCAGGAGCCGGCCGCAAACGGGGCGCCTGAGAAGTCCGCCGCGACGGCTCAGGTTCCCATGGGCAAGGGCCCCATGCAGATGACCATCAGCATGGGACCTGCGCAGGGCGCCAACGCCGCGCCCAAGGCCGTGGCGGGACCGCTGCACGGACCGAGTTGCGTGGGGGCCATTCGTGGCGAGAGCAGCGTGGTCGTGCCGCTCGGCAAGTCGACGCTGGTGCCGATCGACGAGCCGGTGCGCAATCGCACGATCGGCAATCCAGAGATCGCCCAGGCGACCATGGTGTCGCCGCAGACGCTCTACCTGGTCGGCCAGTCGGTGGGAACCACCAACATGATCATCCAGGGCAGGAGCGGTGCGTGCCAGGTGATCGACGTGATCGTCAGTGCCGACTCGGGCGGCCTCCAGGCCGCGCTCGCGCAACTCATGCCGCAAGAGCGCGACATCCGGGTTTCGACAGCCGCCGACAACCTCGTGCTCGCCGGTCACGTGTCGAGCGCACAGGCGGCGCAGCAGGCCGTCGAAATCGCCAAGGTGTTCGGCGTGAGCGGCGGCAGCGGGTCGAAGTCGGGCGGCGTGATCAACATGCTGAGCGTCGACGCGCCGCAACAGGTCATGCTCGAAGTGAAGGTCGCCGAAGTCGACAAGACCCTGATCGATCAGCTCGGCTCGGCAATCAATATTCAGGGCGGCTTCGGGTCGTGGACGGGCGCGCTCGTGAGCAATCTGCTCGCGGGTGTCTCGAGCGCGTTCCTGGCGTCCAAGGCGAACAACCGGCCGTTCAATCTCGGTATCGATGCGCAGAAGACCGACAACCTCGTGAAGATCCTCGCGGAGCCGAATCTCGTCACCATCAGCGGTCAGGAGGCCACCTTCCTCGCCGGCGGCAAGATCTTCATCCCGGTGCCGCAAAGCGGCGGCGGCACCTCGGCCACGGCGATCACGCTGCAGGAAGAGGAGTTCGGCGTGGGGCTCAAATTCACGCCGACGGTGCTCAGCAACGGCCATATCAACCTGAAGGTCGCGCCGGAAGTCTCGGAGCTGTCGCCCACGGGCGTCACGTTGAGCGCGTCGAACGTGAGCGGCGTAAGCATCCTGCCGCTCATCACGACGCGGCGCGCTTCCACCACGGTTCAGATGGCCGATGGCGAGTCGTTCGCGATCGGCGGGCTCATCAACAACAACATTACGGGCTCGCTCAAGGCCGTGCCAGGCCTGGGTGAGATTCCGGTGCTGGGCGCGCTGATGCGCAGCACCTCGTTCCAGCATGACCGGTCGGAGCTGATCTTCATCATCACGCCGCACCTCGTGAGGCCCGTGAAGAGTATCGCGCAACTTCAGATGCCCACGGACAGCTTCTCGGAACCCATCGAGGCCGATGTGTACGCAACGGGCGACATGGAAGGCCGTGCCAAACGCAACCAGGGACGCTTCGCACCCGCGGCACCCGCTCCGGTGGCACCCTCGGGCGCTCAGGCCACGCCGGCCTCGCCAGCCGCACCCGCGTCGGCGCCGGCCGTGCCCGCCGCGCTGCCCGCACCGCAGGTCTCTTCGCGGCGCGAGGCGCCGGCGACCTCCGGGCCGGCACCCGAGGAAGCGGTTGCCCTGCCGGTCGCCACACAGCAAGTGAGCGTGCAGTCCCTCGCGCCGCCAGCGGGCGACGACAGCGCAGCGCGTGCGCAGCGCATCGAGCACGAAGCCGCCAGCATCGCGTCGAACCAAACCGTTCATTGAACCGGCGATCAGGAGACCAGCATGAAACTCGATACTTTCGCATTCTTTCGCCGGCTTCTGCTGATCGCGCCGCTCGGCGTTTCGCTCGGCGGTTGCATGACCAGCTCGCCCATCTGGGAAGCGCATTTCGGCGAAGCCCTGCACCACTCGATGCAAGCGCAGATCATCGACCCGGACGCGGCCATGCGCGTGAGCTCGCAGCCTGGCGTGGATGGCAAGGCCGCTGCGGCGGCGATGGACCAGTACGACAAATCGTTTGAGCAGCCACCGGTGTCCACGTCGCCCTACACGATTGGCGTGAGTTCGGGAAAGTAAGCAGGTTCCCGCGAAACAGGTCGGAGAACGAAACAACACCGGGGCATACGATCATGATCGACATACTCATTACTTCCACGGACACGGAGCGGCTCGCGCAGATCATGCGCGTGATCGCGGGATGCGGTCCTTACCGCACGACGCGTACCGTCGGCACGCCATTCGATCTCGTCGAGCGTGGCGACACGCTCGATGCCTTCGATGTCCTTATCGTCGACGCGAGAGGATTGCAGGAGGCGCAACTGCCTTCCGTGACGGAGCTGTGCCGCCGCCGCGAACGGCTCTTGTGCATGCTGCTGATTCCCGAGGCGTCGCCGGACGCGCTCATTGCGGCCATGCGCGCGGGCTTTCGGGACGTGATCACGGGGCCGCTGGATCCTCTGGCGATAGGCGATGCACTGCAGCGCGCGATCGGTCAGCGCGCTCAGGGCAGCGCCCGCTCGACGCGCATCGTCTCGTACATGTCGTGCAAGGGCGGCGTGGGGACGAGCTTCATCGCGGCGAACGTGGCACACATCGTCTCGCAGACCCAGAACCAGCGGGTGCTGCTGATCGATCTGAACCAGCTCTACGCGGACGCGGCGTTTCTCGTGACGGAGCAGACGCCGCCCTCGACGCTGCCGCAGTTGTGCGCGGAAGTGGACCGCATGGACGTGGCGTTCTTCGATGCGAGCGTGATGCATGCCGCCGAGAACTTCGACATCCTGGCGGGCGCGGGCGACCCGGTCAAGGCGGGCGAAATGCGTCTGGACCGGCTCGAATGGGTGCTCGGCGTCGCGATGCCGCGTTACGACTGCGTGGTCATCGATCTCGGGCAGACCATCAATCCGCTTTCCATGCTTGCACTGGACCGCAGTGACGAGATCCATATCGTCTTGCAGTCGAGCATGCCGCACCTGCGGGCGGGCCGCCGCCTGCAGGAGATCCTGCAATCACTCGGCTATGGGCCGGAACGCGTCCGCGTGCTGCTCAACCGGCAAACCAGGCACGGCGAGCGCATGCGCGAAGCCGCCGACGGCGTGCTGGGCGTCAAGCCGTTCCTGGTCATTCCGGACGACATGCGTGCCGTATCCGAAGCGGTCAATCAGGGTTTGCCGATTGCCGTGGCCGCGCCCGGCAGCGCGGTCACGCGCAGCCTGCGCACGCTGGCGACAACGGTAGCGGCCACGAACGCCACGGACACGGCGGCGCGCGGCAAAGGCGAATCGTTGTTCGCGCGCCTGATCGGCCGCCAGGCGCCGGCCAAACTCGGCTTGATGTAAAGGAGAAAAAACATGTCTCTTCGCGAGCAAATCTTTGCGCAGCGCTTCGAGCCGACGATTGTCGAGCGTGCCGATACCGGCGCCAGCGCCGGGGCCGGTATCGGCGCTTCAGCCGCAGCCGCCGCGCCGGCCCGGGTGAAAACCGAGGCGTATCAGAAGCTGAAATACGAAATCCATCAGGCGGTGCTCGAACGCGTCGAGCTCGAACGCCTTTCGCGCATGCCTCAGGAGCAGATCCGCAGCGAGATCAGCGCGCTGGTTGGCCGCATCCTCGAAGATCAGAAGGCGCTGGCGAACGACATCGAACGCAAGCAGCTCGCCATCGACGTGTACGACGAGATGTTCGGTTTCGGTCCGCTCGAACCGCTGCTGCGCGACCCCACGGTCTCGGACATTCTCGTGAACACGTGGCGCCAGACGTTCGTGGAGCGCCGCGGCAAGCTCGAACTCACCGACGTCAACTTTTACGATGACGCCCACCTCATGAAGGTGATCGAGAAGATTGTCTCGCGGGTGGGGCGGCGCATCGACGAGTCGAGCCCGATGGTGGACGCGCGCCTGCCCGACGGCTCGCGCGTGAACGCCATCATTCCGCCTTCGGCCGTGGACGGGCCGCTCGTCTCGATTCGCCGGTTCGCGGTTTCGCCGCTACAGGTCTCGGACCTGATCGAGTTGCAGACGCTCACGCCGCCCATGGCCCAGGTGCTGGAGGGGCTTGCGCGCGCCAAGATCAACATTCTCGTGTCGGGCGGCACGGGCAGCGGCAAGACGACGCTGCTCAACGTGCTCTCGGGCTTCATTCCGAACGACGAGCGCATTGTCACGATCGAGGATGCGGCCGAGCTTCAACTGCGCCAGGATCACGTGCTGCGGCTCGAAACGCGCCCGCCGAACATCGAGGGGCGCGGCGAGATCACCCAGCGCGCGCTCGTGCGCAATGCGCTGCGGATGCGCCCCGACCGCATCATCCTTGGCGAAGTGCGCGGCGCGGAAGCGCTCGACATGCTCAACGCGATGAATACCGGCCACGAAGGCTCGCTCGCGACGATCCACGCCAACACGCCGCGCGATGCGCTCACGCGTCTCGAGAACATGATCAGCCTGGGCGGCCTTTCGTTGCCGCCGCGCACGATGCGCCACCAGATCTCGTCGGCGATTTCGGTGGTCGTGCAGGCCGCGCGCCTCACCGACGGCCGTCGCAAGATCATGAGCATTTCGGAGCTGACCGGCATGGAAGGCGACATCGTCAACATGCAGGAAATCTTCACGTTCAAGCGTACCGGCATGGATTCGAACGGCAACGTGCGCGGCTACTTTTGCGCGACCGGCGTGCGTCCGAAGTTCTGCGAGCGCTTTGCGGCGTTTGGCGTGAACGTGCCGGACCAGATTTTCGAACCGGGCCGCCGTTTCGAAACGGCCTGATGTTCTCGACGTTCTTGCGGGGGAGCGTGGCATGAGCACAACTTTCTTTCTGGCGATCCTGCTGCTCTTCGTGGCGGTGGTGCTCGCCGCCCAAGGCGCGTGGGAATGGTGGAACAGCCGGCATGGCGCCGTCGCGCGCCGTCTCGAATCGCGCCTCGAGGCGGTGGCCACGGGGGGCATGGGACGCAAGGAGTCGATGTCGATCCTCAAGGCGCAGCGGCTCGATGGATCGACACTTTTCGGACGCGCGTTGCTGCTCGTGCCGAAGATCCGCTCGTTCGAGGCATGGGTGCAACAGTCGGGCGTCTCCTGGACAGCAGCGCGCCTCATCGCGCTCTGTGCGGTGATGCCGGTGTTCGTGTTCGTCGTGGGGCTGTTCTTTCGCGTGCCGTTTGCGATGCTGGCGTCCATCGCGGTGGTCTCCGCGCTGCTTCCGTTGCTGTACGTGAGCCGTCGACGCTCAAAGCGGTTGCTGCGCTTTCA
The DNA here is from genome assembly GCF_022213065.1 of Paraburkholderia tagetis. GTDB lineage: Bacteria > Pseudomonadota > Gammaproteobacteria > Burkholderiales > Burkholderiaceae > Paraburkholderia > Paraburkholderia tagetis. The sequence continues at coordinate 51,677 of NZ_JAKLJA010000014.1, forward strand.
GAAGCAGTTGCCCGATGCCTGCGACATGCTCGCGCGCGCGCTGCGCTCGGGTCATGCGTTCACGGGGGCGATCGACATGGTCGGCACCGAGTTCGCCGATCCAATGGGCGCCGAGTTTCGCGTCACGTTCGACGAGATCAACTATGGCGTCTCGCTCAACGACGCGTTGTTGGGGCTCGCGCAGCGCGTGCCGGTGGGGGATCTGCGTTACTTCGTCATTGCCGTGCTGATCCAGCGCGAGACCGGCGGCAACCTGGCCGAGCTGCTGGACAGCATTGCGAGCCTCGTGCGCGAGCGCTTCAAGCTGTTCGACAAGGTGCGCGTGCTCGCTGCGGAAGGGGTGCTCTCGGCGCGGGTGCTGTGTCTGCTGCCGGTGTTCACGGCCGGGGCCATTGCGTTCCTCAATCCGGACTTTCTCGATGTGCTGTGGAAGGACCCGACAGGCGTGATGTTGCTCGAAGGCGTTTCGGTGCTGATGGTGATCGGCACGATCTGGGTGCGCCGCATCGTGCGCATTCACGTCTGAGGACGCCAGGCTTCGCGCCAGCAGGAAATTCGAAAAGGGGGAGCCATGTTAGCGCTCGATACGACGCGGTTGATGTTGCTGGTTTGTCTCTTTGCCGGTGTGTTCGGCCTGAGTTTGGGCGCCATGTATCTCTTCGCGCCCAAAACCATGCGCCGGCGCATCGAACAGGCGGGCGGGGGCCGCACCACGCCTGTTCCCAATGCTCAGCCGGACGGTGCGGACGAGCCCTGGTACGAAAAGCTCGTGCAGGTCACGGAGCCGCTTTCGAAGCTCTCGGCGCCGAAGGAGGGCTGGGAGGTTTCGGCGTTGCGCGTGCGCCTGATGAACGCGGGCTGGCGCACGCCGGGCGCCGTGGCGACCTACTTTGGCGCGCGCACGGTGCTGGCGCTGCTCTTGCCCACCGTGGCGGCGATGTGGATGCTCGGCGGCGGGGGGGCGAGCTCGGTCACGAGTTTCGCGGTGGTCCTCGTGAGCCTGGTGACCTTCGGCTACTACCTGCCGGCCTTCGTCCTCGGGCGGGTTGTGGCGCGCCGCAAGCGTGCGATCTTCGAGGACTTCCCCGACGCCATCGATCTGTTGACCGTCTGCGTCGAAGCGGGGCTCGGTCTCGATGCAGCGCTGATGCGCGTCGCCGAAGAGATCAAATTGCGCAGCGTGGTGGTCGCGAGCGAGATGGAGCTCACGCTGCTGGAAATGCGCTCGGGGTATGCGAAGGAAAAGGCGCTGCGCAACTTTGCCCTGCGCACGGGCGTGGAAGATGTCGATTCGTTCAGCACGATGCTCATCCAGGCCGAGCGTTTCGGGACGAGCATTGGCGATTCGCTGCGCGTGCTCTCGGACACGCTGCGCACGCGCCGTCGCATGCTTGCGGAGGAGAAGGCCGCGAAAATCGCGCTCAAGCTGCTGTTTCCGCTGATGTTCTGCATCTTTCCCGCGCTGCTGGTGGTGCTGATGGGGCCGGCGATGCTGCATATCTACCGGACCATGCTTCCGGCAATGGGCGGCTAGCGGGCGGTCGCAACAGACGATGTGGAAGGACCTGGCCCGGTATGGGCGATTCGATCGGGGGACTTATGGAACCAGTAAAGACCGGCGCGCTACCACTTCAGTTACGCGCGGGACGGGAAAGAAGGGGGGCAGCGAGGCTCTTGCGTGGGCGCCTGTGGCGCACACAGCGCGGCGTGGCCATGGTCGAGTTCGCAGTCGTGCTGCCGATACTGCTGCTGTTGCTGTTCGGCATCATCGAAATGGGCTTGCTCCTTTACGACAAAGCCGTCGTTACTAACGCCAGCCGGGAGGGTGCACGCGCCGGAATCGTGCTGAAGAGTCCGAAGGCCACCTCAACCGACGTGCAGAACGTCGTGACGAACTACACCTCGAACTACCTGTTGACGTTCGGCTCGCAAAATACGCCATCGGTCACTACGTCTGGCACCGGTGGCACGTTCGGTCAACCGCTTACGGTGACCGTCTCCTATCAGTACAGCGGACTGGCTTTGGGACGGATGGTGGCGCCCATCACGGGACCGATAACGCTGTCCGCCACCACTGTCATGAACAACGAATAAAGGGGACCATCATGCGCGGGGGGAACGGACGGAAACAGAAAGGTGCAGTGGCCGTCACGGTCGCGGTGTTCCTGGTTTTCCTGCTGGGAACAGCGGCACTGGCTATCGACATCGGCAATCTGATGGTCGCGCGAAACGAGCTCCAGAACGCTGCCGACGCTGCTGCGCTCGCGGGCGCCGGTTGTCTGAAACCGCGCACCGAGTGCAGCAACACCGGCGCGACCCAGCCGGATTTTGCGACGGCGTCGGCAAAAGCGTCATCGTTCTCGACGTCGACCTCGACCAACGAGGTCCAGGGCGCCTATGTGCAAGCGAGCACGGTAGCGACTGGATACTGGAACGCCACGGGCACACCGTACGGCCTGGAGGCGCTGCCGTTCACCCCGGGCGCGAACGACCTGCCTGCCGTGCAGGTGACGATCAACAAAAACGGGTCAAACGCGAACGGAGCGGTGTCGGGCTTTCTGAGTGGCGTGCTCGGAGTCAATGTCCTGAAAGCCAGTGCCGTGGCGACGGCCGTGCTCTCATCGCCCGGCAATGTAGGGCCTGGCGGACTGTTCCCATTGGCGATGTCGCAGTGCTTGTACAACACCTACTGGAATTCGTCGACCGATTCCCCGCTGACTTCGCCCACCACCGGCACCGTGTCCGGCTTCTCGGACCCGCAGATTGCGGGACAGCCGTATATCTTCCGGATAGGGTCTGCCTATCAGTACGGAACCTGTCAATCCGGCCAGTGGACGACGTTTAATGTTAACGACAACAGTGCCAGCTATGCCACTAGCCTGTTGACGAGCGGTAACAGCACCGGCTTCTCCGTCGGTGCTCAGCCGGGGACGTGGATTCAGACGGGCGAGAAAAACTCGATCTTCAACGCTACTGCCGCGTGTAGCGCTGCGGGCAATGGGCAATGCGCGTGGGCCACGGTGGTGGTGGTGGGCGATCCGTCGACCAGTGGGTTTCAGCCGGTCCTGGCATTTGCGTGCCTGCACATCCTCGATGCGAGCAACGGCTCTACGCCGTATGTGCTCGTGCAGATGAGCAACGACATGAGTCACTGCGAGACACCCAATTCGGGAGGGGTTGGGCCGGGTTACGGCGCTTACACGCCGCCTCGGCTGGTCCAGTAGGAAAGATTTTTTCCGCAGCGCAGGCGGCAGTACTTCGACCTGCATGCCCGGCAACCCGGGCGCGGTGATCGGCGTCGCGCCCTTTTTTCTTGCCCGCGGCTTCGCTGCGCCTTGATGCTGCTTCGATGCCCTTGGGGCGCCGATTCCCCGCGCCCATATCCGCACTTTCTTCCCGCTTTTCCGTTTAACTTCATCTGACGCGCTAAAATTGCGGACCTTTTAATCAGTCCGCCCATTTCTGCCTTGAGCGTGCAAAAGATCCTCATCGTGCGCGTGTCGTCGCTTGGCGACGTCGTCCACAACATGCCCGCCATCGCCGATATCCGGCGGCGGTATCCCGACGCGCAGATCGACTGGCTCGTCGAAGAAGGCTTTCAGTCGCTCGTCGAGCTCGTGCACGGCGCGCGCCGCGCCATTCCGTTCTCGCTGCGCCGCTGGCGCAAGGCGCTTTTTTCGGCCGCCAACTGGCGCGAGATCGGTGCGTTCCGCCGGGCGCTCGCCGCCGAAAAGTACGACCTCGTGATCGACTGCCAGGGGCTCGTCAAGACCGCCTGGGTCGCGAGCTGGGCGCGCGGGCCGCTAGTCGGCCTCGGCAACCGCACCGACGGCGCGGGCTACGAATGGCCGGTGCGCATGTTCTACGACCGCTCGATTCGCATCGAGCCGCGCACGCACGTGGTGGAGCGCACGCGGCAACTGGTTGCGGCCGCACTGGAGCTGGCGCCGCCGCAGCCCACCGACGACATCGACTTCGGCATCGACACCTACCGCGCGGCGCAGGCGCTCGCGGGCGTCGGCCTGAATTTGCCGGTGCCCTATGTGGTATTCGTGCACGCCACCTCGCGCGCCGACAAGCAATGGCCCGAGGCGCACTGGATCGAAGTGGGCCAGGCGCTCGTGCGCCGCGGCGCCTCGCTCGTGCTGCCGTGGGGCAGCGAGGCCGAGCGCGCGACGAGCGAGCGTCTTGCCAAGGAATTCGGCGAGGCGGCCATCGTGCCGCCCAGGCTCTCGCTGCCGGCCGTGGTCGGCCTGATCGACGGCGCGGCGGCCACGGTGGGCGTGGACACCGGCCTCGTGCATATCGCGGCGGCGCTCAAGCGTCCGACGGTCGAGTTGTACAATTTCGCGACCGCCTGGCGTACCGGCGGCTATTGGTCGCCGAAGGTCGTCAATCTCGGCACGGCGGGGCATCCGCCGACGCTCGCCCAGGTGAAGGGCGCGCTGGCGGGCTTCGGTCTGCTCTAACTGCGGCGCGTCAAGGCGCGCCACGCGGCCCGCGCGGTATAAGGGTCGGCGCCGGGCATCCCGCCAGGCCTCCAGATCCATCGCTTCGAGGGGCGACCATGAAAGAATCCCAGATCATCGAAATCACTTCCGCCGACTGGCACGGCCAATATCTTTCGCAGCCGCGCGAGACGTTGCTCGATGCCGTCGAGCAGGGCAAGGTCCTGTATTTCCCGAAGCTCGAGTTTCCGGTCGAAGGCGGCGAGCGCGCGTTGCTCGATCCGGCCATTGCCGACCCCAAGCGCAAGAACATCAGCCTCGACCCGAACGGCGGCGCGCTGCGCGGCGTGCTCGGCGACACGGTCACGCAGGCGGCGGTGCGCGCCATGGTCGGGCGCTATCAGGCCTGCGCGCGCACGCTCGTCGACGGGCTCTTTCCCGAGTACACGGGCAAGCTGCGCGTTGCGCCCACGAGCCTGCGCCTGCATCAGGTGGAAACGCGCCAGACCTCGTGGCGCAAGGACGATTCGCGCCTGCACGTGGACGCCTTTCCGTCGCGCCCGAACTACGGCGAGCGCATTCTGCGCGTGTTCACCAACGTGAACCCGAACGGCCTGCCGCGCGTGTGGCGCGTGGGCGAGCCGTTCGAGGACATGGCGCGGCGCTTCCTGCCGAACATCAAGCCGCAGATGCCGGGCTCGGCCTGGCTGCAGAATCTGCTGCACATCACCAAGTCGCCGCGCAGCGAGTACGACCATCTGATGCTCAACCTGCACGACAGCATGAAGGCCGATCTCGACTATCAGAAGACGAGCCCGCAGGAAACCATCGACTTTCCGCCGGGCTGCGTGTGGGTGTGTTTCTCCGATCATGCGTCGCACGCGGTCATGTCCGGCCAGTTCATGATGGAGCAGACCTTCTTCCTGCCCGCGAAGGACATGGTGCATCCGGACTGGGCGCCGCTCGGCATTCTCCAGCGCATCAAGGGCAAGGAACTGGTTTGAAGCCTGGCTTGAATCTCATCACGATCGTCACGATCATCACGAAGGCAATGCCCCCGATACTCACGATTGCCGGTGCGGCGCCACGCAGCGCGGAGGCCCGATGCTGAGGGCCGTCTATCGCGCGGCCTGGTGGCTGATCGCGCCGCTCGCGGTGCTGCGTCTCATCGTGCGCTCGCGGCGCGAGCGCGGCTATCGCGAGCATATCGGCGAGCGTTTCGGTTTTAGTGCGGCTCGCGTGCCCGAGGACGACGCGCCGCTCATCTGGGTGCATGCCGTTTCGGTGGGCGAGACGCGCGCGGCGCAGCCGCTCGTCGACGCATTGCTGGCGGCGCGCCCCGACGCGCGCATCCTGCTCACGCACATGACGCCCGGCGGGCGCGCGGCGGGCGAGCAGCTATTCGGCAATCGCGTGCTGCGCTGCTATCTGCCCTACGACATGCCGCATGCCGTGCGGCGCTTCCTGCGCGCATGGCGTCCGTCGCTAGGGCTCGTGATGGAGACCGAGGTGTGGCCGACGCTCATCGACGAATGCAAGCACGCCGACGTGCCGCTCGTGCTCACGAACGCGCGCATGTCGGCGCGTTCGTTCAAGCGCGCGGCGAAGTTCGGCGCTCATGCGCGCGAGGTGTTCGGCGGCTTCACGCGCGTGCTCGCGCAAAGCCCGTCGGATGCCGAGCGCTTGACTTCACTGGGCGCGCGCAATGTGAGCGTGCTCGGCAATCTGAAGTTCGACATGGCGAGCCCGCCCGGGCTCGTGGCGCGCGGGCGCGACTGGCGCCGCGCGATTGGCACGCGGCCCGTGTGGGTCGCGGCGAGCACGCGCGAGGGCGAAGAGGAACTGGTGCTGGAGGCGTTCGCAGCGCTTAAGCTGAAAAATGCGGTGGGAAGTGCAGTGGGAAGTGCGGTGGATAATGCGGTGCAAGATGCGGTCGAAGACGCGCTGCTGATTCTGGTGCCGCGCCATCCGCAGCGTTTCGACGAGGTGGCCGCGCTGGTCGCGCGCAAGAACCTCAAGCTCGCACGGCGCTCGAAATGGGCGCCGGCCGCCGCGAACGTGAGCGCCGCTGCGCCGCATGAAGGCGTGCGCGCGCTGCCGCAGGACGTGAATGTGCTGCTCGGCGATTCGATGGGCGAGATGGGCGCGTATTATGCCGCCGCCGATCTTGCGTTTATCGGCGGGAGCCTGCTGCCGCTCGGCGGCCAGAATCTGATCGAGGCGTGCGCCGTGGGCGTGCCCGTGCTGATCGGCCCGCACGTGTTCAATTTCACCCAGGCCACCGCCGATGCCGTGGCGGCCGGCGCGGCGCTGCAAGTCCAGGACCCCGCCGATCTCGCGCGCGCATTGCGCGAACTCTTCAACGACAAGCCGCGCCGTGTCGCCATGGCCGGGGCCGCGGCTGCGTTCGCGGCGCGCCATCGCGGCGCCACGGGGCGCACGGTGGACGTGCTCGCCACGCTCTTGCCCGAGCGTGCATCGGCGTCGCTCGATCTTTGACGATCGGCTCAGAACGCAAGACGCGGCGCAACATAGCCACCGTAGTTCCACGTCGAGACACCGGTTCCCTGGGTGGGCATCGTGTAGCCTGCTACGAAGTGCCCCTGGATGTATTTGCTGTCCTGACCGACTGAACTGTCGATATAAAAAGCAGCGAATGCGACGATCGGAACAGACGTCTTGCTGTCGATTTGCGTGCCAACCGGCATGAGAACGGTCGTCCCCGTGGGGACGTTGCTGTAGATGGCATCCTTCACGCCCGGCAGGATGTAGATGCTGTCTCCGACCGATAGAGGCGTCGGGTTCCCGCTCGTGATCAAATTGATGATCGTCGGCGTGTTATTGGCGATCACGTTGAACGATGTCCACTGGCCCGCCTCGCATGTCCCCCCGTAGGTCTGGCCGTTACCGACCTGGAATTCATAGGGTTGGCCTGACGCGTCGACTTTGGGCGCATTCTGCGTCGAGTCCCAGTATTGGTTGTACACGCACTGATCCATGACCATGGGAAAGAGCGATCCGGCCGGCACCGCGGACGGCGGCGCGATGACCGCCACGGCTGTTGCGCTGTCGGCCGTCGTCGGCACGCCGAGCAGCGAGCCGAGCAGCAGCGACACCAGCCCGCCATTGCTCGAAGCATTGCGCGCGATCGTCACCTGCACCGCGGGTTCGAACATTTGCCCCGATGGCGCGGGCAGCGTGACCTGGCTTGGGGCGAGCAGCGTGGGCGAGGATGCCGCGACGTCCCAATATCCTGCCTTGACCGTGCCGCTGGAAAGCGTGACGCCATCCGACTTGTTCAATGCGATGGCGGTCGTGGCGGACGCGGCCGCCGCCGTCCAGTTCGGTCCGCTCGTGCTGCCCCGGGAGAGCGCCCCGGCACCGGCGAGCGCCGCCGCGTCGGCGCCGTTTTGCAATTCGCCGCTGACCGCGAAGACACGCGGCAGGTCGATCGCAAAGGCGCCAATGATCAGCAGGGCGGTGAACGTCAACAAGAACCAGAGCGTGACCGAGCCGCGCGAGCGCAATCGTAGGCGCCGGCCGCGCCGCACAGGCAACGGATAGCAGGCGGGTGTTGCTGCCGGGCCGGAAGGCACACGGGAAGGCACGCGCGAATGAACCCGGGAAGGCGCCCGGGAATGCACGAGGGAAGGCACGCGTTTATTCACAGTTTTTCACCGCGACGGCCGTAACGGTGATAGGGCCGGTCAGCACGCTCAATGCCGAGCCGAGCACGACCCCGTTATAGGTGTACGCGATGCTCACCTGTAGCGGATTGCTGCTCCCGGCCGTTGCGCAGCCGCCCGCGGGGCTCACCGTCACGGTCGGGGGCGTGGCCGTGCCGCTGGTCACCAGGCTGTTGTTCGTATAGGCGAGCGCGACATTCGCGATCTGCGTTTGCGTATAGAGCGGCACGCGCAGCACGACGCCCTGGCGCGCCGCCTCTCCGGCGGCATTCGTGATCACGGCCTTGTCGCAAAGCACCATGCTCACATCGACGATGCCGAATAGCACCATCAGCAGGAACGGCAGCACCAGTACGAACTCGAGCGAGACGACGCCGCGCGCATGGACGCGGGCACCGTGACTGGCGCGCCCGTGCGTTTTCATCGGAGCACTCCCACGGGCGCGACGCTCGCTGCCGATACCGGCCGGGTCTCAGCCATGCCTGCGGCGCCCGCACCACCCGCACCACCCGCATCAGGCCCAGGGGCGGCGAGGCGCTCGCGCAGTTGCCGGTAGAAGCGCAGATTGTCTTCCGCCGAATCGGGCGGCATGTCGGTGACCAGGATACGCCTCGCGGCCTCGTTGTTGCCGAGCAATCCGTAGGCCAGCGCGAGGTTCTCGCGCGCCTGTGGCGGCGCATCGGGCAAGCCCGCGACATCGAGCAGGACATTGGCGCCGGCGCGCACTTCGCCGCCCAGAATGAGCGAGAGGCCCAGATCGGCCTTGAGCCCCGCGACTTCGGGGTGTTGCTGCAACGCTGCCCGATAGACCGCCTGCGCTTGCGCGTGCTTGCCCTGGAGATCCAGCGTCGCGCCCAGGCCTTCGGCGGCGACGGCATGCTCGGGGTGGGTCGCGAGGAGTTGCCGATAGCGCTTCTCGGCTTCGTCGAGCCGTCGCTGGCGCAGCGCGACGCGTGCGAGCCCGAGCATGGCGCGCGCATCGTCCGGTGCAATGGCTGCAACCCGCGCATAGAGGACGCCGGCACGCGCGAGATCGCCGCTTTGATACATCGTGTCGCCGAGACCGAGCTGCGCGGCTTTCGATTGCGGATCGGCCTTCAACTGCTTGCCGAACAGCGACATGGCGAGTTGCGTATCGCCCGCTTCGAGGGCGCTTTCGGCGACATGCATGTCGGCTTGCGCATCGGGCAGGTGCGTGGCGGCGGCAGGCTGCGGCGTCACGAAGTGAGTGCTTGCGCATCCCGTGGCGAGCAACGCGGCGGCCAGCGGTGCCAGCAGCGCCATCAGCGCGGCAGGCGTCTTGCGCGCAAGCAACGGTCGAGATGGGATCAATTTGGGCTCCTGAAATCTTGAAGCGCTCAGTGGCACGCTCAGTGGCCGCGAAACACGGCGATGAGCCGAATGACGGCTGGGCCCGCCGCAATGAGCGAGACGGTCGGCATGATGAAAAACATCATCGGCATCGTCATCTTCGGTGCGAGCTTGGCGGCCTTTTCCTCTAGCGCGACCATCTGCATGGAGCGCTCCGTGCGCGATAGCGTGCGCAGCGATTGCGTGATCGGCGTGCCGTACTTTTGCGACTGCACGAGGGTAGTCACCAGTGCGCGCATGGTAGGGAGGCCGACCCGCGCCGACATCGCATTGAGCGCCTGCGCCGTGTCGCCGCCGATACTGAGCTCGTCCGCGGTGACCGTGAATTCATCGGCAAGCGGCGGGCAGATGACGCGCAGCTCGCTCGCCACGCGCTTGATGGCAACGACGAGGCTATTGCCCGCGTTGGTGCAGACCACGAGCAGGTCGAGCGCATCGGGCAGCGCGGCAGCGATGGCGCGGCGACGATGCCGCACGAAGAAGGCGAGCGCATATTCCGGCAACATCATGCCGATGACGAATCCGCCCGCCATCAGCAGCGCCCGGATCACGAATATCTGGGCGGCCGCGGGCAGGTGCCCGCCGAGGGCGATGGCGCCGAGCGCGGAACAGACCCCCACGACGATCTTGATCCCCGAGAGGACGGCCACCGCGCGGCGGTCGCGAAATCCCGCGCTGGCAAGCCGCATGGCGACTTTGGCGCGGTCTTCGGCCTGCACGACCGGCAGCCGTTCGCCCAGTGCGGCGATGCGTCTGGCGAAGCGCTGCGGCATGCGCTTCGCGACGTCGGCCGTCGTGCTGCTGTCGACGCCCACGACGCCCACGCGCGCCACGGCTTGCCGGGTGCGCTGGGCAATGCGCGCGCGCTGGCTCTTCTCGCGCAGGGCGAGCCACAGCGTGAAGCCTGCCAGCAGGACGAGCAAAGCGGCATTGCGCCAGAAGTCGGCGTTCATCATCGCGAGGTGTCCAGGTTCGAAATCTTGTTGATGAGCCACAGTCCGATCGTGAGCAGCACGGCGGCCAGCGTGAGGATCTTGTGTCCGGCGTGGGTATGCGTGAGCGTGTCCAGGTAGGGCCGGTTCACGATGTAGATAAACCCCATGAGCGCGAACGGCACGGCGGCAATCATCTTGCTCGCGAGCCGTCCCTCCGCCGTGAGCGCCTTGCTTTTTGCGCGGATGTCGCGCCGCATGCGTACGATTGCCGAGAGGTTCTCGAGCGTATCGCCGAGATTGCCGCCCGTTTCGCGCTGCAAGATCAGGCAAACGGTAAAGAACGAGAAGTCGGCGAGCCGCATGCGCGCCGCTGCCTGTTCGAGCACCTCCTTCAGGTCGGCGCCCACGAGCAGCGCATCGCCCATCACGCGAAAGGTGGTCCGAACCGGCTCGTCGCTTTCGACCCCGGCGACGCAGATCGCCTGCACAACGGGAATGCCGGCGCGCACCGCGCGGATGATGAGGTCGATCGTATCGGGAAAGACCGCGAGAAAGCGGTTCCTGAAACGCGCAATCAACCAGTGGTAGGCCGCGCGCACGACCAGAACGGGGATGACGATGCAGCCGAGCACGCGCAACACGGGGCCCACGGGCGCGAACGCGGTGCCGATCACCGATGCAATGAGCGCCACGATTGCGACGACGTAAAGCGCGCGAATGCCGCCCGGACCACTGACCGTATGGACGCGTTCGTGCCAGGCCGGGATGATGGCGAAAAGAGCGTCCTGATCCGCGAAGCGGCGCTTGGGTTGCAGCAGTTGCGCCTGCTGCTTCGCGTCGCGATCGACGAGGGCGGCTTTGCTTTCATCGCGTACCTTGACCATGCGCGCGCGGATGCGCGTGCGCGGTTGCTGGCGGGCGATGCTGCGCAAGGAGCGGACGATGAGCCCGACCATCACGAAGGTAAAGAAGGCGCCAAAGCCGATGATGTCCGCGGATCTCATGATTGCATCGCCGCGAGCAGCGCATCCTCGAGGCCGAAGTAAGCGGCGCGCTGGGCGAACACGGGCCGCAGCGACGAGCATTCGAACGTCCCGCGCACCTGCTCTTCGTAAGCGGTGCCGTTGTAGCGGAAGGTGAACAGGTCCTGCGTGATGACGACGTCGCCTTCCATGCCCGCGATCTCGGTCACGTGAGTCACGCGCCGCACGCCGTCGCGCATGCGCTCGACTTGCAGGATCAGATGGACGGCGCTGGCGATCTGTCTACGAATCGACATCAGCGGCAGATTGCCGTTGGCCATCATCACCATGCTCTCGAGGCGCGTGATCGCATCGCGCGGCGTGTTCGCGTGGACGGTCGTCATCGATCCGTCGTGGCCCGTATTCATGGCCTGCAGGACGTCGAATGCTTCAGTGCCGCGCGTCTCGCCGAGGATCAGCCGGTCCGGGCGCATCCGCAGCGCGTTGCGAACGAGGTCGCGCTGCGAGATGCCGCCGAGGCCTTCGCTGTTTTCGGGGCGCGTCTCGAGACTCACGACGTGCGGCTGCTGGAGTTGCAGCTCGGCGGCGTCCTCGATCGTGACCACGCGCTCGGTCTCGTCGATAAAGCGCGAGAGCGCATTGAGCAGGGTGGTCTTGCCGGAGCCCGTGCCGCCCGATATCACGACGTTCAGGCGGCACGCGGTGGCGATGCGCAGCACGTCCACCATCTGCATCGAGATATTGCCTTGCTGCGCCATCCGGCCGAGCGTGATGTTGCGCTTGGCGAACTTGCGGATCGAGATCGATGCGCCGCGCAGGGCGATCGGCGGCAATACGACGTTCACGCGGCTGCCGTCGGCAAGACGTGCATCGACCATTGGACTGCTTTCGTCGACGCGCCGCCCGATTGCCGCCGCGATGCGCTGCGCCACGTTGATGACGTGCGCGTTGTCGCGGAATTTGAGCGCCGTGAGTTCGAGGCGGCCGCCGCGCTCCACGTAGACCTGGTCCGGTCCGTTCACGAGAATATCGGTCACGCGCTCGTCGGCGAGCAGCGGCTCGATCGGCCCGATGCCGAACATGTCGTTGAGAATCTCGTCGACGGCGAGCGTCTGCTCGGCCAGCGTCAGCGACAAACGCTCGCGCGCCGTCGTCTCGGCTGCGATCTGCTCGATGCCCGTGCGCACTTCGGTGCGCGACATCATGAGCGCCGCCGACATATTCATCGATGAAAAGACGGCCGAACGAATCGCCTTGAACGTCTCGGAGCGGACCAGCGCTTCGTGGCGGTCCGTGCTCGAGACGCCGGCGGCGGCGTGCGGCCCTGCCTGCGAGGCCAGCGGCGCCTCGCGCTTGCCTGCTTCCGGCTCGGCGGCTGCGGGGGCGCAGGCCGCGCTGCGCGGCTCGTCGTCCGAGGCGGCTGAAGCTGCCGAGGCGGGCGAGGCGGCTGAAGCGGCTGAAGCGGCTGAGGGGCCGCCCGCGAAGGGGTTGCGGCGGCCGAACATCAGCTCGCCCTCCGCGCGGGCACGAAGCGCCTGTACCACGGCTCGCGTGGCACGACCGTTTCGCTGCCCGTTATCGCATTGGCGAGCGACACGATGGCCGCTGCGAACGGCGAGCGTGGTGCGTTGGCCAGCGTTTGCGTTTCGCCGAGGTTTTCCGCGAGCGCGAGGCTCTGCGGCTCGTAGGGCAGCGAATGCACGGAGCCGCGTGCGAGCACGTTGATGAAATCGTCCTCGCGCACGCGTCCGGACACGGGTTGCCGCGCTTCGTTGAGCAGCACGGTGATGGCGGGCGTGCCGTCGAGCGTTTGGGCGAAGCGGCAAAGGCGTGCCGCTTCGCGTGCCGAATGCACGGAGAGATCAGCCACGACGTGGATCGTCGAACTTGCATCGAGGGCTTCCTCGACAACCCTGCCGGCGCGCCCGGGCAGATCGAGCATGATGTAGTGAAAGTGGTGCTTGAGCATCGCGACAAGCTCGCCTAGCGCACCCTGGCGCAAGGTGAACTCCTGGTTGTACGGAAGCTCCGAGGCCAGCATGAGAAGGCGATCGCTCTGCGCGACGAAAGCCTGATTGATCAATTGCTGATCGAGCCGCTGCGGATTTTGCAGCAGTTCGATGAGGCCGTTGTTGGCGGCGACGCCGAGCATCGACGTGGCCGCACCGCCATACGGGTCGAGATCGATATAGGCAATGCGGCGCCGCGTGGTGTCGGCGAGATGAGACGCGAGCGCCGTTGCGATCGTCGTGACGCCCACACCGCCTCGCGCGCCAACGAACGAGAGCACCTTGCCCATGCGCGTGGACGCGCCGCCGTTGGTGGACGTGAGCGCGCGCCGCACGAGCTCCGCGGTGAGCGGCTTGACGAGATAGTCATGCACGCCGATATGCAACAGGCTGCGAAAGAGCCCGACATCGTTGCGCTCGCCCACGACAATGACGGCGACCGAAGGGTCGACGGCCTCGGCGAGCCGCGTCAGATCGGAAATCGGCATCGTCGATCCGGTGATATCGACGATCAGATGGCGCGGCGACTCCTTTAGCGAAGTCATGATCTCGACCGCATCGTCGAGCGAGCCGAGCGTGACATGCGAGGTCGCGATGCCCTGGTCGATGACGACGCTCTTGATGACTTCCGTGCTTTGCGCGTCGGCGACGACAGCGATGAGTTTTTCGGCGCCGGACGGCTGTGCCCGGCGTTTGAGGATGGTCGATTCGAACACGCCCATGAGTGCACGCTCCGTTATCGGGATCCCGTCGACGAATTCGATGAATTCGACGAGGACGGCGAAGAGGACGAAGTGCTCGAATAGTCCGAGTTCAGCGGTTTCGTCCGGTCTTCCTCGTAGCGCCGCACTGCGCTCGCGGCGAGCGGTGCGTCCGCGCCCGCGTAGGGCACGGGCGCCACGAGGTCAGCCGGCCGCGCGAGCATCGCGGCCAGGTTCGAGTAGGTCGCGCAGCCGAACGCCACGCCGGGCCGCGCCTGGCCCGCATCGCGCATGCCGGAGCGCTGAGTGAGCATCGCGCACGCCGGAGGCGTCGCGCGGCCGCCGTCGCCGGGCACAAAGCCAATCACTGACGGATCGGGCATGCCGATCGGCGGCTGCGCCGACATGCAGGACGCGAGGCCGGCGCAGGCCACGCCGGCGAGAATCGTGGCAATGCGCGAGAGCCGGGCCTTCATCGTGGTTCCCATATCAATCTCAGTAAACGAAGCCCGCAGCGCCAACAAGGCGCGGCGAATTGCCCGAAAGCGGGTCGATCGAGAGCGACTGGCGCACGGCAAACTCGATGTCGCTGCTGGGCGTGATGACATCGTCCAGCGCGCCGTGCAGTTGCCCCGGCCCCGCCGGTCCGACGATATACGGCGTCACGATGACGACGAGCTCCGACTTGTCGTTCTGATATTTCTTCGACGAGAACAGCTTGCCGAGAACGGGCAGACTGCCCAGACCGGGAAGCTGGGAGAGCACATCGCTGGTCGAGCTCTGCAAGAGTCCGCCGATGGCGAAGCTCTGCCCGCTCGATAGCTCGACGGTGGTCTCCATGCGGCGAACCGTGAGCGCCGGCACCGCGATCGAATTCAAGGTGACGCTGTTGCTCGGGTCGATCTGGCTGACTTCAGGCCGCACGTTCAGGCTGATGCGGTTGTCGGCGAGGACGGTTGGCGTGAAATTCAGCGCGACGCCGTAGGGCTTGTACTCGACCGTGATCGTGCTCGTCGTGCCGCTTTGCGGCACGGGGATCGGCAGCTCGCCTCCGGCGAGGAAGCTCGCCGTCTGACCCGACATCGCCGTGAGGTTCGGCTCGGCCAGCATGGTCAGCAAGCCTTCCTGATCGAGCGCGTCGAGCACGCCTTCGATCGTCGTCCTGCCGGCCTTGAAACCGCCGACCACGGAATACGCGCCACCAGACTGAAGGTTGAAGAGATTCGTGGTCGCGTCGAAAATGGCGCGCCCGTTGAACAGCCCACCGAAGAAGTTGCCGCCCGCGGCAATGGCATTCCAGTTGATGCCGAGCTGTTGCGTGATGTTGCGATCCACCTCGGTAATGCGCACGCGCAGCAGCACCTGGATCGGGTGCGCGATCGAGAGGCGGTTCACGAGTTGCTCGTTGGCGTGAAGATACGGCTGCAGCGTCTGGACAATGGCATCAGCGTCCGCTGCGCTCGGTACTGCGCCGGTCACCATCAATGAGCCGGGCGCGCCCGACACCGTGACCGCGAGTTTGGGAAAGCGCGCATCGATAAGGCGCTGAATCGAAGCCGTATCCGTGGACACGCTGATGGTCTTGCGCAGGATTTCCCGATTGTTCGGGCCGAGTGCGAAGAGTGTCGTCGTGCCGGACTTCTTGCCGAGCACGAAAACCGAGCGCGGCGTCGGCACATGGACGTCGGCGACGCTCGGGTCGGCAACGAAGACGGCAACAGCGGGCTGCGGCAACTCGATTAACGCGCCGCTGCCTGCGGCAACCGACAGCACATCGGCGGGCTGTGCGGGCTCCTTTGCCCATGCGGCCCCGGCTCCCGGGACCGCGAGCATGGCGATGGCAAGCAGCGCGGAGCAAATGGCGGCGGCGGCAGGACGGCCACCCGCGCAACGCCGCGCGCAGCGTGAAAACAGCTTGCCGTATGTGAGGCTGAACATGTGTCGTCCTATGATCCTGCGGCAGGGGCGGGAGCCGCTTGCGCCTGGGCGGGTGTGCCGGGTGTACCGGGCGTACCGGGCGCAGCGGCCGCAGCGGCCGCAGCGGGCGGCATGCCGCCAGGTAGCGGCGGCACCCCCGGCGTGCCCGTGGAAGTGCTGCCGGGCAAGTCGCCGTCTGCCTGCTCGACCTTCGAGCCGCGGTAGATGACGACATGCGGCGCTTGTGCCGGCGCTCTCGCCTGGCGTGGCGCTGTGGCCGGCGCGCTCATGCCGCGTAAGGCGCGCGAGACGTCTCCGGCCCATACGGGCGGCGTGTGCGCCATGGCGATGTCTTCGGCATCCGATGCGTGCCTGTCGCGCGTAGCGAAACTGCGCAGCGCAAGCGAAAGCGTGCCGAGGTGCGCCGCCACGGTGATCGACTGGGCGCTCGCCGGTGTGACCTCGATGGTCACGGTGCGGGCGTTGGTGCTCGGCGCGCTGTCGTCATCCTTCGGACGACGAAACGCCGTGCCGGCCGCGAGTACTCGCACCCGCTCGGCAACCGTTTCCGATTCGACCGCGCGCGCGGGATCGACATGGGCACCTGCTTCGGTGCGCATCTGCTGTGTGAGCAGGATGTCGACATAATCGCCGGGTTGAATCAGCCCCGCATTGCCGGACACGTCATCGACGGCAACCGAGATCGCGCGCATGCCGGGCTTGAGTGCAGCGGCAAGAAAGCCTGGGGCGCCGGGCAAAATCACGTCGGCAACGCCAAGCGGCGTTCCCGCGCGAACCGCGTGCCGCAGCAGATCGCCCTTGAGGTCTTTGGGGTTGGCGGATTCGGCGGCCCCTTCCACGAGTGCGCCAGGCGGAACCTGATCGCGCGGCACCGTTTTCCATACGAGGTCCGCGTCGCGCAGCAGCAATCCGTCCGGCAAATCGTCAGCTGCGGCGCGCACGTGCACCATCGACGCATGAGCCCCAGCCTTCGGGCTCGATGCGGCAATGAACAGCGCGCGGATGATGAATGCGCCAATCGCGGCGATGACAACGAGCGCGGCTAGCTTGATGAAATTTTGCATATGGACGGCGTTGCATTCGGGCAAGCGGTGTACGACGCGGCGGACAGGACTTTGGTGAACTAAACAAGTCGTTGCAACATGGCAAATATCGCGCGATGGCCGGACGTGGGCTGAAGCAAGACCGCGACGATGCCGCCCAACGCGAGCGCGACGCCATAGGGGACGCCGCGTGCCGGTGCGATCCAGTCAAGCCGCAGGCTCACGCCCGCGAGGGCGGCAATGCGCTGCATGCCGGCTACCGCGAGCACGACAAGGGCCACCAACAATCCGCATGTCGAAACGACTACCAGCACTGGCCAGGATTGCGGTCCTGCCCAGAGGAAAACCGCGGCGGCGAGCTTCACATCGCCGCCGCCGAGCCAGCCCCATCGAAACATCACAGCTGCCACGGCAAGCGCTGCCACCCCCGCGGCCACATGGATGTCGCATGATGCTCGGCCGAACCCGGTCACCGCGGCGTTGACGAAATACAGGGCGGCAACCGCCGCCACGGCGGCATTCGGCAGACGCCGCATGCGCAGATCGCAGCCTGCGAGCACAACGAGGGTCACGCAGGCACCCGCTTTCACGACATCCACGGATAGCATCGCTTGCCTTTGTGCCGACGACGGTGCTCTGCGGCGCTCACACGCGCTCGTGTTGCGCCGGACCCGTCAGGTTATTTATTGATTGCCGTAGTTGCCTGGTTGAGCAGCGCCGTGAAGACGGCCTGGAAGCCACCCGCGCCCGACAAATACGTGCCGAGTGCGACCAGGACCGCAACGATGATGCCGCCAAGCACGGCATATTCCAGCGAACTCACGCCGCGCTCGTCGCGCGACAGGGAACGAATAAAACGCAGCATGGGAAACTCCTTGTTAAGTGACGCCTGCGTGACAATGCTTGCGATGCCGAAAGGCCGCGAAGGATGAGCAACTTCTCCCCCGAGACCCTTTAACGGCAATTGGCCCGCAAGCTTGAGCCCATTGCACGTAACCAGGAACCGGTGTGTGAACGCCATTCCTTTAGGCGAATCGTATTGCTGGTCGAAGCAATGCGATTCGTTGAATAGAGGCGAAAAGCAGCGCCAGTTTTTGCCTTATAAACGGCTTTCAAATCAGATGATTACAAAAGGTTTTCGGCGCAGACGGCCGCGTGAAAGCGGCGGTGAAGTGGCGGTGAAGCGGCGGTGATCGGGGCGAAAAAAGGGTGGGATATTCGACGGGTTGGTCGTGGCTCGTGGCCAGACGATCGGGCGAAACCACGATCGCCATGCAAAGCACTACTTAGGGTTCGAGGTCAGGATTCGACAGGCGCAGAAGGGCACGTGCTCCCCGTTTACGCCAGGACGCGCATAGGCATGCGGTGGTGCTTAGGTGCCACGGGGTCCGTTGTTCACGAACAGTCCCTGCTTTTCAATGAACGCGATCACCTGATCGAGGCCTTCGCGCGCCTTCAGGTTGCACATCACGAAGGGACGCTCGCCGCGCATTTTCTTCGCGTCCGAAGCCATCACGTCGAGATTCGCGCCCACGAGTGGCGCGAGATCGGTCTTGTTGATCACGAGCAGGTCTGACTTCGTGATGCCGGGGCCGCCTTTGCGCGGAATCTTCTCGCCGCCCGCCACATCGATCACGTAGATCGTGAGGTCCGAGAGTTCGGGGCTGAAGGTGGCCGCGAGATTGTCGCCGCCCGATTCGATAAAGACGATATCCGCATCGGGAAAGCGCGTGAGCATCTGGTCGACGGCTTCGAGGTTGATCGACGCGTCTTCGCGGATCGCCGTGTGCGGGCAGCCGCCCGTCTCCACGCCCATGATGCGCTCGGCGGGTAGGGCGCCCGCCACCGTCAGCAGGCGCTGGTCTTCCTTCGTATAAATGTCGTTGGTGATGGCGACGAGGTCGTAGCGCTCGCGCATGACCTTGCAGAGCATTTCGAGCAGCGTGGTCTTCCCGGAGCCGACCGGGCCGCCTACGCCGACGCGCAGCGGCGGCAGTTTCTTCGTGCGTCTGGAGTGCGAATTCATGGTTCGTTTCGTGTGAGGTTGTCCGCGGATCTGCCCGACCGAATCTGCCTGACCGAATCTGCCCGACCGGATCTATGCAGCCAGGCGGCTAGGAGCGGAAGATCCGCGAGTATTGCGATTCGTGCCGTGCGCTCAGAATGCCGAGCTGCGGCGCGAAGGTGTTGAGCGAGTCGGGCGGCGTGGCGAGCGCGCGGGCGACCGCGCTTTCGATGGCCGGGCGCAGCGCGACGACGATACGCTGCCCTGCGACCTGGCCGAGCGGCACCGCCTTGAGCGCGGCGGCGACCTGGTTCTCGACCCAACTGAATGCGTAAGCAGCGAGCGTGGCGTCAGCCGGCGCGTCGTGCGCGAAGGCAGCGAAAGCAAAGGCCGTGGGTTGCGCGATGGGCGTCATGCGTTCGAGCGTTTCGCGGCGCGCGGCGTCGCCCCATTCGAGCTGTGCGCAAAGCTGGCGCAGCGACCAGCCCATTTGCGAGGTCTCGCGGCGCAGTTCCGCTGATTCGCGACTCGCGACGAATTCCGCGTTCGCTTCGATCAATGCGGGGGCGTCGTGCGTGCGCCAGCGTTCGAGTTGATGCGCGATGAACGCCAGCTCGCCTGGCGCGAGCACGTTTGCGAGGCCGCCCGCGATCCAGTGCGCGGCGTCGTCGGCGTTGGCGATCAGTTTGGCGTCGATGGCCGCTTCGAGCCCCTGCGAATAGCTGAACGCGCCAATCGGCAGCGCCGGCGACGCGAGATGCAGCAGGGCGGTGAGTTCAGCGATGTTCATGGCTGTGGTCGTGCGCGTGGCCGTCGCAGTGACCGTGGTCGTGGCCATGATCGTGGCCATGGTCATGGCCGCAAGCCGCGCCGTGGGCGTGATCGTCGTGACTGTGATCGTGCGCCTCCCCGTGACCATGCGAGTGATCGTGCGCATGGCCGTGATGCTCGTCGAACACGCGCTGCGCGAGCGCGTAGTCTTCCGCGAAGGTCTCGTCGTGGCCGTGGCGATGGCCGCCACCGCTGTGACCACTATAAGCGCCTGCTTCCGGTTGAAACGGCAGCTCCGCGCGCTCGACCTGCGCGCCGAGGCGCTTGAGCATGTCTTCGAGCACCGGGTCGGCTTCGAGCTTGAGTTCGTCGGCACCCACTTCCACGGGCGTATGGCGGTTGCCGAGGTGATACGCGGCGCGCGTGAGCGTGAGGCGCTCCGGCGCGCGCACGAGCAGCACGCTTTGCGGGGCGGCGATCACGCGCACGAGGCCGCCGTCGTTGTTGAGCGGCGCATCGGCGACCAGCACGTCGCCGTCGCGCAGCACCGTGCCGCGCGGCAGCACCACGCCCACTTCCTCGCCGGAATCGAGCGTGGCTGCGAAGCGGCTCTTGCAGCGCGCGTCATACGTAAGGGTGAGCGTGGCCGCGCGCTTGATCAGCACGGGCGCGACCTTCGCGTTGAGTCGTTTGTCTATCGTGCGCATGTCAGTACTCGCTCGCCGCGCGGGGAGCGTTTCATTTCAAAAGAGGAAATAGCGCTGCGCCATCGGCAGCACCGTGGCGGGCTCGCAGGTCAGCAACTGGCCGTCGGCGATCACCTGGTAGGTCTCGGGATCGACGCTGATCGACGGTTGCCACGCGTTGTGGATCATGTCGGCTTTCGTGACGCTACGGCAGTTGCGCACCGCCACCACGCGTTTTTGCAGGCCATAGCGCTCGGGCATGCCGCGATCGAGCGCAAGCTGCGAGACGAACGTGAGCGAGGTTTGCGTGAGCGCGCGTCCGCGCGTGCCGAACATCTCGCGGTAATGCACGGGCTGCGGCGTGGGAATCGAGCCGTTCGGGTCGCCCATCTGCGCCATCGCGATCATGCCGCCCTTGAGGATCATTGCTGGCTTGACGCCGAAGAACGCCGGGTCCCAGAACACGAGGTCGGCCCACTTGCCGGGCTCGATCGAGCCGAGCTCGTGCGCGATGCCATGCGTGAGCGCCGGGTTGATCGTGTACTTCGCGACATAGCGCTTCACGCGGAAGTTGTCGTTGCGCGCGCTGTTGGCACCCCCGTCCTCGGGCAGCGCGCCGCGCTGCACCTTCATCTTGTGCGCGGTCTGCCACGTGCGGATGATGACTTCGCCCACCCGGCCCATTGCCTGGGAATCCGAAGAGAGCATCGAGAGGGCGCCGAGGTCGTGCAGGATATCTTCGGCGGCGATGGTCTCGCGGCGGATGCGCGACTCGGCGAACGCGATGTCCTCGGCAATCGACGGGTCGAGGTGATGGCAGACCATCAGCATGTCGAGGTGCTCGTCGAGCGTGTTGACCGTGTACGGGCGCGTGGGATTGGTCGACGAGGGCAGCACGTTCGCCTCGCCGCACACTTTGATGATGTCGGGGGCGTGGCCGCCGCCCGCGCCCTCGGTGTGGTACGTGTGAATCGTGCGGCCCTTGAAGGCGTTCACCGTCGCCTCGACGAAGCCGCCTTCGTTGAGCGTGTCGGTGTGAATGGCCACCTGCGTGTCGGTGGCATCGGCCACGCTCAGGCAGTTGTCGATGGCCGCGGGCGTCGAGCCCCAGTCCTCGTGCAGCTTCAGGCCGATCGCGCCCGCGGCGATCTGCTCTTCGGCGGGCTTGGGCAGGCTCACGTTGCCCTTGCCGAGAAAGCCGAGGTTGATCGGCCAGCCGTCGGCGGCCTGCAACATGCGCTCCAGGTGCCACGGGCCCGGCGTGCAGGTCGTGGCATTGGTGCCCGTGGCGGGGCCGGTGCCGCCGCCGATCATCGTCGTCACGCCCGAGGCGAGCGCCTCGTCGATCTGCTGCGGGCTGATGAAGTGGATGTGCGTGTCGATGCCGCCCGCGGTCACGATCTGGCCTTCGCCGGCAATCACTTCGGTTGCAGCGCCGATGGGGATCGTCACGCCCGGCTGCACGTCGGGGTTGCCGGCCTTGCCGATGCGCCAGACGCGGCCGTCCTTGATGCCGATGTCGGCCTTCACGATGCCCCAGTGGTCGACGATCACGGCATTCGTGACGACGGTGTCCGCGACTTCGGCGTGAAGGCGCTGCGACTGGCCCATGCCGTCGCGGATCACCTTGCCGCCGCCGAACTTCACTTCGTCGCCGTAGACCGTGTAGTCGCGTTCGATTTCGATCACGAGTTCGGTGTCGGCAAGACGCACGCGGTCGCCGGTCGTGGGGCCGAACATCTCCGCGTAGGCGCGGCGGCCGATCTTCAATGTCATATCGGAATCCTGATGAATTCGGGGGCGGGCGCGGCGCCGCTCAGAGCGGGCCCATCACCTTGCCGTTGAAGCCGTAGACGGCACGCTCGCCCGCGAACGCGACCAGCTCGACGGTGCGCTCCTGGCCGGGCTCGAAGCGCACGGCGGTGCCCGCCGCAATGTTCAGGCGAAAGCCGCGCGCGGCCTCGCGCTCGAACGAAAGCGCCTCGTTGACTTCGTAGAAATGATAGTGCGAGCCGACCTGCACGGGGCGGTCGCCCGTGTTCGCGACCGTCACGGTCACGGTTTCGCGGCCTGCGTTGAGCTCGATTTCGCCATCGTCGATCAGCATTTCGCCGGGGATCATGGGCGGCACCTTAAGGAATCCAGGGAATCTCGGGAATCTAGGGAATCGGATGGTGGACGGTCACGAGCTTGGTGCCGTCGGGGAAGGTGGCCTCGACCTGGATGTCGGGGATCATCTCGGGCACGCCTTCCATCACATCGTCGCGCGTGAGCAGCGTGGTGCCGTAGTGCATGACCTCGGCGACGGTCTTGCCGTCGCGCGCGGCTTCCATTAGCGCGGCGCTGATGAAGGCGACCGCTTCCGGATAGTTGAGCTTGAGGCCGCGCGCGCGTCGCCGTTCGGCGAGCAGCGCGGCGGTAAAGATCAGGAGCTTGTCTTTCTCGCGTGGCGTGAGCTTCATCGTTTTTAGTGGGTTGGGGGGCTATCCGTGGGCGTCCAGCCGTGGGCGCGCGAGCCGGGCCCGATCGTGCGTTGATTCAGCTTACGGGAGCGAGGTTACGGACAGCTTGCAAACCCAGGCGCCGGGCGCGCCTGATGATGGAAATGGGCTGCAAGGTATGTGCCAGGTATGTCCCAACCAGGCGGCAATATGAAAGCGCCGTTTGTGTGTGGCGCGGTAGACGACGATGCGCAGCGATGAAGCACGCGCGCGCCGATCTGGTGCACGGGAGTTCGGTTCGAGCGGCTTCAGGTCGTCCAGAGACGCAGCGGCGCGGCCTTCACGCCGTGCACGATGGGCCGCAACTGCGTCCAGCATTGCGTGAGCGTCCGTTGCAGCGGCTCCATCGAGCGCGCGATGACGCGCACCAGCAGCACGCCCGGCGCAACGCAGGTCGCGCCCGCGCGCAGGGCGTCGTCGAAGGGAAGCGTGAGCGCGAGGTCTTGCGCGAGCGCCTCGTCGCAGGCCGGGCCAACGGCCCACAGCATGCCGAATGCCGGATAGCCCGCGAGGCCTTGCGGCGCGTCGCGCAGCGGATCGGCGGCATCCATCAGGGCGCGCTCGAACCAGAGAAGCGGTTCATCCGCGCCGGGTGCGGCGGCGCGCACGACCCTTGTTAGCGAGCGCACCATGCCGGCCGACCAGCGTTCGCCGGCCGCCTGGCGGCCGAGTTGCACGGCGTCCCAGCCGATGGCCGTCGCGCTTTCGGCGAGCGTGAGCGAGAAGTCGAGTTCGGCGTGCGCGTGATCGAAGACAAGATTGTTCTGCGGCAGCCAGTCGAGCCGCGCGCCCGCGCCCACGCGCAGCCTGATGCGCTGGCGCGCCACGCGGCCGTTGGACTTGTACCACTTGGTGGCGCCCGGCGTGGTGAGCACCGCATGGGCGCCGTCACCGACACTCACGTCGATATCGAGCCGGTCGCCGCCCGCGATGCCTGCGGGCGGATGCACGATCACCGCGTGACAGATCGCATCGCCTTCGGGATAGAGCGGTCGTTGCACGCGCAACGGCCCGACGTGCAGCCGATGCTTGAGCGTCGTGCGCTGGCCGTGGCGCTCGAAGCCGAGTTCGAGCTTCGCGGCCCACTCCTGGTGAACCGGGTTGCGCAAGGGGATGCTGGCAAGCGCGGCGTGATCTTCGTGAAGCGACATGCTGGAAATGGGGGCGGGTGGGCAGCCTGCTGCCGCGCACGGCGATCAGTACGTGGGGACCTTCGGGTCGACCTGGCGCGACCAGGCGTCGATGCCGCCTTGGAGGTTGAACACCTTCGTGAAGCCGCGCGATTCGAGGAACATCGCGACCTGGGCACTGCGCGCGCCGTGGTGGCAGACGCAGACGATCTGCGCTTCGTCGTCCAGTTCTTCGCTGCGCGCCGGAATCTGGGCCATCGGAATCGAGACGCTGCCGGCGATATTGGCGGTCTGGATTTCCCACGGCTCGCGCACGTCGAGGAGCACGGGGGCCTCGCGCGAGGTGTCGGCGAGCCATTCGGCGAGGGCGGGGGCGGTCAGATTCTGCATGTGAGACTCGGTCGTTGAAATAAAACGAGCCACCAGAGCGGCTCGCCAGAAACAATAAGTTTAGAACTTGAAGCGCGAGGGCTGCACCGCGTTTTCGAGCGCCTCGACATACGTTTCGAACACGCTTGCGATGCGGTATTGCTTCTCGTCCATGCGCGTGATGATCTGCGCTTCCATGACGGGTGCGCCGCCGACGAAAGCGGCCAGACGCCCGCCCACCTTCAGTTGTTCGAGCAGTTCCTGCGGCACCACCGGCAGGCCGCCCGAGACGCAGATCACGTCGTAGGGCGCATTCGCGGCCCAGCCGCGCGAGCCGTCGCCCTGCACGACTTCGGCGTTCAGCACGCCGTTCTTGACGAAGTTGGCGCGCGCGAAGTCGGCGAGTTCCGTGTCGATCTCCACGGTGAGCACCTTCTGCGCGCGATGCGCCAGCAGCGCCGCCATGTAGCCCGAACCCGCGCCGATCTCCAGCACGCTCTCGTGCTTTTTCACCGCGAGTTCCTGCAGCACGCGCGCTTCGACGCGCGGCGCCAGCATGTGCCGGTCGTTGGGGAGCGGCAGTTCGAGGTCGGCGAACGCGAGATCGACATAGGCCGCAGGGACGAAGTGCTCTCGCTTGACGATAGAAAGCAGGTTCAGAACGTCCTGGTCGAGTACTTCCCAGGGGCGGATCTGCTGTTCGATCATGTTGAAACGCGCTTGTTCGATGTTCATGGTGACTCGGCGTTATGGTTCGGATTCTGTGCGAACGGCCCGGCCCCGGACATGCAGTGAACGTGGCGCTGAAAACGGTGCCAGGCAATCGCGAGATTGTACCAAAGGGCTTTCGCGGCGCGCCTTGCCGACGGCGATGGAAAGACACAGGCGGATCAGTATTTGTCCTGGCTACCGGCGCCTTGAAGTTTGGCGCGATCCGAACCAAGAATGTAATCGATTACATTTTCTGACGGACGACGTGCGATGCCCGCTCAGCCGCACCCTGAATCCGCAAGCCGGGCTGAGGTCGATGAAGCCGATAAAGCCGACAAAGGCGATGAAGCCGGTAAGGACAAACCGGGCGGCGCACGCGGCGTGGCCACGGCGCACGGCGGCTCGATTGCGGCGGTGGCCCGGCGCGCGGGCGTGTCGGTTGCGACCGTCTCGCGCGTGCTCAACGGCCATGCCAACGTGCGGCCGGCCACCCGCGCGCGCGTGCTGGCCGAGGTCGAGTCGAGCGGCTATCGCGTGAACGAGCTCGCGCGCAATCTGCGCACGGCGGAAAGCCGCCTGCTGCTGACGATGGTGCCGGACTTCGGCAATCCGTTTTATGCCGAGATCGTGCGCGGCATCGACAGCGTCGCGCGTCGGGCCGGCTATTTCATGCTGCTATGCGACACGGGCGCGGATGCCGGCCGCGAGCGCAGCTATTTCGACCTGCTGCGCCGCCACCGCGCGGATGGCGCGATCTGTCTCGACCCGGCCACGGTCCAGCAGGCCAACCGGATGATGGCCGACGAATCGCAGGCGCTGCCGTGGGTCGCCTGCTGCGAGTTCGATCCGGCCGTGGGCGTGCCGTATGTCGGCATCGACAATTTCCGGGCCGCGCGCGACGCGGTGCGGCATCTGATCGCGAGCGGGCGCCGCCGCATCGCGCTCATCAATTCCGACGACCACTATCTCTACGCGCAGCAGCGCCGCGACGGCTATCTGGCGGCGCTCGCCGAAGCCGGCATCGAAATGCGCGACGCGTGGCGCGTGAACGTGAATTGCCTCGACTACGAGGCGGGCGCCCAGGCCGCCGCCGCGCTGATGCGCCTGAGCCGCGAGGCGGCGCCCGACGCCATCTTCGCGGTCTCGGACACGCTCGCGGTGGGCGTGCTCAACGGCTTGCGCGGCGCGCGCTCGCGCGTGCCCGAGGACGTCGCCGTGGTGGGCTTCGACGACATCGCGCTCGCGGCGCAGGTGGATCCGCCGCTCACGACCGTCGCGCAGCCGATGCGCGAACTGGGTGAGACCGCGGCGCGCCTGTTGCTGCGGCGGCTCGCCGATCCGCAGGCGCAGGTGCCAGGCGTGCTGTTGCCGCATCGGCTGGTCATCCGGCAAAGCGCGTGAGCGCCGGGCGACCGAGGCCAGAACGGAGCCAGGATAAAACACGAGGAGGAGCGGTCGGCCATGAGCGTCGCGGTGCGATTCAACGACATCCGCAAGGACTTCGGCCCCGTGCGCGTGCTGCACGGCGTCACCTTCGAGCTTGCGCCCGGGCGCATTCACGGGCTGCTCGGCGAGAACGGCGCGGGCAAGTCCACGCTCATGAAGATTCTCGCGGGCTATGAGCGCGCGAGCGCCGGCGAGATGCTCGTGGATGGGCGTGCGTGCAGCTTCGGCGGTTCGCGCGAGGCGGAGGCCGCGGGCATCGTGCTGATCCATCAGGAATTCAATCTTGCCGAGCATCTGACGATCGCCCAGAACATCTTTCTCGGTCATGAGAAAAAGCGCGGCCTGTTTGTGGACGACACCGCAATGCGCCGCGAAGCGCGCGCACTGCTCGCGCAGGTCGGGCTTGCGCGCGGGCCCGATACGCCGGTGCGCGAGTTGATCGTCGCGGAAAAGCAGTTGGTGGAGATTGCGAAGGCGTTGTCGCGGCACGCGCGGTTGTTGATCATGGACGAGCCCACCGCGACGCTCACGCCCGCCGAAACCGCGCGCCTTTTTGCGCTGATGACGAGGCTGCGCGCGGACGGCACGACGATCGTCTACATCTCGCACAAGCTCGACGAAGTCGAGCACATCACCGACGACGTCATCGTGATGCGCGACGGCCGCTTCGTCGCGGCGAGCGCGACGGCGGGGCTCGCGCGTCAGCAGATGGCGAACCTGATGGTGGGACGCGAGCTCTCCGACATGTTCCCGGAGAAGACGCCCGCGCCCGCCGACGCGCCCGTCGCGCTGCGCGTGAGCGGCCTCGCGGTTCCGGGCTGGGTCGAGGACCTGAGCTTCGAGGTGCGCGCGGGCGAGATTCTCGGTTTCGCGGGGCTCGTGGGCGCGGGGCGCAGCGAGGCGTTCGAGGCGATCGTGGGCCTGCGCGAGAAGCGCGCGGGGACGATCTCGGTCGACGGGCGCGAGGTGGTGTTCCGGCATGCCCGCGACGCCGTGCGCCACGGCATCACGTATCTGAGCGAGGACCGCAAGGGCCGCGGCCTGCATCTGGACCTGAGCCTGCAAGACAACCTCACGCTGATGACGCTCGAGCGCTACGGCCGCCCGCTCATCGATCTCAAGGCGGGCCGGCGCGCGCTGGAAGCGGCCGTGCGCGAATTCGGCATCCGCACGGGCGACCTCTCCAGCCGCGCGCGCATGCTCTCCGGCGGCAATCAGCAAAAGCTCGCGCTCGCCAAATTCCTGCAGCCCGACCCGCGCGTGATCGTGCTCGACGAGCCCACGCGCGGCGTGGATATCGGCGCCAAACGCGACATCTATTTCCTGATCCAGCGGCTCGCGGCCTCGGGGCGCGCGGTGATCGTGATTTCGTCCGAGCTCATCGAATTGATCGGACTCGCGCATCGTGTCGTCGTGATGCGCGCGGGCCGGCTCGCCGCCACGCTCACAGAGACGCAACTGAACGAAGAGGAGCTTATCGCTCATGCAACCGGCACCCACTGAGGCCGCGCACCCGCACGGGCGCGCCCGGCGCCTCGCCGCGCTCGCACACCGGCTCGCGGGCGTGGGCCCGCTCATCGGCCTGATCGCGCTGTGCGTGCTCGGCACGCTGCTCAACCGCGACTTCGCCACCGTCGACAATCTGCTCAACGTGCTCACGCGCACATCGTTCATCGGCATCATTTCGGTGGGCATGACTTTCGTGATCATCTCGGGCGGCATCGATCTTTCGGTCGGCTCGATGGCCGCGCTCATTGCCGGCGTGGTGATCTGGACGATGAACACGCTCGCGGCGGGCGTGGGTGGCCACGCATTGCCGCCGCTTGCCATCGTCGCGATCGGCATGGCGATTGCGCTCGCGCTCGGCGCGCTGTTCGGGCTCGCGCACGGCTTGCTGATCACGCGCGGACGCATCGAGCCGTTCATCGTCACGCTCGGCACGCTGGGCATCTTCCGCTCGGTGCTCACGTGGCTCGCCGACGGCGGCGCGCTCACGCTGCAGAACAATCTCGCCGATCTCTACGGGCCGGTCTATTACGCGAGCCTCTTCGGCGTGCCGGTGCCCGTGTGGGTGTTCGCGCTCACCGCGCTGGGCGGCGCGCTCATGCTCAATCGCACGGCGTTCGGGCGCCATGTGCAGGCGATCGGTTCGAACGAGCAGGTGGCGCGTTACGCGGCCATCCGCGTCGATCGCGTGAAGTGCGCGACTTACGTGCTGGTGGGCATGTGCGTGGGCGTGGCAACCGTGCTCTACGTGCCGCGCCTCGGCTCCGCCACGCCGACGACCGGCTTGCTGTGGGAGCTGGAGGCCATCGCGGCCGTGGTGGTGGGCGGCACCGCGCTCAAGGGCGGCGAAGGCCGCGTGGCCGGCACCGTGGTGGGGGCGGTGCTGCTCTCGGTCATCGCGAATATTCTCAATCTCACGAGCATCATCAGCGTGTATCTCAATGCGGCGGTGCAGGGTGTGGCGATCATCGCCGTGGCGTTCTTGCAGCGCGGCAGGCGGTGAAGCAAATTGATCCGGATTTCGAAATTATTGCCGGGGCATCGGCAAGTTGGCGTTTGAATGGCGGAAGGAGGCAGCACTTTCACACCGACGCTCGCGTGAGCGCACATGAGGAGACGGCAACATGAATAAAGCGATTCGTGCAATTCGCAGGGCACGCAGCTTGTGCGGGGCGGGCGCGCTGGCGCTCGGCATGGCGGCGGCATTGGGCGCCCCGAGCGCGCAGGCGCAGGAGAAAGTCACGCTGGGCGTGGCGATTCCCACCGCCGACCACGGCTTCACGGGCGGCATCGTCTGGTGGGCGAACGAAGCGAAGAAGGAACTGGAAAAGGCGCATCCGGACCTGAAGATCATCGTCAAGACCGCCGCCAATGCGCCCGATCAGGCCAACCAGTTGCAGGACCTCGTGACCGTCAACAAGATCAACGCGCTCGTGATCTTCCCGTTCGAATCGGCGTCGCTCACGCAGCCGGTGGCGCAGGTGAAGAAAAAGGGTGTCTACGTGACGGTGGTGGACCGCGGCCTCACCGATACGAGTGCGCAGGACGCCTATGTGGCCGGCGACAACACCGCGTTCGGCAAGATTCCCGCCGAATATCTCGCGAAGCAGTTGAACGGCAAGGGCGACATCGTCGCGCTGCGCGGCATTCCCACGACGCTCGACAACGAGCGCTGGACGGCCTTCACGTCGGTGCTCAAGAACGATCCCGGCATCAAGATCCTCGACGCGAAGTACGCGAACTGGAACCGCGACGACGCGTTTCGCACGATGCAGGACTTTCTCACGCGCTTCAAGCATATCGACGCGGTCTGGGCCGCCGACGACGACATGGCCGTGGGCGTGCTCAAGGCCATCGACCAGGCCAGGCGCAGCGACATCAAGATCGTGTTCGGCGGCGCGGGATCGAAGGACATGGTCAAGCGCGTGATGGACGGCGACGCGCACATCAAGGCCGACGTGTCGTATTCGCCCAAGTTCATCTACGACGCGATCAAGCTCACGGCCGAGGCACGCTTGCAGGGCAAGTCGCTGCCGCCCACGACGATCATTCCTTCGGTGCTCATCACGAAGGAGAACGCGAAGCAGTTCTACTTCCCCGACTCGCCGTTCTGAGCGCGGGCCGACGAGACGACGGACCGACGGGACAACGAGACGACGAAAAGGGGACGTGGCGATGAAAACCATCAAGGGCCCGGCGATTTTCCTCGCCCAGTTCCTGGGCGACGAGGCGCCGTTCGAGAGCTTCGCGCACATGGCGCAGTGGGCCGCGCAACTGGGCTACAAGGGCATTCAGGTGCCCTGCGACGCGCGCCTGATCGATCTCGAACAGGCCGCGTCGAGCGTCGCGTACTGCGACGAGCTGCGCCAGATTGCCGACGATGCGGGCGTCGTGATCACCGAGCTCTCGACGCATCTGCAAGGGCAACTCGTGGCCGTGCATCCGGCCTACGACGTGCTGTTCGATGGCTTCGCGGCGCCGCACGTGCGCGGCGATCGCGAGGCGCGCGCGGCGTGGGCGATCGGGCAAATGCTGCTCGCGGCGAAGGCGTCGAAGCATCTGGGGCTGACTGCGCACGTGACGTTTTCGGGCGCGCTCGCGTGGCCGTATCTGTATCCGTGGCCGCAGCGGCCGGCAGGGCTCGTTGAGACGGCGTTCGAGACGCTCGCGCAACGCTGGCGGCCGATCCTCGACGCGTTCGACACCGCGGGCGTCGACGTGTGCTACGAGCTGCATCCGGGCGAGGACCTGCACGATGGCGTGACGTTCGAGCGATTTCTTGCGGCAGTGGACGAGCATCCGCGCGCGAACATCCTCTACGACCCAAGCCATTTCGTGTTGCAGCAGCTCGACTACCTCGCTTTCATCGACCTCTATCACGCGCGCATCAAGGCTTTTCACGTGAAAGACGCCGAGTTCCGGCCCAGCGGCCGACAGGGCGTGTACGGCGGCTACAGCAGTTGGGTCGAGCGCGCGGGGCGCTTTCGCTCGCTCGGCGACGGGCAGATCGACTTCGGCGCGATCTTCTCGAAGCTCACGCAGTACGACTATCCCGGCTGGGCCGTGCTCGAATGGGAGTGCGCGCTCAAGCATCCTCAGGACGGCGCGCGCGAGGGCGCCGAGTTTATCCGGCGGCACATCATCCGCGTGGCCGAGCATGCGTTCGACGACTTCGCGGGTAGTGGCGTCGATGCCGCAGGGCTGAAGGGCGTGCTCGGGCTCTGAAGCGCGGACAGAAAGGAGCAAAGCGATGGCGGCTACGGCACCACGAAGACTCCGGCTCGGCATGGTCGGTGGCGGAGAGGGCGCTTTCATCGGCGCCGTGCACCGCATTGCGGCGCGGCTCGACGACTGCTTCGAGCTGGTCGCGGGCGCCCTGTCGTCCGATGCGGCGCGCGCGCAGGCCAGCGCCGGGGCACTCGGCGTCGCGCGCAGCTATGCCGACTGGCGCGAGATGGCGCGTGTGGAAGGCGCGCGCGATGACGGCATCGACGCCGTGGCGATCGTCACGCCCAACCATCTGCATGCCCCGGTCGCGCATGCATTCATGGATGCGGGCATCCACGTGATTTGCGACAAGCCGCTCGCGGTGTCGCTGGCCGAGGGCGAGGCGCTCGCTCGGCACGCGCGCGAGGCGAATCTCGTGTTCGCGCTCACGCACACTTATTCGGGCTATCCGCTCGTGCGGCACGCGCGGGAGCTTGTCGCGGCGGGCGAGCTTGGCGAGGTGCGCGTCGTGCAGGTCGAATACGCGCAGGACTGGCTCGCCACGCCGCTCGAACGCGACGGCGCGAACCGGCAGGCGAGCTGGCGCACCGATCCGGCGCAGGCGGGACCGGCGGGTTGTCTCGGCGATATCGGCACGCATGCCTATCAGCTAGCGGCGTTCGTGAGCGGGCTGACGCCCGAATCCGTTGCCGCCGAAGTGCATACGTTCGTGCCCGGGCGACGCGTGGACGATCACGTCCAGGCCATGCTGCGCTATGCGAGCGGCGCGCGCGGCATGCTGTGGGCGAGCCAGGTGGCGAGCGGTGCGGAGAATGCGCTGCGGCTGCGCGTCTACGGCACGAAAGCGGGACTGGCGTTCGACCAGGAGGAGCCCAACGTGCTGTGGTTCACCCCGCAGGGCGGCGAGGCGCGGCGCCTCACGCGCGGCCGCGTGACGGGGGAGGCCGCGCGGCACGCCACCCGCGTGCCGGCGGGGCATCCCGAGGGCTATCTGGAGGCGTTCGCGCAGCTTTATCGCGACGCGGCGGCTCAGATTCGTGCGCGCGGGGAGGGCGTCGCGCCGCCGCAGGAGAGCCTGTTGCTGACCACGGTTGACGATGGCGTGGCCGGGCTGCGCTTCATCGAAGCCGTGCTGGCGAGCAGCGCGGCGAACGGCGCCTGGCGAAGCATCGGTTGAGGTGCTCGAACGTCGGCGTGAGCGGGCGGCAAGGCCTCCCCCACAGCACCCCCCAAGTCCCCCCATAGCCATTCGGATGAATTGAGCGGATCGCGTCAGACAGCGAAACTCGAAGCGTGTTTAACCTGCTTCAAAGGAACAGCATGTCTGACGTAATACAACTGAATTACAATGCAGCTTCGAACATCACGCGAAGGAGTTGGGGGATGAGCGCAAGCGCATTGGTACAGGTCCGCATCGATCCGGCGCTCAAGGAGCGCGCGTCGGCGGTGCTCGAAAATATGGGGCTCACCGTTTCGGACGCGGTGCGCATCCTGCTCACACGCGTCGCGAACGAAGGGGCGCTGCCGTTTGACTTCGCGGTCGATCCGGCCACGCACGATGCGTGGTTCCGCGCGAAGGTGCGCGAGGCGCTCGAAGACCCGCGGCCGGGCATCGAGGCGGATGAGGTGGAGGCGCATTTTGCAAAGCGGCGCGCGGCCACCATCCGCTAGCCGCACAGCCGCGTTACTGCGTGAGATACACGAACTTGCCGCCGCGTATCGTGCCCATCACGCTCGCGCGCTGGTCGAGGCCCACGTGGTCCTTTTCGCTGGTGCTGACCACGCCGTTGGGCACGACCAGTTCGTGAGCGTGCTCGAGCGCCTGGCGCAACGCCACGCGAAACGCCTCCGTGCCGGGTTGCGCGCTCTTGAGCGCGCGCGTCACGGCATCCTGAAGGCGCGGGTACACGCCGGCCGCGTCGCCCGCGAACTGCGTGACCGTGCCCGGGCCGTATTTCGCTTCATACGCATCGACGAACGCGAGCGCGGCCTTGTGCGCCGGGTGGTCCGCTGGCAGCGTGCGCGCGACCACGACGGGCTGTGTCGGGAACAGCGTGCCCTCCACGTCCTTGCCACCGAGCTTGATGAACTCGGGCGTGGCAATACCGTGCGTCTGATAGATCGCGCCCTTGTAGCCGCGCTCGACCAGTGTGCGCTGCGGCAGCACGCTGGGCGTGCCGGCACCCGCAATCAGCATGGCGTCGGGCTTCGCGGCCATCAGCTTGAGGACCTGGCCCGTCACGCTGGCATCGGTGCGGTTAAAGCGCTCCGTGGCCACGATCTGGATGTTGCGTTCCTTCGCGAACTTCGTGAACTCGTTGAGCCAGCTATCGCCGTAGCTGTCCGCAAAGCCGATGAAGCCCACGGTCTTCACGCCGTGCGCGGCCATGTAGCGCGTCATCACGTCGGCCATGGCGGCGTCGGTCTGCGCCATCTTGAAGGCCCACACGCGTGCGCCTTGCTGCGGTTCGACCACGGAGCCCGAGCCTACCAGCGTGATCATCGGCGTTTTGGCCTCGGCCACGGGGTCGAGCGCGGCGAGCGCCGCCGGCGTGATGTTCGGCCCGACGATCACGTCCACGTGATCCTCGTTGATGAGCTTGCGGATGTTGCGCACCGCCGCGCCCGGATCGGAGCCATCGTCGAGCACGATGTAATCGGTCTTCTGGCCGGCGATCTCGGAGGGCCACATCAGCATGGCGTTCTTGCTCGTGATGCCGATGGCCGCGGCGGGGCCGGTGCTCGACAGGTCGATGCCGACCTTGAGATCGGCATGCGCGGCAGGGGCGAACGCGGCGGCGGCGAGCGCGGCTGCCGCCGCGAGCAGACGCAGCGGACGCAGCGAGCGCCGCGGCGAAAGGAAGCGCGGGCTCAGTGGCGAAATCAGGGACGAGGGCAGGAGCGAACTCAGACGCGGTTGCAGCTTCATGCGATGGGTCTCCAGGAGGATATGAAGCGAGAAGCGTTGTTGTAATGGGGCTTGATTGTTCTGCTTGATTGTTTTTCCAGCGCGCTCCGCGCGCCGCCACGGCTAGTGAATTGCCGCTCGCGAGTTACTTACAGCTCGTAGGTCTCGTGCCCGCCCTTGAGCGCCTGCTCGATCAGCTTGCGGTTCAGGCTCGGCGAGAGCAGCTCCACCAGCGTATAGACATAGCTGCGCAGGTACGCGCCCTGTTTGAGCGCCACGCGCGTCACGTTGCTGCCGAACAGGTGGCCCACCGGCACGGCGCGCAGATGGCGGTCGCGCTCGGCGTTAAAAGCGATGTCGGCCATGATGCCCACGCCCAGACCCAGTTCCACGTAAGTCTTGATCACGTCCGCGTCGATGGCTTCGAGCACGATGTCGGGCGAGAGGCCGCGCAGGCGGAACGCGTCGTTGATCTTCGTGCGGCCCGCGAACGCGTTGTCGTAGGTGATGAGCGGAAATTGGGCCAGATCGTCGAGCGAGAGCGGCTTGCGCTCAAGCAGCGGGTGATCGGGCAGCATCATCGCCACGTGGTGCCAGGTGAAGCAGGGCAGCGATACCAGCTCCTTGTAGCCGGAGATGGCTTCCGTCGCGATGCAGAGGTCGGCCTGGTCGTGCAGCACCATCTCGGCCACCTGGGTCGGGCTGCCTTGCAGAATCGAAAGGTGCACCTTCGGAAAGCGCCGCTTGAATTCGGCGATGGCCGCCGGCAACGAGTAGCGCGCCTGGGTATGGGTGGCGGCGATGGTCAGGTTGCCCTGATCCTGCGCGGCGTAGTCCTTGCCCACCCGTTTCAGACTCTCCACTTCCTGAAGAATGCGCTCCACCGAGGCGAGGATGATGCGCCCCGGCTCCGTGAGCGAGCGCACGCGCTTGCCGTGCCGGGTAAAGATTTCGACCCCAAGCTCATCCTCCAGCTCGATGATCGCCTTCGAGACGCCGGGCTGGCTTGTATACAGGGCCTTGGCCGCTTCCGTGAGATTGAAATTCTGACGCACCGCCTCGCGCACGAAGCGGAACTGGTGCAGGTTCATATATAACCCCTTGGCATATCAACCTGATTTTTAGATCGTTTGAAATATAAAGCGAGTTTATTACCATTCATCGAAGTTTTCCAATATGGATATCTGTTTTGGTCATTAGCAACGGAGCGGCGCGCTGAAGGGTGCCGGTCTTTAGCCAGGATCAAGGCGGTCGAATTGAAATCGGAGCGCGCGGCGTAACCGGAACGCTGCGAATGAACAACCCTGGGGTCCCCGAATGTACCAATACGATCAGTACGACCAGACCATCGTTGACGAGCGCGTCGCGCAATACCGCGATCAGGTTCGCCGGCGCCTCTCGGGCGAATTGAGCGAGGAAGAGTTCCGCCCGCTGCGCCTGCAGAACGGCCTGTACTACCAGCGCCACGCCTATATGCACCGCATCGCGGTGCCGTACGGCAACCTGCGCAGCGACCAGCTTCGCATGCTCGGTCGCATCGCCCGCGAGCACGATCGCGGCTACGGCCACTTCTCGACGCGCACGAACGTCCAGTACAACTGGATCAAGCTCGAAGAAACGCCCGAGATCCTCGCCAAGCTCGCGTCGGTGCAGATGCACGCCATCCAGACCTCGGGCAACTGCATCCGCAATATCACCGCCGACCAGTTCGCGGGCGTCGCACCCGACGAGATCGTCGATCCGCGTCCGTGGGCCGAGATTCTGCGCCAGTGGTCGACGTTCCACCCCGAGTTCGCGTGGCTGCCGCGCAAGTTCAAGATCGCCGTCTCCGGCACGAAGGAAGACCGCGTGGCCGTGCAGATCCACGACCTGGGCGTCTACCTCGACCGTAACGAGAAGGGCGAAGTCGTCGCGAGCATTCTCGCGGGCGGCGGCCTCGGCCGCACGCCGATCGTCGGCGCCATCATCAAGCGCGACCTGCCGTGGCAGCATCTGCTGACCTACTGCGAAGCGGTGCTGCGCGTGTACAACCGCTATGGCCGCCGCGACAACATGTTCAAGGCGCGTATCAAGATCCTCGTGAAGGCGCTCTCGCCGGCGAAGTTCGCCGAGCAAGTGGAAGAGGAGTGGCAGCACCTGAAGGACGGCCCCTCGACGCTCACGCAGGAAGAGCTCGACCGCGTCTCGCAGTACTTCGTGCCGCCGGTCTACGAGAAGCTCGCCGATACCGATGCGTCGTACGAAAAGCATCTGCTCGAAAACCGCGCGTTCGCGCGCTGGGTCGAGCGCAACGTGCGCCCGCACCGCGTGCCGGGTTATGCCTCGGTGACGCTTTCGCTTAAGTCGGGCAAGGTCGCAACGGGCGACGCCACCGACAAGCAGATGGAAGCCGTGGCCGACTGGGCCGACGAATACTCGTTCGGCAAGATCCGCATCTCGCACGAGCAGAACCTGATCCTCGCCGACGTCAAGAAGCGCGACCTCTTCGCGGTCTGGGAAAAGGCCAAGGAGCAAGGTTTCGCCACGCCGAACATCGGCCTCTTGACCGACATCATCTCGTGCCCGGGCGGCGACTTCTGCTCGCTCGCGAATGCGAAGTCGATCCCCATCGCGCTTGCGATCCAGGAGCGCTTCGAGAATCTCGACTACGTCTACGACCTGGGCGACCTGTCGCTGAACATCTCGGGCTGCATCAATGCGTGCGGTCACCACCACGTCGGCAACATCGGCGTGCTGGGCGTCGACAAGGACGGCTCGGAGTGGTACCAGGTCACGCTCGGCGGCGAGCAGGGCAGCGGCGCAAACGGCGCGCGCCTTGGCCGCGTGATCGGCCCGTCGTTCTCGGCAGAAGAGATGGCCGACGTGGTGCAGAAGGTGATCGACACGTTCGTCGAGCAGCGCGTCGATGGCGAGCGCTTCATCGACACGTATGACCGCATCGGCATCGCGCCCTTCAAGGAGCGCGTGTACGCATCGCGCCAGCCGGTCCACGCTTAACAGCAGCACGCAACGAGACACGAGAGTCAAGCAATGGCATTGGTTATCAAAAAACGCGAGATCGTCGAAGACAACTGGCAAGTCGTGCGCGCGGCTGAAGACGGCGCACTGCCTGAGGCTTCGGCGCTGCCCGCCGGCAAGGTGCTGGTGCCGCTCGCGCTGTGGCAGGCGCACCGCGACGCGCTGGTTGCCTCGCGCGGCAAGGATGAGCTCGGCGTGTGGCTTGCGCCGGACAGCGAACCGGCTGACATCGCCGGCGATTTCGACAAGGTCGCGCTGATCGGCGTGGACTTCCCGGTGTTCCGCGATGGCCGCGGCTTTTCGATCGGCCGCCTGCTGCGCGAGCGCTTTGGCTACAAGGGCGAGCTGCGCGCGATCGGCGACGTGCTGCGCGACCAGCTGCGTTTCCACGAGCGCTGTGGCTTCGATTCGTTCGCCGTGCGCGCCGACAAGGACATCAACGACGCGCTCAACGCGTTCACCGAGTTCACGGTGCAGTACCAGGGCGCGTTCGACGAGCCGTCGCCGCTGTTCCGCCGTCGTGCGGCGCTGGCGGCGCAAGCGGTGGCACAAGCAGCGGCACAGCAGGGCGCCGCAGCATGAGCACCGTCGCCACCGGAATCACTGCGGACTTGCAGGCGAAGATCGAGCGACTCGACGCGCTGCTCGATTCGATCGCCGCGCGTCACGCCAACGTGAAGCTTGCCAGCAGCCTCGCGGCCGAAGACATGCTGCTTACCCACGCGATCCTTTCGCGCGGCGTGAAGATCGGCGTCTTCTCGCTGAACACGGGCCGCCTGCATGCGGAAACGCTCGGCATGATCGACCGCGTGCGCGAGCGCTACGGCTACGAGATCGAGCAGTTCCTTCCGCAGCAGGACGCGGTGGACGAATACGTCGCGCAGCACGGCCTGAACGCGTTTTACGAGAGCATCGATCTGCGCAAGCGCTGCTGCGAGATCCGCAAGGTCGAGCCGCTCAATCGCGCGCTTTCGGATGTTTCGGCGTGGGTCACGGGCCAGCGCCGCGAGCAGTCGGTCACGCGTGCGGAGCTGCACGAGGAAGAGCACGACGGCGCGCGCAACATCGCCAAGTTCAATCCGCTCGCGGACTGGACCGAGGCCGACGTGTGGGCGTATCTGCGTGCCTTCGACGTGCCGGTGAACCCGCTGCATGCGCGCGGCTACCCGAGCATCGGTTGCGAGCCCTGTACGCGGGCCGTGCGTCCGGGCGAAGACAGCCGGGCGGGCCGCTGGTGGTGGGAGTCGCGCGACACGAAGGAATGCGGGCTGCACATCACGTCGGTTTCCGCGATTCCGGTCGTGCAAGCGCCGGCCGCCGGCCAGACGAACTAGTATTGAAGGTTGTCGCGCCGTTTCCGTAAGGCGGCGCGAAGTCGAACACAGAGCACCGCGCTCCACTCACGCGGGGCGCATAGACGAAGGATCTGAACATGAGCACGACGCTCGATTCCGCAGTGAACGCACCGCTCCAGGTCACGGCGAACCGCATGGACCATCTCGACTGGCTCGAAGCCGAGTCGATCCACATCCTGCGCGAACTCGTTGCCGAGTGCAGCAAGCCCGCGCTGCTGTTCTCGGGCGGCAAGGATTCGGTGGTCGTGCTGGCGCTCGCACTCAAGGCCTTCGGCCTCGGCGCGAACCGCAAGACCTCGCTGCCGTTCCCGCTCGTGCACATCGACACGGGCCACAACTACGAGGAAGTGATCGACTTCCGCGATCGTCGCGCAGCCGAGATCGGCGCGGAACTCGTGGTCGGCCACGTCGAAGATTCGATCAAGCGCGGCACCGTGCGTCTGCGCCGCGAAACGGATTCGCGCAACGCCGCCCAGGCCGTCACGCTGCTCGAAACCATCGAGCAATACGGCTACACGGCGATGATCGGCGGTGCGCGCCGCGACGAAGAGAAGGCCCGCGCGAAGGAGCGCATCTTCTCGTTCCGCGACGAATTCGGCCAGTGGGATCCGAAGGCGCAGCGCCCGGAACTCTGGAGCCTTTACAACGCGCGCCTGCACAAGGGCGAGCACCTGCGCGTGTTCCCGATCTCGAACTGGACGGAACTGGACGTGTGGCAGTACATCGCGCGCGAGAAACTCGAACTGCCGTCGATCTACTACGCGCACCAGCGCGAGATCGTGCGCCGCAACGGCCTGCTCGTGCCGGTCACGCCGCTCACGCCGATGAAGGACGGCGACGTCAGTGAAATGGCGCAGGTGCGCTTTCGCACGGTGGGCGACATTAGCTGCACGTGCCCGGTGGAAAGCGATGCCGACGACGTCGAGAAGATCATCGCCGAGACGGCCGTGACCGAAATCACGGAACGCGGCGCGACGCGCATGGACGACCAGGCGTCGGAAGCCGCGATGGAACAGCGCAAGAAGCAAGGTTATTTCTAAAGAGCACGCAAAGGAAACATTGATTATGGTTACGACGCATCAACCTGAAGACCTTGGCGTGCTGCGCTTCATCACGGCCGGCAGCGTGGACGACGGCAAGAGCACGCTGATCGGCCGCCTGCTGTACGACAGCAAGGCGGTTCTTTCGGACCAGCTCTCGGCGCTCTCGCGCGCGAAGAACAAGCGCACCGTGGGCGACGAGATCGACCTGTCGCTGCTCACCGACGGCCTCGAAGCCGAGCGCGAGCAGGGCATCACGATCGACGTGGCGTACCGCTACTTCGCCACGGCCAAGCGCAAGTTCATCATCGCCGACACGCCGGGCCACGAGCAGTACACGCGCAACATGGTCACGGGCGCCTCCACGGCCCACGCGGCCATCATTCTCGTCGACGCGACGCGCGTGACGGTCGAGAACGGCGTGACGCAACTGCTGCCGCAGACCAAGCGCCACAGCGCAATCGTCAAGCTGCTGGGGCTCCAGCACGTGATCGTCGCAATCAACAAGATGGATCTGGTCGACTACAGCGAAGCCACCTTCGACCTGATCCGCGACGCCTACGTGGCGCTCGCGCGCCAGCTCGGCCTCGAGAACGTGCGCTTCGTGCCGGTCTCGGCGCTCAAGGGCGACAACATCGTGGCCGCGAGCGAGCGCATGCCCTGGTACGCGGGCGAGCCGCTGCTCGACGTGCTCGAGGCGCTGCCGGTCGAGCAGGCCACGGGCGACGCGCTGCGCTTCCCGGTGCAGTGGGTCGCGCGCCAGGACGGCTCGAGCGCCGACGACTTCCGCGGCTACATGGGCCGTGTCGAAGCGGGCGAAGTGAAGGTCGGCGACGCCATCACGGTGCTGCCGGCGGGCCGCGCAGCGACGGTCGCCGAGATCATCGCGCCGGTGCCGGGCGGCACGGCGCAGGTCGACCGCGCGTTCGCGGGTCAGACCGTCACGATCCGTCTGGCCGAAGACGTGGACGTCTCGCGCGGCGATACCTTCGTGCCGGCATCGGACGAGACGCAGCCTGCGAAGAAGCTCGAAGCGGACCTCTGCTGGTTCGACGAAGAGCCGCTCTCGCCGCAGCGCAAGTACCTGCTCAAGCACACCACGAGCACGGTGTTCGCGAAGATCGGCGCGGTCAAGCAAGTGCTCGACGTGCATACGCTCTCGCACGCCACCGACCGCCAAAATCTCGCGATGAACGACATTGGCCGCGTGGCGCTCACGCTGCAAAAACCGGTCGTCGCGGACCTGTATGATGTGCATCCGGGCACCGGCGCGTTCGTCCTCATCGACGAGGCGACGCACCACACGGTGGCGGCAGGCATGATTCGCGCGCTTGCCGACTGAAGCGGGCCAGCGCGAACGCTGGCCGCGCGCCGCCGGGATCCAATGGCGGCGCGCGGTTGCGTTGTGACTTGCGTTGCGACATATGAGTCAACGAGGCAAATGGGCAAGGTTTATCTGATCGGCGCGGGACCAGGCGCGGCGGACCTCATCACGGTGCGCGGCGCGCGCCTGCTCGCGAAAGCGCAGGTCGTGCTGCACGATGCGCTCGTGGAGCCGGCGATGCTGGATTACGCCCCGCAGGACGCGAAGTTCATCGCGGTCGGCAAGCGTTGCGGCCAGCGCTCGACGGCGCAGCACTTCATCAACAAGCAGCTCGTGGATGCGGCGCGCGAGCACGACGTGGTCGTGCGCCTGAAGGGCGGCGACCCGATGCTGTTCGGCCGCGCCGACGAAGAGATGCGCGCACTCGAAGCGGCGGGCATCGAGTACGAGATCGTGCCGGGCATCACGGCGGCGCTGGCCAGCGCGGCCACGCTGCAACGCTCGCTCACGCTGCGCGGCGTGTCGCGCAGCGTCGCGCTCGCGACATACTCGCGCGCGGCGGGCAGCGAGGAGATCCGCGAGCAGGTCAATGCCGATTCGCTCGTGTTCTACATGGGCCGCGACAGCGCGCCGGAAATCGCCCGGCAGCTGATCGAAGCGGGCCGCGCGGGCGCGACGTCCGTGGCGATCGTCGAGGCATGCAGCACGGCGCGCGAGCGCACGCTCACGCTCACGCTGGCGGGTCTCGCCGCCGGCGAGGCGCAAGACTGGCTCGACCCGGCGCAGCCGAGCCTGCTCATGATCGGCGATGCATTCGCCGAGCGTGCGGGGCAGGCGCAAGCTGGAGACAACACCCAGGATGAAGGCTCTGGCCGTCGGGCAGCCTGAGGCAATGAAGAGCAAGTAGTTCGCGTTTCCTTGTTGCTCGCGTTTCCTTGTGTTCGTGTCGGTCTATTAGCGTTGCCCCTGTGCGGGGCGGCACCTACTTTTCTTTGCAGCGGCAAAGAAAAGTAGGCAAAAGAAAGCCGCTCACACCGCCAGTGTGACGCCGTGGACCACTTGCCCATTACCGGAGCGGTTCCGGAGCATCTGCCACCACGCGCCCTACAACGGAGTGACTAAGGGCTCATTCCTCCGGCGGCGCTCCGCGCGCCGTGAGGCATAATCCCAAACCATCAGGATGCCTACGCATTGGCGGGGTGCATGCGCATTCGAGTGCCCAGGCAGCATGCCTGGTTTCCCTTGCATACCCGACCGCTGCGCGCGTAGCGAGCAGCGGGATGGATGAGTCCTTTGTCACTCAGTTTGAAGGTGCGAGGTGACGGATGCCCCGGAACCGCTCCGATGATGGGCAAGTGGTGTACTGCGTCACACTAGCGGTTTGAGCCGCTTTCTTTTGCCTACTTTTCTTTGCGGCTGCAAAGAAAAGTAGGTGCCGCCCCGCACAGGGGCAACGCTGGCAGACCGACACGAACACAAGGAAACGCGAGAAACAAGGGACCGCGAGAAACAAGAAAACACTAACGCCCTAATCGCGCGCTTGCTCAACACAGTACTGCACGATCGCATCGAGCACGCCGTCGTCCTCGCCCACGGCGGTCGCACACGAAATCTGCACACCAGGATGCGCGGCCTGGCATTGCGCGATGAGCGCGGGCAGATCGCGCCGGATATGGCCGCCCTGGCCGAAGAACACCGGCACCACCGTGATGGCATCGCAGCCTAGCGCGACTTGCTCGGCGATGGCCTCGGGC
Organism: Paraburkholderia tagetis; assembly: GCF_022213065.1. Lineage (GTDB taxonomy): Bacteria > Pseudomonadota > Gammaproteobacteria > Burkholderiales > Burkholderiaceae > Paraburkholderia > Paraburkholderia tagetis. Next base: position 94,543 of record NZ_JAKLJA010000014.1, read on the forward strand.
AGGCTCGGCGCCATGAGTTCGAGGAAGGCGAGACTCACGGGCCGCGCCGCGCCGCGCGTGGCGGCGAGCTTGCCCGCGAGGCGCGTGAACGGCTCTTTCCAGCGCGCATCGCGCGCGCCGTGGCCGAAGAGGATCATGCCGTGAGTGCCCATCGTCGCGTTTTCCTGCAGAGCAAAGCGTGGCCCGGCCTGTGCGACGCCGATCGACGTCAACCGACGCGGACTAACGTCAATGCCGGTCGACCCATTTCAGGCCAATCAGCCCGAGCGCCAGATAAATGAGGCCCGGCGTCGCCGCAGTGAGCGGCGCGGGCCACGTGTTCAGTGTACCGATGTGCGAGAACAGCGTGTTCACGAGCTGGAAGCTCATGCCGAGCATGATCCCGCCGAACACCTTCACGCCCACCACGCCGGCGCGCGTATGCAGATACGCGAACGGCAGCGAGAGCACCAGCATCACGAACACCGCGAACGGGTAGATCAGCTTGCGCCAGAAGGCGATCTCGTAGCGCTGCGTGTCCTGATGGTTTTCCGAAAGATGCTGGATGTAGCGGAACAGGTTGAACATCGACATGCGATCCGGCGAAACCAGCAGCACCGAGAGAATCTGCGGCGTGAGCTCCGAGCGCAGCGAGTACTCGGGCACCGAGGTCTGCTGCGCGCGATAGACCGGATTGAGCGTATCGGCGGGCTGGTTCGGCGGCGCCACGCTGATGAGCTCGGTGTCCGTCACGTCCTTGAGTAGCCAGTGGCCAGGCGGCTGATACTTGCCGCTTTTCGCGACACGCACGTTCGAGAGCCTGAACTGCGAATCGAATTCGTAGATGCGCACATTGGTGATCGTCGCGTCGGGCTGCAGTTCGCCCACGTTGACGAAGCGCGTCGCCTGCTCGCCGTCGGCGCGCGCGGTGAGCGTGTCCTTCACCCAGACGCCCGACTTGAAGTCCGTCGACACCGCGGAGCCCAGCGCCTCGAGGCGCACGCGCTCGGAGAGCTGGTCGGTGTACGGACCGACCACTTCGCCCATGAGGTAAGTGAGCAGCACGAGCGGGATGCCGATTTTCAGGAGCGAGCGTAGCGCCTGGCCGGTCGCGAGACCGGAGACGCGAAAGATCGTGTACTCGGAATTGGCGGCCATCTGCGCGAACACATAGATCGCGCTGATGAGCGCCGCGACCGGAATGATCTCGTAGAGCCGCGACGGCGCCTGCAGCGAGACGCGCAGCACCGCGTACATGAACTTGTAGTTGCCGTGGCCGACCGAGTTCAGTTCGTTGATCAGGTCGAAGAAGAAGAACAGACCCGAAAAGGCAAACAGGATAAACACGAACGTCACGTAGACCTGACGCGCGAAGTACTTCTCGTAGATGCGCATCGGTCAGCTCCCCTGCGACGCGCGCTGGAACAGCGCACGCGTAAAGAGCGGCCGGTTGCGCACGCGCAGCCAGAAAATGAAGACGACGAGCGCGAGCACCACGGCGTGCAGCAGCACGAGCCCGAGGCCGAACGACATCTTGCCTTGCTCGATCTGCGATTGCACGACGTTGAGCAGGTTCGAGTAGGTGAGGTAGATCAGCACGGCCATCACAAGGTTGATGGTGCGCCCGCGGCGCGGATTCTGATACGCGAGCGGAATCGCGAGCAGCATGAGGTTGATCGCGATGAGCGGCAGGCCTGCGCGCCACGCGAATTCGCCGAGATTGTCAGCGCTCGGATGGCGCAGCAGGTCGGGCGTGGACGTGCTGCTCGCCGTGGGCGTGGCGACCACCGGCTGGCTCTGAATCTTCACGCCGTAACGCTGGAATTCGGTGATGCGAAAGTCGGGATGGCCGGGCTCGCCGTCGTAGCGGCGGCCGTTCTCGAGCACGACGAAACGGTCGCCGTTCTTCGTGCCTTCCGTGTAACCGGTTTTGGAAACGATCACGCTGACCTTGCCGTGCTCCGTGCTCGTGACGAATACATTGTCCACGCGGCCCTGGTCGGGGTTCATGCTCTCGATGAAGAACACGCGGTGCGTGGTGGGCGATTCGCGGAACTGGCCAGGCGCCAGCAGCGATACTTCATCGCGCTGCTGAAAGCGTGCGCGGATCAGCTTGCTTTGCGCGTTCGACCACGGCCAGCCGACGAAGGCGAAGAACACGATCAAGAGGATGATCGGCGTGGAAAAAACGGCGATTGGTTTGATGAGGCGCGTGAGGCTCACCCCGGAGGCGAGCCAGACGACCATTTCTGAATCCTTGTACCAGCGCGTGAGCACGAACAGGATCGACACGAAGAGCGTGACGATGAGCATCACGGCGAGGTAGCCGATCACGGTCAGGCCGATGAGGACCAGCACGTCGCGCGGGTCGATCTGGCCTGACGCAGCGAAGCCGACGATGCGGATCATCATCGTCGTCAGCATGATCGTGAGCAGAACCATGAACACGGCGCCGGCCGTGTACGCGAGTTCGCGCTGCAGGGAACGTTCGAAAATCATTATTGATGAGCGGGGCGGGCGGTCCGCGCCGGGCGCCGCGCTGCCAGCGCAACTGCCCAGGAGCCGCCGCAGGAAAAATAGCGGATAATTGCGGCTTTCATCCTAAGCCCTGATTTTATCCGAGGACAAGCGCGATGGACTTTAGCATAAAAGCCTGTGACTGGAGCAAAGGCGGGGAAGGCCCCTTTCTGACCGGCAAGTCGGATTGCGTCGTAGTGGGCATCTTCGAGGCGCAGACCCTCTCCGGTCCGGCATTCGTGATCGACAGCGCCATCGGCGGCGCGATCGCCCGTCTCGTCAAGTCCGGCGACATCGACGGCAAGGCCGGCTCCACGCTGTTTCTGCCGGAAGTGAGCGGCATCGGCGCGTCGCGCGTGCTGCTGGTCGGCCTCGGCAAGCAGGATGCATTCGGCCAGAAGGCCTATGGCGAGGCTGTCAAGGCGGCCTGGCGCGCGATCCTCGGCACGAAAATCGCACAGGTCACGTTCACGCTCGCCCAACTGCCCATCAAGGAACGCACGGGCGACTGGGGCGTGCGCGCGGCGATTCTCGCATTGCGCCACGAGACCTACCGCTTCACGCAGATGAAGAGCAAGCCCGACGTCCTGCAGCGCGCGCTCAAGCGCGTCGTCTTCAGCATCGACGCCGGCGAAGACAAGGCCGCGAAGCTCGCCGTCAAGCAGGCCGTGGCGCTCGCCAACGGCATGGATCTCACGCGCGACCTCGGCAATCTGCCGGGCAACGTCTGCACGCCTACCTACCTCGCGGCCACGGCCAAGAAGCTCGCGCGCGACTGGAAGCTCAAGGTCGAAGTGCTCGGCCAGCGCCAGATCGAAGCGCTCAAGATGGGCTCGTTTCTTTCTGTTACAAAAGGCTCGGTCGAGCCGCCGCAATTCATCGTGCTGCAATACCAGGGCGCGAGCGCGAAGGCCGCGCCTGTCGTGCTGGTAGGCAAGGGCATCACGTTCGACACGGGCGGCATTTCGCTCAAGCCCGGCGAGGGCATGGACGAGATGAAGTACGACATGTGCGGCGCGGGCTCGGTGCTCGGCACGATGCGCGCGGTCGCCGAAATGGGCCTGAAGCTCAACGTGATCGGCATCATCCCCACGTGCGAGAACATGCCCGCGGGCAACGCCACGAAGCCGGGCGACATCGTCACGACGATGGCGGGTCTCACGGTCGAAGTGCTCAACACCGACGCCGAAGGGCGCCTGATCCTGTGCGACGCGCTCACCTACGCCGAGCGCTTCAAGCCGGCCGCCGTGATCGACATCGCCACGCTCACGGGTGCGTGCATCATCGCGCTCGGCCATCACAACAGCGGCTTGTTCTCGAAGGACGATGCGCTCGCGGGCGAACTGCTCGACGCCTCGCGCGAGGCGAACGATCCGGCATGGCGCTTGCCGCTCGACGACGAGTATCAGGACCAGCTCAAGTCGAATTTCGCCGATATCGCCAATATCGGCGGGCGTCCGGCGGGCAGCGTGACGGCGGCGTGCTTCCTCTCGCGCTTTACCGAAGCGTATCCGTGGGCGCACCTCGACATCGCGGGCACCGCGTGGAAGAGCGGCGCGGCGAAGGGCGCGACGGGCCGTCCCGTGCCGCTGCTCGCGCAGTTCTTGATCGATCGCGCAGGGCAATGACGAGGATCGACTTTCACACGAACGTCGGCGATTCGCTGATGTACGCGTGCCGGCTCGTGCGCAAGGCGTATCAGGCCGGCCAGCAAGCCGTCGTGCTGGCCGAGCCCGCGCGCCTGCGCGCGTTCGACGAGATGCTCTGGACTTTCTCGCCGCTCGACTTCGTGCCGCACTGCATGGCTGGGAGCGCGCACGCCGCGCAAACGCCCATCGTGCTGGCCTCGGATCTCGAGCGCGCGCCGCATCACGGCGTGCTGCTCAACCTGGGCGCCGAGGTACCGCCGCAGTTCGCGCGCTTCGAGCGCCTGCTCGAAGTAATCGGCGATGCGCCCGAGGAACTTGCCTCGGGCCGTGAACGCTACCGCTTCTACCGCGACCGCGGCTACGCGCTGAACAATTACAAGCAGGGCGGCTGAACCCGGCATGCCTGCTGCTTGTCTCTCCTTTATTGTTTGATCGAAATCCAAAGGAGGTGATCGTGTCCGATTTTCATGATGCTGAAGGGGCTCCGATCCCGCTCTTGAACGAGCCGCTCGTGCAGGGCAACCTGTTGCGCGGTCGCCAAGGGTCGCCGTTCGAGACGACCGCTGCTCCCGCCCCGGCGGCTGCTGCGCCTGGCCAGGCTGCGCCCGAACCAGGCCCCGGCGCGCCGGCCGGCGACTCCTATCGTCTCCCCGGCGATGCCGAAGCGCTCGTCGAACGCGTAAGCGGGCGGGCCATGAACTGGCTCACCGGCGACGGACGTAGCGTGATCGAAGCGCGTTGTGCCGCCGCGTTGCAACAGCATTCTCACTGGATCGTGGGGCAGGTGTCGCGCGAGATCGGTCTCGCGCTCGAAACCGAATTGAAGGGTTGGGTGAGGGACGCAGTGCGCGAGGAACTGGCCGCGCGTCCGGCGCAATCGACGCCGCCGGAGGCCTGAGGTTGGCAGGGCGTTGAGTGCCGTCGTCAACGCGGTTGCGCCTCGTGCGCGGCGAGGCTTCAGGTCCCGCGAAACTCGACACATCGCGTGCTGCGACGCCCGCCCAAGCTTCTATTGCCCAGGTTACTTCAACGTGAGAATCCAGTTCGCGAGCGTGGCCGCCTGGGACGGAGTCAATTGGGTGTTCGCGGGCATGGGCACCGAGCCCCACACGCCGCTGCTGCCTTCCAGGATCTTGTGCGTGAGATAGTTCTGCGCGTCGGGCTTGCCCGCGTATTTGGCCGCGACAGCGCGCAGTGCAGGGCCCATGAAGCTGCGCGTGACCGAATGGCAACTCATGCAGTTCTGCTGTTGCGCGAGTGCAGGTCCGCTGGGACCGTTCTGCGCATGAGCGCTCGTCGTGGCTAGCGCCAACGCCAATGCGAGTGTGGCAGCCTGCGTCGCTGTCTTGTTCTTCGCCTGCGACTTCACTTTCATACTGGTCTCCGCCAGCGTGGTCGCCGGCTGTGTCGTCGCATTATAGAAGCAAAGGGCGCACGGTCCATGCGCCCTCCATGCGGCTTCCTTGCAGCCTCCATATCGCTTTAACGTGGCTTTAACCTGGCTCAAGACGGCGCACCGCGCGGTTCACGCGGCGCGCTTCGCAAAGCGCGCAGCCAACTGGCATTTACCGGTGCTCCTTGCCCGCGTTCAACCCGTCACCGCCCCCTTGTTCGCCGGACGCGCCAGCGCCGCATACTTCGCGAGCACGCCACGCGTATAGCGCGGCGCCGGCTGTTTCCAGGCTGCGCGCCGGCGTGCGAGTTCGGCATCGTCGATATTCAATTGCAGCAGCAGCTTGTGGGCGTCGATGGTGATCGAGTCGCCTTCCTGCACCAGCGCGATGGCGCCACCTTCGAACGCCTCGGGCGCGACGTGGCCGACCACCATGCCCCATGTGCCGCCCGAGAAGCGGCCGTCGGTGATGAGGCCCACGGATTCGCCCAGACCCTTGCCGATGATCGCCGACGTGGGCGCGAGCATCTCCGGCATGCCCGGGCCGCCCTTCGGGCCGAGGTAGCGCAGCACGACCACATCGCCGGCCTTGATCTTGTCGGCAAGGATCGCTTCCATTGCGCTTTGCTCGTCGTCGAACACGCGCGCCGGGCCCGTGATCACCGGGTTCTTCAGGCCCGTGATCTTGGCGACGGCGCCTTCGGTCGCGAGGTTGCCCTTGAGGATCGCGAGGTGGCCTTCCCTGTACAGCGCCTGGTCGATGGGGAAGATGACCTTTTGATCGGCGCGCGGCTTCGACGGCACGTCCTTGAGTTCTTCGGCCATGGTCTTGCCGGTGATGGTCATGCAGTCGCCGTGCAACAGCCCTGCGTCGAGCAGGATCTTGAGCACCTGTGGAATGCCGCCGGCCTTGTGCAGGTCGGTCGCCACATACTGGCCCGAGGGCTTCAGATCGCAAATCACCGGCACTTTCTTGCGCATGCGCTCGAAGTCGTCGATGCTCCAGTCGATTTCGGCAGCATGCGCGATGGCAAGATAGTGCAGCACCGCGTTGGTCGAACCGCCTGTGGCCATGATGAGCGCGACAGCATTCTCGATGGACTTCTTCGTGATGATGTCGCGCGGCTTGAGGTCCTTCTTGACCGCTTCGACGAGCACGCGCGCCGACTCGGCGGCTGAATCGACCTTCTCTTCGTCGGGGTTGGCCATCGTCGACGAATACATGAGCGACATGCCGAGCGCCTCGAACGAAGAGCTCATCGTGTTGGCCGTGTACATGCCGCCGCACGAACCCGTGGACGGACACGCATTTTTCTCGACGCCTTCGAAGTCCTCTTCGGACAGGCGGCCAGCCGTGAATTCGCCCACGGCCTCGAACGCCGACACGATGGTCAGATCCTTGCCCTTCCAGTTGCCCGGGCGGATCGTGCCGCCATACACATAGATGCCGGGCACGTTCATGCGTGCGAGCGCGATCACGCCGCCCGGCATGTTCTTGTCGCAGCCGCCGATCACGACCACGCCGTCCATCCATTGCCCCTGCACGCAGGTCTCGATGCAGTCGGCGATCACCTCGCGCGACACGAGCGAGTACTTCATGCCTTCGGTGCCCATCGACATGCCGTCCGAGATCGTGGGCGTGCCGAAGATCTGCGGATTGGCGTCAGCGCCCTTGACGGCGGCCACGGCTGCGTCGGCGAGACGCTGCAGGCCCGCATTGCAGGGCGTGATGGTCGAGTGGCCATTGGCGATGCCGATCATCGGCTTGTCGAAGTCGGCCTTTTCGTAGCCGAGCGCGTAATACATCGAACGGTTCGGCGAGCGGGCGACGCCTTGCGTGATGTGCTTCGAACGACGGTTGTATGCCATGGGGACGCTCCGTGGAAGGTGTCTCGTGTTTTGTTCGGTTGCCGGAGCGGAGGGCTTGGGAAGGCATGCGCCGGCATGTGCGAAGAAAGAATGGAGTTTCGCGAGCGCAATGTCCAATATATTATTCTTGGCCTGGTGAGTCGTAAAAAGAATCACAGGGCGCGCTTGCTGCGTTTTCAGCGCACGTTTATCCCGTTTTTGCCCCGTTTTTGCCCCGTTTATCCATGAGCACCACGATTCCCGATCTGCGCCAGTTGCGCTACTTCGTGGCCGTGGCCGAGGAGCAGCATTTCGGCCGCGCCGCGGCGCGCCTTTCGATGACGCAGCCGCCGCTTTCACAGGCCATTCGCGCGCTGGAGGAGACGCTTGGCGTCGAGCTTTTCGCGCGCACGCGCCGCTCGGTCGAGTTGACGGCCGTGGGCGCCGATCTGCTGCCCGAGGTACGGCGCCTGCTCGCCGCCGCGCAGGCGCTGCGGCCGCTTGCCCAGAGCCTCGCGCGCGGCGAGGCGGGCGTGCTGGCGTTGGCCTTCGTCTCGACCGCCGATTACGGGTTGCTGCCGCTGCTGCTGCGCGACTTCGGCGCGCGCCACCCGCGCGTGCGCCTGCAACTCGCGGAGGCCACGAGCGACGTGCAGATCGACGAGCTGGTGGCGGGCCGCATCGACGCGGGCCTCGTGATCGCGCCCTTGCCACCGCGTCACGCGGCGCAGCTCGCGTATCTGCCGGTCGCGCGCGAGCCGCTCGTGGTGGCCATGCCGGCCGGGCTTTCGGCGCGCACGGGCGATCAGAATCGAGGTGATTCGGGCAATGGCGGCGACCCGGCCGCGCACGACTGGTGCGAGACGCCCGTGAGCCTCGCCGATCTCGCCGATGTCCCGCTCGTGGTGTTTCCGCGCCATCTGGCCCCGGGCTTTTACGACACCATCATGGATTGCTACGGCGCGGCCGGGCTAGTGCCGCGCGTGGGCCAGGAGGCGATCCAGATGCAGACGATCGTGAGCCTCGTTTCCGCGGGCATGGGCATCGCGCTCGTGCCCTGGTCGCTGCGGCATCTGCGGCGCACGGGCGTGGTCTACCGGCCGCTGGCCGAAGCGGCGCCGACGATCGAAACGGGCCTCGTCTGGCGTGCCGAGGAGGTGAGCCCGGTGCTGGCGGCGTTCATCGAAATCGTGCGCGCGCACGCGGTGACGGCGGGCCTGCCATAGGCCCGATGAGCGTTCTTCGCGACAAGGCGACAGGCTCGGCGCCCCCGGCTTTCTTACCCGGCCCTGGAATCTGCATCGAGCCGTATTGAAGGTGCATTTTGGTGCTGGCTCCCTCGTCTCGGCGATAATGTGTCGCTGCGGCGCACGATGCGAACTGTGCAGCTTTGAAAACGTCCAATGCACGCGCCATGGCGTTTTTGCGCACGTTTTTGGCACGCCTTGGGCACGCTTTGGCCATTTCCCTGCCGGTCTCGCGCCGATTTTTACAACTCGATTTCAATCCTCACCGCCGACAAGCACTGATTCCACGATGCTCATCCACCCGAATTTCGACCCCATCGCCATTCATCTGGGGCCGCTCGCCGTGCGCTGGTACGGCCTCATGTATCTCGTCGGCTTCATCCTCGCGATCGTGATCGGCCGCCTGCGCCTGCGCTTGCCATACGTGGCCGCGCAGGGCTGGACCGTCAAGGACATCGACGACATGCTGTTCTACGGCGTGCTCGGCACGGTCCTCGGCGGGCGCCTCGGCTACGTCCTGTTCTACAAGGCGAGCTGGTACTTCGCGCATCCGCTCGACATCTTCAAGGTGTGGGAAGGCGGCATGTCGTTCCATGGCGGCTTTCTCGGCGTGACTTTCGCGATGGTCCTGTTCGCGTGGCAGCGCGGACGCACCTGGCTCCAGGTCACCGACTTCGTCGCGCCGATGGTGCCCACGGGTCTCGCCGCGGGACGTCTCGGCAACTTCATCAATGGCGAACTGTGGGGCCGCGTGACCTCGCCGGACGCGCCGTGGGCGATGATGTTCCCGGGCGCCGCCAACGACGACGCCGCGTGGCTCGCCGCACATCCGCAACAGGCCGCACAGTGGCATCTGAACGAAGTGTTCGCGCAATATCATCTGCTGCCGCGTCATCCGTCCGAGCTTTACGAAATCGCACTCGAAGGCATCGCGCTCTTCATCGTGCTGATTCTGTTCTCGCGCAAGCAGCGCCCCGTGGGCGCGATCTCGGCGATGTTCCTGATCGGCTATGGCCTCGCGCGCTTCACTGTGGAGTTCGCGCGCGAGCCCGACGATTTCCTCGGGCTGCTTGCGCTGGGTTTCTCGATGGGGCAGTGGCTCTCGTTGCCGATGATCGTCGTGGGCGTACTGATGATGATCTGGGCGTATCGTCGCGCCAAACGCGGCAACGGTGCGCAGCAAGTCGTGGGTTCCAGGAGCTGATGCGACTCGTGTCGTAATGAACCCGCCGCACTGAATGCATCATGAAAAAAGCCACGGTTTTTGCCGTGGCTTTTCTGTTTGCGCGCACCACGCGGGCGACGCGCGCGAACTGGATGATGTGAGCGGCTGATATGAGCCGCGCGTGCGTTACTTCATCTGCACCGAGCCCGACACGTTGACGCTCACGGTGGACGTGCCGCCTTCGAGCGGCATGGGCGGTGCGGCCTTCGCATCGGCCGACATCGCGCGCGCGCTCATCATCATCATCGGACGCGGCGGCACGCCTTGATGGCCCACGTTCACATCGCGGACCGTGTAGCTGCTATAGCCGAACGCGCGTGCGTTCGTGGCAGCCTGCTCGCGGAACGAGGCGATTGCCTGACCCGAAAGCTTCTGCTCGGCGGCGCGCTGCGCTTCGGGCGAGAGCGAGAACTGCACGTTGCCCACCTGCATCACCGAAGCAATATCGCCGGCGAGCTTCGAAGCGGCGGCGAAGTCGTGCGATTCGAGCACGACTTCCGTGCGGCCGCGCCATGCCGAAATGCGTCCGTCGCGATCGGTCGACGGATAGATCGAGAACTGGCCCGAACGCGCGGTCACGCCCGCGACGCCCTTGGCTTTTTGCAGCGCCTGGTCGGCGCGCTGATTGAGCGTGGTCGTGAGCGACGCGGGATCCTTCGCTTCCTGCTCGTAAAACAGTGTGATCGTGACGACGTCCTGCGGGATCTCGGCGCTGGCCTGCGCGGAAAGCGAGAGCACGCCCGAGGGTTGATAGTGCGCTTCGCTCTGCGCAAGGGCAGCGCGGGGCGCGAGCGTCATGGCAAGCGGCACAGCGGCAACGAGGGCGGCGGCGAGCGTGACGGCGGTTTTTCTCTTCATTTTGGGCTCCTGGCAGAACGGATTCGCAAACGGCGCGCACACCAAGGCGCCGAAGCGAGCGCATGATTGTGCGTAACTGTGCGCCGGCACGTCGTGCATGCGTGTCGGCTGCGTGCGTGTACGTGTGCGTGCGTGTTCTTTAGGCGAGGTGGGCCACGCAGGGTTCCCGTCGGAGCAAGCGGGCTTGGCAATCTTTAAAGACTGGCGGCGTGCGTACGCCCAGGCTTACATCAGCCGCTTCGTGATGAAATCCCACTCGGCCTTCGTGACCGGCGTGATGGACAGACGATTGCCTCGCGCGAGCACGCGCATCTCGGCGAGTTCGTCATGCTCGCGCAACGCGGCGAGCGCGATGAGTGGGCACTTCTTCTTGAACACCACATCGATGAGCATCCAGCGCGGACTTTCCTGCGTGGATTTCGCGTCGTAGTAGGGGCTCTTCGAGTCGAATTGCGTGGGATCCGGATACGGCGTGGACGAGACTTGCGCGAGGCCGGCGATGCCGGGCTCGGGGCAACTCGAGTGATAGAAGAGCACGCCGTCGCCGATCTGCATGATGTCGCGCATGAAGTTGCGCGCCTGATAGTTGCGCACCCCGGTCCATGGCAGCGTGCGCTGCGGGGCGTTCGCGAGATCGTCGATGCTTGCTTCGTCGGGTTCGGACTTCATCAGCCAGTAGCGCATGAGTCGAAGTAACGCGTCGAAAGTGGAGGGGGCGATACAGCGTTGGCGCGCAGAAAAAGAACGCCAAAAGGGAGCGCCAAAAGGAAAACGGCATCGAACGTGAGTCCGATGCCGTTTGAATAGGTCCCCGCCATAGCCGCTAGGCCGGCATCCTGAACCGGGGGTTCAGAATTGGTCGCAGTTAGCAGCACTTCGGGTACATCAGACTAGTGACGCGCACGCCCGTGCTACAAATTTCCGCAACCGTGCACATGGCATTGGTTCAAGGAATATATGACCTTGGCGAACCAGGCAGGGAAGCTGACTAAACTTTTACGACCGCTGTTTAGAAACGTCTTGTGGACGTTTCCATGAGCATCATTTTAACGCATTGTGCAGCAGGTTTTATTGCACACCGTACTGCTGGATCACTGCGCCAAGTTGCTCGTTCATTTGGCGCATTGTACGACGGATTTCTTCCGCTGGGAATGCTTCGCCGTGCCTCACGCTGGTCTGCAGACGCAGCAATTCCGACGCGATCGAAAGCGCGGCCATCACCGCGATGCGGTCCGTGCCGCGCACGTTGCTGTGATTGCGGATCTTCGACATTTCCGCATCCACGCGCGCCACCGCTTCGAGCAGCGCGCCTTCGGTTTCAGGTGAACAGGCGAGGCGATAGGTCTGGCCGAGAATCGTCGCTTCGATCTGTTTGGTCGTCATGCATTTTCTCCGTGGCGAGCGGCGTTGTCGTCGTCGGCGTTCTGCGACGGCTCGAGCAAATCGAGCTGGTTGTCGCGCTCCGCGCCCGTGCGTGCACGCGGCAGCTTTTCGAGGATCGCGTTCAGACGGACCTGGGCGTCGTCGATTTTGGCCGAGAGCCCATCGCGCTCGGCCTGCAGCGCGTTGCGCTCTTCGCGCACCTGTTCGAGTTCGGCACGCGCCGCTTCGCATTGCGTGTGCAGTTGCGCGAGTTGCTCTTCGAGCGCCACGCGAGCTTCATGATGGCGCTGATTGATCTCGATCAGCCGCCCGATGTTTTGTGAGAGTGTTTCGAGTTCGTTGAGCATGTGCTGCGTCCTCTAAAGACAGGCATTCTAGCGCGGATTGTCGCGTATTCCGACAATTGCGTCGTTTCCAGACGTAACAGCACCGCTTCGTGTTTGCTTCTTGCGGTTTTTGAAAGCCTTGTGTGAAAGCCCTGTGTGAACGCCGTGCCGGCGCGCGACATTCGGGACCACATCTTGCTCTGCGCGCGAGACCGAGTCTCATACCACGATCGGAACCGCATTTCGCGCAATAATGGCGCTTCCTTGACGCTCCCACGGGCCTCCTGCACTTGCCGGCGCTCGGGCGCCGGGGCACTGGAACCGGGGCGGCCCTACGACCACTTTCGACGATGCGAACCGTCAACCCCGATAAATCGCTCCGCACGCCAGCGCAGGTCTCGCCGCGCGTTTCTGGTGCGAATGCGGGTGCCAGTGCGGTTGCCAACGCCGGCGCCAAAGCGCTGCGCCGCACGATGAGCGCGCGCCGTGCGGTGGCGATCTGGTGTGCGCTCGCCGTCGCGGCGCTCGTGGTGTTCGTGGCGTCGCTCGCGACCGGCAGCGTGCCGGTGACGCTCGGGCAGGCGCTGCACGCGCTCGTGCCGGGCACGTCATCCATACCGGGCAACCACGACATGGCAAGCGAAATCGTGCGCACATTGCGTGCGCCGCGCGCGCTCGGCGGCTTCGCGTGCGGCGCGCTGCTCGCGCTCGCGGGCGCGCTGCTTCAAGTGCTGCTGCGCAATCCGCTCGCCGAACCCTATGTGCTGGGCGTCTCGGGCGGTGCCGCCGCGTTCGCGCTGGTAGCGATGATCGTGGGCGCGGCAGGGTGGGCCATGCAGGCGAGCGCCTGCGCGGGCGCGTTCGTTTCGATCCTTCTGGTGCTCGGTCTCGCGCGCCGCGAACTATGGCGCGGCGAGCCGCAGGACAGTTCCCCGCGCCTGTTGCTCACGGGCGCGGTAACGGCTGCTGGATGGGGCGCGCTCATCACGCTCCTGCTGACACTCGCTCCCGAAGCGAGCCTGCGCGGCATGCTGTTCTGGCTCACCGGCGACCTCAATGGCGCCGCCATGCCATGGCCCGCGTTGATCGCGCTCGCACTCGTGCTGGCGTTCGGCGTCAGCGCCGCGCCGCGCCTGAATGTGCTGTTGCGCGGCGACGCCGCTGCCCAGGCGCTCGGCGTGCCGGTGCTGCGCCTGCGCGTGGGCGTCTATCTCGCGGCATCGCTCGCGGCGGCGGCGGCCGTCACCACGGGCGGCACCATCGGCTTCGTCGGGCTCGTCGTGCCGCACATGCTGCGGCTCGCCTTCGGCAACGACCAGCGCATGCTCGTGCCCGCGGCCGCGCTGGCGGGCGGGCTTGCGGTCATGGGCGCCGATCTCGTCGCGCGTACCGTTGCCGCGCCCACGCAGTTGCCCGTGGGCGTCGTGACCGCGCTCGCGGGCGTGCCCGTGTTCCTGTGGATGCTGCTCAAGCGGCGCGCGCCATGAGTTACCAGGAGCGCACCTGTGCGAAGCCGCTGCTCGCCACGCACGCGCTCACGCTGCGTGCGGGCGCGCGCACGCTGGTCGAGGGCCTCACGCAGCGCTTCGACGCAGGCGAGATCTGGTGCGTGGCCGGTGCGAACGGCGCGGGCAAGACCACGTTGATCGCGACGCTCGCCGGCCTGCGCGAGACCGCCGCGGGCCATGTGGAAGTGGACGGCGTCGCGCTGCGCGACTGGCAGCCGGTGCGCCTCGCGCAGCGCCGCGCGTTGATGCCGCAAGACGTGCGCGATGCGTTCAGCGCGAGCGTGCTCGACATCGTGCTGCTCAACCGTTATCCACACCTCGCGGGCTGGGGCTGGGAAAGCGAGGACGACCGCGCGGCCGCGCACGCCGCGCTCGCGATGCTCGGGCTCGAAACGTTCGCGGCGCGCGACGTGCTCTCGCTTTCGGGCGGCGAGCGCCAGCGCGTCGCGCTGGCGGCAGTGCTCTGCCAGGACGCGCCGCTGCTGCTGCTCGACGAGCCGCTCTCGCATCTGGACCTCCATCATCAGATCGCCTGCCTCGAAGCGCTCGCGCACTGGGTGAACACCGGGTCGCGTACAGTGGTGTTTTCCTGTCACGATCTCAATCTTGCGCGGCGCTACGCGACGCACGCGCTGCTGCTCGACGGCCGCGGAGGCTGTTGCGCGGGTCCGGTGCGCGACGTCCTGACGGCCGAGCGCGCGAGCGCGGCTTTCGGCCACCCGCTCATGCTGATCCGCGAGGGAGCGCACGAGGCGCTCGTGGCTGCCTTCGAACCGCCACGCGAGCGCTGACGCTTTGTGTCTCGGCGTGCCCCCTGCGCGCGAATAGAACTGAAGAACTGAAGAACTGAAACCCATATGACTTCAACGCTTTCTGAATTGCTTGCCGTCGAGACGCTCGACCTGTCGCTGCGCGACGAACTCCAGCACATCATCGACACGAAGACCAAGCCGCCGGGCAGCCTCGGCCGCCTCGAGGCGCTCGCGCGCCAGCTCGGCCTGATCCAGCGCACCACGCGTCCGAGCGTCGAGCGTCCCGCGATGATCGTGTTCGCGGGCGATCACGGCATCGCCAACGAAGGCGTGAGCCCGTATCCGCAGGCGGTGACCGCGCAGATGGTCGCGAACTTCCTCGCGGGTGGCGCGGCCATCAATGCGTTCAGCGGCGTGGCCGGGCTCGAGCTCGAGATCGTCGATGCCGGCATCGCCACGCCCTTGCCGCCGCTGCCGTCGTCGGCTTTATCGGCGCTCGTCTCGGTGCCTGTCGCGCACGGCACGCGCAACTTCGCCAACGAAAGCGCGATGACCCGCGACGAGGCCATCGCCGCGCTCGCGGCGGGCGCCGCGCGCGTGCGTCATCACGCGGCGCTCGGCACCAACGTGATCGGCTTCGGCGAGATGGGCATCGCGAATACGTCGTCGGCCGCGTGCCTGATGAGCCGCCTGTGCAACGTGCCCATCGACGAATGCGTGGGGCGCGGCACGGGGCTCGACAACGCGGGCCTCGCGAAAAAGCGCAACGTGCTCGCGGCGGCGCTCGCGCGCCACGCGAATGTGCGCGAACCGATCGATGTGCTCGCAACTTTCGGCGGCTTCGAGATCGCGATGATGGCGGGCGCGTTTCTCGAAGCGGCGCGCCAGCGCATGGCGATTCTCGTCGATGGGTTCATCGCGACCTCGGCGCTGCTCGTGGCTGACTCGCTCGCGCCGCACGTGCGCGAATATTGCGTGTTCGCGCACGCGTCGAACGAGGCAGGACATCGGCGCATGCTCGATCATTTCGGCGCGCGCGAGCTGCTCGCGCTCGACCTGCGTCTGGGCGAGGGCACGGGCGCGGCGCTGGCCGTGCCGCTGTTGCGCGCGGCCGTGGCATTTCTCAACGAGATGGCGAGCTTCGAGTCCGCGGGCGTCGATGAGCGCAGCGAGCATCCGCATTGACCGCAATGAGCGCGCCATGAATCCGCTCGCGGAACTGCGTTACTTCTTCACGGCGCTCGGCTATTTCACGCGCGTGCCGGTGCCGCGCTGGGTCGGCTTCGAACCGCAATGGCTGAACGCCGCCGCGCGCTATTTTCCGCTCGTCGGGGTGTTGATCGGCGCGCTGGGGGCGCTCGTGTATCTCGCGGCGCTCCATGTTTTTCCCGCAGGCGTGGCGGTGCTGCTCTCGATGGGCGCAACGCTGCTCGCGACTGGCGCGTTCCATGAAGACGGTCTCGCCGACTGCATCGACGCATTCGGCGGCGCGTACCAGCGCGAGGACGTGCTGCGCATCATGCACGACTCGCGCATTGGCGCGTTCGGCGCCATCGGCCTCGTGATCGCGCTCGCGCTCAAATGGCAAACGCTTGCCGCGCTGCCGCCGTTGCGCGCCGCCACGCTCATGATCGCCGGCCACGCGGCGAGCCGCGCACTGGCGATCAGCTACCTCGTCTCGCTCGACTACGTGCGGTCCGAAGGCAAGGCCAAGCCGCTCGCGCAGCGCATGAGCGCGCTCGCGCTAGGCTGCGCGTTCGTGTTCGGCCTGCCCTGGCTCTTCTGGCCCGCGTGGCCGGATTGGCGCGCGGGCGTGGCGGCGCTCGCTTTGCTCGCCGTGCTGCGCTATGCGCTCGGGCGGTATTTCGTGCGGCGCATCGGCGGCTATACGGGTGATTGCCTCGGTTTCGCGCAGCAGGTGTTCGAACTGGCGATCTATCTGATGGGGCTCGCGTGGATCTCGTCCTGATTCGTCATCCTGCCGTGGCGGTGGAAGCGGGCGTGTGCTACGGCAAATCCGACGTGGCGCTTGCCGGGGCCGCCGATGCCGCCGATGCCGCCGCAGCGTCGATTGCCGCGCGCCTGGCCGCGCTCGGCGCGCGCGCGCCGCAGCGTATCGAAACGAGCCCGCTTGCGCGCTGCGCGAGCGTTGCCCGGGCGCTCGGGCAGATGCATGGAGGCATTGCCCCGCACGACGATGCGCGTCTTGCGGAGATGGACTTCGGCGCGTGGGAGATGCAGCGCTGGGACGCCATCGAGCGCGCGCAGATCGACGCCTGGGCCGTCGATTTCGAGCACGCGCGCGCGCATGGCGGCGAGAGCGTCGCGCAGTTCGATGCGCGCGTCGGCGCATGGTTCGATGCGCTGGATATGCGCGCGCACGAGAGTCTCTGGGCCGTTGCACATGCAGGCGTGATTCGCGCGATCACCGCGCGTGCACTGGACTTGCCGCTCGCACGCTGCGCCCGCTGGCCGCTCGCGATGGCGGCGATCGTCACGCTGCGCCGCGAGGCGTCGAGCGGCGAGTGGCTGCTCGCGCGCTGGAACGTGTGACGCGCGCGTTCAATCTATCTGGATTCCAGATTAATTCGTGGCGCTGGCATTAGCACCGGTATTAGCACCGGCATCGCGCGAGCGGGCGCGATCCAGGTCTTCGCACAATCGTGCCGCGCCTTGCGCGATGCGCGGTCCGGGCCGCGTGAGCAGATCGCCGTCGATGGCGAAGAGATTGCCGCGCGCCACCGCATGCAACTGGGGCCACGCGCGCCAGTGCGCGAGCGCGGGAAGCGGCCTGTCCGGTGCGCTCGCGCCTGGCGAGGCGGCGACGATCGCGTCGGGATTGGCGGCCAGCACCGCTTCCGTCGAGAGCGTGGGCACCAGCGGGCGCAGCGCGGCAAAGACGTTGCGCCCGCCGCATAGCGCGATGACGTCGCTGATCATGTGCTCGCCATTGATCGTCATGAGCGGCTGGTCCCAGACTTCGTAGAACACCTTCACCGGTGCGCGCTGCGCGTAGCGCGCGCGCAGTTGCGCGATCTGGCGGCGATACGCATCGGCTGCATCTTGCGCGGTGTTTTGCGTGCCGAGCAGCACGCCGAGCCGCGTGAGCGAGGTCGCCACGTCGTCGAGCCGATGCGGCTGGCTGAAGAAGAGCGGGATGTGCATCTCGCGCAGACGGTCGATTTGCTGCTGCGCATTGCCATGCCGCCAGACGACGATCAGATCGGGCTTGAGCGCGGCGATGCGTTCGAGGTCGAGTGCGCGGTTGTCTCCCACACGCGGCACGCTCAGCGCCTGCGGCGGGTAATCGCTGTAGGCCACCGCGCCCACCAGCTTCGCGCCGCCGCCCGCCGCATAGATCAGCTCGGTCGCATGCGGCGAGAGGCTGATGACGCGCTGGGCAGGCGCGGCGAGCGTGATGGTGTTGCCGCTATCGTCGACGGTGCTGACGGCGGGGCTGGCGGGGTTGGCGGGGTTGGCTTTAGCGGCGTGGGCTGCACCGACTGGGAGCGCGGCCGCGGCGCAAACGGCGAGCGTATAGCCGCGCAAGCCTATGCGCCTGCGGTTGCTTACGTAGGCGCGACGGCGTGCGATCGACCCACGCATCAGCCGAGCGCCTGCATGGCCTGCGCGAGCGCCGCTTCGAAGCGCCGCCATTCGTCTTCCGATGCGGGCAGACCGAAGCGCAAGCTCGCGGGCGAATCGAAGCGCCGCGTCCACACGGCGCGCGCGGCGAGCGCGTCCTGCAACTGCGCGGCGCGCGCGTGGACGATCCAGGCGAAGAGCGGCGTGGCGCGCGGCGCGAGGCCGTGCGAGCCGAGCAGTGCCGCGAGGCGCGCGCTTTCTCCCGCAAGCCGCTCGCGCATCGCGCCTTGCCACGCGGCGTCTTCGAAGGCGTGCGTCACCGCATGACGCGCGGGTCCGCTCACGGTCCACGCGCCCAGCCGCGCGCGCAGTGCCGCGAGCAGTTCGGGCGCGGCGAGCGCGAAGCCGCAGCGCGCACCCGCGAGGCCGAAGAACTTGCCGGGCGAGCGCAGCACCACGAGGCCCGCGCGTCCGCTGAAGTTCGCGAGCGAGGCCGCCAGGGGATCGCCGAAGGCGTCGGCGAAAGCTTCGTCGACGATCAGCGTGCCGCCGCGTGCGGCGAGTTGCGCATGCCAGCGCAGCAGCGTCTCGCGGTCGATCAGGCTCGCCGTGGGATTGTTGGGGTTCACCACGACCGCATGCGTCGTGTCGTCGGGCAGCGCGGCGCTTTCGATGTCGAGCGGCGCGACGGTGTGGCCCGCCTGCGCGAATGCGGGCGCGTACTCGCCGTAGGTCAGCGGTGCGATTGCCACGCGCGACGTGCGTCCCTGTGCGGGCAGCGGCGTGGACAACAGAGTGGACAACAGCGCGGGCAGTGCGCGGATCGCGGCCTGACTACCCGCCACGGGCAACACGTGCTGCGCATCGGGCGCGCCGTAGTAGCGCGCGGCGCAGGCGGCGAAGCCGTCGCCGTCCTCGGGCAGGCGTCGCCATGCCGAGGCGGGCACCGGCGGAACCGGATAGCCGTGCGGATTGATGCCGGTCGAGAGATCGATCCACTCGTCCCAGGCGATGCCGTAACGGCGCGCGGCGTCGTGCAGATTGCCGCCGTGCGCGATCACGCGCGGTGTAGTGTCGAGATCTGTTTCAGACATGGGTTGCCACGCTCAAGAAGGCCAGTGCGAGGAGCACGGCGAGCCACAGGATGGTTGTGCGCTCAACGAGGCGCAGCGCGGCCGTGACGTCCTGGGCGCGCGGCGGCGCGCCGGCGCCAAGCGCGGGGCGTTCCTCCACAGCGCCGTGGTAGACGGCGGCGCCGCCCAGCAGCACGTTCAGGCTGCCCGCGCCCGCGGCCATCACCGGGCCCGCGTTCGGGCTCTCCCAGCGCGGCGCCTGCTCGCGCCAGCAGCGCAGCGCGACGCGCGTGTCGCCGAGCAGCGCGTAGCTCGTGGCCGTGAGGCGCGCGGGAAGCCAGTTGAGCACGTCGTCGATGCGTGCGGCGGCCCAGCCGAAGCGCAGAAAGCGCGGTGTGCGATAGCCCCACATCGCGTCGAGCGTGTTGGCCAGGCGAAACGCGAGCGCACCCGGCCCGCCCGCGAGCGCGAACCAGAACAGCGCGCCGAAGATCGCGTCGTTGCCGTTTTCGAGCGCCGATTCGCAGGCCGCGCGCGAGAGCGCGGTGGCATCGGCGTTCGCGGTGTCGCGCGAGACGATGCGCGCGGTCAGCGCGCGCGCCGCCACGAGGTCGCGTTCGGCGAGTGCGCGTGCGATGGGCGCGATGTGCTCGTCGAGGCTGCGCGCGCCGAGCGCGAACCACAGCAGCGCGACGTGCAGCGCCCAGGCGAGCGGCCAGGGCAGCACGGCGCACAGCAGCGCCGCGAGCGCGACGGGCGGCGCAACGGCGGCAAGCCAGGCCGCGAGGCCGAGCGGGCGGCCTCGGCGGCCGGTGTTCAGACGCTTTTCGATGCGGTTCGCAAGCGCGCCGAACGCGACGAGCGGATGCGCGCGGCGCGGCTCGCCGATCCAGCGGTCGACGGCCACGCCGGCAACGGCGAGGGCGGCAGTGGCGGGCAGGCTCAGCATCGTCGGCATGATCCGTGTGGTTGGTTGGGTTCGGCGGGTGTGCGCTGCTCGTTCGCCCCGCGTGCCTCGCTGCACGAAGGCGCCTTGAGCACGAGCGGCAACCCGGCGGCGACGAGCGTCGCGCGGTCGGCGAGCGCTGCGATGCGCTGGTTCAGTCGGCCGAGCTCATCGACATAAAGGCGCGTAGCCGCCCCCATTGGCACCACGCCCATGCCGATCTCGTTGCTCACCACGAGCACGGTGCAGTCGGCGTGCTTCGCGCGCTCGCAGGCGGCGGCGAAGGCGTCGAGGCGCGCGCGCCAGTCGGGCAGCGGCGCTTCGGATTCGGGCGGGCACAGCAGATTGGCGAGCCAGAGCGTGAGGCAGTCGATCAACACGCACTGGCCGGGCGTGGCGGCGGCATCGAGCGCGCCCGCGAGGTCGAGCGGCGCCTCGACCAGCGCCCAGTGCGCGGGGCGCCGCGCGCGGTGGTGCGCGATGCGCGCGGCGAATTCGGCGTCCGCGTGTGCGCCCCCGGGCGTGCCCGCGGTGGCGATATAGGTGACCGGCAGGCCGCTTTCGGTGGCGAGGCGTTCGGCGTAGGCGCTCTTGCCCGAGCGCGCGCCGCCGATGATGAAGGTGAAGTCGCGCGAAATCATCGCGTGATTGTAGCGGCTAGTCCCCGACAGATTGACGGTGATCGCGGCGGGACGGCGCGCGACGGGCAGCGGTGCGGAGCGTCTGCGGCAGACGCGCACGCGATGGGATAATGCGCGTTCGCCCGACCGACCCGGCGCTTTATCGCCGTTCATCGTCATTCATCGCCCCTCATCGTCATTTGTCGCCACCATGTCCGCAATACAACCCGCCGTGCCGCGCGGCACGCTGATGATCCAGGGCACCACGTCCGATGCCGGCAAGAGCACGCTCGTGGCCGGCTTGTGCCGCCTCGCGTACCGCGCGGGCGTGCGTGTCGCGCCGTTCAAGCCGCAGAACATGGCGCTGAACAGTGCGGTGACGGCCGACGGCGGCGAGATCGGCCGCGCCCAGGCGCTCCAGGCGCTCGCGGCGGGCATCGAGCCGCATACCGACCTCAATCCCGTGCTGCTCAAGCCCAATAGCGATCTGGGTTCGCAGGTCATCGTCCACGGCAAGGCGCGCATGAATCTCAACGCGCGCGCCTATCAGGACTACAAGCCGCTCGCGCGCGAGGCCGTGCTCGAATCGTATGCACGGCTGCGCGAGCGCTACGAGACCGTGTTCGTCGAAGGCGCGGGCAGCCCCGCCGAAATCAACCTGCGCGCCAACGACATCGCCAACATGGGTTTTGCGGAAGCCGTCGACTGCCCGGTCGTGCTCGTCGCCGATATCGATCGAGGCGGCGTGTTCGCGCATCTGATCGGCACGCTTGCGTGCCTCTCGGAAAGCGAGCGCGCGCGCGTGAAGGGCTTCATCATCAACCGTTTTCGCGGCGATCCGACGCTGCTCACGCCCGGCCTCGACTGGCTCGAAGCGCAGACGGGCAAGCCCGTGCTCGGCGTCGTGCCGTATCTGCACGGCCTGACGCTCGATGCCGAGGACATGCTGCCCGGCGCCGCACACACGCGGGCGCAGGCCGGCGGCCAGACCCTGCGCGTGGTGGTGCCGGCGCTGCCGCACATCAGCAACCATACGGACTTCGACGCGCTGCGCGCGCATCCGCAGGTCGAATTCAGCTATGTGCGCACGGGCAGCGCGCCGCCGAGCGCCGATCTCGTGATCCTGCCGGGCTCGAAAAACGTGCGCGACGACCTCGCGTGGCTGCGCGCACAGGGCTGGGAAACGGCGCTTGCGCGGCATCTTCGCTACGGCGGGCGCGTGATCGGCATTTGCGGCGGCATGCAGATGCTCGGGCGTGCGATTGCCGATCCGCACGGCGTGGAAGGGGAGGCCGGCGCGGTGGCCGGCTTCGGCTGGCTCGATTACGAAACCGAGCTCACGCGCGAGAAGACGCTGAAGAACGTGACGGGGCACCTCGTGCTGCGCGACGACGCGCAGGCGGCCTGTGGCGCCGCGCAGATGCCGGCGCCGGTGCGGGGCTACGAGATCCACATGGGCGTGACGCGCGGCCCGGCGCTGGCCGAGCCCGCGCTGCGCATCGCGGCCGTCGACAGCGCACTGGAGCGCACGGCGGGCGGCGAGGCCGGGTCACTGCGCACGGACGGCGCGCAGTCGGCGGACGGCCAGATTCTCGCGACCTATGTGCACGGCCTCTTCGACACGCCCGAGGCGTGCGCCGCGCTGCTGCGCTGGGCGGGGCTCGAGGCGGCGCAACGCATCGATTACCCCGCGCTGCGCGAGGCGTCGCTCGAGCGGCTGGCCGACGCGCTCGAAGCGAGCCTCGACCTGACGCGCCTGTATGGCGCGATCGGCTGAGCGCAGGCCCGCCGGAGACGGCTGAAGCGGGCGCACCGCCCCAGCGTCATCGGCACGGCAACATGCGTGCGCCAGCTTTAGTACGCCAGCTTTAGTACAGCACCATCTGCGTGCAGCGGAAGAGGGCCGTGGTCTTGCCGTCCGGGCCGGTCAAGGTGGCGTCCCAGATCTGCGTGCTGCGCCCGAGGTGCGCGCCTGTGGCGACCACGCTCAGCGTGCCTTCGCGCGCCGTGCCCAGAAAGTTGCTCTTGAGCTCGATCGTGGTGAAGTTTTTCGCGTTCGGCGGCAGGTGCGCGAAGCAGCCATAGCCGCAGGCCGTATCGGCGAGACAGATCACCGTGGCGGCATGCAGGAAGCCATTGGGCGCGAGCAGCTCGCTGCGGATGTCGAGTTCGGCGCGCAGCAGGCCCTGGTCGAGCGCGACCGCGCGAAATCCGATCAACTCGGGCAGCCGGCCGCGCTGGCGCTCGTGCAGGGAATCGAGGGTGATATCGGTGCGCAACGTGCTCATGACTGGAAAGTTTCCTTGATTGTGGGCAAACGGGGGATCGGGATTCGAAGCGGTACGGGGCACCGTGTGCGCGCCTCGCGTCGCGGCAGTGCGATGCGCCACGCGGGCGCAGACTCGGGTCGAAACTTCGGCGCGGCCGCATTTGCCGATATTATCGGACGGTTGCGTCGGCGCGCCGCGCGCTTTGCAGCGGCTAACGTGTGGCCTGATGCCTGGTGCCTTGTACCAGGCCTCGGGCGTGAAGTTGCGGCCTCGGCGCAAGAAAAATCGGCAGAATCAGCACAATCGGCAAACCGGCTGGCCCACGCGCCAGCCTTCCTGACGGGAGCATTCATGACGGTGATCGTGGTGGCGAACCCCAAGGGCGGCGTCGGCAAAAGCACGCTGTCCACCAATCTGGCCGGCTATTTCGCGGCGCAAGGCGAGTGGGTCGCGCTCGCGGACCTCGACCGGCAGCAGTCGGCGCACGCATGGCTCGACCTGCGGCCCGCGACGCTGCCGGCCATCGAAAGCTGGGGCGTGGATCTCGACAACCCGGTGAAGCCGCCCAAGGGGCTCGAGCACGCCGTCATCGACACGCCGGCGGGCCTGCATGGCAACCGGCTCGCTGCGATCGTTGCGCTCGCGGACAAGGTGATCGTGCCGCTGCAGCCGTCCATGTTCGACATTCTCGCGACGAAGGACTTTCTGGACCGGCTCGCCAAGGAAAAGGCGGTGAAGAAGGGCGCCATCAAGGTGGGCGTGGTGGGCATGCGGGTGGATGCGCGCACGCGCTCGGCCGAGCAGTTGCAGCGCTTCGTGGAGGGGCTCGATCTGCCCGTGCTGGGCTATCTGCGCGACACGCAGAACTACGTGCAGCTTGCGGCCCACGGGCTCACGCTGTGGGATGTCGCGAAAAGCCGGGTGGAGAAGGACCTTGAGCAATGGAAGCCGATCGTGTCGTGGGTGGACGGCAACCAGGCGGGGCCCGAGGCCGCCCGGTGATGCATGCCGCGGCGGGCAGGGCGCCCGCCGCATGAGCCGAAGCCCGAGCCGAGCCGAAGCCGAGCCCGAAGCCGAGCCCGAAGCCGAGCCCCCGGCCTCTCGCGCCTTAGCTCCAGCTTTGCGTCGGCACGTGGTCGCGGCTGCCCTTGATGCGATTGTTCTCGTCGACGAACACGAGATCCGGCTTCCAGCCCGCCTTCAGCTCTTCTTCTTCCACGTTCGCGAAAGCCGCGATGATCACGAGGTCGCCCAGCTGTGCGCGGCGCGCGGCCGAGCCGTTCAGCGAGATCATGCCGCTGCCGCGCTCGCCCTTGATCGCGTAGGTCGTGAAGCGCTCGCCGTTGTTGATGTTCCAGATGTCGATGCGCTCGTTCTCGACGATGTTCGCCGCTTCGAGCAGGTTCTCGTCGATCGCGCACGAGCCTTCGTAGTGCAGCTCGCAGTGCGTGACGGCGACACGGTGGATCTTCGACTTGAGCATATGGCGTTGCATGGTGAGTCTCCTCAGGCGGGCGGGCGCGCGGCCCGCCGCGGGTGATGCTGAAAAAGCGGCTGAAAAAGGCCACCAAAAGAGCGGCCAAAGCAAGCGCGCTGAAAAACCTCTGAAAGGGCGCGAAGGCCGCGCGGCGCTCAGATCTCGAGGTTGTCGATCAGGCGCGTGGGGCCGAGCTTGGCTGCGGCCAGCACGACGAGCGGCGCATCGGCATCGGCGGCGACGCCTGGTGCGGGCGGCAGCAGGTTCGCCTGCTTGCGGATGGCGATGTAATCGGGCTTCCAGCCACGCGCGGCGAGCGTGGCCATGGCTTCGAGCTCGAGCTGCTGGAAGTCGCGGCGGCCCGAGAGCACCGACTCGCGAATCCCGCGCAGCACGCCCGCCAGTTGCGGCGCCTCTGCGCGCTCGGCCGGCGAGAGATAGCGGTTGCGCGAGCTGAGCGCGAGGCCGTCACTATCGCGCACGGTTTCAGCGGCGATTATCTCGGTCGGCAGCGCGAATTGCTTGCACATCGCGCGCACGATCATCAACTGCTGGTAATCCTTTTTGCCGAACACCGCGACGCGCGGCTGCACGCACGACATCAGCTTCATGACGACCGTGCACACGCCCTCGAAAAAACCGGGTCGGAACTCGCCTTCGAGAATGTCGCCCAGATCGTGCGGCGGCCGCACGCGATACTCCTGCGGCTGCGGATACATGTCGGCCTCGGTGGGCGCGAATAGCACGTAGACGTTTTCCTTCTGCAGCTTCTCGATGTCGTCCTGGAGCGTGCGCGGATATTTGTCGAAGTCTTCGTTGGGGCCGAACTGGAGGCGGTTGACGAAGATGCTCGCCACCACCGGGTCGCCGTGCTGGCGCGCGAGGCGCATCAGCGAGAGGTGGCCTTCGTGCAGGTTGCCCATGGTCGGCACGAACGCGGTGCGGTTTTGGCCGCGCAACTGGTCGCGCAGTTCCTGAATCGAGCTGATGACTTTCATGATCGGATGCGTTATGCCTCGCACGGGGCAAGACGGGTTGCGGCAAGCGGCGAAACGCGCGGCGCACCAGGGCGCGCGGCTGGCCGGATGGCGTGTGCCCGGCCCGTCAGGGGCAGGCGCGGGCGATTGTAGAGGATTTGGGCGTGCTGCGCAGCCGCTTCGGATGGGGGGTTATCCTGGCCCCGCGCGGAGGAGTCCGCTGGAAGTCGATATGGGGCCGGGTCAATTGGGGTGCCCAGACGGCTTGGGCAGGCACGGGGTACAGGCGGCTGGCGGCCTAGGCGGGCAAATACGCGAGGCGCACGTATATTGGCGCGAACGGCTCGGCCTGAGTGATCTCGATGAGCGACTCGCGCGCGAGTTCGAGCATGGCGATGAAGTTCACGACCACGACGGGCACGCCGCGCGTGGTGTCGAAGAGTTCCGAGAATTCCATGAAGCGCGCACCCTGGAGCCGGCGCAGGATCACGCTCATATGCTCGCGCACCGAAAGCTCTTCGCGCGAGATCTTGTGGTGCTGCACGAGTTTCGCGCGCTTGATGACGTCGGCCCACGCTGCGCGCAGGTCGTTGCTGTCCACGTCGGGAAAGCGCGGCGTGATGCTCTGCTCGATATAGACCTCGGCGCGCATGAAGTCGCGGCCGAGCTGCGGCAGGCGGTCGATGCGCTGCGCGGCGAGCTTCATCTGCTCGTATTCGAGCAGGCGACGCACGAGTTCCGCGCGCGGGTCTTCCGCTTCCTCGCCGGTATCGGCCTTCTTGACCGGCAGCAGCATGCGCGACTTGATCTCGATGAGCATGGCCGCCATCAGCAGGTATTCCGCGGCGAGTTCGAGATTGGTCTTGCGCAGTTGCTCGACGTAGCCCAGGTATTGCGTCGTGACATCCGCCATCGGAATGTCGAGCACGTTGAAGTTCTGCTTGCGGATCAGGTAGAGCAGCAGATCGAGCGGACCTTCGAACGTTTCGAGAAAGACTTCGAGCGCGTCGGGCGGGATGTAGAGGTCTTGCGGGAGCTTGAACAGCGGCTCGCCATACAGACGCGCGAACGCGACGCCGTCGACCGTGTCGGGCGTCGAATCCGTGGCGGGGGCGCTGAGCGCTTCGCCCGGGCTGGCTGTCTGGCTTGCCGGGCCCGTCGGGTGCGCCGGAGCATGATGCGCTTCGGCACCGGCTGGAAGGACATGACCTGGGTTGGCCCGTCCTTCGGCCTCGTTAGCCATGTCGGCCCCGTCGGCCTCGGCCATCAGAAGTTCTGGTAGTAGACGTAGGGCGTCTGCTTGACGCGCGAGGCTTGCTGGCGCTCGCGCTCATCGAGGTCGAGCGGCTGCTTGTCCCACAGGAGCGAGCGACCCTTGCGCTGCTGCTCTTCGAGGTCCGGCTTCTGCTCTTTGAGTTGATTCAGGAATTGCGTGATTTCCGACTGATACATGGCTAATGTCCGTCGCGAGGAGTGCGATTAGTACGATTCGTGTGCGTAGTCGCGCCAAGGCGGCCGCGTCCGATGCGCCCGCCCATGTGCGTGTCGGCCGCAATTTTACCGCAAGCGCCGGGCGCGGAACATCCTGACGGGCGGCGCGTATCGATGCCTGCCCGGCGCACCAGGGACAGCGGGGGGCGGGACTGCAGCAGCGTACCCCAGCGGGCGCGAGGGAGGATAGCCGCCGGGCGAAGACGGCGCTGGAGCGGCGTCCGGGGCGCTCGGGCTGTCCCGCTACAGCGCTTCTTTGCGGCCCTTGTTGCGCCGCATCCTGGGGTTTTCGAGCGCCGATGTGGTGAAATAGCGCGTTTGCGCCCGCATCGCCGCAAGAGACTCGCGCGCGGGGCGCCTGAAATGGGTAAAAGAACGACGGCTGGAGGTCTTGTTTGGCGGGCAGGGTGATCGAAGCGTTGCGTGTAAAGCGGCGTCCCTCGCGGGTGATGCGGCATGGGCACGCCGCCGCGGCGTGCGCCACCGGCACGCGCGTTGCCCGCTTGCGTGCCGCGGTCCACGACTTGTCGTGCCTGCCCCGCGCGCCACGCTTGCCTCGTCTCTCCCTGCGCTTCTTCGCATGGCTTGCCGCGGGCTTCCTCGCCACTCTCATGACCGCAGCGCCCGCGCGGGCCGATCTGGCCAGCCTGCTGCCGTGGTCGCACAAGCGCACCTACTACGACGTCGACATCCAGACCTCGCCGCGCGAGCTGCGCAAGCTGCTCGAAGCGCACCTCGACCTCGCGCGTTTTTCCACGCGCTCCGGCGTCAACGACGACCAGTTCGAATTTCTCATCACCGCCACGCCGCAGCAGGTGCGCGACCTCGCGTCCACGGACGGCTATTTTTCGCCGGTGGTGCGCACCGACGTGCGCACCGACGAAAACGGCAAGCGCCGCGTGATCGTGCAGGTGGACGCGGGTCCGCGCACGACCATCTCGGCGGTGGCGCTGGCCTTTACCGGACCCGTGCAGACCGAGGACCCCGCGCAGGAAAACGCCACGCGCTTTGCGTTCTCGCTGCACGAAGGCGATGCCTTCACGCAGTCCGGCTGGGACGGCGCCAAGAGCGCGGCGCTCAGGGCGTTGCAGGCGCGCCGCTACCTGGGCGCGAAGATCGTGCGCTCCGAGGCGCGCGTGGATCCGCTCAAGCATGACGCGAAACTTTCCGTGACATTCGACAGCGGCCCGACCTTCACGATGGGGCAGATCGACGTTTCGGGCACGCGGCGCTATCCGCAGAAGATCGTGAGCAACGTGAACCCGATCACGCCCGGCGAAATCTACGACGTCAGCCGCGTGACCGAGCTGCAGCGCCAGGTCCAGAACACGCCGTACTACGCGAGCGTGGCCATCGACGTGGACGACAACACGCAAAAGCCCGAGCAGACGCCGCTGCACGTGAAGGTGAGCGAGTATCCGTACAACAACTTCCGTGGCGGCGTGGGCTACTCGACCGACACCGGCGCGCATGTCCAGGGCTCGTACACGTATCTCAACACCTTTGGCTCGGCATGGCCGCTCCAGCTTTCGGGGCGGCTCGACCAGATCCAGAAGTACGGCCAGATCCAGTTGTCGATGCCGCCCGGCCCGCGCGCGTGGACCAACAGCGTGCTCGCGTCGTACACGACCACCGACGTCTCGGACACCACCATCTACAGCCTGCGCGCCGGCGTGCAGCGCACGCGCACCTCGCAGAACATCGACTATGCGTACTCGCTGCTCTACTACCAGGACCGCCTGTACCAGAACGCCGGGCCGCCCACCATGGCCCGTGCGCTCGTGCCTCAATGGTCGTGGACCCGCCGCAACATCGACGATCCGCTGTTTCCGCGTTCGGGCAATGTCGTGCGCGTGGAGGCGGGCTTCGGCGTGAAGAACGCGGGCTCCGACGCCAACTTCGTCCGTGCCTACGCGCGCGGTCAGCAGTATCTGCCGATCGGCCGAGACGACCTCATGCTGTTTCGCGCCGAGATGGGCGGCGTGTTTACGCCAAGCAGCTCCTCGAATGTGCCTGCCTCGCTGCTGTTCCGCGCGGGCGGCTCGAACTCGGTGCGCGGCTACTCCTTCCAGAGCATCGGCGACAACGTCGCGGGCTCGATCCTGCCGACCAAGTATCTCGTGACGGGATCGGCCGAATATCAGCACTGGTTCAATCACGACTGGGGCGGCGCGGTCTTCTTCGATGTCGGCACCGCCACCGATACCTGGGGAGAAAAGGTCTTCTATCCGGGCGCGGGCTTTGGCGCGCGCTGGCGCAGCCCCGTCGGTCCGGTCAATCTCGATCTTGCGTACGGTTTTCGCGACCGCAGAGTGCGGCCCTACGTGACTCTCGGAATCGCATTCTGATGATGACGCTTGCCACGCTCCGCGCCGCTTCGACGCCGCTGCTCGCCATGGAGTGCACCGCATGAGCGCGCACGAACGCTTACGTTGCGCGGGTTGGCTCGTGCCCAGGATGGCGTTTGCCGCGCCGTCGGAGGGGGGGGGGGGGCCGCCGTCTGAACCGCCGCGGGGCGGCGACGGCACGGGTGGAACGGGTGGGTCGAATGGAGCGAACGGAGCCGGCGGCGCTGGCGCCCCGCCGTCCGGCGAAGGCCGCGAGCCGGACGCACCGCCGCCGCGCCGCCGCCGCCGGGTGTGGAAATCGCTTGCGTGGGCGGTTGCCGCGCCGGTGCTGATCGTCGCGCTGGTGGCCGGGCTCGTCTACGGCGTGGCGACGACCGAGCGCGGCACGGCCTGGGCCTGGCGCGCGGCCGTGAAGGTGATGGGCGGTCAACTGGCGGGCACGCTCGACGGCGGCACCATCGCAACGGGCCTGCGCTTGCACGACGTGAGCTGGCGCGGCAAGGACGGCACGACCTTCGCGATCGACCGCGCGAGCAGCCAGTGGGCACTGGAAATTCATGAGGGCCGGCCCTGGCGCTTCGTGCTCGACTATCTGCATGTGGGCGACGTCGATGCGCGCATCGTGCCGTCCGCCACCACTGAGCCTTCGTCGCCGATGACGCTGCCGGGCGATCTGCGGCTGCCGCTCGCGCTCGAGATCCGCGATGTGCGCGTGGCGAAGCTCACGCTGCACCAAGGCACCTCGGCCACCGAGTTCTCGAATTTCGCCTTCCATGGCCGCAGCGACGGACGGCACCACGAGGCGGCCGTCGAGCAGCTCGATACGCCATATGGCGCGCTGAACGCGAGCGCGAAGCTCGACGGCGTGCGGCCGTTCGCACTCTCGGGCACCCTCGGCTACGCGGGCAAGGTGAACAACGAGGACGTGCAGATGAACGCGCGCCTGGGCGGATCGCTGGAGGCGCTCAGCGCCGAAATCGCGGCGAGCGGCATGAAGCTGACGGGGCAGGCGCACCTCGAGGCGGCGCCGTTCGCGGCGGTGCCGCTCAAGCGCGCGACGCTGGCGTTCGATCACGTGAACCCGCAGGCGTTCGCGCCGGGCGCGCCGCTCGCCGATCTCGCGTTGCGCGCCGATCTGGAACCGGCGCAGGGCGGCGTCAAGCCGTTCGCGTCCGAGGCGGCGTCGCAGGCGGCGGCGTCCGGCGCAGCCCTCGCTTCGGGGGCTTCGGGCGCTTCAAGCGCCGCGCCGGGCCACGAGAATCCCAACGCGGCCGGCTTTACGGTTGCGGGCACCGTGTCGGTCGTCAACGCGAAGCCGGGCGCCATCGATGCGCATCTGCTGCCGCTCATCGACGCGCGCACGGACGTCGTGCTCGATGCACACACGCAACGCCTCTCGAACCTGAACGTGCGGCTCGTGAAGCACGCGACGGTGACGGGCGGCGGCGTACTGAGCGGGCGTAACGGCCGCTTCGACCTCAAGGTGGCGGCACTCGATCTGAACGCGCTCGAAGGGAGCGTGCTCCCGACGCAACTGGCCGGGCCGATCACCGTGCGCCTCGCTGGCGACGCGCAGAGCGTCGCGCTCGATCTTGCCGATCCGAAGGCCGCGCTGCGCCTGCAAGGCAAGGTGACGCAGGATCGCGCGCGTCTCGCCTTCAACGACGTGCGGCTGAGCTCGGGCGCAGGGCATCTCGACATCACGGGCGCACTCAAGCATGACGCCCATTCCAGCTACACGCTCAAGGCGGTGCTGACCAATTTCGATCCGCTTGCGCTGGCGTCGCAGGTGCCGACGCGCACGAGCGCGGCACATAAGCCGGTCAAACCCGCAGCGCCCACCGATGCGCAACGCGCCGCCGAAAAGAATGCCCTGAATCCGCGACGCAACCTCGCGCTCAATCCGGCGATGAACCCCGCGCTCAATCCGGCGCAGACGAGCGAGCAGGCAAACGCGCAGAACGTCGCGCGCAATACCACTCAAAGCGCAACGCAAAGCGCCACCCAGGCCACAAAGCAAACCGCGACACCGAAAACGGCCCCACGCAAATCCGCACCCAAGGCCCCGGCGCGACGCATCGTGGCGCGCGTGAACGGCACGCTCAACGCCAGCGGCATGCTCGCGCCCACTTTCACGACGAAGGCTCAGTTCAAGCTCGGCCCGAGTGTCTACGACAACCTGCCGCTCAGCGGCGAGGGCCTCGTCCAGCTAGCAGGTTCGCGCATCCTGCCGAGCCGCGCGAATCTCTCGGTCGCGGGCAATACCGTCGATCTGCAGGGCAGCTTCGGCGTGCGTGGCGACCGCCTGCGCTTTCGCGTGGATGCGCCGCAGCTCGACCGGCTCGGCTTCGGCGTCGCGGGCCAACTGGCGGCGAGCGGCGACCTGACCGGCACCTTCGCGCATCCCGACGTGACGCTCGACTACAAGGCCGCGAACGTGGTGATCGGCGAGAACCGGGTCGGCCACGCCGAGGGCCGCGCCGAAGCGCACGACGGCGCGAACGGGGCGCTCGCCTTCAGCGCCGACGCGAGCGGTATCGCGGTGGCGGGCGTCGACATCACGACGCTGAGCGCGCGCCTTTCCGGCACGCGCGCGAAGCATGCGCTCACCGCGAGCGCGAAGGGCAAGGTGCAGGGGCAGCCGATCGACTTCGCGGTGGCGGCCAACGGCAAGCTCTCGGACACCCGCGAGGGTACGCGCTGGGACGGCACGCTCACGCAGCTCGAGAATCGCGGCGTGCCGGGCGTGAAGCTGGAGGCGCCGGTGACGGTGAGCGCGGGGCCGGGCAAGGTCACGCTCGGCGCGGCGCGCATCGCGGCCATTGGCGCCTCGCTCGACTTGAAGTCGTTCGATCTCGACCACGGCCGCATCCGCTCGGCGGGCACGCTCACGAACGTCTCGGTCGCGCGCATCATGCAATTGCGCCAGCAGTTCACGGGCGTGCCGTCCACGCTCAAATCGGATCTGGTCTTCGATGGCGACTGGGACTTTTCGATCGGCCAGAGCGCGAGCGGCTATGTGCAGGTGAAGCGCCGCTCGGGCGACATCACGACCGAGATCGGGCGCGGCCTGGCCTCGCTCGGCATCAGCGATCTGAACGCGCGCGCGGCGTTCAGCGGCGGCAACCGGCTCACGCTCACGGCGCGCGCGAAGGCGAGCCGCGTGGGCGTGCTCGACATCGACGCGAACACCACGCTCGTGCCGCGCGACGGCATGCTCACGGTGGCCGACGAAGCGCCGCTCGGCGGCACGATCAAGGCGAATGTGCCTTCGCTCAAGACCACCGGCGGCCTGCTCGGTCCGAGCTATCTGCTCGACGGCCATCTCGCGCTGGACCTCGCACTGGGCGGCACTGTTGCGAAGCCGAACCTCACGGGCTCGCTCGTTGGCGACGGCATTTCCGCGACCGTCGTCGATCAGGGGCTGGAGCTCAAGGACGGCGTGATCCGCATCGCGCTCTCGAAGAATCTCGTCGACTTCCAGCAGGTCGAGTTCCACGGCGCGACGAGCGGCACGCTGCGCGCGACGGGCCGCGTGGCGCTCGACAATGCCGAGCCCGATCTCACCGCGAACATCATCGCGGACAAGCTCGAGCTGTTTGCTTCACCCGACCGCAAGCTGTCGCTTTCGGGCAGCGCGAGCATCGCCAATGGCGGGCATCTGGGCGGCATGCAGATCGACGGCAAGTTCACCGTCGACCGCGCGCGCTTCGACATGCCGGAGTCGGCCGCGCCCGCGCTCGGCGACGACGTCGTGATCGTGCGCCCCGACGGCACGACGACGGGCGGCACGCCGCCGCCCATCGAAGAGACGGCGTCGAAAAAGCCCGCGCCGCGCTTTGCGCCGCGCTCGAACATCGCCATCAGCCTCGGGCGCGACTTCCGTTTCCACGGGCAGGGCGCGGATCTCGGTCTTGCCGGCACGATCACCGTGACCAGTGCGCCGGACGTGCCGCTGCGCGCGGTCGGCAACGTGCGGGTGACCGAAGGCTCCACTTACACGGCGTTCGGCACCAAGCTCAACATCGAGAACGGCTTCTTCACCTTCAACGGGCCGGTCGGCAATCCGGGCATCAACATTCTCGCGATGAAGCGCAACCAGCAGGTGGAGGCGGGCGTGCAGGTCACGGGCACGATCCAGGCGCCGGTGGCGAAGCTCGTCTCCGAGCCGAACGTGCCCGACAGCGACAAGCTTTCCTGGCTCCTGTTCGGTCACGGCACCGACCAGGGCAACAACGTCGGCCAGCAGAACGCGATGACGACGGCGCTCGCGCTGCTCGGCAGCGCGCAGGGCAAGCGCATCGCGCAGAGCATCGGTCTCGACGAATTCTCGATCGGGCGCAGCGAGGTGGGCCTCACCGACCCGGAAGTCGTGATGCTCTCCAAGGTCCTTACCGAACGGGTTGTGCTTGGCTACGAACAGGGCCTGCAGTCGGCCGCGAACGCGATCAAGCTCACGCTCAACCTCACTCGCTACTGGTCCGTGGCCGCTTATGGCGGCACGTTC
Organism: Paraburkholderia tagetis; assembly: GCF_022213065.1. Lineage (GTDB taxonomy): Bacteria > Pseudomonadota > Gammaproteobacteria > Burkholderiales > Burkholderiaceae > Paraburkholderia > Paraburkholderia tagetis. The sequence goes on from NZ_JAKLJA010000014.1 coordinate 128,522, forward strand.
TATGGCGCCGACGTTCTCTATACGCGGCGCTTCGATCGCATCAAGTGGTAGCGCGTGTGGGCACGCGCTGGAGGGGGTGAAGGGCGCGGGCTCTAGTGCGCTTCGGGGGGCTGGCGGGCTCGGGCGGCTGCACTGGCCGTGCCGGCGCTATCGCTGCCAGCGGCACCATCGGCACCATCGGCACCATCGGCACCATCGGCGGGCGCGCCGTCGTGCCGCGACTCGGCCGCGGCCTTCGCCAGATCCGCCGCGCGCTGCGCCGCACCGTCCCAGCCGCCGCCCAGCGCATAGAACACCGCGACCTGATCGGCGGCCACCTCACCCGAGGCGTTGACGAATTGCTGCTCGGCCTGCGCAAGCGACTTTAGCGCGGTGAGCACATCCAGATACGGCACCGCGCCATGCCGATGCAACTGAGTCGCCTGATCGAACGCCTTGCGGCTCAGGTCGCGGGCCTGGCGCAGTTGCGCGTGCCGATCGAGCTGGCGCGCGTAGCTGTCGAGCGCGGTCCCGGTTTCCTTGAGTGCATTGAGCACCGTGTTGTCATATTGGGTTTTTGCGAGATCGGCGCTTGCACCGGCTGCGCGGATCTTCGCTTTCGCGACCGCGACGTTCGGGAAGGTCCAGTTGATGACGGGCCCGAGCGTCCACGTGCGGCCGGTGGTGCTGAACGTGTTGCTCAGGTTCGAGCCGCTGAAGCCGAACGATGCGCCCAGGCTGATGTCCGGGTACAGGTCGGCCGTCGCCACGCCGATGTTTGCGGTCGCCGTTGCCAGCGCCCGCTCGGCTTGCGCGATGTCGGGACGTCGCCGCAGTAACGCGAGGCCGTCGCCGACGGGGAGCGGCTGGGCGAGCGTCGGTGGCGCCTGGCATTGCGCGGCCTCGGGGGGATACTTGTCGGGCTGTCGGCCGAGCATGACCGCGAGCGCATAGAGTGCGGCCGTGCGTTGCGCTTCCAGCGCCGGCAGTTGCGCGCGGTTGCTTTCGAGCAGGGCTTGCGTGCGGGTCACGTCGAGCTCGCTCGTGGCGCCGTGGCGGGCGAGGCGTTGCGTGGCGTCGAGCATGTCCTGATCGACCTGCACGGTGCGCTTTGCCGCGGCAATCGCCGCATTGGCCTGGCAAGCGCCAACGTAATAGCCAACCGTGCTGGCCGCAACGCGGATTTGCGTGGCGGCGAACGCGAACTGCTGCTCCTCCACGCTCGCCGATGCGGATTCGATCGAGCGCCGCACGCGCCCGAAGAGATCGAGCTCATAAGAGGCGCCGATTGACGCATTGATGGCGTTGAACACCAGCAGGACCGGTGAGCCGTATATCCAGTTGCGCTGGCGTCCGCCGTTCAGGTCCACGTTCGTCTGGGGCAATTGCGCGGCTTTTGCCTGGTCGAGTATCGATTGCGTCGCCTCGATGCGCGTGGCGGCCGCGCGCAGATCGCGGTTCTCGCGCAGCGCCTCGGCGACGTAGCCATCGAGCACGGGGTCGCCGTAGAGCTGCCACCACGGCCCCGGCGGCGATTGCGGCGAGAACGCCTTGTCGCGCGCCGCATCGAGTGTCGCCGAGGTGGCGGCGGGAGCGTGGTAGTCGGGACCGACGGGGTGCAGCAGCGAGCAGCCGCTCGCAAGCGCGCAGGCAGCGGCGAGCGCGGCGTAACGCGGCACGAGGCGGGCGGCGCTCAAGATGCGGCTCCAGCATGCGCGGCGGAGGCGGGAATCGCGGCCGCGCCGCTTGCGACCCGAGCTGCGTCAGAGGCGCCGCCGCTTGTGCCAGGCGTGCCAAGTGTGCCGGGCGTGCCGGGCGTGCCCGGTGCAGCCACTGCGCCCGGCGCGCTCTTGCTCGTGGGAAGCTTGCCGTCCTGGCCGCGCTGCCGGTCCGGCCCGAGGACGACGACCGTGGCCGTGCGCCCGGGCACCAGCGCGTCGCTCACGTATTGAGGGTCGAGCTTCACGCGCACGGGAATGCGCTGAGCGAGCCGCACCCACGCGAAGTTGGGGCTGATGCTCGGCAACAGGTTGCGGCCGATGCTCGTATCCGAATCATTCACCGCGCTGGTGATGCTCGCGACGTGACCATAGAGCAGCTTGTCGTCGCCCATCAACTGCACCTGTGCGCGGTCGTCCACATGCACGTGCTTCAGGCGCGTTTCCTGGAAATAGCCCTCGACGCGCAGCGAATCCAGATCGACGAGCGCCATCATGCCTTGGCCCGGCGTCGCGAACGCGCCCGGCCGCAGGTCCACATACGAGACGATGCCGCTGACCGGCGCGCGCACGCTCGAGCGCTTGAGGTCGAGATTGGCCGATGCCAGCGCCGCGCGAGCCTGATCGACGGCTGCGCGCGCATTGCGCAATTCGCTGTCCGACTGGTCGATGGCCTGCTGCGCGACGAGCCCGCGCAGTCCGCGGTTGCGGCTTGCCTGTTGCTGCGCATAGACGAGCGCGGCCTGGGCGCTTTCGAGGTTCGCGCGTGCGCGCTCGACCGCGATCGTGAAGCGCTCGGTATCCACCTGGAACAGCAGGTCGCCCTTGTTCACGCGCTGGTCGGCGGCGACGTGCACGTTCGTGATGATGCCGCTCACGTCCGTGGTGACGCCAATGACGTCGGCCCGCACGTGGCCATTGCGGGTGCGAGGGTCGAGTGCGTAGTAAGTCCAGACGTACCAGATGGCACAGAGCGCGGCGATGATGGCGGCAGCCATCGCCGCAATGCGGGCGATTCGAGGAATCCAGCTCATGAAGTTCTCAAGTCGTGGTGGCCAGGCGCCATTGAGCATCTCGCAGCGCGCCGAACAAGGGGGTGAGCGTCGGCCCGCCGCACACGTACAGCAGCGCAGCGAGGATGACGAAATAGAGCGCGAGGTCGAAGACGTCGCGCAGGGCGATCAGCCGATAGAACCGCACGCGATCGAGCCCGCGCCGCACCAGGAAGAGCAGCGCGAATGCGGCGACCGCGGCGAACACCAGTGGCGGGATATAGACGCCGAACAGATTGACGTCCGCAGTCATGTTCACGATCTGGATTCCTCAACAAAGGGCCGGTCAAGGGGCGGATCAAGGGACCGGTTAAAGGGCCGGTTGAAGGCGTCGAGCGCGACGCGCATCTCGACCAGCGCGCGCAAGGCCTGCGCGTTGGCGGCAGCAGCGCAGGCGGCGTCGCTGAACGCGGCTTCGAGCGCGGAAGGGAGCGGGACGGCATCGGGGCCGTTCGTACGCACCCGGCTTGCAAGGTACTCACGCAGCGTGTGCGCGGTCGCGTTGACGATCGTGCGCCGTTCGGCCTTCGTGCCGCCCCAGCGGCGCAACATGCCGAGCCCCGCGCCGATTCGCAGGACGCGCAAGGTCTGCATGCCGGGATCATCGGGTTGCGTTTCTTGCGAGGCGGGCTTGCGTGTCTGGATGACCATGAAGCGATCGAGCGTGCGCCACGCATGGCGACGCGTATCGGCACCGTGACGATCGCCTGTTTGCGTCATGTCGCGCACGCTCGATTTCACGAGCCATCGCACCGAAGCCGCGGCGGACGGCAACGGAATCAGGATGTTGGCGATTGCCGCGACCGCGATGCCGAGATACATCGCAATCACGCTGCCGAGCAGCGTATCGAACGTGGCGCCTGCCCCGTCGGAGCCGATTCTTAGCATGGCCATGGGCAGAATCGCGAACAGCACACCGCCCAGCTTGAGGATCTGGAATCCCAGCAGAAAGAGGGCAGGCAGGAGCACGAGCGCAAGCATGAAAAACGAGTCGACGGCGGGCAGCACCACGACCACATAAAACGCGACGATCGCCATCCCGATGCCGGTGATTTTCGCGATGGCTTTCATCAACAGCAGTGGCGCACTGGTCAGTGTGGCAACGGATATGAAGATCGCGCTTAGCAGCATGCCGAATGCCATCGTCGCGTCCCAGCCCGTCGCATTCCAGAGCGCGCCGAACAAGGCCATATGGAGTCCCACGCAAAGCGCGCCGCGCAGCGCGAACGCGCGGTCGACCTGGGCGAAGGTCGAGGGCGCCATGCGTGCACCGGGCGGCACCTGAACGTGCCCGGGCGCGGGCTGTCCGATCTGCGCGAGGGCGCGATGCATGAGCCGGTAGCCCGCGTAGATGCCGCGCAGGTAGCGCCGGTAGCAGAGCCTGACCGCAGCCGCGCGGTCGCGTGGGTCGATGGCGGCGGGCGGGCGCAGGCGCTGGCGCAGCGTGGCCGAGCGGGCGTCGTCGGCGCAGCCGGCCTCGATCCATTGCGCGAGCAGTTCGCGCGTGCCGATATCGTCGGGATGCGCCGCCGTGGCGCCGAACCTGCGGTCGAAGTCGCCTATCGACGAGAGCACGGGCACGATGCGGATGCCGCGCGTCACCAGCGACAAGAGCGCGCTACCGCGCTGCCAGCCGTAGCTCGATCCTTCGTAGCCCATGCCGTCGCCAAGCGGAGTCAATTGGAGCGTCTCCTGGACGACCCGAGCAGGCAACTGATGGTCGATCGGCTGGCCGCGCAGGACGCCCACGGCGACCTGGCGCATGCCGTCGAGCCACTTGCGCGTGAGCGCGGACGCGTTCGCGAGACCGTCGCGCGGAAACAGCAGCGTGTCGACGAAGATCAGCGAGCACACGCCCACCATGACGTCCTCGATACGGTCGATCGCGCGCGTGAACGCCTCGTCGGGCGTGGCCAGGCCGGGCATGGCGACCAGCAGGCAGGTGACGCCGCTCAGCAGGAACACGTAGAAGTCGGAGCGGCGGTGCCGGTTGGCGAGATACATGCCGGCCATCAGCGCGAGCGTGAGCCCGACCATGACCGCGGTGAGCGAGGTCGCGAACAGGATCGATACGGCCACCCCGATCGCGCCGCCGATCAGGCTTCCGCTGACCATCTGCATGCCCTTCATGCGCAGCATGCCCGATTGCGACTGGGCCAGGATGTACACGCACATCATTGCCCAGTAGGGGAATTGCAGGTCCTGCCAGAACGCGATGCCCAGCGCGAGGATGGCTGCGAGGTACGTCTTGAGGGAGAAGAAAAACGGACTTGCAGTGAAGCGGCTATTCATGGACACCGGAGAGTGAATTCATGCGAAGTGTGCTGTTGTGAAACGATTTCGCAAGAACGCTTTTCGCCGTGTCTGGAACGTTCGTGAAGTGCCTGGACGCTCGCTCTATCTATGCGGATCGATTCGGGAAATTTTAAAGGAGGGCTCTTGATCTTAAAATTGACTGCCTTGGTGATTATCAAATTAGATTCAGTATTCCAAATGATTTTTGAGGTGGGCGGCTGTTTGTGCGCGGTGTGTCTTTCTCGTGTCCTGGTGACGTTCCGCTTTCACCTGTCCCGCCCGACACTGTTCCCGTGCCGGTGCCGCCAACCGATTGTCACAAGGCCGCGCAAATGCAAAACACCCCGCAGCGTAACGCGCCTGCGGGGTGTTTTTGCGTCTGCTTGCGAAGCGCTCCTCGGCGAGAGGGGGCTTAGCATGGTTGGGCGATGTCTTACCTCACCCGCATGCCCGGCTTCGCGCCGCTATGCGGCTCGAGAATATAAAGGCCCGGTTCGGCCTTCTCGTCGGCGGAGGAAGCCGCGAGCACCATGCCCTCCGAAAGCCCGAACTTCATCTTGCGCGGCGCGAGGTTCGCGACCATCACCGTGAGCTTGCCCTTGAGGTCTTCCGGCTTGTACGCGGAGCGGATGCCCGAGAACACATTGCGCGTGCGGCCTTCGCCCACGTCGAGCGTGAGTTGCAGCAGCTTGTCGGAGCCTTCCACGATGTTGCAATCGACGATCAGCGCCACGCGCAGGTCGATCTTCGCGAAGTCGTCGATGGAGATGACTTCGGGCGTTTCCGGCTCGGCCTTCTTTGCTTCCTTCGAAGCCTTCGACTTCTTGTTCGCGTCGGCAGCAGCGGCGGGCGCTTCGGTCGCCTGCAGCGAGTCGCGATTCGCGGCGAGCAGCGCTTCGATCTGCTTCGGGTCCACGCGCGTCATGAGGTGCTTGTACGCGTTGATCGGTTGTTGCGACGACAACGTCTTGCCCGCGTCGGCCCATGTGAGCGGCTCGATTGCGAGGAACTGCTCGACGCCCTCGGCGAGCGTGGGCAGCACGGGCTTGAGCGCAAGCGAAAGCAGGCGGAACGCTTCGAGACTCACGCTGCACGTCTCGTGCAGCGCCACGGCGTTGGCCAGATCCTTCGCCTGCTCCCACGGCTTGGCCGTATCGACGTAGGCGTTCACCGCATCGGCAAGCTCCATCGTGTGGCGCAGCCCGCGGCTATATTCGCGTGCTTCGTAGTTCGCGGCGATCTGCGGGATCGCGGTGCGCAACTGTTCGATGAGCGGATGGGTCATCGCGCTGTCCTGCACGCGGCCCTCGAAACGCTTGATGAGGAAGCCCGCCGCGCGGCTCGCGATGTTGATGTACTTGCCGACGAGGTCGCTGTTCACGCGCGCCTGGAAGTCTTCGAGATTCAGGTCGAGGTCTTCCATCGAGCTGTTGAGCTTGGCCGCGAAGTAGTAGCGCAGCCACTCGGGGTTCAGGCCCGTGGTGACGTAGCTCTCAGCGGTGATGAAGGTGCCGCGCGACTTCGACATCTTCGCGCCGTCCACCGTGAGGAAGCCGTGCGCGAACACGTTGGTGGGCGTGCGGTGGCCCGAGAACTGCAGCATCGCCGGCCAGAACAGCGTGTGGAAGTACAGGATGTCCTTGCCGATGAAGTGGTACTGCTCGGTGTTCGTGTCGGGCTTGACCCATGTCTCGAAGTCGAGGCCGCGCTTCTCGCACAGGTTCTTGAAGCTCGCGTAATAACCGACGGGCGCGTCGAGCCACACGTAGAAGTACTTGCCGGGTGCGCCCGGAATCTCGAAGCCGAAGTACGGTGCGTCGCGCGAGATGTCCCAGTCGGCGAGCTTCGACTCGCCTGCGTCGCCCAGCCACTCGCGCATCTTGTTGGTGGCTTCGGGTTGCGCGAGACCGGCCACCCAGCCGCGCAGGAACTGCTCGCAGCGCGGGTCGGAGAGGCGGAAGAAGTAGTGCGTCGAGGTCTTGCGAATGGGCGTGGCGCCCGAGACCACCGAGTACGGATTCTTCAGGTCGGTGGGCGCATAGGTCGAGCCGCACACTTCGCAGCTGTCGCCGTACTGGTCCTTCGCGCCGCATTTCGGACACTCGCCCTTGATGAAGCGGTCCGGCAGGAACATGTTCTTGACCGGGTCGTAGGCCTGCTCGATGTCGCGCGTCTCGATGAGGTCCGCTTCCTTGAGCGCCAGGTACACCGATTCCGAAAGCACGCGGTTCTCGTCGGAGTCCGTCGAGTAGTAGTTGTCGAACGAGACGCCGAAGCTGTCGAAGTCGCGCTTGTGCTCTTGCCAGACGCGCGCGATCAACTGCTGCGGCGTGAGGCCTTCCTTCTCGGCGCGCAGCATGACCGGCGTGCCGTGAGTGTCGTCGGCACCGACGTAATAGACCTCGTGGCCATGCATTCGCAGCGCGCGAACCCAGATGTCCGTCTGGATGTACTCGACCAGATGGCCGATGTGGATCTGCCCGTTGGCATAGGGCAAAGCAGACGTGACGAGAATCTGGCGGCGGCCGCTTGGGGTAGCGTGCGCGCCGGCTGCAACGAGGTCGGTGGCGGGTGCGGACATAGGAGAGGGGGTTCCGGTGTTGCGGGAGGTCGAAACGGCGATTTTAGCAGGGTGGGCGGGCGACGCGTTTGCGCGCCTGGCGCAGTGCAATCGCGTGTGGCGGCGCGTGAGCGGGGCACGCGGGCAGGGAGCGGCCAGGTTGCCGGCGATTCCAGGCGCATTAACGAAGCATTGCGCAACGCCTTCGCGTGGTGCATCTGCAAAAACGCGGTAAAAAACGCGGCCAAAAAAAACCGGGGCAGGATGGCCCCGGAGCAACAACGACAAGAGGAGAATGGTGACGCGGCGGCATGACCGCACACGTACCGTAAAGAAAGACAGTGGAGTTGAACGAGAGTTCGAAAATTTTTTCGATTCGCTGACTTGGCCCGCTGGCTTGGCTTCGGAGCTGCCGATGGGCTGGTTTTGTGCGGGTCGACGCGGCCAGGATGGGGCTTATGCCGATCCAAAAACGGCTGGCCCAAAATGCAAAACGGGACGGCTTTGCAGCCGTCCCGCTCATCCTGTTGCCGTTTTTGCGGCGTGTGCCGCAAGGTGTGCGTGACCTGTACGACACGGCAACCTGCGGCACCGCCAGGAGCGTTTAGCCCCCTTGGTGCTGCGCCGTCGCGCGCAGATAGATTTCCACGCGGCGGTTCGCGGCGCGGCCGGCTTCGGTGCTGTTGTCGGCGACCGGCTGGGAGGAGCCGCGGCCATCGGCCGCCATGCGCTGCATGGCTACGCCGCGCGAGCCGAGGTAGTTCACGACGCTCTGCGCGCGGTTGACCGACAGCGTCTGGTTGTACGCCGGCTGGCCCGTGTTATCCGTATGGCCCACGACTTGCGCGACCACTTCCGGGTTCTGCTGCAACGTTTGCGCGACCTGGTCGAGCACCGGTGCAAACGACGGCTTGATCGCGTAGCTGTTGGTGTCGAACGTCACGTTGCTCGGAATGTTGAGCTTGAGCGAGCCGTCCGGCTGCTCGGTGATCTGCGTGCCAGTGCCCTTGGTCGCGCCCGTGAGCTTGTTGTGGATGGCGGTCCAGTTGTAGCCCGTGATGCCGCCGACCAGCGCGCCCGCGCCTGCGCCGATCGCCGCGCCCTTGCCGCCGCCGAAGATCGCGCCGATCGCTGCGCCCGTGCCGGCGCCGACGCCGGTGCCGACGGCGGTGTTGGTGCCCTGCTGGGTCGCGCAGCCGGCGACGAGCGCACCGGCGACGGCGAAGACGGACAGACGGGTCAAGATTCTTGTGTTCATTTTTCAATCCTCTCTTGGGTGAACATGACGGCTGCTTGCGCCGCTTCCGCTCCCGACTGTGCTCAGGGTCTTCGGACGGCGTGCGGCTGCAACTACTACAATGACGGCTTGGGAGCTTGCGTGAATCGTTTGGCAACTTGCAGGTCATCGCTCGACGACGACTTGACAAGTGCTCCTTTGGTGCCAAAAGGGCCGTTGCCGCGAAGCGTGCCTTGCCGCGGGCATTTGCGCAATCCAGCTTAACAATTTCTTGCGATTTCCGGCGCTGACGTGACCCCATCGTGGCATTCCGGGTCACGCGGACGCCGGTGCATTCTTGGAGACGGAGTTTCAATGAGCATTGATCGGGCATTGGTCGACGCCGCGCTGGCGGCCCTCGTGGATCCGAATACGGGCCGGCCGTACGCAGCGGCAAAAGGTGTGCGCAACGTTACGATCGAAGGCGACGCGGTGGGCGTCGAGATCGTGCTCGGCTATCCGGCGAAGAGCCAGTACGACGCGGTTCGCGCGCACGTCGAAGGCGCGCTCGCCGCGGTGCCCGGCGTCAAGTCGAGCCGGGTCGCGGTGCGCCATGAAGTTGCCGCGCACACCGTGCAGCGCGGCGTGAAGCTGTTGCCGAACGTGAAGAATATCGTTGCCGTGGCCTCGGGCAAGGGCGGCGTGGGCAAGAGCACGACTGCCGTGAACCTCGCGCTCGCGCTGGCGGCCGAAGGCGCCTCGGTCGGCGTGCTCGACGCGGACATCTATGGCCCGTCGCTGCCGATGATGCTTGGGATCGAGGGCCGCCCGCAATCGCCGGACGGCCAGTCGATGGACCCGCTCGAAGGGCATGGCGTGCAGGCCAACTCGATCGGCTTCCTGATCGAGCAGGACAACCCGATGGTCTGGCGCGGCCCGATGGCTACGTCAGCGCTCGAGCAGTTGCTGCGCCAGACCAACTGGCGCGAGCTTGACTACCTCGTGGTGGACATGCCGCCGGGCACGGGCGACATCCAGCTCACGCTCTCGCAGAAGGTGCCGGTCACCGGCGCCGTGATCGTGACGACGCCGCAGGATATCGCGCTGCTCGACGCGAAGAAGGGTCTCAAGATGTTCGAGAAGGTGGGTATTCCCATCCTCGGCATCGTCGAGAACATGGCCGTTCATGTCTGCTCGAACTGCGGTCACGCCGAGCACATCTTCGGCGCGGGCGGCGGCGAGCGCATGGCCAGGGAGTACGGCGTGGAGGTGCTCGGCAGCCTGCCGCTCGACATCGGAATTCGCGAGCAGGCCGACTCGGGCCATCCGACCGTAGTGGCCGATCCGGATGGCGCCGTGGCGGCGACGTATAAGGCGATTGCCCGCCGCATCGCGGTCCAGATCGCGGAGCGCGCGCGCGACATGAGCTCGAAGTTCCCGACCATCGTCGTGCAGAACACCTGAGCGGCGCTTTTGGCGTGGCTCAAGCAGGCAAACTGTCCCCGTTTGAGCCGCGGCTGCGCGGCGCACCAGCCGCATGCCTCGTTCAGCCTTGCTGCACAAGGCTTGCGGCGTGCGAGGCGGCGCTCACGCCGGGCGCGCGCGAGGCCATCCGCGCGGTATCATGTGACATTCAAGGGTCCGGATCGGCGGCCGCAGGGGCGGCCGCACGCGGACATGAGGATTGCATGGGCAAAGGAATCGACAGGGCAGACCACAGACTCACGGGCCGCGCAGCCGTGCTGGCCTTGGTCGCCTGCATGCTGCTGGCCGGCTGTACGAGCTTCATGGGCCGGCAGGACAAGCGCGCGCTCGCGCAGGCTCTGCCTACTGTCGGCAACCAGGTGCGGGGCACCGTCTCGTTTGTCGAGCGCTCGGACGGCGTGCAGGTGAGCTACAACCTCATGGGCCTGTCGCCGGACAGCGACCATGCGGTGCAGGTCCACGATCGCGGCGACTGCAACGCCGCCGACGCCTCGAGCGCCGGCGCCGTCTTCGCGCCCGCGGCCGATCGCCTCAAACCGGGTGTGCGCGTGGAGGGCGACCTCGGCAATATCCATGCGGATTCCAACGGCGTCGCCATTGGCTTCATCGTGGCGCCGGACGTCTCGCTCGACGGCGTGCGCTCGGTGCTGCAACGCTCGGTGCTCGTGCATCGCGACCCCATCGACCCCTACGCGTATCCCGCGCGCGGCACTGGCCCGGCGCTCGCCTGCGGCGTGATCAAGGCGCAGTGACGCTCGTGGTGACACGGTAGCGGTGCACTTCCAGGCACGCCGATCCACATCGCGTAAAATAGGCGCCTTTCGTATGGCGGCAGCCCGCCCCAAGGCGGGACGGCAGGGTGCGCGAGGCGCGTCCGTGGGCCGTCTGCGGGCCATCCGTGGGCCGTTTGCGGCTCTATCCCGCAATATCTTTTTTTCGTTCCCCGTTTTTACTGGACCGTAGCGCAACATGGCAATCAAATCCGACAAGTGGATCCGGCGCATGGCCGAAGAGCAGAACATGATCGAGCCGTTCGTGCGCGACCAGGTCCGCATGTCCGAAGACGGCCGCAAGATCGTGAGCTACGGCACCTCGAGCTACGGCTACGACATTCGCTGCGCCGACGAATTCAAGATCTTCACGAACATCAATTCGACGATCGTCGACCCGAAGAACTTCGACGAAAAATCGTTCGTGGACTTCAAGGGCGACGTCTGCATCATCCCGCCGAATTCGTTCGCGCTCGCGCGCACGGTCGAGTACTTCCGCATTCCGCGCAATGTCCTGACCGTGTGTCTGGGCAAGTCCACCTATGCGCGCTGCGGGATCATCGTGAACGTCACGCCGTTCGAACCCGAGTGGGAAGGCTATGTGACGCTCGAGTTCTCGAATACGACACCTTTGCCTGCCAAAATCTACGCGAACGAAGGTGTGGCCCAAGTGCTCTTCTTCGAGAGCGACGAGGTCTGCGAAGTGTCTTACGCGGATCGCGGCGGCAAGTATCAAGGCCAGCACGGCGTCACGCTGCCCAAGACCTGACGTTCGAGCGCACACAACCCACTGGACATACGCTATACGGGGACCGCTGCGCGTTACATGCAGCGGTCGTTTCTTTTGGAGAATTCGCCCATGAAGTTTCGTTTTCCCGTCGTCATCATTGACGAAGACTTTCGCTCCGAGAACATCTCGGGTTCCGGCATCCGGGCACTCGCCGAAGCCATCGAGAAAGAGGGCGCGGAAGTCCTCGGGCTGACGAGCTACGGCGACCTCACGTCGTTCGCGCAGCAATCGAGCCGCGCGGCCTGCTTCATCCTCTCGATCGACGACGACGAGCTGTTGCCCTACGTGGAAAGCAACGGCGACGGCGAAGCGCCCGAGCACGCACCCGCGATCATCGCGCTGCGCGCGTTCGTGGAAGCGGTGCGCAAGCGCAACGCGGACATCCCCATCTTCCTGTACGGCGAGACGCGCACCTCGCGCCACCTGCCCAACGACGTCCTGCGCGAACTGCATGGCTTCATCCACATGTTCGAGGACACGCCGGAGTTCGTCGCGCGCCACATCATCCGCGAGGCGCGGGTGTATCTGGACGCGCTCGCGCCGCCGTTCTTCAAGGAGCTGGTGAAGTACGCCGACGAAGGCTCGTACTCGTGGCACTGCCCGGGCCACTCGGGCGGCGTCGCGTTCCTGAAGAACCCGCTCGGCCAGATGTTCCACCAGTTCTTCGGCGAGAACATGCTGCGCGCGGACGTCTGCAACGCCGTCGACGAGCTCGGCCAGCTGCTCGACCACACGGGTCCCGTGGCGGCATCGGAGCGCAACGCGGCACGCATCTTCAGCGCCGACCACGTGTTCTTCGTCACCAACGGCACCTCGACCTCGAACAAGATCGTCTGGCACGCCACCGTGGCGCCGGGCGACATCGTTCTCGTGGACCGCAACTGCCACAAGTCGATCCTGCATGCGATCACGATGACGGGCGCGATCCCCGTGTTCCTCACCCCCACGCGCAACAACTTCGGCATCATCGGCCCGATTCCGCGCGACGAGTTCAAGCCCGAGAACATCCGCAAGAAGATCGAGGCGAATCCGTTCGCGCGCGAGGCGCTCGCGAAGAACCCGAAGGCGAAGCCGCGCATCCTCACGATCACGCAGAGCACCTATGACGGCGTGGTCTACAACGTCGAGATGATCAAGGACCTGCTCGGCGACATGCTCGATACGCTGCACTTCGACGAAGCCTGGCTGCCGCACGCCGAGTTCCATTCGTTCTACCAGGACATGCACGCGATTGGCGCGGGCCGTCCGCGCACCAAGGCACTGGTGTTCGCGACGCACTCGACGCACAAGCTGCTCGCCGGTATTTCGCAGGCATCGCAGATCGTCGTGCAGGACTCGGAGGACAGCGTGTTCGACCGTCACCGCTTCAACGAAGCCTATCTGATGCACACGTCCACGAGCCCGCAGTACGCGATCATCGCGTCGTGCGACGTGGCCGCCGCGATGATGGAAGCGCCGGGCGGCCCGGCGCTGGTGGAAGAGTCGATTGCCGAGGCGCTCGACTTCCGCCGCGCCATGCGCAAGGTGGACGCCGAATACGGCGACGACTGGTTCTTCAAGGTCTGGGGCCCGGACGATCTGGCCGAGGAAGGCATCGGCTCGCGCGACGACTGGATGCTGCGTCCGAACGATCGCTGGCACGGCTTCGGCGCGCTCGCCGAAAACTTCAACATGCTCGACCCGATCAAGGCGACCATCGTCACGCCGGGTCTGGACGTGGAAGGCGACTTCGGCGAGACCGGCATTCCGGCGGCCATCGTCACGAAGTACCTGGCCGAGCACGGCATCATCGTGGAGAAGACGGGCCTGTACTCGTTCTTCATCATGTTCACGATCGGCATCACCAAGGGCCGCTGGAACTCGATGGTCACGGAGCTCCAGCAGTTCAAGGACGACTACGACAACAACCAGCCGCTCTGGCGCGTGCTGCCCGAATTCGTCGCGCAGCATCCGATGTACGAGCGCGTGGGCCTGCGCGACCTGTGCCAGCAGATCCACAGCGTCTATCGCGCCAACGACATCGCGCGCCTCACGACCGAGATGTACCTCTCGGACATGGAGCCGGCGATGAAGCCGTCCGATGCGTTCGCGAAGCTCGCGCACCGCGAGATCGACCGCGTGGCCATCGACGAACTCGAAGGCCGCGTCACGTCGATCCTGCTCACGCCGTATCCGCCGGGCATTCCGCTCTTGATTCCGGGCGAGCGCTTCAACAAGACGATCGTGAACTACCTGAAGTTCGCGCGCGAATTCAACGAGCGCTTCCCGGGCTTTCACACCGACATCCACGGACTCGTGGGCGAGACCATCAACGGCCGCATCGAGTACTTCGTGGATTGCGTGCGCGCTTGAGGGCGGGCGGCATGACGGTGCGGATTCTGCGTTCTTTCGTGACGGCGCTGGCAACGGCGGCGACTCTTGGGATGGCGTTGGCGGCGACCCTTGGTATGGCGCCGGCGGCGCATGCCGAGGTGGCGGCCGCCGACCCGATCGACGCGGGCATGCGCACGTGTCTCGCGCGCGCCGACCGCTCCTCGACGGCGGGCCAGATCCAGTGCATGGACGAGGCGCGCACCGCGTGGCGTGGTGCCGCCGACGCGGCGCTCACGCAATTGATCGCGAAGCTGCCGCCCGCGCAGCAAAAGCGCTGGCGCCTGAGCCAGACAAAATGGGCGGCGTGGCGCGATGCCGAGGACACGATGCTCGGCGCGGCCTTTGCGACCACGAGTGGCTCGACCTATCAGCTCTATGAAGCGGACATGCGCCTGCAGCCGGTGCGCGAGCGTGCGCTTGCGCTGCGCGGCCAGGTCGGGGCGGCCGCCGACGACGCGCCGCCGCGCGTGCGCGCCTGTAGCGCCGATGCGCGCTGCGAGCACGTGAGCTACGACTTGAATCGCTATTACCGCAGGCTGTATGCGCGCATGCCGGCGCATACGCGGCCCGCGCTCTCGCGCGCGCAAAGCGCGTGGCGCGCGTATCGCGACGCGACCACGCCGCTCATCGACGAGCGCACGCGCCTCGACCTGCTCGGGGCACGGCTCGCGACGCTCAAGCGTTTGTCGGAGACGGTCAATAACCGGTGATCATTCGCGCTGCCGCATGATCGGAAAGCAGGCGCTCGGGCACACGCCCGAGCGCCTGTTTCTTTTCAGTCGAAGATGAACTGCTCCGGCTCGCGCGCCGCAGGCGTGGTGGGGTCGCCCAGCAGGTCGTGCAGCGCGGCCTCGATGCTCTCCGACATCGCGTTGAGCGCGAGGTCGTTTTCATCGGTGCCGAACGGGTCTTCGAGCTGCGAGGCGATGGCTTCGTGCGCCATGAACGCGTAGGCCACGAACACCGCGAAGATCGGCGTGAGCGCGCCGATGCTGTCGACGAGGCCGAACGGCAAGAGCGCGCAGAAGAAGTACACGGTGCGGTGAATCATCACCGTGTAGGCGAACGGCAGCGGCGTGGAGACGATGCGCTCGCAGCCGCCGATCACATCCGAGAGTCCGTTGAAATTGCGCTCGAAGGCGAGCACCGCGTAGCCGTCGACGTGGCCCGCGCGCACTTCGTTGCGCAGCCATTCGGAGGCGCATTGCAGCAGCGTCATGGGGCGGTAGCGCGAGGCCATCGCACGCTCCACGACATCGCGCGGCAGGCGCGCTTCGAGGTCCGCGCGCGGGTCGGTGTGGCGCAACTGGTGGCGCAGCGCGTGCGGCAGCGCGCAGAGCAGTTCGGCGAACGGACGCACGTGTGCCCGTGGATCGTCGCTTTGTACGAGCGTGAGCGACTCGCGCACGAGGGAGCGCGTCTCGTTGAGCATTTGCCCCCATAGCTTGCGGCCTTCCCAGTAGCGGTCGTAGCTCGCGCTGTTGCGAAAGCCGAGAAACACCGCGAGCGCGATGCCGATGAGCGAGAACGGCACGGTGCTCATGTTGACCGTGAGCTTGAGGATGTGGTCGTGCGCGGCGACCGCGACGATCGAAATGGCCAGCACGAGCATGAGGCGCGACAGGAGCTGCGGCAGCACGGAGCCGTGCCACGCGAGCAGCATGCGGAACCAGTGGAGGCGTGGGCGGACGATCATCGGGGTAGGCGAGTCGTGGATGGGCGGGCAAAACCAGTCTCAAGCGCCATGATAGGCGTGGGGTGCGAAAACCGGGCGTACACTTCGACCGATTTGCATTGTGCACAGTGCGCGAGCTTGGGACGCATGCGCACGCATGCATGTGAACGAGCAAATAAAAAACGGGCGCGCGGCGGTGTTCGCCGCGCGCCCGTTTGCCCGGCGCTTCATGGCTGGGCGATGGCTCGTGACGAGCCCGCCGTGCTTACTTGAGCGCCGCGCGCGCCGCCGCGATGGCCGCGCGCACCTGCTCCGGCGCGGTGCCGCCCGCATGGTTGCGCGCCGAGACCGAGCCTTCGAGCGTCAGCACTTCGAACACGTCCTCGGCCAGCAGATGCGAAACGGCCGGCAGCTCGCGGCGCATCTCGTCGAGCGTGAGGTCCGCGAGATCGCAATTGCGGTCCACGCAGATGCGCACCGCGTGCGCCACGGCTTCGTGCGCGTCGCGGAACGGCAGGCCCTTTTTCACGAGGTAGTCGGCGAGGTCGGTGGCCGTCGAGAAGCCTTGCAGCGCGGCCGCGCGCATCGCCTGTTCCTTCACCGTGATGCCCGCGACCATCTCCGCGAAGATGCGCAGCGTGTCGGCAACCGTATCGACGGTGTCGAACAGCGGCTCCTTGTCTTCCTGGTTGTCCTTGTTGTACGCGAGCGGCTGGCCCTTCATCAGCGTGAGGAGCGCCATCAGATGGCCGTTCACGCGGCCGGTCTTGCCGCGCGCGAGCTCGGGCACGTCCGGGTTCTTCTTCTGCGGCATGATCGACGAGCCCGTGCAGAAGCGGTCGGCCAGATCGATGAAGCCCACGCGCGGGCTCATCCACAGCACCAACTCTTCCGAGAAGCGCGAGACGTGCGTCATCACGAGCGCGGAGGCCGCCGTGAATTCGATCGCGAAGTCGCGGTCGGAGACGGCGTCGAGCGAGTTCGCGCAGATGCCGTCGAAGCCCAGCGTCTTCGCCACGGCGAAGCGGTCTACGGAAAAGCTCGTACCCGCGAGCGCCGCCGCGCCCAGCGGCAGGCGGTTCACGCGCTTGCGGCAGTCGGCCATGCGCTCGGCGTCGCGCGAGAACATTTCCACGTAAGCGAGCAGGTGGTGACCGAAGGTGACTGGCTGCGCGACTTGCAGGTGCGTGAAGCCGGGCATGATCGTGCCCGAGTGTTGCTCGGCCAGATCGAGCAGCGCGCCGCGCAGGTCGCCGAGCAGGCCGCCGATGCGGTCGATCTCGCCGCGCAGCCACAGGCGGATGTCGGTCGCGACCTGGTCGTTGCGCGAGCGGCCCGTGTGCAGGCGCTTGCCCGCGTCGCCGATCAGGGCGGTCAGGCGCGCCTCGATGTTCAGGTGCACGTCTTCGAGATCGAGCAGCCACTCGAATTCGCCGCGCTCGATCTCGCCCTTGATTTTCGCCATGCCGCCCTGGATGGCGGCGAGGTCGTCGGCGGAGATGATCTTCTGCGCAGCCAGCATCGACGCGTGCGCGAGCGAGCCCTCGATATCGACGAGCGCGAGGCGCTTGTCGAAGAAGACCGACGACGTATAGCGTTTGACCAGCTCCGACATGGGCTCGGAGAAGCGAGCCGACCAGGCTTCGCCTTTTTTGTGCAGTTGGGACGTCATGGTGATGGGCGTGAACGAGCGATGATGAGCGTGAAAAAGCGCGGGCCGCGCGGCCTCGCGAGAATGCGGCGCACGGCGGGAAGAAGCCGATTTTACCATCGGCGGAGTGGGGCGCCGGTGCTGGCGCCGCAGCGCTCAGAGCCGCACCAGCACGACCAGCTTCAGATCTTCGCGGTGCGCGGGCTTGAGTGTGATCTGGTCATAGGCGACGTGGCCGTGGCGCGGGTGATTGAACTCGCGCCGGCCGCCTTCGCGCTCGAACACGTCCTGCGAGCCCCAGAAGCGCGCGAACTCGTCGCTCGCAGCAAGAAGCGAATCGATCAGCGCGCGCGTGGGCGCGTCGTTCAGGTGGCGGATCGAATCGGCGCGGAATTCGGCGGCGAGGCGCCGCGCGCGCGTCTCCCAGCCGACGATCAACTCGCGCCCGAGCGGCTGGGTGAAGGTGAAGCGCAGCAGGTTGCGGTCGTGATCCGCGTCGAGCCAGCCCGTGAACAGGTCCGCCGCATGGGCGTTCCAGGCGAGCGCGGTCCACTGGCGGTCGAGCACGTAGGCGGGGGCGTCCACGAGTTGCACGGTTTGCAGGAGTGTGGCGGGCGCGTCCGCGGCGCTGGCCGGATCGGGTTCGGCGGGATCGCGCTGGGCGGCCAGTTCGAACAGATAGGCGCGCTCGGCGCGCGAGAGGCGCAGCGCGACGGCGATGCGCGCGAGCGCGTCCGCCGAAGCCGAGACGGGCCGGCCCTGCTCGATCCACGTGTACCAGGTGGGGCTCACGGCGCACAACTGAGCGACTTCCTCGCGGCGCAGGCCGGGCGTGCGGCGGCGCGGGCCGGGCGGCAAGCCGACCTCCTGTGGCGAGAGCCGCTCGCGATGGGCGCGGATGAATTCGCCCAGCGCGCGGGCGGGCGTCGCTTCGAGCGTTTTGGAGGCGCCGGATCCGGCGGCCGGCGTTCCTGCGGCGGGGGTGTCGAGGCTCATATTGCGTGGGGCAGGTGCTGGCGATACCAGAATAATCGCTTAACTTGTACTGGTACAAAACGGCCTCTATTGTAACGGCTGACGCGGGGCCGTTACGTCATTACGTCGTTAAGTCGTTACGTCCCTGTGCCCCGCGCTCAACGAAGAAAAAGCAGAAAAAGCGCCGGTGCCGCGCGACACACTGGTCGTCCGTGGCACTAGGCAGGCCGTTCACACAAGGAGCAAGCGATGAAGCATCACGATCAGGTTGCCGACGCATTCGGCTCGACCGCCGCCGCCTACCTCACGAGCCAGGTCCACGCGAGCGGCGCGGATCTGGAGAATCTCGCCGCGACGTTCGCGGCCACCTGCGGCAATGCCGTGGTGCTGGATATGGGCTGCGGCGCGGGGCATGCGAGTTTCGCGGTGGCGCCGCACGTGCGCGAAGTCGTGGCCTACGACATTGCTCCGCAGATGCTCGCCACGGTCGAGGCCGCCGCGAAAGAGCGGGGCCTCGCGACCATCCGCACGCAGCAGGGCGCCGCCGAGGCGCTGCCGTTCGCCGACGCCACCTTCAACTGGGCGGTGAGCCGCATGAGCGCGCACCACTGGCGCGACGTGCCGCGCGCGCTCGCCGAGGCGCATCGCGTGCTCAAGCCCGGCGGGCGGCTGAAATTCATCGACATCGCCGGTATCGACGATCCGCTTTACGACACGCATATCCAGGCGATCGAGTTGTTGCGCGACGCGTCGCATATTCGCGACTATCGCGCCGACGAATGGCTTGCGATGCTCGATCGCGCGGGCTTCGACGCAAAGGTGACGGAGCGCTGGCGCATCGCGCTCGAGTTCGATTCGTGGGTCGCGCGCATGCGCACGCCGCCCGAGCGCGTCACGGCAATCCGCTCGATGTGGGAGCGTGCGCCCGATGAAGTGCGTCAGTACTTCGATATCCAAAGCGATGGCTCGTTCAAGCTCGATGCCCTCATGATCGAGGCGACGCGGCGTGACTAAAGTTCGCCAGGTGGTCGATGTAATAAAAAACGGCGTCATGCCCGCGAAGGGCATGACGCCGTTTTTTCGTGTGTGGGGGCTGTGGACGCGTCTCGTATGCGCTGGTACGCGTTAGCGATTGATTTCCGATGCGCGGAGTGTGAACACCTTGCCGTCGAAAGCGTAGTAATACGTCCCATGTTCGGGGCTTTCGTTGCGGCTTCCGTGCACAATTAGTAGACAACTATTTGCGCGGTACGAAAGTGGCTCGGTTACGTCCAGAGGCCAGTCGGAGACCGAGAACGGTAGTGATGTAACGCGGCCGGATTGGGTATCTATAGCCGCGGCCATGACACAGCCAGCCCCGCAGCCCCATGACGCAAGGACGTAGCGACCCGCGAAATTGATCGGCCCTTTTGCCGCATCGCGAATGGCGGTCCGATACTGTCGCATGCGTGCGTCGGCAAACGTCATGTGCGGAGTTCCACGCCTCATTTGAACCTTCGCAGGACAATCCTCAAACGTTGGCGAGCGCTGTGCATGGCTGACGCCCACTACTGCGGACAAGGCGAGCATGGCGAGCAGTTTTGTTTCCGGGCGCATGAGTCAATACCAGTGATGGGTTTTCCAGAAAGCTTTTGCCGCGCGTGCCGAATGATATCGGCCGTAAATATACCGGATACCACCTTGACACTCTTCCCGTGCATTGCCGAATGAGGCCGCACCGCGAGGGTTCAAGTTGTACTGAGCCGCCAATAACTGAAACAGGCCACGTGCGGTAGATGCTCCATTTCGGGCATCGACTACGCCCGCAGATTCCTGCGCCATGATCCAGAGCAGATCATTGAAATCTGCCTCCGAAATGTTTTCGGCGCGCATGGCGTCGCGCAGCGCGCTTTGGACATAGATCGGTACCACGCTGGCGTGTTTTTCTGTCCAGCCGCGCTTGCGTGCTTTCGTGGGGCGATGAGAATGAGCATGCGAAATCGCCATATTGAAGTCTCCATCGTTGGGTGAATTGCCACGATAGGTTGGAGTGCTTCACTAGCGATTTGTCGGTGGTCAAAGACGTTGAATGCTGTCGGCACTGGATCGAACGATTTCGAGTCGAGGCCCTGATTCGTCAATTCGAACAGTTCTCAGGGGTATTAGCGCGGCCCACATATAAAAAAACGGCGTCATGCCCGCGAAGGGCATGACGCCGTTTTCATGAGCGCGGACGCTCAAGCCAGGCGATTCATCAACCCGTGATTCATCAACCCGTATTGCGCAGCCCCGCCGCGATCCCGTTGATCGTCAGATGAATGCCGCGCCGCACGCGCGGGCTCGGGTCGCCGGCGCGATAGCGCTTGATCAGCTCGACTTGCAAGTGATTGAGCGGATCGAGGTACGGGAAACGGTTCTTGATCGAACGCGCGAGCAGCGGGTTGTCCGCGAGACGGCCGCTCGTACCCGTGATCTCATCGAGCACCCTGGTCGTGCGCTCCCACTCCGCGACGATGCGATCGAACACGTGCTTGCGCAGCTTCTTGTCGGCGACAAGCTGCGCATAGCGCGACGCCACCGCGAGGTCGGTCTTCGCGAGCGTCATGTCCATGTTCGAGAGCAGGTTCGCGAAGAACGGCCAGGTCTTGTACATCTTCTTGAAGAGCGCGAGACGGCGCGTGCGTTCCGCGTCGTTGCCCGCTTCGTCGAGATACGCGGCCACCGCGCCGCCAAAGCCGTACCAGCCCGTGAGCAGCAGGCGGCATTGGCCCCACGAGAAGCCCCAGGGAATCGCGCGCAGGTCGTCGATCTTGCGGTTCTTCGGGTCCTGTAGCTTGCGCGAGGCGGGCCGGCTGCCGATGTTGAGCTCGGCGATTTCGGTGATCGGCGTCGAGGCGAAGAAGTAGTCGGTGAATCCGGGCGTCTCGTAGACGAGCGAGCGGTACGCCGCCATCGCCGCATCGGAGAGCTTCTGCATGGTCTCTTCGAACACCGGGAGCTGATCGGGCGAGTTGTCCGCGGCTTTGCCCATCGGCAGCAGCGTGGCTTCGAGCGTCGCGGCGATCACCGTTTCCAGGTTGCGGCGGCCGATCTGCGGATTGCCGAACTTCGAAGCGATGACTTCGCCCTGCTCGGTGAGGCGGATCTGGCCTTCGACCGTGCCCGGCGGCTGCGAGAGGATTGCGTTGTAGGTCGGGCCGCCTCCGCGGCCCACCGTGCCCCCGCGGCCATGGAACAGGCGCAGCGTGATGCCGCGCTCCTTGAAAAGCGCGACGAGCGCGAGCTCGGAGCGGTAGAGCTCCCAGTTCGAGGTGAGGAAGCCGCCGTCCTTGTTGCTGTCCGAGTAGCCGAGCATGATTTCCTGCTCGTTGCCCCAATGCTCGACAATGCCGTCGATGCCCGGCAGCGCGAGCAGGTCACGCATGATGTGCGTGGCGTTGCGCAGGTCGGGGATCGTCTCGAACAGCGGGATCACCATCAGCGCGGCCTTCGCGGGATCTTCCGCGTGGCCGAGACGTCCGCTCATGAGGCCCGTTTCCTTTTGCAGCAGCATAACTTCGAGCAGGTCGGAAACCGTTTCGGTGTGCGAGATGATGTAGTTGCGCACCGCGCGCGCGCCGAACTTCTCGCGCGTCACGCGTGCCATCTCCAGCACGCCGAGTTCGCTCTTCACGAGCTCCGAGTAGTCGAGGTAGGGCGAGCGCAGCGGGCGGGCGTCGGCGAGTTGCGTGCGCAGCACGGTCTGCTTTTCTTCCTCGCTGAGCACCGCGTAGTCGGCCACGGCGCCTGCGCGCGAGAGCAGTTCGGCGATCACGGCTTCGTGGATGTCCGAGCTCTGGCGCAGGTCGATCGACGCGAGATGGAAGCCGAACACATCGACGGCACGCATGAGCGGCGCGAGACGCGTCGTTGCGAGCGAGGCGCCGTGATGCTCGGCGAGCGAATCCATCAGGACATGCAGGTCGCGCGAGAACTCGGACGCATCGGCGTAGGGCGTTGCGCGCACCGGCTGGGCGTTGCGGCCCGCGCTGCGCACGGCCACCACGCCTTCGCCCAGACGCACGCGCGCGCTTGCCGCGAGGCGCGTATAGACGCCGATCAGCGCGCGGCGGTACGGCTCGTCCACGCGGTGCGGCGACTGGTCGGGCGAGGCCTCGGCGAGCGCCTTGAGCGCGTCGCTCGCGCCGGCGAGCAGGTTCGACACGGACAGCTCCGCGCCGAGCTTGTGCACTTCTTCGAGGTAGTGCTGCAGGATCACCTGTGCCTGGCGCTCGCTCGCTTCTTCGAGCGTGGAGGCGGTGACGTTCGGGTTGCCGTCGCGGTCGCCGCCGATCCAGCTACCCATCTGGAAGAACGCGGGCAGGCGCGCGTCGACGCCGTGCTCCTTCAGCGACGTCTCGATCTCGCCATACAGCGCCGGGATCTCGGTGAGGAAGGTCGTGTGGTAGTACGAAAGCGCGTTCTCGATTTCGTCGCCCACGGTCAGGCGCGAGTCGCGCAGCATGCGCGTTTGCCAGAGCGAGGTCACGCGCGCGCGCAACAGCGCTTCGTTTTGCTCGCGCTCGCGCTGCGTGAGCGGCTGGTCGCGTTCGGCCAGCAGCCGTGCGACGTCGTGCTGCGAATCGAGCGTGCTCTTGCGCTGCACTTCCGTGGGGTGCGCGGTGAGCACAGGCACGATCAGCGCATCGTTGAAGAACTGCTGGAGCACGGGCGTGGCGGCCGCGCCCGCTTGCGCGAGGCGCTCGAGCGAATGCGCGATGGTGCCCGCCTGCGGCGCCGAGCCCGCGAGGTCGTGGATGCGGCGGCGGCGGTTGCGGTGGCGGTCCTCGGCGATGTTCGCGAGGTGCGAGAAATAGCTGAACGCGCGCACGACGCTCACGGTCTGCTCGGGCGACAGAGCGCGAAGCTGCTTTTCCAGCGCGAGCGCGGCGGTGTTGTCCTCTTCACGGCGAAAACGCACGGCCGTCTGGCGAATCGTCTCCACCACGTCGAACACGGCGTCGCCTTCCTGCTCGCGCAGCACCTCGCCAAGCAGCCGGCCGAGATAGCGAATATCTTCGAACAGCGGCTGGTCTTTGTCGTCGCGCGCGCGGCCGTTGCCGTTGCGCGCGGCGGCTGCGGGCTTTGCGGGCTTCGTG
Source organism: Paraburkholderia tagetis (assembly GCF_022213065.1). Taxonomy (GTDB): domain Bacteria; phylum Pseudomonadota; class Gammaproteobacteria; order Burkholderiales; family Burkholderiaceae; genus Paraburkholderia; species Paraburkholderia tagetis. The sequence continues at coordinate 152,178 of NZ_JAKLJA010000014.1, forward strand.
GCGGCTTGCACGGCCTTGGGGCTTTTCGCGGACTCGGTGGCCTTGGCGACCTTGGTGGGCTTGGCGGCCTTCGTGGCTTTAGTGGCTTTCGTTGCCTTCGTGGTCTTCGTCGCTTCTGCCGCTTTCGTGGCCTTCGTCGTTTTGGTCGAGGCTTTCACGGTGGTCGTTGCCTTGGCTTTTTTGGCGGACGACGGGGCGACCGTTTCGGCGGCCGTGGAAGAGGCGGGTTGCGATGCGTTGTTGCGGCGCTCTGCGCGCGCCGATCCGGAAGACTTCACGATGTTTTCCTCAGGACTAGCCAGGAGACGGACAAGTTGATCGGGAACTGCCAACTGCATGGCCGCGGCGCGAGCCACGGTCGGGGTACGTCAGGGGTAAAACCGGGGTACAACGAGGCACAACGGGGTGCAACCTGGAAGCGATGGACGTGCCATCCTGTGCGTGCCGTACCTGCGTTGCGAACACCTTCGCGCGCACATTATGAGACAACGAGCGGACGAATCGGACAGGGCCGGTTTTGCCGGGGAATATTGGGGACGCTGGGGGAGTTGAGGCCGCGCACGCGGCTCGGGTTCGGGCGCGATGCGCCGAACCGGGTCTCTTCCTTGCCACCGCACACGCTCACCAGAGGGCTTCGTGGGCCCTATCGGCGCCCGAGGGGCAAGCCGAAAAAGGGGCGCGTGCTAACATTGCCTGTTATCCGATGTTGTTTTTTCGAACCCGTCATTCGATGTGCTTGCCATGAATTCCGAGACGTTATCCGCGCCCACGCCCCGCACCCTTGTGATCGCTTCGCGGGAGAGCCGCCTTGCGATGTGGCAGGCGGAGCATGTGCAAGCTGCGCTGCACAAATTATATCCATCCTGCGACGTGAAAATTGTCGGAATGACGACACGTGGCGATCAAATTCTCGACCGCACGCTTTCGAAAGTCGGCGGTAAGGGTCTGTTCGTCAAGGAGCTGGAACAGGCGCTGGCCGAAGGCTGCGCCGATCTGGCCGTGCATTCCCTCAAGGACGTGCCCATGGAACTGCCCGAGGGCTTCGCGCTCACGGCCATCATGGAGCGCGAGGACCCGCGCGACGCCTTCGTCTCCAACGACTACGACTCGCTCGCGGCGCTGCCGCCGGGCAGCGTCGTGGGCACCTCCAGTCTGCGCCGCGAGTCGATGATCCGGGCGCGCTATCCGCATCTCGACGTGAAGCCGCTGCGCGGCAACCTCGACACGCGCCTCGGCAAGCTCGACCGCGGCGACTACGCGGCCATCATTCTCGCGGCGGCGGGGTTGAAGCGCCTTGGTCTCGGCGCGCGCATCCGCGCGCTGCTGGAGCCGGCGGACAGCCTGCCGGCGGCGGGGCAGGGCGCGCTTGGCATCGAGATCCGCGCCGACCGCGCCGATATGGCCGCGTGGCTCGCGCCGCTGCACGACGACGCCACCGCAAAGGCCGTGGAGGCCGAGCGCATGGTGTCGCGCGCGCTGGGCGGCAGTTGCTCGGTGCCGCTCGCCGCTTACGCGCAGTGGCACGACGGCCGGCTCGCGCTGCGCGGCACGATCGCCATGCCCGACGCGAGCCGCGTGCTTGCCGCCGAGGGCGACGCGGCGCCGGCCACGGTCGCAGACGCCGTCGCGCTGGGCCGCCAGGTCGCGGACGCGCTGATCGCCCAGGGCGCGCTCGAGATCGTGCGCGCGCTTTCCGAGACAAGCGCCGACGAGGCGCGCGCGCCGAACGCGCCGCCGGCCGGCAAGAACGGCGCGGGCGGTCCGGACGATGCAGGTGATTCAGGTGATTCAGGTGACTCGGGCGCTGGCGCGCCAGACGAGACGGGCGCGCGATGACGGCCCCGTGGCAGCCGCGTCGCGGCGGCGTGAAGGCTCCCGCGCAGCCCGACGAATGGGGCGGGCCGACCGATCACGGCACGAGCGCGGGCGGCACGCCATCGGGCCGCGCCGCTGGGGGGCACGTTTCGGGCTCCGCCTCGGGTTCCGCTTCCGGCCACATTTCGCGCGCGTCCGAGCCGTTCACGGTCGTCATTACCCGTCCGGCCGGTCAGTCGCAGACGCTCGCCGCTCAACTCCAGGCGCGCGGTCTGCGCACGTTTGAATTCCCGCTCATCACGATCGAACCCGTGCGCGACGACGCACCGTTGCGCGAAGCGCTCGGCGCGCTCGACCGCTATGCGCTGGTGGTGTTCGTCTCGCCCAACGCCGTCGACCGCGCGTTCGCGTGCTACGGCTCGATTTCGTCGATCTGGCCGCATGCGCTGCCCGTCGCCGTGGTCGGGCCCGCAAGCGTGGCCGCGCTCGCGCGCCACGGCGTCGCGGCGCCTGCGCATCGTGTAATCAGCCCGACGGGCACCGCCGACGAAGAACCCGCGCGCTTCGACTCCGAATCGCTCTACGCCGCGCTCGAAAAAACGTTCGGCGCGAATGCCTTCATGGGCAAGCGCGTGCTGATCGTGCGCGGCGACGGCGGCCGCGAATGGCTCGCCGACCGCCTGCGCGAAGCGGGCGCCGAGGTCGAGGCGGTCGCGGCCTACCGCCGTGTCGTGCCCGAGCCGCCCATCGGCGTCTGGGAGACGGTGCACGCGCTGCTCGAAGGCGCGCCGCACGCCTGGCTCGTGACCAGTTCCGAAGGCGTGCGCAATCTCGATGAGCTTGCGCGCGAGCATCTCACGGCGGGCGAGATCGTCGAGCTGCGCCACGCGCCGCTCGTCGCGCCTCATGGGCGCATCGGCGAGACGGCGCGCGGATTGGGTTTTGATAGGATTACGGTGTCCGGCGCGGGCGACGAGCGCATCGTCGAAACACTGCTGGGCCTCGCGGCATCCCTTGCGGCATCCTCGGTTTCTTCCGTAGCGCATTCAGCTGCGCCTCCTCGCGGGGCACAGGCAGCTCAACCGGTTCAGAACACCCCGGCCTCGCCGCCGGCACAATCACGCATGACTGATTCGAACGATTCCAGCCACGTTCCCAATCGGGGCGCCGCATCTACCGCATCTCAAGGTAGCAGCGGCAGCCAGGGCACGCAGCCGGCCGCCGCGAGTGCGCGTCCGGCATCCGCCGCTTCCGCTTATTCATCCGCGCCCTCCACGTCATATACACAGCCTGCGAACGCACGGCGCGGCGGCGCGGGCACGGCGATCCTCTGGCTCGTCGTGGTGCTCGTCGCGGCGGGCGCGGGGGCGGGCGGCTATGCCATCAACCGCAAGCTCGACCGCATGGACGCGGCGCTCGTGCAGCGCCAGCAGGCCGCCGAGCAGCAGAGCGCCGCGCTGCGCGCGCGCGCCGATCAGGCCGTGGCAAGCGCACAGCAGGTCGACAAGCAGATGGCGCTGCTCGAAGGCAAGATCGCCGATGCGCAGACCTCGCAGCAGGCGCTCGCGCAGCAATACGCCGATCTCGCGAAGAACCGCGACGACTGGACGCTCGCCGAGGTCGGCCAGATGCTCGCGAGCGCGAGCGAGCAGCTTCAGCTCACCGGCAACACGCAACTCGCGCTCTTCGCGCTGCAAAGCGCGGACACGCGCCTTGCCGCCTCGGACAGCCCGCAAGCGCTCGCCGTGCGCAAGGCCATCGCGCAGGACGTCGACAAGCTCAAGGCCGCGCCGTCCACCGACCTCCCGGGCCTCGCGATCAAGCTCGACACCGCGCTCGCCGCGGTCGACACGCTGCCGCTCGCCGGCGAGGCGATCGTCGCGCACACCAAGCCGGAGGCCGCCGAGCCCGTGGACGTCGCGAAAACGGCCGCCGCGACCGGCGAGCCGCGCTGGCGGGCGTGGCTCGACACCTTCGTCTCCGGTGTCGGCAAGCAGATCGCGAGCCTCGTGCAGGTGCGCCGCATCGATAACGCCGACGCCATGCTCACCTCGCCCGACCAGGGCTATTTCGTGCGCGAGAACCTGAAGCTGCGCCTGCTCTCCGCGCGCCTGTCGCTGCTGTCGCGCAACGAGCCCACGCTCAAGTCCGACCTCGCCGCCGCCGATACGGCGCTTTCGCGCTATTTCGACGGCGCGTCGAAGGAAACGCAGAACGTGCGCGACCTGCTCAAGCAGGTGGGCGCCGGTTCGGGCGCGGTCACGCTGCCCACGCTCGACACGAGCCTGAAGGCGCTCCAGCAATACCGGAGCCGGGGATAACACATGGCGATCCGTGGACTTATCTGGCTGGCGATCCTCTTCGCGGTTGCCGTCGCGCTCGCCACCGTGGGCCGCTTCGACGCGGGGCAGGTGCTGCTCGTCTACCCGCCGTATCGCGTGGACGTCTCGCTCAACCTCTTCGTGGTGGGCATCGTCGTGGCGTTCCTGCTGCTCTACGCGATCCTGCGCTTCGTGCGCAACATCGTGACGATGCCGCGCCGCGTCGCCGCCTACCGCGCGCGCATGCGCACGGAAAAGGCGAATTCGGCGCTGCGCGACGCCGTGGGCAATCTCTACGCGGGCCGTTTCTCGCGCGCCGAAAAGGCCGCGCGCGATTCGCTCGTCGACGAGAAGAACAAGGGCGCTGCGGGCCTGATCGCCGCGAACGCCGCGCATCGTCTGCACGAGTACGCGCGCCGCGACGACTGGCTCACGCAGGTGGACGACCCCGACCTTCAGGAAGCGCGCCTCATGGCCACCGCCGACATGCGCGCCGATGGCCGCGATGCGGACGGCGCGCTCGCCGCGCTCACCGAAATGCGCTCGCAGGGCGGCCGCCGCATTCACGCGCAGCAAATTGCGCTGCGCGCGCAGCAGCAGCTCAAAAACTGGAGCGAAGTGCTCAAGCTCGTGAAGACGCTGGAAAAGCGCGAGGCGCTGCATCCGGCCGTGGCGGTGCGCCTGCGTCAGCTCGCGGCGGAGAACCTGCTGCGCGACCGTCGTCATAACGCGGATGCCTTGCTCGAGCTCTGGCACGCGCTCACGCCCGTCGAGCGTCATTCGCCGCGTCTTGCCGACTGTGCCGCCGAGCTGCTGATCGCGCTCGACCGCCCGAACGAGGCGCGCAAGATCGTCGAGGAAGCGCTCGCGCAGAACTGGGACGCGCGCCTCTTGCGCCGCTATCCGGACACGGTGGGCGCCACGGCGTCCGGCAATGACGCGCTGCCGCTCATCCAGAAGGCCGAGGCGTGGCGCAAGGAGCGTCCCGAGGACGCCGACCTGCTGTTCGCGCTGGGTCGCCTGTGCCTGAAGCAGCAGCTCTGGGGCAAGGCGCAGTCGTTCCTGGAGGCGGCGCTCAAGTCCGCGAACGCGAGCGACAACGAGCCGCTCAAGATCCGCTCGCACCGCGCGCTCGCGCGTCTGCACGAGGAGCTCGGCGATGCCGGCAAGGCCGCCACGCACTATCGCGAGAGCGCGCTGGCGATGAACGTCGTTTAAGGCGTATTTTCAACGCGCGTTGCAAGCTGCACGGCGCATCACCGCTATCACCAGCATCAACGCAAAACGGCCGCTTTCGAGCGGCCGTTTTGCGTTTTGGCGTGCGGCTTGACCGGCCGCTCAGGCGCCAGCCATGCCCTAGCGGTTCACCAGTTTTTTGGGCGCGCACAGCGCGAGCACGCCGCCAAGGATCATGAACGCCGCGAGCATGTACATGCCCGAGTCGTTCGCGGCCGTGACCTGCTTGAGCCAGCCCACCGCATAGGGGCTCAGGAAGCCGGCGAGATTGCCGATCGAGTTGATGAGCGCGATGCCCGCCGCCGCGCCCGTGCCCGCGAGCCAGGCCGTGGGCAGGCTCCAGAACAACGGCAGCGTGGTGAGAATGCCGACGGTGGCGATCGTGAGCGCCGTCATCGCGAGCGTGGTGTTGTGCGCCCACGTGACCGAGAGCACGAGGCCGATCGCGCCGATCACGGCCGGAATCGCGATGTGCCAGCGGCGCTCGCGCGTGCGGTCGGCGCTCTTGGCGGCGAGCACCATGCCGACCACTGCTGCCGCGAACGGAATCGCCGCAAGCAGGCCGATCATGAGCGCGTCCTTCACGCCCGTCGCCTTGATGATGGTGGGCAGCCAGAAGCTCACGCCGTAGAGGCCCATCACGAACGAGAAGTAGGTGAAGCTCATCACGAGCACGCGCGGGCTCGTGAGCACTTTGGCAAGCGGAAGGTCTTCCTTGGTGGCGTCCTCGGCGGCGATGTTGCGCTCGAGCAGCGCGCGCTCGTCGCTGGTGAGCCACTTCGCTTTGCTGATGCGGTCGTCGAGCACGAAGAACACCAGCACGCCGACGATCACCGAAGGCAGCCCTTCGAGCAGGAACAGCCACTGCCAGCCCTGCCAGCCATTCGCGCCGTCGAAGGACTTGAGGATCCAGCCCGAGATCGGCCCGCCGATCACGCCCGAAAGCGCGATGGCCGTCATGAACCAGGTGGTCATGCGCCCGCGCCGGTGCGCCGGATACCAGTAGGTGAGGTAGAGGATGATGCCCGGGAAGAAGCCGGCCTCGCACAGGCCGAGCAAAAAGCGCATCACGTAGAACATGGTGGGCGTGGTCACGAACATCGTCAGGATGGAGACGAGGCCCCACGTGACCATGATGCGCGCGATCCACACCCGCGCGCCCACGCGATGCAGGATCACATTGCTTGGCACTTCGAACAAAAAATAGCCGATGAAGAAAATGCCGGCGCCGAAGCCGTAGACCGCATCCGAGAGATTGAGCGCCGTGCTCATTTGCAGCTTGGCGAAGCCCACATTGACGCGGTCCAGATATGCGACCACGTAGCAGAGCATCAGAAGCGGGATGAGGCGCCACGCGACCTTGCGGTAGGTGGCTTCTTCGAAGGCGGAGGGCGAAGCGCCCGCGTCCGCATGCGGCAGGTGATTTGCTGGACTGGCCATGGTGTCTCCATAGACATGGATCGGGGAAAATACCGATAAGTCAACCACTTAGGGCGTTGTTGCGGCGCACCCGGGCGTGCGCCGGGTGCGCGTCAGAGTGTGTTGGCGCGAACAATAGCAGGACTAAATGCAGGCAGGACTATACGCAGCGCCCGCCGTCCACTTCGATGCAGGTGCCGGTGATGAAGGCGGCTTCGTCGGAGGCGAGATAGAGGCACGCGTTCGCCACGTCCTGCGGCGTGGAGAAGCGTCCGAGCGGAATGCCCGCGATGAAGCGCTGGCGGTTCTCGGGCGTGTCGGGCACGCCCATGAATTCGGCGGTGAGACCCGTGTCGCCGATCACCGGATTCACGCAGTTCACGCGAATCTGGTCGGGGCCGAGCTCGGCGGCGAGCGCCTTGCTCGCCACGATCATCGCGCCCTTGCTGCCGTTGTACCAGACGAGTCCCGGGCGCGGCCGGATGCCCGCCGTGGAGGCGATGTTGACGAACGCGCCGCCGCCGTGCTCGCGAAAGTGCGGCACGAACGCCCGCACGCTCCAGTAGAGGCCCTTCACGTTGACCGCGTAGACGCGGTCGAATTCGGCTTCGCTCACTTCGAGCACGGGCTTGTTGCGATGCGTGGTGCCCGCGTTGTTGACGACGATCTGCACGCTGCCGAAGTCCTCGACAGCGGCTTCGCGCAGCGCGTGCCAGTCGGCTTCGCGCGTGATGTCGCCCGTAACCGCGATGGCCTTGCCGCCCGCGAGCGCGATCTCGCTCGCCACGCGTTGCGCCGCGTCGCCGTTCAGGTCGTTGACGACGACGTTCGCGCCTTCGCGCGCGTAAGTCTTCGCGATGCCTTCGCCGAAGCCCGAGCCGGCGCCCGTCACGACAGCCGTCTTGCCTTTGAGTCGCATGATGTCTCCGTGTGCTTTATCGATGCAGGTTGTTGCAATGAGAAACCGCGTTAGCCGTGCCGCAGCGCAATGGTCTTCAGCACCGTGAAGCCGTAGAGCGCCTCGAAGCCTTTTTCGCGTCCGTAGCCGGACATGCGCGTGCCGCCGAACGGCAACTCGACGCCGCCGCCCGCGCCATAGTTGTTCACGAACACCTGGCCCGCGCGCACGCGCCGCGCCATGCGCATCTGGCGCGCGCCGTCGCGCGTCCATATGCCTGCCACGAGCCCGTAGGGCGTGCCGTTGGCGAGCGCGACCGCCTCGTTTTCGTCGTTGAAGGGCATGGCCGCGAGCACGGGGCCGAACACCTCCTCTTGCGCGAGCCGGCTTTGCGGCGGCACGTCGCGCAATAGCGCCGGCGCTTCGTAGAAGCCGCCCGTGGGCGCATCGGCTTCGAGCTTGCCGCGTGCGGCTGTGGCAATGCCGTCGCGCTGGGCTTCGTCGAGGAAATCGCGCACGCGCCGCCGCTGCTTCTCGCTGATGAGCGGCCCGCAGTCGAGATTGGCGCTCGCGGGCCCGACGCGCAGCGCCGTGAACGCCGCCGCGAGCCGCTCCAGCAGCGGCTCATAGGCGGCGCGCTCGATCAGCACGCGGCTGCCCGCCGAGCAGGTTTGCCCCGCGTTCTGCACGATGGCGGCGACGAGCACGGGCAACGCCGCGTCGAAGTCGGCATCGGCGAAGACGATCTGTGGCGACTTCCCGCCAAGCTCCAGCGTGACGGGCACGTGGTTGCCGGCGGCCGTCTGCGCGACGAGCTTGCCGGTTTGCGGCGAGCCCGTGAACGAGATGTGGTCGATGCCCGGGTGCGCGCCGAGTGCCGCGCCCGCCTCGTGGCCGAGGCCCGTGACGATGTTCAGCGCGCCGGCGGGCAGGCCGGCTTCGTGCGCGAGCGCCGCCACTTCGAGCAGCGAGACGCAGGCGTCCTCGGCGGGCTTCACGACGCACGCGTTGCCGGCCGCGAGCGCCGCGCCCACGCTGCGCCCGAAGATCTGCATCGGGTAGTTCCACGGCACGATGTGGCCCGTCACGCCGTGCGGCTCGCGCACCGTGAGCACCGTGTAGCCCGCCTGGTAGGGCAGGGTCTCGCCGTGCAGCTTGTCGGCGGCGCCAGCGTAGAACTCGAAGTAGCGCGCGAGCGCGGCGGCGTCGGAGCGCGCCTGCTTGAGCGGCTTGCCGGTGTCGCGCGCTTCGAGCTGCGCGAGTGCTTCCTGATGCTGGGCCACGAGGCCGGAGAGCTTGAACAGCAGGCGTCCGCGCTCGGCGGCGCTGAGTGCGCCCCAGGTGCCTTCATAGGCATCGCGCGCGGCGGTGACGGCTGCGTCGATGTCGGCGGCATTGCCGCGTGCGAGCTGTGCGAAAGGCTGGCCGGTGGAGGGATCGATTGCGGCGAAGGTCTCGCCGCTGGCGGGCGAGTGCCACGTGCCGCCGATGAAGTGCTTCGCTTCTTCCATGCATGCGCCTCGTAAAGGGGTGAAACGAGGGAAGGGAAATGCAAAACGGGCAATGCCGCCGGCTTGGGGCGCGGGTGGGTGCTCCGCGATGTGTCCTGCCCCGTGTGTGTGTTGCGTTGGGGCGGCGCCGGCTGGGCCATTATCGCGCCAATCGCGGCCATCACGCGCGCGAATTCAGCGGGCGCTTCATCCGCGTGCGGGAAAGCCCTGGGCCAAACCGTCAGACGCCGCAGCCGATTGGCTATAATGAGCGCCAACTCCCAACGTCCGGTTGCGCGCCGGAGCGCAGTGCGCGTTTTGGCTTGCATGGCCTGGTTTGATCGTGTCTGGCCGTGTTCGACCTCATCCGCGCCGCACGCCGCGTCCCGCGCACGCAACCGTCGCTTTTTCCTTTTCAACAGAGAACGCTCATGAGCTTCGCAAATGTCCCCGCCGGCAAGGATCTGCCGCAAGACTTCAACGTGATCATCGAGATTCCGGCGCAAAGCGATCCGGTCAAGTACGAAGCCGACAAGGACCTGGGCCTGCTCGTGGTCGACCGCTTCGTCGGCACGGGCATGCGCTATCCGGTGAACTACGGCTTCATCCCGCAGACGCTTTCGGGCGACGGCGACCCCGTCGACGTGCTCGTGATCACGCCGTTCCCGCTGCTGGCCGGCTCCGTCGTGCGCTCGCGCGCACTCGGCATGCTGCAGATGACCGATGAGTCGGGCGTCGACGCCAAGCTGATCGCCGTGCCGCACGACAAAGTTTGCCCGATGACGGCCAACATCAAGTCGCTCGAAGACGTGCCCGCGTACCTGATGGACCAGATCAAGCACTTCTTCGAGAACTACAAGGCGCTCGAAAAGGGCAAGTGGGTCAAGGTCGACGGTTGGGTTGGCATCGAAGCCGCCCACAAGGAAATCACCGACGGCGTCGCGAACTTCAAGAAGTAATCAAGAAGCAAGCGAGGCTGGCCGCAAGACCGGAAAGCCCGGGTTTGCCGGCAAGGCGCTCCGCAAGGGGCGCTTTTTTTTCGCCCGCGTTTTTTGTAGCGGACGATGGCCCGAGATCAAAGCCGGCCTCGAATTCGCCTCGGTTGTAGAGGTCGGTCAGCTCCGTGTTCTTGAGCGTGCGATAGCCCCAGATCATGCCGTCGATGTCGGCGGCTGCGATGCGGCCTTGCGCGAAGCCACGCTGCATCGCCAGGATAACGGCGGAGGCGGGAAGGGGCTTTAGGCCTGGGCGGGACCGGCGTTCGTGCCGGCGCTCAAGCGGGAGGTCAGACGGACGCTTAAAAACGGACGCTTAAGCAAGCGCCGGAAATGGACACGCGGACACGCCTCAGCTCAGGCCCTCGGCTTCCGGTTCTGCGCTGTCGGGCAGCACGGGCAGTGCGGGTGGCGCGGGCAGCACCGATTCCAGCGTGCGCTCGCCCGCTGCGAGCGCGCGCTTTTCGCGCGGCGCGAGGCGCTTGACCCGGTATTCGGCGCGCAGGGCGCTCGCGCGGTCGGCAAGCTCGAATTGCGCGAGCACGCGCACCGGCTTGCGCGAGCGCGTATAGCGCGCGCCGGTGCCGTTCGCGTGCTGCGCGAAGCGCGCTTGAACGTCGACGGCGATGCCCGTGTAGACGCTGCCATCGGCGCATTCGAGCAGGTAGAGGAACCACGGCATGTTGGGAGACGCGATGATCGTTTGAACGGTGATGGGGGTGGCACCCGGCTTATGCGCGAAACGGATTGTGCTCGTTCAGCTCATGAACGTAGGCATGAATCTGGTTCGTCTCGCTTTGAAGAAAGTGGGCGACGGCATCGGCGAAGGCGGGATGCGCGAGCCAGTGCGCCGAGCGCGTGACGGTGGGCAGGAAGCCGCGCGCCATCTTGTGTTCGCCCTGCGCGCCGCCTTCGAACACGGCGAGCTTCTCCTCGATGCAGAACTCGAGCGGCTGATAGTACGCGGTCTCGAAGTGCAGGCAGGGCACGTGTTCGAGCGCGCCCCAATAGCGGCCATAGAGCGTGCCGCCACTCTCGTCGCGCTGGTAGACGACGAGCGAGCTCGCGATTGGCTTGCCCTCGTATTCGGCGATCACGAGCATCAGGTTCTCGGGCATCGCCTCGCCAATCGCGCGGAAGAAGTCGAGATTCAGATACGGCGACGAAAAGTGCTCGCGATAGGTCTGCCGGTAGCAGCGGCTGAAGAAGCGCCAGTGTTCGTCGCGGATGTCCTCGCCGCGAATGCGCCGGTGCGTCACGCCCGCGTCGCGCACCTTGCGGCGCTCGGCACGGATGTTCTTGCGCTTCTTTTGCTCGAGCGTCGAGAGAAAGTCGTCGAAGTCGCGGTAGCCGTCGTTGAGCCAGTGAAACTGCACGCCTTCGCGCTGCATCATGCCGAGGTCGGTGAGCATGGTCGCGTCCTCGGCGGTGGGAAAGAGCACGTGCAGCGACGAGACATCGGCCTGCTCGGCGAACGCGACCAGCGTGGCGGCCAGATGGCGGCGCGCGGTTTCATCGGCGGCGATCAGGCGCGTGCCCTGCACGGGCGTAAACGGCACCGCGCACAGCAGCTTCGGGTAGTACTCGAGGCCGTTGCGCTTGTAGGCGTCGGCCCAGGCCCAATCGAACACGTATGTAGTCAATCGATTTAGAGCACTTTGTGACTGGGTAGGGTTTACGTGCATCTATATCTAAGCTTTTCGAAGGCGACCGCAGGGAGCCGAGCTGTTTTTAGGTTGAGGGCAAGCATGCCCGAAACCGGGTGGGGGTCCGGGGGAGGGGCTGAAAAAAATATAGCATAAGTCATTGAAAAATATATTTTTTCTGCTGATTTTCGCTCTACAGTTAATACGGTTATTAACCGCTGTCCGGAGATGGGCCATGGACGCGTCCAGCACCGTCGATACAGATGTCATTCTCGCGAACGACCGCGACCGGCGCGTGTACGACTATCTGATTGCAACCTGCGGTGAAAGTAAGGTCGCGAATGCACGACAGCAACTGCCCGGTCGCACGCGTCCATACGTTTCCAATATCGCAAAAATGCTCGGCGTGACCATCCCCGATGCGGTTGTGATAACGCCGAGGGCAGAAGGCAATGTCCCATTGGCAGTTGAAGGTTGGGACGGCGGGTGCGGCATAGGTTAGGCGACCTTTCGATCATGGTCAATGTTCGTTGTTGAGGGCGGACGCTTCAGCGCCGCTGCGAGTACCCA
>NZ_JAKLJA010000015.1 GCF_022213065.1 Paraburkholderia tagetis
GAACCACTTCGCTTAACGGCAAGAGGTGTACTGCGTCACACTGGCGGTGTGAGCCGCTTTCTTTTGCCTACTTTTCTTTGCGGCTGCAAAGAAAAGTAGGTGCCGCCCCGCACAGGGGCAACGCTAATAGACCGACGCGAATACAAGGAAACGCGAAAAAGCCCGCGACGGAAACGCGAAAAAGCCCGCGACGGAAACGCGAAAAAGCCCACAACAAAACCACAATCCCTACTTCGATTGTTTCTTCGGAATTTTGGCGCCCGACTTACGGGCCTGATTCAAAGCGATCGCAACCGCCTGCTTCTGCGATTTTCCCTGCTTCATTTCCGTCTTGACGTTCTTCGAAATGGCTTCGCGTGTTTTTCCCTTGGTGAGAGGCATGATGATTCTCCGTTGAGAAACACCTTCATTCACGCATGACTCGTGCCTGCGCGCGTTACAGCGCGCCACCCACCGACCCGTTACAACTCCCCCCGCGCCGCAAGCACGCCGATCCGGTCCGCCGTGCGGCAGGCAACCGCCTGAATCGTGAGCGACGGATTCACGCCGCCCACGGTGGGAAACACAGACCCATCGCAGATCCACAAATTCGGAATGTCCCAACTGCGGCAATCAGCGTTCACCACGCTCGTGCGCGCATCGCTGCCCATGCGCGCGGTGCCGTTCAGGTGGCAGGTGTCGTCGTCCTGGGTCCAGATGTCGTGCGCGCCCGCCGCGTCGAGCGCGCGGCTCATGTAATCGAGCGCGTGACGCACGAGCCGCCGGTCGTTATCGCACATCGACCATGTCACGCGCGCGATGGGCAGCCCGAGCGCGTCCTTCTCCTCGGCCAGCGTGACGCGGTTGCGCTCCTGCGGCAGGGTTTCGCCCACGACCTTCAGGCCGGCCTGATGGTTGTACAGGCGCATCTCGTCCATCAGCGCGTCGCCCCAGAGGCCGCGGCTCGTCTGCGTCACGGCCCACACGAGCGGCAGCGGCCCCTGGCTCATGTAGCAGTAGCCGCCGTGAAAATCCTTGCCTTTGTCCTCGTAATTCCAGTGCTCCGTGAGCGCGAGCGAGGGCGGGCCCTTGTACCAGCGGATCTCGTCGTCCATCGTGCCCCACGCGGCCTGGTTGGCCTGCACCATCAGGTTCTTGCCGACGAGCCCGGAACTGTTCGCGAGCCCATCGGGATAGCGCGAATTCGCGGAGAGCAGCAAGAGGCGCGGCGTTTCGATGGCGTAGCCCGCCACCACCACGTTACGCGCGCGCTGGAATTGCCAGCGCCCCTCGCGATGAAAATGCACGCCGCTCGCGCGGCCTTTTGCATCCGTTTCGATGCGGCCGACCATCGCGAGGTCGCGGATCTCGGCGCCGGCGCGCACGGCGCGCGGTATCCACGTGACCAGCGCGCTCTGCTTGGCGTTCGTCGAGCAGCCGGTGACGCAAAAGCCGCGATAGACGCACTGGTGCGCGTCGCCGCGCGGCGCGGAGAGCGTGGCGAGCGGCGTGGGCGACCACGGTATGCCGAGCGCTTCGCAGCCGCGCGCGAGCACGAGGCCCGCCGCGTTGATTTCGTGCGCGCGGTAGGGGTAGCGCGGGCGCTTCGGGCCCCACGGGTAGCGTACCGGCCCCGCGATGCCCAACGCCCGCTCGACTTCGGTGTAGTAGCGCCACATCTCGCGCCAGTCGAGTGGCCAGTCCGCGCCGTAGCCGAGCCGCGTGCGTGCCTGGAACCACTCGGGCCGAAAGCGCAGGGACACCATCGCGAAGTGCACCGTGCTGCCGCCCACCGCCTTGCCGCTGTTGTTGCTGCCGAGTTGCAGGGGATTTTCGCCGTCGCAGAGGCGTTCGTCGGTCCAGTAGAGCTTGGCCTGGTCGGTCTCGTCGGAGGCGAATTCCTCGAGCGGGCGCCACCACGCGCCCGCGTCGAAGGCCACCACGCGAAAGCCCACTTCGGCCAGCCGGCACGCGAGCGTCGCGCCGCCCGCGCCGGTGCCGACGATGGCGAAATCGACCGCGTCGTCGGGCGAGTATTCGCGCATCGGCATCCAGCCGCCGCGCCGGAACACGTCGGGTGCGCGGCCGTGTCTGCCGCGCGGCGCTTCGCGCGCGTCAGCGCACACGCTGGTTCTCCCTGCGCACGGCTTCGTAGGCGCTGGCGTCGTCGGCTGGGTCGTTGTCCTTCGTTCCGGGCGCTTCCACGGCCTCCCAGGGGTCGCGCCGGTTGAAGTAAAGGCGCACATAGCCGCGCGGATTCGCGGGTCCGCCAAAGCCGAGTTCGCTCCAGGCCGCGGGATGCGACCAGTACGCGGCGCTCAGGTCATGCAGCACGCGTTTGGCGAAGAACACGCTGGAGGGCATGCCACGCCACGCTGCGCAGCGCAGCTCGCCGCGCTGCATGTGGGCGATCAGCGCGTGGCGGTCCTCCGTACCGAGGCGATGAAATGGTTCGCCGAACGCGGCTTCGCTTTCGGCGTCGAGCGCGGCGAGCCCCGTTTCCCATGCTTCGCGCAATGGCGGCAGGCGCGCGTCGCGAAAGCCGTCGCGGCGGTCCGCGAGCAATTTGCCGTCTAGCAGCGCCGCGAGCGGGACGGCGGGTGCGGCGCTTTCGGGGATTACCGTGCCGGCGGCGTGAGCGGCGTGAGCGGCGTGAGCGGCATGGTCGGCATGAGCGGCATGGTCGGCATGAGCGGCATGGTCGGCATGGTCGGCATGAGCGGCATGGGTGGCATCGGCGGCATGGGTGGCGTGAGTGGCATGGTCGGCATGAGCGGCACTGGTGGCACTGGTGGCTCGGTCGGCACTGGTGGCCTGAGCGGCATGAGCCGACACGCCGTTGAGTGCGGCGCCGTTTCCCGGTTCGCCGTGCTGCGGGATGACGCACGCGCAAAGCGCCAGCAGCGTTTGCCAGCGCGCTGCGTCGAGATGGCGTGGCGCGTGGGGCGTGCCAAGGCGCGCGTCGATCACGGCGCGCGTGGGTGCGTCCCAAGAAGGCGTGTCGCGTTTGGCGAGGACATCGTAGCCGGGGTAGCGCGGCGCTTTGCTCATCGTTCGGTCTCCCGCATGCGCAGCGCGGCGAGGCCGGCGAGCGCCAGCGCACTGAACGACGGCGGTGCGGGCAGCGGCGGCCCGGCGAAGAGATTCTGCGACCAGTTGCGCCAGCCGCCTTGCGCGCGCGCCACGCCTTGCGCATGAAAGCCCGCGCCCGCAAAGCCGAGCGCAGTCGTGATGCGCAGCCACGCGCGCGCGAACGCGCTCGCCCGCGCGGCGTGCCGCGGCGGCGCGAGGGCGGCGTGCATCAGCAGCGCGCCGCCCACGGGCGCGATCGTGACCGGCGCGTACATCGCCGGATGCTGGTAGGCACCGCGAAAATGCAGCAACGCGGCTTCTGCCGCCGTGCCGAACAGGCCCACCCCGGCCACCAGTGCGAGCGCCTTGCCGGCCGGCATGCCGAAGAGCCGCGGGTCGTGCTCCGGCTGGTCGCGCAACTGCTCGGCGACGCTGCCCAGCACCCCGGAGAGCAGCAGTGCGAAGGGCGCGCCCAGCGGCGCGGCGTAAAAGAGGTTGTGCCAGCTCAGCGCGCCGGGGCGCTTCGTGACGTTGTAGAGATGGAACGCGGTGCCCGCCGTGCCGGTGGCTGCACTGCCGATCTGGATGGCGTGGCGCAGATGGTGCGAGTACGCGCGCTGATCCGCGCCGCCGTGCAGCGCCGCGCCAAGCGAGGCGAACGCGACGGTGGGCGCGACATACATCGCACGATTCTCGAAGCCGCCCCGGTAGTGTTCCATCGTGCTATCGGCGAGGGTCGAAAGCGCGAGCAGGGCGGAGCCGTAATTGAACGCGCGCGCGGCGGCCACGTGCTTGCCCGGCGCGTCGGCGTGCCGGGCGTGGCGCAGATTGCGCGTGGTCCAGAACGCGAGCACCGCGCCGGCCGCGACGCTGACCATCCCGGTGGCGACGCGAGTCGCTTGTGACATGGCGCGTTCTCCTGTCGTGGCCTGTCGTGACATGCAGTGACCCGTCGTGACGTGCAGTGGCATGCCGTGACCGGTCCGGGTGAGTCGGTGCGCTTGCCCCCATGCGTCGTCCGAAAAAACGGGCAAGCCCTCGTCGGCACCTCACGTTCCGGCGTGCTCAGCGCGGCAACGCGCGCCGTGCCGTGCCCGCAGCAAGCTGCGTGCCGCGCGTCAGAGCTCGCGGTCGCCGCGTTCGACCGATCCCGGCGATCCCGGCGATCCCGGCGATCCCGGCGATTCGGGCGATTCGGGCGGCACGTCCTCGCCGCGTTTGGCGAGCAGACCGTTTTCCCAGTACCCAGGCGTGCCGTAGTACTCGTGCACGGCCGTGCCCCACTCGAGATCGGCCATTGCGGGCCAGTGATCCTTGTCGAAGCCCGGTGCGTTCTTGACCCGCTCAGCGGCCACGTTCAGCACGAAGCATTTGTGGGTGGTGTCGAGCGTGAGCGCCGACCAGGGCAGCGCGAGCAGCTTGTCGCCGATACCGAGAAACCCGCCGCTCGACATGACGGCGTAGACGATGCGTCCGCTCGCGACCTCCAGCATGATCTCCTTGATCTTGCCGATTTCCTGGTTATCCGAACTGAATACGCGGTCGCCGTCCAGCGTGCTTGCCGCCATGACATAGGGGCCGGGGCCGGCCGCGGTTTCGCTGCCTTTGCCGACGATGCGAGCGCCGGTTTGCGGGGAATCGGGATGCATGGCCATGATGTGCTCCTCAATTGAGCGGTGAGTGGACGCAAAGCGCCCGGGCCGGCAGCCTCCGGATAGCGTGGGCGAGGGCGCCAGGCGTTGCAGCCGGATTTCAGCAACGCGCGGGCCTGGCGGCGCCGAATGAACGTAACCGTGGACGTAACCGCGAACCCGACCGCGGGCGTAACCGCGAACGCAATCGTGCGCGAGACATGAACGCAGGAATGCGCTTCAGAGGAATGGCGGCACGATTCCCGGTGAACGGGCGTGGCTTTTGCGAATGCGCAGTGAGACGCGCGCACGACGCGCGTTGGCCGATATCCGCACGTATGGAGGAGCAACCATGCAACCGGTACAACAGGCGTTACCCGAAACGATGCGCGCGTGGCGCGCCACGCGGTTCGGCGGGCTCGACGCGCTGAATTGCGAGAGCACGTCCGTTCCGCTGCTATACGGCGACGAGGTGCTTGTCGAAGTGCAGGCCGCCGCGCTCAACCCCGTCGATCTGAAGACGTTGCATGGGCTCTACCCGGCCGTCGCGCAGCACGATTTGCCGTTCACGCTAGGGCGCGACGTCGCTGGAGTCATCGCGCAAGGCACGCGGCGCGCGGCGGGGTGGGAGCCGGGCACGCGCGTCTGCGCGTTCGTGGGCCAGGGCCCGGGCGCTCTCGCCGATTATGTGAGCGTCAGCGCAAGCGCGCTCGCCAACGCGCCGCGCGCGGGCGCCGTCGATACGGCGGCAGCCATCCCGCTGGCCGCGCTCACGGCGTGGCAGGGGCTGTTCGACTACGGCAAGCTCGAGCGCGGCCAGCGGGTGCTGATTCACGGCGCGAGCGGGGGTGTCGGACGCTTCGCCGTGCAGTTCGCGCGCCACTGTGGCGCGCATGTGATCGTGACGGCTTCCGCGCCCACCCACGATGCATTGCGCGCGCTAGGGGCCAGCGAAGCAATCGATTACCGGCACGACGGCTTCGAGGATCTCGCGGGCGAGGTCGATCTCGTTCTCGATCTCGTGGGTGGCGCGGTTCAGGCGCGTTCGTGGGGCGTGCTCAAGCACGGCGGCGCGATGGTTTCCGCGCTCGATGAGCCGTCGCAGATTGAAGCCGATTCTCATGGCGCGTTTGCTGCGCGCTATACCGCGCGCCCGGATGGGGCGCAGCTCGAGCATATTGTTGCGCTGTTTGATCAGGGGGCGATCAAGGTCGAGGTTGCCGAGCGGTTTAATTTTGGGGATGTAGGGGGCGCTTTTGAGCGGATGGAGAAGGGGCATCTGCATGGCAAGCTTGTGGTTATGAGGGAGTGGCATCAGGTGGTTTGAAGTGGCCTGGGTTTTTTGTTTTTGCTGGGTTTCTGGTTTTCTGGTTTTCCTGTTTTCGTGTCGGTCTATTAGCGTCGCCCCTGTGCGGGGCAGCACCTACTTTTCTTTGCAGCCGCAAAGAAAAGTAGGCAAAAGAAAGCGGCTCAAACCGCTAGTGTGACGCCGTCCACCTCTTGCCCGTTATCGAAGTGGTTCCGGGGCATCCGTCTCCTCGCGCCACACAACTCAGTGACAAAGGGCTCTTTCATCCGGCGGCGCTTCGCGCGCCGTAGGGCATAACTAATTAAACCGTTGGGGTGCCTGTTCTGTCGGTTGCCCCCCCGCTCCATTTCAAGCGTGACATGTAAGGACTACATAGATGCGCATTCAGCTCGTTCCGGTGGCGCCTTCGACGGCGGGTCGCCTTCGGGCAGCGGTGGCGGTTCGTCGTCCGGTCGCGGCGGCGGGGGCGGAGGCGTGCGTTCTGGGTCGTCCACCGGGTCCGTCGGCGGTAAATGGAGGGATGGGTTCAAGGCGTTCGATACGTTCGATACGTTCGATACCTTCAAGGTGTCAATGGTCGTCATGGCGGGTTCCGGAAATTGCTGGGTGTTCGGTGGCGGGCATCTGCGAAGGCGTTCTCAGATGAGCGGTGTGCCGCCGGTCACGGCGAGCGTTGCGCCGGAGATGTAGCTGCCTTCGCATGAGGCAAGCAGCACATAGGCGCCGGCGAGTTCGGCGGGCTGGCCGGGTCGTTTCATCGGCGTGGCCTGGCCGAACTCGCGCACGTGCTCGGGTGGCATCGTGGAGGGAATCAGCGGTGTCCAGATCGGTCCGGGCGCCACGCAGTTCACGCGTATGCCGCGCTCGGCCACGAGTTGCGCGAGCCCGCCCGTGAAATTCTGGATCGCACCCTTCGTGGCCGCATAGGCGAGCAATGTCGGCTTGGGCCGGTCGGCGTTGATCGACGCGGTGTTGATGATTGCGCCGCCTGGCTTCATGTGCGCGATCGCTTCGCGCGAGATGCGAAACATCGCGCCGATGTTGGTGTCGAAGGTGCGGTCCCATTCGTCGTCGCTGATCGACTCGGCCGATTCGTGTGTCATCTGATACGCGGCGTTGTTCACCAGCACGTCCAGTTTGCCAAAGGTGTTCACGGTGGTGAGCACGAGTTCGCGGCACCATGCGCGATCGCGCACGTCGCCAGGCAGCAGCAGCGAGCGTCGTCCGGCTTCCTCGACCCAGTCCGCGGTTTCCTGCGCATCGTCGTGCTCGTCGAGATACGCGATGGCGACGTCGGCGCCTTCGCGCGCGTAGGCGATGCAGACCGCGCGGCCAATGCCGCTGTCGCCACCCGTGACGAGCGCGATTTTCCCGGCGAGGCGGTTCGAGCCGCGATAGCTCTTTTCGCCGTGGTCGGGCTGCGGATGCATCGGCGCGGTGAGGCCAGGCGTGCGGTGCTGTTGCTGCTCGGGCAGTGGCGGGGTGGAGTGCTTTACGGACATGGCGCTTCCTCGTGATTCTGGATTGGATCTTCAATGTGGCCGCATTAGCTGTGCCACGAATCTGCATGGGCACAGCATGAGCACGCACGAGCACAGCACGAGCACGGCGCGAGCACAGCGCGAGCGCTCCGGGCATCCTCGGGAGCGGCGGTCCGTCCGGGCACGGCATGGACGTTGCGGAGGTTCCGCATGAACCATCAGGAGTGCCATGTCATGGAGCGAACCGAGCGAACGCAGAACAGGATCGTCCTGGTGACAGGAGCCGGTGCCGGCGTGGGACGCGCCGTCGCGGAGGAATTCGCGCGCGCGGGCTACGACGTGGCGATGCTTTCGCGTGAGCCGGAGCGTCTCGCACGCGCCGCCGCGCAGTTGCGCGGCTATGGCGTGCGGGTGCTCGCGATTCCAACCGACGTGGCCGACGCGCAGGCGGTCGAGTCCGCCGCCTCGCGGGTGGAAAGCGAGCTTGGCGCGATCGGCGTCTGGGTGAACGTTGCAATGGCAACGGTCTTTGCGCCGGTCTCGGCGTTATGCGCGCGCGATGTGGAGCGCGCCACGCAGGTCACGTATCTCGGCCAGGTCTACGGCACCATGGCGGCGCTCGCGCGCATGCGCCGGCGCAATCGCGGCACGATCGTGAATGTGGGGTCCGCGCTCGCATCGCGCTCGGTGCCCTTGCAGGCTGCCTACTGCGGCGCGAAGTTCGCGGTGCGGGGCTTCACCGACGCGCTGCGCTCCGAAATTCTGCACGACGGCCTCGACGTGCAGCTCTCGCTCGTCGATCTGCCCGCTATCAATACGCCGCAATTCGACTGGGCGGCCAACCGCACCGGAAAGCGCGCGCGCCCCGTCGCGCCCGTCTATCAGCCCGAAGTGGCGGCGCGTGCGATCCGCTTTGCGGCCGAGCATCGGCGGCGCACGCTGTGGCTCGGCTGGTCGACGGCGCGCGCGATCGCGGCGGACCTGCTGGCGCCTGGTCTCGTCGATCGCTATCTGGCGAGCGCCGGCTATCGCGGCCAACTGACCGACGAGCCGCGTGCGAGCGATGCACCCGATAACCTCCATGCGCCAGTGCCGGGCGACTTCGACGCGCACGGCCGCTTCGATAGCGAAGCGCGCAGCGCCGGGGCGCCGCTCTTTACAGAGCGCCATGCGCAGGCGCTCAAGGGCGGCGTGGCGCTGGGGCTGCTGGGGCTTTTCGCAGCGGCCTTGCTGGGTACGCGCTGGGGTGAGCGCCGCCAGGTGCGGGACCCATCGTGACGTGGCGTGGTACTGGGCCGCACATTGCGAGTCCGACCCAGTTTGTAGCGATTACCTGTAATGCTTGAAGCGCATTTGCGAGGCGTCGAAACCAGTTATGGCACCGCCACGCGATTCAATGCATGCGAGCCGCGCGGGCATGAACCGGAATTGCAAGGCACGACTGTTGCGTAAAGGAAGACGTGGCCATGCGACGCAGATTGATTCGTCCTGGCGGCAGTTTTTTCCGGTTCGGTGCTTGCGCACCGCATTATTCAGGAGCCGACAATGCTTTATTACGCCGTCGTGTTTTTTATCATCGCCGTGATCGCGGCTATCTTCGGGTTTGGCGGGATCGCAGCCGGCGCGGCGAGCATCGCCAAGATCCTGTTTCTGGTCTTCGTCATCCTGTTTATTGTCAGCCTGCTGTTTGGCGCTTTGCGGCGTTAGTGACGTTAGTGACGTTCAACGCAAGCCATCGAGCTTTGACTGTCGAAAGGAGTGAGCACTATGACGGAATCCAGAAACAAAAGCGGTTCGGAAGCAAACTTGACCACCCCGACGGACCTGGGGCAGGACGCCCGCAAGGAGGTGTCGGCGGGTCTCACGAAGCTGCTCGCGGATGTCTTCGCGCTCTTCGTCAAGACCAAGAACTTCCACTGGCACGTGAGCGGCCCGCATTTTCGCGACTATCATCTGCTGCTGGACGATCAGTCCACGCTCGTCTTTGCGATGATCGACCCCGTTGGCGAGCGCGTGCGCAAGCTCGGCGGAACTACGCTGCGCTCGGTGGGCGAGATTGCGTCGCTCAAGCGGATTGCCGATAACGACGAGGCGTTCGTGCAGCCCGAAGCGATGCTCGACGAACTGCGTCGCGACAACGAGTCGCTCGTGCGGTTCATGCGCGAGCTTCATCAGGTATGCGAAGAAAAGGAAGATGTCGCGACGGCCAGTCTCATCGAGAACTGGATCGATCAGACTGAGGAGCGCGTCTGGTTCTTGTTTGAGACCACGCGGCATACTCGGTGAGGTGTGGTGGGGCGCGCGTGTTGCGCTCGCTCGGCGCGCGTTCGAGCCGCCTTTTTTTGCCGCCCGCCGCGCGTCGTGGAAGACCGATGATTTAACGGGGGGCCGGCTGACCCGGCCTATTCGTATTTCGTGGGGACTGGGTTTGTCGCGTTTCCCTTCGCGTTTCCTTGTATTCGCGGTGGTCTATTAGCGTTGCCCCTGTGCGGGGCGGCACCTACTTTTCTTTGCAGCGGCAAAGAAAAGTAGGCAAAAGAAAGCCGCTCAAACCGCTAGTGTTACGCCGTCCACCTCTTGCCCGTGATCGGAGCGGTTCCGGAGCGTCTGCCACCACGCGCCATCCAACGGAGTGACTAAGGGCTCATTCCTCCGGCGGCGCTACGCGCGCCGTGGGGCATAATCAAAAACAATCAGGATGCCTGCTGATCGGTGCTGTTCATGCGTCTTCGAGTGCCCAGGCAGAACCCTTGGTTTCCCATGCAGACCCGACCGCTGCGCGCGTAGCGAGCAGCGGGATGTGCGGGCCCTTTGTCACTCAGTTTGAAGGTGCGAGGTGACGGATGCCCCGGAACCACTTCGATTAACGGCAAGAGGTGTACTGCGTCACACTGGCGGTTTGAGCCGCTTTCTTTTGCCTACTTTTCTTTGCGGCTGCAAAGAAAAGTAGGTGCCGCCCCGCACAGGGGCAACGCTAGCAGACCGACACGAACACAAGGAAACGCGAAAAACCCAGCACCGCCATAGCTTCATGATCGCCACATAGGCAAGCACTGCCACGAGCAAATCGATAGCCAGCATCACCGGGACATAAACATCATCGGCTTCACGCAGACCCAGGCCATTGGCGATACTCAACCATCTAAGTGCATCCCTCTCCGGCATCGGCCCATTCCGACCAATACAGCGCACGGATAGAAGGAACAGGCCGATAAATAGCGCGATCTTGAAAACCCTACGGGCAAGCGTTGCCATACGTGGTGTGCAGTAGTGCGTTACGGATTCTCAGAAAATCGACGCGGCTCGGCAGGGTAATGCAACCGAGCGAGAGCCCATCGCCGCCCATTGGATGAAGCCGAAGCTGTCCGCGCTCAACTCCATTGATCCAAGTGGTGTCGTCGATTTTACCGTCGTCCCGATACAGCGCGAACCATTCAGAATGGTAAGACAGCCTGAACGAATACCACCCGCAGGCCGGTCAACAATCCAATATTTGCCGGCCGGGAGTGGTCCGTTTTCGGGCATCGCAGAACATGCGGCGACGCCGCCGCCGCGACGCGTTCCAGTCGCTCACAGCTCTAACTAATGCGCCTGGCGGTGCGCGTGTTGCGCTCGCGCGGCGCGCGTTCGAGCCGCCTTTTTCGCCGCCGCCGAGCGGCCCGTTGCGCCCTTGGTCTGCACGGCCTTCTTCGCCGCTGCCGAGCGACCCGCGGCGCCCTTCGTTTGCACGGCCTTTTTCGCCGTCGCCGAACGGCTTGCCGGCGTGCGTCGCGCTGCGGCGCTTTGCGCCTGCTTCGATATCGCCTTCTCCGATGCGCCGGCCTTGCTCTCGCGCTTGAGCGCTGCGGTGCTCGCGCGTGCGCGTTTCGCCGGCGACTCGGTGCTGGCGCTGCTGCGCTTCTTGTGCTGGCCCGCAGCGCTGTCCTGCGCGGCCTTCTTGCGCGTTGCCTCGCTGGTTTTTCCCTTGGCAGGCGGCTTCAGGTCGACGCCTGCGCGCCGGGCCTTCGACAGGCCAATCGCCACGGCCTGCTTCGCGGAGCGCACGCCGTGCTTGCCGGCACGCACCCGGTCGACTTCTTCCTTGACGAACTCGCCTGCCTGAGTGCTGGGCGCCTTGCCTGCGCGCTTGTCGGCGCGCGCACGCTCGATCGTTTTGTGCTCGGGCATATGAGGTCCTCCTGCGGAGTGAGTTTCACCGACGATGCGCGCAACCGCTGTGCCGCGCGCTTCGTTCGCGCACTCGTGGGCGGGGTGGCGCATTCGCAGCGAAGGTCACTCGGCGCGGCGGAACAGGCCTTGCGCGCCACGGCGGGGCTATCAGGAAGATGAGGAAGACGGGGGGATGAGGAAGATGCCGATGCATGAGCGCTTGCAGTATCCGGCGACGCTGGACCGCCGCGCCTCGCTCGTCGCGGCGGCCGTGCTGCTGGGCGTGCTCTACGCGGGCAGCACGCTCGTCACGCCGCTCTATCCACTTTATCAGCGCGCGTTTGGTCTCGCCGATCTCACCGCCACGCTCGTGTATGCGACCTACGTGATTGGCAACCTCGGTGCGTTGCTGTTTTTCGGCGGCGTATCCGACCAGGCGGGGCGCCGTTTCGTGAGCCTCGCTGTTCTCGCAATGGCGGGGCTTAGCACGCTGTTGTTTCTGTTCGCCGAGTATCCGGCGCTGTTGTTCGTTGCACGCGCGGCGAGCGGTCTTTGCATCGGCGTGGGCGCGGCCACCGCGACGGCCTGGATCGCGGAGCTGCATCCGGGCGCCGACAAGGCGGGCGCCAGCCGCCTCGCCGCCGCCGTCAATCTGGCGGGCCTCGCGGCGGGCGTGCTGATATCGGGGCTGCTCGCGCGCTATGCGCCCTGGCCGCTTCATACCGTGTTCGCGGTCTATCTGCTCACGCTTGCCGGCACGGCGGCATGGGTGGCCCACGCGCGCGAAACCGTGCAACGAGCGCAAAGCGCGCATCCAATGCAGCGCCGCTTTTCAGGTGAATCCTCCGATGGACGCTCAGGTGGTCCCTCGCGTGCCTCCTCGAATGCACCCTCGAATACCTCCTCGAATGCGCCCTCGAATGCGCCCTCAAATGCGCCCTCAAATGCGCCCTCGAATGCACCCTTGCTCGGCGAGCTCAAGCCCCGCATTGGCGTGCCGCGCGAGCTGAGGGCGGCGTTCGTCGCGCCGGCCGTGACCGCGTTCGCCACCTTCGCGCTGCTGGGCTTCTACGCGGCGCTGTTGCCCAATCTGCTCGCGCGCGATATGCATCTGAGCAGCCCGGCCTGGAGCGCGGTGGTGGTCGCCGAGCTTTTCGCAGCGGGGGCGCTGACTGTCGTGCTGGCGCCCCGTTTCGCCGCGCACGTCACCATGTTCGTCGGCTTGTGGCTGCTGCCGCCGAGTCTCGCCATGCTGCTGTGGGCGCAGGTGGCGGGCTCGCTCGCGCTGCTGGTGGTGGCGACCGCGCTGTGCGGTGTCGCGTCGGCGCTCGGCTTTCGCGGCAGCTTGCAGGAGGCCAACCGGATCGCGCCTGCGAGCCAGCGCGCCGAGCTGCTGGCGGCCTGGCTGCTGTGCTGCTACAGCGGGAATTCGCTGCCCGCCGTGTGCATCTCGCTGCTCGCCCGCCGCATCGGGCCGCTGTGGGCCGATGTGGCGTTCGCGGGCGTCGCCGTTGCGCTGGCGTTCGCGGCGCTCGCCATCGGTGCGTGCCAGCGTCGCCGCGCCCGATAAACTAAATCTACCCGCCCCACGGAACCGCGCCGACCGCAAAGCGACCTCCGGTGCGGAAACGCGTAAATTCGTCGCCAAAGCCGCATCGCCCGCAGGCTTTCGGTGGCGCGCCTGGCCGTAACGGGTCCCATACGTACAGGCTGGAGAGGCGCTGTGCCCATATCCATTGCTTCCGGATTCAACTACGCTGTCCTTAAAGGTGGCTCAACGGACAGGGTCCCGGCGGCGGACACCGGACACCATAGCGGACACGACAGCGGCGGACACGACAGCGCCACAATGAAAAAATATTGTCTCGTGGTATGCGCGGGCATCGGCAATCTGCAGACGGTGCCCATTTGGCGTGGCGTCGTGAAGTTCGGCGTCACGGTATCGGCGTGGCGTGCCCACGTCGACAGAGAGCGGATCGAAGAATCGCTGACGCTCGAACTCACGGGAATCACGCCCGCACGGCTTGAAGAGTTCGTTTCGTATCTTACGGATGGCGACGCGCTGATTCGCGCTTCCATTACTTCCGTTAGCGTCTGATTCGCCGCGCACGCCTCGCACGTCTGGTTTATCCGGCGAATCTGATGTTGCAGGCCCTCTCTCTTGCCCACACGATTTTTTCCGTCTCACGCACGGAGTCAGCATGAACCGCGATAGCCCGGATGTCGTGACCGCCGATGCAGTGCTCGTTACCGAGGACCTTTCGCGCCGGCCCATCGCAATGCGTAACTATCAAGCCGAGTGCGCGGCGTTGAGCGGGCTCGGAAAGCAGATGGCCGTCAATGCGCGGCGCGTCCCGCAAACCGTGGCCGAACTCGCGCTGGACCGGTGCCGCGCGGATTCCGCCGGCGTGACCATGATCGAGCCGCGCATGACGGGTGAGCGGGGCGAGAAGGGTGAGCGGGGGGAAAGAGGCGAACGAGGTGGACGCGGCGGAAGAGATGAGGCGGAAAGCGTTCTGCGCCTCGTCGCGATTGCCGGTCCGCTTGCGTCCTGCGCCGGCCGCGGCGCGCGACTCGACGAGACGCCTTGCGGCACCGCCATCGAGCGCAACACGGTCCTGCTGGTTCGCGAGCCCGCGCGCTACTTTGCGGCGCTGCGCCGCGTCGAGCCGCAGATTCACGAAGCGTTGATCGTGCCCTGCGCCATCGACGGCGAGATCGTGGGCGCGGTCTGGGCGGCCACGCACACGTATGACAAAAGATTCGACGCTCAGGATGCGCGCTTTCTCGGCGACCTGGGCGCGTTCGTAGCCGCCGCGCAGCGAATGACCGGTGCGCTGGAGCAGGTGAACCTCACCCACCAGACCGATCGCCGCAAGGACGAATTTCTCGTGACGCTCGCGCACGAGCTGCGCAATCCGCTGGCGTCGATCAGCAACGTGGCGCAACTCTTGCTGCGCAATAACGCGGCTGCGCCAGCGCCCGAAGGCATCGCCGAGATCCTGAACCGGCAGGTGCATCAGGTGACCCGTCTCGTGGACGATCTGCTGGACCTCTCGCGCATCGCCCAGGGCAAGCTCGAGTTCGACATGCGGCCCACCGCGCTGGCCGATGCGGTGCGCAGTGCGGTGGAGTCGTGCAGGCCGTATTTCGATGAGAACCGGCAGACGCTCACGGTCTCGCTGCCCGAAGCGCCGGTCATGCTGACGGCCGACAGCGTGCGCCTCACGCAGATCATCGCGAATCTGTTGCATAACGCGGCCAAATACAGCGAACCAGGCGCGCAGGCATGGCTGACCGTGACCCGCGACGGCAGCGACCAGGTGCTCATCTCGGTGCGCGACAGCGGCGCGGGGATTCCGAAGGAGCAGCTTGGGCACGTCTTCGAGATGTTCGTGCAGGCGCACCGCGATACGGCGCGAGGCAAACGGGGACTCGGGATCGGGCTCATGATGGTGAAGCAGCTCGTTGAGCATCACGGCGGGCGCGTCGAGGCGCGCAGCGCGGGCCCCGGGCTCGGTAGTGAGTTCGTTGTGTCGTTGCCGGAGCGTTGATGGATTGGAAGGGGTGGCTTTTTCGCTTTTGCTATTGTCGCGTTTCCTTGTGTTCGTGTCGGTCTATTAGCGTTGCCCCTGTGCGGGGCGGCACCTACTTTTCTTTGCAGCGGCAAAGAAAAGTAGGCAAAAGAAAGCCGCTCAAACCGCTAGTGTTACGCAGTACACCACTTGCCTTTAATCGGAGCGGTTCCGGAGCGTCTGCCACCACGCGCCGTATAACAGAGTGACTAAGGGCTCACTCCTCCGGCGGCGCTACGCGCGCCGTGGGGCATAACCCAAAACCATCAGGATGCCTGTGCATCGATGCTGCGCAAGCGTATTCGAGTGCGCAGACAGCACGCGTGGTTTCCCATGCAGACCCGACCGCTGCGCGCGTAGCGAGCAGCGGGATGGATGAGCCCTTTGTCACTAACATTGAAGATGCGAGGTGACGGATGCCCCGGAACCACTTCGATAATGGGCAAGTGGTGTACTGCGTCACACTAGCGGTTTGAGCCGCTTTCTTTTGCCTACTTTTCTTTGCGGCTGCAAAGAAAAGTAGGTGCCGCCCCGCACAGGGGCAACGCTGGCAGACCGACACGAAAACAAGGAAACGCGAAGGAAACGCGAAGCAAACGCGAAGGAGAGCCAAGGAAACCCCACCAATAGGCTCCGGCACGCGCGTTGCGCACTCCCCACTACGCCAAACACAATCCAGGAGGCAACGGCTATGCCCCGGCTATGCCCCCTCATTCCGAGGGCAGTCCGCATCGACAGCAACGCCGGGCACCGCTTCATCAATGTGGGGAAATCAGATTCCGGACCATGAACGGGCTTGCGGGGTCTCGCCCCTGAGCGGCGACGCCACGCGTGGCGCGTTCGCCGTATCGCCCGATATGTCGCCCGACACCGATGCGCCTCATCTGCAGGTCCTGCATGCCGGCGAGACGTGTCGCTCGATTTGCCACGCGGCGCGCTTGCGGCTGCTCGTCGACGCCGCCGATTATTTCGCCGCCGTGCGCTCGGCCATCGTGCGGGCGCGCCACAGTGTGACCATCGTCGGGTGGGACATCGACAGCCGCCTCGAACTGGTGCCCGGCGGCGCCGGCGACGGCTATCCGCAGCCGCTCGGCGATTTTCTGGCCGCTGTCGCCGCCGCGCGCCCGGCCTTGCGCGTGCGCATTCTCGCGTGGGACTTCGCCATGCTCTACGCGCTGGAGCGCGAATGGCTGCCCGCGTTCAAGCTCGGCTGGCGCAGCGGCAGGCGCATGCACTTCCGGCTCGACGGGCAGCACCCGCCAGGCGCTTCGCATCATCAAAAGCTCGTGGTCGTGGACGATCGGCTCGCCTTCGTGGGCGGGATCGATCTCACGCGCTCGCGCTGGGATACGTCCGCGCATGCGCCGCACGATCCGCGGCGCCGCAACGGGACGCGTCAGCCCTATGCTCCGAGCCATGACGTGCAGGTCATGTTCGACGGCGACGCCGCGCGCGCCGTGGGCGCGCTCGCGGCCGAGCGCTGGCGCCAGGCGCAGGTGGTCGGGCGCCACGCCGCCGCGCAGGACATCGACGATCTGCAAGACACCTCGCTTGCGGACGCTGCCGCAGCACGCGCGCAGCACGGATCAGGCGCGCAGGACAACGCGAGCGTTCCGAACCACGGGGGCAACCCGAGCAACCCGAGCGACTCGAACAACCAGGACGACCCGAGCAACCAGGACGACCCGAACAACCAGGACGACCCCAGCGACCAGGCTCTCTGGCCGCCGGCTTTTGCGCCGGACATCGAGGACGTCTGGCTCGGCATCGCGCTCACCTGCGCGCCGCACACGTGCCGCACGGGTTGCCAGCAGATTCATGCGCTCTACCGGGCGGCGATTGGGGCGTCGCGCAAGACGATCTATATCGAGAACCAGTACTTCACGGCGAGCGCGCTGGCCGACGCGCTGCAAGCGCGGCTCGCGCGGCCCGATGCGCCGACGGTGGCCGCCGTGCTGCCCCGCGAGCAGACGGGCTGGCTTCAGTCCGCGACCATGGGGACGCTGCGCGCGCGCCTGTACCGGCGCTTGCGCGAGTCCGATAGCCTGGGCCGGTTGCAACTCTACGCGCCGTGGATCGAAGGGCTCGGCGACGCCTTCATCAACGTGCACAGCAAGCTGATGATCGTCGACGACGAATTGCTCGTGATCGGCAGCGCCAATTTCAACAACCGCTCGATGGTGCTCGACACCGAATGCGATGTCGCGCTCGAGGCGGCGGGCGATGCGCGTGTGCGCCGGGCCATCGCGGCGATGCGCAACGGCCTGCTCGCCGAGCACCTCGGCGTGACGCGCGCGCAGGTGGAAGCCGCGTTCGAGCGCTTCGACGGCGATATTCACCGCGTGATCGCGAGCCTCGGCGGCGGGGCGCGCACTTTGAGCACGCTTGAGCCGAGCGTGTCGCCCGGCCTTGAGCAGTGGGTGCCGGAGAGCGCCGTGGTCGACCCCGAGCGGCCCGCCGTGCCCGATGAAGTGGTGCGCCAGTTCGTGCCGGGGCGCGGCGGCCGTCCGGTCACGGCGCGTCTGCTGCTGCTCGGCCTGTGCGCGCTCTTCGCGGTGGCGATGACGTTGGCCTGGCATTACACGCCGCTCGCGCAGTTCGTGAGCCTTACGCGCGTGGGCGAGGCGGCGCGCGCGCTCGCGGCGACGCGTTTCGGTCCCGTGCTCGTGGTGGGCGCGTATGCGCTGGCGGCGATTGCCTCGGTGCCGGTCACGGTGCTGATCGTCTGCGCGGGGCTCTTGTTCGGTGCGCTGGCGGGCAGTCTCTATGCGCTGGCGGGCTCGCTTCTTGCCGCGCTCGTGAGCTATGCCATCGGCCGCTGGGCCGGGCGCGAAGCCGTGCGGCGGCGCGCGGGTTCGCGGCTGAACCGGCTCTCGAAGCGGCTCGGGCGCCAGGGGCTCGCCGCCGTGGTCGTGCTGCGCCTGCTGCCGCTCGCGCCGTTCGTGCTCGTCAATCTCGCGGCCGGCGCTTCGCATATCGCGCTGCGCGACTATCTGCTCGGCACGCTCATCGGCATGGGGCCGGGCATCGTGCTGGGAACCGCTTTCGCGCAACAGCTCGCCGCCGCGGTGCGCCATCCCGCGCCGGGCTCGGTCGCGATGCTGGTCGCCATCGGCGTTGCGCTCGTGGGGTTTTCGGTCGCGCTGAAACGCTTTCTGGGAGGGCGCCAATGAGGTCCGTGAATGACACCGCACGCGACATCGCAAGCAACACCGCAAGCAACATCGCAAGCGACACCACACGTGACCCGTCGATTCCCGCCACTGCGCGCGCCGCTGTGCGGGCCAAGGCGGCCGCGCCCGATGCTGCGGCCGCGCCGCTGCGCCTCGTCACCTGGAACATTCACGGCGCGGTGGGCACCGACCGCGTGCGCGCGCCCGAGCGCATCGCGCGCGTGCTCCAGGAGATCGACGCCGACGTGGCCGCGCTCCAGGAGGTGCCGCTCGGAGGCGCGACCTCCGCCGCGTCCTCGCCGGTGCTCGCGGCCTTGAGCGAAGCCACGGGTGCCCAGGCCGTGGCCGGCCCGACGCTCGACACGCCCTCGCGGCGCTTCGGCAACGCGGTGCTCACGCACTGGCCGATCACGGAGACCCGCACGCTCGATCTCTCGTTCGGCCGCCGCGAGCCGCGCGGCGCGCTCGACGTGGACATCCTCGTGGACGGCGAGCCGCTGCGGGTGGTGGCGACGCATCTCGGCCTGGGCCTGCGCGAGCGCAGCGCGCAGATCGCGCAACTGCTGGCCGCGTTCGACCGGCCGGGGCTGCCGGTGATTCTGGCGGGCGACATCAACGAATGGCTGCTGTGGCGGCGCGCCTTTCGCATGCTCACCGAGCATTTCCGCGCCGCGCCCGCGCCGGCCACCTTCCACACGCGCTGGCCGCTGCTCGCGCTCGATCGCATCTGGATGCACCCGGTGGCGCGGCTCGTGAGCGTGCGCGCGTATCGCGACGGCGAAGCGCGCGTGGCATCCGATCATCTGCCGCTCGTGGCGGAAATCGCGGCAGCGACGCACGCCGTCGAGGCGGCGCAGGGGGAGGCGATGGCCGATGAGGCGCAGGTAAGCGGCTGAGGGCGGCTGAGGGCGGCGGGGGCGGCTGGGGGCGACTGAGGGCGTCTACGAGACAGGCACGCGCGATGCGTGCGCTGTTGCATTCGACGAACGCACCACTCAACGCACCACTCAAGTTTCGGGGAAGCACCATGGATCTCAATGTCGCTCAGAAACTCATTGAAGCTCACCTCGTGCACGGCCGGATGCAGGCCGGCGAGGAAATCGGCATTTCGGTCGACCAGACCCTGACCCAGGACGCCACCGGCACGCTCGTGATGCTGGAGCTGGAAGCCATGGGGCTCGACTATGCGCGCACCAAGCTGAGCGTTCAGTATGTCGATCACAACCTGATCCAGGAGGACTACCGCAACGCGGACGATCATCTGTTCCTGCGCAGCGCCGCCCAGCGCTTCGGCCTCTGGTATTCGCGGCCGGGCAACGGCGTGAGCCATCCGTGTCATCAGGAGAATTTCGGCAAGCCCGGCTGCACGCTGCTGGGTTCGGACAGCCACACGTGCGCGGCGGGCGCCATCGGCATGCTGGCGATTGGC
Source organism: Paraburkholderia tagetis (assembly GCF_022213065.1). GTDB lineage: Bacteria > Pseudomonadota > Gammaproteobacteria > Burkholderiales > Burkholderiaceae > Paraburkholderia > Paraburkholderia tagetis. Next base: position 19,799 of record NZ_JAKLJA010000015.1, read on the forward strand.
GCGGGCGGCCTGGAAGTGGCGCAGGCCATTGCGGGCGAACCGTTTTTCACGCGCATGCCCGAGATCTGGGGCGTGCGGCTCACCGGCAGCCTGCCCGACTGGGTGAGCGCCAAGGACGTGATCCTGGAGATGCTGCGCCGCCATGGCGTGGACGGCGGCACGTGCCGGATCATCGAATACCACGGGCCGGGCCTCGACGGCTTGAGCGCGATGGACCGTCATGTCATCGCCAACATGGGCGCGGAACTGGGCGCGACCGCCAGCGTCTTTCCGTCCGACCGCGAAACCCGGCGCTTCCTGCATGCATGGCAGCGCGAGAGCGACTGGCGCGAACTACTCGCGGATCCGCACGCTTCCTATGACATCGAAGAGGAAATCGATCTCGCGTCGCTCGAACCGCTGATCGCGCTGCCTTCGAGCCCCGGCAACGTTCGCGCCGTGTGGCAGGTGTCGGGCGAGCCCGTGCACCAGTGCTATATCGGCTCGTCGGCGAACCCCGGCTACCGCGATTTCGCCGTGGCGGCCGCCATCATGGACGACAAGGTCGTGCATCCGCGCGTGTCGTTCGACATCAATCCCACCTCGCGCGCGCAACTCGAATTGCTGACCCGCGAGGGCTGCGTGCTCGAACTGCTGCGCGCGGGCGCGCGCCTGCATCAGGCCGGCTGCAACGGCTGCATCGGCATGGGCCAGGCGCCCGCCACCGACACGTTTTCGCTGCGCACGGTGCCGCGCAACTTCCCGGGCCGCTCGGGCACGCCCGAAGACAAGGTCTGCCTCGTGAGCCCCGAGACCGCGGCCGCTTCGGCGCTCACGGGCCAGATCACCGACCCGCGCACGCTGGAGATGACCTATCCGCGCATTGCCGACCCCGATGCGCCAATCGTCAACCGCGCGCTGTTCGAAAAACCGCTCGCGCGCGGCGAAGCGGCCACGGTCGCGCTGCACAAGGGCCCCAACATCGCGAGCCTGCCGGAGTTCGACGCGCTGCCCGACGCGTTCGATCTGCCCGTGCTCCTGAAGATGGGCGACAACGTATCGACCGACGAGATCCTGCCCGCGGGCGCGCGCGTGCTGCCGTTTCGCAGCAATATTCCGAGGATTGCGGAGTTCGCATTCGAGCGCATCGACGACGCCTATGCACAGCGCGCGCACGACACCGGCGACCATTGCGTGGTGGGCGGGAGCAACTACGGGCAAGGATCGAGCCGCGAGCACGCGGCGCTGGCGCCACGCTTTCTCGGCCTGCGCATGGTGATCGCGAAGCGCTTCGCGCGCATTCATGCGCAGAATCTCGTGAACTTCGGGGTTCTCGCGCTGACTTTCGCCGATGGCGGCGATTACGACGCGATCGAGTCCGGCGACGTGCTGCACGTCGAGGACATTCACGCGGCGCTCTCGTCGGGCAGTCCGTTGATCGTCAGGATCGCTGCGAAAAATCGCCAGATCGAAGTTCGCCATGCGATGACGCCGCGGCAGGTCGACTATCTGCTGCATGGCGGCGCGCTCAACTGGACGAAAGCGCGGCTGCACGCGGCGTGAAGCGCGAGGCCAGGCCCTGAATGGTGGAAGAAGCACTGTGGTTTTTGGTTGTCGGCGTGCTGTTGATGTTCGTGGCGCTGGCGCGCGGGCCGATCGCACGGCTGCCGCTCACGGGCGCGATGATCTATCTGGCGGTGGGCGTGGTCGTCGGACCGGGCGGCCTTGGCCTCGTGCATGCCGATCTCGCGCAGGGCGTGCGCACGCTCGTCGTGATCGCCGAGGCCGGGCTCGTCATCTCGCTGTTCTCGGTGGGCATGCACCTGCGGGTGCCATTGCGCGACCGCCTCTGGCGTTTGCCGCTGCGCCTCGGCGTGCCGGCCATGGCGCTCACCGTCGCGCTGATGTTCGCGTTTGCCTGGGCGAGCGGCTTGCCGCCCGGCGTCGCGCTGTTTCTTGCGGCGGCGCTCGCGCCCACCGATCCGGTGCTCGCCAACGAACTGCGCGTGCACGAAGCCGGCGACGCCGAACCCGTGCGCTTCGCGCTCTCGGGCGAAGGCGGCCTGAACGACGGCGCGGCGCTGCCGTTCGCCATGCTCGGCCTTGCGCTGTGCGGCGTGCGCGTGAGCGGCATGCAAAGCGTGGCGGCGTTTGCAGGGTCGCTCGCGTGGGGCGTGGCGGGCGCCGTGCTGACCGGCGTGGCGTTCGCCATGCTCTGCGTGCGGCTGGTGTTGCATTTGCGCACGCGCTACGGCGAGGCGGTGGGGCTCGACGGCTTTATCGCGATCGGCCTCATGTCGGTGGTCTATGGCGTGGCGCTGCTCGTGCATGCCTATGCCTTCGTGGCGGTGTTCGCCGCGGGCGTCGCGCTGCGCCACGAGGAATTGCGCGCGACGGGCGCGCAACGCCCGGCCGAGGCGCTCGGCAACGTGCAGCATGGCGAGCGCACTGAAGTCGCGAAAGATCCGCAGCGCGCGCATGCATGGCTCGCGCAGGGCATTACCGACTTCACGCTGGAAATCGAGCGGTTCGCCGAGTTTTCCGTCTTGCTGATTATCGGCTGCGTGGTCTCCGCGCATTGGCGCGAGATGCTGGAACCGCATGCCGTGCTCTATGCGCTGGTGCTCGTGTTTCTCGTGCGGCCCGTGGCCGTGCTCGCGGCCATGACCGGAGCACGCGCGGATGGGCAACAGCGCCGCCTCATGGCATGGATGGGCATACGCGGCGTGGGCGCGTTTTACTACGCGCTGTGGGGGATCGATCAGGCGGGCGAGACGCTGCGCGCGGTGCTGCCCGCCGCGCTCGACGCGATCGTGATTTCCGTGGTGCTGCACGGCTCGACGGCGGGGTATGTGCTGGGGCGTTATCTGCGTGAAAAGCAGAGCGCGCAAGGGGCTGCGCACGCGCGCTGATGGTGCGTATTCAGGCGCTTTTGGGGTGCTTTTCAGCGTTTTCGTGCGCTCGCTGCTTGCCGTTAGTGCGAGGGCTTGCCGACCTGGAGCGCGTTGGTGACCGATGTCACGCCGTCCATCTCCTGCACGACGCTGGCGGCGCGGCGCTTCTGTGCATCGTCGGCTACTGTGCCCGTGAGGGTCACGACGCCGCGATTCGTGGTGATTTGCACGTCGTTTGAGTTCAAACCGTCGGTGCCGAGCAATGCGGCTCGCGCGCGCGCCGTGATGATCGTGTCGCTTGCGTTGGTGCCGGCGGATGGGGCGCCGGCGACCAGGCCGTGTGGTGGTGGGACGTTCGGGTGGGGTGTTCCTGGGCTGGACTGGGCCAGGGCGATTGCGCTTGCGAGCAAGAGGCTCGTGCATGTGGCTGTGACCGCGTAGCGCGGATATCTTGAGATGTAATGTTGCATGTCGGGCTCCTGATTAAAGGGGCGTGTGGTAAGCGCGCATTGGGCGTGCCTTGGGGTGGGTTTTTTTTTGCGCTCGGTGTTGCTTGTAGCGATTACGTGTAGTGCCTGGTTTATTTTTTTCGCGTTTCCTTGTATTCGCGGTGGTCTGCAAGCGTTGCCCCTGTGCGGGGCGGCACCTACTTTTCTTTGCAGCGGCAAAGAAAAGTAGGCAAAAGAAAGCCGCTCAAACCGCTAGTGTGACGCCGTCCACCTCTTGCCCGTGATCGGAGCGGTTCCGGAGCGTCTGCCACCACGCGCCATACAACGGAGTGACTAAGGGCTCATTCCTCCGGCGGCGCTTCGCGCGCTGTGGGGCATAATCCAAAACAATCAGGATGCCTGTGCATCGACGCAGTGCATGCGCATTCGAGTGCCCTGGCAGAACCCTTGGTTTCCCTTGCATACCCTCCCGCTGCGCGCGTAGCGAGCAGCGGGATGCATGAGTCCTTTGTCACTCAGTTTGAAGGTGCGAGGTGACGGATGCTCCGGAACCACTTCGCTTAACGGCAAGAGGTGTACTGCGTCACACTGGCGGTGTGAGCCGCTTTCTTTTGCCTACTTTTCTTTGCGGCTGCAAAGAAAAGTAGGTGCCGCCCCGCACAGGGGCAACACTAATAGACCGACATGAAAACAAGGAAATGCCAACACCCAACGATCCACACCAAAAAACCAACTTCAATACACCGACACCACGATCCGATCAGCCAGCATCCCGAGAATACGGCTCAGCGCGGCGGCCTGCGCCACTGCATCATTACCTGCGATTGGCGTTTCGAGCTTCACCTGTCGCATCAGCGTGGCACTCCCACTTTGCTTCCGATCCAGCACACTCCACGCCGCCTCCAACTTCAATGTCGCGCCCGCATTAGCCTGGGCGCTCAACACTGTGACGATCAGCGTGCGCGTGCCGGCCGGAGCTGGCGCATCCGGAAACACAAACGCACCGGCTGGCAAGCGCATCACGAGGTCTTCGGCGAGCGTGCGCCGTATCATCCTGGCAAGCGGCGCACCCCAGCGGACGTTGTCGTCGATCGTCAGCCGATTGGGCGCGACCTGCGTCACCACTTCGGGTCGATCGAGCTCGGCGGGAATGTGAACCGCCGTCAGTTGCAGCGGCGATATCGTGCGCATGCCGCCAGCCACTTCACCAGGCACTTCACCAGGCGCCGCGCTCAGCGTGACATAACGCGTTGGCGGGCTATGCCCACAGCCCGCAAGCACAAGCATAACCACGAGCATCGCGCTCACCGACGCCGCAGCAACGGCCGCAGCAACGGCGGCAGCCACGTCCGCAGCCACGTCCGCAACAACGGCCACCACGCCGTCCGCGCGTCCCGCCGCTCTCACGAAGCCGCGCATCATGACCGCTACTCCTCGCGCCGGCCACGCACCAGCGCTTCGGGATGACGGTCGAGATAGTCGGCCAGCGCCCGCACCGATCGCGCCGTGTCGGTCAGCTCGCGCAAGGCCGCGGGCAGATCGTCCTGGCTCGATGCATCGCCGCCGAGCGTGCGGTTCGCGGCGGCGACGGTGCTGTCGGCCGCATTCGCGGTCTCGCGCAATTGCGCTACCAGCGGTCCGATCTGCGGCGATACCTGCTGTAGCGTGCGGTCGATCTGCGCCACCGAGCGGTCGATGTGCGTGAGGCTTTCGCGAATTTGCGGCGAGCCGCTCAAGGCATCGATGTGCGCCGCGATGCTACGCACCTGGTCGCCGGTTTCCTTGATCGGCAGCGCGTCGATCTTCGTGATCACGTCGTTGGCCTTCGCCGTGATGCTGTCGAGGTCCGGCGACGCCACGTCCGGAATCACGGGCACGCCGTTTTCGGCCGTGAGCGTGGCGGCGGGCGCGCCGTTCGTGCCGTTCCCGCCGTTCACGATGTCGAGTTCGACCTTGCGCGGCCCGACGAGCGGCGGGTCCTGCGCGAGACGCGCGCGCAAGCCTTGGGCGACGAGGCGCTTGAGCATGCTGTCGACAATCGGCCGCCAGTCGCCGTTGGCAGGTGCTTTGACGCCCACAATGCCCAGTTGCGATGGGTCGAGCTCGATTTGCACGAGCGTGCCCAGCGTGCCCGTTCGAGCGTCGTAGTTCAGGCGCACGCCAGTGACCGTGCCCACGCGAAAGCCCCGCAATTGCACGTCCGCGCCACTTTTTAGCTCGCCGGCGGCGCCCGCAAAGCGCACGGCATAGCTCACCATCGGTCCGTGCAGCGGCGCCAGCGCAGGCCGGCGGTCGCCGCCGTCGAAGTGTGTGGCGGGTTTGCCGGAGCCGGGCTCCATGACGATTTCGGGTCCGGCTAGCAGTGCCTTCATCGACGAGGGGTCGCTCAGATCCACCTGGGCGCCGCGCAGAAAGAACTGCGTGCCGGCGCGCAAATACTGCTTGTCCGTGCGGTCGATTTCGAGTTTCGCTTCCACGCGCCGTCCATCGGGCGTGAGCGCCACGCTGGAGACTTCGCCTATCTTCACGCCGCGCAGCGTGACGATTGTGTCGTCGGCCTTCATGCCATACGCGTTGTCGAACGTGACGATGACGGTTTCCCCCTGGTGCACGAGCGCCCGTATGCCGAGCCACCCCGTTACCGCGAGCGCCGCGATTGGCACCGCCCAGATCCAGCCCGGCCAGGCGCTGCGCCGGACTTCGGCCTGGGTGCGATGCGCTCGCGCGCCCGTCATGACCGGCTCCGGCTATGCACGTCCCACATCATGCGCGGGTCGAACGCGTGCGATGCCGCCATCGTCAGCACCACGGCCAGCGCGAATGCCGTCGCGCCAATCGCGGGCCGTGCCCACGCCATGCCGTCGAAGCGGATCAGCGGCACGAAGGCGGCAATCGTGAAGACGTCGACGTTCGACCAGCGGCCCAGTTCGTCGATCCAGCGATACAGATGCGCTTTCGTCCGCAGATGCCGGCGCGAGCGCCGCCGCACGGAAACGATGAACCAGCCCATGCCGATGACCTTGGCCACCGGAATGATGATGCTCGTGCAAATGATCAGGATGCCGAACGGCCAGAGGCCCGAGTCGAAGAGCTGATAGACGCCGTCGACGATCCGGTGGGCGCCGTGCTGGCCGAGTTGCAGCGATACCGTCATCGGATAGAGGTTGGCCGGCACTGTGAGCACGAGCGCCGCGAGCGACAGGGCCGCCGCGCGCACGACGGCGTCGGGTTTGCGCTTGTGCAGCTTCAGTCCGCAGCGCGGGCACGGCTGGTTTTCGTGCGTGACGGGCATGACCAGATCGCAGACCGTGCACGACAGGGCACGCTCGCCCGCGCGCAGCGTGTGTTCCGCGCCGAGCGCGCGCCAGAGCGTGCGGCGATCGAGCGTGGCGCGCGTGAGCATCGACATCAACGCCGCGACGATGAAGCAGTAGCCGCCCGCGCCGATTGTGCCGGTGAGGTTTTGCGTCACGCGCGCATAGCCGACGAAGCAGCCCACGAGATACACATCGGGCATGGACCACGCGTCGAGCCGGATCGTCCAGCGCAACAGCCGCCCCATGCCCCTGAAGCGCCAGCCGAAGCGTACCGCGGCCAGCACGAGCGCGAGGCCGCCGAAGCGCACGAAGGGCAGGACGATGCCGAACGCGCCGAGCAGCAGGGCCAGCATGAGCCAGCCGTCGCGCCATATCGACACGATTCCGGAAGCGAGGAGCGATGAGCGCTCCGCGCCCAGCATATGAACCGTCATCAGCGGCGCGAGATTGGCCGGAAACAGCAGAACAAACGTGGTGGCCGCGCAGGCGAGGGCCGCGTCCACGCTGCGGCCGCTGCGCCGCTCGAGCGGATAGCGGCAGATGCGGCAGCGCGCGACGCTGCGCGGCGCGAGCGGCGCAATGTCCTGGAGTGCCCCGCACTCGGGGCAGCCGATCGTCATGCGATTTCGTCCTTTGGCGGTGGCGCTTCAAGCTCATGCCCGCGTCGAGACCGGCGTGGCTTCGCGGTTTCACTCGTCCGAGCAACGAGTGTGCCCGCGTGGCACAATGCCCAACGTACACAGGAGCCGTTCAATTGGGCGGTACAGCGGGTTGTACAGTGGGTTTTATAGCGGGTCGCACAGCGGGTCGCACAGCGGGTCGCACAGCGGGTCGCACAGCGGGTCGCACAGCGCGCGCGGAATGCGCCGCTTTCGGCATGCGCGGAATGGCGCTTGCGCTCGAACCTCCTATGGCACGCGTGCCGGTCGTCGGCCGGACGACACCCCATCGTGGATCACCCTCGCCGGATCCGCCAACGGCGCGAATCGCACGGTGAATGAAGGCGATCAAGGAGAATCGCATGAACCAAGCATGGCCCGAGCGCGAAAACTGCTGGGAGAGGGCACTGGTCGCGAGCGTTTCCGAGTATGCGATTTTTCGCTTGACGAAGACCGGCGAAGTGGCGAGCTGGAATGCTGGCGCTGAGCGTATCAAGGGCTACGACGCAGCCGACATTATCGGGCAGCACTTTTCGGTCTTTTATCCGCGCGAAGATCGTGAGGCCGGCGTGCCCGCAGCGGCGTTGCGAAAGGCCCGCGAGACGGGCCAGTTCGAGGCTGAGGCATGGCGCTTGCGCAAGGACGGCACGCGTTTTTGGGCCAGCATACTCATTACGCCGCTGCGCGACCCGGACGGCACGCTTACCGGATACGCCAAGATCGTGCGCGACGTGACCGACAAACGGCTCGCCTACGACGCGCTCAAGGAAAGCGAGCGCAAGTTCCGGCTGCTCGTGCAGGGCGTCACCGACTATTCGATCTTCATGCTTTCGCCCGAAGGCAACGTGACGAACTGGAATACGGGCGCGGCACGTATCAAGGGATACCAGGCGAGCGAGGTCATCGGTACGCATTTTCGGCGCTTCTATACGCTTGAAGACATCGAGCAGGGCCTGCCGGAACGCAGTCTGGAGATCGCCGCGCAGGAGGGGCGCTTCGAGACCGAGGGCTGGCGCGTACGCAAGGACGGTAGCCGCTTCTGGGCCAATGTCGTGATCGACGCGATTCGCGACGAGCACGGCAAGCTGGTGGGCTACGCGAAGATCACGCGCGACGTCACCGAGCGCAAGGCGGCTCAGGAGCAGCTCGAACATGCGCGCGCCGCGCTGCTGCAAGCGCAAAAAATGGAAGCGATCGGCAAGCTCACCGGGGGTGTCGCGCATAATTTCAACAACGTCCTGCAAGTGTTGCGCGGCAACCTCGAACTGCTCGAACGGCGTCACGGGCACGATCCCGCCTCGCGCGAGCGTCTGTCCAAAGCCATCGGCGCCGTGGAGCACGGCGCGAATCTCGCTTCGCAACTGCTCGCATTTGGCCGCCGCCAGGCACTGCAGCCTCGCGTGGTGAACCTCGCGAACATGCTGCGCAATATGGAGGACATGCTGCGGCGCGCATTGGGGGAACTGACCGAAGTGGAGACCACCGTCGCCGACGATCTCTGGAATACGCTCGTGGACCCCAATCAACTGGAGACGGTCGTCCTCAATCTCGCCATCAACGGGCGCGACGCCATGCCCGAAGGCGGGAAACTTACGCTGGAACTTACTAACGTCACGCTCGATGGTGAGGGCGGCCCCGTTGCGACCGACGTCGCAGCAGGGCACTACGTGATGCTCGCAGTGAGCGATACGGGCACGGGCATGGACCCCGAGGTGCTCGAACGTGCGTTCGAACCGTACTTCAGCACCAAACCCGAGGGCGAGGGCACGGGCCTCGGCTTGAGCATGGCTTACGGCGTCATCAAGCAAAGCGGCGGCGACATGCGCATTTACAGCGAGCCGGGGCACGGAACGACCGTCAAGGTGTGGCTGCCGAGGTCGACGCAGCGCGTCGTCGAACTGGAGCCGGCGCAGCCTTTGCGAATCGCGGGCGGCACGGAAACCATTCTCGTGGTCGAAGACGACAGCTACGTACAGGCAGCCGTGGTCGAAACGCTCGACGAACTGGGCTACACCGTGCTCAAGGCGGACGATGCGCAAAGCGCCATGGCCATCGTGAGAAGCGGCGTGAAGATCGACCTGCTCTTTTCCGATGTCGTCATGCCGGGCCCCCTGAGCAGCACGCAACTGGCGAGCATGGCGTCGCACGCGGTGCCGGGCCTCAAGGTGCTGTTCACGTCCGGGTACGCGCAAAGCGCCATCGTCCATAGCGGACGGCTGGACGAGGGCGTGCATCTGTTGAGCAAGCCGTATAGCCGCGCGCAGCTCGCGGGCAAGGTCCGTTATGTGCTCGGTTTGGCGGCTGCGAATCAGGCTGCGAGTCAAGCCTCGGCCCAAGCTGCGACCCAAGCCGGGGATCAATCTGCGAATCAGTCCACGAGTCAAGCCGGGACCCACGCCGCCGGCGAGCAGCCGGATGCTTGCGCTGGAGTGCAGGCGCGGCCGACCCTCCTCGTGGTCGACGACGAATCCGCGTCTCGCGAAGCCGTGTGCGAGCTGCTCGCGGAAATGGGCTACGACGTGCGGCAGGCAGGCGACGAGCAAGAGGCGATGCGCGAATTGGAGGACGATGCGGTGCAGGTGCTTATTGCCGATATCGCCTTGCGAGGGGGCTCGGGAATCGATCTCGCGAAAGCCGCGCTGCGGCTGCATCCGCGGCTGAATGTGATATTCGCTTCGGGGAATGAGGCGCCGCCGGCCGAGGAAACCGGGCTTCAATGCGCTGCCCTGCGAAAGCCGTTTACTGCTGGGCAGCTTAGCGCGCTGATTGAAAGCGTCTGCGGTTCTGCGCTCAAGGCGGGATGAAGGGGGATTGAGGGCGGGCCGAGTGTGCCCGTTCATGTCTGGCTGCTTTTACAATCGAATATGGGTTTTCTGGTTTGGTGGCTGTGTCGTGGTTCCTGGTTTTTCGCGTTTCCTTGTATTCGCGGTGGTCTATTAGTGTTGCCCCTGTGCGGGGCGGCACCTACTTTTCTTTGCAGCCGCAAAGAAAAGTAGGCAAAAGAAAGCGGCTCAAACCGCCAGTGTGACGCAGTACACCTCTTGCCGTTAATCGAAGTGGTTCCGGGGCATCCGTCACCTCGCACCTTTAAACTGAGTGACAAAGGACTCATGCATCCCGCTGCTCGCTACGCGCGCAGCGGTCGGGTCTGCATGGGAAACCAAGGGTTCTGCCTGGGCACTCGAAGGCGCATGCACTGCGTCAATGCACAGGCATCCTGATTGTTTGGAGTTATGCCCCACGGCGCGCGTAGCGCCGCCGGAGGAATGAGCCCTTAGTCACTCTGTTGTACGGCGCGTGGTGACAGACGCTCCGGAACCGCTCCGATGATGGGCAAGAGGTGTACTGCGTAACACTAGCGGTGTGAGCGGCTTTCTTTTGCCTACTTTTCTTTGCCGCTGCAAAGAAAAGTAGGTGCCGCCCCGCACAGGGGCAACGCTAATAGACCGACACGAATACAAGGAAACGCGACAATAGCCACCGCGACAATAGCCACCGCGAAAAAGCCACCACGCCTACAAGGAACCGCGAAAAAACCATCCCCACGAAATACAGGCTGCCCCTACGCCGGATGCTCGCCAAGCTCACTCAATTCAGGCTCGAAAAAAATCCAGCGCGCGGCAGGAAAAGTCTCCTGCAAGCCATTCTCGATGCGATCAATGGTGCGCACGAGATCATCAGCACTGCCGTGTGCAACGAGTCGCGCCTGCACGGCGATCACAAAGCTATCCGACCAGCGCAGCACAACCAGACTCACAATATGCTCGATTTCGGGACACTTTTCGAGCCACCGGCGTATCGCCTCGCGATCGCGAAGGCGCGCAGCCTCGCCGACGATCAGCGACTTGATCTCCCGTAACGACACCATGGCCGTCGCCATCATCACGATGCCCACGCCGATGCTGCCGAGCGCATCGAACACCGTCTGGCCGGTGAGCGCCGCAAGGCCAATGCCGACGAACGAGATCAGCACGCCCGCGAGCGCGGCGGCGTCCTCGCCAATCGAAAGCATCACTTCGAGCTGGCCGGTCTCGTGAAACCAGCGCCATAGCCCGGACGTGCGTCGTTTCCTGTCGATCGAGCGAATCGTGGCCCGCAAGGCGCTGCCCTCGACCACGGCCGACATCGCCAGCACGCCGATGGCGACCAGCGCGTGTTCGAGGCCGGCGGGCCGCCATAGCCGCCAGACGCCGATGCCCACGGAACCGAGTCCGCCGACGATAAAGAATTGCAGCGCGACGAGCATCGCGTAGAAGTGCGTTTCGCGTCCGAAACCCAATGGGTGCAGATCGTCCGGGGCGTTCACGGCCGCGCGCCGGCCGCGGATCAGCAAGACCTGATTCACACAATCCGCGCTGGAGTGGACGGCTTCGGCAAGGGTCGCGCCCGAGTTGGTCCAGGCCGCGGCGGCGAATTTGCTGAGCGCGACGACGACGTTCGAAGCGAGTGCGTAGTAGACCGCGCGGGGGACCGAGCCGGACGCAGGGCGATGCGCTGCCCCAGGATGTTCGCCGCGTCTCTCTGGCCCTGACATGGCAAGAACCTCGTTGACACCCTATGCGAGGCGAAGGCGCAAGCGTTGAGCCTGGGGTTGAGCCTGGCGTTGATCCCGTGTTGAGCCTGCGGTTGAGCCCGCGCCGCTCAGGGTTTGCGGCCGAACGCCTCGCGCAGCTTTCCCTTCGCTTTTTGAAGCGTGTCCCGGCGCGACTTCGGCAGATTGCGGCCGGCGCGATTGATATAGAAGTTCAGCATGGACATGGCCGATTGAAATGGCGTGCCTTTGCGCCGGCGGCTGCGCAGTGCCGATTCCTTCAGCGAGAGCGCAATCGCTTCGGCGCTGCTGGATTTGAATATGCCCGATTCGAGATCCAGAACGTCGCTCGAATCGGTCACCTGTTGTGACCAGCGTTTCGTGGCGCCGTTCGTATCTTGCGCGCGCGCCTTTGCGGAACTGGCCTGCGCATGGCGCTGCCGCGCCGGGCGGCCGCCTTTGCGCCGCGTGGAAGGGTGATCTGCTTTCTTCATGAGTCGACCTGATCTAAACGTTCAGCGCGATCGCATGGGTTGCTATGGGTCGCTGATGAAGCAGGAGGCAAATCTCATGCCGCGACGCCCGCCGCCGCGCGCGTTGCTTTGTATTGCCTAGCTTCGCTTGCCTTCCCTAAGCAGCAAGGGACGGACCGCCCATGCGAGCGTTCAAGGCTCGCGCGGCGCGTTGAGGCGTTCCACCAGCGCGCTGAGCAGATCGATCGGCAGCGGGAACACGATGGTCGAGTTTTTGTCGGCGGCGATGGTGGTGAGCGTCTGCAGATAGCGCAGTTGCATGGCCTGCGGCTGCTGCGCGAGACGCTGCGCCGCTTGCAGCAGTTTTTCGGATGCCTGCAGTTCGCCTTCCGCATGGATTACTTTGGCGCGGCGCTCGCGCTCCGCTTCGGCCTGGCGCGCAATGGCGCGGATCATCGTCTCGTTCAGGTCCACGTGCTTGATCTCGACCGTGGAGACCTTGATGCCCCATGCGTCGGTCTGCGAATCGAGCGTCTTCTGGATATCGGCGTTCAACTGGTCGCGCTCCGCGAGCAGCGTGTCCAGTTCATGCTTGCCGAGCACCGCGCGCAGTGTCGTTTGCGCGAGCTGACTGGTGGCCTCGAAGAATTTCGCGACCTGAATCACGGCCTTTTCCGGATCGACCACGCGGAAGTAGACCACCGCGTTGACTTTCACGGAGACGTTGTCGCGCGTGATCACGTCCTGCGAGGGCACGTCGAACACGACCGTGCGCAGGTCGATGCGCACCACCTGCTGCACGACGGGAATGATGAGCACGAGTCCCGGCCCCTTGACCTTCCAGAAGCGGCCGAGCATGAACACCACGCCGCGCTCGTACTCCCTGAAGATGCGAATGGCCGAGACGACGAGCAGAATGGCCAGCACGATCAAAAGACTCGTGAAGCCGAAGGTGTAGCCGATCATGGATGTCCTCCCTGATGTGCTTCGTGTGCGGGTTTCTCGTCCGCGCGCCCGCTTCGCCATCTGCCACGCTTGAGCGGCTGCGGCGGTGCGTCTTGCAGCGGCGTGACGGTCAGCATCAGACCGTTGCGAGCCGTCACGCGCACCTGGCTGCCCGCCGCGAGCGGCACCGCGCAGGCGACGCGCCAGCGCTCGCCATGCACGCGCGCCCAGCCCGAGGCCAAAGCGGCATGGCTGGCGGCGCCGGGCGACTGGGCGCGGGCCGCGTTGGTGTTGGCGTCGGCGTCGGCGTTGGTCTTGGCGTCGGCGTCGGCGTTGGTCTTGGCGTTGGCATCGGCATCGGCAGAGCGGCGATCGGGCTTCAGGCCGTCGTCCATGATTTCGCCGATCGCGCCGACCATGGCTTCCGATCCGGTCACGACGGGCCGCCGCCGCGCGCGCAGCGCCACGCTCGAGACGGCCGCGACGAACGCCGCGCCGCCTAGCGCGAGGCCCGCGATCAGCGGGATCGGAATGCCGTAGCCGGGCACGTCGGTGTTGATCAGCATGAGCGCGCCCACCGCGAACGCGACGATGCCGCCGAAGCCGAGCACGCCGAAGGTCGGCAGAAACGCCTCGGCAATCAGGCACGCGAGCCCCAGCATCACGAGCCCGAGCCCCGCGTAGTTGATGGGCAGGAGCTGCATCGCGAACAGGCCGATCAGCAGACAAATCCCGCCCGCCACGCCGGGCAGCACGAAGCCCGGATTCGCGAATTCGAAGAAGAGGCCGTAAATGCCGATCGTCAGCAGGATCAGGGCGACGTTGGGATCGGCGACGATGGAGAGGAAGTGATTGCGCCAATCGGGCACGACGTACACGAGCGGCGCGTGCGCGGTCGCGAGGCGCACCGTGCCGGCCTGGGTGGCGATCGCGCGGCCGTCGAGCTTGTGCGCGAGATCGACGGGATCTTCAGCGATGAGATCGATTACGTGCTGATCGAGCGCCTCGCTGGCGGACAGGCTCACCGCCTCGCGCACCGCGCGCTCCGCCCACGCGACGTTGCGCCCGCGCAGTTGCGCGAGGCTGCGAATATACGCGGTGGCGTCGTGCATGACCTTGCGGGCCTCGGTGGAGGCGTTGTCGTTGGCGTTGTTGGTTGCGTTGTCGTTGGCCTTGGTGCCGGAGGCCGCGCCCGGGATACCCGGATTACCGGGACTACCCGGCCCCCCGCCAATGCCGCCGCCGATCCCGAGCTGCACTGGCGAGGCGGCGCCCAGGTTGGTGCCGGGCGCCATGGCCGCGACGTGGCTTGCGTAGACGATATAGGTGCCCGCGCTCGCGGCGCGTGCGCCGCCCGGCGCGACGAACGCGGCCACCGGCACGGGCGAGCCGAGAATCGCCTTGATGATCTGGCGCATCGAGGTATCGAGGCCGCCCGGGGTGTCGAGCTGGAGAATCGCGAGCTGCGCGTGCTGCTGCGCCGCACGCTCGAGCGTGCGCACGATGAAATCGGCGCTGGCGGGGCCGATGGCGCCGCTGACGGTCATCACGACCACCGCGCCCCGCGCTGCCGCCGGGGCCGGCTGGGCTTGAGCCACGGCGCTCAGCGCTGCCACTGCCGCGCAAACGACCATCAGCGCCGCGAAGAGCGCGGCGCGCGCGATCCGCGCCGGTAGCGAGTGGCGGGGGTGGCGTGCGAGGCTCGGGTGGCGAGCATGGGGCGGAGGCGCGTCGTGCTCCGCCGCCCGGGTGGGGCGATGACCGCGCATCGGAACGTCCGGACGGGCAAAGGGCCCGATATGCCATTAAGAGTAGGTGGTTTTGGGGGAAAGCGCGAAGTGGGGGCTCAAGCAGGGCTCAAGCAGGGTTCAAGCAGGGTTCAAGCAGGGTTCAAGCAGGGTTCAAGCAGGGTTCAAGCAGGGGCTCAAGCGGGGCGCAAGCAGGGGCTCACGCAACCACGCGCAGCATGCTCTCGTTGCGTTGCTGCTGCTCTTTTCCCCGCGTGACGAGCCAGCGGTGAAAATTACGGCAATGGGGCGTGTCGAAGGCGTTCGGCTTCCACGTGAGGAAGTAGGGCGAAGGCAGCGAGAGCCCGACTGCGAAGGGCATGACGAGGCGGCCGGCGGCCAGGTCGTCGCTGATCATGGCGCCTTGCGCGAGCGTGAATCCATAGCCGTCGATGGCCGCCTGAATGGCCACGCTCGAAAGCGAGAACACGAGGCGGTTCTCGTCGAACTCGCCGCAATCGACCTCGTTGGCGACGAACCAGTCGCGCCACGACGGCGGCGATGCGAACTTCGGCAGCCAATCCACCGATATCAGCGGGTAGGCCAGCAGATCCGCCGGGGTCTCGAGCGGCGCGCCCGACGCCAGCAGGCCCGGACTGCACACGGGCACCACGCAATCGCGGAACAGCTCGACGGCGTTCTCGGCATTCACGACCCGCTCGCCGTAGCTGATGCGAAAGTCGATTTCATAACCGTCCGGCGACGGCTCCGTATGCGTGCCGTCCAGATACACACTGAGATCGGGGTGCTGGCGCTGCCATTCGAGCATGCGTGGTGCGAGCCACTTCGACAGCAGCGAAGGCAGGGCGCTGATGCTCAGATTGCGCGTGTTCTTCGCACGTTCTATTTCGGCGTGCGCCACGCGCAGGCTTTCGAATGCCGCCGCGCAACTCTCGTGGTACTGCCGCCCAATGGCGGTGAGGCGCAGCCGCTTGCCGTCCTTTTGCGTGAGACGCAGGCCCAGCGTGTCTTCAAGCAGCTTGATCTGCTGGCTGACCGCGCCGGCGGAAATGCCCAGGCGTCGCGCCGCTTCGGTGATGCCGCCGCAACGGCCGACTGCCTCGAAGACCTGCAGCGCGCGCAATGGAGGAAAGCTGTTCGTCGTCATTTCGTCATTTCGTCATTTCGTCATCGTCTGAAGCGTCGGGTGGGTGTTCACGTTTTAGAAACTCTAAACGAACGGTCAGGTTTTTACATCTATTCTTTTGTGTTTTGGCTTTTTATCCTTGGAAACGAGTTAGCGAAACCGAAACCGAAACCTGGAAAGAGGCAATGCAATGTTTCTAAGGAATGCGTGGTACGTCGCGGCATGGGATGCAGAAGTGACGCGCGAGCTGGCGCCCGTGACCCTGCTGGGCGAATCCGTCGTGCTGTATCGGCGCGAGGACGGCACGCCCGTCGCGCTCGAAAACGCCTGTCCGCATCGCAAGCTGCCGCTTTCGATGGGGCGGCTCGTCGGCGATCATGTCGAGTGCGGCTACCACGGCCTGACCTTCGATTGCGAGGGCGCTTGCGTGCGCGCGCCGGGCAGCCCGAGGATTCCGCACGGTGCGAAAGTGCGCAGCTACCCATTGGCCGAATGTTATGGGCTGCTCTGGATCTGGATGGGCGAGCCCGAAGCGGCCGATCCCGCGAAGATCGTGCAGATCGACGAATGGGGCAACCCGGCGTGGGGCATGAACCCCGGCGATGCGATGACGGTGGATTGCCACTACCTCTACGTCACCGACAATCTGCTGGACCCGTCGCACGTTGCGTGGGTGCATCGCTCTTCGTTCGGTAATGTGGCCTGCGAGGCCGAGCCGCTCAAGACGGAGGTGGCGGCGCACGGCGTGACGGTCTCGCGCTGGATGCGCGACGTGGAGGTGGCGCCGTTCTATGCGCAGTTCGTGCGCTTCGAAGGGCGTTGCGACCGTAAGCAGCATTACGAGGTGCGCTTTCCGTCCCACGCGATCATCAAGGCCGTTTTCACGCCGGCGGGCACGGGCGGCGACGACGCGCCGCCCCATGCCGATGTGTTCCTGATGAACTCCTATAACTTCATGACGCCGGTGGACGCCTCGCATACGCGCTACTACTGGTTCCAGACGCGAAACTTCGCGCCGGACGACGCGCAGGTGTCGCGCCAGTTCGACGAGGACGTGCGGCATGCGTTCGAGGAAGACCGCGCGGTGTTGACGGCCGTTCACGCGGGCATGCAGAACGCGCGCACGCCGAATATCGACCTCGCCATCGACGCGGGACCGCTGCGCTTTCGGCGCGCGCTCGGGCAGATGATCGAGCGCGAGCAGGAGGCCGCGAAACAAGCCGAAAAGCAGCTACAACCGCAACCGCAACCGCAACCGCAACCGCAGACGCAGACCGAAAAGCCGGAGCGGCCCGTGCTTGCGCCGATTCACAGGGTGAATCGCGAGCGTGTGGGGCCGTGACATGAGCGATGTCGTCAATAGGGAGGCGGGGGTATTGGAATTGCCTGGCCGCGCGCCCACGGGCTTTCGCCGCTTGCGCGTGAACGCACGCACGCGCGAAAGCGCCTCGATCGTTTCGTTCGAGCTTGTGCCTGCCGATGGCGAGGCCTTGCCGCCGTTCGTGGCGGGGCAGTTCGCGACACTGCGTTTGCCTCTGCCGTCCGGAGAGCGATTGCTGCGCACGTACAGCCTCTCGGGAGACCCCGCCGACGCCGCGCGCTGGCGGATCTCGGTCAAGCGCGAGCCGGCCCCGGCGGGGCGCGAGGACCTGGCGGCGGGACGCGGCTCGTCGTACCTGCACGATGCGGTGCAGGTCGGCGACGAACTCGAAGTGGCCGGACCGTCGGGCGCGTTCGTGTGCGGCGACGACACCACGCGGCCCGTCGTGCTGATGAGCGGCGGCGTGGGCCTGACGCCGCTCGTCAGCATGCTGCATCGCTTGCGGACGATGGAAGGGGCGCAGGACCGGCGCGTGTATTTCATTCACGGCTGCGAGAATGGCGCGGTGCACGCGTTCGGGCGCGAAGTGGCGGCGGTGGCGGCCGAGTGTGTGCACATCTGCTATCGGCAGCCATCCGCGCACGATCGCCTGGCGCGGGCCTTCGACAGCGAGGGGCTCATCGCGCGCGAAACATTGCAAGGCTTGCTGCCGCTCGACGACTACGAAGTGTATCTATGCGGACCGCCCGCATTCATGCAGGCGAACTGGCGGCTCCTGCGCGGCCTCGGTGTGGCGCGCGAGCGCATCCACTATGAATTCTTCGGCCCGGCCACCGTGCTGGAGGCCGACGCCGACCAGGAACCCGCGCGCGAAGCACCGTCCGAGCCAACCGAAAGCGATAAGGCCGAGCGCGAAATAGATGCGCACGCAACGACTGTGCGATTCCATCACCACGCGACACCCGTGGCCTGGGACGCCCGCTGCGAGTCGCTGCTCGAACTGGCGGAGCAGCATGGCTACGCGGTGCCGTTCAGTTGCCGCGTCGGCATTTGCAATACCTGCGTGACGCCGCTGGCGGAGGGCCAGGTCGAATACGCCACCGCGCCGCTCGACCCGCCTCCCGAGGGCGCGGTGGTGCTCTGTTGTGCGAAGCCTTTGGGCAACGTTACGCTGGCGTTGAGCGACGTGCCCGCGCACGCCTTTAAGGCGGCCGTTTGAAACGGCGCGGTTCACTGCCCACCCGACACATTTGATGACCCGCAGAGGATTCCATGAAGACCGGCTTTCCCGTCGAACCTGATTTCGACGCCCAGCGCGAGCATTTTCTGCACGCCGCACAAATGGCTGGCGCAACGCTGACGAGCTATGCGCATCCGCTCAAAGGCCCCAACGGCGAGGCGCTTGCGACAGACGTCGCGTGGCTCGGCGACCCGGCCGCGCGTCGCGTGCTGGTTGCCGTTTCGGGCACGCACGGGGTGGAGGGCTATTACGGCTCGACATGCCAGACCCAATGGCTGCACGAACTGGCTGCCCGAACCTTGCCGCAAGGCGTCGCCGTGATGATGGTGCACCTGATCAATCCGTGGGGCACCGCATGGGTCAGGCGCGTGAATGAAGACAATGTCGATCTGAATCGCAACTACGTCGATTTCGGCGCGGCCCTGCCAGTCAATTCGCGCTATGAGGAACTGCACGAAATCTACGCGTGCCGCGATATCGACGGCCCGCAGCGACAGCACGCCGATGCGCAGCTGGCGCGGCAGGTCGAAGCGCTCGGCTGGTCGGGCGTGCAGGCGATCGTGGGCGCGGGCCAGTATCGACATGCCGATGGACTTTTTTACGGCGGCCAGGCGCCCACATGGTCCAACCGGACGCTGCACGAGATCGTGCAGCGCTTTCTCAAGCGCGCCCAGGTCGCGATCTCGTTCGATCTGCACACGGGGGCGGGCGCATTCGGCCACCCGATGCTGATGGCGATTGCGCAAACGGCGTATCCCGCGCTGGCCGACGCGCAGCGTCTTTACGGGCCGTGGCTCTATACGCTGCTTACGCACGCGGATGCGGCTATTAGCGAGACTGGCGTGGTCGCTCGGGCGACGGGATACGCCTCGCAGGCGCTGCTGGACGCGTTGCCGGATACGCACTTGATGCAGCTTGTGATCGAGTGCGGCACTTATCCGGAAGCGCCCATGCATACGGCGTTGCGCGATGACCACTGGCTGCATTTGTATGGGGATCCGCGCGACGCGCGAGGCCGGGCGATCAGCCGTGCGCTGTTTGAATCGTTTATGCCTGTTGATGCCGACTGGCGTGAGCTTGTGTGGTTGCGCACGCGGCAGATATGGGAGCGCGCGCTCGCGGCGATCTAGATGGTTTCTTGCTTGGCGCGTTTCCTGGTTTTTTCGGGTTTCCTGGTTTTTTCGCGTTTCCTTGTTTTCGTGTCGGTCTGCCTGGGTTGCCCCTGTGCGGGGCGGCACCTACTTTTCTTTGCAGCCGCAAAGAAAAGTAGGCAAAAGAAAGCGGCTCAAACCGCCAGTGTGACGCAGTCCACCACTTGCCGTTAAGCGAAGTGGTTCCGGGGCATCCGTCACCCCGCACCTTTAAACATAGTGACAAAGGGCCCGCACATCCCGCTGCTCGCTACGCGCGCAGCGGTCGGGTCTGCATGGGAAACCACGCGTGCTGTCTGCGCACTCGAATACGCTTGCGCAGCATCGATGCACAGGCATCCTGATGGTTTTGGGTTATGCCCCACGGCGCGCGAAGCGCCGCCGGAGGAATGAGCCCTTAGTCACTCTGTTGTACGGCGCGTGGTGACAGACGCTCCGGAACCGCTCCGATGATGGGCAAGAGGTGTACTGCGTAACACTAGCGGTGTGAGCGGCTTTCTTTTGCCTACTTTTCTTTGCCGCTGCAAAGAAAAGTAGGTGCCGCCCCGCACAGGGGCAACGCTAATAGACCGACACGAATACAAGGAAACGCGACAATAGCCAGCACGAAAAACCCACCCTCTAAAAAAAATGATGAACACCAGCCAACACGCCAGTCTGCGATCGTGAAGACGACGCACCGATCCCCAGCGTGTCCGCAACGGCACCCGATGAAGCTCGCTCAACCATCACATCCACATAAAGCTGGGTGCGCTTCGAAAGCGAGTAGACATTGGCGAGCGTCGCCTGCGTCCAGCGCTTGCCGGAAAGCATCGTGGTCCACGCGCCCGCGCCCACGCTATAAGCAGGCGTGACCTGAACATTCACACCGCCATCGATGGTGCGGTAATTCTGCGCCTCGCCGTGCCGTTCGATGCGCACCTGGGTAACGAGCGCATGCAACTGAACTTGCCCCCACTGATAGCTGCCCCCGATACCCGCATTACGCACGCTATCGGCTACAAACGGCGCGCCGTGAGACAGATTGACGCCTTCGAACGCATCGAGGCCCAGCCCGCCGGCCAGATTGAACGTGCGGTCGTGATACTCCGACCACGCCGCAGCCAGCTTCAGAGGGCCGTAGCCATAGGTCGCGCCGAAGCTGATCGTGCGTCCCGTCGTGCTGCTGCTCGAATTCGTGAAACCATAGAGCGCACCAATAGTCAGGCCTGCGAACGGACGGCTCACAAACTTGGCGGTATTGGAGAGTTCGACGGGGACGGTATTGGCGAGCCCATCGACATTGCCGGGATGAAACGCAGAGAAGTCGCCGAGCGACTGGGCGGTCGAAAGCGGGCCGAGCATTTCGAAGTGGAAGTCGGTCTGGCGTCCGAGGGTGACGGTGCCGATGTCGTTCTTCGAAAGGCCCACATAGGCTTGCCGGTTGAATATCGTCCCCGCGCTCGACATCGCACCGCTGATCGTCGAAAAGCCCGACTCCAGCTTGAACACCGTCTTCAGCCCCGAGCCCAGATCCTCGGTGCCCGTGATGCCCCAGCGATCGGCCTGAAACGTGCCTTGTTCCGCGATGAACGCGTGCGAGCCATGCAGATTGCTGACGTAGCCGACGCCCGCATCCATGCTGCCATACAACGTGATGCTGCTCTGTGCATATGCACTGGACAGACTGGCGATACTGAGCGCCACACAGGCGGGCGCAAACAGATACTGCTTCATGGGGTGGTCTCCTCGCTATGCTCTATTGGATGAGCCGGCCCTGTCCGGGCCGACGGTGCTTGCGCTTACATCAAGGTCTGGTACAGGATTGCCGCGCCTGAAACGATCGCGAAGCCCATCACGCTGATGCGCAATGCCTTGCTATTCAGGCGCTGATGTACGTGCTGGCTGATGAAGGCGCCGAGGATGACGGGCGGCACGAGCAGCAGCGCGGAAACGAACCGTCCCGAGGTGATCTGACCGGTGACGCTGAGCATCACGAGCGAGACGGCCTCGCCGATGGCGAAGCACAGCGCGATGGTCGAGCGCAGGGCGGGTGCCCGATAGTGCTGGAAGACCATCGCGAGTGCCGGACCGCCAATACCGGTTGCGGTTTCGGTAATGCCCGTCACGGCGCCGGCCGTGATCAGTGCGTTGCGGCCTGGCGCGAATGTGGGCGCGCAAAGTGTCGCGACGGCGGCGGCAATCGTCGATGCCCCGATGAACAGATTGAGATCGTGGGTGGAGATACGGGAGATGATGAGCACGCCGCCGACTGCGCCCACCGTGCGCCCGACGGTGATCCACAGAGTGCCGTTGGAATCGAGCGCGGGGCGCTCGCGCCATGCGAGATAGACATTGAGCGGGAGCATGAGGATCAAGAGCGACACGGGCAGGAGGCCGGGGTCGATCAAACCGATCACGGGTGCGCAGATGAGCGCGAAGCCCACGCCGACCGCGCCTTGAATGAACGAGGCGATCGTCACGGTAGTGGCGAGAACAAGGAATACGGTCAGACTCATAAATTGGTTATCCTGAGGATAATTGATTGGGGAACACGCATTGAATGACAATCACGGGAGCAGAAAAAGCATGCGCCCCACTGGGTTGAAGTTATGCCCCACGGCGCGCGTAGCGCCGCCGGAGGAATGAGCCCTTTGTCACTCCGTTATACGGTGCGTGATGACAGACGCTCCGGAACCGCTCCGATAATGGGCAAGAGGTGTACGGCGTAACACTAGCGGTGTGAGCGGCTTTCTTTTGCCTACTTTTCTTTGCCGCTGCAAAGAAAAGTAGGTGCCGCCCCGCACAGGGGCAACGCTAATAGACCGACACGAACACAAGGAAACGCGCAGAGCAAATCAGGAAATACAAATCAGCCCCTTACCGTCATCGCGCGCAGCGCAATCAACCATAGGGGCTCCCACATGAACCCGCTGTATAGGCGCCCGAGCAACAACATCACCCGCGACTTCATGGATCTCGCGCAGCAAAGCGCGCCCATCCCAATCAACGGGCCAGCCATGCCACAACCGCATAGACCCCGCAACAAACACCGCCTCGATCTGACTACGATTAGCGAGCCTCACGAGCTCCCATTCGAGCTCCCAGGATGGCTGCATTTCCGGCACATCGAGATCCACGAGCAGAAAATCGGCGGCCTTGCCAGGGGCGATCTCGCCAATCAACGCACCCAGGTTCAGCGCATCGGCGCCGCCGCGCAACGCATGATCGAGCCACAGCTTGCCCCCGCCGCACGACGAATCGCCAGTCGCCAGACCAAACGCGAAGCGCTGCGCAGTCTCGGCCGCATCGAGCAGCCTGAACGCGTCGCTGCGCGTGCCATCGGTGCCAAGTCCAAAGCGAATGCCGAGCGCGGCCATCTGCATGGCCGGGGCCACTGCGTTGCCCTTCCACGAACTCGCGACGGGGTTATAGCTCACGGCCGCGCCCGTATCGCGCAGCAGATTCAGTTCGGAGGGCGTGACGAGCGTCGCGTGCGCGATCAGGGTTTGCGGCCCCAGTGCGCCCGCATGATGAAGGTGCTCGATGGGCCGCATCTTGCGCGCGACGATCGAGCGCTCGACCGAGGCGAGGTGTTCGTTGGCATGCGTCTGGAACACGGCGCCGGCCTCGGCGCACAGCGCGGCGGCGGTTTGCAGCATGCCATCGGAACCGGCTTCGGGCACCGAAATCGCCAGCGACGGATGCACGAGCGCATGGCCGCTCCACTGCGCAAGATGGGCTTGCGCACGCACGACGATGGCAGCGCGCTCGCGCGCATCGATATCGCCGCCCAGGTCGTTGCAGATCATGCCGAGCACGCAACGCACGCCCACTTCCTGGGTGGCCGCGGCGATCGTCGATACGTCGCTGTCCGAGCGCGTGCCGGCGTCGCATACGGTCGTGAAGCCGCCGCGCAGCGCTTCGAGCGCGGCGAGTTTGGTCGATAAGTACAACAGATTGTCGTCGAGGCAGTTTTCGAGCGGGACCCAGATGCGGCGGTAGATTTCCGAGGGCTCGCCGAATGCGAGCGCCTTGCCGAACGACTGCGTGAGGTGATGATGCGCATCGATGAACCCGGGCATCAGCAGCTTGCCCGGCAGCACGAGCGGCGTCAGAAGCGGGTAGCGCGCAACGAGTTCTTCGGCGGGGCCGATGTCGAGGAACCGTCCGTTGGCGACCACGACCGCGTGCTCGCGCACCGGGCCATCGGCGAGCAGCACGGTGTCGGGCAACAGCAGCAGTTCGTCGGCGCACAGGTCGGTGCGGGCTGCGGAGCGGTGCGGAGCGGCAGTGGTGCGAGTTTGCATGATGAGGGTTGGGCTGTCCGGGTTTAATGGCAGGAGGGGTTTTCGTTGACGGCGGCTTCGAGCGCACCTGCGCGATGGCTCGCGCGAGTGCGCCAGTGCAGGCTCAGATGTTCGAAGATCAGGTTGACGATGACGGCGGTAAGCGCGCCCATCGCGAGCCCGTTGCCGAGCACGATTTGCAGCGTCGCGGGAAAGCGGTGGTAGACGCCGGGCACGACAATCGGCAGGATGCCCATGGTCAGTGCGGCGGCGAGCGTGTACATATTGGCGCGCGTGCGCAGGTCCACCTGGCGCAGCAGGTTGATGCCCATGACGCCGATGATCGAGAAGACGATCAGCGCCGTGCCGCCCACGACGGCGGCGGGAATCGCGTTGGCAAGGCGGCTCAATGGCGCGAGCAGTGCGATGGCGATCAGCAGCGCGCCGGCCACCGCGGTCACGAAGCGCGAGCGGATACCCGTTGCCTCCACGATGCCGATGTTCTCGCTGCTCGTGATGATCAGCGACGTGCCGAAGAGTCCGCCAAGGATCGACATGAGCGCGTCGGCGCGAATGGTCTGCGGCACGGTTACGCGCGGGTCGATCTCCTTGCCGACGATTTCAGCAATCGCCAGGGTCTGGCCGGTCGCTTCCGCCATCGAAATCACGCTGAAGATCAGCAGCGGCAGTGCGGCGACGAGATCGAAGTGCGGCATGCCGAAAGGCAGCGGCGTGGGCAGGGTGATGAGGGCGCCGGTCCACACATTGGCGAAGCTCATGAAGCCCAGCACCGAGGCGAGCGCGGCGCCCGCGAGCAGGCCGAGCAGCACGGCGAGCTGCCCGAGCATGCCCTTGAAGAGCTTCGCGAACAGCACGGTGAAGGCGACGGTGGCGAGCGCAAGGCCGATCCCGGCGGGGCTGCCGAATTCGGCGGTGCCGGGGCGGCCGACGATCACCACGCCGTAGATGCGGATCAGGTTGACGGCGACGAGGATCAGCATCGCGCCAATCACGATGCGCGGGAAAAAGCGCAGGCAGCGCCTGAACACGGGCAGCAGCAGAAAGTAGAAGAGGCCCGTGAGGATGGTCGCGCCGGTGGCCGTGCGCAGGTCGGTTTGCTGCGCGATCAGCACGAACAGGACCACGGGTGCGCCGCCCGGCACCATGATGAACGGCAGGCGCGCGCCAAAGCGCAACGGGCCGAACGACTGCAACAGCGTGCCGATTCCGCAGACGAGAAACGTCGCGCTGATCAGGTCGACGGTCAGCGCGGACGCGAGGCCGAGCGCCTTCGCGACCAGAAAGACCGCCGTGATGGGCGATGCCGCCACGACCAGCACGTGCTGAAGGCCGAACAACATCAGTTTGACGAGCGGCAGCCGCTCGTCGACAGCGTGAACCTGCTGGGCTTTCCTCATGACTTCGTGTCTCCATGGGTCGCAGACCGCCTCACGTCTGCGAGGGTGTGTCGTTGTTCTGGAAAATCGAGCGCGTCTCAAACTTCATCCAAATTTCGCCCCAAATCGATTTGGGGCGAGGTGCAAAAAAATGGGCGGGCGCCCCAAATCGATTTGCTATCGTAGAATGGTGCGTCACTAAGGCCTTGTCAAGCCGGATTATTTATCGACCGAATGGTCGCGATAGCACGCGAACCAGCGACTCCTCCAGCGAGAGAACCAGCATGCAAAGCCCAGCGCCGCCGAAGTCGCGGCCGACCATTGCCGATGTCGCCCGTGCCGCGGGCGTCTCCACGACCACCGTCTCGCACGCATTGAACGACAAGGGCTACGTCGATCCGCAAACGCGTCAGCGCGTGAAGGACGTGGCGCGCGAGCTGGGCTACCGGCCGAGCGTGCGCGCGCAGCGGCTGCGCACGGGCGAAGCGCGCACCATCGCGCTGCTTTCGTCGATGCCGTTCGAGATCGCCGGCGGCGCGTCGCGGCTCGGGTTTCTGATGGAAGTCGCCGCGGTCGCGGCAGCCGCCGCGCTCACGCGCGGGCTCGCGCTGGTGCTCGTGCCGCCCGTGATGGCGGGGCGGCTGCCGCTCGAACAACTCGACATCGACGGCGCCATCGTGATCGAACCCACCGCCGACGATGCGAACGTGACCCATCTCCAGGAGCGCGGCCTGCCCGTCGTGTGCCTGGGGCGCTTGCCGGGCAACGACGCGGTGCCTTATGTCGACATCCATTCGTTCGCCACCACGGCGCTGCTGCTGCGCCATCTGCACGAGCAGGGCAGCCGGCGGATTGCGTTGTTGATCGGCGCGCAGCAGCGCAATTCGTATGTCGAATCGCGCGCGGCCTATGAGCGATTCTGCGCGGAGCACGATATGACGCCCGTGATTGGGGTAGCCGACGAAGCGGGCGGCGAGGAAGCGGGCCGCGCGGCATGCGCGGCGCTATTGCGGGAGCACCCGCAGCTCGACGGACTGTGCGCGCTGGTTGACGCGTTCGCCGTGGGCGCCGTGCAAGGCCTCGCCGATGCAGGCCGGCGCGTGCCCGACGACGTCAAAATCGCGACCCGCTACGACGGGATTCGCGCACGCAGTTGCCGTCCGCCGCTCACGGCAGTCGACCTTCACCTCGACGAAATGGCGTCGCAGGCCGTGGCGCTGCTGTTCGATCATCTGGCCGGCAAGGGCGGGGCACGCTGCGCCACGCCGCCTGATCCGTCATTGGTGGTACGCGAGTCTTCGTTGCGCTGAACCGCTGATGACACGCGAATGCCATTTTCGGGGGCGTTCTTTATAAGCCATTAGAGAATTAAAAAACGCCTCGCGATGTTAGATATCGTTAGCTAACCGTGACTAAAAGCGCGCGAGTAAGCGCGATAAGTGCGACTAAAAGCACCATTGGCCGAAGACAATATTTCCATCTGGATGGATATATAAATCAACCGGGTTTTCCCTCGTGATGAAAAATACCCGGATTGCATATTCTATTTTTCTATCTTCGATAAGATGTGCGGCGGGCGTCCTTATCGGGTTCCCGCGGTGATACGGGGTCGAGCGAAGCAATGTCTTCGCTTCGTCAAAAATGGGGACGCGATTCGCGGAACCCTTAAAAACAGTATTGAATAAGTTTGCGAAATGAGACGACGCTTCAATACCGTCGTTTGCCGGTTTATCCGGGGGGCAGGCGCTCGCCGCCGCGTGAGGAGATGGGCCACGCCGCTGGCTTGTGTCGTCCTGCTGCTGTCCTTTTTCTGGACGCATACGCTCGCGGATTCTTACGCGCCACGCCAGTCCGTGCTGCGCGTGCTCGCATGGCCCGGCTATGCGGACGACGACTGGGTCCGCGCGTTCGAGAAGCGCTTCCACGCCAGGGTCGAAGTCACGTTCGTCGATTCCGACGAGGCGCTATGGGCGCGCATGCATAGCGCCGAGCCGCAGCCGTTCGACGTGCTGGCGGCCAATACCGCGGAGATCGAGCGCTACGCGCGCGCCGGCATGCTCACCGTGCTCGATCTCTCGCGCATTCCGAATCGCCGCTGGCAGCAAGCGTATTTTCAGCGGCTCGCCAGCATTCGCGGGCTCGTGGACGCGGGCCACGCCTATGCGATTCCCTTCACCTATTCGTCGATGGGGCTCATCTACGACCGCAAGCAGATTGCGGTGGCGCCGCGCTCGATGCGCGCCCTGTGGGATCCGCAGTATCGCGGCAAGGTGCTCGATTTCAACAGCGCGCAGCACAACTTCTCGTTCGCCGCGCTGGCGCTTGGCTATGCCGATCCGTTTCACCTGACGCCCGAGCAGATGCGCACCGTTGCGCGCGAACTCGTGCGCTTGCGGCGTAATCTGCTCACGTACTACACGCTGCCGGAAGAGGCGACCGAGCAGTTCGTGCAGCATCACGTGGCGCTGATGTTCGGCAATTACGGCACGCAGCAGGTCGAGCAACTGCGCCAGGCAGGCGTGGACGTGGGTTACGTCATACCAGACGAAGGCGCGCTCGCGTGGCTCGATTGCTGGGCCATCACGCGCAACGCGAGCAATCCGGCGCTGGCTTACGAGTGGATTAACGCCATGCTCGCGCCGGATATCGGCAAGCAATTGACGAAGCGGCAGGGGCTCGCCAACACGATGACGCCCGTGCCCGGCGACGCGGCCAGCGAGGCTTCCGGCGCGGGACCGCACCTCGTCTGGATCCAGCCTGTCGAGAACATCGGCCAGCGCGAAGCGCTGTGGCAGCGGATCGAATCGGGCGACCGGTTGAGGAGCTTTCCGCAATGATCAAGCTCGGTTTGACCTCGCGGCTTTCGATCCTGCTCGTATGCATCGGCGTTGGGGCGTCGGGCGCGACGGGCTATTCCACCTATCGGGCCAATCGCGAGATGCTCATGCACGAAGCGGAGCGCAGCCTGCTGACCTCGACGCACTTGCTGAGCCAGCGTTTCACGGCGGCGCTCGGCGATATTGCGGACGATGCCCTCGTGCTCACGACGCTGCCTTCGTCCGTGGCGGTCGCGCGGGGCGAGGCGCTCCATCCCGCCGACGCCAGGCTTAAGCAGGTGTTCAGCGGCTTCATGCGGCACCACCCCGAGTATGTGCAAATACGCCTGATTTCTCGCTCGCATTACGGCCTGGAGCGCATTCGCGTCAATCGCGGCGAGCACGGCACCGTTGCCGTGCCCGATAGCGAATTGCAGGAGAAGGGCCAGTTTCCGTATGTGTTCGACACGCTCGCGGCGGGGCCGGCGCGCGTCTATGTTTCGCCCATCAGCCTCAAGGTCGGGCCGGGCTCGGGCCAGGGCAAGCCGGTGGTGATGATCGGCGCGCCAATCGTCGATGCAAGCGGCGACAAGGTTGGCGTGCTCGTGATCGACGTGGATCTGACCCGCGTGTTCGAGCGCATCGAGCGCGACTTGCCCGCCGACTACGTGGTGTACATGGCCAACGAGTGGGGCGATTTTCTCGTGCATCCGGATCCCACCCAGACCTTCGGCTTCGAGCGCGGCCGCCGCGTGCTGATGCAAAAGAGCTTTCCCGCCACCGCGCCGCTCTTCGAGGGCGGGCCGGCGACCCTGACATTCAACGGCTTTGCGCACGGGCAGGAGCCGCCGGCCGAGGTGTTCGCGTTCGTGCGCTCGCCGTTCGGCCTCGTGGACGGCAAGCGCTTTATCGCGCTCGGTCTCGCCCGGCCGCTCACGGATGTGCTCGCGCCCGCCAACGAACTCGGCGCGCAGATCGTGCGCCTCGTGCTGATTTCCAGCACCATCGCGATCGTGCTGGCGGTGCTGTTCGCGCGCGCGTTGGCGCGGCCGCTGCGCACGCTCGCGTATGCGGTCACGCATGTCTTCGACGAAGAGGCCATCGAGCGCCTGCCCGTTCGGCGCTCCGACGAGATTGGCGTGCTCGCGCGCTGCTTCGACCGCATGCGCTTCGAGATCCGCTCCCAGGTGGAGGCGCTGCATATGCGGCAGCAGGAGCTCACGCATCTCGCGGGCCACGATACGCTGACCGGCTTGCCCAACCGCATGCACTTCATGGAGCAGCTCGAACTGGCGATACGTCGCGCGGCGCTGAGCGACGAGCCGCTGGCCCTCATGTTCGTCGACCTGAACGGCTTCAAGCAAATCAACGATCAACTGGGACACTCGGCCGGCGACGAGACACTCGTTGTTGTCGCGCAGCGACTGCGCGCGGCGCTGCGCGGCACGGATGTGGTCGCCCGCTTCGGCGGAGACGAGTTCGTCATTCTCGTGACCGGCATGCGCTCGCCCGACGCGCTGCGCGTGGCGGCGGGACGCGTTCAGTTGGCGATGGACGCACCCGTGCCGCTCGGCACGAACCTGATGAAGGTAGGCGTGAGCATCGGCATCAGCGAATATCCGGCCGATGGCAACCACGCCGAGGAACTGCTGGCGAAGGCCGATACCGCCATGTACGCCGCGAAAACCTCAGCAGAATCCCACTACGTCCGCTATCAGGATGTGACGGATGCATCGGTGGAACTGAGCCGGGACCGGCTTGCATCGGGCGACGAGTAAGACCTTCTTTGGCTTAAGTTTGTCGCATTATGTCTTGGACAGACTGAACTGGCGATCCTAGACTTGCGCTACCGACTCAAACAAAGGAGCAAGTCGATGAGCATCAAAGACAAATTGCCCGCTGGCACGCAGCTGGGCTTTGGCGCGGCACCGCTGGGCAACATGTTCCGCAACATCCCCGAAGACGAAGCGCTGGCGACCGTCAAGGCCGCCTGGGACCAGGGCGTGCGTTATTTCGATACGGCCCCGCTTTATGGCGCAGGCCTCTCGGAAATTCGCCTGGGCGATGCGCTCGCCGGCTACAAGCGCGACGAATACGTGCTGAGCACGAAAGTGGGCCGCGTGATTCTCGATGAGATCGAGGACGTGGGCGCACGCGATCTGGGTGAGAAAGGCGGCGTGTTCGCGTTCGGTCGCCCGAACAAGATCGTCAACGACTATACGGCCGACGCCACGCTGCGCTCGGTCGAGGACAGCCTCAAGCGCCTGAAGACCGACCGCCTCGACATCGTCTGGGTGCACGACGTCGCGCAGGACTTCTACGGCGACGAATGGCTCTCCGTGTTCGAAACGGCGCGCAAGGGCGCGTTCCGCGCGCTCTCGCGTCTGCGCGACGAAGGCGTCATCAAGGCGTGGGGCCTCGGCGTCAATCGCGTCGAGCCGGTCGAACTGCTGCTCGATCTGAGCGAAACGAAGGCGGACGGCTTCCTGCTCGCGGGCCGCTATACGCTGCTCGATCACGAGCGCGCATTGCAGCGCGTGATGCCTGCCGCGCTCGCGCAAGGCGCCGAGATCGTGGTTGGCGGTCCGTATAGCTCGGGCGTGCTCGCTGGCGGCCAGAACTTCGAGTACCAGAAGGCCTCGCCGGAAATTCTCGCCAAGGTCGAGCGCATCAAGGCCGTTGCCGCGCGCCATCACGTGAGCGTGAAGGCCGCCGCACTGCAGTTCGCGTTGGCCAACCCGGCGGTTGCCGCTGTGATCCCGGGCGCGAGCAAGCCGCAACGCATCGCGGAAGACCACGCCGCCGTGAAGGAAGCGATTCCCGCTGGCTTCTGGCGCGATCTGCGCGAGCAGGGTCTCGTGGCCCCGAATGCGCCGCTGCCTGGCGACCTGATCGACAACGCCTGATCGGCAACGCTTAAGGAGAGCGACATGGCACAAGCCAATGCTTCAATCAGGATTCCTGATTCACCGGATGCCGTATGGCAACTGATTGGCGGCTTCAATTCGCTGCCGGACTGGCTGCCCTACATTCCGTCCAGCGAATTGAGCGAAGGCGGCCGCGTGCGGCACCTCGCCAATCCGAGCGGCGAAACGATCGTCGAGCGTCTGGAAGCGTTCGATCACCGCGCGCGCAGCTATACCTACTCGATCCTCGAAGCGCCGTTCCCGGTCACGGGATACCGCTCGACGTTGCAGGTGCGGGAGATCGAAGGCGGCCGCGCAGCGCAGGTCGACTGGTCCGGCGAGTTCACGCCGAACGGCGTGACGGACGAAGCAGCCTCGCGCCTCTTCGAAGGCATCTACCGCGACGGCTTGCAGGCATTGGCGGCGTCGTTTGCCGGGAAGGGCCAGGCCTGAAGGTGGTGCTGGGTGGGGTTGGAGCGGGCAACCTGCTCCAACCCTGTCGACGCACTTCAGCTTTCGCCGCCATCCTCGCCGCGCAATTGCTCGATCAGCAGTTTCGCTCCGGCTGAGAGCGGCGCGCCTTTTCGGGTGACCAGTTCATAAGGCTCGCTACGCGAGGCCAGATGGAGCGGGAGAATGCAGGTCATTTCGTGACGCGCAAAGAACTGCGCGACATCGATGGACACCAGCGCGACGAACGATGGATTGCTTTGCAGCACCGCCAGCGTGGCGAACGCGGAAGTCGTTTCGAGCAGATGCAGCGGAAAGCGGATCTCGGCGTCGCGGAATTCGCGCTCGAGCAAAAGCCGCATCGGCATGTTCGCGCGGTACACGACCCACCGGTATTCCGCGAGATCCTGGAGCGCGAGCTTCTTTGCGCGCCGGAGCGGATGCTGCACGTTCGCGACAACCGCGAGCGTCTCGTCCTGAAGCTTGATCGACTCGTAAAACTGCGGCGTCTGGCTGATCGTCGTGCGGCAGATGGCCAGATCCAGCCGGCCCGCATCGAGCTGGCTCAGCAAGGCCGCGCTCGTGTCCTCCACGATCTCGACCGACATATCCGGATTGCGCGCGATCACCGCGGTAATCGCGTCGGTGAGGCGCGGCACCGCGCCCATGATCACGCCCACTGCCACGCGGCCGCCCTGGCCGCGCTCGATCCCCACCATTTCCTCGCGCATGTGCGAGAGGTCCGTATGAATCAGGCGCGCATAGCGGATCACGCAATGCCCGGCCTCGTTGGGTTCGAGCCCCCGGTTGGTGCGATGGAAGAGCGGCGTGTCGAAGGTGGTTTCGATTTCCTGTAGCGCCTTGCTGGCGCCGGGCTGCGTGAGCGCGACCTGTTGCGCGGCCTTGAGCAGCGAGCCGTGGTCGCCGAGCGCAATCAACAGCCGCAATTGCTTCAGGTGGAGCCGGGAGATGATGGAATTGAGCGGGGGTGTCATGGGCTTGAGGAAAAGTTATATCCGTATCAAAACTTCTCAATTACGGCTTAATAAGCCTCTCCTTATACTGGTTCAATACTACGACTCCGCAAGCGCCAGCGCGTTGCCCGAGTCTGGCTTGTCAGCGCGAGGCGCGACAGCAAACGCATCCACTATAACTGAAGCTCATTGCCATGTCTCTCATCAACTACATCACGCAGATTCAGTTCGAATTCGGCGCCATTCGTTTGCTCAAGGGCGAATGCGAACGCGTGGGCATGCGCCGGCCGCTGATCGTCACGGACAAGGGCGTTCGCGCAGCGGGCATCATCGACACCGTGCTCCAGGCACTCGAAGGCGCCGCGCCCGCGACGATCTATGACGGCACGCCGCCGAATCCGAACGAGGCCGCCGTGCGCGAAGCCGTGGCCGCTTACCGGGCCGGCGATTGCGACGGCATCATCGCCGTGGGCGGCGGCTCGGCAATCGACCTCGCCAAGGGCGTGGCCGTTTGCGCGACGCATGAAGGTCCGCTGCAACGCTTCGCCGTGATCGAAGGCGGCGTGGCGAACATCACGGCGAAAACGGCGCCCGTGATCGCCGTGCCGACGACCGCCGGCACCGGCAGCGAAGTAGGCCGTGGCGCGATTCTGATTCTCGACGATGGCCGCAAGGTGGGCGTGATCTCGCCGTTCGTGGTGCCGCGCGTGGCGATCTGCGACCCCGAGTTGACGCTCGGCCTGCCGGGCGCGTTGACGGCGGCCACGGGCATGGATGCCATCGCGCATTGCATCGAGACCTTCCTTGCACCCGCATTCAATCCGCCCGCGGACGGCATCGCGCTCGACGGCCTGTGGCGCGCGTGGCGCCATATCGAGCGCGCGACCCGCGAGCCCGGCGACCGCGTCGCGCGCTTGAATATGATGAGCGCGTCGATGCAAGGCGCGCTGGCGTTCCAGAAGGGTCTCGGTTGCGTGCACAGCCTGAGCCATTCGCTCGGCGGCATCAATCCGCGCCTTCACCACGGCACGCTGAACGCAATCTTTCTGCCGGCCGTGCTGGCCTTCAATCAGGACGCGCCTTCCGTGCGCGACGAAGACAAACTCAACCGCCTCGCAACGGCGATGGGCATTGGCAGCGGCACCGAGGTGGCGGCTTCCGTGCGCGCCATGACGGAGCGCCTGGGCTTGCCGACGGGGCTCGCGCAACTGGGCGTCACCCGCGAGATGTTCCCGGACATCATCAAGGGCGCACTCAAGGACCATAGCCACAAAACCAATCCGCGCGAGGCGTCCGCCGAGGATTACCGCGCGATGCTCGAAGCGTCGATGTGAGACGCGGCAAGACAAGCGTTGCAACGCCGCGGAAGACGGCGTTCTAAAAAAGCGAACCGGAGACATTCAGCATGCAGGCGAGCAAGAAACTACGTCGGATCCAGCGTATTTCCATTTTCTTTTTGACGCTGGCGGGCTGCATCAATTACCTCGACCGTAGCGCGCTGTCGGTGGCCAACAGCACCATCAGCGGCGAAATGGGCCTGACGGCCGCGCAAATGGGGCTATTGCTTTCAGCCTTTTCGATGTCCTATGCATTCGCGCAATTGCCCATCGGCGTGTTGCTGGACCGTCTCGGCGCGCGGCTGATGCTCGGCGTGGGCATGCTGCTCTGGTCGGTGGCGCAGCTTTGCACGGGCTTCGTGCATGGCTTCCAGCAGTTCTTCTTCGCGCGGGTGTGCCTTGGCATCGGCGAGGCGCCGCAGTTTCCCGCTGGCGCGAAGGTGATCGGCGAATGGTTCGCCGTGCGCGAACGCGGCGCGCCCACCGGCATTTTCGTGGCCTGTACGACCATCGGGCCCGCCATTGCGCCGCCGATCCTCACGGCGCTCATGCTGGCGCTGAGCTGGCGCGAAATGTTCGTCGTGACCGGCGTGATCGGCATCCTGGTGGCGCTCGGCTGGTACGCGGCTTATCGCAATCGCAGCGAAGTGGAGCTCAACGCCGACGAGCAAGCGCACCTCGCCCAGGGCGCCGAAGAGGAAGTCACTGCGGCACCGCTCAATGGCGCGCAGTGGCGCAATCTTTTCGCGCAGCGCACGACGTGGGGCATGCTGTTCGGCTTCATGGGCGTCATCTACATGGTCTGGCTTTATCTCACGTGGCTGCCCGCGTATCTGGAGCACGAGCGCGGCATGAGCATTGCGCGCGCGGGCTGGGTGGTCGCGATTCCGTATTTCTTCGGCACGATCGGCATGGTGGGCAGCGGCTATATCGCCGACTGGCTCTATCGCAAGGGCATGGCGCCCATCACGAGCCGCAAGTGGCCCATCTGCGTGGGACTCGTGGGCGCAGCCGCGTTCACGGTGCCCGCTGCGCTCACTGCATCGGCGTGGATGGCCATCGTGTACATCTCGCTCGCGATGCTCTTCATCAACATGGCTTCGGGCGGCGCCTGGTCGCTGGTGAGCGTGGCCGCGCCGCGCAACGTGGTGGCCTCGCTCGGCGGGATCCAGAACTTCGGCGGCTTTCTGGCCGGCTCGGCCGCGCCCATCGTCACGGGCCTCGTGGTCGATCGCACGCATTCGTTCGTGAACGCCTTGATCGTGAGCGCCGCCGTGGCGCTGCTTTCGGCGGTCGCTTATGTGGTTCTGGTGCGGCGTCCCGTGGTCATCGCACAGCAGCCGGAGCAGGGCGCGATGCTCGCGGCGGCGCAGCCGGCCGAGTGAGTGCGCAGGTGTCGTGCAAGCGCGGGTTCAAATTCGTGGCTGGAAATCCGCGGTTTGGAATGCGCGGTTTGGAATCCGCAGTTTAAATTCCGCAATTTAAATTCCGCAGTTTAAGTTCGAAAGACAGTAGCGGGCAGGGATCGAATGTCAGTCATTACATGTGTTGAGGATTTGCGTCTGCTGGCGAAGAAGCGCGTGCCAAAGGCGTTTTACGACTATGTCGACAGCGGCTCGTATTCGGAGTCGACATACCGCGAGAATAGCCGCGCGTTCGACGACCTGAAGTTGCAGCAGCGCGTGGCCGTGAACGTGGAAGGCCGCAGCACGGCCAGCACGATGATCGGTCAGCCGGTGACGATGCCGGTCGCTATCGCGCCCACCGGCCTCGCGGGCATGCAGTGGCCGAACGGTGAGATGCTCGGCGCATTGGCGGCGAAGCGCTCTGGCGTGCCGTTCACGCTGTCGACGGTGAGTATCTGCTCGATCGAGGATGTCGCCCGCCATACCGGAGCGCCGTTCTGGTTTCAGCTCTATGTGATGCGCGACCGGGGCTTCAACGCGTCGCTCATCGAGCGCGCGAAGCTGGCCGGGTGCTCGGCGCTCGTGGTCACGCTGGACCTGCAGATCAACGGCCAGCGGCACAAGGACCTGAAGAACGGCATGACCGTGCCGCCGCGTCTCACGCCCGGCAATCTGCTCGATTTCGCCTCGAAGCCGGGCTGGATGCTGCGGGCGCTGCGCGGCGCGAAAACGTTCGGCAATCTGGCCGGCTACATCAAGGGCGGCGACGACGTCATCACGATCAGCAAATGGGTCTCGCAGCAATTCGACCCCACGCTGAGCTGGGACGATCTCGGCTCCATCCGGCGCGCATGGGATCGCAAGCTGGTTCTAAAAGGAATCCTTAGCGTCGAGGATGCGCGCATGGCTGCGTCGATTGGCGCGGACGCCATCGTCGTCAGCAATCATGGCGGGCGGCAACTGGACGGCGCGCCGTCGAGCATCGAAGCGCTGCCGGCGATTGTCGAAGCCGTGGGCGACAAGGTCGAAGTCTGGGTGGATGGCGGCATCCGCACCGGGCAGGACGTCATGAAGGCGCTCGCGCTGGGCGCGAAAGGCACCATGGTCGGGCGCGCTTTCATGTACGCACTGGGCGCCATGGGCGAGGCCGGCGTCGAGCGCATGCTGCAAATATTGAAAAGCGAACTCGACGTGAGCATGGCCTTGACGGGCGTGCGCACGATCGGCGAAATCGGTCGACACAATCTTTTTCAACGCGGCCAGGGCTTGCCGCCGGGCGGCAGCCACGGCGCAGCGCCGACCCGCGCTGAGATGGCAACTGTTTGAATCAAGGAGCAATCTGGATGGATCTGAATATCAAGGGGCGCTGGGCGCTGGTATGCGCGGCAAGCAAGGGGCTCGGCAAAGGCTGCGCGCAGGCGCTGGTTGCCGAGGGCGTGAACGTGGTCATCACGGCGCGCGGCAGTGAGGCGCTGGAAGCCACCGCGCAGGAACTGCGCACGCTCAATCCCGACGTCACAGTGAAAACCGTGGCCGGCGACATCACGACGAGCGAGGGACGTGCCGCCGCGCTGTCCGCCGCACCGTATTTCGATATCCTGATCAATAACGCGGGTGGTCCGCCGCCTGGTGATTTCCGTGACTGGTCGCGTGGGGACTGGGTTGCCGCAGTCGATGCCAACATGCTGACGCCGATCGAACTGATCAAGGCGACGGTGGACGGAATGACGGAGCGGGGTTTCGGGCGCATCGTCAATATCACCTCCGGTGCGGTGAAGGCGCCTATCGACGTGCTGGGGCTCTCGAACGGTGCGCGCTCGGGGCTGACGGGCTTTATCGCGGGGCTCGCGCGGCAAAAGCGCATCGCGCAGGGCAATGTGACGATCAATAATCTGCTTCCCGGGCTTTTTGAAACCGATCGACTGCGACAGTCGACGAAAGCCGCTGCCGATGCGCAGGGCAAGAGCTATGACACGGCGCTGGAGGCCAAGCGGCAGCAGGTTCCGGCCGGGCGATTCGGCACGGCTGAAGAGTTCGGGGCGTTTTGCGCGTTTCTGTGCAGCGCGCATGCGGGTTATCTAACTGGGCAGAATGTGTTGCTCGATGGTGGTAGTTATCCGGGTACGTTTTAAGCGTGGGATTGGTTGTCGCGTTTTCTTGTGCTCGTGGTGGCTTTTTCGCTTTTTCTATTTCGCGTTTCCTTGTATTCGCGGTGGTCTATTAGCGTTGCCCCTGTGCGGGGCGGCACCTACTTTTCTTTGCAGCGGCAAAGAAAAGTAGGCAAAAGAAAGCCGCTCAAACCGCTAGTGTTACGCAGTACACCACTTGCCGTTAATCGGAGCGGTTCCGGAGCGTCTGTCATCACGCGCCGTATAACGGAGTGACAAAGGGCTCATTCCTCCGGCGGCGCTACGCGCGCCGTGGGGCATAATCCAAAACCAGAGGAATGCATATGAATCGATGCAGTGCATGCGCCTTCGAGTGCCCAGGCAGAACCCTTGGTTTCCCCTGCATACCCGACCGCTGCGCGCGTAGCGAGCAGCGGGATGTGCGGGCCCTTTGTCACTATGTTTGAAGGTGCGAGGTGACGGAGGCCCCGGAACCACTTCGATCACGGGCAAGAGGTGGACGGCGTCACACTAGCGGTTTGAGCCGCTTTCTTTTGCCTACTTTTCTTTGCGGCTGCAAAGAAAAGTAGGTGCCGCCCCGCACAGGGGCAACGCTGGCAGACCGACACGAAAACAAGGAAACGCGGAGGAAACGCGAAAAAACCAGGCACCCAAAACCAGCAAATGCACCAGAAAATAGCCGATTATAAACAGAGCCTACCGAATCGGCGAAAAAGAAGCAGCCAGCATGATCTTCGATTCCTGGCTAACTAGCAGCGGCGTGGCCTTCGCGATAAAGCGCTCCATCCAGTCGCGGTCTTCGAGCAGCGCGGCGCGGCGCTTCACACGCTCGTCGAGACTTTCCCACGCCCAGATATGCACGAGCTGATGCAGCATGCCGATTTCCGTGTACCACCAGCCCACCAGGGTCGCGTGGCGCGAGATAATGGGCAACCCTTCCCGTTCGAAATACTGAAGATATTCCTTGAGCTTGCCGGGCTGGACCGTATAGGTCCGCATTTCGTAAAACATGAGCGCGTGCTTCCTGAGTGAATCCGATTGGCGTTGATGGAAAAAGAAAAGCCAGTATAGGAATCGTCGCGAAGCGTTGAAATTGAGAGCTTCTTATAGCGCTATAAAGAGCTGTCATGCCCAAAGCATTGACGCTCGCCGGACGGTTT
Organism: Paraburkholderia tagetis; assembly: GCF_022213065.1. Lineage (GTDB taxonomy): Bacteria > Pseudomonadota > Gammaproteobacteria > Burkholderiales > Burkholderiaceae > Paraburkholderia > Paraburkholderia tagetis. The sequence continues at coordinate 58,475 of NZ_JAKLJA010000015.1, forward strand.
GAAATCATTCGATGCAGGTGCTGCGAGGTTGAAATCGCAGCGATGCAATCGCACTCGCTTGAATATCGGCGCCCGCGATCAGGGTGCCCGATTTATCCCCTTGAGGAACTGGAAATGAACATCGCAGGGAATTTGTTGATCGGCCAGAGCGCTCGGCGCGGAACGAACGGTGTGTCGTATGCGCTCGACGCCGCGAGCGGAGAACGTCTCGAGCCGGGCTTCGGCGGCGCCACGCTCGAAGACGTGGATACCGCATGCGCGTTGGCATGGGCCGCGTTCGATGTCTTTCGCGAAACGAGTCTCGAAGCACGAGCCGAGTTCCTGGAAACCATCGCGGCCAATATCCTCGCGCTGGGCGATGTGCTAGTCGAGCGCTGCGTTGCGGAGTCGGGGCTGCCGCGCGCACGAGTCGAAGGCGAGCGTGCACGCACGGTGGGGCAACTGCGCATGTTCGCGGGCGTCGTGCGCGCCGGCGACTTTCTCGAAGCGCGCGTGGACCCGGCGCAGCCCGAACGCAAACCGCTGCCGCGCGCCGATCTGCGCATGCGGCACATCGGGCTCGGACCCGTTGCGGTGTTCGGCGCCAGCAATTTCCCGCTCGCGTTTTCGGTGGCGGGCGGCGATACGGCGTCCGCATTCGCGGCGGGCTGCCCTGTGATCGTCAAGGCCCATGCGGCCCACCCCGGCACGTCGGAACTCGTTGGCATGGCCGTGAGCAAGGCTGTGAAGGACTGCGGCATGCCGGAGGGGACGTTCTCGCTGCTATTCGGCAGCGGCCGCGAAATCGGCCAGGGACTGGTGCGCGACCCGCGTATCAAGGCAGTGGGCTTCACCGGATCGCGGCACGCGGGAACGGACTTGATGGCGATTGCAGCGGCGCGCCGCGAGCCCATTCCGGTCTACGCCGAAATGAGCAGCATCAATCCGGTGCTGCTGTTCCCGCACGCGCTCGAACAGCGCGGCGAAGCGATCGCGCAATCATTCGTGCAATCGCTCACCCTGGGCGCGGGCCAGTTCTGCACGAATCCGGGCTTGATCCTCGCGGTGGAAGGGCCCGCGCTCGATCGCTTCGTGGCTGCGGCGTCGGAAGCGCTGGTTCGCGCACCGTCCGCAACGATGCTCACGCCGGGCATTCATCGCGCGTTCGAGACGGGCGTGTCGAAATTCGCGGAGCATCCGCAGGTGCAAACGGTGGCGCGCGCGCAGCCGGCGGCTGGTGCGCACAAAGGGCAGGGCGCGCTCTTTTTGACGAGTGCCGCTGCGTTTCGCGAGCATGCGGAGTTGCAGGAAGAAATATTCGGAGCGGCTTCGTTGATTGTGCGTTGTCCGGATCTGCAAACCATGCTTGCGCTGATTGAATCGCTGGAGGGGCAGCTTACGGCGGCGTTGCATATCGATGAAGCGGATTATGCGGCTGCGCGGTCGTTCCTGCCTGCGCTGGAGCGGCGCGTGGGACGTGTGCTGGTTAATGGCTTCGGTACGGGCGTGGAAGTCTCACATGCGATGGTGCATGGTGGGCCGTATCCGTCCACTGCGGATGGGCGCTCGACCTCGGTGGGGAGTCTCGCGATTCGTAGATATTTGCGGCCGGTGAGCTATCAGGATATGCCTGAGGCGCTGTTGCCCGAGGCTTTGAAGGCGGCTAATCCGTGGAAGGTTAATTGGTTGCTTGATGGGAAGATTGAGATCGGGCGGTGTGGGTGATTTTTTTTTTGAGGCCCCTGGAGGCGCGGGTTCCGGGCGGTTTTTTCCGCGGGTTCGTCGCGTTTCCTTGTAGTCGTGTCGGTCTATTAGTGTTGCCCCTGTGCGGGGCGGCACCTACTTTTCTTTGCAGCGGCAAAGAAAAGTAGGCAAAAGAAAGCCGCTCAAACCGCTAGTGTGACGCCGTCCACCTCTTGCCGATTATCGGAGCGGCTCCGGAGCGTCTGTCATCACGCGCCGTACAACAGAGTGACTAAGGACTCATTCCTCCGGCGGCGCTACGCGCGCCGTGGGGCATAACCCCAAACCAGTGGAGCGCATGCACATTCGCTTATCCAAGGCAGTACTCATGGTTTCCCATGCAGACCCGACCGCTGCGCGCGTAGCGAGCAGCGGGATGAATGAGCCCTTTGTCACTACGTTTGAAGGTGCGAGGTGACGGATGCTCCGGAACCACTTCGATTAACGGCAAGAGGTGGACGGCGTCACACTAGCGGTGTGAGCCGCTTTCTTTTGCCTACTTTTCTTTGCGGCTGCAAAGAAAAGTAGGTGCCGCCCCGCACAGGGGCAACGCTTGCAGACCGACATGAACACAAGGAAACGCGACAAGCAAGGAACCGCGACAAGAAAGGTCCGCAGGACCCCCAATCAAATCCGATACCCCCCACTAGCATCAATAACCTGCCCAGTAGTCCACTGCGACGCAGGACTCGCAAGAAACGCAATAACCCCAGCAATATCCTCGGCGGTGCCCACGCGGCCCAGCGGACTCGCACTCATGGCGCTCGCCCGCCCTTCATCGCTACGCAGCCACCCAGCATTCATATCGGTATCCACCGGCCCGGGAGCAACAGCATTAACGAGAATACCGCGCGGGCCAAATTCAACGGCCCAGTGCCGCGTAAGCGTATCGATCGCGCCTTTGGATGCGGAATAGGCCGACAACGCGTTGAAATTCCCCTCCACCTCGAACACCCGGCTAGACAGCACACTGGAAAGATTAACGATGCGCCCGCCGTTCGCCATGCGCTTGATGCCCTGTTGCGTGGTGAAGAACACGGCCTTCACGTTCAGCGTGAATTGACGGTCGAATAACTCGGGTGTGGTGTCGGCCACCGTGCCGCCGTCCGCGACGCCAGCGTTGTTCACCAGCAGATCGAGTCGCACGGGCTTACCTCGCGCGGCAAGGCCTTGATCCACGGCGTCGAACAGTCGGTCGATGCCTTCGAGCTTGTCCAGATCCGCGGCAATCGCGAAGCCGTCCGAGCCGTGTTCGCGAATGCCGGCAAGCGTCTCTTCGGCGGCTTCATGGTTGGCCTTGTAGTGAACGATGACAAAGTAGCCCTGCCTGGCCAGTTCATACGAAGCAGCACGGCCGATACCGCGTGAAGCGCCGGTGACCAGCGCGACTTTCGAAGCATTTGCGTTCATTGTAGACTCCAGAAGTTCGATCGTTGATGCGCCCGCTTGCATGGTGCGTTTGGTTGCGGCGGCCGCAAAGGCTGAAAACCTTGAAAACGATCGTAACGCCGGAGCGCGATGAAATTAATCGCATTGCATTCACAGTCCTTGTGCAAATTCTGCATCAGTGAACCACGACCATCTTCGCATCCTTCTGGAGATCGCCCGGCACGGGAATTTTTCGGGCGTTGCCAAGCAGCGCAACGTGGATCCGTCCTCCATCTCGCGCGTGGTGCGCGCCGTCGAGAGCGAGCTTGGCGTGCGTCTTTTTCATCGCACGACGCGGCATGTCACGCTCACCGAGGCGGGCGCTGCCTACCTCGCGAGGGTGTCCGATCTGCTCGATGCCATCGATGCGGCGGGCGACACCATCAAGGAGCTTGGCGGGAATGTGGGCGGCACGCTGAGAGTCACGGCGTCGGTTGCTTTCGGGCAGGCCTGTCTCGTGCCGCTTTTGCCGGAGTTTCTCGAGCGGTATCCGGACATTCAACTGGAGTTGCTGCTCGCGGATGCGAACCTCGACATCGTGGCCGAGCGCATCGATCTGGCGCTGCGCCTGAGCCCGCGCATGGACAGGAATTTCGTGCGCGTGAAGTGGTTCGATTCGGCCTACAAGGTGTGCGCGAGTCCGCATTATCTCGCGCGTCACGAGGCCATTCGCTCGCCGGCCGATCTCGATGCTCACCAGTGCGTTGTGTTCGGCCTGCCCAATCCGCAGGCCGACTGGCTGTTGCGCGACGGCGCCAACCACGTCGTGCACGTGAGCGCCAAACCGCGCATTTGCGTGACCAATGGGCTCGCGCAGCGAGAACTCGCTATCGCGGGCACGGGTCCGGCATTGCTGCCGGCCTGGCTCGCGGCTGCGGATCTCGCGGCAGGCACGCTTATCGACGTATTGCCGGACTATGAAGCCACGCCAGGCGATTTCGACGGCGCCGCATGGTTGCTTTACCCCAATCGAACCTTGCTTCCGGCAAAGACGCGCGCGCTCGTCGATTTCCTCAAGAGCCGGGCCAGACCCGAGTGGAGCCTGGCCCGATCGAAGCGCAAATCGGCCGCGCGTGGCTAGCGCGACCAGTAGCGTAATCAATGACCTCGGTAGATCGAATTGCGTGCTGCCGACATCGTGGGCCGTCCCGATTCGGTGGTCGTTGCGGCTGCGCCGCCATAAGAGGCCGCAGCCAGATTCGCCGTTGCATTCGAGCCATTTTGTGCCGACGCGATCTGACTCGCCTGGCTTTCGGCTGCCTGGACATTGGCGGGATATTGATTGCGATCTGTTGCGGGGTGATAGCCGGCGGCTTCCAGGCGGACCAGTTCCGCCTTGACCTCTGCGCGTGTCACCGGCTGACCGGATTGTTGGGCGAAGGCGGCGAACGGTGCGGTGAGTGCGAGTACTGCAACGGTTGCGGATACGAGCGATTTCATGACGACGACCTCTGTTGATCGAGTGGATATGAGAAGAAGACGGAACGAAGTGTGCGCTCTTTACTTTTGATGAAAAACGAGTCTATCCACGAAAATGTTTTGATCTGAAATCAAAAATTGGCGCCATGCCGGACGGAGCATGGAGGGCGTGGCCGAAAAAATCAGACTGCTGGGTAACTCGGCAGAATGGCGGGTAAGCCCCGCAGCGTGACCTTGTTTGATACTGGAATCATTCCCGCAGCGAATCTAGACGCCGTTGCGTTGTCCAGTGCCAACCCAAGGAATCGTTCATGACCCACCTCATTCATCAGGCCCAGAAGCTGTTATCGGAGCTCGACGGCTTCAGCGTCGAAATCGACGCGAAGGCAGGTCGCGCCGATATCGTGCTCGACCGGCCGCCGTTCAACATTGTCTCGATGATGCAGCGCGAACAGCTGCGGGCGACATTCGAGGCGCTGGACGATCACGCCGATATTCGTGTGATCGTCGTGCGCGCGGTGGGCGAGCACTTTTCGAGCGGCGGCGATATCAAGGGTTTTATCGAAGCGACTCCGGAGCACGTTTCGAAACTCGCCTGGAATATCGCCGCGCCCGCGCGCTGTAGCAAGCCCGTGATCGCCGCGAATCGGGGCTATTGTTTCGGTGTCGGCTTCGAACTGTCGCTCGCCTGCGATTTTCGCATCGCAACGGATACGACGCTCTACGCGCTGCCCGAGCAGAAGCTCGGCCAGATTCCCGGGTCGGGCGGATCGGCACGCCTGCAGAAGATGGTGGGGATCGGCCGCACCAAGGACATCGTAATGCGCTCGCGGCGCATTACCGGCGCACAAGCCTACGAATGGGGCATTGCGACCGAATGCGTCGAAGACAGCGAACTCGAGCGCGCCACCGATACGCTCGTGCGCGAACTGCTGGCGTTCTCGCCGCTCGCACAGCGCTCGGCCAAGAAACTGCTCAACGACACGGAAGATGCGCCGCTTTCGACCGCGATCGAGCTGGAAGGGCATATTTACAGCCGCCTGCGAAGCTCGGATGATTTCCGTGAAGGCGTCGAGGCGTTCCACGAAAAGCGCAAGGCGGTTTTCAAGGGGCGCTGAAACAGGGATCATTCAGACAGGAGAGTCGCGGGGCGCATCATCGTATCGATGATGCGCCCCTGTTCGCCGGATCGTCTGATCTTATGTAAGAGGTAAAGCGAGTGTCGAGCGCGATAAAAATCTATCAGGGACGGTTCGGGCGCGTCGCATTGCTCGATATGGACGCGCCGCTGGTTCATCACGCCCATCATCATTGCCATCTGCTGATCAAGGCGGCGGGGCCGAATACTTTTTTTGCTGTGCATGATGAATTACAGCCGTTGACCGAGGAGACCGCGGTGCTGGTCAATCCCTGGGAGCCGCATGCCTATCGACACAACGGCGGGCAAAACGGCGATCCAGGACAGCGCACGGGCATTCTCGCGATGTATATCGAACCCGACTGGCTGACGCAGATTCAGCATCCGCTCGGAGGCGTGGGGCATCCGCGCTTCTTTCCGCAACCGTGCGTCCAGTTGTCGGCGCATGCGAGGAGGCTGGCGGAGGAACTGGTGCTCGAAATGTGGTGGTCGGACGGCATTGCTTCCGAGCGTCTCGAGGGGCTGCTGTTCGAGCTCATGATCTCGGTGATCGACCCCGATAGCAAATGGCGCGAACTGTCGACGCAAATGGAGCGCGCGAGCCGCCGTCCCAGCGATCCGCGTATTCGCAAGGCCATTACCTGGCTGCGCGAGAACACCGGCACCGAGCCGGACATGAATCGGCTGGCCGAACATTGCGGCTTGTCGCGCGCCCATTTTTTCGCGCTGTTTCACCGCTGTACCGGCGTGACGCCCAATGTCTATTTAAACGTGTTGCGGATGGAGACGGCGATTCGCGATCTCTCCGTGAGCACCGATTCGCTTTCCAATATTTCGTACGACCTGGGATTCTCCGCGCCCTCGCATTTCACGCGATTTTTCCGGCAACACCTGGGCATTACGCCTAGCGAGTATCGCCGGGTGGTGGAACTCTATGACGCTCGCGACGGCGTCGTGGAGATCTGACCAGCGCAGACAAAGCGTCAGACTCCAGGGTAATTCGCGCGACGCAGGGGTAAAGGCCGTCGCGTCCACGCGCAGTAAATTCACTCACAGGGAAACAGCAGAACGGGACTTCTGCGCGGGCGTGATTAGCCCGTGAGGCGTCACCGTGTCGATTGCGCACGCGCGCTGCTCGACCCTCGATGAGTCCACCTCGAAGCGTGGCAATCCAATGCAGGAGACAACCGTGAGCGAAACCGGGACGAGCCTTTTGGGCGAACGGGTCGCCGAGCCACCCTTGGTGGACAGCACGAAAGCGGCGGGCGCGCAGGCGATGCGCCATGTGGGGCGACCGATGGAGCGGCTCGAAGACGCCGCGCTCCTGTGCGGGCGCGGCCGCTACGGCGATGACATTGCGATAAAGCCCGGTACGTTGCATGCGGCCGTGCTGCGCTCGCCCCATGCCCACGCAGAGATCATGCGCATCGACGCGAGCGCCGCACTGCTGCAAAAAGGCGTGCGCGCGGTCCTGACTCGCGACGATTTGCGCGCGTGGTCGAAGCCCTTCGTGGTGGGCGTCAAGTCGCCGATGGAGCACTGGTCGCTTGCCATGGACCGCGTGCGATACAGCGGCGAACCCGTGGCCGTGGTGGTCGCGGAGTCGCGCGCATTGGCCGAGGACGGCCTCGAGTTCATCAAGGTCGACTACGCGCCGCTGCCGCCCGTGACGTCGATCGAGGCCGCCATCGCCGACGATGCGCCCGTCCTGCATCCCGAAGTGGGCACGAACGTGGTGAGCGAGCGCCGCTTTCGCTATGGCGACCCGGAAGCCGCATTGGCGAATGCGCCGCATCGCGTATCGATCGACGTGCACTATCCGCGCAACACCTGTACGCCGATCGAGTGCGGCGTCGTGGTGGCGGAATGCCTGGCCGGCGACGAAGGCTACGAGGTCATGTCCAATTTCATGGGGCCGTTCTCGCTCCATGCCGTGATGTCGATGGCCTTGAAGGTGCCGGCCAACCGGCTGCGCCACAAGGCGCCGCGCGACTCGGGCGGCAGCTTTGGCGTGAAGCAGGCGGTGTTTCCCAACGTCGTGCTGATGTGTCTTGCTTCGCGCAAGGCCGGGGCGCCCGTCAAGTGGGTGGAAGACCGGCTCGAGCATCTGGCCGCCGCAACCTCGGCTACGGCGCGTCTGACCACGTTGGAAGCGGCGGTCGAACGCGATGGCCGGATCACCGCGCTCTCGTTCGATCAGATCGAAGACTGCGGCGGCTACCTTCGTGCGCCCGAGCCGGCGACGTTCTACCGGATGCATGGCTGTCTGACCGGCGCCTATGCCATTCCCAATCTGCTCGTGCGCAACCGCGTTGCGCTGACGACAAAAACGCCAACGGGACTCGTGCGCGGCTTCGGCGGGCCGCAGGTCTATTTCGCGCTCGAGCGCCTGATTCAGCGCATCGCCGTCGAGTTGAATCTCGATGTGCTCGATGTGTATCGGCGCAATTTCGTCGCGGCCCATGCCTTTCCTTATCGCACCGCCTCGGGCGGGTTGCTCGATTCCGGCAACTATCAGGAGGCGCTCAGGCGCTCGCTCGCCGGGGGCGGCTACGACGAACTCGTGCGCCGCCGCGAGGCTGCGCGCAGCGAAGGGCGTCTCTATGGAATCGGCTTCGCCGCGATTGTCGAGCCCTCGGTGTCCAACATGGGGTACATCTCGACAGTGCTGCCCGTGGAGGCGCGGCGCAAAGCGGGGCCGAAGAGCGGGGGGATTGCCAGCGCGACCGTGAGCGTCGACTTGCTTGGCGGCGTGGTCGTTACCGTGGCGTCGACGCCGGCGGGGCAAGGTCATATGACCGTTTGCGCGCAGGTGGTGGCCGACGTGCTTGGCCTCGCACCGGAAGATATCGTCGTCAATGTCGAATTCGATACGCACAAGGATGCGTGGTCGGTGGCGTCGGGTAATTACTCGAGCCGCTTCGCGGGGGCCGTGGCGGGCACGGTGCATCTCGCCGCGGTGCGCGTGCGCGACAAGGTCGCGCGCATCGTCTCCGCGCAATTCGGTTGCGCGCCTGGCGATATCGCGTTCGCGGGCGGCAAGGTCATCGTCAAGGGCCATGAGGACCAGGCGCTCGCGTTTGGCCGCGTGGCGAGCAACGCGCCGCACTGGGCGCCGGCGCTGCTGCCCGAGGGCGAGGAACCGGGGCTGCGCGAAACGGTATTCTGGACGCCGCCCAATATGGAGCCGCCCGACGAGAACGACCGCATCAATACTTCGGCATGCTACGGATTTGCGTTCGACATGTGCGGCGTCGAGATCGATCGCGCGACAGGCCGCGTACGGATCGATCGCTATGTGACGACGCACGACGCCGGCAAGCTCCTGAACCCCGCGCTCGCCGATGGCCAGATTCGCGGCGCGTTCGCGCAAGGCCTGGGCGCTGCGCTGCTCGAAGAGTTCAAGTACGGTGCCGATGGCAGCTTCCGGTCCGGCACGCTCGCCGACTATCTGATTCCGACCACCTGCGAAGTCCCCGACCCGGTGATCATCCACCTCGAAACGCCGTCGCCGTTCACGCCACTCGGCGCGAAGGGGCTCGGGGAGGGCAACAATATGAGCACGCCGCCGTGTATTGGCAACGCCGTGGCCGACGCGCTGGGCGTGGCCGACATTCGCCTGCCGCTCACGCCCGCGAAAGTGATGGCGCTGATCGGCATCGACGATCCCGAGCCTTCGCGGCCCGAATATCGCGAGGCGACGCCTCCGGCCAGGCCTGCGGGAAGCGGCAAGGCGTTGATGGCCCAGGGCAGCGTCGAAATCGCGGCGTCGCCGGAAGCGATATTCGGAGTCCTGATGGACCCCGTCGCGCTCGCCAAAGTCGTGCCCGGCTGCAATGCGCTGGAAGCCACGGGACCGAATCAGTATCGAGCAGACGTGACGGTCGGCGTCGGCATGATCAAGGCGCGCTTCGAAGCGAAGATCGGCTTGTCCGATATCGAGGCGCCCCAGCGGCTGCGCTTGTCCGGTGCCGGTATTTCGCCGCTCGGCACCGCTAGCGGCGAGGGCCTCGTCGAGCTGACGCAGACCGCGAAGGGGACGTTGCTCTCCTATGACTACGAAGCCCAGGTGTCGGGCAAGGTGGCGGCGGTGGGCGCACGCATGCTCGAAGGCGCGGCCAAGGTCGTGCTCAACCAGTTGTTCGAGTCGCTCGGCAGGCAGGCCACGGGCCAGCCTGCGGGCAGCAGCGGCTCGTGGCTCGAGCGGCTGCTCGCGAAGTTCAGGAGGCAGGCATGAAACCGGCCCAGTTCGATTACCTGCGTGCCACCAGCACCGATCACGCACTGGAGGCCCTGCATCATGGCGGCGCCGATGCGCGTGTACTCGCGGGCGGCCAGTCGCTGATGGCGGTGTTGAATATGCGTCTTGCGCAGCCGCGCTGGCTCGTCGACATTTCGCGTACCGCCGACCTCGATGCCGTGGAGGTGGATCGCGCGAACGGCTATCTCGTCGTCAAGGCGGCAGCCACCCAGGGCAGCGTCGAATGGCGCAAGACGCTGGCCGACGAAGTGCCGCTGTTGCAACGCGCGTTTCCGCATATTTCGCACTTTCAGATCCGCAATCGCGGCACGGTGTGCGGCTCGGTGGCGCATGCCGACCCGAGCGCGGAGTTGCCGCTGGCACTCGCGACGCTGGGCGGCGATGTCGTGCTCAGATCGAAGAAGAGGAAGCGCATCTTGCCCGCCGCTCAGTTCTTTCAGGGCATGTTGATGACGGCCCGCGAACCGGACGAACTGGTCGAAGCCGTGCGCTTTCCGCTCGCGAAAGCCGGCGAACGTTTTGCGTTCACGGAATTCTCGGCGCGGCATGGCGATTTCGCGCTCGTGTCGTGCGCCGCCGTGGTCACCGACGATGCCATCCGGCTCGGCGTGGGCGGTGTGGCCGATCGCCCGATGGTCGAATGCCTGCCCAGACTCGACGGCGACGACCTGCGCGGCGCGCTCAACGATCTCGCATGGAAACTCGGCGCGCAGGACGACGCGCACGTCAGCGCGAGCTACCGCCGGCACCTCGTCAGGCAACTCGGCTGGAAAGTCATCAAGGAGGCAAAGTGAAACACGGCAAGGGAAGTAATCCGCTGCACGCCGCTCATTCCCTTGGGGAAAAGCATGCAGTGACGGTGCAGTTGAACGGCATCACGCGATACGGCGAGTGCGAGCCGCGTGAGTTGCTGTCCGATTTCATCCGGCACGAACTCGGTGCGACCGGCACGCACGTCGGGTGCGAACACGGCGTTTGCGGCGCATGCACGGTTCACGTGGATGGCGTTGCGAGCCGTGCGTGCCTGATGCTCGCTGTGCAGGCCGACGGGCGTTGCATCGATACGGTGGAGGGGCTCGCCACCGCGAATGCACTTGGGGATTTGCAGCAGGCTTTCCGGCGGCATCACGCGCTGCAATGCGGGTTCTGCACGGCGGGCATTTTAATGTCGTGCGCGGACTACTTGCAGCGCGTGCCCGACCCGACCGAGGCGCAAGTTCGCGAAATGCTGTCTGGCCATATCTGCCGATGTACGGGCTACACGCCGATCGTGCAAGCGGTGCTCGAAGTCGCCGCGCTGCGGGGTGCACAACATGATGCGCTGGAGGTCAGCCATGCTTGATCTGGGCCGTACCTTCCTGCAATCGGTGGAGCGTAGCCCCAAGGCGCTCGCCATTGTCGACGGTGATGTCGAATTGACCTACGAGCAGTGGCACGTGCGTATTGCAAGCCTCGTGGCCGGACTGCGCCGGCTCGGACTCGTGCGCGGCGACCGGCTGGTTGCCGTGCTGCAAAATCGCTGGGAAATGGCGACCTTGCATTGGGCCACTCAATTCCTGGGCATCCTGATCGTTCCCGTGAACTGGCGCTTGAAGCCGGAGGAACTGGACTATAGCGTGACGGACGCCAGTGCGAAGGCCGTGGTGTTCGAGCCAGTATCGGCGGATGCAGTAGCGCACAGCCGCGCCGCGCAAGGCGTCGCGCGCTTGGGTCTCGACGGTGTGGCGGGCGCGACCGTCTGCTTCGAGACGCTGCTGGCCGCGCCTGAAAGCCGTGATGCCGAAAACGCCGATGCCAGCGCGCTTGAGCCGTTGGCGTCGGCCGACGACTACTCGGTCATGCTTTACACGTCCGGCACGACCGGGCCCGGCAAAGGCGTGCCGCGACGGCATCGCCACGAGCGCGCGGCGGCGCTCGCTCATGTCGCGCAGAACCAGTATCGGCGCGGCGAGCGCACGCTTGGCGTAATGCCGCTTTACCACACGATGGGCGTGCGTTCGCTGCTCGCGATGGCGCTCGTCGACGGGACGTTCGTTTGTATCCGGCGCTGGAATGCGGCGTTCGCGCTCGAATCGATCGGGAAATACGGGCTCACCTGCCTCTATCTGGTGCCCACGCTCTATCACGACTTGCTGGCCGCGCCGGGGTTTGCGCAGATGGCGGTTCGTACCGTTCGCAAGCTGGGCTTCGCGGGTGCGCCCATGAACGATGCGCTATTGAAGCGCTGCGCGGCGGCGTTCGATCCCGAACTGTTCGTCAATCACTACGGGTCGTCCGAGGTCTACACGGTTAGCGTCGATCAGGACGCGACGCGTAAGCCCGGTAGTGCGGGACGGGCGGGTTTGAATACGCGTTTGCGGGTTGTCAGGCTGGATAGTGGTCGCGCGGACGATCTCGCGATACGCGGCGAGGAAGGGCAGATCGTCGTGGATCTGGCTGGCGATGAGGCTTTCGAGGGCTACTGGAATCGGCCCGATGCCAACGCGAAGGCCTTGCGTGACGGCTGGTATTTCACGGGCGATACGGGCTACCTCGATGAGGATGGCGACCTGCATGTGACGGGCCGCGTCGACGACATGATTATCAGCGGTGGCGAGAATATCTCGCCGGTCGATATCGAGTCGGTGCTTTCGCTTCATCCTGCCGTGGATGAGGTTGCTGTGGTCGGGCTCAAGGATGAGCGGTGGGGGCAGAGGGTGGTCGCGTTTATCAAGCGCGTCGATTTTATCGATGCTTGTGCGCTCGATGAGTTCTGTCGTAATTCAGATCTTGTGAACTTCAAGCGGCCTAGAGAGTATGTTTTTGTGAATGCTATTCCTAAGTCGCCGGTGGGGAAGGTTTTGCGGCGCAAGCTTTCTAATGGCGAGTATGAGGAGGATGAGCGTATTTTGCGGGCGGAGTTGGTTGGTAGGGGGGTGTGATTTTGCGTGATGGTGGCGGTTACTTGTGTTCGTGTCGGTCTATTAGCGTTGCCCCTGTGCGGTGCGGCACCTACTTTTCTTTGCAGCGGCAAAGAAAAGTAGGCAAAAGAAAGCCGCTCACACCGCTAGTGTTACGCCGTCCACCTCTTGCCTGTGATCGGAGCGGTTCCGGAGCGTCTGTCATCACGCGCCTTCCGACTGAGTGACAAAGGGCTCATTCCTCCGGCAGCGCTTCGCGTGCCGTGGGGCATAACGCAAACCAGCGGGTGCTCCCTAAATCTCTTTATTTATAAGCATAACAAATTAACTAACATGGTTGGAGGTAGACAATGGAAGAAGTTCTGCAGGATGAGGCGCTATTGAAGGCGGACAGTGGCCGTCATGTGGCAGCCGCCGTTATCGCTTCGTGTCTGGGTTGGGCACTCGATTTGTTCGACCTGTTCGTCATTCTTTTCGTGGCTCCAGTGATTGGGCGGCTCTTTTTCCCGTCGTCGGATTCCATGATGTCGCTGGCCGCCGTTTATGCGTCGTTCGCCGTCACGTTGCTCATGCGGCCGCTCGGGTCCGCTATCTTTGGTTCGTTCGCGGATCGGCATGGCCGCAAGCGCGCGATGATCGTGTCGGTCGTGGGCGTGGGTCTGTCCACCGCTGCCTTCGGTCTGCTGCCTACCGTCGTTCAGGTCGGCGTCGTCGCGCCCATCCTGTTTCTGCTGTTGCGGCTCGTGCAGGGTGTATTCGTGGGCGGTGTGGTCGCGTCCACGCATACGATCGGCACGGAAACCGTAAGCCCGAAGTATCAGGGCGCCGTGTCCGGTTTCGTGGGCGGTGGTGGTGCGGGGTTGGGCGCCTTGTTGGCGTCGCTCGTCTATCTGGCCGCGTCCAGCGCTTTTCCGGGTGCCCAGTTCGAGGTTTGGGGCTGGCGCGTGATGTTTTTCGCGGGCATTGTGAGTTCGGTGCTCGGCGTATTCGTCTTCAGCCGGCTCGAAGAATCGCCCGTTTGGGCCGCACTCGCAGCGCAAAAGCGTGCCGGCGCTGCCAGGAGTCAGGCTGCGTCGCCGCTTCGTACGCTGTTTTCGAAGCAGTACCGCTCGATACTCTTCGTGAATCTCCTGTTGACCATTGGCGGCGGCAGCGGCTATTACCTGACCTCGGGCTATCTGCCGACTTTTCTCAAGGTGGTCAATCGCACGCCCAATGGCGAAGCCGGTCTGATTCTGCTGATTTCGAGTGTGGCCGTGATCGTTGCCTCGACGGCGGCCGGCCATCTGAGCACGTTGATCGGGAGAAAGCGCTGCTTTATCTGGCTCGGCGTGGTTCGGCTCGTTGCCTTTCCGGTGCTCTTTATCGCGATGGCGCAGGCCCACGATACGTTCGCGGTCGCCATTTATGCGGTGCTGTTGAGCGCGCTCGGCAGCGCCGGGTATGCGCCGATCCTGATCTTTCTGAACGAGCGCTTCCCTACGTCGATTCGTGCGTCGGGCACGGGCTTGTCATGGAACATCGGCTTCGCTATCGGCGGCATGATGCCCACGGTCGTCTCCATGCTCGCTCATACGCCCGCGCATTTGCCGGTCGTGCTGGCAAGTGCGCTGGCGGCGATTAGCGTGCTGTTTCTCGTCGGTGCGTTTGTCGTGCCGGAAACTAAGGGGCGGCTCGCCCAGGAGGCGTGATTGGGTGACTGCGCGGGCTGCGGTTCCGTCCGTGAGCGCTTGAAATTGAGCATCGCGTCGCCGCGCGTTGTGCAGCCGCGCAGCCGCGGCGGCGTCGCTCTCGCGGCTCGCTTTCTGGCGCGCTGTTCAACTCACACTCACGCCACGCCCACGCATACTGCCACCACAATCGAGCCGATCAGCAGCCCCGCGCCCACGGTCTTGCGCTTGTTCAGTTCCGTCCACAGCAGCACGCCCGTAAGCGAAAGCAGCATCAGCGCGCCCGCGAAACTGTCGATGAACAGCACCCAGCCGATGCTCATGCCCACGCCCTTGTGCAGGTTCGAAAGCGTCGGGAGCAACGCGTTCTCATTGCGCTTGAGCGTGAGGTGGTCGTTGCCGGCCCAGTAATCGACCATCACGCTCTCCTGAGGCGAAGAGAACGTCATCTGCCAATGCTCGGGCTGCACGGTCTTGCGATCGCCCCAGGCCACCGCGCGCGCGGGCTCTTTCTGCATCCGGCCCACGCGTGCCGGCAGCTTGAGATCGGCTTGCGATTTCAGCCATTGCGCCAGCTCGCGCGGCGTCGCGGGCGCGGGGTCGGGCAGCGCGACCTGCAGCGTCGAAACCTGCGGCGCACCCGTCGAGATGTGCAGCGGCCCGGCGCGATGGTTGAGCACGAAACCTGTTGCGCCAAACAGCAGGCCGAGCGCCGCGCCCCAGAGCCCCACCCAGCCATGCACCTTGCGCAGCCACTTGATGAAGCTCGCGCGGCGTGAACGCTTGGTGCGCCCGGTGCTGTCGATGCGATCGTCGCGATCGTCGCGCTCATCACGTTCATTGCGTGCTTCGGCTTCGAGCCGCGTGCGCGGCGCGTCGATCTCGGCGGTGCTGGTCAGGCTCATGTTTCGCTCCAGAGTCGCAGAAGGTTGTGATAACAGCCCACGAGACTGCGGCGTGCGCTCGCGTCGGCGTCGCTTGCGTTCAGCCGCTGGATGGCGGTGTCCATATCGAATAGCAAGGCGCGCTTCGTGTCGTCGCGCACGAGGCTTTGCACCCAGAAGAAGCTCGCCACGCGCGCGCCGCGCGTGACCGGCCTGACCTGATGCAGGCTCGTGGCCGGGTAGACGATCATGTCGCCGGCCGGCAGTTTGACTTCCTGCACGCCATAGGTGTCTTCGACCACGAGTTCACCGCCGTCGTATTCGTCGGGCGCGCAGAGGAACAGCGTGACCGAAACATCGGTGCGCAGTTTCTGGCCATTGGGCAGCACGCGCACCGCGCCGTCGACATGGCTGCCGAACGTCATGCCGCCTTCATAGCGGTTAAAGAGCGGCGGATATACCTGGTTGGGCAGCGCGGCGCTGATGAAGAGCGGATTGCGCTCGATGGCCGCGAGCACCACGTCGCCCAGCTCGCGCGCGAGCGGCGTGTGCTCGGCAATCTGCCGGTTATGCTTGACGGGCGCGCCCGACCATCCGGCCGTGGCGCGGCCGTCCACCCAGGCATCGCCCGCGTGGTCGAGCCGCTCGCGCAGCGCGCGCACCTGCTCCGGTGTCAGTACGTTGGGGACGTGGATCAGCATCGCGTGTTTCCCTCCTGTGTTGCGTGTTGCTTGCCTGGAACCGGTGCTTTTAGAAACGGCTTCAGAACCAGCTTCAGAACCGGCTTCAGAACCGGCTTCAGAACCGGCTTCAGAACCGGCTTCAGAACCGATAATTCGCCGTGGCGAGGAACGTGCGTCCAATGCCCGGCACCGAACGTCCGCCATCGGACTGCACGAGCGCGTCGTAGTAGAACTTGTTGGTGATGTTCAGCAGATTGAGCTGCACGTCCCACTTCTTCTCGTGATACGCGGCCATGGCGTCCCAGCGCGTATAGCCGCCGGTCTCCACATAGTTCGTGTTCGACGCATAGCGCGACGACATATAGGTCGGCCCGCCGCCGATCTCCCAATGCGGCGTGAACGCATAGGTGGTCCACAGCGTGAAGGTGTTGCGCGGCGTGTTGGCTGGTGTGTGCCCTTGGGTGCCGTCGAGCGCCTTGAGCACCACGCCGTCCATATACGTGTAGCCCGCGAACACTTGCCACTTGTTGGTGATGTGGCCCGTCGCGCTCGCCTGGAAGCCGCGCACGCGAATGTCGCCTTCGAGTGTGTATTCGCCGGTCGAAGTCTGCGTGCGTGCGTTGTCCTTCTCTTGCTGGAAGAACGCCGACGTCACCGAGAGATTGCCGTCCAGCAGGTCCCATTTGCCGCCCACTTCATACGACTTCGTGTGCTCGGGCGAGAGGTTCTGCGTCTTGTTCGTGACGGTAAGCGCTTCGAGCGACGGATTGAACGAGGTGCCGTACGAGAAGTAATACGACTGCCAGTCCGTGGGCTGGTAGATCGCACCTGCGCGCACGCTCGTGAACGTGTTGGTCTGGTCGGCGTAGGACGGTGCGCTCACCGTGTTCGCAATGTGCGCCTGGAAGCGATCCCAGCGCAGACCGCCGATGAGCTTCCAGTGCTCGCCGATCGACATCGTTTCGTTGAAATACGCGGCCAGCGAAGTCGCGCCCGATTCCGCGTGATTGCCCACGGTCTGCGTGACATTCGAGGGCGTCGGAATATAGACGGGATCGAGCAGCGAAACGATCGGCAGGTTGTTGCGCGTGTAGGCCTGGTTCGTATAGCTGTCGTGGCCGACTTCGACGCCCGCGATCATCTCGTGCTTCACGATGCCGGTGGTGAACTTGTATTGCGCCATCGTATCGTTGTAGATCGAGTGGTTCTCGATCACGCGGTCATGGCTCGCGAGTTTCACGTAGAGACTGGAAAGCGGCAGCGTCGTGTAGTTGCCGTTCTTGAGCGCGGTGCTCGATGCGAGCGGGCCGGTGAGTACGGCGCCCGGCGCGCTCTCGCGCGCGTCGGTGAGCGAGTGTGAGAACTGCGTCTGGTTGCTGATCTTGAACTGGTCGTTGAACGTGTGATCGATGCGAGCCGATACGGTTTGCACGTCCTGGATCGTGCGGTCGTCGGTGAGGCCGTAGAAGGTGCGCTTCGAAGGCGAGAACGGATGCCCGTTGATCGACTGCACGCCGTAGTCGGGCATATCGTAGTTGTGCTGAATGAGCGCCGAGAGCGTGATCTCGGTGGGCGTGCCAATGCCAAAGCGCAACTCGGGGGCGAAGCCGTAATCCTTGTTCTTCATCTCGTCGCGCGTCGAGCCCATCGACTGGCCGAACGCGTTCAGGCGGAACGCGGCGTGGTCGCCGAGCGGACGGTCCACGTCGATCGAGGTGCGATAGCGGTCGTCGGTGCCGAGCGTTGCCGAGACTTCGGTGAGCGGCTTGCGCGTCGCGTGCTTGGTCACCTGATTGATCACGCCGCCCGTCGAGCCGCGCCCGAACAGCATCGACGACGGGCCATAGAGCACTTCGATCGACTCGAGATCGAAGGTGTCGCGGTAGTACTGGTTGCGATCGCGAAAGCCGTCGAGGTAGATGTCGTTCTGGGCCGTGAAGCCGCGCAGGTTGATGTTATTGCCGATCTGTCCGCCTTCCGCGCCGCCGATGGTGATGCCCGGCGCGTTGCGCAGGGCGTCCTGGAACGACGTGGCGCCTTGCGATTGCATCACGGCCTTGTTGATGACCGTGACGGTTTGCGGGATGTCGCGCAGCGCCGTGGGCGTCTTCGCGCCAACGGTCGAGGTTTCCGCCTGGAAGTCGTGGGCGTTCTGGCTTGTGGCCTGGCCCGAGACGGAGATTGCGGGCAGCGTGGCGTTGTCCGTTGCCGCGCCGGTCGAGCCAGCCGCGCCGGCCGGCGGTGCCGGGTGCTGCGGAGCGGGGGCCGGCGCGACGGCGGCGGCACTGGAGGCAGCGGCAGCAGTAGCGGCAGCCGCAGCAGTAGCGGTAGCAGCGGCAGGCGCGTTCTGCGCGAGCGCGGACGAAGCAAAAGGTACGGCAAAGGCCAGCGCGAGCGCACTCGCGAGCGGCGTCCTGTTCAACATGGGGGCCCTGTGCAAGGAAAAACCCGGGCGATCGATCGCGAGCAGATGACGCGAGAGGCGCGGGTGGGTTGGCTGGCTGGGCCGCCCCACATGCACGGGGAAACGACGCTAGGCTGGCTGGTCCTGTTTAAAAACGTCCCGGACTGTGCGGGGTAATGAGAATCGATATCATTCCATATATTCCCGTTTGTTTCAATCGGGCGGCGGCGTTTCAGCAACACTTTGGGCTTTCGCGCTGCTTCCCCATTGCTTCCCATTGCTTCCCATTGCTTGCGCACTCGTTCGGTGTTGTCTGCGCCTGCAACGGCTTTACTTGTCAGATGAAAAGCGCTGCCTATACTTTCTTAATGTCATTTCCAATGCACTGTGGATGACCGATGGCAACCCCAAGGGAGGGGCTCCACGATGACATTGCTCGACCAGGAAATTGCGCACATCACGCGTGCGGTGCGGTCCTCGTCTTCCAGACCCGCCGCCGAGACCGTCCTGCCGCCCGCGTACTGGCGCAGGCGGCTGAATGAATTGCTCGGCTCGGAGCACCTGACCAAGGCGCAGTTGAGCGCGATCGACTCGCTGCTGCGCGAGCTGGACAGCTACGAGGCGCAAAACGCCGCGAGCCGGCGCGCCAGTTGATGATGAAGATGCATTAACCTGTTCCGAAATATCGTTTGGCGTTTCATCTGCTTGATCAATACACTCTGTCCGGCGTCGCGTTGGGAGACCGCGTCGAGCGAGAGCCATTCGGGCTGTATGACCGCGCAGGCAAAGGTCCCAACCAGTCCCAAGCGGCGGCTCCAATCGGCCCCGGATCGGCTCCAATCGCATGCAAAACTTCTACGAATCCACCGTCACTCGTCAGCCTTATCCGCAACTGAGCGGTAAGGTCGACACGCAGGTCTGCATCATCGGCGGCGGCCTCGCGGGCCTGAACACCGCGCTTGGGCTCGTCGAGCGCGGGGTGCGCGACGTGGTCGTGCTCGATGGCGAGCGCGTTGGCTTTGGCGCATCGGGCCGCAACGGCGGCTTCGTGTTTGGCGGCTACAGTCTCGACAATGGCGACCTGCTCGGCACGCTTGGGGCCGGCAAGGCGCGCCATCTGTATGGCCTCACGATCGAAGCCGTGGACCTGATTCGTGCGCGCGTCGCGCGCTACGGCATCGATTGCGATCTCGTCGACCGTGGCGTGATGCTGGCGAACTGGTTCGACGATGCATCGAAGCTGGACGCCTTGCGCTCGCTGATGAAGCGCGATTTCGGCGTCGAGTGGGAGCCGGTGGCGAAGGACGCGTTGCGTGCACGATTGAAGACCACGCGCTATCACGGCGGGCTCTTCGAACCCAACGCTTTTCATTTCCATCCGCTCAAATACGTGCTGGGCGTCGCGCATGCCGCGGCGCAGGGCGGTGCGCGCATCCATGAGCAATCGCCGGCACGTTCGATCGAGCGCGTTGGCGCGGGTTTCGTTGTGCGCACACCGACTGGCACGGTGTCGGCGAAGGACGTGGTATTCGCCTGCGGCGGCTATGCGCGCGGCGTCTCGCAGCGCATCGAGCGCGCGGTTCTGCCTATTGCGACCTATGTGATCGCAACCGAGCCGCTGGGCGCGCGCCTTGCTGATGCAATCGACGCGCCTTATGCCGTCTACGACACACGCTTTGCGTTCGACTATTACCGTCCGCTGAAGGACACGCGCATTTTGTGGGGGGGCCGCATTTCGGTGCTCGATCGCGGCCCGGAGGCCATCGCGCGGCTGCTCAGGCGCGACCTCGTGCGCGTGTATCCGCAACTGGCGGACGTGAAGATCGAGTATGCGTGGGGCGGGCTGATGAGCTATGCGCGGCACAAGATGCCGCAAATCGGCCGCGACGGCGATGGTGTCTGGCACGCGATCGCTTTTGGCGGGCACGGCATGGCGCCCACCACGGTTGCAGGCGAAACGCTCGCCGACGCATTGGCGCTGGGACAGCCGGTGCCGGACGGCTTTGCCGCGTTCGGCCTGTCCCGCACCTTCGGCCTGGCCGGTCTCGCGGCCGCGCAGCTTACCTACACTGCGTTTCAGACGCGCGACGCGCTGGCCGCCTGGCGGAACTGAGCGCCGCTATTGCTCATCGCTCATCACTCCACGCCGGCATACGCTCCCGCCTGTTCCAGGAGCCACGCGCGAAACGCTTCAAGCGGTTTGCCGTGGCTGAATTCCGTTGGATAGACGAGATAGTAAGCGGCTTCCGAGCCCGTATTCTGTTGCGCCTGCGATTCGAGGGGAATCACGAGGCCCAGGTGCTTGAGCTGCCCTTCGACGAGAAATCGAGGCACGAGCGCAATGCCCAGTCCCGCCGCCGCGCCCGCGGTGAGCATCGTATGCAGTTCATATCGAACGCCTTGCATTGTGGCGTTATCTTCGACGCCCAGTGACGCAAACCATTGCGACCAACCATGCGGCCGCGTGGTCGAATGGAGCAGCGGATACGCGAGCAGTTCATGCGCCTTTTTGATCGGCTTCTTCAACAGGGCCGGCGAGCAGATCGGCACCACTTCTTCGCCAAACAAATAATCGGAAGTCGTGCCGGGCCACGTGGGTTTTCCGTAATGAATGGCGGCTTCGAAATGCGATTCGTCGAATGAAAACGTGTCCGTTCGCACGCCCATGTTGATCCGCACATCGGCATGACGATCGTTGAAGTCCTTCATGCGCGGAATTAACCATTCGGAAGCAAAGGTCGGCAGGACGGCCAGTTCGAGATAGCCGCCACCGCTGCCGTGCACGATGATCGAGAGGGTGTCCTTGTCGAGATTTTCCAGCGAGCGGCGCACCTGCACGCCGTAAAGCTTGCCCGCGCGGGTCAGGACCACGCGCTGCCTGGCGCGCACAAAGAGGCGCACGCCAAGGCCCGATTCGAGCGTGGCGATCTGCCGTGACACGGCGCTTTCCGTGAGAAAGAGCTCCTTGGCCGCCTGGGTGAAACTTTCATGCCGCGCGGCCGCTTCGAAGGCGATCAGCGCGCTCATGTTGGGGATCCTGAATTTGCGCATGATGGTTCCAAAAACTCATCGACTGGCAATTTTATGTCACTTTACGGCGAGCGTGGCGTTTTGAATAATCTATAAAAAGCACTGCGCGGGATCGAATGAATCCCGCGCCCGATTTGCTGGGATCTGGGAGATGGCAATGAGAAATTCGAATGTAGAAAGCCTGCTGAATGGATTGCTCGGTGCGGAAAAGACCGGGCGTCTCTTCGCGACGCTGAATATCCCTGCGTTGCTGCAAGAATGGGAAGAGGGTGTCGTCACGCGCGCGGAACTCGCGCAAGCCATGAATATGGCGTTATTCGAAGATCTGCTTGAGCGCTCGCCCAACGGCCGCAACTACACCAACGACGCGATTGCGCAGGGTGGCTCGGTGTACTTCGACCACGGCGCGCTGCGCACGGTGCGCTGGCCGCATTGCGGCGCGCTGCCGCCCGGCGAGGCCGCATTCACGCGCATCCTGCTGCCGCTCGGCTTCAAGCTCAATGGCCGCTACCCGCTCGACAAGCTCGGCATGACGGGCCGCGCCTATGCTCACGAGGACGCGCCCGACGAAATCGCGCAGTTCTTCGTCAGCGAATTGCATCCCGAGCGCTTTTCGGCGGCGTTTCAGCAGGCAGTGTCGAACGTGCTGCGCTCGTCGCGCGATCCGCTCACGCCGCTCGCCTGCTCGCAGCTTGCCGAACTCGCGCGCGACGGCTATTTGCCGCTCGAAACGGCGCGCGAGTTGTTGCCCGTGATCGTCGGCGCGTTCTCGCGTCAGCACGATGCGCCGAGCGTCAACGACTACGAGGCCCTGCTGCTCGAATCGGCCGAGATGGCCTGGATCTCGACGGAGGGCAACGCGTTCAACCATGCGACCGACCGCGTGACCGACGTGTTCAAGCTCTCCGACGACGAGAAGGCGAAGGGCCGCCCGATGAAACCCGACGTCGAGCGCTCGCGCTCGGGCCGCGTGTTCCAGACTGCATATCGCGCCGATACCGTCCTGCGCGAACTGCGCCAGCACGATGGCGCGATCGTGATGCGCGAGGTGCCGGGCTCGTTCTACGAATTCATCACGCGCAAGCGCACCTTCAATCAGGCCACGCGCCAGTGGGAAACGGATCTGCGCTTCGACGCCGGCAACGCCACCGGCATCTTCAAGATGACCGCAAACACCCCCAACGCGACCCGTGCTGTCAACGCCGGCGGGACGTCGCAAAACGGGCATTCGGCGTCGCCAGTTTTGTCGAATTGGAATTAACGGAATTATCAAGAGGTCATAGCATGAAAGCATCGAGCATTCTCAAGGAACTCGGCATTGCCCATCTGGCGGAAGCCGGCGATATTGCCGTTCATTCGCCCATCGACGGCGCACTGATTGGCCGCGTGCCGAGTGAGCCGGTCGCCAACGTGGACGCATTGCTCGACAAGGCGCAGGCCGCGTTCAAGGTGTGGCGCAACGTGCCTGCGCCGCGTCGCGGCGAGCTCGTGCGCATCCTCGGCAACAAGCTGCGCGAGAAGAAGCAGGCGCTCGGCAGCATTATCACGCTCGAAACGGGCAAGATCCTTCAAGAAGGCCTCGGTGAAGTCCAGGAGATGATCGACATCTGCGACTTCGCGGTGGGACTCTCGCGCCAGCTTTACGGCCTGACCATTGCATCGGAGCGGCCTGGTCATCGCATGGCGGAAACGTGGCACCCGTTGGGCGTTTGCACCGTCATTTCCGCATTCAACTTTCCGGCAGCGGTCTGGTCGTGGAATGCCGCGCTCGCGCTTATTTGCGGCAATGCCGTGATCTGGAAGCCTTCGGAAAAAACGCCGCTCACGGCGCTTGCCGTCGACGGCATCCTCCAGGAAGCATTGAAAGCGTTCGGCGACGCGCCCGAAGGGCTCACGATTCTGATTAACGGCCGGCGCGAAGTCGGCGAAAAGCTCGTGGCCGATCCGCGCTCGAATATCGTCAGCGCGACTGGCAGCACGGAAATGGGCCGCGCGGTCGGCATCGAAGTCGCGCGCCGTTTCGGCCGCTCGATTCTCGAACTCGGCGGCAATAACGCGGGCATCGTTTCGGATACGGCCAATCTCGAACTGGCGCTGCGCGGCATTCTGTTTGCGGCGGTCGGCACCGCGGGCCAACGCTGCACGACGTTGCGCCGGCTGTTCGTGCATGAGAGCGTCTACGACAAGACGCTCGAACGCCTCAAGGCGTTTTACGGCAAGGTGACGATCGGCAACCCGCTGGAGCAGGGCACGCTGATGGGCCCGCTGATCGACGAGCAGTCGTTTGGCCGTATGCAGGCCGCGCTCGCGCAGGCGAAGGCCGAAGGCGGCAAGGTGTTCGGCGGCGAGCGCCACATCGTGAGCGGCAACGAAGCGGGCTTCTACGTGCGTCCCGCGATTGTGGAGATGCCATCGCAAACGGACATCGTGCTCAGGGAAACCTTCGCGCCTATTCTTTACGTGCTCAAGTACAGCGATTTCGACGCGGCTATCGAAGCCAACAACGCGGCACACCACGGACTCTCGTCGTGCGTGTTCACCACGGACATGCGCGAAAGCGAGCGTTTCCTCTCGGCTAGCGGCAGCGATTGCGGCATTGCGAACGTGAATATCGGCCCGAGCGGCGCTGAAATTGGCGGCGCATTCGGCGGCGAAAAAGAAACGGGCGGCGGACGCGAATCCGGCTCCGATGCGTGGAAAGGCTATATGCGCCGCGCGACCAACACCGTGAATTACTCGTCGGCGTTGCCGCTTGCGCAAGGCATCGATTTCAATATCGACTGAAAGCCATGTACGAGTTCACTTCCCCGTTTCAGCAGCCCTCGGGCTCCCCGATTCGCGAGCTCTTCAAGTATCTCAGCGAGCCTGGCATGATTTCGTTCGCGGGCGGCTACCCGGCCAGCGATCTGTTCGATGTGGAGGGCTTGCGCCTTGCGGCGGAGCGTGCCTACGCGCCTGCTATTCAGTGCCTCCAGTACGGGCCCACCGACGGGCTGCCGGCACTGAAGCATCAAATCGTGGCGCTGATGGGCCGGCGCGGCGCAGCATGCGAAGCCGACGAAGTGATGGCGACCACGGGCTCGCAACAGGGCCTCGACTTGCTGCTGCGCGTTCTCGTCGAACCGGGCGACGTCGTGCTCACCGAAGAGCCGGCCTACCCTGCGACGTTGCAGGCATTCAGAATGCAGCGCGCGCGAATCGTGGCCGTGCCGACCGACGCGCAGGGGATTCAGGTCGACAAACTCGCCGCGCTGCTGGAGTCGGGCGCGTGTGGCAAGCCGAAGCTGTTATACACGGTGCCGACCTTTGCCAACCCCACTGGCGCGACACTGGCTGCCGAACGACGGCGCGCCTTGCTCGCGCTGGCTGTCAAATATCGCTTCGTGGTGGTCGAAGACGATCCCTATGGCGATCTGCGCTTTGCGGGCGATCCGCTGCGTTCGCTGCTTGCGGAGGCGGAGCATATCGACGGCGCGCGCGACTGGGTCGTGCATTTCGCGAGCCTGTCCAAGATCGTCGCTCCGGGGCTGCGCGTGGGCTGGATGGTTGGCCCGCGCGAAATCGTGAGGCGTTGCGTGATCGCCAAACAGACGGTCGATCTTTGCAGCGCGCCGTGGACGCAGGCGATAGCGGCTGAGTATCTGGCGGCCGGCGCACTCGAACGACACCTGCCGAAAATTACTGCGGCATATGGCGTGAAATGCGGCGAGCTGTGTTCGATGCTGCGTGAGCAACTGGGTGAGGCCATCGAGTTTCAGCAGCCCGAAGGCGGCATGTTCGTTTGGGCCCGATTGCCGGGTATCGATGCAGCGGATCTGCTGCCGCAGGCAATCGAGCAGAAGGTTATTTTCGTGCCCGGGAAGGCGTTTTTTGCAGATGCTGCGGATCGTGCTTCATTGCGGCTTTCGTTTGCTGCGCCGGATGTCGAAGCGATCAGGGAAGGCGCGCGGCGTATGAAGCGGGCTTATGATGGGGTGTCGGAGGTGCTGCCGAATGCGCAGCCTGCGGCGCTGCGGGTAAGCTGAGTGTGATTGGGGGCGGTTTTTTTCGCGTTTTCTTCGCGTTTCCTTGTGTTCGTGTCGGTCTGCCTGGGTTGCCCCTGTGCGGGGCGGCACCTACTTTTCTTTGCAGCGGCAAAGAAAAGTAGGCAAAAGAAAGCCGCTCAAACCGCTAGTGTGACGCCGTCCACCACTTGCCGTTAGTCGAAGTGGTTCCGGGGCATCCGTCATCTCGCACCTTCAATGTTAGTGACAAAGGGCTCATTCATCCCGCTGCTCGCTACGCGCGCAGCGGTCGGGTATGCAAGGGAAACAAGGGTTCTGCCTTGGTACTCGAATACGCATGCGCTGCATCGATTCGTATGCATTCCTCTGGTTTTGGATTATGCCCCACGGCGCGCGTAGCGCCGCCGGAGGAATGAGCCCTTTGTCACTCCGTTATACGGCGCGTGGTGACAGACGCTCCGGAACCGCTCCGATTAAAGACAAGTGGTGGACGGCGTCACACTAGCGGTTTGAGCCGCTTTCTTTTGCCTACTTTTCTTTGCGGCTGCAAAGAAAAGTAGGTGCCGCCCCGCACAGGGGCAACGCTAATAGACCGACACGAAAACAAGGAAACGCGAAAGGAAACGCAAAAGGAAACGCAAAAGGAAACGCGACACCCAGCCCTGGCCCAAAAAAAACCACCCTCTACCTTCCCACCCCCCGAATCGCCGCAACGATACCCTTAAGAATCTCAACCGGCGCAGGCGGACACCCCGGAATACTCACATCAACAGGAACCAACTGCGACAGCAGCCCACAAACCGCATAGCTATCCTTAAAGATCCCGCCAGTGCACGCGCACTCGCCAGCGGCCACGACCAGCTTTGGCGCGGGCGTGGCCTCATAAGCGAGCCGGACCGCCTCCCGCATGTTCAGCGTGAGCGACCCCGTCACCAGCAGCATATCGGCGTGGCGCGGGCTTGCAACGAAGCGAATACCGAGTCCCTCGATGTTGTAGTACGGGTTGCCGAGCGCATGAATTTCCAGTTCGCAACCATTGCACGAGCCCGCGTCGATTTGCCGGATGCACAGCGCGCGGCCGAGCACGTCGAGAATTTGCTGGTGTAGCTGCTGAGACTCCGTGCGCCAGTCGTCGCCACCCTGTGGCAGGGACTGGGCAGGCGCGCGGGTGCCGGCCATCCGCTTGAGAAGTTGCCACGTCACAGGTCGTGCCCCGCATAACAGAGGTTGAACGATTTGTTGATCAGCGGAAAGTCCGCAACGATATTGCCGATCATCGCCACTTCGATGGAAGGCCAGTTTTGCCACGACGGATCATGGCAGTGACAGCGGGCCAGCATGCCGTCTCCCGTGGTTTCCAGCGCGACGAACACGTCCCCGCGCCAGCCTTCGATCCAGCCGGCTCCATACGATGGCGGGCGTCCGGTGTCGGGTTGCACGGCGATGTCGCCGGGCGGCAGGCCCGCGATGATCGCGCGAATCTGCGCCAGCGATTCATCCACCTCGCGAAAGCGCAACGCCACGCGGGCGGCCACGTCGCCGCGTTCGTCGCTGGCGTGGCGCGCGCCGATTTCGCGGTACGGCGTGGGGCCGTGATCGACCCGCAGGTCCATCGTGGCGCCGCTCGCTCGCGCGGCGAGGCCGCATACGCCGAGTCGCGCCGCCACGGCGGGCGTGAGCGTGCCGGTCTTCGCGAAACGGTCCTGCAATCCAGCGTGATCGTCATAGATGCGCCGCATCGAGCGGACCTCGTGCCCGATGCGCTCGCATTGCGTGAGGATTGCGCTGGCATGTTGCAGGTCGAGATCGCGCGCGAGGCCGCCAGGCTCGATCGCATCGAAGAGATAGCGGTGGCCGAATACGCGCTCGTTCAGGCGCAGCCAGTCTTCTTTCATCCGCGAGAATTGCGCGAGCCCGAACGCGAATCCGGCGTCGTTGCCGAGGGCGCCCAGGTCGCCGAGATGGTTCGCGACGCGCTCGCGTTCCAGCAGCAGCGCGCGCAGCCATTGCGCGCGCGCGGGAATCGTCGTGCCGAGCGCGCGCTCGAGCGCCATGCAATACGCCCATGCAAATGCGATGCTGCTGTCCCCGGCGATTCTGGCCGCCACACGATGACCGGCCAGCGCCGGCGTGCGCTCGAACAGGCGCTCGATGCCGCGATGCGCGTAGCCGAAACGTTCCTCGAGCCGCAACACCTTCTCGCCGACGACGGAGAAGCGAAAGTGCCCGGGCTCGATGGTGCCCGCGTGGATCGGCCCCACTGCGATCTCGTGCACGCCTTCGCCCTCGACGCGCGTGAATGCGTAATCGGCCTCGTTCGATTCGAAGCGTTCCGTTCCCGATGCCGATTGGCGCAACGGGAAATAATCGGCGGGCCAGTTGCCGTGGTTCAGCCAGGGTCGCGTGTCGTGTGCGCCGCATGCGCGCAGGCCGGTCAGATCGTGAACGGTGCGCTGCATGCGCACGGCGCAGGGAAAGAGCGCGGCGAGGTCCGGGTATTCGCCGGTCCCGGCCGACGTTTTTTCGAGCGGCAGCCGGACCCACAGCAGGCCGTCTTCGACCGCGTAGGCAGCGCTTACCGCGAGTGTGCCGTCGCGCGCCTCGGCGCCCCAGATCGAGATCAGGCGTCCTCCGCTTTCGTCGACCTCGGTGGCAATGCGCAGCCACGCGGCGGCATCGACTTGGGCGACGAGCATGGCCGGCGCCTCATCGAAAGCGGTGAGGCGCGTGAGGCCGCGCATGTGAAGTGCATCGATACGCATCAATCATCCCCCAAGGACAGCCCCTGCCGCGCGATACCATGCCGCGAGCCAGGAGGGAATGTAGACCCCGAGCATGAGCCCGATGGCCAGATGAACGAACACCGGCAGCAGCGCGGGCCGGTACTCGAGGCGTCGCGCCGTGGATTCGCCGAACGCCATGCCCTGCACGCGCCGGAAGATGACCGCGAAGGCCACCACGAGCGCCAGCAACAGCCAGGGCACGGCCCACGGCAGCGCATGCAGCGCCGTGGTGAGAATCAGGAATTCGCTCGCGAACACGCCGAACGGCGGCATGCCGAGAATCGCGAGCGTGCCCAGCACCATACCCCAGCCGACGAAGGGGCTCGTGCGCACCAGCCCGCGAATGCCGTCGATGGCCTGGGTGCCCGCCTTCTGCGCGGCATGCCCGACGCTGAAGAAAATCGCCGACTTGATAAGCGCGTGAACCGTCATGTGGAGCAGGCCCGCGAACGTCGCCACGGGTCCGCCCAGGCCGAACGCGAAGGTCATCAAGCCCATGTGCTCGATCGACGAGAACGAGAAGAGGCGCTTCGCGTCGGTCTGCCTGAACAGCGAGAATGTCGCGAGCAGCACGGAGACGAGCCCGAAGCCCACCAGCAGATGGCCGGGCAGGCCGTTCTGGAGCGCGCCGTCGGCGAGCACCTTGCAACGCAGCACCGCATAGAGCGCCACGTTGAGCAGCAGGCCGGAGAGCACGGCGGAGATCGGCGTCGGGCCTTCGGCGTGCGCGTCGGGCAGCCAGCTATGCATGGGCACGAGGCCGACCTTGGTGCCATAGCCGATCAGCAGAAACACGAATGCGAGCGAAACGATGGCGGGGTCGAGGCTCGCTTTCGCGGCGTTCAGGCTGGTCAGCAGCAGCGCGTCGTCGCCGCCCAGCACGCGGCTGGCGGCAAGGTACAGCAGGATCGTGCCGAACAGCGCCTGCGCAATGCCCACGCCGCAGAGGATGAAGTATTTCCACGCCGCATCGAGACTGGCCGCCGTGCGATAGACCGCCACCAGCAGCACGGCCGCGAGCGTGACGGCTTCCATGGCCACCCACAGGACGCCCATGTTGTTCGTCAGCAGCGCGAGCAGCATTGCGAAGACGAACAGTTGATACATCGCGTGATAGAGCCGCGTGCGGTTCGCGCTCATGCGCCCGCGTTCGCGCTCGACACGCATATACGGCTTCGAGAACAGCGCCGTCGTCCAGCCGACGAACGCGGTGAGCGCCACGAGAAAGACATTGAACGGGTCGACGTAAAACGCATGGCCGAACGCGAAGGCCGCGCCGTGCGCGATGGTTCGCTGCGCGAGCCAGAGGGCCGCGGCGAGCGTGAGGAAGCTGAAGGCGGTGTTCAGGTCCGGTGCGGCCCGTCGCGCGCCCGCAAGCGCCAGGATCGCGCCGGCGACGAGGGGCAGGCCGAGCACTGCCGCGAGTATCCAGGCACTACTCATCTTTGCGTTCTTCGAGGTGGTGAATGTCGAGGCTGTCGAACTGCTCGCGGATCTGGAACATGAACACGCCGAGGATCAGCATGCCCACGAGCACGTCGAGCCCGACACCAAGCTCGACGATCATCGGCATGCCGTTGGTGGCGGCCGCCGCCGCGAAAAACAGGCTGTTCTCCATCGACAGGAACGCGATCACCTGCGGGATGGCCTTCGCGCGCGTGATCATCATCATGAACGACAGCAGCACGCACGCGAGCGCGATGCCGAGCGTGCCGCGCGCCGCCGAAGAGGCGAACTGCGAGACCGGCAGCGCCACATTGAAGGCGACCACCACGAGCACGATGCCCGTGAGCAGCGTGGCGGGGATGTTGAGCAGCGACTCGACATCGCTCGTGACATTCAGGCGCCGCACGAGGCGATAGAGGATCCACGGAATCAGCCCCACCTTGAGTACGAGCGTGAGCGCGCCGGAGATATAGAGGTGCGTGTCGGCGGTGACGAAGCCGAGCACGAGATTGGCCAGCACGAGCGTGACGCCCTGCAGGGTGTAGAGATGGATCAGCGCGAGAATGCGCCGCTGGCTCAGCATCGCGAACGAAATGAGCAGCAGGATCGCGGCGAGGAAGTTGACGATTTGCGTGGCGAGGCCGTGCATTCAGGCCCCCAGCAAAAAATGGACGAGCATGCCGATCACGGCGAGCAGGTACGCGGTCGCGAGAAACTCGGGCACGCGAAAGAGCCGCATTTTCGCGTTGAGCGTTTCCACGAGCGCAAGCAGCGCGCCCCCCACCAGCAGCTTCGCGAATAACGCGGGCACGGCCAGCAGCAGCGCGAGCGGGTTGCCCGTTTCAGCGATGCCCCACGGCACGAACAGCGCGAGGCCAATGCACGAGTAAGCGAAGAGTTTCAGGCTCGCCGCCCATTCGATCAGCGCGAGATGGCGGCCCGAGTATTCGAGCACCAGCGCCTCGTGGATCATCGTGAGCTCGAGGTGCGTGGCGGGATTGTCGACGGGCAGGCGCGCGTTTTCCGCGAGCGACACCATGGCGAACGCGATGCCCGCGAAGGCGAGACTCGGATAGATGGCGAGTTGGCCGTTGCTGAGCGTGGCGACGATGCGCGTGAGTCCCGTCGACTGTGTGATCAGCGAGGCAGAAAACAGCACCATGAGCAGCGCCGGTTCGGCGAGGAAGCCCACCAGCATCTCGCGCCGCGCGCCGAGCGTGCCGAAGGCGGTGCCCGTGTCCATGGCGGCGAGCGAGATCGCGACGCGCGCGAGCGCGAACAGACCCACGAGCGCGATGGCATCGGCGGCGGGCGAAAGCGGCAGATCGGTCGAAAGCGTGGGCACGATCGCGCAGGCCAGCGTCATGCAGCCCCAGACCACATAAGGTGCGAGGCGCGTGATCGGGCTCGCATGCAGCGCGACCACCGATTCCTTGTTGAAGAGCTTGTGCAGCGTGCGGTATGGCTGCCAGAGGCTGGGCCCGCGCCGGCCCTGGAGCCGGGCCCGGCAGATGCCGATCCAGCCCGAGAGCAGCGGCGCGGCGGCCAGCGCCACCAGAATTTCGAGCCCTTGCGAGAGCGCTCCGGATAGCGTGATCATTGGCGCACCAGCATGAGCAAGGTGATCAGCGCGACAAAGCTGCACGTCAGGTAGACCGCGATACGGCCCGCCTGGAGCCGCCCCGCGAGCGCGCCGAGCCAACGCAGGCCGCGCGCGAGCGGCGCGTAGATCCAGCCCCACGTGCGGTCCGATGCAACGACGCGGTAGGTCGGCTGCGCATCGAAGGGCGAGGGCACACTGCGCTCGATCTTGAAGAACGGCGCAAAGATTGTGCGGATCGGTTGCCCGAAGCCCTCCGCCGAGTCCTGCATGCGCGCGGTCACGAACGGATTGCCGCACGCCCACGGCACCGCGCGGCGCAGCCGTCCGTGATAGAAGCGGCGCACGAGCACGAAGGCGAGCCCGCAGCAGCCCACGAAGAATGCGAGGAAGACGGCGGGCATGTAGCTCGCGCGCTCGACGCCGGTGGGGGCGAGCAGCAGCCAGCCGCCTGCCGATATTGCTGCGCCGAGATCGGCGCCCGCCAGTTGCCGCACGACGGGCGTGAGCGCGCGCACGATCTGCACTGGCATGAGGCCGAGCAGCACGCTGGCCGCGACGAACCAGCCGAAGCCCGCGCGCTCCCAGCCGCCGGCGTCGTGCGCACGCGCAAGCGACGCTTCGCGCGGCTGCCCGAGAAACACGATGCCGAAGAACTTGACCATGGTGTAGCCCGCGAGCGCCGCGACGAGTGCGATCAGCGCGGCGATGAGCGGCACGGCCATGTTGAGGAACGCGTTCGGCAGTCCGGGGGTGAACAGGAAGCTTTGCAGCAGCAGCCATTCCGAAACGAAGCCGGAGAGCGGCGGCAAGCCCGCGCTCGCGAGCGCGCCGACGAGCGCGGCCCAGGCGGTCCAGGGCATGCGGTGAATCAGGCCGCCGAGGCGCCCGAGATTGCGCTCGCCCGTGGCGTGCAGCACGGAGCCGGTGCCCACGAACAGGAGGCTCTTGAACGCCGCGTGGCTCGCGATCTGATAGAGCAGTGCTGTCACGGCCAGCGCCGCGAGCCCGTTCATGCCGAAGGCGCGAAACAGCACGGCGAGCCCGAGGCTCACGAACATCAGGCCGATGTTCTCGATCGACGAATACGCGAGCAGCCGCTTCATGTCCGACTGGATCGCGCTGAACACCACGCCGAGCAGCGCCGTGAAAAGACCGAGCGCGAGCATCAGCACGCCCCACCAGGCGATTTGCAGGTGCAGCAGGTCGAAGACCGTGCGCAGCATGCCGTAGAGCCCGGCTTTCAAAACGAAGCCGCTCATGAGCGCGGAGACCGGCGAGGGGGCGGCAGGGTGTGCCTCGGGCAGCCAGACATGGAGCGGAAAAATGCCGGCCTTCGCCCCGAACCCGAACAGCGCGAGCAGAAAAGCCACGGACGCCCAGAACGGCGCGAGATGTTGCGCGCGCATGGCGTCGAAGCTGTAGTCGCCGGTATTCGCTTGTAGTAGTCCGAAGCAAATGAGCAACGCCAATGCGCCGGCGTGCGAGATCAGGAAGTAGAGAAACGCCGCGCCGCGAATCTCGGCGATACGGTGATTGCTCATGACGAGGAACGTGGCGGAGATCGTCAGCATTTCCCACGCGACGAGGAAGCTGTACGCGTCGTTGGCGAGAAGAACGAGCGCGAGGCTGGCGAGGCACACATGGTATTCGAAGCACAGCAGGCCGGGAGGCGTGCCCTCGCCCTTGCGGAAATAACCCGACGAGAATGCGCTCACACCGGTACTTACGAGACCGAGCACGGTGAGGAAATACGCCGAAAGCGCGTCGAGGCGCAAGTGGAACGGCAAGCCTGGCAGACCGATTGGCAGCACGAGCGTCTGTGCCGGGCTGCGCATGGCGTAGAGGCCGAGCCCAAACAGCAGCACGCCGAGCAGCGCGCCAGCCGGAAAGAGCCCGTGCGCCACCACGCGCGTGCGGCGCAGGTGGGCGAGCCCGGCGAACCCAATCGCCAGCCAGCCCGCAACGACGCATAGCGCGAGCTGGATCACGAAGCGAGGTTCCATCAGGCAGTGTCTCCGCTGGGCGGGGCGAGTCGTGTGCGGTGTGTCATGCCGCTCTCATTGGGAAGCGCATATGGTTAACAGAATATGTTAACAACATTAACATGCTATCAGAACCGGATTGGCCTTTCCAGAGGGTATCGATACACAAGATCGGTGAAAAACGCCGGGGTGATACGACCCTTGGTGCGGGCTCGGGAGCATTTACATTGCATTCTAAGATGATTAACATGTAATTACACCCCGGCGGACCGGGTGATGGCGTAGCGGGAGGGCTTGCATGTTTGACGTCGATGTTCCATTGCTGACTCACGAGAGCAAACGGATACGCCTGCGCGAGGCGGGCGGCGAGCATGGGCTCATTGCCGTGGGCGTCGGCCGGGCAGGCGGGCGCGGGTTCCAGATGCTGCACCGCTTTGCTGCGCTGGGCGACCAGCTCGACGCTGCCGGCGTGAATCTCGTGTTCGCTTATCCGGCGCAGTCGGCTCGCCACGTTCAGGATGCGTTGTCCGTGCTGGCGGCGCGCTATCGGGGCAAGCCATGTCTCTTGCTGGACGAGGCCGGGCTTTTTTTCGGCGATACGCTGCCGCCTCAATGGCATTGCGTCATGCGTTTCGACCGGGACATGACCTGCATCGAGACGGCGACGATTGCCGCGCGGGAGGAAGGCTGGGACGCGCTATTGAGCGAATTTCTCATCGGCGTGCTGGAGGATGTCGCGTGATGAAGGTGCACGCTCCTCAACTACTGGTTCCCGGATTCGATTATAATTTGATTAACATATCTGGACTCCCAAGACCTGCGTGATGGAAACCAAAAGCGCCCGACTGACGATTTTGATCGACCCCGCAAAAAAGGCGGCATTTGAAGAGCTGTGCGCGGCACAGGATTTGACGCCGTCACAGGTCGTCCGTCAATTGATCCGCGATTACCTCGCGCAGCATGGCGTGACCTACAAGACCAAGAGTACCGTGGGCACGCGCGTGCGCCGGTAATTCGTATTAAGTAAGGCCGGTGTGCCATACGTCCAACCCCTGTAACAACCGCCTGCAAGAGGCGTGAGAATCGATCATGAACGCATTACCGCCGTGCCCGCAATGTCATTCCGAATTCACCTATGAAGACGGCGCCATCTATATTTGCCCGGAGTGCGGCCACGAATGGGCCGTGGGTGGCGAGGCCGCCGCGGCCGAGCCGGCTGGAAAGGTGTACCGCGATTCGGCGGGCAATATCCTGCAGGATGGCGATACCGTCACCGTCATCAAGGACCTGAAGCTCAAAGGCTCGGGCGGCGTGATCAAGATGGGCACCAAGGTGAAGAACATTCGCCTCGTGGACAGCGACCACGACATCGACTGCAAGGTGGATGGTTTTGGCGCGATGAGCCTGAAATCGGAATTCGTCAAAAAGGCGTGACCTGAAGACCGGGCAGCGGCGCAATCGCCTGCTCCCGGTCGCCGCTGCGGCAAACGTCATTGGCAAAGGGATGGATCGAGATGGACCACGCTCCTGGCAACGCCGCTTCCCTCGTATCGATGCAGGTATCTATGCACGTCCCTGCGCACGTCCCTGCGCACGTCCCTGCGCACGTCCCTGTGGCACGCGCCGACTTCGGCCGCGTTTCGGTCCTGTTCGGCGCGAAGAACGGTAAGTACCCCGATGGAAATCAGGTGCTGATTCGCGGCTCGGACACGCGCGCGGCCTTCGATACGCCGCTGGTTTCGAACCACATCGGCGCCGAGTTCGATGCGACTGAACTGGTGGTCATGGGGCACGTGCATGAAGACCATATGGCCGGCCTGCACCGCATTCCCCGAGCCGCTGTTCATGTGCACGAGGCCGATTTGCCGGCGATCCGCAGTTGGGACGGCATGGTTGCCGCTTACGGCACGGGCGCGAACAGCGCGACGGAGTTGCTGGCGATGCTTCAGCGCGACTTCCTCTATGCGCCGAGGCCGGACGCGCAAGGCTATCTGGACGGCGCATGCTGGGATCTCGGCCAGTCGCGCATTCGCGCGTTCCACATGCCGGGGCACACGGCGGGCCACTGTGTGCTGCTGGTCGAGCCCGAGGGCGTGGCCTTCACCGGCGACATCGACCTGACGGGTTTCGGGCCTTACTATGGCGACGCCTCGTCGAGCCTGCGCGATTTTCGCCGCAGCATGGCGCACTTGCCCGATATTCCGGCGAAGGTATGGGTCACTTCGCACCATCGCGGCGTGTACACCGACCGCGAGCATTTCCTGCGCGATCTCGCGGCGTTTGCGGCCAAGCTCGATGAACGCGAGCAGCGCGTGCTGGCGTGGCTGAAGGCGTCGCCGAAGACGCTCGAGCAACTGGTCGAGCAACGGCTGCTGTATCCGCCGGGTTATGAGGCGCCGTGGGTGGTGTCCGCCGAGACCCGGACGATTTCGCAGCATCTGGCCGAACTCATGGCCGATGGCCGCGTACAGGTGGATGAGGAAGGCGTCTACCGGCTCGCGTGACGGGGCGTAAATAACAGGGCGTATCACGGACTATCAAGGACGCGTGTCGAATCACGCGTCCTTGAAGAGCGCCTTCCTGATAATCGCATGCACGCCCCAGTTGCCATTGACCACCTGCGTAATGCCAAAGTCGACGGCAACCGAAATGAGCGTGATGGCCTCGTCCTCGCTGAGTTTCTTGACGGACATGAGGAACCGCCGGGCCTTGCGAAAGGCGTCGCGCATGGCCTCGTCGAGCGTCGACTTCATGTAGATGTGGCTCTGTGCCTTTTGCCCGAACTCGGTTAGATGGTTCGGAGAACTGAAGCCATGAAGAATCCACTCGGTGGCGGTTTCGACGAGCGGATACGTCAAGTCGGCGAACGGCGCATCCGGATCGATCTCGCCGTTCTTATGCAGGATCAGCTGGAAATCGCCGGTCAGCGAGCACTCGATGGCGGTGCCGCAAAGCTCGGAATCGCCCTGGGACGCGTGCGGATCGCCAATCGAAAACAACGCGCCGGGCACGGCCACCCTCAGAAAGACGCTGGCACCGCGCGTCACGCGCCAGTTGTCCAGATTGCCCGCGAAGCTCGAAGGCGGAATGGAGTCGATCAAGCCGTTCTGTGCGGGCGCCACGGCAATCACGCCAAAATGCGGGCGGACCGGTATTTCGATATCGCTCAGGACTTCATAATTCTTGTCGATGGTGGAATGATCGACAGGAACGCCGGGGTAATCGATGGTCGTATGCACCACGCCAAACGGGTCGCGCTGGGGCGTCCAGCGGAAGTTATAGAGCGCACGGGCCTTGCCGTCGGAGCATTCGCAGTCGATCTCGAAGATGGTCACGACCTCGCGCTCGCGCGGCTCCGTGAGCAGGTCGCGGTAATGGAATCCCCACCATGTGGCAGCGTTGCTGCCAAAGGCCTTGCCGTGAAAGCAGGGGTTCGCGCTCAAGCGCGGGCGGATGTCGAGAATCCTCACTTCGAGCACGTCGCCCGGCATCGCGTCCCGCACGGCAACCGGTCCCGTACAAATATGGACTCCGAATCCTTCGCCAGCGCCGCGTCCGTAGATCGACGCATCGAGCGGGCCTGCGCCGCGCCGGTCGACGTTCTTGCGCTCGGCGCTCCAGTGGAACACGCTTTGCGCGCCGGCATCGCCTTCGATCATGCGCTCCCAGTCGTCCGAAGCGTGTTGCGTGAGCGTCTCGATCGTCACCTTGTCGCCCGACTCGACTTCGAGCACCGGGGGCAAGTCGCGGCTCAGATAGCCCCAATGGACCGTCTTGTCGGTTGCCTGGAGCCGGTGATGCCGGCGCCCGAAGCTGTCCGTGGCATGGCCCCAGCGCGATACGTGGCCGGGTGTGCCGACCGGCGCCGTGCCATCGTTGGCGGAAAGCGGGTTGCGCGCGATGGGCTGGATGCGCACATGCTCGGGCCGGCCGCGCGAGATGCTTTGCGCAACGACCTTGGCCGGCGCGGGCATCATCTGGTCGCGATAGGAACTGGGCGAAATGCCGAACTGATGGCGAAAGGCGTGGCTGAACCAGGACGGGTCGTTAAAGCCCCATCGATAGCAGATGTCCGAGACCGTGAGCTTGCTATAGAGCGGATTGGCCAGATCGGTCCGGCATCGTTCGAGCCGTCTCGTGCGCAGATAGATCGAAAAACTCGTGCCCGACTTCTCGAACAGCTTTTGCAGGTAGCGCGCGGAAACATGCTCGTCGGCCGCGATGGAGGCGACGCTCAGGCCGGGTTCTGCGAGCCGCGCATCGACGCGTTCGCAAATGCGCGCAAAGATGGCCGTGCGCGATTGCGTCAGTCCTGCGGGATCGGGCGGCTGACTCGCGATCAATGCGGCGGAGAGAAACTCGGTGATCGTGCTGTCGATGGGCTGCAACGCCTTGGAGTCGGCGGCCACGACGGTTTCGAACGTGTCGGTGGCCGCGCACAGGATCCTGGAGAAGAGCAGCCCCGCATCGCCCGTGAGCTTGATCACGTCGACGGGCAGCGGTGCGGCTATCCGGGCGGCGAGCAGCGCGGGGCCGATATGAACGGTGAGCAGGCGAAACGTGGTGGCGAGCGACAGCTCCGCGTGCGTGCTTGCGGGCACGCAGACGATTTCGTTCACGCTCAGGCTGTCGCTCGCTCCATTGGCGGCGAGCCCGGCCTCGCCTTCGAGCAGCATGAGAAGCACGAGGCCCCGGTCCTTGCCCCCGGCCACGGTGAGCGATTGCGGCACTGAAGAGATGCAGGCGAGTTCGATTCCCGCGCTGGTGGTGCGCGACTGAACCGTGCCATGCAGGGCGTGATCGGCGCACAGATTCTGGCAGCCAAGCCGCGCGACCATGAGCTCGGCGCGCCAGGCGGCGGCACGGCCCGGTTGCGGCCAGGCTTCGGTGGAAAAGTGCGATTGACGCAAGGCCTGTCTCCCTGGCATCTGCTTTCAGCAGTCGATTCGGCAGTCGATTCAGTAGTCGAAAAAGCGGGCTCTGCGGTCCGTTCGACCGCGCGACCGAGCAGGCCCGCCTGACTTCAATCTCGCACATGCGAAGGCCGCTCGCGCGGCTAGCCGAAATGCAGTTGACCTCGCATGGCCGCTACCAGCACGAAGCCGGCGAACGTGCCGACGATGGCGAAGATGCCGCCGAGCACATTGGGCGCCGGTATCGGAGCCCGTACCGCAGTGTAAACAACGCCTGTCACCAGGCCAACGGCTGCGGCCTGAATTTCCGTTTGACCCAGCACGATTTCAACCATGTCATTCCCCTTTTCTCGTCAGTCATCAATCATCAATCGGCCGCAATCGAGCGGCTTTCGGGTGGGCGGCCGAAACTGACGGTCTTTCGCAGTGCATTCACGACCAGATAGCCGAGATAGGTGAAGAGAATGGCGCAGACGCCGCCTGTCACGTTGGGTGCAGGGATGGGCAGGTCCAGCCAGGAATAGAGCGTGCCGGTGACGAGACCGACGACGAGCGCAACCAGTTCGTTGCGCCCCACGTAGACATAGTGCATGTGAATTCCTCTCGCTTTCGCGCTTGCATTGCCGCTTGCCATGTTTCTTGGCTCGCCGCACGAATCCCGCGCTATTCAACGCGTGAAAAGCATGCGGCCTTGCGGATAGTCGATGGTGCTGCCCTGGCCTTTAGCCCTTCGTCTTCGGCGGGAAAATGGCGCGTGGCATCGTGCAGTGAATACCCTGGGTGCCGTCGACGACCTGCGTCACGCCGAAGTCCGCCGATACGCTCATGAGCGAATAGGCGTCGTCGCGCGAGAGGCCTTGTTGCTCGGTCAACAGGTGGATCATGTCGCGGGCCGCATTCCTGCCGGCTTCGTCGAGATCTTCGTGGAAGCCATGCACGACCCAGCAGTCCGGCGTTTCGAGCAGCGGCGAGGGGAAGTGGAAATCCTTGCGCAGTACGACCTGGAAGAGCACGTTCAACGAGGCCTCGATAGCCGTGCCGCTGATTTCGCCGTCGCCCTGCGAGATATGCGGATCGCCGATCGAGAACAGCGCGCCGTCGACGGCGACCGGGTAATACATGGTTGCGCCCGCACCAATGCGCCAATTGTCGATATTGCCGCCATGCAGGCCCGGTTCCACGGTCGAGACGCGGCCTGCCTTGTCTGGCGCCACGCCCGCCGTACCCAGATGGGGGCGCACCGGAACGCGCACGCCTGCGAGCGCCGGCTGGCGGCAGCATTCGCGTTGATCGACGACCTTGCCGGGGATCGTCAGCTTGCCCGGATAGTCGTAAGCGTAGAGCGCGTGCGCGGTGTTCGATGCGGTGTCGAGTTCGTAGATGGTGATGCGCTCTTTTTCGAACTCGCGATACAACTGGCCCCAATGCGCGGCGGCATTCGCACCGTAGCGAAAGCGCGGAATCATCTGCAAGTAGCGCACTTCGAGCACGTCGCCGGGCTTGGCGTCCTCGATGTAAATCGGGCCGGTCATGATGTGCACGCCGGGATTGCGGTCGTCGTGCGGAATCTTGTTATAGATTTCGCGCACCGCGTCATCCATCATCAGGTCCGGCGCATCGCCGGCGTGGTGGGTGATGGCTTCGGCACGGATAATGTCGCCGCTTTTGACGGTCAGGGCCGGTGCTTTGCAGGCGTCGAAATAGCCCCAGTGAACGGTTTCGGGACGGGCGGGCAGATCATGCAGCATGGTGTCTCCTTGATTTGTCAGTAGCCGCGTCCGACAACCATTCATTGCTGAGCGATCACGTTGCGCGGTGACTTGATATTAGATATTTCATATTCCGCGGACCTATGGCGATCTGCCCCAATCGCTTGTGTTCTCGCGAACTAGCGTAAACCCGCTTTGCGATGGCGTCGACGATATGCGAGTGCTCGTCGAACGGTCGTGGAGCGCTGGAGTAACGGCGCAGGAGGCACGGGAGGCACGGGAGGCGGCGGTGCGCGAAGCCAGCGAAGCTGGCGTGATTCCGGACTTGCGCGCCCGTGCGCCTTTCCCGCGTCATGCCTAAAGTTTGCGCAACCGCTGCCGACAATCAGTGCATGGCGTGCGAACCCCTGGAACCTCCTGAGTACCCTTCGATCTGGGCCGAAGCACGGGCACTGGAGGCCAGCATTCGCGTGATCAGGAGGGCGCAGGGCAAGAAGAACCCCGAGGATTTTCCGCCGAACAGCCCTGAATGCCTTGCCGCCATGAACGAATTCGTGCGCGATGTCTGCCGCGTGCTCGAAGTCGATCTCGATGAACCCGATGTCGAAGACGACGATGACGACAACGACCTGTACGGCGCTGGCGCGGCCGGGTAATGCTGGTTGCGGCCGCTGATCTTTTCGCCATGATCCGCCTCGGCGCGGTGACCGTGAATCTCCGCCATGGTTTCCACTTCTGTCGTCATGGGCCGGGCCGCTTCAGGATGCAAGCGGTGGCTGCGAAGGCAGGCACGATATTGAAAGGAATCCGAACGTTGCTCGAACAACTAATTGCCTGGAACCGGCCTGGAACCGATGACCCCATCATCGGCGAATGTCTCCGATCGGCCCTGAGGATGATCGGGACTGACCCGCACCCGGACATTCTCGGCCTGCCCACTAAAAGGGCCGTTGTAGCCCCGTCACTTGGCGGACTCGCCGGTTGATCTTCGCGGCGAAGTAGTCCATATTCAATATGAATTTTTTCAACGACTACCCAACGATTTACGGTATCCGACACCGATTTTGTACGACGTCGCCACCTGCTGCAGCGCGCCTTGACTTGAGGTGGCGGCAGCCCTCAGATCGATAGAAGCCGCAACTTTCCTATGCGTAATGAACCAGGCTTGGGTGGCTCTGGCCCGCGGCAGTGTTCCAGTTGCGGGGCCAGGCTTGAAAGGCCACTGAATTTTTGTCCTCATTGCGGCGCGAGCCAATTGGGCGCATCGCCTCGCGAGCCAATGAGAGCCGATCGTCCCTACGAGGAACGCACGGTGAATCACGCGCGATCGTATGCTTATGCGTTCGCCACGGTGGCCGTGTTCGCGGCCGTTTTCGCCGGTTACGTGCTTTCGCATCGCGATGGGCGCGAAACGGCGCCGGAAGCCCAGATCGCTCAAGAGGGCGTGGTCGGGACGCCACAAGCGCCGGGGCCCATGCCGTCTCCCGTGGCCGTGCCCATGCCGCCGCCGGAGACCGTGTCGCCGCCGTCCGTTGCCGCGCCCGCGCAGCCTTCCGTGATCGAGCCAGTGACGCCGTCTCGCCGCACGGCTGCTTCACCGACGGAAACCCACACGGAAACCCGCACGGAATCCGTCCCACGGGATGCCGCATCGCTCAAGAGTCTTCGCAATGAGCGCGCTGTCGTCATGAAGCGCGAGGCCGGCATGCGCGCCGATATCTCCCGGAATCTCGCCAGTGCGCGCGCGAGCCTCGACAAGGGCAATCTCGGCCCGGCCCGCAGGTCCATCATGGCCGCGCTTGCCGAGCAACCCGGCAACGGCGATGCGCTGCAAATGCGCGCCGAACTGGTTTCCCGCGAGCAGGAGCGCGACTCGCTGCTAGGCTACGCACGTCTATGCGCACGCCAGGCGGACTGGGTTTGCGCGTGGCACAACGCGGGACATGCGCTGACCATCGACGCGTCGAGCGGCGAGGCGAGGGGCTTGCTTTCGCGCGCGATGGTCGAGCAAAGCGCAAAAGGCGAAAGGGCGTTCGACCCTAGCCTGGACACCCAGTAGTTTATCTTTGCTTTTCTTCGGTTTTCTTCGACATGCTGGCTGGCGTGCAGCGCATGGCGCTCTCGCCAGTCTTTTCAGAATGATCAGTCGTCCTTGGCAAATGGTGCCGCTTCGCTATGCGTGCGCGGCTTTTGTCGAGCAGCGGATTGCGTCACGTATCCTTTACCGGGCGCCGCCGCGCCGCAATGGTATTTTTACCGCTCCCACCTGCGATACGATACGTCTTCGCCGCTATGGCGCAATGCCGTCATAACGAATGGCTTTCTTTATATTTCATTTTCATTTCAGTCGCGGGATGTCGACTCGATCATCCTGATCCATCGTCCTTTTCCATCTGGCCCGATCTCATGCTCAGCCCCTTCGCGCTATTCGGGATCTTGATTGTGTCCTGCGTGATGAGCGTGGCCATTCTGGGTTCGCTGCATCGCACCGCGGTGCCGGGCGTGAAGCGCTGGTGCCAGGCCTATGCGCTATTGGCCGTGGCGTCGTCGGGTGTGTTGTTCGCCGGCGATCGACCGCGCCCGTTCGCCATCGTCGGTATTTCGTTTGTCACGATCGCGGCCGTCATGCTGCTTTTGCAGGGAACGCGTCAGTTCTGCGGCGTGAAGCCCATACGCCGTCCGGAGTTCGCTGCGTTTGCCGTTGTATTCGCCGCGCTCCTGTACTTCACATGCGTTGTGCCGAGCATCGCGGCGAGGGTCGTGCTCCTGTCCGCCGTCCTGACCTATGGGCGGATCGTCGTGGGCCTGCTGGCGCTGCGTCATGCGCCGCGTGACGGCGCGCGCTATGCCGCGCGATTCGTCGCGCTGGCGGCCTGGGTCGGCGCATTGAGCCACATTGCGCGTATCGTCGCGGCGGCCTCCGGCGTCGTGCCGCCGGTCACATTCGTGCAGCCCTCGTTTTGGAATGTGGTGCTTCTGGGCCTTGCGATCGTCTCGTTGCCCTGCATGTCGATCGGCATGGTCATGCTCGCGCACGATCAACTGGTCCGGAGAATGGAGAGGCTCGCGACGGTGGACGAACTCACGGGCGCGCTCATGCGTCGCGCGTTCATGGAGAAAGCGGGCGTTCTGCTTTCCGGGGCGCGGACCACGGGCACGGCGCTCTCCATCGCCATTCTCGACATCGACAATTTCAAGGCCGTCAACGACAGCTTCGGCCACGCCGTGGGCGATCGAACGCTTACGCATATCGGCATGGTGGCGCTCGGCCAGTTGCGCTCGTGCGATCTCTTCGGGCGTCTGGGCGGCGAGGAGTTCGCGATCTTGTTCGTCGACACTGCAAAGAGCGACGCAGCGGCGCTGACGAATGCGCTGCGGCTCGCGCTGGAACGCTCGCCCGCCGAGGGCATACGCTGCACGTTCAGCGCCGGCGTCGACCGGATCGCACCGGCCGACACGCTGGAGGGCGCCATGGCGCGCGCCGATGCGGCGCTTTACATGGCGAAGGCGATGGGACGCAACCGCGTCGTCACGGCTTCGGAAGTCGACGCGCCAGGCATCGCGGCGCCGCGTTGAGCGGGTGAATTAGCGCACGGGAGGGGCGTTCACTCGAAAGCCCCCGTGCGCTGTGTCGCTGCCGGAAGTTGCCGCGTTTCGCGCACCGACCTCGGGTGCCACAGCCGCGCCCCGCCTTCCAGACCG
The DNA here is from genome assembly GCF_022213065.1 of Paraburkholderia tagetis. Taxonomy (GTDB): domain Bacteria; phylum Pseudomonadota; class Gammaproteobacteria; order Burkholderiales; family Burkholderiaceae; genus Paraburkholderia; species Paraburkholderia tagetis. The sequence continues at coordinate 102,156 of NZ_JAKLJA010000015.1, forward strand.
CGCTCGTTCGGCACGATCGCCACGTTCGGCGGCAGATCGAAGGTGAGTCGCGCGGCATTGCCGCCGCCGATCCACAGCTTGTCGTAGTGCACGAGCGATTCGAGAATGCCGATGATTTTCTCGATGCGCTGGTTCCAGCGTTGATTGCCAGCCTTGCGGCGCGCGGCCTCGCCGATATATTCGTCGTATGCGCGCTTCTTGCTGACCGGATGATGCGCGAGCTCGAGATGCGGCATCAGCTCGCCGTCGCGGAACAGGGCCGTGCCCGCGCCCGTGCCGAGCGTCAGGACGAATTCGAGGCCATTGCCCTCGATGGCGGCGAAGCCCTGCATCTCCGCATCGTTGATCATGCGCACCGAAGGATTGCCCAGCCGCTCGCCCAGCATTTGCGCGAGCGGCACGTCGCTCCAGCCTTGCATGCCGAGATGGGGCGCCGTAAACACGCGGTTGTTGCGCACGAAACCGGGAAAGCCGATCGACACGTGCGCGGGCGAATACTGCTCGACCAATGGCTTGACGAGTTTATAAAGCGTTTCGACGAGCAAGTCCGGCGAGCACGGATGCGGTGTCTCCACGCGCACGCGGTCGGTGCGCATCTTGCCGTCCGCGTCGACGATCGCCGCCTTGAGACCGGTGCCGCCGATATCGATGGCGAGAATGTTTTCGATGACGGCAGGCGTCGCGGGCGCGATATTTCTTTTGCCTGCTTTCGTGCGTGCTTGTGTGGTTTTTGCCGCGCTTTTTGTTCTGGTCACTGGATTCTCCATTGGTCGTATCTGCAGTCCGCTTCGTCCGTCCGCTTCAGCTCTTCCTGGATTCGCCCGGCGTGAGCGCGCGCCACGCGCGGCCGTCGCGTGCGAGCAGCGCTTGCGCTTCGGCCGGTCCTTCGCTGCCCGCGGCGTACTCGTGCACGCGCACCGCCGAGCCGTCTTTCGGGTGCAGCACGCCGTCCACGGCGGCCCACGCCGACTCGATGCTATCGGCGCGCTGAAAGAGCGTCTGGTCGCCGAGCATGCAGTCGTAGAGCAGCGTTTCGTAACCGATATTCGCATGCTCCGTGAAAAAGTCATCGTAATCGAACGACGAATGCACCGCGCCAATCTGCATGACCGGCCCCGGCGTCTTCACGTTGAAATCGAAGCTCGTGCCATGCGTGGGATCGATGCGCAGCGTCAGCACATTGGGCGTTAGCGCGTCGACGGGCGTGTCGCGGAAGAGGCGAAACGGCACGCTCCGGAGTTGCACTGAAATCTCCGTGTGCCGGGCCGTAAGCCGCTTGCCGGTGCGCAAATAGAACGGTACGCCCGCCCAGCGCCAGTTGTCGATCCGCACGCGCGCGGCGGCATAGGTTTCGGTCCGGCTGTCCTTCGCGACATCGGGTTCGTCGCGGTAGGCCGCGCCCGCCGGCCCCTTGCCATATTGCCCGAACACCACGTCGTCGGGCGTGAGCGGCTTGATGGCATCGAAGACCTCGGCTTTCTTGTTGCGCACCGTTTCGGCATCGAACGAATTGGGCGGTTCCATGGCCACCATGCAGAGCAACTGGAACAGATGGTTCGGCACCATGTCGCGCAACGCGCCGGTCTGCTCGTAGAAACGCCCGCGGCTTTCCACGCCAATCACTTCCGAAGCCGTGATCTGTACGCTGTCGATGTACTCGCGGCGCCAGACCGGCTCGAACAGCGCGTTGGCGAAACGCACGGCCAGGATGCTTTGCACCGTGTCCTTGCCGAGAAAATGATCGATGCGATAAATCTGCGATTCGTTCACGAAGCTCAGTACGTGCTGGTTCAGATCGCGCGCCGAGGCGAGATCGGAGCCGAATGGCTTTTCGATCACGACACGGCGAAACGGGCCGCTGTCATCGGCGCTTTGCTGCAACAGGCCGGCCTTGCCCAGACGTTCGACGATCGGCTTGAAGAAGCGCGCGCCCACCGCGAGGTAGAACACGACGTTGCCTTGCGCGCCGTCTCGTCCGTTGCCGCCGAGTTGCTGTGCAAGGCGCTGGTACACATCGTCGTCCTCGAATTCGCCGGCCATGTATTGCAGACGTTGCGCGACCCAGTTCCATGCGTTGTCGTCGAGCTTGCCCGCGTGAAAGGTGCTGGCCTTGTCGGCGGCGAACTTCTGCAGCGCGTCGTGCAGATCTTCGCACCATGCCTGGGTCTCGCGCTCGCCGTGATTGATGCCGATGATCTTCATGCCGCTGTCGAGCAGGCCATCCACGACAAGGTTGTAGAGCGCCGGCATCAGCAGGCGTTGGGTGAGGTCGCCGCGCGCGCCGAAGATCACGAGCGTACAGGGCGGGGCCGGGTGCTTGCCGGCCGCGGAGGCAGGCGCGCCATGCGGGTGCGAGGCCAGCCTGGCGCTGAGCGGCGTAGGGGTGGAACTGCGGGGGGGATGCTTGGTCGACATGATTTTGCTTCGGTGGATCGGAACCACTCCGATTAGCACCGTTTAGCAAGCGCAATACCTTGAATGCCCTTATTGGCGGACTCGCGGTTCAATTCAGCGACACATCGTGAGCGTACACTGCGCTTGCGCGTCGCAAATGAAGGCGTTTTGTAATATTCGCGTTCGCAATGATGGATGTTTTTGCCCGGGATTCAATATTCAGCGCGAAAAGCTTTCATCCGACTGTCGTTAAGGCGGCGTTAAGTCTGAGCTGAATAAAATAGCGCGGTATTCATTCAGGGTGTAATCACTCAGGAGAGTTGCCAATGAATTCCACTGCCAGGAATGCAGTAGACCACGCGCTTAGTAAGGTTCCCGAGCTGACGCTCGGGTTCTGGATCGTAAAAATTGCCGCCACCACGCTGGGCGAGACCGGTGGCGATTGGGTCACGATGTCGTTGAACCTCGGTTATCTCGTCGGAACGCTGATCTTTTTTGCCGCCTTCGTGGTGCTGGTCTCGGCCCAGATTCGCGCGCAAAAATTCCATTCGTATCTTTATTGGGCCACGATTGTCGCAACGACCACGTTGGGCACGACGCTGGCCGACTTCTGCGACCGCTCGCTCGGGGTCGGCTACCCGGGCGGCGTCTCCATCATCGTCGTCCTGCTCGTCGCGAGCCTTGCAATCTGGTATCGCGTGGAAGGGACCGTTTCGATCGAGAGCGTCGCGACCGTGCGGGTGGAATGGTTTTACTGGACCACGATTCTGTTCTCGCAGACGCTGGGCACGGCGCTCGGCGACTGGGTCGCCGGCGACGACCGCGGCGGTCTTGGCCTCGGCTATGAAATGGGCGCGGTCATTTTCGGGGCGGGGATCGTTGTCGTCGGCCTGCTCTGGCTGTCCCGCCGTATTTCGCGCACGGCGCTCTTCTGGTTCGCATTCGTGCTGACGCGCCCGCTCGGCGCAACGCTTGGCGATCTGCTCGACAAGCCAGTGGCGCAGGGTGGTTTCGACGTCAGCCGGTTCTATGCCTCGGGCATTCTGTTCGCGTTCATCGTCGTCTGCATCATGCTGATTCCGCAACGCGCGGCGCGACGCACATCGGCAGCCTGACGTATTCATGCACGGGCTCGCGGCAAAGACTGCGTAGCGATGAAAAAGCCACGGCGCAGTCCGTGGCTTTTTCATTACGCTCGCTCCCTACGTTGTCCTTTGCAATGGATACGCCGGGTCAGGCAATCGGGCCTTTGAGCGCGTGCGGTTCTAGATGCGCGCTCACCGCGCTTACTCTAGCGGAAATCCACCCTCGAACGACTCCCGCAGGAACTCGATAAAGCGCGTAACGGCTCGCGGCACGTGCACGCCGTATGGGCGCACCACGTGCAACTGCGAAGCGAACGCGCCCACTGGCCGCCAGTCGGCGAGCAGCACAACCAGCTTGCGCGCCTGCAACGCGGGCTGAGCGCTGAAATCCGGCAGCAGCGCGATGCCGAGATGCTCGAGCGCGGCGTCGCGCAAGGCCTCGCTGTTGTTGGCCGCGAGCGGGCCGTTCACGGTCACGCTCACGCGCGACTGCGCAGCGCGGCGACCGGCCTTCTCGAACGACCACACACCCGAGCCCACCGTGCGCGGGTAGTAGAGACAGTCGTGCGCCGCGAGATCGGCCGGCGTTTTCGGAACACCGTGCTTCTTCAGATAGGTGGGTGTTGCGGCAATCACCGAGCGGATGTCGCAAAGCTTCCACGCCACGTGAGTCTCCGGCACCTGCGCGCTATGGCGGATCGCGAGATCGAAGCCCTCGCTTGCGATCGAGGTGAGCCTGTCGGAAAGCTCCAGTTGCACGCGAACCTCGGGGTTGGCGCGCGCGAAGTGGGCGAGACGCGGCACGAGTTGCTGGCGCGCGAAAGCGACAGGCGCCGTGACGCGCACGGTGCCGCGCGGCACCTCGGCCATCTCGCGCACGCTCGCAAAGCTCGTGGCGATGTGCTCGAATTCCTCGCGCGTTTCTTCCACGAGCCGTTGCCCGGCTTCGGTGAAGCGCACGCTGCGCGTGGTGCGCTGCACGAGCGCGACGCCGGCCACGCGCTCCAGTTCGGCAATGCGCTGGCTCATTGCCGCCTTGCTCACGCCAAGGCGCGCTGCCGCCGCCGTGTAGCTGCCCTGCGCCGCAAGCACGTTCAGCCAGTGCAGATGCACCCAGAGCGCTTCGACTTTCTGCGTATCCATGCAAGCGGATCCTGCCGTTCAAACCGGGAAATAAAACCGGGAAATGCCGCCGATGATAGCACTGTGCCCCCACATTTTTTATCGACGGTGACGGGGATTGTTCGCTTATGAAAACAATGAAGCGCGGGGCAGCGTGCTCGCGCGCCTGTTGGTCACGCGCAGAATGTCTTGGCCGTTTCCTCGGCGGCGTGCCGCAGATCGGGCACGAATGCGAGCAGGTCGTCGAGCGTGACGCGCCCGACCGGCGCCTGAACGGCGATGGCCGCGCATGCGCGGTTGCGGTCGAGCATCACCGGCACGGCAATCGCGATCAAGCCCTGCAAATGCTCCTGATTGTTGATCGCAAGCTGGCGGCGGCGCGTGAGCGCGAGTTCCTTGCGCAGCGCGTCGCGGTCGATGATCGTATGCTCCGAATGCGCGCGCAGCGGCAGCGTTTCGATTATGCGCTCGCGGCGCTCCTTGGGCAGGAAGCTCAATAGCAGCTTGCCGCTCGAGGAGCAATGCAATGGCACGTGCGAGCCCGGCTGCAAATGCATGCGCAGCGGCCATTCGGTTTCCACGCGGTCCACGTAGACCACGTCGTTGCCCGCGAGCATCGTGAGGTTGCAGGTCTCGCCAATCTTCTCGACCAGTTCTTCGAGCAGCACGTGCCGCGCCGCCGCCGGACCCGCGTGCATGAGCACGTTCACGGCCATCATGCGCACGCGCGCGGAGCACTCGTAGAGCTTGTCGTTGGCGCCGCGCGTGATGAGCCACGCGTCGGTGAGCTGCGCGAGGATCCGGTGCACGGTCTGCTTGGGCAGGTCCAGCGCGTGCACGAGATCCATCAACGACAACGGCTGGCCCGCCTGGGCGAGCGTCTCCAGCACGCGGAACGCGCGCACTGCTGCGGCATTCGATTGATTCGAGGTCGACACGCTCTCTCCCATCTGATGCAACGCCGAAAGCGCAGGTCTGCGCCCAATGTGCCGCTGGACTGCATGGCGTCATTGTGCATCGGGCGACGCATTTTTCGGGACTATGGAAAGTCCCGAAATTTGCATTTTCCGGGCCGCCATCGCTGGGAGTTGGCGATTGAGCGGGAAACGGGACTCGCCGGCGCGCGCCGATGAATAGATTGGCAGTACAGCCAATTCTTCGAACGGGAGTGCAGCCGATGAATGTCAGGGACACCCTTGCCGGGGCCACCGGAACGCGCGAGGCGCAGGCACGCGACGCACAGGCCGAGGCGCAAATCGCGGGCCTGATCGAGCGCGCGCGCGCCGCGCAGCAGGCCTTCGAGTTCGCGGGGCAGGAGGCGCTCGACACCGCCGCCGCCGCCGCCGCGTGGGCAATCATGGAACCCGCGCGCAACCGGCAGCTAGCCGAGCAGGCGGTGCGCGACACGGGCCTTGGCAATGTGGACGACAAGTTCCGCAAGAACTATCGCAAGACGCTAGGGCTCTTGCGCGATCTGCACGGCCAGAAGACTTGCGGGGTGATCGCGCGCGACGAGGCCACGGGCATCGTCGAGATCGCCCGCGCGGTGGGCGTGGTGGCGGCCATCACGCCGTCCACCAATCCGGCCGCCACACCGGCGAACAAGATCGTCAACGCGCTCAAATGCGGCAATGCGGTGATCGTCGCGCCCTCGCCGAAGGGCTATGACTCGTGCGCGCTGCTAATCGACTTCATTCACGCGCAATTTGCCAAGGCGGGGCTCGATCCCGCGCTCGTGCAAATGCTGGGCGCGCCCGTGAACAAAGCCGCGACGGCCGCGCTCATGCGCGAGGCCGATCTGGTGGTCGCGACCGGTTCGCAGGCGAACGTGCGCATGGCCTATACGAGCGGCACGCCGGCTTTCGGCGTGGGGGCGGGCAACGTGGCATCGATCGTCACGCGCACGGCGGACCTTGGCGATGCGGCGCACAAGATTGCCGCGTCGAAGACCTTCGACAACGCGACGAGTTGCTCTTCGGAGAACAGCGTCGTGATCGAAGATGCGGTCTACGACGCCATGCAGCGCGAGCTGGCCGCCTGCGGTGGCGTGCTGCTCGACGCACAACAGAAGGCGCAATTGCAGGCCGCGATGTGGAGCGACGGCAAACTCGCTGCGCAGTGCACCGCGAAGTCCGCGACGCAGATCGCACGCATCGCGGGGCTTCACGACGTGGCCGCGCGCGAGCCCGCATTCCTGATGGTCGAGGAGAGCGGCTTCGGCGCGAGCCATCCGTTTTCGGGCGAGAAGCTTTCGCCCGTGCTCGCGGTCTATCGCGCGAACGATTTCGGCGATGCAGCGGCCATCGTGCGCAGTCTTTACGACTACATGGGCGCGGGTCACTCGGTCGGGCTGCACACCGCCGAGCCGGACGAAGCCGTGACGCTGGGCTCGACGCTGCCGGTGGCGCGCGTGATCGTCAACCAGGCGCACTGCTTCGCGACGGGCGGCAATTTCGACAACGGTTTGCCGTTCTCGCTCTCGATGGGCTGCGGGACATGGGGACGCAACAACTTTTCGAGCAATCTTGGCTTTCGCCAGTATCTGAACATCACGCGCGTCGCGTATCCGATCGAGGAGCGGGTGCCCGAACTCGAGACGCTGCTCGGCGACTATTTCCGGAGGTTCGGCCAATGAGCGCGCCGACGACGATCCGCGCGCTGATCGAGATGCGCGCCGCGCAGTACCCCGACAAGCCCTTTTTGCTGACGGTGCCCGACGAAGGCGCCGCCGGTGCTGCAAGTGATGCAGATGACGCCAGAGACGCCGGTGCCAATGGAAGCATCGCGAACGCGACGCTCACATTCGGCGAACTGCATGAGCGCTGCCGCGCGCTCGAAACCCGCTTTCGCGACACGGGCCTGAAGCCGGGCGACGTCGTTTCGGTGATGATGGGCAACGGCATCCAGACCGCCACGCTGCTGCTCGGCGCGATGTACAGCGGACTGATCGCCCATCCGCTGAACCTGTTGTGCCAGCCCTCCCAACTCGCCTATATCGTCGAGCATTCGGACACGCGGATGATCTTCGCGAGCGCGCAGACGCGTGGCGCGCTCAGCGCGGCGCTTGACGCGCTGCACGAGCAGGGCAGCCCGCGCGATATCGCGCTCGTGCGCACGGAGCCCGATGCCATCGCATTGCCGGCGCTGCCCGCGCTGGAAACGGCCGCAGAGGAGGTCGCGCCAACGTGGGCCGGCGCAGGCCATGAAACCGACGACGCGCACGCACCAGCCGAAGACGAAGACGAAGACGAAGCCGAGGCCGAGGCCGAGGCCACCGATATCGCGCTGCTGATGTACACCTCTGGCACGACGGGCGCGCCCAAGGGCGTGCTGCTGAGCCACGAGAACCTGTACGCGAATGCGCGCAATATCAGCGCCGAGCATCGCCTGGGCGTGGAAGACCGCGTGCTGGCTTCGCTGCCGCTCTACCATATCAACGGTCTTGTCGTGACCTTGCTCGCGCCGCTCTTTCACGCGGGCTCGGTCGTGCTGACGCCGCGCTTCTCCGCCGGCACGTTCTGGCGCGACGCTGCGAGTTATGGCTGCACGTGGATCAACGTGGTGCCGACGATCGTCGCCTATCTGCTGAACGGCGACGCCCCGAACGGGCTCGATTTGTCTGCGTTGAAATTTTGCCGCAGCGCTTCCGCAGCGCTGCCCGCCGATCATCACCGCGCGTTCGAGGCGCGCTTCGGGATCGGTGTGATCGAAACCATGGGAATGACCGAGACCGCCGCGCCGGTATTCAGCAATCCCTATGATGTTTCGCGGCGCAGGATCGGCAGCATCGGCTTGCCCTCGGGCAGCGAGGCGCGCGTGGTCGACCGGGAAGGGCGCGAGTGCGCGCCGAACCAGTGCGGCGAGATCGTGCTGCGCGGCAGCCAGATCATGCGCGGCTACTACAAGCGCCACGACGAGACCGCGCAGGCGTTCACCGCCGATGGCTGGTTGCGCACGGGCGACCTGGGCTTTCGCGACGAAGAGGGCTATTTCTATATCAACGGCCGCTCGAAGGAGTTGATCATCAAGGGCGGCGAGAACATCGCGCCGCGCGAGATCGACGAAGCGTTGCTACGCCATCCGGGCGTGCTCGACGTGGCTGCCGTTGGCGTACCCGACCCCGCCTACGGGCAGGAGATCGTCGCGTTCGTGGTGCCGCGCGAGGCCCATTGGCAAGGCGCACCCGATGCGGCCGAACTGCGCGCGCATTGCCTGCGCGAACTGGGCCGCTACAAGACGCCGAAGGAAATCCGCTTCGTGAACGAGCTGCCGCGCGGCCCGTCGGGCAAGGTCCAGCGGCTCAAGCTGGTGGCGCCCGCGAGCGGCTAAGGCGTGCCTGCGCAGGCCGCTTGCCTGCCGGCAATCTCGCCGGGGCAAAACCAACGCACTAGACGCAAACGCACAAGACAGAGTGAAACAGGAGACGACATGAAACAGCACGCGCAGCGCGTGAAGACGCGCCATATCATTCTCGCGGTCATGTGTCTGATGTACTTCATTTCATACATCGATCGCGTAAACATTGCAGTCGCGGCACCGCTGATCCGCCACGAAATGGGCCTTACCACGGTGCAGCTTGGTCTCGTGTTTTCGGCGTTCGCTTATCCGTATGCGGCCATGCAGATTATTGGCGGCTGGCTCTCGGACAAGTACGGGCCGAAGCTCGTGCTCACCGTGCTCTCGCTGATCTGGGGCGCGGCGACGCTCGCGACGGGCTTTGCGGGCGGCGTGGCGATGCTGGTGCTGCTGCGCTTCGCGCTGGGCGTGGGCGAGGGCGGGGCGTTCCCGACCGCGACGCGCGCCTTCACATACTGGATGCCGGTGGGCGAACGCGGCTTCGCGCAGGGCATCACGCACAGCTTCGCGCGCCTTGGCGGTGCGATCACGCCGCCGCTCGTGCTCGCGGTGGTGGCCACGGGCGGCTGGCGCGACGCTTTCATTCTGCTTGGCGTCGCGAGCCTCGCGTGGACGGTGCTCTATCTGTGCATATTCACTAACTCGCCCGAGCAGAACCGGCGCGTCACGCCGGAGGAGACCGCCGAGATCGGCTACCGGCGCGGCGACTGCGATCGCGCGAAGCGTGCACCCACGCCGTGGCGCAAGCTCGTGCATCGCATGTGGCTCGTTACGTTCGTCGACTTCTGCTATGGTTGGCTGCTGTGGGTCTACCTGACGTGGCTGCCGTCGTATCTCAAGGAGTCGCGCGGCTTCGACCTCAAGCAGCTCGCGCTTTTCACGGCGCTGCCACTGCTCGCGGGCGTGGTGGGCGACACGCTTGGCGGCGTGGTTTCGGACCGCATCTTCAAGTGGACGGGCCGCCTGCGCTTTGCGCGCTGCTCGGTGCTGGTCACGGGCCTGGGTGGCTCGCTCGCGTTCCTGCTGCCGATGGTGTACGCCCCTAACCCGATCATGGCGGTGCTGTTTCTCTCCGCCTCGTTCTTCTTCCTCGAAATCACGAACCCGGTGCTATGGACGCTGCCGCTCGATATCGCGGGCAAGTACGCGGGCACAGCGGGCGGCATGATGAACACAGGCTTCGGTATTGCCGGCATGGTCTCGCCGGTCGTGTTCGGCTATTTGATCGAGCGTACTGGCAGCTATAACTTGCCGTTCACGATCTCGGCGGGGTTGTTGGCGCTCGGTATTGTTGCGGCGCTCTTCATCAATACGAATCGAACGGTCGAAGCCGATGAGGAACGCGAGCGCCGTATGGGGGCGGCCGATGCCGGTGCTTTTGCTTTTCTCGATTCTATGCCGACTGTGCGGCTCGAACGGCATACTCTGCGGAGGCCGTTGAAGTGGTGGCGATAGTGGGGTTGCTTTTTTTGCTTTTTTTGCGTTTTCGCGTTTTTCGCGTTTTCGCGTTTCCTTGTGTTCGTGTCGGTCTATTAGCGTTGCCCCTGTGCGGGGCGGCACCTACTTTTCTTTGCAGCCGCAAAGAAAAGTAGGCAAAAGAAAGCCGCTCAAACCGCTAGTATGACGCCGTCCACCACTTGCCCGTGATCGGAGCGGTTCCGGAGCGTCTGTCACCACGCGCCGTACAACGGAGTGACTAAGGGCTCATTCCTCCGGCGGCGCTACGCGCGCCGTGGGGCATAATCCAAAACAATCAGGATGCCTGTTGATCGGTGCTGTGCATGCGCCCTCGAGTGCCCAGGCAGAACCCTTGGTTTCCCCTGTATACCCGACCGCTGCGCGCGTAGCGAGCAGCGGGATGTGCGGGCCCTTTGTCACTACGTTTGATGGTGCGGGATGACGGATGCCCCGGAACCGCTCCGATCACGGGTGAGTGGTGGACGGCGTCACACTGGCGGTTTGAGCCGCTTTCTTTTGCCTACTTTTCTTTGCGGCTGCAAAGAAAAGTAGGTGCCGCCCCGCACAGGGGCAACGCTTGCAGACCGACACGAAAACAAGGAAACGCGCGATAGAAGGCCCGCGAAATAGAAGGCCCGCCAAATACCCTTAAACGCCCCCACCAAGCTTACGCAGTCTCCAAATCAAACTAGACGTATCAAACCTGCTACCACCGAGCCGCTGCACATCGCCATAAAACTGATCAACGAGCGCGGTAACCGGCAGCGCCGCGCCATTGCGCTTCGCTTCATCCAGACAGAATCCCAGGTCCTTTCGCATCCAGTCCACCGCAAAACCGTAATCGAACTTTCCCTCCATCATCGTTTGGCCGCGGTTGCTCATCTGCCAGCTCGCCGCGGCGCCTTTGCCGATCACATCGAGCACCAGCGCCATATCGAGGCCCGCGCGCTCGCCGAAGTTGATCGCCTCGGAAAGCCCCTGAACGACTCCGGCAACGGCGATCTGGTTGACCATCTTCGCGAGCTGGCCCGCGCCCGCTGCGCCTATCAGCGTGACGGCCACGGCGTAGTGGGCGAGCGTGGGCTCAGCGCGCGCGAAGCTCGCGGCTTCGCCGCCGCACATGATCGTGAGCTTGCCGTTCTCGGCGCCGGACTGGCCGCCCGAAACCGGTGCGTCGATGAAATGCAGGCCGAGCGGCGCGGCGCTGGCCGAAAGCTCGCGTGCCACGTTGGCCGAGGCGGTCGTGTGGTCGACGAACACGGTGTCGCGCGCCATGCCCGCGAATGCGCCGTCCGCGCCGAGCACGATGCTGCGCAAGTCGTCGTCGTTGCCGACGCACGCGAGCACCAGCTCGGCGCCCTGGGCCGCTTCGCGTGGTGTCGCGGCCGAGCGCCCGCCATATTCGGCGACCCATTGCGCGGCTTTGGCCGCAGTGCGGTTGTATACGGTGACGTCTAGCCCGGCCTTCGCGAGATGACCGGCCATCGGATAGCCCATCACGCCGAGACCCAGAAACGCGACGCGGTGTACCGGATTGGGTGTGGGCGAGGTTGCGGATTGGCTCACAGTGGCTCCTCGGAATGGGGAATGAAGCAAGGGGAGGGATTCATTATCGCAGCGAACTGGACTCAACGATTGCACGCAACTGGTACTAACCGCGCGTATTTTTATCCGCCCATACTCAATTCACACAGCATAACGATCTCGGGGCCAGGCTGGCGTGTCAGGCCTTGTCGCCGGCACCCGTGACAGAACACAGGAGACAGCAATGCTCAGGTATCTGATTGGAATCGGCATCCCTTTTCTGGGCGTGATCGGCATGTTGCCCTGGGTGGCCGCACAGGACACCTATGTATTAGGCGTGCCCTTCATCTACGCGTGGATCTTCGCGTGGTTCGGGCTGACTTCCGTGTGTCTGCTGGTCTGCTGGCGTTGCTTCGACCGGCATCGCTACGCAAACGAGGCTTGAGCCCCTCGCCGTCTGTCGCACCGTCGCCACTGATTCCACCGTCGCCAACGCGGAGAGCTGCGCATGTCCACTCTCGTTTTCTCGCTTCTGATCGCGCTTTCGCTGTATCTTGCCATCCGCTCCCGACGCGGCCATAGCAAACAAAGCGTGCATGACTTCTTCGTTGCCTCAGGGCAGTTCGGCACCGCGTTCGTGTTCTTCCTCACAGCGGGGGAGATCTACAGCATCGGCACGATGGTGGGATTTCCGGGCGGCATTTATGCCAAGGGGCCGACCTATGGCGTCTGGTTTCTCGGCTATATTCTGCTCGCCTATCCCGTTGGCTATTTCATCGGCCCGCGCATCTGGGAGGCCGGCAGGCGACATAACGCCATTACCCAGGCGGACCTCTTCAAAGGCCACTATCGTAGCCGCGCGCTCGAGTTGATCGTCGCGGGCTCGGCCATCCTGTTCCTGATTCCCTGGGGCCAGTTGCAGTTTACGGGCCTCGTTGCCGCGCTCAAGGGTCTTGGCTGGCACGTCCAGCCGATCTGGCTGATCGTCGTGTGCGCGGTGCTCGCTTTTACCTATATCGCCATCTCCGGTGTGCGCGCGTCCGCGTGGATCTCCGTGCTCAAGGACACCTTGATGCTGGTGGCGATCGTCATTACCGGCGTGGCCGCCGTGTCGATGGCGGGCGGCACACACGAGGTGTTCCATGCCGCGAGCAAGCATGTGAGCAACACCATGACGGCCCCGCAGTTGCGCTTTTCGATGAGCACGATGTTGTTCCAGTCGCTCGGCTTCTACATGATGCCCTTCGGCGTGCAGGGCTTCTTTACCGCGCGCGGGCCGAATACGATCCGCCGCACGCAGATCGTGATGCCGCTCTACATGGTGATGTATCCGTTTCTCGTGATGGCGGCGTACTACGCAATCAGCGCGAACCTGAAGCTTGCCTCGCCCAACGATGCGTTCTTCGCCGCCGCGGTTCATCTGCTGCCGGACTGGCTGCTCGGTCTCGTCGCCGCAGGGGCGGCGCTCTCGGGGCTGCTCGTGCTGGCGGGCATCTGTCTCGCGATCGGGCCGATCGTCACGCGCAACCTCTTGCCGAATCTGCCCGAGTCGCGCCAGAAGCGCACCGCCAAGTTCGTGATCGTCGCGTATCTGCTGGTGTCGATCCTCACCACGCTGTTCACGCCCAACCTCATGCTCGCGCTCATCAACACGACGCTCTACGGCGTGACGCAGTTCCTGCCCGGCATGCTGATCCTGCTCGCGCAGCGCCGCGTGCGGCCCGGCGCGGTGGCGGCCGGCATCCTCTGCGGCCAGGGCCTCGCGATCGTGTGCTATGCGCTGCATATTGACTTCGGCGGCGTCAATCTGGGGCTCGTGTGTCTCGGCGTCAACGTGCTCGTGGTCTTCGTGGTGCATATCCTGATGCGGCCATCCGGGCGGCGCTATGCGATGCCCGATCCCGTTCATCATTCATAGGCCAGGCCGGCGGGTTTGACTCGACCTGGACGCGATCTGGATTCAACCTGGACTCAACGATAGTTCGCGTCTGGCACTACCGGCCCGCGTTTTTGTCCGTCAATACTCGATTCATAAGGACGGTCGTTCGGCTTTGCATGGGACAGGAGACAACGATGCTCAGGTTTTTGATCGGAATCGGACTGCCTTTTCTGGGCGTCATCGGCATGCTGCCCTGGGTGGCCGCGCAGCAGGACCGCTATGTCTATGGCGTGCCCTTCATCTACGCGTGGATCTTCGCGTGGTTCCTGCTGACTTCCGGATGTCTCTTCATCTGCTGGCGCTGCTTCGACCGGCATCGCTACGCGAACGAGGCTTGAGGCGCTCGCCGGCGCAAACCGTGCCTCGAGCAGACTTTGAGCGGCCCTGGCCAGTGAGGTGGCCCGCCCGCTTGCCACGGTCGCGCCGCTGGTCGCGCGTCGCCACTATCCCCCTGTCGTCATTGCGGAGAGCCGCGCATGTCCACTCTCGTCTTTGCCCTTCTGATTGCGTTTTCGCTGTACCTTGCCATTCGCTCACGGCGCGGCCACGGCAAGCAGAGCGTGCACGACTTCTTCGTCGCGTCGCGGCAGTTCGGCACCGCGCTCGTGTTCTTTCTCACGGCCGGGGAGATTTACAGCATCGGCACGATGGTGGGCTTCCCGGGTGGCATCTATGCAAAGGGGCCGACTTACGGCATCTGGTTTCTCGGCTATATCCTGCTGGCCTATCCCATCGGTTATTTCATTGGCCCGCGTATTTGGGAGATCGGCAAGGAGCATAACGCCATCACCCAGGCGGATCTCTTCAAGGGCCATTACCGCAGCCGTGCGCTCGAACTGATCGTTGCGGGCTCATCCATTCTGTTCCTGATTCCCTGGGGCGAGCTGCAGTTCACGGGTCTCGTTGCGGCGCTCAAGGGTCTGGGCTGGCATGTTCAACCGCTATGGCTGATCGTCGTGTGCGCGGCGCTTGCTTTTACCTATATCGCCATTTCCGGCGTGCGCGCCTCGGCCTGGATCGCCGTGCTCAAGGACATCCTGATGCTGCTCGCCATCGTCGTCACGGGCGTGGCCGCCGCGTGGATGGCGGGCGGCACGCACGAGGTGTTCCATGCCGCGAGCCGCCAGGTGAGCAATGCGATGACGACCCCGCAACTGCGCTTCTCCATGAGCACGATGCTGTTCCAGTCGCTCGGCTTCTACATGATGCCGTTCGCGGCGCAGGGCTTCTTTACCGCGCGCGGGCCCAACACGATCCGCCGCACGCAGATCGCCATGCCGCTCTACATGCTGATGTATCCATTTCTCGTGGTGGCCTCGTACTACGCGATCAGCGCGAACCTGAAACTCGCCTCGCCCAACGATGCGTTCTTCGCGGCGGCCGTTCACCTGCTGCCCGACTGGCTGCTCGGTCTCGTCGCCGCGGGCGCCGCGCTTTCTGGACTGCTCGTGCTGGCGGGCATCTGCCTTGCGATCGGGCCGATCGTCACGCGCAATCTCTGGCCGAACCTGCCGGAGTCGCGCCAGAAGCGCACCGCCAAATTCGTGATCGTGGCGTACCTGCTGGTGTCGATCGCCACCACGCTGCTCACGCCCAATCTCATGCTCTCGCTCATCAACACGACTTACTATGGCATCACGCAGTTTCTGCCCGGCATGCTGCTCCTGCTCGCGCGGCGTCACGTGCGGCCCGGCGCGGTGGCGGCCGGCATCGTCTGCGGACAGGGCCTCGCGATCGCGTGCTATGCGCTGCATATCAGCTTCGGCGGCATCAATCTGGGCCTCGTGTGCCTCGGCGTCAACGTGCTCGTGGTCTTCGTGGGGCACATCCTGACGCGCTCGTCCGGCCGCCGCTATGGCATGGATCCCGTTCACCATTGACAGGAATCGAGTCTTTCAATGAACCCGCAAGCATCGTCGTCTTCGTCTGTACAGCCTGGCCAGCGTGGAGATGCGGCCGGTCCGGTCACGGTTTTCATGGCGCGGCGCATCCTCACGCTCAACCCCAGCCAGCCGCACGCGACGCATGTGGCCGTGCGCGACGGCCGCATTCTCGCAGTGGGCACGGGCGAGGACGCCTCGCAATGGGAAGCGCAATTCGGTGCCTATGCACTGGACGAGACGCTGCGCGACAAGGTGCTGATGCCGGGCCTCGTGGAAGGGCACTGTCACCTGATGGAAGGCGCCGTATGGGATGCGGCCTACGTGGGCTATTACGACCGGCGCGGCCCGGACGGCACGCTGTGGCCCGGCCTGCGCTCGCTCGACGCGGTGCTCGCGCGCCTGGCCGAGGCCGAGCGCGCCATGACCGACGACGGCCCGTTGCTCGCATGGGGCTTCGATCCGATCTACTTCGGCGCGTCGCGCCTCACGACGCGCGAGCTCGACACGGTTTCGGCAAGCCGCCCCATCGCGATCCTGCATGCGAGCGTGCACTTGATGAACGTGAACAGTGCGATGCTTGCGCTGGCCGGCATCGACGAGGACACCGACATCGACGGTATCGCGCGCGACGTGCAAGGCGTGCCCACGGGCGAACTGCAAGAATTCGCCGCGATGTTCCCGATCTATCAGGTGATTGGCGGCAAGCTCGCGATCGCAGCCTGCGAAAAGCCGCACGCGGTCTGGAATTTCGGGCGCGTGGCGCAGCTAGCGGGCGTGACGACGGCCACCGATCTCGTCAACGACCTCTCGCCCGCAGGCAATCGCACCTTGCACAGCGTGAGCGCCGACCCCGACTACCCGGTGCGCATCGTGCCCGCGTTCGCGCCGCAACGCAATCCCGCGCAGCGCGCGGCCGGCGTGCTGGAGGCGATGACGGGCAATACCGACAAACTGCGCTTCGGGCCGGTGAAGTTCATCGTCGACGGCTCGATCCAGGGCTTCACGGCGCGCGTGCGCTGGCCCGGCTACGCGGGCGGGCAGCCCAATGGCCTGTGGCTGATACCGCCCGAGCAACTGGTCGAGGTGTTCGAGCCATACCATTGCGCGGGGCTGCAACTGCATATCCACACCAATGGCGACGAAGCGACCGAGGTCGTACTCGATGCGCTCACAACGATCCTCGCGCGGAATCCGCGCCCCGACCATCGCCACACGTTGCAGCATTGCCAGATGGTAGACGCGGCGCAGTTGCGGCGCATTCGCGCGCTCGGACTGTGCGTGAACCTCTTCGCGAATCATATTTACTACTGGGGCGACGCGCACTATAGCCAGACCATGGGCCCGGACCGCGCGAACCGCATGGACCCGGCCGGCTCGGCGCAGCGCATGGGGATTCCATACGCGCTGCATTCAGACGCGCCCATCACGGCGCTGAGCCCGCTCTTCACGGCATGGTGCGCGGTGCGGCGCGAGACGGCGTCGGGGCGCGTGCTCGGCGAGGCGGAGCGTTTGACCGTGGAGGAAGCGCTGCACGCGATCACACTGGGCGCGGCTTATACGCTGCGGCTCGATCATCTGATCGGCAGCATCGAGGTAGGCAAGTTCGCCGATTTCGCGGTGCTCGACGAAGACCCGAGCACCTGTGCGCCCGAGCGCCTGAAGGACGTGCCCGTATGGGGCACGGTGCTCGGCGGACGTGTACTGCGCGCGCCGCGATGAAATCCGCCGCCGCGTCATCTCCGGCGCTTGCGCCGCTTCGCGGGGGGCGTCGTGAGCCGCTTCGCAAGCCGCTTCGTGAGCCGCTTCGTGAGCCACTGCGCGAGCCGATCGATCTGGCCGTGGTCGGCGGCTATCTCGGCGCGGGCAAGACTACCGTGGTCAACCGTCTGCTGGAGGCGCAGCACGGCAAGCGCATCGCGGTGCTCGTGAACGACTTCGGCGCGGTGAACATCGACGCGCGGCTCGTGCGCACGCGCAGCGACGACGTGATCGAGCTCGACAACGGCTGCATTTGCTGCACCATCGGCGGCGCGCTCGTGGATGCGCTCTCACGCGTTGCCGCGCGAGATGAACGGCCGGACCTGCTGCTGATCGAGGCGAGCGGCGTCTCGGACCCGGCGAAGATCGCGCAGGTGGGCTTGCTCAATGGCGCGTTTCGCCTTACCGCGGTGCTCGTGATTGCCGATGCGCTCGAACTCGTGCACACACTCGCCGATCCGCTCGTGGGCGCGATGGCGCAGCAGCAAATCGACAGCGCGAGCGCCGTGGTCGTCACCAAGCTCGATCTGATCGAGCCCGAAGCGCGCGAGCGGGCCGTCGCGGACGTGCGTGCGCTCGCGCCTACCGATATCGTCGTGGCCGCCGATCATGGGCGCGTACCGCTTGCGCTATTGTTCGACGCCAGCGTGCCCGAGCGGCGCGCGCTCGCGGATGCCGGGCGCTGGCAGCGTCGCCCCGCGACGGCGCCAGTGCCGGCGTTCACGAGCGTGGCGATTGCCGTGCCCGAGGTGCTGGAGAAGGCGCGCTTGCGTGCGTGGCTCAAGGCGCTGCCGCGCACGATCTTGCGTGCGAAGGGGTTTGTGCGCGTTGCCGATGCGCAGGGCGAGATCAGTACGCGCGTGTGCCAGGTGGCCGCGCGGCGGCTACGAATGACGGCGCTCGCGCGCAGCGATGAAGGCGCGGAGGGTGTCATCGTATTTGTTGGATTTATCGATATGGAAACCGAAGTCAGGTTGCGTGACGGACTTCACGAGTGCGTGATGGTTGCGCAGGTTGCGCAGGTCGCACAAGTTGCACAGGTTTCCCAGCTTGCGCAGGATTGAGCGTTGCGCCGCGTGCTTTGGGGATTTTGGAGTTGTGCGTTTCCTCGTAGTCCGAAACGGAAACAAGGAAACGCACCAACCACCACAACCCGCACCCAGATTACGGTGCTGTCGTGCTCCTGACTGTCGTGCTCCGGATATTGGCTGCGGCGGCAGCGACATCCGTCCACGCGGGCTGTCCCGCTATATCCGTGCGCAGATAGTTCGCCAGCGCAGCCAGTTGAGCGTCATTGAAGTTATACCGGAAGGCAGGCATATAACCGAGGTCGCGCGTAGCCGGCTGCCCGATCCCGTTAAGCAGGATGCGCAGCAAATTGTCCGGACTATCGGCATAGAGATTCGTGTTATACGCGAGCCCCGGCCGCACGCCAAAGAGCTTGGGTGCGTCGTTGACCCGATGGCATCCTGCACACGCGCCTGCGAACAAGGCCGCTCCCGTCTGCGCACGCGCCGCCATGACGCCGTCACTGCGTGCGTCAAGCGCCGCTTCGTGCTGTGCGAGATCTGCCGCCGATCCCGCACCGGCAGGCGCGAACGATGCCATATAAACGGCGATCGCGCGCACGTCCTCCTTCGGCAACCTGGACAGCTTCTCCACGACGGGGGCCATGGGGCCTGCCGCGACACCATGACGAGCCGAATAGCCAGTCCTTAGATAGTCGTACAGATCATCGGCATTCCATGCAATGGGCGCGCGCGAGGCCGTGTTGAGCGCGGGTACGTGCCAGCCATCGACAACACCGCCACCCGCGAACATGTCCGCGCCGCCTTGCTCGGCGCCAAAGACGTTGCGCGGCGAGTGGCATGCCGTGCAGTGTGCCGCCGATTGCACGAGATAGGCACCCCGGTTCCATTCCGCCGATTGCGAAGGGTCGGGGCGCCAGGGCCGGCCGTCGAGAAACAGCATGTTCCAGCCCGCCATCAGCATGCGCAGGTTAAAGGGGAACTTGAGGTCGGAGGGCGGTGGCGCCGAACGCACGGGAGGTTGCGTCATCAGATAGGCGTAGAGCGCACGCATGTCCTCGTCGTTAAAACGTGCAAACGACGTGTAGGGGAAGGCGGGATACAGATAATGCCCTTCGCGATCGACACCGCGACGCATGGCGCGCTCGAACGCGGCGTAGGGCCACGCGCCTATTCCCGTTTCCCGATCCGGCGTGATATTGGAACTGACGATCACGCCAAACGGCGTATCGAGCCGGCCGCCGCCGGCATTGCGTGCGCCGCCGGACGCCGTGTGACAGACCGCGCAATCGCCGGTCCGTACCAGTATTTCGCCCCGGGCGATCTGGGCGGTGGTGAAGTCATGGGGGCCAGGCGGCGCAGCCGCAATCTCGGGCTGGTGCGCGAACCACGCGAATCCGCCCGTTGCAATTGCCGCAATGGCGACCACGCCAGTGAGCCATTTATATCGAAGTTTCATGCTGAGGCTCCTTGCGCGCCGCTCGCATGGGCGGCTTCGTTCAGTGCGGTCTTGACGCGATCGGGGGTGAAAGGCACTTCACGCAGACGGACACCCGTGGCATCGAAAATGGCGTTGGCAATGGCCGCGGCGCCCGGCACCGAGGCCGATTCGCCCGCGCCCAGCGGCATTTCGTCGGGGCGGTCCATCAGCAGCACGTCGATTTCGGGCATGTCGGTGAAGCGCAGGATGGGGTAGGCGCCCCATTCGAGGCTCGTCACGCCGGAGCGGTCGAATGCAACCTCTTCCTTGAGCGTGCGGCTCACGATTTGCAATACGTTGCCATGCACCTGATGACGCACGCCGTCGGGGTTGATCATCATTCCGCAATCGTGGCCGACCACGACGCGCTTCACGCGCACGACGCCGGTTGCCGGGTCGACTTCGACATCCACGACCCACGCAGCCCACGCCGCGCCAAAACCGGGGAAGGGGCTGTGGAAGTAGCGAGCGTAGGCAAAGCCGCGCCCGGTGAGCACGCCGGTCTTGTTGCCGGACCACGGTTTAGGGGCGGCGTCGTGAGGCTGCCGGGGTTTCCAGCCGGCGCGCTTCGCCACGGCCTGCACCAGCTCGCGCGCACGCGCATCGGGCAGATAGCGCAGACGGAAGGCAACGGGATCCTGATTGGCCAGCACAGCGAGTTCGTCGATATACGACTCGTGCGCGAATACGTTCGGCAAAGCCGATACGCCTCGCATCCACGATGCGCGCACGATGGGCGGCGTGTCGTGCACGACCACCTGCGTAGTGGCGTAGCGGTAAGGCGGAATGGCCGTGCGGTCGCCCATCTGCTCGACCGGCGCGGGCGTGGCGGGAACCACGCCCGTTAGCAAGAGCGCAAGCGTGAGCGCATCGTTCGACGGATAGCGGGTGCTGAAGTCGTAGCCCACGACTTCGCCCTGGGCGTCGAGGCCGCCATCGACATCGATGAGTTGCGCCGCGCCCTTGGGTTCCCAGCCATGCTCCTGCTCGCGCATCAACTGCACGCGCACGGGCTTGCCCACGGCGCGTGCGAGCAGGGCGGCATCGGCGCAGACGTCGTCGGCGCAATTGCGGCCGTAGCAACCCGCCGCTTCCATGCGGATCACGTGAACCTGATCGGCCGGCAACTTGAGCAGCTTGACGAGATCGCCGCGTAAATCGTGGGGGTTTTGCGATCCGCTCCACACCGTCACGTGATTGTCGCGGAAGTCGGCGACCGCGCACGAAGGCCCGATGGAGCCGTGCATCTGATACGGCCAGTGATAGGTCGCGCGCAGCCGGTGCGCGGCATGGGCGATGGCATCGTGAACGTTGCCGGTCGTTTTCAGCGTGCGCGGCGTGGAGGGATTGTTGCGCAGCGAGGTTTCGAGTTGTGCGCTCAAATCGGGCAACTGCGCCCATGATTTCCACGTGACCTTGAGCTCGTGCATCGCACGGATGGCGTGCTCTTCGCGCTCGGCCACGACGCCCACGAAATCGCCGATGGTGACGATCTTCACGATGCCGGGAATATGGGCAATCGAGTGGGCGTCGACGGAAACGAGGCTTTGCCCGATGGGCGCCGTGTTGTCCATGCCGGTATAGGGCGGGCGAATGACGCGGCCATGCAGCATGCCGGGCACGCGCATATCGTGCACATAGGTCAGACCGCCCGTTACCTTGGCGGGAATATCGACGCGCGCAACCGATTGCCCGACGACGCGATAGTCCTTGCGCGGCTTCAATGGCGCCTGGTCCGAAATCTTGAGATGAAACTGCTGACCGTCGACGAGATCGCCATAGGAAATGGCGCGGCCATTCTTTGCCTTGACGATGCCCTCCGCCACGCTGAGCGTATCGGCTGAAACCGCGAGGCGCGATGCCGCTTCGTTGACGAGGAATTGCCGGGCCTGTGCTGCCGCACGGCGCATCGGCACAGCCGAGATCTGGATGCTCGAACTGGCGATGGTCGGCCCCTGGTCCGGCGTGCGCGCCGTGTCGCCGAGGATCATGGTGACGCGATTGACGGGCACGTCCAGCTCTTCGGCAACGATTTGCGCCAGCGCCGTGCGGATGCCGGTGCCAAGATCGACGTGACCGCAGAATGCCGTTACGCCGCCATTGCGATCGATGGCGATAAAACTGCTTACCTGATCGAGCGCCGGAGAGGCGGGATGTTCGGCGGCGGGCGTTTGCAGTTGCTGGGCCACGGTGAGCGCGGCGGTGGGCAACGCGGCGGCAACCAGCAGATAGCCGCCGGATTTTAGAAATGCTCGACGTTTCATGCTGGCTTGCCTTTTTCCGTTTTAAGGGGGCTGGAAGGCGAAACCGGTTGCGCGATCATGCCGGCGGCACGTTTGACTGCGTCAACGATTTCGACGTGCGTGCCGCAGCGGCACAGGTTATAGGCGAGGGCGTGGCGGATTTGCTCGTCGGACGGGTGCGGGTTGCGATCGAGCAGGGCCTTGGTGGTCATGACCATGCCGTTGGTGCAGTAGCCGCACTGCGCGGCTTGCGAGTCGATGAACGCCTGCTGTACGGGATGCGGATGCTCGACGGTGCCGAGCCCCTCCAGCGTGACGACTTCGCGGCCTTGCGCGGCTTGTACGGGGGTGACGCATGAACGGGTTGCCGTGCCGTCCATGATGACGGTGCAGGCGCCGCACTCGCCCAGCCCGCAGCCGAACTTGGGTCCGTTGAGCGCCAGGTCATTGCGGAGCACGTATAGCAACGGGGTGTCGGGATCCACTTCAACGGTGCGTGATACGCCGTTGACGGTCAGTTGAATAATTTGAGGCATGAGTTGATCGGATAATTCTGGATGGAAATTTAAAATCGCGGTCAGGGTTAACTGGATTTTACTTTTAAAGATTTTTAATTGCGATATTGATGGTGTTGAATGGTTTGTAATGCTTGATTTTAATGTATGGGGGAGGGGGAAATTTGGATTTGAATCAAATCAGATCAAGATGATGGAAATATTTTCGAATAAACCTGTAGGGATCATGGCATGCCTGCAATCATATTTCGGACGGAGCGAGGTGCTGATGCACGTCGATAAAGACAGGGGCCAGGCAGCGCGGTAGGGTGCTCGCGCGAATTGCGTTGAGCGGCAGGCTGTAACGCATCACCGAGGTTAATCGTCGATGTGAATAAATGTGACCTGATTTAATTTTATTTGTTTGTAAATAAAATCATGATTTTTGTGACGATAAAACATGCTTGTGTGTTAGTGCTCAGCCGACAAAATATTGCTATTTGAGAGTACGCAGCACCGCTGTATCGATTCATGGGCTGAATTAACCTTCGATCAAGTTTGATTTGCGGAATGCGCGCGTAGAAGACGCGCTTGCATAGGTGGGCGTGTATTCGAAGGACGTCAGGACCGCGCGACTCCATTCGCCAAAGAGGCGGAGCCCACGCGGACGTGTGAGTGGGCGCTCGGGGCCGCTTTCGATAGTTCACTCTCGTCCGGTTTTCAACTTCAACAAGAGTCAGAGCCATCTCGGCTGCTGCTTCGGGCGATCCCGGCGATCTGATCCATGACCAGCCAAATACTGCATGCCGCGGCGGTGACGTATCGCGCAAGTGCAGGGCCGGAATCGCTGTTTGATCTTTTTCTGATTTTTATCATTGCTCGTTCTCCCAAACCTGCTTAACAACGTCGTTGGGCATGGAAACGCACGCGTGCCATTGCCCGCCCTCGTTGCCCAGATCAGCACGGGGCAATTCGTAAAGGCCGCGTTGCGCGTAAATGGGAGGAAACTGCATTGGCTACACAACTAGAGCGCATCATCCCGCCGAAGATTGCCGACGATGGGTCGGTTCATTACTCGTCGGTAACATCGCCGCCTGACCAGAGCACGGCCGTCTGCTACATGGTCCCGCGCCGGGTCATTCCCGTGATCTTTGTGCCAGGCATCATGGGGACGAATCTGGCGAAGAAGGATACTGATCCACCGGAGCCGGTCTGGCTTCTCGACAGCAATTCGACTGTTAAGTCATGGATGGTAAGCAGTGCGGCAGATCGCAAGCTCATTCTGGATCCGGAAAAAACTACGGTTCACACCGATGGAAAGATTGCAACTGGCACGGCACAAACTGAAGCTGAGTTGCACCGCCGTGGCTGGGGCGAAGTTGCCTACATGAGCTACGGTGGGTGGCTGGTATGGCTCGAAAACGCGCTGAACGACGCTCACGCGGAAACCGATTACGGACGCAAGGGATTGCGCGAGAGCCTGTGCCACATCGTCACCCCGGGCTTGGAAAAGCTGGTATTCGACGAGGTGGCGCTCTCGTACAAGTATCAATTTCCCGTGCATGCAGTGGGTTACAACTGGCTGCAATCGAACGCAGTGTCGGCCGCCCGTCTTTCTGCGCGAATCGATGAAATCACGGCCTGGTATCGCGAGCAGTTCAATTACCGATGCGAGAAAGTGATTCTTGTGACCCACTCGATGGGCGGGCTCGTGGCCCGCTATTACTCGGAAGTGATGGGGATGCGCGACAAGGTGCTGGGCATCGTGCATGGGGTGATGCCGGCCACGGGAGCCGCCGCGACCTACAAGCGGATGAAGACGGGAACGGAAGGTGCAGGTATCAAAGGCGCTTTGACGGCTCTCGCGCTGGGACCGAACGCAGCCACCATGACTGCGGTGGTTGGCAATGCGCCGGGTCCGCTGCAGTTGTTGCCGAGCCGCGACTACGGCATGGGGTGGCTCAGGATCAGGGACGGCGAGCGGTTCGTCGCTTTACCGGAATCAGATCCGTACAGCGAAATCTATACGGTGCGTGGCACCTGGTGGGGCTTGTGCGATGACCAGTTACTGAACCCGCGCGATACCGCGAAGAAAATCGTCGATCAGGACTGGAAGAAATTTAGTGAATTGATAGTCAAGGAAGTTGAACCGTTCCACGACCGCATCAGCGGCAAGTACCACGCCAACACTTACGCGTTCTACGGTGACGATGAGAACCACTTGGCATACGGCACTATTACATGGACGCAGCATGCCCCACCGCTGCTGCGAGGTGGTTCCCCACCTATTACCGATCTGCTCAGAAAACGTGGCAGCGAAGATCCCGCGACCGGTGACCAAATGATTGAGACGACGCAGAACGGAAGGGCCGTGTTTTCCAAATTCGTTCTGCGAGACGCCGAAGAGCACGGGGATGGGACAGTCCCCGTTCGCTCTGGCCGCTCACCCGGCCATCAGGTGCACGCCTGTACAGCCTTCGCTGGTATCGACCATGAAGGAGCCTACAAGGTTGATGCGACCAGGCTTTTCACCCTTCATGCCATCACGCGCATTGCGCAGAGCGTAAAGGGTACTGCCTTGGACTACAAGGCATGAGGAGACCGCGCGTAACACTGGCCGCTGTATGCCTCATTTTTATCGTTGTCGCTTGTGAAAACAAGCTGCCACCGTTGAGTCGACAGGAAAAGCAAATCGTGAGTGAACTGACTGCGAACTTGAAAGCGCGGTGCGTAGGCCGCTATCTGATTGATATGCCGGAGGATGCCACGGAATACGGCTACGCCAAGATCGGGGGTGTTGACGTTGAAGCACAGGCGATGAGCGAAGACGCTTACCGGGAGGAGATTGCTCAACGCGAAGCAAAGTTAAAAACTGTCGAGACCAACTATCCCCGCCCGTTTCTGTACGCCTTTGGATCAGCGCGTGGGAAAAACACGTACTACTTTATTTACCGTGACACTGTCATCGATAGCCCAGCGACGCGATACATCGAAGGATACAAATGGGACCGTGGGTATCGCTTCATGGTGAAAATTGAGGCGTCTGACTACCTTCATCCCGATCAAACTAATAATCCAATCGTCAGGAAATTCGATGTGAAAAATGATGTCCCCGCAAAAACTGATCTGGTACTTGGCTTGCTCGAAAAATTGCGAGGCCGCCCGAAAGAGGAGGCTCCAACCGAGCCAGGGTTGTGCTTCGCGGGTGGCTTTCTACCCGGGAAGGCAACGGATGACCAGTACGTAAACAGTGGATTTAGATTGGCGAGTAATCGTGATGTTTTCTTTAACGTATCTGTTGATACAGCATCGCGGGAAAACACGACGCTCTTGCAGCATGCAAACAACCCTCTAACGCTGGATGCCCTCAACGCAATGGATGCGAAAGTCATTCGCAAGGGAGCGGTGGAGCTTTCCGGCTTAAAAGGAGAGGAGTGGCTCTTTGAAGGTCTGAAGCCTGGAGACGGGCGCGGCGACACCTTCAAGCTTGCCGTCAATGAAACCACGAGCCGACCAGAATCACCCTATGTGTCTCTGGGTATGCAGACTGGTGGACGGCTCAGAATAGAAGGGAAACTCGTGAGCCTCGAACATGGGTCACTCACCACCGGGGAGGCTGTAGCGCTTTGGGATGCAGTATCGAGGACGGTTCGGCTCAGGCCTGGTGCTTTGTGATACAGGCCCGGAAAATCTGCTTCAAATAGGAAAGCATGCGTCGCCCGCTTCCATTATGGGGCGACGCTGTTCCAGAAAATCAACATAAAGCGCCTGATTCGCTTTAGCTCACCTCACCCCACCCACCGCCACGCGCCGCGAAAGCTGCCGACGCCCGACCCACGCGGCCGAAAGCGCACTAATGAGACCCGCACACAGCGTATAAACACAAATAAGCCACGGATCGCCGCCATTACGCTGCAAAAGCCACGTCGCCATGATCGGGCTGATCCCGCTCGCGAAGATCCCCGAAAACTGATACACAAACGAAATCCCGGAATAGCGCACATTGGCATCAAAAAGCTCCGCAAAGAGCGCCGCCTCCGGCCCATAAACCGACGCATACACCACACCGAGCGGGATGATCACCGCGATCCACACGAGCAAGGGCTCGCCACCGCTATGCTTCATGAGCCAGAAGCCGAAGAACGACGAAAAGCCCGTGAGCAGCGATCCCCAGAAGTAGATGCGCGTGCGTCCGACACGATCCGAAAGCCGGCCAAAGAACGGAATCGTGAAGATCATCACGAATGCGGCGGCCATGACGGCGAGCAGCGCGTCGGTGCGCGAGAGCTTGAGCGTCTGCGTGAGATAGGCGATGGTGAAAACCGCGAACACGTTGAAGAACACGCCGTCGATGAAGCGCGCACCCATGCCCGCGAGCACGTTGCCGGGGTAGCGGGTGAGCACCTCGGCAATCGGCACGCGAATTTCGGCCCCCGCTTGCTTCACGCGCTCGAACTCGGGCGTTTCCATCACGCGCAGGCGGATATACATGCCGATCGCCACGAGCGCGAATGAGAGGAAGAACGCCACACGCCAGCCCCACGCGAGAAATTGCGCATTGCTGAGCGTGGAAGAGAGCAGCGCGACCACGCCCGAGGCGAGGCACAGCCCGATCGCAAGGCCGATTTGCGGAATGCTCGCGAAGAGTCCGCGTTTGCCTTCGGGGGCGTACTCGAACGACATGAGCACGGCGCCGCCCCATTCGCCGCCGAGACCCAGGCCTTGTGCGACGCGCAGGACGAGCAGCAGCGCGGGCGCCCAGAGGCCGATCTGCGCGTAGGTGGGCACGGTGCCGATCAGCACGGTGGCGACGCCCATGATGGAAAGCGTCATCACCAGCATGCTCTTGCGGCCGAGCCGGTCGCCGAAATGGCCGAAGATCATCCCGCCGAGCGGGCGGCTCAGAAAGCCCACGGCAAAGGTGCCGTAGGCGAGCATCGTGGAGATGAGGGGATCGCCGCTCGGGAAATAGAGCTTGTTGAAAACGATGCCGGCGACCACACCGTAGAGGAAGAAGTCATACCATTCGATGGTCGCGCCAATCAGGCTCGCTACGACCACGCGTCTCATCTGCCGGGCATCGACCCGGGGCAATGCGTTCATGGTTGTCTCCAGAAATAGGCTTGGTTATCCTTCATGGCCGCTGCGTTTCACATGGCCTGCATGACTGCGTGGGTCAGACGTGCGCTTGCGCATGCTCCGGTTGCGACGCGGTAAGCGCTGGGCGGTCCTCGAGAATCATGTCGGCCGCTTTCTCGGCGATCATGATCACGGGGGCATTCGTGTTGCCGGAGACGAGTTCCGGCATGATCGACGCGTCCACCACGCGCAGGCCGCCGAGGCCGTGCACTCTCAGCCGTTCGTCGACGACGGCCATGGCATCGCGGCCCATCTTGCAGGTGCCCGCGGGATGGTAGATGGACTGGCTGTAGTTGCGCGCGGCCTCCAGCAGTTCGGCATCGGTCTGGTACTGCGCACCCGGCACGAACTCGGAGACGATGTGCGGCGCAAGCGAGGGCGCGGCCGCGATGCTGCGCGCGACCCGGATGCCGCCGATCACCACTGGATGGTCGCGTACGTCGGACAGATAGTTCGCGTGGATGGCCGGATACGCGAGCGGCTCGGTCGAGCGGATCTCGACGCTGCCGCGGCTATAGGGACGTAGTTGGCATACCGAAGCAGTGAATGCGGAGAACGGATGTGCGCCCTTGCCGGGTTTGTCGGCGCTTAGTGGTTGCATGTGGAACTGGATGTCGGGGCGCTCGACATCGGGGCGCGAGCGCGTGAAGATCGCGACCTGGCTTGCGGCCAGCGTGAGCGGACCAGTGCGCCAGAGCGCGTATTGCAGCCCGATCCATGCCTTGCGCAAGGGGTGATTGACTTCATCGTTGAGCGTGCGCTCGCGCGTGCGGAACACGAGACGCACCTGAAGATGGTCCTGCAGGTTCTGCCCCACGCCAGCCAGTTCGTGCAGCACAGGTACGCCGGCATTGCGCAATACGTCCGCTGGACCCACGCCGGAGTGCTGAAGAATTTGCGGCGAGCCTATCGCGCCGGAAGCGAGAATGACCTCCACGCGAGCGCGCGCCTGTTTGCGCTCGCCGCCCTGCATGTACTCCACGCCCACCGCGCGGCGCCCTTCGAAGAGCACCCGGCACGCTTGCGCGCGCGTCGCCACGCTCAGGTTGCTGCGATGGCGCGCGGGCTTGAGAAAGCCCTTGGCGGTGCTCCAGCGAAAGCCCTTGTATGCCGTTTGCTGAAAATAGCCGACGCCTTCCTGGCTTGCGCCGTTGTAGTCCTGATTGAGCGGAATGCCGATGTCCTGCGCGGCGGCGATGAAGTGATCGGCGATGGGACGGTGCAGCCGCAGGTCGGAGACCTTCAACGGGCCGCCCACGCCGTGCCATTCGTTCGCACCGCGCTCCTGGTCCTCGGACTTTTTGAAGTAGGGGAGCACGTCGTCGTAACGCCAACCATGGTTGCCGAGCGCGGCCCATCGGTCGTAGTCCTCACGTTGCCCGCGGACGTAGAGCAGGCCATTGAGCGAACTCGAACCGCCGAGCACCTTACCGCGCGGCCAGTCGATTTGCCGCCCGGCCACGTTTTCGTCGGGCTCGGTGCGATAGCACCAGTCGAGCTCGGGGTCGTGCATGGTCTTGAAGTAGCCAACCGGGACGTGGATCCACGGGTTGGAGTCCTCGCCGCCCGCTTCGAGCAGCAGCACGGTATTGCGGGCATCGGCGCTCAGGCGGTTGGCGAGCACGCAGCCCGCCGATCCGGCGCCGACGATCAGGTAATCGACTTCGTGTTCCATGAATCCCGTCTCCTCGAAATCCAGGCGCGGCGCGGCGTGGTTCGATGTACGCCTTGTGCCGCGTTTTTTGAATCAATGTCGTGGATGGGGAGAGCGATCGCAAGCGCAAATGGTGCGCGCACGCCGAAAGTGAAACGGAAACCGCTGAAACGGAATCAGAAGTCTGTGGGGGAGTGCCTGGTTTGTGTTGGCTGCCAGGGGGTGGTTTTTTCGCGTTTCCTTGTTTTCGTGTCGGTCTATTAGCGTTGCCCCTGTGCGGGGCGGCACCTACTTTTCTTTGCAGCGGCAAAGAAAAGTAGGCAAAAGAAAGCCGCTCAAACCGCCAGTGTGACGCCGTCCACCTCTTGCCGTTAATCGAAGTGGTTCCGGGGCATCCGTCACCTCGCACATTCAACGTTAGTGACAAAGGGCCCGCACATCCCGCTGCTCGCTACGCGCGCAGCGGTCGGGTCTGCATGGGAAACCAGGTGTGCTGCCTGGGTACTCGAATGCGCATGCGCAGCATCGATGCGCAGGCATCCTGATTGTTTTGGATTATGCCCCACGGCGCGCGTAGCGCCGCCGGAGGAATGAGCCCTTAGTCACTCCGTTGTAGGGCGCGTGGTGGCGGACGCTCCGGAACCGCTCCGATTAAAGGCAAGTGGTGTACTGCGTCACACTGGCGGTTTGAGCGGCTTTCTTTTGCCTACTTTTCTTTGCCGCTGCAAAGAAAAGTAGGTGCCGCCCCGCACAGGGGCAACGCTAGCAGACCGACACGAACACAAGGAAACGCAAAAAAGCGGAAACCGCGAAACAGCAACCGCCCGAAAAAACCCTAACGAAAGCCCGCACCGGCCCAGCGCCGGTTCATGCCAGCGACAGACCCTGAAGCAGCGGCGCGAGCCCGTTCGCGGTTTCCCGCATGCGGCCCACGGCTTCCAGCAGATCGTTGAGGCTCTTGCGCGCGGTCGGCGCGTGCACGGCGAGCGCAGCCAGCACGCGCTTGCTGGCGGGGTCCATCACAGGCACCGCGATCGCCACCATACCGCGCACGAACTCCTCGTTGTCGATGCCGATGCCGCGCACCGCGAGCCGGTCCAGCTCGGTGGCGAGAATCTGCGGATCGGTGAGGGTGCGATACGTCATCTTCGTGAGCACGAGGCGCTCGAGCAGCGCGTTGCGTTCGAGTGCCGTCATCTGCGAGAGAAACAGCTTGCCGCTCGCGGTGCAGTGCAGCGGAACGTGCATGCCGGGGCGCATTTCCATGCGCAGTGGCTCCGTCGTTTCGACACGCTCGATGTAGAGCACGCGGTCGCCGTCGAGCGCGGTGAGGTTGCAGGTCTCGCCAAGGGACTCCACGAGCGAGCGCAGCAGCACGCGGCAGGAGCGCGTGAATGTGTTGTTGGCGAGCGTGGCCAGCGCGAGCTGCGCCGCGCGGGGCCCAAGCGCAATGCTGCGGTCGTGGCCGCGCGAGTCGGGCATGTGGACCACGTAGCCGCGCGTTTCGAGCGAGTCGATGAGTCTCAGCAGCGTGGCCTTGGGAATATGGAGCCGCGCGGACAGTTGGGACAGCGTGTACGGCTGGCCCGCCGACGCTAACTGCTCCAGCACGACGAGCGCGCGCAGCACGCGTGCATCGTCCGTCGACGATTCGTCGCGCGGCGCTGGTGCAGTGTCTCGCATGGTCTCTCCGGGTTTTCCTCAGGTCCGTTTTTGCCGGCAATGAAATGCACGGCGTGTGATGGCGGGAATAATGGAACAAATTGTTCGGGTTTTCTAGCCCATTTTCAAAGCGAACATGAAGTTCGTGGCGTGACAACCCGAATTACCCTGATGCGCCGATACAAAAGTGCTGCAAATACACTGCAAACGGCCCCGCTGTACCAGGCGATACCAGGCCACTGGTTCTACCTGGGTGCAATTGGTCTGCCTAGAATTTTCACCAACGGAGCACGAAAGAAAAGACAGGAGACAGGCATGACGATCAAGCAGTCGGCAGCAACCGCTCTCACCCCAGTCCGTGTAACCGTCCGCGCAGTTGTGCACACCAAGACGACGGAGCATTGATCATGGGATACAGCACCATCGAGCATCCGGCCACCGGCTTTGTCGGCGGCAACAACGGCTCCACGAAATACGATCCCACCTACGATCCGCTCGTGTCCCCAGGCCCTGGGATCGGCAAGGACTACGCGCCCACCTACTGGGTCGCGACGGCGGGCACCCCACCGGCCGACGACGGCCCCGTCACGAAGGACATCGACGTCGACGTCGCGATCATCGGCGGCGGCTACACGGGTCTGGCCACGGCGTTGTGCCTCGCACGCGAGCACGGCATCAAGGCGGTCGTGCTCGAGGCAAACCGCACGAGCTGGGGTTGCAGCAGCCGCAACGGCGGGCAAGGGCAGAACGCCTCGGGCCGTCTCTCGCGCTCGCAATGGATCGAGCGCTGGGGCAAGGGCATCGCGCTCAAGATGCACGACGAAATCCAGCAGGGCTTCAATCACTTCAAGGAGTTCGTGTCGGAGATCGACTGCGATCCGCAGCCGGGCGGTCACTTCCTGATCGCACACCGGCCGCGCATCATGGCCAAGCTCGCTGCCGAGGCCAAGGTCTGGAAGGACGTGTTCGGCTATCCGTCCGAGCTGATCGACGCGAAGACCTTCCGCCGCGAATTTATCGACGACCACGAGTCGTGCGGCGCGCTGCACGAGCCCGAAGGGATCGGTGTACATGCACTGAAGCTCGCGTTCGGCTACCTGCGCCTCGCGCGCGCAGCCGGCGCGAAGGTGCACACGAGCAGCCCGGTCATGGGCTGGGAAACCATCAACGGCGTGCATCATCTGCGCACGCCGGGCGGCATCGTGCGGGCGCGTGCAGTGGGCATCGCAACCGGTGCGTACACGGCGCAGACGCTGCATCCGTCGCTGCGCAGCAAGGTCATGCCGATCCTCTCGAATTCGATGGTCACGCGTGTGCTCACCGACGCCGAGATCGACGCGTGCAACTTCCGCACGACCCAGGTGCTCACGGATACGCGCACGCTGCGCTTTTACTATCGCTTCCTGCCCGACCGCAGATTGCAGATCGGCAGCCGCAGCGCAATCACGGGGCAGGACGCGCCGAACCCGCGCCACCTCGACCTGCTCAAGGAAGGCATGGCGCGCAAGTTTCCGGCGCTGCGCGGCGTGCAGATCGACTACTCGTGGTGGGGCTGGGTGGACGTGAGTCACGACATGATGCCGCGCGTATGCCAGCCGGATCCGCGCCAGTCGGTGTATTACGCACTCGGCTACGGCGGCAATGGCGTTTCGTATTCTCAACAGGCCGGACGGCGTCTCGCCGAGCGCATCGCCGGCAAGGGTGCGCATCAGACGCTGCCGATCTTCACTTCGCCGCTGCCAGGGCATCCATTTGCGCCATTCAGGCGCATCGGGCAGCGCATGCTCTACGTGCAGTACTTCAGGCGCGACGAGAAGCCCTGAAGACACGCGCTGCAACACGTTCGAATAACGAAGCAAATAACAGCAAATGAGACCCATCCGGGCAACGCGGGTGCGCCTGTGCTTGCGCACGGGCTCGCCCGTCACGGATGGCGAGTGCCGGTTGCGTCGCGAAGCACCGCGAACGCGTCCGCACTCGAACAACCAGGAATTAACCAGGAACAACCAGGATCTGGAATCTGGAGGAGGTGACATGCAACCCTCGATGGACAATAGTCAGTTGAAATGCGGTCTCAAGCAGCGGCACATGACGATGATCGCGCTAGGCGGCGTGATCGGAGCCGGTCTTTTCGTTGGCAGTGGCGTAGTAATCCAGCAGACGGGGCCCGCTGCGGTGCTGTCGTTTCTCATCACCGGCGGGCTCGTGGTGCTGGTGATGCGCATGCTCGGCGAAATGGCCTGCGCCATGCCCGCAGTGGGTTCGTTCTACGAATATGCGCGGATGGCGTTTGCGAGTTGGCGCGGGCCGGGCAAGCTCGCGGGCTTCCTCACAGGGTGGATGTACTGGTATTTCTGGGTGATTGTGGTTGCCGTGGAGGCGGTGGCGGGCGCCAAGCTCGTCCAGTTCTGGCTACCCGACGCGCCAGCCTGGATCATCAGTCTCGTGCTGCTCGTGCTTCTGAGCGCGACGAATCTGATCTCGGTTGGCAGCTACGGCGAGTTCGAATTCTGGTTCTCGTCGATCAAGGTCGCGGCCATCATGGTGTTCCTGTTCCTCGGCGGCCTGTACGTGCTCGGGCTGTGGCCTTCGTCGCTGCACACGGCTTCCGTGCTGCCGACGCTGCTCGGCCATGGCGGGCTCATGCCGAAGGGGATCGGGCCAGTGCTCAGTGGCGCCGTAGCGGCAACGGGTTTTTACTTCGGCGCGGAGATCGTCACGATCGCGGCGGCCGAGGCGCGCGAACCCGCGAAGGCCGTTGCCAAGGCAACCAATTCGGTGATCACGCGTGTGCTCGTGTTTTATGTGGGTTCCGTGCTGCTCGTGGTTGCGCTCGTGCCGTGGAATTCGCCGCAGATGTCGACGCCCTATGTGAGCGCCCTTGAAGTGATGGGCCTGCCCGCCGCCGCCAACATCATGAACGCGATCGTGCTGACCGCCGTGCTCTCGGCGCTGAACTCGGGCCTCTATGCCGCCTCGCGCATGCTGTTCGCACTGACCCGCCACGGCGATGCGCCCAAGGCGCTCGCGAAGGTGAGCCGCCGCGGCGTGCCGGTGCGCGCAATCCTGCTCGGCACTGTATTTGGCTATGTGTCGGTGGTCATGTCTTACGTTTCGCCGGATACGGTGTTCGCCTTCCTCGTGAACTCGTATGGCACCGTCGCGATCTTCGTCTATCTGCTCATCGCCATGTCGCAACTGCGTCTGCGCAAGCGTCTCGATGTACAGGCAGTTGGCGAGCTGCGCGTGAAGATGTGGTGCTTCCCGTACCTCACCTGGCTCTCGATTGCCGGCATGGTCAGCATTCTCGTGGCGATGGCGTTCATCCCCGAGCAGCGCAAGCCGCTCTGGCTCGGTGTGGTGAGTCTCGTGGTGTTGCTCGCGGCCTATGCGTGGTTTAACCGTCGAGGTCGTGCACGCGAGGAGGAGCAGAACTTCCTGAACTGGCCGAATGGGTCGATGGATCAATACGCGGCCAATACGGGTTCGGGCAACTTTCATGGCCACCTCGGCGAGTGAGGCCGAATGAAGCCGAATACGCTTGTGCGCACCCATGACGACCACGAGGAGAGCACCGTGGACCCCGAGAAAACGGATTGCACGATGGAGAAGCCCGACTTGATGGTGTCGGTGCGCGAGCGCTTTGGCATCGACTCGAATCTGATGGTGCCGGCGTTCGGCACGCGCGACGCGCATGTGCCCGACATCGACGAGGCATACCGCTTCAACCCCGAGGTGACGCTTGCGATCCTCGCGGGCTTCACGCGCAACCGGCGCGTGATGGTTCAAGGGCTGCACGGCACGGGCAAGTCCACGCATATCGAGCAAGTTGCCGCGCGGCTGAACTGGCCTTGCGTGCGCGTGAATCTCGACGGTCATATCAGCCGGCTCGACCTCGTCGGCAAGGACGCCATCGTGCTGCGCGATGGCCGCCAGGTCACCGAGTTCCAGGAAGGCATCGTGCCGTGGGCGCTGCAACGGCCCGTCGCGCTGATCTTCGACGAGTACGATGCGGGCCGCCCCGACGTGATGTTCGTGATTCAGCGCATTCTCGAGCGCGACGGCAGCTTCACGTTGCTCGACCAGAATCGCGTGATTCGCCCGCACCCGTATTTCCGTCTCTTCGCGACCACCAACACGATCGGCCTCGGCAATCTCAACGGGCTGTACCACGGCACGCAGATGCTCAATCACGCGCAGATGGACCGCTGGAACGTTGTCGCGACCCTCAATTACCTGCCGCGCGAGGAGGAGGCCGGCATCGTGCTCGCGCGCGTGCCGGAGATGACCGACGCGGCGGGCCGCGCGCTGGTCGACTCTATGGTCAGCATGGCCGCGCTCACGCGCAAAGGGTTCGCGAGCGGCGACCTGTCCACGCTGATGTCGCCGCGCACCGTCATCAACTGGGCCGAGAACTGCGAGATCTTTCGCGATCCCGCGCTGGCGTTCCGGCTCACTTTCCTGAACAAATGCGACGAGGCCGAGCGGCCCATCGTCGCCGAGTATTACCAGCGTTGCTTCGGTGTCGAGCTCGATGCCGAGCCGCCCGGTGATGACTCGCAAGATCCGCGCGCATGATGTCCACCACGGCCACACCGCACACGCAGCCCACGCGCGAAGCCGTGCGCGCCGCGTTGCGGCGCGAGGCGCTGTGCGCGGCCGCCGTGCGCGCGCTCACGGGCGACCCCGCGCTGCATTATCGCGGCGGGCGGCTGTGCCGGCAGTTGCGGCCGCTGCCGCTGTACGCGCCGCATCTGCGCAGCAACGCCTATGAGGACGATTTCGCTTCGTTGCGCGGCGCCGCCGATGGCGCCGCGCAACGCCTGCTCCATTCCGATGCGGCATTGCACCGGCTGCTATGCCCCGAGGCACCCGTCGAGCGCCTGTTGTTCGAGCTTTTCGAGCAGGTGCGTTGCGAGGCGCAGGTGTCGCCGGGCATGCAGGGGCTTGCGCGGAACTTGCGGCATCGCTTCGATGAATGGTCGCGCGCGTATTGCCGCGCGGGACTCAGCGAAGGCCATCTCGGCATCCTGCTCTACACGGTCGCGCAGATCGTGTGGTCGCGCGTGACCGGCTGGCCGGTGCTCGAGGAGACCGAAGACCTGATCGAGGCGACGCGCGCCGGCATCGTGCCGGAGATCGGCTCGCAACTCGCCGGCCTGCGCCGGCATCGCGCGGACCAGCGCGCCTACGCGCTGCACGCGCTCGAACTCGCGCGCCGCGTTGCGGCGATGCTCGACGATGCGCGTGCCGCGGTCCGCGCCAGGGACGACGAAGACGAAGCCCGCGAGCCCGACGACGCATTGACGTCGTTCTCGCTCTGGGTGGATCTGGACGAGACGGACGCGGACCTGCCGGCGCTCGCACTCACCGGCGAGAGCCGCGTGCTGGGCGCGGCGGCGGAAGGCTATCGCGCCTACACGACGCAATACGACCGCGAAATCCGGCCGGCCACGCTCGTGCGCGACGCCGTGCTGCGCGAATACCGCGAGCGCCTGGACGAACGTATCGCCGCGCGCGGCATCAACGTCGCGCGGCTCGCGCGCGTATTGCAGGCGGCGCTGGCCGTGCCGGAACGCGATGGCTGGCTGTTCGGCGAGGAGGAGGGCTGCATCGACGGCCGGCGTCTCGCGCAGGTCGTGAGTTCGCCCGCCGAGCGCCGCGTGTTCACGCGCGAACGGCTGCAACCGCGCGGCGATTGCGTGGTGGGCTTCCTGATCGATTGCTCGGGCTCGATGAAGGCGCATATCGAGCCGGTGGCGATGATGGTCGATTTGCTCGCGCGGGCCTGCGAGCAGGCGGGACTCGAGAGCGAGGTGCTTGGCTTCACCACCCTTGCCTGGAACGGCGGCCGTGCGCGCGCCGAGTGGCTCGCGAGCGGGCGGCCGGCGCACCCGGGGCGGCTGAACGAGACCTGCCACATGGTGTTCAAATCCGCCGACGATAGCTGGCGGCGCGCGCGAGCACCCATTGCCGCGCTGCTCAAGCCCGACCTCTTTCGCGAGGGCGTGGACGGCGAGGCCGTCGAATGGGCGTGCGCGCGCCTGGCGGCCCGTGCCGAGGCGCGCCGCATTCTCGTCGTGATCTCGGACGGCAGTCCGATGGACGCGGCAACCGCCCAGGCGAACGACGCCTTCTACCTCGACAACCATCTGAAGGAGGTGGTGGCGCGCCACGAGGCCATGCGCGACGTCGACGTGATCGGGCTGGGCGTGGGGCTCGATTTGAGTCCGTATTACCGGCACTGCATTGCGATGGATCTGGACGAACCGCTAGATATGACGCGGCTCGCGGGGCTCGCCAGGTGGATTGGGGGGAGGAGGTAGTGAGAGAGGGCAGTTGGGAGCAGTTGGGAGCACTTGATGCAGTGCTATGATTTGGCGAATCCGCAGTTCATTGCGCAGTTCATCGATTCGACAGATTACCTTCCCCAGAGAACGTGATGCATTCCCACTTCAACGCGCTGCTTGCGGCGATCGACGCTGACAAGGCAAAGCTGGACGCGGCGCGCCCTTTGCCGCCGCATACATTGGCGTCGCTGCGCGAGAAGCTGATGCTGGAGTGGACCTATCACTCGAACGCCATCGAGGGCAACACGCTGACGTTGCGCGAAACGAAAGTCGTGCTCGAGGGCATCACAGTAGGCGGGAAGACACTACGCGAGCACTTCGAGGCAACGAATCACCGTGACGCGATTCTCTATGTGGAGGAAATCGTCGCGCGGGACGAGCCGCTTTCTGAATGGCAGATCCGGAATATCCATAGCTTGGTGCTGAAGGGCATCAACGACGGACAGGCCGGGCGCTATCGCGAGGAGAACGTCGTAATCGCTGGCGCGAGCACAACACCGCCGGATTTTCTGCATCTACCTGCCGAGATGGCCGCACTGATCCAGTGGCACGAAGGCGCTGCAGATCTGCACCCGCTTGTGCGTGCGGCCGAGCTGCACACGCGCTTCGTGA
The DNA here is from genome assembly GCF_022213065.1 of Paraburkholderia tagetis. Lineage (GTDB taxonomy): Bacteria > Pseudomonadota > Gammaproteobacteria > Burkholderiales > Burkholderiaceae > Paraburkholderia > Paraburkholderia tagetis. The sequence continues at coordinate 140,337 of NZ_JAKLJA010000015.1, forward strand.
AGATTCATCCGTTCGTGGACGGCAATGGCCGCACCGGGCGGTTGCTGCTCAATTTCGAGCTCATGAAGGCTGGCTATCCACCGGCGATCATCCGCAAGGAAGACCGCCTGAGCTACTACGATGCGCTCGATGAGGCCTGCGTGAGCGCGGACTTCGGCGCAATCACGCGCCTCGTCGCGCAAGCCGTGGAGCGCTCGCTCGTCACCTATCTGGATGTCCTGGGTCTCAGATCATCGCCCTGATCGCACCCAGCACGAGCGAGGCCCCAATCGCCATCAGCACCCCGAACGCAAGTCGCCGCGTCGTGACCGAAGAAAGCGGCGGCGGATAATGGCGCGCCGCGATCGTCATGAGCATGACGACCGGCGCGGCAATGGCCGCCTCGATCCAGATCGACAAACCAAGCCGTCCCTGATACGCGTTGAACAGCACGCGCGTAAGCGACGTGACCGCGAAGATGAGAATGAGCGCGCAGCGAATTTCAATCAGCTTGAGCGGCTGCCGGTAGAACTGAAAAATGAGCGGCGGCCCCGACATGCCGAACATGCCGCTCAGCAGTCCGCCGCACACGCCGCTCACGAAAAAGCTGCGGTCGTCCGAGCGCTGCGCGAGCGGCGCGGGCTGTAGCGCGGAACTCAAGCCGCCGTACAGCACCACGGCGCCCAGCAGCAATTGCAGCACGCTGGACGCCGAAGCGCTCATGTAATCGAGCAGCAGCACGCCCACCACGACCGCAGGCAGTGCGCCTAGTGTCGTGGCGCCCACCGCGCGCCAGTCGATATGGTTGAGTTTGCCGTGCAACGCGGTGGCGCTATTCGTGAGTGTGACGAGGCTCAGCAGCGTCGCGATGCTCGCGACGGGCGCGAGGTCGAAGCCGCTTGTCGCGCCCATGACGATCATGCTCAGGCCGAAGCCCGTGATCGTCTGAAAATAACTGGCGGCGCCGATTACGGCGATCAGCACCAGGACCTTCTCGTGCATCATGCTGCGTGGGGTTCCTTCGAGTGAGTGGCGGCGCGCTGGCGGGCCGTCTGCGCCTGGACCGCCGTCACGGCGATCACGTAAAAGATGTCTTCCGCGCTGCAGCCGCGCGAGAGGTCGTTGGCGGGCTGGTTGAGCCCTTGCAGCAGCGGGCCGATGGCCTTGGCGCCGCCCAGGCGCTCGGCGAGCTTGTAGCCGATATTCCCCGCGTCGAGGTTCGGAAACACCAGCACGTTCGCGTGGCCGCCACATTGCGAATGTTCGATCTTGCGCTCGGCGATTTCCGCTACCAGCGCCGCGTCGAGTTGCACGTCGCCGTCGACGCAGAGCGTGGGGCGTTGCGCATGCACGCGCCGGGTGGCTTCGATCACCTTGTCCACCGATGCATGATGGGCGCTACCGCTCGTCGAGAACGAGAGCATCGCCACGCGCGGCTCCTCCATCAGCAGACTGCGCGCGCTATCGGCGGCGGCCATGGCGATTTCGGCGAGTTGCCCTGCGTCGGGGTCCACCACGAGCGCGCAGTCCGAGAAGATCAGTCCTCCTTTGTAACGATGAAACGGCTCGCACAGCATCATCAGGAAGAAGCTCGAGACGAGCTTGAACGACGGCTCCACGCCAATGAGCTGGATGGCCGTGCGCACGACGTCGGCGGTGGTGTGGAGCGCGCCCGCCACGGAGCCGTCCGCGTGGCCGAGGCGCACCATCAGGTTGGCGAAGTTGAGCGGCTTGGCGGCTTCGTCCCACGCGAGCGCGGGCGTCATGCCCTTGGCGCCGCGCAGCGCGACGAGTTCGTCGGCGAACGACGTGCGCCAGGCGCTCGCTTGCGGGTCGATCAGCGTCATCTCGCCGAGGTCGATCGACTCGCGCGCGGCGGTCGCACGGATGGCGTCGGGGTCGCCCACCAGCAGGACGCGCGCGGTGCCTTGCTGGCTCGCGCGCGCGGCGGCGGTGAGCACGCGTGCGTCTTCGGCCTCGCATAGCACGATGCGCATGGGCGACGTGCGTGCGCCTTCGACGATTCGGTTCAGGGCTTTCATGGTGTCATGGGAAAAGCGGACGAAAAAACGAAAGCGGCCGCAGGCAGGGGTGCCGCCTGCGGCCGGCCTGCGAGCCCGCGCGCAACTACAACTGCTACCCAACTACAACGAAACTGCGCGCGGGCCGCTACGGACGCCTCAGACGTAGTCCTTGTACTTGTCGAGCAGGCGCACCGGCTTCGAGAGCGCATCGCGGCGGAACGGGTCGCCAAGCTCGCGCGTGCACATGATCTCGACGATGGTCGTCTTGCCTTCGTTCATCTGCATGTCGATCGCGCGCTTGAGCGCCGGACCAACATCTTCCAGCTTGTCCACCACGATGCCTTCGGCGCCCATCGCCTTCGCGATGCCGGCGAAGCTCGGGCTGTCGAGCTCGCCCGCCACGAAGCGGCGGTTGTAGAAGTCCACCTGGTTCTTCTTCTCCGCACCCCACTGGCGGTTATGGAACACCACGGCCGTCACCGGAATGTTGTGGCGCACACAGGTGAGCGTTTCCATCAGGCTCATGCCCCAGGCGCCGTCGCCCGCATACGAGACAGCCGGGCGGTGCGGTGCCGCCACTTTCGCGCCGATGATGGTCGGGAACGCGTAACCGCAGTTGCCCCAGCTCATCGCCGCGAAGAAGCTGCGCGGCTTGTTAAAGCGCAGGTAGCTGTTGGCGACCGAGTTGATGTTGCCGATGTCGGTGGACACCATCACGTCTTCGGGCATGGCCTTTTCCAGCTCGCGCAGCACCTGGCGCGGATGCAGATACTCGCCACCCGTGGGCGGGCGCTCATGCTTCTGCTCTTCGATCATGTCGAGGCTGTAGGCGTCGCGCTCGTGCGTCCAGCCATCGAGTTCCTTCTCCCATGCAGCTTTCTCGGCAGCGATCTCGTTGGCGCGCTCGGCAAGCGTGGCGTCGCACGCGAGCTTGCGGTTCGCGAGACGTTCGGTCAGCGCAATCGCCGCGGCCTTTGCATCGCCGCAGATGCCCACCGAGATCTTCTTCACGAGGCCTAGCATCTTGTGGTCGGCATCGATCTGGATGATCTTTGCGTTCTTCGGCCAGTAGTCCATACCATGTTGCGGCAGCGTGCCGAACGGTCCGAGACGCGAGCCGAGCGCGATCACCACGTCGGCGCGCGAGATCAGCTTCATCGCCGCCTTGGAGCCCTGGTAGCCGAGCGGGCCGCACCACAGCGGATGGTTGGCCGGGAACGAGTCGTTGTGCAGGTAGCTGTTGACGACCGGCGCGCCCAGACGCTCGGCGAGCGCCTTGCATTCCTCGATCGCATCGCCCATCACCACGCCGCCACCGGAGATGATGACCGGGAACTTCGCACTCGCAATCAATTCCGCCGCTTCGTTCAGGCTCTCGTCACCGCCGGCGCCGCGATCGAGACGGCGCGGCTGCGGAATCTCGGCCTTGATCTGGCCGTAGAAGTAGTCGCGCGGAATGTTCAGCTGCGTGGGGCCCATTTCGGACATCGCACGATCGAAGCAGCGCGCGGTGTATTCGGCCATGCGCGCGGGGTGCGTGACGTGGCCCTGGTACTTGGTGAATTCCTGGAACATCGGCAACTGGTTGGCTTCCTGGAAGCCGCCGAGGCCAATGCCCATGGTGCCCGCTTCGGGCGTGATCATCACGACCGGGCTGTGGGCCCAGTACGCGGCTGCGATGGCCGTCACGCAGTTGCTGATGCCGGGGCCGTTCTGGCCGATCACGACACCGTGACGGCCCGAGACGCGCGAGTAGCCGTCGGCCATGTGCGCGGCGCCCTGTTCGTGAACGACGGGAATGAGGCGGATGCCAGCGGGCGCGAAGATGTCCATGGCGTCCATGAACGCGGAGCCCATGATGCCGAACATGTCCGTCACGCCATTGGCGGCCATGGTCTCGACGAAGGCTTCGGAGGGGGTCATGTCCTGCGGACCATTGGCCGTTGCCGTCTGGTTGGGGGTCTTGTCGCTCATCAGCTGTCTCCGGTTGTCGTGTGACGGAATGGCCTGTTTTCGAATGCGCTTTGAACGCTATGCATCGAATGCTATTCGCGGCGTTTTGCGGATCAAGCGATTCCGTTCTTGATGGGTGAATCTGAAATGGAATGAAACGTTTTGTTCCAAAACGTGCGTGACCCGTACCCGGCGCCCTACAAATGCGGCATGCCACACCGTATATCGACACGTTAGCGGGCGGACGTCTGCGGAGGTAGCGCCAGTTCAGGCGTTTCGCCTGGGCCAGGGGGAACCCGAAAGCGGGAGCGCCGTCGCGGGCCGGCCGTCGAGGGTCGGCATTATTCAGCAGAGGAAAGCTGTTCGACCCGACCATGAAAAGTCGTTTATGGAAGTCGAAATAATCGGAACAAATCGGGCTGATTGTTCCAGCGGCGCGCCGCAATAGCAGACAAGCAAGGCTCATCGGACTGGATCCATAGGATCCTCCCGCCTGGTACTACCCGCTACTTTATCGAATGAGGATGCTTGATCAAACGGGCGAGCCACCACATGCAACAAGGTCTCGAAACCTGAATGCGACATCGCCGCTGCTGCCTATACTTTAGGTTAGCTTTTAAGTTGGAAGCGAGACAGAAAATAGAATTTTTAGCTATTCGTCGGTCAGGGCCACGGGGAGAATCGACTCACGTGGTCTGGCAGAAGGACTCAACAATAAATGGTCTGTGTTATCCGCGCATCGCGGATACGAATTGTGTGGCGAAGGGCGTTCCTTCGTGCTCATTTTTTTTCAACTTGAGGAGACCGCGGTGAGAGCCCTACCCAGACTGAAGCATCATGCCGAGGCGCCGATAGAGCCGGTGATCAAGATTCGCCGCGCCAGAACCCAGTTTAATTCCTACTGGCTTACCACTGCTGTACTGGTGGTATCCATCCTGATCTGGCAGGCGGTATCGATGGCGGGCGTATTTCCTGCGTTCGCGCTGCCCTCGCCAGTGGCGGTGTGGCAAGCCTTTGTCGAAATCGTCCACAACGGATATGGCGGCCAGTCGCTCGTCAGCGACGTTCTCGTTAGTTGTTTTCGCATCGTCATAGGCTTCGTTGGCGCGATCGCGATCGGCGTTCCTGTAGGGCTGCTGATGTCACGCAACAAGATCATATTCGACATCATCGATCCATTGCTGCAGTTCGTTCGACCGGTTCCGCCGCTTGCGTATATTCCGCTGCTGGTGGTGTGGTTCGGTATCGGTGAGTTGCCTAAAGCCATCCTGATCCTGGTCGGCACCATTCCAGTCATCATCATCGGCACTATGTCGGGGGTGAAGAGCACGCCGCCGTTGCGTATTTCGGTTGCTCGCACGCTGGGGGCAACAAACGCACAAATATTCCGCAGGGTCGTACTGCCTTCGGCGATGCCGGAGATTTTCACTGCCATGCGGGTGGGTATCGGCGTGGCCTGGACCTGTCTGGTTGCCGCTGAACTGATCGCGGCCAGCAGCGGGCTGGGCTGGCTCGTGCAGTTCGCCGGACAAGCCCTTCAGGTTGGCATCGTGATCGTGGGTATCGTGATCATTGGGTTGATCGGGTATGGCATGGAGCTGGTGATTCGCAAGATCGAGAACTTCGTTGTGCCTTGGCGCGGACATAACTGATCGGGTGATCAGAGGAGACGAAAAATGAAAAAGATGCAATGGATCCAGGCTACGAGCGCGGTGGTACTTGCCGCTGGTTATTTGATGTCGGGTGCCGCTCAGGCTCAGAGCAAGCCCCAGGTCATTATCGGCTACGAGGACAACGGCGCCGATCCGTATATGGTGTCGATGGAAGAACATCTGTTTGAAAAGCATATGAAGGCCGACGTCCAGTACAAGCTCTTCAGCTCTGGTCCGGCGGCGATGAGCGCGCTGGCGTCGAACAGTCTCACGTTCATGTGCGGCCTTGGCGTCCCACCGCTTGTCACGGCCATTGCGCAGGGCCTGCCAATGGCCATCGTGTACAACCAGGAGCGCTACACGAACGCAGCCGGCATTGTGGTCAAACCGGACTCCGGCATTCACGACGTCGCTGGATTGAAAGGCAAGAATATTGCCATTGTTGCCGGCTCGCAGGCCTCGTTCGAACTGGCGACCTTCCTCGCTCAGGCGAAGGTGCCGTATTCGTCAGTAACCCAAATCAATATGGCGCCTCCGCAGATGCGCACCTCGTGGGTTACCGGCGCGATCGACGCGGCGATCGTCTGGGATCCGGTATTCAGTGCGCTGCGCGCGTCTGGGGGAAAAGCGATCAAGACCGACGGCGATCTGCCGCGAGAATCTTCAAGCTATAACGTCTGCATCGCAAACTCCGACTGGGCGAAGGCCCATCCGGACCTGGTGAGCGGTTTCGTCTCCGCGCTCGACGCGGGCTACCAGGTGACGATGAAGGATCGCGACAAGGCGCTGGCCGAGATGGCGCACGCAACCGGGGTGACGGTGCCCGTGGCCAAAGGCGAACTCGACGGCTACGAGCTGTTCTCCGGCGCCGATCAGACGACGCCCAAAGTCATGGGTATCGACGCAGGCGTAAAAACCTCTGCGACATACCTCACGCTGGTCAATACCGCGAAGGTGCTCAACCAGATCGGTCGCATCCCGTCAGTTCCGGCGAACTTCGACAACAACGTCGCGCCGCAGTACGCCAAACACCTTACCCATTGAGTGTTGAATCGCCACGCAGGAGACTCACTTGAATATCGTCATCGATTCCCTGTACAAAACGTTCGGTGCCATTACCGCACTGGAAAACATCAACTTGCAGTTTCAGGGTGGCGAATTCGTCACTGTGCTGGGGTCTTCCGGATGCGGAAAGACGACGTTGCTGCATCTGCTGGCCGGTCTCGAGTCGCCCTCGCGTGGCAACATCTATATCGACGGTGAGGTCAAGGATCGGCCGGGTGCCGATCGGGTTGTGGTGTTCCAGCAGGCGGGATTGTTTCCCTGGCTTAGCGTGGAAGAGAACATCGAGTTCGGGCTGTCACTGAAGACGACGACCAAGGCACAGCGGCGGCAGGCTTCGGCTGAAATCCTGCGCATCATTGGTCTGGAGTCTTTCGCGAAGCACAAGCCCTATCAATTGTCGGGCGGCATGCAGCAGCGCGTGGCGATTGCGAGAGCACTCGTCATGAAGCCGAAGGTCTTGCTGATGGACGAGCCCTTCGGTGCGCTGGATGCGCAGACTCGCAGCTCGATGCAGACGTTCTTGACCTCGCTATGGGATCAATTGCACTGCACCATTGTGTTCATCACGCACGACATCGACGAAGCGATCGTTCTCGGTACGCGCCTCGTCGTGCTTTCGGCGCGGCCGGGGAAGGTCGCACTCGACGTACCGATCGAGCTGGAACGCCCGCGCACGCCGGAGGTCGCATTCGATCCGCACTTCCTGGATCTGAAAAAGCAGGCGATGGGCATCCTCGCGCATTGAGGATGCCCGCGATCAAGCGGTCTGTGTGGTTGGCATCCGGACGCTGCGTGCCGTCCAGCAGATCGCTTGTTTCGCTTGTTTCAGTACCGCAGCCTCAAACCGCGCGGCGGACCATCAGTTCCTTGATCTTGCCGATCGCCTTCGTCGGGTTCAGCCCCTTCGGGCAGACGTCGACGCAGTTCATGATCGTGTGGCAACGG
>NZ_JAKLJA010000016.1 GCF_022213065.1 Paraburkholderia tagetis
TCCTGTCTGAGGCTCATGGTGTCTTTTACGTTCCAGGGCATGATTGGATCCGGGCGTTGGACTGCCCGAAAGTGTCAACCATGTCCTCGTACACCTGTCAGCTATGTCTCCAGTCTGTACACGGCTGCAAAGAAAAGTAGGTGCCGCCCCGCACGGGGGCAACGCTAATAGACCGACACGAAAGCAAGGAAACGCGCCACGCAAGGAAACGCGACAATCAAGCAGGAAACCCAGCCCCCAACAAACGCCTTCGAGCCCCCCGCAGCCTCCACCTACTCACCCGCCAAAGAAAACTCAATATCCTGCGCACCTTCCCACAGCACGAGTTTCCCAAACGCCTCGAGATGCTCATGCCCTTCAACCATCGTAAAGAAGTGGTTGCCAGCAAGCTGCCCCATTTTGCTAGCAAAGCTCGAGCTCCCATAAACAAACAGGAATTCGGTTTCGCTGAATCCACCGGGATACAGAAGAATATCCCCGCGTGACGCGTGGCTGGTGTGATTTTCAAACGTGAGGCCGGTATCGAAGTCGCCCAACGGGATCCATACGGCTTCGCCGCTCCAGCGCGAATGAATCACTTTGTTCTTGAACGGCAGCAATTCGAGGAAACGCTGGCAGGTGTGCGGCGCCTTTTCTTCTTCCAGCCGGCCGACGAAGCGGAATGGGCCGGCGTTCACGTTGATCTTTTTCATGTCGTCCTTGACGCTCGAGTGTGTTTTGGAAGGCCGCTGCTCACCATCAGGCCTCGACGTCTTCGAGACTGAAAATCTCCGACTGGTCGTTGTACGAAAAGATCTCGCCATAACGGCCCCAGTCGATCACGGTATCGAGCGTTTCTTCCGCGGCTACGTCGGAGAGAAAGTCCTCAAGCTCCTGCTCGAAGCGCACGCGCGGCGCGCGATGGCCCGGGCGCTCGTTGAGCACCTTCTTGATACGCGCCGCGAGCGGCACGTTGCGCAGCAGGTGGTCCGCGAACATCAGCTTGCGCGCCTGCGTGCCCATCTCCGCGAACACGCGCGCGGGCGGCGTGAGCAGCAGGTCGCCGTCGCGCACATCGGCGAAACCAAGTTGCTGGAGCACTTCGGCGATCGGGAACAGGTCGTCCACTTCCAGATGCAGCGAGCGCGCGATCTCGGGCATGTCGGCGCGGCCGTGATAGGGCGCGGCCGCCAGCGTCTCGATCAACCCCGCCATCAGGTTCGTGGAAACGTCGGGCAAACGGCTGCCCACTTCGAGACGCCGTTGCGAGGCTTCGGCCGCTTCGCGCGCGGTCATTTTCGCGTAGATCTCGTCGACGAGCTTGCGGAACGCCGGGTCCAGGCGGTTGCGCGGATGCTTGAACGGCACCTTGATCTCCGCCACCACGCGCCCCGGATTCGACGACAAAACGAGAATACGGTCGCACATGAACACCGCTTCTTCGATATTGTGCGTGACGATCAGCATCGACTTGATCGGCATGCGGCCTTGCGTCCACAGGTCGAGCAAATCGGTACGCAGCGTTTCGGCGGTCAGCACGTCGAGCGCCGAAAACGGCTCGTCCATGAGCAGCAACGCCGGGTCCACCACCAGTGCGCGCGCGAAGCCCACGCGCTGGCGCATGCCGCCCGAGAGTTCGCGCGGGTAGGCGTTTTCGAAGCCGTCCAGGCCGATCAGGTCGATGGCCGCCAGCGCCCGCTCGCGGCGCTCGCGTGCGCCCACGCCCTGCGCTTCGAGGCCCGCTTCCACGTTCTGCAGCACCGTGAGCCACGGGAACAGCGCGAAGGTCTGGAACACCATCGAGACGCCTTCGGCGGGTCCTTCGAGCGGCTTGCCGAGCCAGTTCACTTCGCCCGAGGTGGCTTCGATCAGGCCGGAGATGATGCGCAGCAAGGTGGACTTGCCCGAGCCCGAACGGCCAAGCAGCCCGACAATCTCGCCTTCGCGCAGCGAGAGGTTGACGTCGTCGAGCACGAGGCGCTCGTCGTCCTTCTTCGCGAAGCCGCGCGAAACATGCTTCACGGCGAGCACTTCGTTGCCCGGCACGGGACGCACCGGCAGCAGGTCGGATGAGACGATCTTGGGATTCAGCATGGTTTACTCCATCTCAATCGAGACGCAGCCGGGACTCGGCGAACGTGTATAGCGGTCGCCAGAGCACGCGGTTGAACAGCGTGACGAACAGGGACATCATCGCGATGCCCAGAATGATTTTCGGGAAATCGCCGGCGGCGGTCGTCTGCGCGATATAGGCCCCCAGGCCGTGCGCCTCGAGCTTCGTGTCGCCCCACTGCACGAACTCGGACACGATGCTCGCGTTCCATGCGCCGCCCGAAGCGGTAATTGCGCCCGTGATGTAGTACGGGAAGATGCCCGGCAGCATCGCCTGACGCCACCACTGCCAGCCGCGGATGCGGAAGTTCTTCGCCGCTTCCTTGTAATCGTTCGGGTAGGCCGTGGCGCCCGCGATCACATTGAAGAGGATGTACCACTGCGTGCCCAGCACGATCAGCGGCGAGAGCCAGATATCCGGGTTCAGGTGGAAACGCACGATCACGATCACGAACACAGGGAACAGCAGGTTCGCCGGGAACGCCGCAAGGAACTGCGCGAGCGGCTGGATCTTCTCGGCGAGCGCGGGACGCAGGCCAATCAGCACGCCGAGCGGCACCCAGATCACCGAAGCGATCGCAATCAGCAGCATCACGCGCAACAGCGTGATGAGGCCAAGCACGAACACATGGCCGACTTCGTCGAGCGTCACGCCCGTGCGCACGAAGGCGAACACGCGCCAGACCACGTAGGCCGTGAGCGCGATCACGAAGATGGCCCAAAGGATGTCGCCCACGCGTGAGCGCCTGGTGAGCGCGGCAGTCGCGACGGGCATGGCCTTCGGCAGTTGTACGCGAATCGGGATGCGCGCGAGCGTGGCGAGCAGGAAGCCCATCGGCACGAGCAGACGGTGAATCAGATGCGTGCGGCGAATCAGGTCGAGCAGCCACGAACCAGGCGCGTCGCCCGAACTCGTGGTCTCCATGCGGAACTTGTCGGCCCAGGCCACCAGCGGGCGGAACAGGAACTGGTCGTAGGCCAGGATCACCACCGTCATCGTGAGAATGACCCAGCCCACCGCGTGCAGGTTTTTCTCGGTGATCGCCTGCGCCAGATACGCGCCGATGCCCGGCAGCGTGATCGTGTTGTTGCCCACCGTGATCGCTTCAGACGCCACCACGAAGAACCAGCCGCCCGACATCGACATCATCATGTTCCAGATGAGGCCCGGCATCGAGAACGGCACTTCGAGCTTCCAGAAGCGCTGCCACGCGGTGAGGTGAAAACCGCGCGAGACTTCATCCAGATCGCGCGGCACCGTGCGCAACGACTGGTAGAAGCTGAAGGTCATGTTCCAGGCCTGGCTCGTGAAGATCGCGAAGATCGCGGCAAGCTCCGCGCCCAGCACGCGCGAAGGCACCAGCGCGAGAAAGAACGTGACGGTAAACGAAATGTAGCCGAGCACCGGCACCGATTGCAGGATGTCGAGGATCGGCACCAGCACCTGACCCGCGCGCCGGCTCTTGGCCGCGAGCGTGCCGTAGACCAGCGTGAACACGAGCGAGGCGACCATCGCCGCGAGCATGCGCAGCGTGGTGCGCATGGCGTACTCGGGCAGCATCGACGGGTCGAGCGAGATCGCCTGGGTCTTGAGCGTGGCGATGGGCGCCAAGGTCTGATGGAAACCCACCACGGCCATGGCGATCAGGCAAATGATGAGCGGGAACGCCACGAAATCCCAGCGATTGGGCAGCACGCGCCACGCCGAAGCGTTGGCCGTACGGTTCAGGTTGAATCTGAACTCCATCAGCGGCCTCCTTGGGCAGATGCATGCGCGGCGCCGCGTGCGCGCGGTGCGCGGCGTGTCGTTCGCATCGAGCGATTGAACAGGTTGAACTGATTCATATTTGAAGCACCAGCGTTTCTGGATGTTGCTGTTTATTGCTGGCGGCCCTTGCGCCTCGCTTGCATCGCCAAACCGCTGGCGACGCAGGCGCGCGGGGCCGCGCTTTCTTGTCGATCTCGTGTCTTGCTCTCGCAAGCTACGTCATCGCGGTGCGCCCCGGAACATCCATGCGCGCAAGTCCCGCCAGCGCGCGGCGAGGCTCGAATAGCGGCACGACGGAGCGGCCGGCGCGCGCTGGCGGGCGCCGATCACATCGGGATGGAGGTCTCGCCGCGTTTGCGGCAGTTGCGGCAGTTGCGGCAGAAGAAGGCCGAAGTTCATGCTGAATCTCCTCGCGTCTCACATTCGCGTGGACGCAATGGGGAGGAAAGCCAGCAGACCCGGCTGCGCGATGCCAAATTTGGCGCGCTACAGCGGCTTTACGTCTGCGCGCTTTCCTCAGGGAACGAAAAAAGGAAGCGGCATAACGGATAACTGTCACTGTCGGACATCGGAACTCCTCATCGTCACGGCGACGCGCGCGGCAGGCCGGATCGGCCTGGGCCATGCGCAACGCAAGTGGCGGCCCATGCGATACGCCACATCGACTGCCGATGCGCGCAACGAACGGACCGTGCTGCGAGCGAGATTCGCTCACGGCGCGATATCGGCCAGACGCTGCGCGCGAAACAAACACGCGGCGGCGCCGGGTCGACGCTAATTAGAGTGCACGAGGATTACTGCTGGACGCGCACCATCTGCCTGGCTGGCAAGACGGCGGCTGAAAGAAAAGGAGCGCGGACGTCGTGCCGGTCAGGCAGCGAAACTATTCGAAGATCGACAACTGCTACTGTCCAAGGCGTCAGCCCCTTTTGTTAAGACGGGCGAATTTTAGTCACGCCCACTGCCGGAAGTCAACACGATTCGCGCCCCGCGTCAAATGTCGTGCCAATGCCGCCACACGGCCACTGCGCGGCCATTGCACGGCCACTGAGCAGGCATCGTCGTGACGCGGGACGGTGCATTCGATACCCTTGCCTTTTCCGGCCCCGTTTTATCCAGCCTTGAGACGGTACGCGAGCGATTGTGGGCTTGCCGCTGCGATGTGCATTGGGGGCGAGCCCGTCGGTCCGAGTCTGCCCGCCCGCTTCAGGCGCGCTTGCGCATCGGCTGCCGTGCGTCGCCGGCGCGCATGCGCTCCAGCCGCTCGCTGGCTTCGGCCAACACCCAGAACGGCGCGCTCTGCAACTGCTGGTCGTAGACACCGACGATCGCCTTGACCGCCTCGAACTGCGTGTCGTCGAGCCGCCATGCGTTTTCGGCGCCGCCCTGCGCGAAGCACGCGAGGATCGCTTCGTCGGCGCAGCGGACCTGCTCGGGCGTCAAGGTGCCGTAGCCCGCGCCGGCAATCGACTGCGCGAGCACGTGCGCATGCAGGAGCGCCTGCGCGTCGTGCTGGGCGCCGCCCGCGTGCAACGACGCGAGCGCGAGATGCACTTGCAGCGCGAGTTCGTCCGCGCTCGCGCGCGGCATCGGCAGCAACTCGGCCTTACTGCGCCGGGCGCGGGTCGTCTTGTGCTGCGGAAAGAGGATTGTCTTGGCCATATCGCACATTGGTATCGATTCAGGTGCATTAGCGTGCATTAATGTGCATTAACGGCACGCAGCGCCCAAGGTTGAGCGCCGCAGCACGAGATCGATGTAACTCCATGTGACGGGCCCGCGCCGGTGCGCGCCGACAGCCTGCTTGCGGCCGCGCTAGCGCGCGTCGTCCGGTGCGCGGCGGGCGGCCATGAAGGCCTCCACGTGGCGGATGGCCGCCTCGCACTGTTCGAGTGTCAGATGGTGGATCGACGGATTCGGCAGATCGAAGCCGAGTTCCTCGGCAAGCCAGCGCAGCGCGCGGCCACGCGCCTCGAAGACATTCACCTTGTCGCGCCGCACCTTGGCGGCGACGAGCGGCTCGAGCGCATCGTGCAAACGGCTCTTGGCGTCGCGCAGCGCGGCGTTGGCAAGCCGCCCGAGCGGTACGTTGCGGGTGCTGCGCGCGGGCACGCCAATCCAGGCCTCACAGGCCGCGCAGACCCAGAGCGGGCCGTGATCGTCGCGGTATGGATAGGCTTCATCGCCGTAACGGGCGAGCAGCGCTTTCGCGCCGCAGTAGTCGCACAGCGGCTGCGGCAGCGCCTTGACCGGGCGGCCTACGCGCATGCGCGGCTCCCTCGGGAAAAAGTCGACGGTTGCATAAACTTGCTTGCTTCGTGATTGCGATTGCGATTGTGCTGTTGTCGCATCGCGGCTGGTACGCGGTTGGATTGCATTTGAGTTGCGGTTGGGCCGAGCGCGATGGTGCCGTCCTGAATGACGCGCATGCGAAAACGCACTTCAGGCTCGCTGCGCTGAGCCGGCGCCAATCAGGCGTCCACGCCCACGATCACGCTCGACGCCTTGAAGAGCGCCGATGCCGCCTTGCCCGCTGCCAGGCCGAGACGGTCCACGCTGTCGTTCGTGACGATGGCCGCGATCTGCGCGCCGCCCGGCGCCGCGATCACGACCTCGGCGTTCACCGCGCCCGTCGTGACCGAAGCGATGGTGCCCGCGACGACGTTGCGCGTGGAGACCTTGCTGGCGTCGCCGTCGACCATCACGATCACCGAAGAAGCCTTCACGAGTGCAAATGCGCTCTTGCCCGCCGCGAGGCCCAGCGACGCGGCGCTGCCGTGCGTGATGATGGCGACGATCTCGAGGCCGCCGTCGACGCGCAGCGTGACTTCGTCGTTGACCGCGCCGGGCTTGACCGCGGCGATCTGGCCGGCGAAATGATTGCGTGCGCTGGTACGCATGAGCGTCTCTCCTGGGAATTCACGAAATGACGAAAGAACCGGCGCACCAGGTCGCGCGCCGGCGAGATGTCCGGATGCCGGCGCCCAGTGTAGCGGCGCAGCCCACTCACGCACAGGTGTTATCGGAAACATTGCCCGTCTGGCCAGGTGCATGAACCCGACAGTCCGTCGTAATATATGCTCCTTTATAACGCTACGGGGTAGAACCGATGATCCGCAAGCTGATCGCGTCTGTCGTGGTGATGTCCGGCGTGCTCGCCGCGAGCACGGGCGCATTCGCGGCAGACGGCAGCGATGTCAACGTGCTTTATGCAGGCTCGCTCGTGAATCTGATGGAAAAGAGCGTGGGGCCGGCATTCGAGAAGGAAACCGGCCTGCATTTCAAGGGCTACGCGGCCGGCTCGAACAAGATCGCCAACGAAGTGAAGGGCAAGCTGCGCCGTGGCGACGTGTTCATCAGCGCGAGCCCGAAGGTCAACGCGAATCTCATGGGCGACGCGAACGGCAATCATGTTGCGTGGTACGTCAACTTCGCCGAGTCGCCGCTCCTGATCGGCTACAACCCGAAAAGCCGCTTCGCCGCCGATTTCAAGACGAAGAAATGGGACGCCGTGCTGCGTGAGCCGGGCATCCGCATTGGCCGCACCGATCCCAAGCTCGACCCGAAGGGCGCCTTCACGGTCGAGCTCATGACGAAGGCGGCTCAGGCGTACAACCAGCCGGACCTCGTCGAAAAGACGCTCGGCGCGCCGGAGAATCCCGCCCAGGTGCTGCCGGAAGAAACGCTCGTGGGCCGTTTGCAGTCGGGCCAGCTCGACGCAGGCTTCTTCTACTCGACCGAAACGTCCGACCTGAAGATTCCGTCGATCCACCCCGCGCCCGAACTGGAGATCAAGGCCAATTACACGCTCACGATCCTGAATGACGCGCCCAACAGCGCGGGCGCCGCGCGCTTCGTCAACTTCCTGCTGAGCGCCGAAGGCCGCAAGCTGCTCGCCGAGCATGGCGTGGACATCAAGAAGCCCACGGTAAACGGCAACGGCGGGGGCATTCCGTCGTCGGTGCAGGCCGTGATCGACGCCGCACAGCAATGACCCCGCAATCATGACCCAACCCGCGAAGCGCGCCGCAAGGCCGCTCTGGTGGCTCGGCGCCCTGCTCGCGGTCTATCTGTGCGCGCCGTTTTTCGCCAGCATTCCGCAGATTGGCCAGGCGGACTGGGCCGGCGTCGACTGGCACACCATGGGCTCGGCGGTGGGCGTCTCGGTGGCGAGCGCCAGCGTCGCCGCGCTCGTCATCCTCGTGGGCGGCGTGCCGCTCGGTTACTGGCTCGCGCGTTCGCGCGCGCGCGGCGTCGCCGTGCTCGGCTTCGTCGTGCAATTGCCGCTCGCGCTGCCGCCACTCACGAGCGGCATCCTGCTGCTGTTTCTGATCGGCCCGTATAGCGCCCTCGGCCAGTTCTTCGACGGCGCGCTCACCGATTCCTTCACGGGCATCGTGCTCGCCGAGACCTTCGTGGCCGCGCCATTCCTGATCGTGGCGGCACGCTCGGCGTTCGCCGCCGTCGATCCGGTCTACGACGACGTCGCCGCCACGCTCGGCCATCGCGCCGCCAGCCGCTTCTTCCGCGTCACGTTGCCGATCGCGTGGCCCGCCATCCGCGCGGGGCTCGCGCTCGCGTGGCTGCGCGCGTTCGGCGAATTCGGCGCCACGGTGATGGTCGCCTATCACCCGTACTCACTGCCGGTCTACACCTACGTGGTATTCGGCGGCCAGGGGCTGCCGGCGATGATGCCGCTCTTGCTGCCGACGCTCGGCATCGCGATCGTGTGCGCGGTGCTCTCGGTGTATAGCCGAGGCGCGCGCGTCACGCTCGCGGTGAGCACCGACAACAGCGACGAGCTCACCGCACTCACGCCGGTCGCGGCGGCCAATACCGGGACCAATAATGCGACCAATGACGGGGCCAGCGGCTGGGCCAGCGGCGGCGCCAACAACCGCGCCAACCAGAGCACACACAGCGGCACACACAGCAGCACGAGCATCGGCGCGGAAGCGGGCGATGCACGGCTCGCGTTCGCGGCGCAACGGCGCCTTGGCACCTTCACGCTCGACGTCGCCTGGCAGCCGCGCACGCGGCGGCTCGCGATCATCGGGCCCTCGGGCTCGGGCAAGTCGCTCGCGCTGCGCATCGTCGCGGGTCTCGAGCGCAACGACGCGGGCTTCGTCTCGCTCGGCGCGGCCGACATCGGCGCGCTGCCGCCCGAGCGCCGCCAGATCGGCTATATGCCGCAGGACTACGGCCTCTTTCCGCACATGACGGTGGCGCAGCAACTGGCGTTTCCCGTCGATGCCGACGCCGCCAGCGCACGCTACTGGCTCGCGCATCTGGGCCTCGACACGCTCACGCAGCGCCTGCCGCGCCAGCTCTCGTTCGGCCAGCGCCAGCGCGTGGCGCTCGCGCGCGCGCTCACGCGGCACAGCCAGATGCTGCTGTTCGACGAGCCGTTCGCCGCGCTCGACACGCCGCGCCGGCGCCGGTTGCAGCAAACGCTGCGCGCGCTACAGCGCGAAATCAGCGCGGTGACCGTGATCGTCACGCACGATCCCGACGAAGCCGCCCTGCTCGCCGACGAAGTGCTCGTGATCGAACATGGCCGCACCTTGCAGGCCGGTCCCGTCGACGAGGTATTCGCGCGGCCCGCGTCTCTGCGCGTGGCGCAATTGCTCGGACTGCACAACATTGGCGTGGGCGTCGTGCTCGACTCGGGCGAGATCGAAACGGCTGGCGGACTGCGTTTGCCATGCAGGCGCGATTGCGCAGACGCGCCGCTCGCCACGGGCATGCACGTGATGTGGCGCGTGTCGCCCCGCGCGCTGCGCGCGACATCGGGCGGCCCGCTCGAAGGCCGCCTCGCCGGCGTCTCGCTGCGCCACGGCGACCGCTACGTCACGGTCGAGCTGGCCGGCGAAACCTTCGACATCCCCGCAGATGACGCGGCGTTCCCACACGCCGGCACGCACGCGAGCGCCCTGTGCTTCGAGATCGACCCTGCGGGCGTTTCCGCGTGGCCCGCCGCGCACTCCTGAAAAGCCTCACCTTTTGGTGCCGTCACGCTCTCGAAGGCGTCATGCCGAGCGTTGCGGCGCCATGCAAAAAGCCTTGTTTTCCAGTGTTTTCAAGGCTTTCTGCGTGAACGGTTAGTGTCTCGAAGCAACCGCACGCACCGCTCCTGAATATCCTCACCTTTGGCATGCAGGCGCGGCTTCGCCCATCGAGTCGAAAAAGATTCGTATCGCTTAACCTGGGACTACCAGGAAATTTTTTGCCGCAATCCGGCGAAGAATCGGACGAATTCTCGTGCAAACGACACGTTTGGGGTGAGTGGCCAGGCGGCATTGCGCTTCACCTCGGCTCACACGAGGCCGCGCACGCATGGCTGCGCACCGCTCCTGAAAACGCTCACCTTTCGCACGACGACGCTTTATTGCGAACGCCTTCGGCTCAAATCACGAAGCGGCTATCCTCGTCCAATACCTTTGGCAGCGGCATGAGATCCGCGCGCGCGAAGCGGATCAGCGAGAACGCGCGTATGCCCTGCGGGCTGGCCGGAAGGTGCGCGAGCGGGAACACGATCTCCGCACCGTTGCCCGGCGCGCCTTGCTCGATCACGACGTTCATCGGGCTCAGCCGCACATGCTTCATCACGACATTCGCGTGCTGCGCGGGATGCGCGAGGACGTCGCAAATCACGTCCATTTCGTGCTCGAGTGCGTCCGACTTCAGCCCGAGTGCTGCGAGCGCCTGCTCGTTCGCCTCGATCTGGGCCTCGATTTGCGCCTCGATTTGCGCAAGCTCCGCGGCATTCGCGACCGCGCGCTCGCCCACCATCTTCTGCGTGCCCGCGCCCTGGCGCGTGAGCAACTGGCGGCGCGTGCGCAACAGCGCACGCTCCTGTTCCAGCGCGTCGCGGCGCGACTCGTCGGCGCCGATCTGCGCGAGGCCTTCGAGCGCAATCTGCTCCACCACGCGCTGCACGATCTGCTCGCGCAGGTCCGCTTCGGACTCGCCGCACACGCGCACCAGGTGATCGTCGAAGCTCAGCGTGGTCTGGGCGACGTCGGCGTGCACCTGGTCGCCATACTGCTCGACGCCGAAGCTGCGGCGCTCCATCATCGCCATGCCCAGCACGGCCCAGGTTTCGCGCGCGAGCGGATGGCTCTCGAACCACGCATGGAGTTCGGGCGAGCGGCTCAGCATGTGCGCGACCTCGTCGGGCGCGGCGAAGAATGCGTGGATATAGGGATCGGCGAGCCAGTTCGCGGCACTCGCCTCGCGCGCGGGCGGCAACCGGTCGACGATTTCGCGCACGTATGCGACCGACTGCGCGAGCGCGGGAGACAGCCGCTCGCGATAGTCATGCGCGAGTTTCAGCGAGGGGCTGAGCACGATCAGCCGGTCGACGAGCGCGCGTGTCTGCGCCGTCTCCTGAACCGGCATCGCGCGTTTGCGCGGCCACAGTCGGTCGAAAAAGCCCATGATGCCACTCCGTAGCGCGGCGCCAGCGGCATTCGGGGGGCGGGCCGGCCAGCGCGTATCGCGAGTCACTATATCGTGACTCGCTTGCACGCCGATGACAGGTTACGGCACCGCGCCACTCCCGAAAACACTCACCCTTGCCAATCCAGTCAAGACGCTTTTATAGAAAAAATCCGCGAAGCAACTTACCAATATGAAGGCAAAAAACGCTTTTTCAGCACCGCTCAGTGAATATCCGCTCCCGCAGACACTCACCTTTGCCATTCGCAAACGGCGTTGACTGTTTGCCATACTCACCATTGAGCCCGATTCATTCGGAATCGCCCCCCGAATTCCCTCACCTTTAAGTCACGCGTTTGAGTTCGTTACGCGGTTCTCTAACGGCACCGCGATATCTCATCTATTTAGTTCGGATATCGAATCGATCGCTATCAGCCGGCTCTACGAGGAAATTGAGAAGCCGCGCGCGGCGTAGCCGTTACCATCGCGCTTTTTCGCTACGCCAGTTGCCGTTCTGTTTAACGTTTCGTTCGAGAAAATCGCGACACAGGGAGCCAAACCATGAATAACGATCCATTGCATTCGATGCCGCACGGCGCTTGGCCTGCGCGCGCGCGGCGCCTCGCGGCACCGCTCGCCTGCGCGGCGCTCGCGTTCGCTTGCGCAACGGCCTTCGCGCAAAGTGACGCCTCGGCCGATGCCAGCGTGCAATCGGGTGCTCAGCAAAACGCCACGCCAGCGGCCTCGGCCACGGCGAGCCCCTCGGGCAACGCCGCCGAAGTCGGCAAGCTCTCCATCGAGCAGCAGGTGCGCTGGCTTCAGCGCGCGCAAAAGAGCGGCGCGCTCGTGAAGATGAGCGACGCGCAACTCACGGCGCTCTTCCAGGCGTTCGATCCGCTTGTCGTGCCCGCGCTCATCCAGCTCGGCCCGTCGGGATATCCGTCGTACGAATTCGTGCTCTCGCGCTGGGAGCGACTGAACGGCAAGTGGCCCGGCAAGCCCGCGCACATGCTCGTGAAGCTCGAGCGCGATCCTCTGCGCATCTACGCGAAGTGGCTGCCCGACGGCGAGCATGCGGGCGAAGAGGTGATCTACGACGCCTCGAAGCGCACCGATCAGATGTACGGGCATCTGGGCGGCGTGCTCGGTGTCATGCCGATGTGGACGGCACTCGACGGCTCGCTCGCGCGCTCGCAGTCGAACCACAAGATCACGGATCTCGGCACGGAGTTCATCGTGAGCCAGTTCATGACGGACGCGAAAAAATACGCCGAAGTGGGCGCGCCGTACAAGCCGCAAGTGGAAGTGAAGACGCTCGGCGGTGTGCGCGTGGTGGCGCTCACTTATGTCTCGCCAGCCGGCAAGCCGCAGTTCTATGCGAAGAAGCAGACGCTCGGGCTCGACCTGCGCCGTCCATATTTCCGCACCGTCGAGGCTTACGACAACGATGGCCAGATCCTCGAAAAAATCGTGATCGAAAGCATCACGCCGAAGACCTTCGAAGCCGAGGCCTTCGATCCGAAGAATCCCGATTACAAGTTCTGATACGCGCTTGCGCCACGCCGTATCGCAACGCATCGCCACTCAGGACAAAGGTGAGGGTTTTCGGGGGCGCCGACTCCTGGAATTCCTCACCATTGCGTAATGGCCGGTGAGGTCGCCGCGCGTTGCTCGGCTCACCATGAGCAGGACTCTCCTGGAACGGCTCACCTCAAGTTCATTTCGAACTCAACTCAGCGCCCCAACGCAATGCGCACCGGGCGACAAAAAATACGCTTAGAACAATTAAAGACATAAAGCGTCGGCTTGATGCTCGCACCATTGGCGCCTTCAACTATCGCGCTCGCGCTTTGCAATGGCGCGACGGCCTTGCAGGCAGCCGAGCAGGTTCGTCGGCGTTCAGGCGAGCACAAAGGTGAGTGTTTGCGGGAGCGTGCTGCGCACGGCGCTCGATACGCTCACCTCATCTCCTGGAATTCCTCACCTTTACCGGCGGCGATGAAAATGCGGTGCCCGAACTGTTCTTTCGTGCGCCTGTGCCGTTGTGTTGAACACCGCACACAAGGGCGGTGATAGCGGTGGCATTCGCTGGCGACCGTGAGCTATAAGATTACCAATTACTTTCATTTTGCTATCAACGGCGGAGGGAAAGTAAGTCATTGGTTGCCAACCACAAGCAGCATGACAGGCGGTAATCAGACGAACGGATTCGGCCGGGCAGGCGCAAGCGGCAACGCGGCGCAGTATCGCGGAGCAGTTACGCGAGATCGCCCCAGCCGGAACGTGTCAGACAAGCGCTCAAAGCAGCGCGCATAGCGTTGCATGAGCACGCGCTCCTGACTACGGGGTAACGCGGTGAAGGACATCACAATCGTCATATGCAGCTACAACTACGAGCGCTTTCTGCGCGAAGCGATCGACTCGGCGCTCGCCCAGCAACCGCAACGAACCCAGGTCGTCGTGATCGACGATGGCTCGACCGACGGTTCGCGCGCCATCCTCGCGAGCTACGGTTCGCGCGTCATACCGGTTTTGAAGGCCAATGGCGGCCAGGCGAGTTCGTATAACCTCGGCCTGGAAATGGCCGATACCGAGTACATCCTGTATCTCGACTCCGACGATGTCCTTTACGAAGGCGCGGTTGCGCGCGTGCTCGACATGTTCGAGCGCGGCGGCTATGCGAAAGTGCAATTCACGCTGGACGTGATCGACGGAGAAAGCCGCTCCACCGGCGTCTGCGTGCCGCATTCGCAACCGCCCGCCGAATGCGCGGGACTGCTGCGCAACGGCTGGCTCTATCCGTCGCCGCCGGCTTCGGGCAACGCGTATCGCGTCAGCGCGCTCAAACGCATCTTGC
This sequence comes from Paraburkholderia tagetis, assembly GCF_022213065.1. Classification (GTDB taxonomy): domain Bacteria; phylum Pseudomonadota; class Gammaproteobacteria; order Burkholderiales; family Burkholderiaceae; genus Paraburkholderia; species Paraburkholderia tagetis. The sequence continues at coordinate 14,157 of NZ_JAKLJA010000016.1, forward strand.
CGTTGCCGAAGACGACTCGCCGTGGCATTGCCGCCGACTTCTTCGCCATTTACGGCGTCGCCCTGGTGGGGCAGGTGGGGGTCATCGAGACACCGCTTGGCGGCTATCGCGTGCATCGGATGCCCAACGACGGCACGGCGCAAAGCGCGGCGGCCGCAACGCCGCGCGCGGGGCTCTCGATTGCGAACAGTCAGGACGTTGCCGAAGTCGTGCGCGCCTTTCCGCAGCGCTGGGACGCGCTGCGCGAACTCGTGAGCGAGCGCCTCGGCGAGCAGTTGCCCGAGCAGGCCATGGACTTCTCGTATGAAAAAGCGCATCTGTGCATGCGGGTGTACGACGCACCGTTGTGGCGCCGCTGGCATTGGATCGTGTTCGACTCGCGGCGCTACTTCCGCTCGATTCTCTCGAATCCGTTCTGGACGACGCGCAAGAAGTTCGCAGCGGTCGCGTTGACGCTGCTGTGCCTGCTGCCGCTGCGCAGCGTCAGCGATCATGCGATTCGCTATCTCGCCAACCCGCTCGCGCGGGGCACCCAGGCTCATCGCTCCTGAACTTGTGGGGTTTTACCGATCGACGCCGTTCACGCGATTCTTCAATTCGGCATCCTGATTGATTCGTGGATTGCAGCAAACGCCGGCCCATCTGGAAACGATCGACAGACACGCTTACGGGACAAACATCATGATGAACGACACGCAAGCCGCAGTAGTGCCGGTCACGCAACCCTTTTTGCCGCCCCTCGCGGAATTCGTGCCTTATCTCGAGCAGATCTGGTCGAATCGCTGGGTGACGAACGACGGTCCGCTGCACCGTCAACTGGAGCAGGCGCTTTGCGAGCACCTCGGCGTCGAGCATATCAGCCTGTTTTCGAACGGCACGCTCGCGCTGATCACGGCCTTGCAGGCGTTGGAGATCACGGGCGAAGTCATCACCACGCCGTTCTCCTTCGTCGCGACAACGCATGCGATTCACTGGAACGGCATCAAGCCGGTTTTCGCCGATATCGACCCCGTGAGCATGAATCTCGATCCAGCGCGTATCGAAGCGGCGATTACGCCCGCGACGCACGCCATCATGCCCGTGCATGTCTACGGCAATCCGTGCGAGGTCGAAGAGATCGAGCGCATCGCGAATCGTCATGGCCTGAAGGTGATCTACGATGCCGCGCACGCGTTCGGCGTGCGGCGCAACGGGCGCCCGGTTCTGAGCTTCGGCGACATGTCCGTACTGAGCTTTCATGGCACCAAGATCTTTCATACCTTCGAAGGCGGCGCGATCGTCTGCCGCGACGCGCAAATGAAGCGGCGCATCGACCGCCTCAAGAACTTCGGCATTCAGGACGAAGTGACCGTGGTGGGGCATGGCATCAACGGCAAGATGAACGAGGTTCAGGCGGCGTTCGGTCTCGTGCAGTTACAGCACGTGAACTGGACTCACGCGGCGCGCGCGCGCATCGACGCGCATTATCGCGAGCGTCTCGGTCACGTGAAAGGGCTGCGTCTGCATCAAATCGGCGCAGACAGTACGCCTAACCATGCGTATTTTCCGGTGCTCGTAACGCCAGATTTTCCGCTCAGCCGCGATGCGCTCTATGCTGAACTGCGTGCGCGCCAGATCGCGGTGCGGCGCTACTTCTATCCGCTGATCAGCGAATTTCCCGCCTATAGCAGCGTGGCTTCGGCGGCGCCCGGGAATCTGCCGGTGGCACAGAAGATTGCAGAGCAGGTGTTGTGTCTGCCCGTCTTCCCGATGCTCGAGCGCGAAGTGCAGGATCGCATCATCGACATCGTGCTGGCCGCCGCCTCGGCCACCTCGGCCACCACAGCCGCCGCGGTGCAATGAGCGCACCAACTCGCGAGGCGCGCCAGGCGCATGAAGCGCATCAAGCGCATGAAGTGCACAAGCGGGCGCCGCGCGTACTGCTCTCGCCGTTCACCAATACGACGAACCCCTACATCGATTTGCAGAAGCAACTGCTGCGCGACATCGGCTATGAAGTTCGGCCGCTATCGTTGCGGTACCTGCTTCGCGGCGGATTCGTCGACCTCTTCAGGCGCTCGACGGTGCTGATGCTGCACTGGCTCGAACTGCGTGCTTTCGTCGACACGGGGCGAGGGGTCGTGCCGCGGCTGCGCGGCGTGCCGGTGGTGCTGCTCTATTGCGCGTTGATGGCGCTCGGCCGCGCGCGGGTCGTGTGCTTCGTGCACGACCACGCGGTCCACAATGCGCGCGGCGCCGTGCGCGTGCTTTCGGTCGCCTTGATGTCGCTCGTGCGCTGGCTCGCCGATGTGCGCATCGTGCACGATCCCCACTACGCCGGGCATTTTCGCGCGCGGTATCTGCCGCATCCGCTCTATTGGGACGTGCCGGGACGCGCGGCGCAGACCACACAGACCATGCATGCCGCGCGCGATGGCATGCGCAAACCGTCGTTTGCGATTCTCGGCACCGTCGAACCCTACAAGGGTATTGCGCAAGTGCTCGCCGCCTGGCCGGCCGGCCACACACTGCTGATTGCCGGGCGCGCTCAGGCGGCTTATGTCGATGCGCTGCACGCGATCCTGCACGAGCGGGACCTCTCGGCGTGCGTCACGCTCGACGCGCGCTTTTTGAGCGACGCCGAATTCGACGAGCGCATCAGCGCCGCCGACGTTCTGATCCTGCCGCACGTGGCCGATTCAATGCTGGTGAGCGGCGCGTTCTTCGAGGCGATCGGCCGTGTGCCGGTGGTGATCGGCCGGGCCATTCCGTTCATGCAATGGGTCGCGGAGCAGTTCGACAATGTGCTGCTCTTCGAGCACGAAGAAAACCTGCCGGAGGTGGTGCGCTTCGTCACAGAAAACTGGCCGCGCTTCTCGGCGGCGCAGACGGTGGCCGCGCGACGGCAGCATGCCATCGACATGTTCGGATGGGAGACTTGCCGGCAGCAGTATCGCGAATGCTTCGATGCCTGCGAGCAACACTCACGGACGCTCAGAACTTCACCCGCAGTTGAAACCCGATCGTAAACGGCAGGTCGTCAGAAGGAATCGGCGGAATCACGATGAAGTTCACGCCCACGCGCTTGTACGCAACCATCACGATGGGCGCGGCCACCGGCCCGATCGTGTGATTGTGGCCGAGCCCCCAGTTGCCATAGTTGTAGCCGGAGATGATGCCGCCCATTGCCGCCAGACGCACGTAGCCCCAATGCAGGAACTCCGGTGCCCAGAGCGCGCCGCCGTACCATGAGGGCCGCCTGAGCGAATTACGAAAGCCGCCCGCCGTGAGCCCCCATGTGTCGCTGGGCCAGCATTCGATGCCCAGGCCCGGGTTGAACTGCTCGAAATCCTTGTCGGGATGGATGTGATACGAGCCCACCATCGCATCCACCCACAGGCCGGCGCCGCACCAGTTGGCCGCGCGGGCGCTCGTTGCGGCGACAAGCGCGAACGCCGTGAGCGCTGTGATCGCCACGGCTCTGGCGATCTTTCTTTGCGGGCTTTTTTGTCCGCGCACTTGCCAACACCGCATGGGCTCTCCGTCCTCTCGCTCGCCGAATTGCTTCGGTTCGTCTGCTGTTGGGGTCTGCTGCTGAATTTGCTTATATCATTCGGCGCGCCCATCTTGCCAGCCCGGTAAGTCGCCGCGATGAACCCTTCGAGCAGCGTGCCAGGGCCTGTTCAGAGCCCCAGATCGCTCAGGCCCGGATGATCGTCGGGGCGGCGGCCGAGCGGCCAATGGTACAGCCGGTCCGCCTCGCGAATCGGCACGTCGTTGATGGACGCATGGCGGCGCGCCATCAGCCCGTTCTCGTCGAACTCCCAGTTCTCGTTGCCATACGAGCGGAACCAGCTGCCCGAATCGTCGTGCCACTCGTAGGCGAAGCGCACCGCGATGCGATTGTCGGTGAACGCCCACAGTTCCTTGATGAGCCGGTAATCGAGTTCGCGCGCCCACTTGCGCGTGAGAAACGCGACGATGGCCTCGCGGCCCGTCACGAACTCGGCGCGATTGCGCCAGACGCTTTGCGGCGTGTAGGCGAGCGCAACGCGCTGCGGATCGCGCGTGTTCCAGCCGTCCTCGGCGCCGCGCACTTTCTGGGTCGCGGTCTCGCGGGTGAAGGGCGGCAGCGGCGGACGAACTTCGGCGGTAGACGTCGTGTTGGTGGCGCTCATGTCTGGACTCCTTGGCGAGGGTGGCGCGCCGCAACGGCGCGCTCAAACGGAAATGAAGAGAAACGGCAACGAACCGCGACAAGCCGCGATAAATCGTGAAATGCGGCGGGAAACAGCGGAAAAGCGGTAGAAGCCGCCGCCAACATAAAGCGAGCGGCAGCGAAGGAAACGCGAAGCCTGCGCAGCCAGCGGCGTATTCGCGCGGCTAGCTGCGTATTCGCACGACCTGACGCACGACCTGACGCACGACTTAGCGCACGACCTTGCGCGCGTCCTGCTCGGCCCCGGCGTCGCGTGTTCGAGGCGATCGAGCCGGCCGGGGCGCAAACGCATCGAGCAACTGCCGGCCGGCGGCACGCGCATCGAGTGCCGCGTCGGCGTCGCCGCTCACGAGCGCCACGCCAATCGCGCCGTCGATCAGAATCAACCACTGGCGCGCAAGCCGCGCCGCCACGCGCCGGTCCGCGCCAACCGTTTGGGCCCACGCCTCGCATTGCTCGCCGATGAACGCGAGCAGCCGCGCCTTGTGCAGGCGGGCGACCTCGCGCACCGGATCGTCGGGTGAGGCGGTCTCGCCCGCGGCGTTCAGGAACGCGCAGCCGTGAAAGCCTTCCGAGGCAAACCACTCGCGCAACACATCGAACATGCCGATCAGGCGCGTGCGCGGCGTGCGTCCGCGTTTCTCCGTGCCTTCGGTGAACCAGCGCATCCAGCGCTCGTCGCGGCGCGTGAGTGCGGCGGCCACCAGCGCGTCCTTAGACTCGAACCAGGTGTAGAAACTCTTGCGCGCGGCGCCCGCCGCGCGGACGATCGCGTCGACCCCGGTGGCATGAATGCCGCCCGCATAGACGAGCGCCTCGGCGGCATCGAGCAGACGCTCGCGTGCATCGGACGAGGTGGAACGATCGTTCTCCATATCGCGCAATGTAGAACGATCATTCTCCCAAGTCAAGACGCGATCTGGACTCGAGCCCGCCCGGGCGTTCCGGCGGTTGGTGGTGGGTTCATGCATCAGGGCCGCCCGCACGCCGCCGCATGGCCGGTCCGGCAATCACAAAAACGGCCGCGACAACGAGCGCGAGCCCGGCAAGGCGGGCGGGCGTGAGCGGCTCGCCCAGCACGAGCGCCGCGAGCACGACGCCCGAGACGGGCGCGACGGCCGTGAAGATGGCCGCCTCGGCGCCCGTCACGCGCGCCGCGCCCGTGTACCAGAGCCAAAAGCCGCCCACGGTCGGCACCAGCGCGTAGTAAGCCACGGCGAGCAAGGCATGCGGCGGGAGCGCATGCAATGTGGCCGGCCAGTCGGGCAGCGCCGCGATGGCGGACACGACAAAACCGATGCCGGTCATCGCGGTCGATTGCGCGAGCGGCGGCCAGGGCGTCGCGAGACGCTTGTTCAGCAGCACGAAAAGACTCTCGCAGACCACCGCGCCGATCAGCAGCGCGTCGCCCGTCAGCGAGCCGTTGCCTTCGTGCTGCGCGGCGGGCGCGAGCGTGACCAGCGCCACGCCAAGGCTCGCCACGATCACCGCGGCCAGCGTGCTTGCGCCCAGGCGCTCGCGCAGCACCACGGCGGCGGTGAGCGCACACACGGCGGGCAAGGTGCCGAGGATGATCCCCGCGTCGGCGGCCGAGGTCCGCTGCGTCCCGGCGATCAGCAAAACGGTGTAGCCGACACTGCCGATCGCCGCCTGCGCGATCAGCAGGCCCGCGTCGCGCAGGCTGGGGCGGGGAAACGTTGTGCCCGTCACGCGCATGAGCACGAGAAACACGGGCAATGCGAACGCGAAACGCAAGGCGGTCGCGGGCATGGGATCGAGCTCCGCGCCGATGATCTTGCTGGCGATCACCGTGCTGCCCACGGTGATCATGGCGAGGGTCAACTGCAGATGCGCAACGGACCGCGACGACGACGCGCGCGGCGATTTCACGGGTGACAGCGAAGAGGACATGGGGCGCTCCAGGGAATGAAGCACCGGTATAAAACGTGGCGGCCGCGCCGTCTTGGATCGGTGTGCGGCAAGTTGCAGCTGTCGGCGATCATCGGCAGTTACGGGCAACCACCGGCAACCACCGCCCACTTTCCGCAACCACCGGCTATCGGCGGCAGCCCTCGGCGGCCGGCCGCTGCAACCGCCGGCAACCGTCAGGCCGGGCCGGCGCCATGCGCGAGCCGGTAACGGCCCGGCGATACGCCAAACTGGCGGGCGAACGCGCGGTTCAGATGGCTCTGGTCGCAGAAGCCGGCCGCGAGCGCCGCCTGGGCGGGCGCCTGGCCGGCCTTGAGCAGACGCCGCGCGAGTCCGATGCGGCAATGGAGGAGGTACTGGTGAGGCGGCACGCCGAACGCCTGCACGAAGCCGCGATGGAGCTGGAAGCGGCTGAGCCCCGCGGCGCTGGCGAGATCGGCGAGCGAGAAGGCCTGGCCCGGGTCGGCGTCGATCATCTCGCGCACGCGCGCCACGGCCAGCGGCGAGCAGGGCGCAAGCGGCCGGCGGTGGCCGAGGCCGCGCACGAGCCGCGTCATGGCGTCGAGCGCCGCGCCGTCGAATGCCATGGCCGCGAGGTCGTCGCCTGCTCCCGTGGCGCAGGCAAACGCGGCGTCGAACAACGCGCGCAGGAGCGGGTCGGCGATCACGGGCGCGAAGAGCGCGAAACCCGCGTCGTCGCCCTGGGTGATGTCGGCCTGCAACGCGTCGATCCAGCGCGGCTCGAAGTAGAGCATGCGCCAGCTTCGCGCGCCCGCGCCGAGCGGGCGGCCGTCGTGCACTTCGCCGGGATTGACGAGAATGAGGTTGCCGGGCACTGCCTCGACCACGCCCGCATCGGAGAGCGACACGTGGCCGCCCGCGTCGATCACGCCGATGCCGTACTGGTCGTGCGCATGGCGCGCGAAGCTGCGCGCCGTGGCCGCCGTCATGGCGTCGACCTCGTGCAGATGCGTGCTGTGAAAGCAGACCGAATCGTTCGCGGTGGGCATGCGGCGGCTTCCTTCGGGTGGGCGGGTTGCCCCGGATTCACGCGTTCCAGTTCCAGTAACCGGCTCCGATCCGCGTATCAAACCTGAAAACGGGCCGCGTGGCAATCGAGACCGTCGATGGAACAAAAAGGTGCCGCCTTTCGTAACTACAGTAACGGCTCTAACTACAATCCCACGCCAGGCACCCGAAACGGAGACACCATGCACCGCCCCCCAGCCGCAGCCGCCCCAGTCACCCTTCAAGCACGCCGCCGCACATGGTGCGCCGCGCTGGCCCTGGCCTGCCTGCTGCCCGGCTGCATGCCGCTGCGCGTGCTCACGCACAGCGTGAGTCCCACCGAGACGTCCGTGCCGGCGGGGCACTACACGCTCGACGCGCATCACTGGAGCATCGTGTTCGACGCCGACCATCTGCATTACACGCGCTTCGTGATGCGCTTCGACCGTGCGAGCGCACAGCTCGACTGGCCCGCGCACGCGCTGGAGGACGCCAGGGTGGAGGCCACGATCGACGCCGCGAGTCTCGACACCAATGTGCCGCTACTCGACCGCATGGTGAAGGGTTCGGAGATGCTCGATGTCGAGCGCTATGCGCAGATCCGCTTCGCGAGCACGCGTTTCGAGCGCACCGCCGACGTAGGCGGCAAGCCCGCAGGCAAGCTCACTGGCGACCTCACGATTCATGGTGTGACGCAGCCGGTCACGCTTGACGTAGTGTTCAACGGCTATGCGCCGGACCCGCTCACGAAGCAGCCGACGCTCGGCTTCGCCGCCACCGGGCGCTTCAGCCGCGCGAAATTCGGGCTGACGACGTGGTACCCGGCCGTCGGCGACGAGATCGACGTGCGCATTCAGGCCGAGTTCGAACAGGCGCCGCCGGGTGCTCCCGCAGCGGCGACGCAATGAAAGATGCAACAAGAAGCGCAATGAAAGGGCGACACCTCAGGCGCCGGTCCAGTCGAGAATCACCTTGCCGCTCTCGCCCGAGAGCATCGCGGCGAAGCCTTTCTCATAGTCGTCCACGCTGAAGCGGTGCGTGATGATGGGCGAAAGATCGAGTCCGCTTTGCAGCATCGCGACCATTTTGTACCAGGTCTCGAACATCTCGCGGCCATAAATGCCCTTGATTTCGAGGCCCTTGAAGATGACCTGATTCCAGTCGATGGCGGTCTGCGCGGGCGGAATACCAAGCAGCGCGACCTTGCCGCCATGGTTCATCGACTCGAGCAGCGCCGTGAACGCGCTCGGCACACCCGACATTTCGAGGCCCACATCGAAGCCCTCGGTCATGTGCAGTTCGCTCATCACGTCGCGCAGCGATTCGCGCGAGACATTCACCGCGCGCGTCGCGCCCATCTTGCGCGCGAGTTCGAGCCGGTAATCGTTCACATCGGTGATCACCACGTTGCGCGCGCCCACGTGTTTTGCGATCGCCACGGCCATGATGCCGATGGGCCCCGCGCCGGTGATGAGCACGTCCTCGCCCACGAGGTTGAACGAAAGCGCCGTATGCGTGGCATTGCCGAACGGGTCGAAGATCGCGGCGAGATCGTCGGAGATCTCGGGCGGAATCTTGAATGCGTTGAAGGCCGGAATCACGAGGTATTCGGCGAATGCACCTTCGCGGTTCACGCCCACGCCCGTGGTGTTGCGGCACAGATGCCGACGCCCCGCGCGACAGTTGCGGCAAAAACCGCAGGTAATATGCCCTTCGCCCGAGACGCGGTCGCCGATCGCAAAGCCGCGCACTTCCTGGCCCATCTCGACGATCTCGCCCACGTACTCGTGGCCCACATGCATGGGCACCGGAATGGTCTTCTGCGCCCAGTCGTCCCACTTCCAGATATGGATATCGGTGCCGCAGATCGCCGTGCGGCGGATCTTGATCATCACATCGTTGTGGCCGACTTCAGGCTTCTTTACGCGAGTCAGCGTGAGGCCCGGGCCACGTTCGAGTTTGGCGAGTGCTTTCATTTTATTTCGTCATCCTTTTCAAATCACGCCAAGCTGCTTGCCCGCGTGCGCAAATGCGGCCACGGCGCGGTCGATCTGTTCGGGCGTGTGCGCCGCGCTCATCTGCGTGCGAATGCGCGCGCGGCCCTTGGGCACGACCGGATACGAAAAGCCGATCACGTAGACGCCTTCGTGCAAGAGCGCGTCCGCCATCTGCGCGGCCACTCGCGCATCGCCCAGCATCACGGGAATGATCGGGTGCTCGCCAGGCACGAGCGTGAAGCCGAGCGCGCTCATCTCGCGGCGGAAATGCGCGCCGTTGGCCTGCACGCGCGCGCGCAGTTGCGCGCCCTCATCGCTCGCGATCAGTTCGAGCACCGCAAGCGACGCGGCCGCGATACTCGGCGTGAGCGTGTTCGAGAACAGATACGGACGCGAGCGCTGACGCAGCAGCTCGATCACTTCCTTCTTCGCCGCCACATAGCCGCCCGATGCGCCGCCCAGCGCCTTGCCGAGCGTGCCCGTGATGATGTCCACGCGCTGCGCCACACCGCAGTGCTCGGGCGTGCCCCGGCCATGCGCGCCGATGAAACCCACGGCGTGCGAGTCGTCGACCATCACGAGCGCGCCGTAGCGATCGGCCAGATCGCAGATGCCCTTCAAGTCCGCGATGATGCCGTCCATCGAGAACACGCCATCGGTCGCGATGAGCTTGTAGCGCGCACCCGCTTCATCGGCTTCGCGCAGCTTCGCTTCGAGATCGGCGAGATCGTTGTTCTTGTAGCGATAGCGGCGCGCCTTCGAGAGCCGCACGCCGTCGATGATGCTCGCGTGGTTGAGTTCGTCGCTGATGATCGCGTCCTCCTCGCCGAGCAGCGTTTCGAACAGGCCGCCGTTGGCGTCGAAGCAACTCGAATAGAGGATGCAGTCGTCGGTCTGCAGGAACGCGGCGAGTGCGCTTTCGAGTTGCTTGTGCACCGTTTGCGTGCCGCAGATAAAGCGCACCGAGGCCATGCCGAAGCCGTCGCGCTCGAGCCCGTCCTTCGCGGCGGCGATCAGGCGCGCGTCGTTCGCTAGACCCAGGTAATTATTGGCGCAGAAGTTCAGCACGTCGCTGCCGTCGGCGAGTCCGATGGACGACGACTGCGGCGTCGCGATCACGCGCTCGCTCTTGTAGAAACCGTCCGCGCGAATCTGGTCGAGCGTCGCGCGCAGGTGATCGAGATAGGGAGTAGCCATTGCATCGTGCTCCTGACATGTAGAACCGCGGCTGCTATAGTCGCCGTCAGCCCCAGGCGAAATTATTCGTTTTTCCGAACTCAAGTTCGATATATCGAACAACTTTAATCGATGAGGCAGTCCATGGCAAGCACCGGCTCAGGTTCACGCGCGCTCAAGCGCGCGGCATCCCCGGATCCGTCGGCCGAAGACTCCGGCGCCGCAGTCAACGTCAACGCCGGCACCAGCGCTGATGCCAAAGCCCGCACCCGCAAATCCCGCGCCACAGGCAGCCCGGCGGCGGAACTGCCCGGCATCGCCGCGCCTGCCGCGCCGCCGCGCGTGGGCGAGCAGATCCAGCGTCTGCGCAGCGAGCGCAGGATGACGCTCGACGAGCTCTCGCGCGCGGCCGGTGTCTCGAAATCCATGCTATCGGAAATCGAGCGCGACAAGGCGAACCCGACGATCGCCGTGGCCTGGCGGCTCACGAACGCGCTGGGCGTGAAGCTCGATTCGCTGTTCGCGGCGCCGCGCGCGCCCGACACCATCACGGTGGCCGGGCCGCACGACATCCCGACGCTGCACGGTCACGAGGCCGGCTATCAACTGCGCGTCTGGGGGCCGATCGAACTGGCCGGCCATTTCGAGTGGTACGAACTCACGCTCAAGCCGGGCGGCGCGCTGGTATCGGCTGCGCACGAACCCGGCACGCGCGAACATCTCACGGTGCTGCAAGGGACGATCGAGGTGGAGGCGGCGGGCGCGCACGAACGCCTGAAGGCGGCGGACACGGCGCGCTATATCGCCGACCAGCCGCACGCGATCCGCAACGTGGGCAAGGGCGAGGCGCGCGCGCTGCTGATCGTGATCCACGGCTGAACGTGACGCGTTCGTCTCGCCACTGCCGTCCCTCCATCGCGCAGCGTTCGACGCGCCTGGCCGAACGGCCAATGAGGCTGCACGATCGCTCCGACTACTGTATATTCATACAGTAAAAAGAACGACCGGAGAGCCCATGCAGACCTCGCGAATACCGAACGAGCAAGAGCTGGCCGCCTTGCGTTTTCAGGCGGCCGCACGCGACCTCGAACAGATCGTGCGCAACATCGCGCAGCGCTATATCGCCCAGCAGGTGCCGCTTAGCTGGCGCCTGTTGCACGCGATCGAAGCGGAAGCGCTCGCCGACCTGGGGTTCGCGAGCCGCCACGACATGCTCATGCTCGGCCTGTTCCAGCGCCCGGGTGACCTCGCGTATCCGGAAACCGACGAAACGGTCGATTTCGGGCAGTCCAATGCACTGCCGGCCGTGTTCGCCTTCGCCGTCAGCGCCTATGAGCGAGCGGCCCAGGGCGCGGACGCTGCTCAGCGCGAAGCCCAACAGCGGCGCGCGGTGAAGCGCCCGCGTGCCTGGGGCGGCTGATGATCATGACCTGCGGTTCTATTGGGTCCTGTGGGTCCTGTGGGTCCTGTGAGTTCTATGGGTACGGTGAGTCTGGGCGGCATTGCCAGCGTCGTCGCATGGCAGTGCCCCGCAGCATGGGGATTTCGATAAAATCCCCTATGCAACGCAACTAACGGAAGCATAGTGATGAGCGCCTCCCATTCCTCTCGCGACCTTTTCGACCAGCAACGCAAGGACTGGCAACACGACCCGGCCGCCGCTTTCGATGCCTGGCTCGCGTCCCAGGACCTGCGCCAGTCATCCGCCGACGTCTACCGCGTGCAATGGGGGCGATTCCTCGAGTGGCTCGCGCTCAGGCGCAAGACGATTGTTTCCGTGGACACCGGCACGATCGCCGAATTCGTCGCGGGGCTCGACGTGAAGAAGCCGCAGCGGCTGCGCTATCTGCGCCTCATCGAACGCGTGCTCGACCACGTGCGCCAGATCGAGCTGGCCTCCACGAACCCCGCGCGCTTCATCGCCCAGGACGGCGAGGCGGCCTGGCGCAATGCGCGCGAGAACGAGCCCACCGGTTTTCTCACCGCCACGGAACGCGCCGCCGTGATTGCACAGCTATTCGCGCCGCTCACCGAGCAGTCGGCCGCGAAGCGCTGGCGCGAGCGGCGCGACCGCGCGCTCGTCGCCATCTTCCTCGGCGGCGGCCTGAAGACCGGCGACGCCATCGCGCTCAAGCTCGACGCCACCGCGATCGGCTCGGAATGGATCACCATCGAAGCCGATAACCCAGCCTTTACGCACAGCACGCGGCTGGCACCGTTCGCAGTCGACGTGATGGGGGCATGGCTCGAAGCGCGCCGCCTGGCGGGACTGCCCGGGCAGCTCGTGTTTCCCGGCTCGCCCAATGGGCGTCCGATGCACAAGGCCACCGTGTTGCGCGCGATCGATGCGCTGATGGAAGAGGCGGGCATCGCGGAAACCCGCGCCGAGCGGGCGAGCCCGCAAACCCTGCGCAACAGCTTCGCGGCAGATCTGTTCGAGCGCGGCGTGGATGCCGATCAGGTCGGCCAGTGGCTCGGCTTTTTGCAACCGATTTCCGCCGGCCGGCTGCATCGTGCGTGGCGCATCTGGGCCGACCGGAACGTCCCCGCTCAGACCGAGGACGCGGCGCCCGACGCAAGCTGACAAGCTCGACGCAAAAACGAGGCACAAAAGCTGGGCGCAAAAGCGCTGCCCGCCTGCATTACATCGCGCTGCCACTCCCGTAAAGGCTCACTTTTCCGTCGCCCTGGACTTCCCGAAAACGCTCACCTTATGGGATGACGGGCATCCTTCTTGCCCGCGACGAAGCGCGCGACAGCCTCCAGCCGCGACGCGCCCAGGCCCGACGTATATTCGCATTCGGGACACGACAGTTCGAAGCGCCCATCGACCTGCGCCAGTTCCGGCTCGCCGTCCTCACAGTTCGGACAGTGCGCGGGCAGGCTCACGTGGCCATCGACGACCGTGCCGAGCTGCGCGAGCTCTTCGTCGCCCAGGCGTCCCGACTGTGCAAGCGCACACAGCACACCGGCGACCGAGCCGTCGACACCATGTTGCGTGCGCAACGTCGCCACCTGCCGCGTGAGCACGTCGACCTCGTCCGAGCGCTCGCGCAACACGGCATCGAGGCGATCCGCCCGCGCCTTGGCCGTGGCCAGTTGCTGGATAAACTCGAACTCCTTCTTGCTTGCGTCGCGCTGTGCCGACTGCCAGGTGGACGACATCGTGCGCAGCGAATCCAGTTCGACCAGCATCGGCTTCACGCGACGCTCGGCCTCGGCGAGCGCATCCTTGATCTGTTGCGCGTAGTGCTCGGTACTTTTGCGCATTTCCTCGTGCAACCCGTCGATCCGGTCGCGCAGACCGGCGTTGGTGCTCTGTTCCGTCTCGATACGCTTGTGCAGCGACTCGTTTTCGGCCTCGAGACGACGCACCGTCGCCTGCAGGCTGTCATGGTGCGACGCGCCATGCGCGGATGCGCTCGCCAACTGGCTTTCGAGTTCGCGCACGCGGGCCCAGGCGGCCTCGATACGCGCCTCGCTGCGTTGAAGCATTTCGTCGGCGGCAAGGTGACGGGCTTGTGCATCCCGTAACGCCTGCTCGGCGTCGTCGCGGCCAGACTCGATTTCCTTGCGCTCGACTTCGAGGGTTTGCCGGGCGAGCGTTCGGGCCTCTTCATAGAGTGCACCGAGAAGCTCTCCGGCGCGCTCTTCCAGCGCGGGCGGAATGGCGCCGTTGCCGACGCGCACCTTGGATGCCGCACGGATGCGTTGCCAGAAAAGCTCGATGTCCTTGGGAATGTCGCTGGCGCTGCCGGTCTGGGTCAAATCCCGGACGGTGGCCATTGAGGGACGAATACCGAAGTCAAAAAAGAGACGCTTGCAGGCGTGTAGCGACAACTCCTGGCGTCGTGCGCCGTCTTTGCGCAATGCCTCGAGCTCTTCGCGGAGGGCCTGGCGGTCTTCGTCTCGGATCATGATCGTCTCTGCGAGGGGTAACAGGTAACGATCGAATAATAACAAATTACGTATTGATCGATACGTTTATCTGCATGGTTTCTGGTAGACGTGAAATCCAGATGCAGCAGGCACTTCAAACGACTATTTTAGTGTCGTCCGGTTTGGCATTTCGTGAAACAAAACGAAGATTCTTCTATAAGTCATTGTAAACACTTAGCTTTCCAGTTACGAACCATTTATTGGCGCTGTTTCACGAGCCCTTGTCCTGGCGCGAACGTTTCTATGTGACGTTGGGATGTGGATATCCCGAAGGGCTCGCGGGGTTGAAGTGCTTGAGAGTAATAAAAGTAAACACCCTTGATACCTGTTAAAAGACGTTAACGCCACGGCAAACCCTTACCTGGCTTGGGTTCCAGCCCGGTGAGGTGAAGCTTTACGGGACAGGTGGTGAGCCTCTGCGGGACAGGCGGGTGATGGGCTTCGGGGAAGGCGGTGAGCGCTTGCGGGACAGGACGTGAGCGGATTCGGGATCGCCGTGATTCTTGACTCAACAGCAAGGGTGAGTCGATACGGGAGCTATTGGTGAATCCGCGCCGGGCACACCGGGCTGGAGAGTGTTGTTACATGAAATGCAACGGTGAGTGGATTCGGGGCGCCCAATTAGCCCATTTTTTTGCGCCAATTTGGGCCGCCTGGAAGCTGCGGTGAGAGAGATCGGGAAAAATCGCCAGGCCAAGGTGAAGTTTTTCGGGAGCCGAAGCGGTATTTTGACCGGATTCGAGGCTTCTTGGGCCTTGAGGTGAGCCTTTACAGGAGCGCAAGAGTCCTTGTCCGTGTGTGGGGCGGCTGCACGTAAGGAGATTTTCAAAGCCATCTGCGCGTCAAGGTGAGTCTTTACGGGAGTTTGTCGCAATGCCGCGAAACCGGTCGTGCTCTTGACCCCACACGGGCGTAAGGTGAGTCTTTTCAGGAGCTGATTTGAGTCGAAAAAACCGCCCAAGTGAGCTTTTTCGGGAGCAAGTTGGCGTTCACTGACGGCGGAACGTTGATATGTAAAGACGAGGAATTCTCCGTAATGACTAGGCGGATTCAGGAAGGTGAGATTTTTCAGGAGCGTCTGGTGCGCATGTCGTATGCGCTCGCCCTGCCCGTATGAAATCTTGAGGTGAGGTTTTTCGGGAATGGCAGGCTTCGGTGGACGAGCACAGGCACTGTGGATAACCCTAGGAATCTATTGGTTTTTTCCAGCGGACGGGCGGAAAGGTGAGGGTTTCCGGGAGCGATGACCGCGGCGGGTTGAATCCTTACCGGCCTCAAAGGTGAGCATTTTCGGGACGTTGGTGGCGGGCATCTGTTTGCCGTGTGGACTAGAAGTATTGCCGGATCAGGCTCCATGCGGTGTCAAAGGTGAGATTTTTCGGGAGGCTGAGGTAAATCGGGTGATTGGCTGGCAAGCCGGGGGCACTCCTGATGCGAAACTTTGGATGACCTTGGCTGGCCGAAGGCATCGGCAGCGCCGGAAGCTTTCGTTGCAGCGCAGCAGGCCTGCTGTTTGAGCCCGGTTTGAGCCGGTTTGGGGCCCGGTCGTTCGGGCAGCGAGGCATCGGCCCGACGTTGCGTTTGCGCCAGGAAATTTTTGAGGTGAGCCTGTTCGGGAGCGGATCGACACCCTCGAATCGACGTCGGATGAGCGCGGTGAGCCAGAACCCAGAGCCAGCCGAGAGCCCGGCACACAGGTGCGTGCCGGCAAGGTGAGCGTTTTCGGGGGCTCTTGGTGGTGAGGCGCGCGCTGCGAACCCGCTTCACCGGCAATGGTGAGGGGGAGCCTATAGACGTGTTTCACCACAGGCTGTATCCTTTCGCGAAATCTCACCTCGACCCGACGCATGGCCACAAAGCGCGTGAAAAAAACCGATGTGGTGAGCCCCAGTTCGGCCGAATTGCGCAAGGCCGTCGAGGCGATCGCGATTCAGCCGAAAAGCGGCAAGATCACCCTGCTGACCCGCAAGCTCTTCAACGTCCTGCTCGCCGTCGCGCAGCAGGCGGACGAGTCTGGCGATACCTATCGCGCGCTCCTGTCCGACATCGTTGCGAATTCCGCGTTTGACTCGAACGACACCGCGCTCGTGAAGGAGCATCTGCGGCGCATGGTGTCGGTGCAGGTCGAATGGAGCCAGGGTACCTCGAGCCAGAAGCCGGGCCGCAAGTGGGGCATCTCCACGCTGATCGCCGACGCTGAAATTCTCGAAGACCCGGCTACGCGCCGCGTCTGGGTGGAATTCTCGTTCGCGCCCAAGATCAAGAAGAAGCTGCTGGATCCGGTTCAGTATGCCCGGTTGAGCCTGCAATTCCAGAGCCAGTTGCGCAGCAGTGCGGGGCTCGCGCTCTACGAAATCTGCGTGCGTTATCTCACCAATCCGAGCCATCTGACGATGCGCGAGACGTGGGAGTGGTGGCGGCCGATCCTGTCGGGCACGCCCGACACCGAGGCCGGCGACGAAGCCAAGCGCGAGTACAAATATTTCAAGCGCGACTACTTGCGTCCGGCTATCGCGGAAGTCAACGCCGTCACGAACATCTTTGTCGAGTTGATCGAGCATCGCGAAGGGCGGCGGGTTGCCGAGATCCAGTTCCGTGTGACGGAGCGCAAGCAGCCCATGCTCGCGCTCGACGAGCACCCGAACGTCTTCGACAGCACGCTGGTCGACCGCATGGTCAAAATCGGCATTCCGTTGAAGGAAGCCCAGTCGCTTTACGCCGACAGCGAGGAAAACCGCATTCGCGCGGCGCTCCAGCTAACCGAGCAGCGCATGCGCAGCACGAGTCTGCCGCCCGTTCGCAGCGCGGCAGCGCTGTTCAAGGACGCCTTGAAGAAGGGTTACGCACCGCCGGTCGAGGACGCTGCGGCAGGTACGCCGGCTACGGCACGCGCAGTGGCCGGGAGCGTGGCGGCGGACGACCCGAAGGCCCGCCTGATGGACGAGTATGCCGCCTACCGGCGCAAGGAGGCGCGCGCACTCTACGACGAGCAGGGCGAGCTGGAGCGTGAGGTCGCACGCACGTCGTTCGAGAATGATGAGTTGCCGGGGCTCGGTACGCATCTGCGCGATGACTGGCGCCGCCGCGGCCTCGACTCGAAACTGGCCGATACGGCGTTTTTCGACTGGCTCGCACGCAAGACATGGGGCGATCCTACCGACGGCGATCTGCTCGCCTTTACGCTGAGCCAGTCGCGCGCCGCCTGAACGGGGTCTTTACCGGTTGCTGGAGTCGGCGGGCGGCCAGGACAGGGCAGTACACGGTGTTATTGATTTACGCCGGGTTTCCGGCGAAATTCCAATAAAAAGCGGCCCAAAAAAGCGGCCTAATAAAAAGCGGTCTTCACGTTTGAGGCGTGAAGACCGCTTTTTGTTTGCTTTCTGCGATTACTTCGCCTTCAGCATTTCTTCGATTTGATGAAGGAGCGCATCGCGCCGATCCTTCGTGAGACCCTTCAAACGCAGTTCGAGTCGATCGTCGCCGTACGACTTCAGGTCGCCGACCGCCACGCCGTCGAGCTTGATCTCCAGACGCTGGGCATAGCGCTGCCGGCCGGCGGGCTTGGGGCTTTCGTGCGGCGTTGCCCGGCCTTTGACGATATCCGCGACCTGGCGCGTGCTGAGATCGTCTGCGAGGATCCGGCTGATGAGACGCAGCGTGGCGTCGGTGCCGCGTGCCCCGTGATAGCGACCGACCTGATAAGCCATGTTCGAGCCGAAGCGATCCGGGCGCGCGACCATTTCGTGCATGACGGGTTCGGGCAGCTTGGCGATAGAAAGCGCGACGGCCACCGTCGATTCGTCGAGGCCAAGATGATCGGCGAGTTCTCGTTGGCTCTGGAAATGCTCTTCGTCGATAAAGCGCTTCCAGACGATGGCGTTGTCGAAGACCGTCTGCGAATCACGCTGGACGTTGAGATCGTAGCCGAGCTTGTAGCTCTCGAGCCCGATGGGCAGATCCACGACGATTGCCTTGACGACTTCCTTGTTGGCTTCCTTGAGCGCACGCACGCGCCGCCCGCCGTCGCTGACGTAGTAGCTGCCAGGAGCCGCGTAATCGGGAATCACGTGGATGGCCTGCTGCTGTCCTTGCTTGGCGAGATTGACCGCGAGTTCGGCAATCGACGCCTTCAGATAGAAGTGGCGCGGATTGAACGGACTCGGCTTGATCGCCTTCAGCGGCAGTTCGATGATCTGGCCGGGACGATATCCCTGCTCGATACGCCACGCGCGGTATTCCGTGGACTCGTGTTCCGCCGAAGCCGGAACGGCTTCCTCCATGTTCGCGATCGGTTCCGGCTGACTTGCGCGACCGACCGGCTCACGCGACTTCGGCTTCTCCTGGACGAGACCGTCGATGGCATTGAGCCGGTCGAGGGCGGTGCGCTTCTCGCTGCTCGTCGTGTCAGGCCGTGCCTGAAAACCTTTGGCAAATTGTGAGGGCTTCATTCAGGGTCCTTTATGCGCATAAAGTCAGGGGAGCATCGCAGCGATTTCGTCAGCGCAGGCGCGGACTTCGACTGCGGCGAGCCGCGCACCGCGATCGCTCATCTGCAGGACCGTCTGGCCGAGCGCCATGGCCTGCTTGTACGCTTCACGAGTAGGTATTTGGGTTTTGAGCAAAGGAAAGCCGAGTTCTTCCAGTGCACGCTTCAGCTCACGCGTGAGCATGCGCTTCTCTTCCGTCTTGTTCAGCAGGAAGACGGCCTTCAGGTCTTCGTTCATGACCTGCGCCTGCTGGATCAGCTTCACGAGCCCAACGCTTGACCAGTAGTCGGCCGGCGAAGACGAGGTAGGGATGACGGCGATGGTGGCAGCCAGCAGGACAACGCCAGAGACTTTTTCGGTAATCGACGGTGGGCAGTCGACGATGATGATGTCGTAGTCGCCAATGAACTTCTTGATCTCGCGATGGATCTGGCCACCTGCCTCAGAGAGATTCACTACCGGAAACGGAATGCCCGTTTCCCCATCCGCTGAAGCACTCGCCCAATGAACCAGCGTGTTCTGGCCGTCGGCATCGACCACGAGTACACGCTTTCCCTTTTCGTGGAATGCTGCGCCGAGATGCATCGCGATCGTGCTCTTGCCGACCCCGCCCTTTTGCTGCGTGACTGCGATTATCTCTGCTGCCAATTGGGTTTCTCCTTTTTGCTAATTGTTTTGGATTTTACCTGGATTAAGTTGCGATTCAACGGCATCGGTGTGATTTTCATCGCATTGGATGACGCTTTGGCCGTTTGGCCAAGGTTTATGCGCATAAAGGCCGAGTGGATGCGGGACAATTAGACTAGCGTGGTTCACTGGATGGCCTTGGCGAATGAATGTGCGTCGGAGGTCGTTCGTGTGATGCGAGGCCGGCGGATGGGTTTATGCGCATAAAGGTCGCGGCGATGGAGGAATCACTGGCGCCGAATGGCACATCGGGCGAGCACGTCTTCGAGTGGCTTCGCGCCTCTATAGGGCAGCGGTGGCTTTATGCGCATAAAGCACCGGCGAAACGGGATCGATGCTGCTTCGATCCCGAAGAGCGACACCTCGTCATTGCGCTTCAGCACACAACCGACGCACTCCCCGTATCCATGCCCGGCAGCTTTATGCGCATAAAGCTGGCCGCACGCGTGTCCGCCTGCCCACCCTCTGTATCCCATTGTCGGATTCAACGCATTGCCTTCCCTGTGGGGCGTCTCCGCCCGCACCATGGCGTCTCAACGGCCTCCTAAAGACGAAAGATCCCAACGCTCCTTCTGTCGAGCCTCAAGCCTCAAGCCACTTCTACCCTCTTCAACCAGGCCGCTAAAATTGATGCTTGTGAACGGCTCGCGCAAAGCTTGTCCAGTCCGGTCGCTTTATCGTCTACGTGGGCCGCCTTCGCTTCGAAGTCACCAAACGCTCGTCTTCCCCAAGTGACAGACGTGCGCCACGGTATCCCGATGCCAATCCGTTCAACCCTAACCTCTCTTGCCTTGAATCCATGATCACGATCTACCACAACTCTCGCTGCTCGAAGTCGCGCTCCACTTGCGAATTGGTCTTGAGCACATACAACACGGCCAATGAACCGGTCGAGGTTGTCGAGTACCTGAAGACCCCGCTCACGGTCGGCCAATTGAAGGCATTGCACGCTCTGCTGGGCGGTCCGCTGCTCGACATGGTTCGCACAAACGAAGCCGAGTACGCAGCGCTCGGACTGGATGCCGACGGCGTTACGAATGATCAGTTATACGAAGCAATTGCGAGCCACCCGATTCTGCTGCAACGTCCAATCGTCGTGCGTAACGGCCGTGCGGTGATCGGTCGTCCGCCGGAAAACGTCGCCGCGTTATTCGGCTGAGCTGCGCTGGTCGCCCAGGTTGCGTAACTGCTTTCCTCGAGGCGATCTGCAATCCCGAGACTCGCCCGGCCCCATCGGGCTTCGCGCGGAATTGTCCACAAGGTTGTGAACAAAATCTGTGGATAAATCCCCGGTCAGGCCATTTATCCACATTCTTCATATTCGTCGAGCGCTTCGGGCTCAACTGTTCTTCTGACACACCGCCGATTTCTCTCGCGCCTATGATGTGGGTTTCTTTCCACTGCGCTTCGTGCGCGCTACCGAAGAAACCGAGGAGGACACAGAAATGGCCTATCAAATTGCGGTCGTGGTCGGCAGTCTGCGCAAGGATTCGTGGAACCGGCAGCTCGCGCATGCCGTGACGTCGCTGGCACCCGCCGATTTTTCGTTCGAGTTCCTCGACATCGGCGTGTTGCCGCTCTACAGCCAGGACTACGATGCCGATTTTCCCGAGGTTGCGCGCCAGTTCAAGCAGAAGATCGAGGCGGCCGATGCGCTGCTCTTCGTGACGCCCGAGTACAACCGGTCGATACCCGGGGTGCTGAAGAACGCCATCGACTGGGGCTCGCGCCCGTGGGGCAAGAACTCGTGGGGCGGTAAGCCGGGTGCGGTGCTCGGCACATCGCCGGGTGCGGTCGGCACGGCGCTTGCACAGGCGCATCTGCGCAACGTACTCGCGTATCTCGACGTGCCGACGCTGGGCCAGCCCGAGATGTTCATCAAGCACGACGCCACGCGGATCAACGAAAAAGGCGAAATCGTGAACGACGATACCCGCAAATTCCTGCAGGCATTCGTCGAGCGCTACACCGGGTGGGTCAAGCATCAATTGGGCCGCTAAGGGGCGCTAAGGGCAGCTAATGGGCCGCTAAGGGCCGCTAACAGTCGTTATGGGCCATCGGACGATCGCCGGCCTGCCGAGAAGCAATGAGAATTGTGCAATGTGCGGGGCGTGCCGCAGCACTCATCCAGCGTGCGCTGCGGCCCGCGCGGCGCACGGGTGTGAAGTGCACCCGCCGTCCCTCGTAGTACCCATCAATGCCGTGTCGGACGGGGCCCGGTCACGGGCTGGTCCGGCGCATCGGACGCGCGGTGGTCGTGCGAGTCCTCTTCGTACTCGATGAATTCGTCGGGAATGCGCGGCGCGGCAGCGCCCGCCGGACGTGTTGCTTGCGGGGCCGCAGGTACATCGACATGCGCGGCGGCGGCCGGCGTGCCCATCACGGCGCCCGCGCCCGGGGCGCTTGCCGATGCGAGCACGGTGGCTTCGGCCTCGTTCACTGGCCGCGAGGGCTGCGCCGTGGTTTCCGTCGACGAGCGCGTCGTTTCGCTGGCTGCGCCAGATTGAACGTCCTTCGCTTTGTCCTCTACCGGCTGCGCTGTGCGCCGCCGCATGGCTTCGGCCAGGTTCGCGAGGCCGAGTTCGTCGAGCGCCGAGCGCTCGCGCGCGACCGGGTCGGTGTCCGTCGCCGACCATGTCCAGTTGCCGCCGCGCACGGCGACTTCGAGTGCATCCTCGCCGCGCAGCGTGTTGCAGGCGAGGTCTGCGTGCGCTTCGTCGCTCACCCGCACGCCGATCAGCACATTGCCCGCGGGCGCGACGGGCTCGGGCGGTGCGCCTGCGTTCGTGCGCACGTCCCCCGTCGAAGAGAAGAAGCCCGACACGAGCCGCTCGATGCCGGCCAGCACACCGGCCTCGTGTACCGGCAGTTCGATGTCGCTGGCAGGGAACCCGCGTTGCAGCAATGCTTCCTGCGCGTGCTGTGCTTTGTCGTAGGTCTCGAAGAGACCGGTCACGGTCTGTTTCATGGCTTGTTCCTCCTCATAGCCCTTCCCACGTGCCGCATGATCGATATCGCAATCTGCATGCCAGGGGATTGTCCATGACGCTCTCCGTGTGCGTCGCGCACCGGCTGCGAACCAGGCTGGGTGCCCGGTTGCGTGTCCGACGGTGTGTTTTTTCGACCTACAGTGTCGCGTCCCGTTCCCGCCGCGAGCGCGTCTGGCGGTCGTGCTGGATGGCTTCCAGCATTTTCTCCAGCAGTGCGATGTCGAACGGCTTCGAGAGCACGCGCACGTCCACGCCGCGCGTGCGCTCGAGCTCCTCCGCGTAGCCCGTGACGAGGATCACCGGCAACCCGGGCTCGCGCGTTTGCAGTGCTTCCGCGAGGTCGATGCCGTTCATCGTGCCCGGCATGTGGATGTCCGAGAGCACGAGGTCGAAGTGCGGCGCATCGTCGTCGCTCGTGCGCGCGGCGCGGGCTGCATCCACGAATTCCAGCGCGCTCGCCGCGTCGTTTGCGCAGGTGACGTGATGCCCCATCATCTGCAGCAGCGCCTCGGTGCCCGCCGCGACTTCGTCGTTGTCCTCGACGAGCAGCACGCGCAGCCCTTGCGGCGGATTCACGCTGTGCTCGCGCGGCTCGGCTTCGCGCTGCGCGGCCGGCGCTGCGCTCGCGCGCGGCAGATAGAGATGCACCGAGGTGCCCGCGCCAATCGCACTGTCGATCGCGGCGAGCCCGCCCGAGCGCTCGCAGAACGCGAATACCTGCGGCAGTCCGAGTCCGGTGCCCATGCCCTTCGGCTTGGTCGTGTAGAGCGGCTCGAAGGCGCGTGCGAGCACGTCGGGCGACATGCCGACGCCCGTGTCCTCGAG
Organism: Paraburkholderia tagetis; assembly: GCF_022213065.1. Taxonomy (GTDB): domain Bacteria; phylum Pseudomonadota; class Gammaproteobacteria; order Burkholderiales; family Burkholderiaceae; genus Paraburkholderia; species Paraburkholderia tagetis. Next base: position 37,393 of record NZ_JAKLJA010000016.1, read on the forward strand.
CGAGACGTGCACGAATTCGCCGTCGAGCGGGAAGCCTTCGCCCGGCCGGAACGAGATATTGCGCGCCCGCACGGTGAAGCGTCCGCCGTTGGGCATGGCGTCGCGCCCGTTGACGGCGAGATTGATGAGCGCAAGCTCGAATTCGGCGACGTCCACCTGCACGGCCCACACGGCTTCGTCCACGTCCATGACGAGCGCGACCTTCGCGCCGAGCGAGGCGCGCAGCAGTTCGCGCAACGCGGGCAGCCAGCGGCCGACGGGAATCGTCTCGTTGCGCAGCGGCTGCTTGCGCGCAACGCCGAGCAACTGGCGCGTGAGCGACTGCCCGCTCTTGAGCGCGCGCTCGACTGCGGAGAGTTCGCGCTCGAAGCCTGTCACGCCGCGCCGGCGCGCGATCTGCACGTTGGCCGAGACGATCATCAGCAGATTGTTGAAGTCGTGCGCGACGCTGCCCACGAGATTGCCGAGCGCTTCCATCTTGCGCGACTGCCGGTAGGCCGATTCGATCGAGCGGCGCATGGCCGCCTCGGCCTGCCAGCGCTCCCAGGCCTCTTCCTCGGCGGCGAGGCGTCGCAGCGACAGCCAGATCACGCACCACAGCGCGATCGACGGCGTGAACATCGAGATGATCAGCACGCTCAGGTGCCGGTACCACGCGGACCAGATCGCCGAGGAGCGGTAGAGACAGGTGACGTAGACCGGATACGAACCCACGCGCCGGAACGCGACGATCGCGTTGTCGCCGAGCAGTTGCGAATGCATGCGCACGACGCCCGCCTCCTTGCCGCGCGCGAGCGCGACGGCGAATGGCGAGCCCGCCGTGATGACGGCCGGCGCGGATGCGCCAACGGCGTGGGGCGTTGCGGCGCTGGTTGCGTTGAGCGAGGCGCTCGCGCGAGGCGCGCGTGCGCCACGCGGCGGTTCGAACGCGAGAATGGCGCCGTCACTGCGCACGAGGCCGAGTGCCATCGGCGAGTCGTCGCCGAGCAGCTCGCTGTAGAACTTGTCGAAGTAGCTGGGCCGCAGCGCGACCGAAACCAGTCCGGCGAACTGGCCCATCGCGTCGTGGCGCGCGATGCCCGTGTTGAACACCGTTTCGCCGCTCACCTGGCCTTCCATGACGCGCGAGACGTGGTCGAGCATGCGGCCGTCGCGGATGCCCACGAAATCGTCGCGCGTGGCGATCGAGATGGGCGGAGGCGGCGAATAGCGGCTGCTCGCGAGCAGCGCGCCGTCACGGCCGAAGACCGAGACGGCCGACACCTGCGGGTAGCCGCCGCCGATCGCGTCGAGTTTCTCGTGGATTTGCACCTCGTTCGCGCGGATGCCGTCGTCGTCGAGGTCCTCCACGCCGTCCACGATGCGCGCGTCGAGCGCATCGTTCATGTCGAACACCTTGAGCGCGTGCTCTTCGGCCACGCGCACGGTACGCAGTGTGGCGTCGGTGGCGTCGGCCTCGCGCGTGCGCAGGTCGTTCCACGCCATGGTGGCGACGTAGACGCAAGGCAGCACGATCGCGGCGAGCAGCAGCGCGATCAACGTGCGGCGGCGCACCGTGAAGTCGTGGCTGGGCGCCGCGGGAAACGGCGCCTCCTCGGCGCGCGGCGGCGGCGTCGAGCGGTCGTCGGGCCCTGTGGGCCGGTCGGGATTCATCGTAGGGATAAGGCTTGAAGACGGCGGCGGAGCTTTTGACATCATAAACGACCGGGCTTGCGCTACGGTCGCCGCAAATATCCCCGAGCAGAATGATTTCCCCTCATGCTTCGTTGATTGCGCGACATTCCGCATAGCGCAAACGTAAACAAAAGGATAATCGCCGGCCTTTAATTAGGGGGTGGATTATTTATTTCTCGAAAGTGCCAAAAGCAAGTTGTTTTCGTTCGTTGAATGATTATCGATGAGTTGCATTTGGTTCAATTTGCTTCGAGAATCGCTGCCACGATAAATAACATGCACAAGCACGGGCATTGCATGCCGCGCAATATGCCGTGTTTTTCGGGGCGTTTTCCATCTGTGAGGCGCAGAAAGCATTTCGAAATAGGGTCGCTTCGCGTCAGCCGGGCGTGTGTCCGGGTGTGCGTCCAGCCGCGCCGCCGATTTCATGTGACACGCATAAAAAGCAGCATTCGCTAAAGAACTCGCGCGCGCAGCCGTTAATACGACTTAACGCACTCCGTCCAACGCACATTCATTCCGCATATCCATGTCTCTGCCCATCGTGATCGCCGACGACTCGCTGCTCGCCCGCAAGGTGCTCACGAAGGCACTGCCCGAGGACTGGGACGTCGAGATCTCCTACGCGTCGAACGGACAAGAAGCGCTCGCGCTGTATCGCGCCGGGCGTGCACCGGTCATGTTTCTCGACCTCACGATGCCCGACATGACGGGCTTCCAGGTGCTCGAAGCCTTGCGGCACGAGGACCTGAACACGTTCGTGATCGTCGTTTCCGCGGATGTCCAGCCGCGCGCCCAGGAGCGCGCGCTCGCGCTCGGCGCGATGGCATTCGTGCCGAAGCCGGTCACGCAGGAGACGCTGCTGCCCATCCTCAAGGAGTACGGGTTGTATGCCTGATCGAGTGTTCACGGAAATGCAGCGCGACGCGCTCCAGGAGATTGCCAATCTCGGCATGGGCCAGGCCGCCACGCGCCTGTCGGGGCTCCTCAACGCCTTTATCGAGCTCTCGGTGCCGCGCGTGCGCGTGGTCGCCGTGAGCGAGGCCGCCCACGCACTGCGCGAGATGACCGGCATCGACGGTCCGGTCACGGCGGTGCGCCAGGGCTTTCGCTCCGAAATCAAGGGCGAGGCGCTCGTGATCTGCCGCAGCGGCGAGATCGACGAGTTGGGCGCGCTGATCGGCGGCCCCTACGCGGAATCCACGCGCGATGCGCTCACCGGGCAGGAACTGATCTTCGACGTAGCGAACGCGCTGTCCGGCGCGTGTGTCTCGTCGATGCTCGACCAGCTCGGGCGCCTGCCCGTGTTCTCGCAGCCAGGGCTGCTGGGCGAAGCCATCATGCTCGACGAGGTGTTCCAGCCCGGCATGCTCGCCTGGGATCTGGCGCTCCTCGTGGAAGTCAACTTCGCGCTGGAAGATCAGCGCTTTCGCGCGCATCTCGTCATGCTGATGGCCGAGGAATCGATCCATTACGTGAGCCGGGCCATCGACGCGCTGCTGCACAGCCTATGACTATTCGCGACCTGTCGATTTCGCCGTCATCGACGCCATCCCTGCCGCCGTCGCTCTCGGACCTCGTCGTGGAGCGCGTGGGCTTCGGCCTCTTCGTGCTCGACCGCGAAATGAACGTGCTGATGTGGAACCGCTTCATGCAGGACCACAGTGGCGTGGTGGCCGCCGATGTGATCGGCCGCTCCGTCTTCGAGCGCTTTCCCGATCTGCCGCGCGCGTGGCTCACGCGCAAGGTCGAGAGCGTGTTCCAGCTCGGCAGCTTCGCATTCAGTTCGTGGGAGCAGCGGCCCTACCTGTTCCGCTTCGACCACGATCGCCCCATCACGGGCGGCGTGGACTATATGCAGCAGGACTGCACCTTCATGCCGCTCATGCGCGAGCGCGAGGTGATCGCCGTGTGCGTGACCATCTCCGATGTCACGCACGTGAGCGTCATGCAGCGCGAGCGCGAGGACGCCGTCGCGAAGCTGCGCGAATATGCCGACCGTGACGGCCTCACGGGCATCGCGAACCGGCGCTATTTCGAGGGGCGGCTCGCCGACGAATTCGCGCGCTGGCAGCGCTACGGCGGCGATATCTCGGTGCTGCTCTTCGATCTGGATCACTTCAAGAAGATCAACGACGAATTCGGCCACGCCGCCGGCGACACCGTGCTGCGCGCCATGTCGCAGCGGGTGGCGCAGGTGGTGCGCAAGCAGGACGTGTTCGGGCGCTTCGGCGGCGAGGAGTTCGCGCTGCTGCTGCCGTGCACGCCGCTCGACGACGCGCTGCACGTGGCCGAAAAAATTCGTCACACGATTAGCGACGCGCCCGTGGAGGTGCAAGGCGTGGTCGTGCCCGTCACGGCGAGCGTGGGTGCCGCCGCCGCGCGGCCCGGCGCGGCCGGTTATGAGGTCATGATCAACGAAGCCGACGCGGCGCTCTACAGCGCCAAACGCCAAGGGCGCAACCGCGCCATCGCGCTGGGTTGCGAGTTTTCCTGATATTTGACCGGCTGAACGGGTAATCGGCCGCCGCCGACCTGCCGCGCCTGCGGCGGCGGGTAAAGATTGCTATACTTTTGGCCGTTTCCGGCCGCGAACCCTGAACGTCGTTGCGACGCTCCGGTGCTCCCGAGGCCGGTGCCTCGCGCGTGTCCGCGCGCGCGGGCGACCCGCGGCATGCGGGCCCGAATATCTGAAAAGCCCCGTCGAGGGCGCCCCCAGCGGAGATCGTCTTGGCCGTTTCCAACCTCGTCGTGGACGATACACATCAAACCGACGCCGCCGCCGCTTCGTCGGGCAGCTCGTTTTATCTGGCGATGCGAATCCTGCCGCCTGCGCAGCGCGACGCCATGTATCAGGTCTACGCGTTTTGCCGCGCTGTCGACGACATCGCCGACAGCGACCTGCCGCGCGCCGAGCGTGCGGCGGGGCTCGACCAATGGCGCGCCGACATCGACGCCTGCTATGCCGGCACGCCGCGCGCCTCGCTCGCGGCGCTCACGCGCCATATCCACACCTTCGGGCTCGCGCGCGAGGATTTTCACGCGATGATCGACGGCATGGCCATGGACGCCGCTGAGGACATCTGCGCGCCCGACGAAGCCACGCTCGACCTCTACTGCGACCGCGTCGCGAGCGCGGCGGGCCGTCTCTCGGTGAAGATTTTCGGCATGGAGGACGAGCCCGGCCGCCTGCTCTCGCACCACCTCGGGCGCGCCTTGCAGCTCACGAACATCCTGCGCGACATCGACGAGGATGCGGACATCAACCGCTGCTACCTGCCGCGCGAGTTGCTCGCGCGCGAGGGCATCGCGGCGTCGAATCCGCATGAGATCGCCGCCGATCCTTCGCTGCCGCGCGTGTGTGCGACGCTCGTGCAGCGTGCGCTCGCCCACTTCGCCGAAGCCGACGCCATCATGGACCGCGCGCCGCGCGCGCTGGTCAAGGCGCCGCGCATCATGTCGGGCGTCTACCGCGTGCTGCTCGAGCTCAATGTCGAGCGCGGCTTCGACCTGCCGCGTACCAAGGTCGTCAAGCCGCGCGCGCGCCTCATGTGGATCGTCGCGCGCTACGCGCTGTTTTAGTGCAGACCCTGATGCCTCGGCTCGTCCACGTGATCGGCGCGGGGCTCGCGGGCCTCGCGGCGGCAACCCGGCTCCAGCGGCGCGGGGTCCAGGTCGCGCTGCACGAGGCAGCCCCCCAGGCCGGTGGACGATGCCGTTCGTACTACGACCGCACGCTCGCGCTCACGCTCGACAGCGGCAATCATCTCGTGCTGGCGGGCCATGAAGAAACGCTCGACTACGTGCGCACGATCGGCGCCGCCGACGAGCTCGCGGGACCCAGCGACCCGGCCTTCGCGTTCATGGACCTCGCGGCGCGCTCGCGCTGGACCGTGCGTTTTTCGCGCTCGCGCGTGCCGTTCTGGATCGGCGACGCCAATGCGCGCGTGCCGGGCACCAAGGTGTCTGAATATCTCGCGCTGCTGCCGCTCCTGTTCGCCAAGCCCGGCCGCACGATGGCGCAGACCATGCGCTGCGACGGCCCGCTCTGGGACCGCTTGCTGCGCCCGCTCTTTCTCGCGGCGCTCAACGTCGAGCCGCGCGAGGCCAGTGCGGAGCTGGCGGCCACGCTGCTGCGCGACGTGCTGAGCGCGGGCGGCGAGGCGTTCCGGCCGCTGGTGGCGCGCAACGGCCTCTCGAGCGCATTCGTCGATCCGGCGCTGCGCATGCTCCAGCATGGCGGCGCGGCGATCCGGCTCGATTCGCGCTTGAAGGAGATCGCATACGACGACGCGGCGGGCCGTGTCGTCGCGCTCGATTTCGAGAGTGGCCGCGTCCCCTTGGGCGAGGACGAGGCCGTCGTGCTGGCGGTGCCGGCCGCCGTCGCCGCCGCGCTGGTGCCCGCGTTGCAGACGCCGCAGCGCCACACGGCCGTCGTCACGGTGCATTTCGCCGTGGAGCCGCCGCACGGGATGGCCACGCCGATGGCGCTGGTGAACGGCACGGCCGAATGGCTCTTTGCGGGCGCGGGCCGCATGTCGGCGACGATCCACCATGCTGCGGCCTTCGACACGCTCGATGCGCTCGCGCCCGAGGACCTCGCGCGGCGCGTCTGGGCGGACGTGGCGGCAGCGGCTTCGCTGCCCGCGCAGCCGCTGCCCGCCTGGCAAATCGCGCGCGAGGCGTATGCGACCTTCGCCGCCGTGCCGCAAGAAGAACTGCGCCGCCCGGCGGCGCGCACCCGCTGGACCAACTTGACGCTCGCTGGCGACTGGACCGCAACCGGTCTGCCCGCGACGATCGAAGGGGCAATCCGCTCGGGCCGCAAGGCCGCGGAACTGCTTCTGCCTTAAAGGATGTACCGATGAACGATCTTTCAGAGGCCATGCCGGCCGACGACTTGGCGAATGCGCCTGGCGCCGCGCCGACGCTCGACAACGCGAGCGCGCTGGCCCCCGCAGTGGCCTCCGCAGCCATGCTCAACGCGAGCGACGCGCTCGACGCCGCCGTCACGCGCGCGACCGACGCGATCCTCGCCGACCAGCGCGCCGACGGCCACTGGGTCTACGAACTCGAAGCCGACGCCACGATTCCCGCCGAATACGTGCTGCTCGTGCACTACCTGGGCGAGGAGGCGAACCTCGAGCTCGAAGGCAAGATCGCGCGCTACCTGCGCCGCATCCAGCTGCCCGGCGGCGGCTGGCCGCTCTTCGCCGAAGGCGAGATGGACGTAAGCGCGAGCATCAAGGCTTATTTCGCGCTCAAGATGATCGGCGATGCCGAAGATGCCGGGCACATGGTGCGCGCACGCGAGGCGATCCTCGCGGCGGGCGGCGCGGAAAAGGCCAACGTGTTCACGCGCATCCTGCTCGCGCTCTACGGCGTGGTTAGCTGGTACGCGGCGCCGATGATGCCGGTCGAGATCATGCTGCTGCCCAAGTGGTTCCCGTTCCATCTCTCGAAGGTGTCGTACTGGGCGCGCACGGTGATCGTGCCGCTGCTGGTGCTCGGCGCGAAGCGGCCGGTGGCGAAGAACCCGCGCGGCGTGCGCATCGACGAGCTGTTCCGCGGTGCGCCCGTTACCGTCGGCTTGAACGAGCGCGCGCCGCACCAGAGCCAGGGCTGGTTCGGCTTCTTTCGCGCCGTGGACGGCGTGCTGCGCATCGCCGATCCGCTCTTTCCCGCGTATCTGCGCCAGCGCGCGATCGACGCGGCGGTGGCCTTTGTCGACGAACGCCTGAACGGCGAGGACGGCCTCGGCGCGATTTTCCCGGCCATGGCCAACGCCGTGATGATGTACGAGGTGCTCGGCTACCCCGCCGATCATCCGCATCGCGCGATCGCGCGCCAGTCGCTGGAAAAGCTCGTGACGATCCACGCCGAGGAAGCCTACGTCCAGCCGTGCCTCTCGCCGGTGTGGGACACCTCGCTCGCGGCGCACGCGCTCATCGAAACGGGCGATGCGCGCGCGCATGAAGCGGCGCGCCGCGGCCTCGAATGGCTGCGCCCGCTACAGATTCTCGACGTGCGCGGCGACTGGATCTCGCGCCGCGCCGATGTGCGTCCGGGCGGCTGGGCCTTCCAGTACGCGAACCCGCACTACCCCGACGTCGACGATACGGCCGTGGTTGTGGCGGCGATGCGCCGCGTCGAGCAGATCGACCAGACCAACGCCTACGACGAGCCCATCGCGCGCGCGCGCGAATGGGTGGTCGGCATGCAGAGCAGCAACGGCGGCTGGGGCGCGTTCGAGCCCGAGAACACACACGAATACCTGAACAGCATTCCGTTCTCGGATCACGGCGCATTGCTCGATCCGCCGACGGCCGACGTCTCGGGCCGCTGCCTCTCGATGCTCGCGCAGCTCGGCGAACTGCCGGCGGCGAGCGAGCCGGCGCGCCGCGCCTACAACTACATCCTCGCCGATCAGGAAGCGGATGGCAGCTGGTACGGCCGCTGGGGCATGAACTACATCTACGGCACGTGGACGGCGCTATGCGCGCTAAACGCGGCGGGCCTCGAACACAGGGATTCGCGCATGAAGCGCGCGGTGCAATGGCTCGTCGCGATCCAGAACGACGACGGCGGCTGGGGCGAGGACGGCACCAGCTACAAGCTCGAGTACCGCGGCTACGAACGCGCGGCGAGCACGGCGTCGCAGACGGCCTGGGCGCTGCTCGGCCTGATGGCCGCGGGCGAGGTGAACCATCCCGCAGTGGCGCGCGGCGTCGCCTGGCTGCAGGCCACGCAGCGCGAGCACGGTCTCTGGGACGAAACGCGCTTCACGGCTACGGGCTTCCCGCGCGTGTTCTATCTGCGCTACCACGGCTACCGCAAGTTCTTCCCGCTGTGGGCGCTCGCGCGCTACCGCAACCTCAAGCGCGACGGCGTCACGCACGTCAAGGTCGGCCTGTGACGATGGCGGTTGCCTCTACCACTGCGACATCCGCCGCTGCGCGCGCGGGGCGCACGAAAAGTACGCTGCCCGTGATCGCCGTGACCGGCATGGCTTTCGAGGCAAGCATTGCGGCGGGCAAGGGCGGCGACGGCATCGAGGCGGTCTACGCCGCGCGCGCCGACCTGCTCGAACGCGCACTCGCGGCGGCGCTCGATCGCGGCGCCTCGGGCGTCATTAGCTTTGGCACGGCGGGCGGTCTGGGGCCGGATCTCGAACCAGGCACGCTCATCATTGCCGATGCCGTTGATGGTCCGTTCGGTCGCGTCGCTTGCGACGCGGCATGGAGCGAGCGCATGGCGGCGGCGCTGCTGGACTCGCCGCTGGCCATGCGGACGCGGCGCGGCGCGGAGGCCGCCGTGGCCGCACCGCTCACCGGCGCGGCGGACAAGGCGGCGCTTCACCGGTCGAGCGGCGGCGCGCTGGCCGTCGACATGGAGTCGCATCTGGCCGCCGCTGCGGCGGCCGCACGCGGCCTGCCGTTCGCGGTTTGCCGCGCGGTGGTGGATCCGGCGTGGCGCAGCCTGCCGAAGGCCGCGATGGCCGGCCTGCGCGACGACGGCTCCACGGCCGTCCTGCCGATTTTGCGTGAGCTCGCGCGCGACCCGCTGCAACTAGGCGGCCTGCTGCGCGTGGCGGCCGACGCCGGCGCGGCGCGCAAGGCGCTCACGGCCGCGCGGCGCGTACTGACGGCCTCTGGCGCCTTTTTCCCTGGTTGATTTGGCAAATAAGCCAACGCCTGCTATTGCAAAACCTAGGGAAAACCCTATATCTGGTAACATACTGGTGTTAACCCTAGGTCTGCTTTCGAGGCTTGGGGGACAGAGCATGTACAGGAGTTACCAGCCATGAATTTTCATACCCGCAAATGGGTCAAGCCCGAGGATCTGAATCCCAACGGCACGCTGTTCGGCGGCAGCCTGCTGCGCTGGATCGACGAAGAGGCGGCCATCTACGCGATTTGCCAGCTCGATAACCAGCGCGTCGTGACCAAGCTGATTTCGGAGGTCAACTTCGTGAGCTCGGCGCGTCAGGGCGACATCATCGAGCTGGGCATGAAGGCGACGCACTTTGGCCGCACCTCGATCACGCTGCGCTGCGAAGTGCGCAACAAGGTCACGCGCAAGAGCATCCTGACGATCGAAAAAATGGTGTTCGTGAACATGGGCGCCGACGGCAAGCCCGCGCCGCACGGGCGCGAGCAGATCCGTTACGCCGACGAGGCTTACGAGCGCTATCGCCAGACCGTGCAGAGCGCGGCGGACGCCACGGCGCTGGCGGCCGCGAATGAAGCGCAGCGCGAGGTCGAGCACGAAGACGCAGCGGTGCATTGAGCGGCGCGCGTCGCGTTAAAAAGAAAAAACCCGGCAGGTTGGTGACCTGTCGGGTTTTTTTGTCTCTGCGTCAACAACAGATAGGGCCAGGGCTTGAATCTGTCGTTTAGCCAGACTAGACTAATTTCAATCGGCGATGAATCCAGGAGATGCGGCCATGAACTATGTGAATATGCTGGAAGCCAAGTCGTCTTTGTCGCGCCTCGTTGAGGACGTCGAACTGGGGCGGGAAAAGGAAATTATCATCGCTCGTGGCGGACGGCCCGTTGCGCGCCTTGTGCCTCTCGCTCCAGGTGTATCGGTTGAGCGGCGCATTGGGATAGCCAAGGGTGCCTTCGAGGTTCCCGATGACATCGACACCTGCAATGACGAAGTGGCAGCCCTGTTCAACGGGGTCGGCGAATGAATGTTCTGCTCGACACGCACATCGCGCTCTGGGCCATCACCGATAGTCCCAAATTGCCCATAAAGGCGCGGGATCTCATTTTGGCGGAAACCAGCACAATCTTCGTGAGTGCCGCGAGCATCTGGGAAATCGGCATCAAGTTTTCGTTGCAACGTGGCGATATGCCGGTATCCGCAAAAGTCGCGTTGCAATACTTCCGCGACGCGGGATATCGCATTCTGCCCATCGAAGCCGAACATGCTGCGGCCGTCGAAGCCTTGCCATTGCATCATCAAGATCCATTCGACCGGCTTCTGGTGGCCCAGGCATTGACCGAGCCTCTTCGGCTGATCTCGCACGATCGGCAAGTCGCGCGATACAGCGATAGCATCGTTCTCGTTTAGTCCATAGTCGGATCAAAAAAACCGGCAGTCCTGGCGGCCTGCCGGTTTTTTTGTGTTCGCGCCACACCGGCTAATGGGCGGCGCGGGCATGCCACACGCTTTAAGGCGCCGATGCAGGTTGCGCAGGCGCAGCGGCCGAAGCTGCCGCAGGCGCCGAAGCCGATTGTGCAGGTGCGGCTTGCGCCGCACCGCTCGCCGCCGTCGCAGGCGCTGCGCCGGTCGACTCGCCTGGATCTTCGTAGTTCGGCAGCCCGTTGTTCGAAGCGCCCGATCCACCCTTGGCACCCGAGGACCCACCCGACTTGCCTGGATCCTCGTAATTCGGCACGCCGTTGCCCGCCTTGCTGGATGCCCCCGCGGCTCCCGAGACCCCTGCGGCACCAGCGCCGCCCGGCGTGCTCTCAGCCCCTTCATTCCCCTCGGCGCCCGGATCGCCGTAATTCGGCGGCGGCGCGTTATTGCTCTGCGAGCCGCGAATCAGCGATTGGCGCTGCTGCCTGTACGCGTCGCGCACGAACGAATACGGGTCGAGCGCCGCCTGCTTGAGCAGGTCGGTGGCGCCGAGCAGGTCCGCGCGTACGCTCACGAACTGCGCGAAATACAGCGGGTTGCGCACCGCGGGCTCGATGTAGTTGAGGATATTGAACTTCACGTCCACGCCCATGCCGATGCCGTCGCGAACGTCGCTCGGCCCGAACAGCGGCAGCACGAGGTAAGGGCCGGCCGGCACGCCGTAGTGACCGAGCGTCAGGCCGAAGTCCTGATGGTGCTTCGGCAGCCCCGCGAGCGTGGCGAAGTCGATCAGGCCGCCCAGACCGAAGGTCGAGTTCATCGCGATGCGCATGAGGTCTTCGGTGGCGTCGGTGATCTTCAGTTGCAGCAGGTTATTGGCGAAGTTGCTCACATCGCCCAGGTTCGAGAAGAAGTTCGTGACCGCTTGACGCAGCGGTTGCGGCGTCACTTTCTTATAGCCCTTCGCGATCGGCTGCGCGACGTAGGTGTCGAGTTTGTCGTTGAACGTGAAGATCGCGCGGTTGGCCGGCTCGAACGGATCGCCTGGCTTACGGTCGGGACCTGTGGCGCAGCCCGACGTCACGAGGAGCGCCAGGCTGGCCGCCGCCATGGTGAGCGCGGCTTGTTTTTTAATCATCGGTCGATCCCCTGAATTTCCGATCGTGCGCGCTTGGCGCGTGGCTTGCCCATCAGCACCGGCTGGAACACCACGGCGCCGATCAGCGTGCAAAACAAGGACAGCGCGAGCAATTTGCCCATGCTCGACGTGCCCGGATGGTGAGAAAGCCACAGGCTACCGAATGCCGTGGCCGTGGTTGCGGCCGAGAACAGCACCGCATGTGTGAGGCTGGACTGCAAGAGGCCGGTCTGCCCCGCGCGCCAGGCCATCACGAAATAGATTTTGAACGCGACGCCCACGCCCAGCATCAGGGGAAGCGCGATGATGTTGGCGAAATTGAGTTGTATACCGAACACAACGCACAGCTCGAGCGTCACGAGCGCCGATACCAGCAGCGGAATCAGCGTGCGCAGCACGTCGCTGAAGTTGCGCAGCGTGATCCACAAGAGCGCCGTGATGAGCAGCACCGACCAGCCCGCCGCCTGGAAGAACGCGAGAATGATCACGTTGGCCGAATGCAGGATCGAGATCGGGCCGCCGATGGCGCTCGGCTCGGCTTTCTTCACGGCGTGCGCGAAGCGCGCGAGCATGGTGTCGTCGTTGGGATCGACGCCGGCCGGCACGCGCGGCGCGATATCCACGATTGCCTGGCCCGTGACCGGCGAGATCCAGTCGTCCACCATTGCGCGCGGCAGGTTCTCGCGCGTGATGGACGAAGGTTGCAGGAGGCGCGCGAGCTGCGCGAATGCGAGCTTGAGCGGCAGGCTGAAGGCGGCTTCGGCGCGCTCGCGCGTGGCGGCGTTCGCGTTCGCGAGCTTCTGCAGGCTATCGGAGAGATGCTTGGCCTCGGCGGCGCCCGGTCCCGGGTGATCGCTTGCCGCGAGCGCGAGCTGCCTGGCCGCGCGCTTGAGCGTGTCCACGCGCACGGCGTCGGTGACCGGCGCGGACGGCTGCTGCGTGAGCGCGGGCAGCAGTTGCTGCGCTGCGCTTGAGATCAGCATGAGTTTTTGCTGCTGGTCGTCGGGGATCAGCGCGCTGAGCGTGGTGGCGCGGCCCACTTCGGGCAGCTTTTCGAGCTTCCGGGCGATGGTGTCGGCCTCGGCGAGGTTGGGCGCGAGCGCGCTCACGTCGTTGATCGAGATGACCGGCGAGTTCTTGAGCGCGATGAGCGTCGCCATCGACTCGGTATGCGGATCCTTCAGGTGCAGCGGGTTGAAGTCGAAGCGCAGGTGCAGCAGCAGCGGCGTCGCGCCCAGAATGACGATGAGCGAGCCGATCAGCACCGGCTTGCGATGCTCGGCGAGCCACGTGTCCACGGGCGCGAGGAACGGGAAGCCCGGCGAGGCGCGCTCGCCCCTGGGCTTGAACACCTTGATGAGCGCCGGCAGCACCGTCATGTTCGCGACGTACGCGACGAACATGCCCACGCCCGCGATCTGGCCGAGCTCGGAGAGGCCCTTGTAGGCGGTGGGCAGAAACGAAAAGAAACTTTCCGCGACGGCGATGGCCGCGAGCGTGAGCGGCACGCCGATGGTGCGCGCGGTCTTGAGCAGCGCGGCGTCGAGGCGCTCGTCCTCGAAACGATGCTCGCGGTACTTCACGCCGAACTGCACCCCGAAGTCGACCCCGAGCCCGACGAACAGCACCATGAAGGCGACCGACAGCATGTTGAGCGAGCCGATCATGAAGAGGCCGAGCGCGGCCGTGATGACGAGGCCGATCACGAGCGTGACGAGCACGGCGCCGATCAGGCGGCCCGAGCGCAGCGCGAGCCAGAGGATCACGAGCACGACGATGGCCGTGATGACGCCGTTGAGCGCGGCGCCATCCTGCACCGAGGCGAACTCTTCGTCGGCGAGCGGCTGCTCGCCGGTCAGGCGCACGCGCGCGCCGTATTCGGTGTCCAGATGCAGTTGCGCGGCGGTATTGCGGATCGCCTGCGAGGCGCTCGCGCCGGCCTTGAGCGCTGCAAAGTTCAGCACCGGCTGAACGGTGACGAACGCGAACGCGGGCTTCGCGGCCGAATCCTTGTCGACGAGCGCGCGCCAGGAGAACGCGGCGGGCTTGCCGGCGAGCACCTGGTCGACCACGTCGGCGGCGCTGCCGAGCAGGGGCGCCATTTGCGGCAGCTTCACCTGACCGATGGTGAGGGGCAGTTGCAGCGTGGTCGTGAGCGTGCTGGCGAGGCCGGCGAGGCTCGGGTCCTTCGCGAGCTGGTTCACGAGCGGGCGCGCCTGCACGAGCTGGCCCGTGGTGGAGAGCACCGTCTGCGTGGATGGAAACAGTAGCCCGTTGTGCTCGAAGAACGGCCCGCCCGCGGGCTGCGACACGGCGCTGAATTCGTGCGAATCCTGCTTGAGGGCGTCGGCGAGCTTGTCGGCGGCGGCGTCGGCGAGCTCGGGCGCCTGCGCCTCGACCACCACGAGCAGCGACGAACTGCGCTGCGGGAACGCCTTGTCTTTCGCCTCGCCGAGCGCGGCCCATTCGGCCTTGCTCTCGACGAGGCCGCTCACGTCCGTGTTGATCTTGAAATGCTTCGCGACGTACACGCCGCTCACGGCGGCGAGAACGAGCGCGAGTGCGATAACCCACGCCGCGCGGCGCACCGACCAGGCGACGAGGTGGATGATGAGTGGCTTCAGCATAGAGGCGAGGGGGCCTGGTCGTTTGACTGTTCTTGATGAGAAGCGCCCAAGTATACCGGCCTGGCTCATCCCGGCACGCCTCGCGCACATGAGCCTATGTGCCAAAGCCGTTATACTGGCCCGGTCGGGGCGGGATCGGACCTCGGGTGAGGCTGCCGGTCGAACCTTTGGTCGGGCTTTTTCTGAACCACCGTGCCGGCGCCTGATATTCACTGTTCAAGAACGCGTATGAAACGTTATCTGACCGCATTTCTCGCCGCCGCTTTCCTGTCGGGCGTTTCTGGCGCCGCCCTCGCTCAGTCCTCGCCGGACGCCGTTGTCAAGAGCGCGGTGGAAGGCACCGTCAAGGCGATGCAGGCCGACCCGCAAGCGCGGGGCGGCGACATGAACAAGATCACGAGTGTGGTCGAGACCCATTTCGTGCCGGCCACCGACTTCCAGCGCACCACGCGCATCGCGATCGGCAAAGCCTGGAGCACGGCCACGCCCGAGCAGCAGCAGAAGTTGTATGAGCAATTTCAGCTCCTGCTCGTGAAGACTTATGCATCGTCGCTCTCGCAACTGCGCGATTCCCAGGTCTCCTTCAAGTTCGCGGCGTCCAACACCGCTGCGGGCGCGAAAGACACGGTCGTGCAGTCGCACGTGCTCAGCAACGGCGGCGACGACGCCATCGACTATCGCCTCGCGCGCACCGCCGGCGGCTGGAAAATCTACGACATCAACATGATGGGAGCGTGGCTCATCCAGGTCTATCAGACCCAGTTCGCCGACCAGATCGCCAAGGGCGGCATCGACGGACTCATCAAGTATCTCGTCGACCACAACGCACGCGGCTGAGGCGAACCAAGGCCTCGCGCCTTCGCCACGGCTTCGGTGCTAGACGGCGCGTCCTCCGCAAGAGGCGCGCCGTTTGCTTTTGATGTGCGCGCTTCAGGCGCCTTCCCGCTTCCTGCGGTTCTCCACCGCGAATTTGATCAGTTCTGCCTGGCCTTCGATGTCGAGCTTGCGCTTGAGATTGAGCCGGTGCGTTTCCACGGTGCGCACCGACAGCCCCGCGCGCTGCGCGATCTGCTTGCTCGAGAGGCCTTCGGCGAGCGCGTCGAGAATGTCCAGCTCGCGCGGCGTGAGGCGCTCGACGGGCGTTTCCTTGAGCGACGCCTGCAGCATGCGCGTGCCCAGGCCTGCGCTGAAATACGTCTGCCCCGCCAGCACGGCCTCGATTGCGCGCACGATCTCGGTAGCCGGCGAATCCTTGAGCACGTAGCCGCTCGCGCCCGCGCGCACGGCTTGCGTCACGTACTCGACGTTGTCGTGCATCGAGAGCATCAGCACGCGGATAGCCGGAAAGCGCTCGTGAAAGATGCCCGCGAGCGCGATGCCGTTCATGCCGGCCATGCCCACGTCCATCAGCGCGAGATCGGGTTCGAGCGCGGCGGCGAGCCCGATGGCTTCGTCGGCGTTGCCCGCCTCGCCCGCGACTTCGAGGCCCGGCACGGCTTCGAGGCGCGCGCGCAGGCCGTCGCGCACGAGCGGATGATCGTCGACGAGCACGAGGCGCGCCGGTTTGCCTGGTTCGTTCATGGTGTCTCTTTCTTGTAGCGTCGTTTAGTGCGTTTGCCTGGGCTTCGTGTCAGCGTCGGCGCCGGCAGCGCGCGCCGTGGCGTGGGCCGTGCTGGCGGGGCGGATCGGCACCCAGGCGTCGACCACGGTGTGGCCCGGCTTCGAGCTGACCGATAGCCGCCCGCCAAGCGGCTCGAGCCGCTCGCGCATGTTGCGCAGGCCCATGCCCGCGCGTGGATCGGCGAGCGCATGCGCGACATCGAAGCCACGGCCGTTGTCGGCGATGGCGAGCGTCACGCCATTCGGCGCGACGTCGAGCGTGAGCACGGCGCGCCGTGCGCCGGCGTGCTTCACGATGTTGGTGAGCGCCTCCTGGGCGATGCGGAACAGCGCCGTGTTCACGGCGTCGGGCAAGGGCGCCGCGCTCAGGTTCGAGCGCGCGCCGCCGTCGGGCTGGGTACCCGGCCTGGTGCCTGATTTGATGCCCGGTTTTGCGCCCGGTTTTGCGCCCGACTGCGCGAAGTCGATCTCCATCTCCGATTCCTCGGCCAGCTCGCGCGTGAGCTGTTCGAGCGCGGCGGCAAGGCCGAGATCATCGAGCATCGCCGGACGCAGCGCGTGCGAGATGCGGCGCACTTCGCGCAGCGTGTCCGAGAGCCGCGTGAGGCCGGTGGACAACGAGGCCTCCGCGGCGGGCACGCGCGCCTCGCCGTGCTCGAAGCGCGCGAGCGCCGATTCGAGCAGCAGCTTCGCGGAAACGAGCATCTGGCTGATGCCGTCGTGCAGCTCGCGCGAGAGGCGCGCGCGCTCCTGCTCCTGCGATTGCACCACTTGCTGCGCGAGGCGCTTGAGTTTCGCGTCGGTGCTGCGGTACTCGCTCACGTTGAGCACGAGCGCGCCGAGCGCGAACACGCCCACGCCCGCGAGCGCGATGATGCCGAGCCATTGCAGCGTGCGCTCGATGTTGGCCGAGGCGCGCTCGTCGGTACGCGCGAGCGTGGACTCCACATCGTCGAGATAGATACCGGTGCCGACCATCCAGCCCCAGCGCGGCAGCGCGACGACATAGCCGAGCTTCGGCGCGAGCTTGCCCGTCGATGGGCGATGCCACATGTAGCGCACGAAGCCGCCGCCGTGCGAGGCCGCCGTCACGAGCTGCTGAATGGTCAGCGCGCCTTGCGGGTCGCGCAGATTCCAGAGATCCTGGCCGACGAGGCCCGGTTCGCGCGGATGCATGAGCGAGCGGCCGCGCATGTCGTAGACGAAGAAGTAGCCGTCCGTGCCGAAGTTCATCCTCTGCAGCACGGCGAGCGCGGCGCGCTGGCGGGCGGCAAGGTCCGCGGGCACGGGCAGCGCGGCGGCGCTCGCCGCAGCGGCGGCATCGACGGAACCGGCGGAACCGGCGGAACCGGCGTCAAGGGCGGCGCTAACGTTGGCTTCGGGCGCGTACAGTGGCGCGATGGCGCTGGTCGCGAGCTCGACGTAATGGCGCAGCTCGACTTCCTTGCTCGACAGATACGCGGCCTGCATTGTGGCGTGTTGCGTGCGCGCGAGCGCGGTCGCCTGCTGCCGCACGCCGATCCCGATGCTGGCAATCGCCGCGAGAAATGGCACCACCGCAAGCAGGAAGATCTTCGTCTTCAGGCGGTCGTTGAAGAAAAATGGGGCGGGCATGGCGGCGTTCGGGTGCTGAATGTCCAGGCAGGGTGCAAGCATAACCGGCTGTGCGTGATGTGCGTTGCGCACCCAGATTTTTAGAGATTGTTGAACGGGCGATGATGCGGGCTGCGAACGGGGCAGCGCCGCTCGTGCTCCTTCGCAGGCATCGTCCGATGCCGGCCGGGTTTTCCTTCTCGCGAGCGGCCCTGAACCTGACGTGACGCACTCCATGACTCGACAGATAACGACGATCCGCCCCCTGCTCGCGAGCGCCGCCGCCTGCGCCGCCGCGCTGCTGCTCAACGCTTGCGGCGGCAATTCCGAGGCCCGCACGCTCTCGCAGACGGCGCTTGCCGTGCCGCAGGTGATCGCCCATCGCGGCGGCACCGGCGACGCACCCGAGAACACACTGACAGCCATCCGCACGGCGCTCGCGAATCGCGCCGACGCCATCTGGCTCACCGTGCAGTTGAGCAGCGACGCCGTGCCGGTCCTCTACCGCCCCGCCGATCTCTCCGCGCTGACCGACGCGCGCGGTCCGGTCGCGTCGAAGAGCGCCGCGGAGCTTGCGCGCGTCAACGCAGGCTGGCAGTTCAAGACGCTGGACGCCTCCGGCCATGACGTCTATCCGTACCGCGGCGCGCCGGTCGGCATTCCCACGCTGGCTGAGGCGCTCGCCGCGATTCCGCCAGACGTGCCCGTCATACTCGACATGAAGGCCTTGCCCGCGCAACCGCAGGCGGCCGCCGTGGCGCGCGTGCTGGACGAAGCCGGCGCGTGGGAGCGCGTGCAGCTCTATTCGACCGACGCGAGCTACCAGCAGGCCTTTGCCGCGTGGCCGCGCGCGCGCCTGTTCGAGTCGCGCGACGCGACGCGCGGGCGGCTTGCCACGGTCGCGCTCGCGCATCGCTGCGAGGCGCCGCCGGCCGCGAATGCGTGGACCGGGTTCGAATGGCGCCGCCAGGTCGATCTCGTCGAGCAGTTCACGTTGGGCGAAGCGCGTTCGACAGTTGCGGACGCAACGCTCTGGTCGTCGCAGGCCGTCCAGTGCTTCCGCACGAATCCGGGCGTGCATATCGTGGCGATCGCCGTCAACAGCGAAGCCGACTACCGGGCGGCGGCCTGCGCGGGCGTGGACGCGGTGCTGGCCGACTCGCCGCATCGGATGGTGCCGGTGCGCGAGGCCTTGCGGCAGGGCTACACCTGCCCTTGAGGCAGCAACGGCCTACGTAGTTGTACGTAGATTGCTTACGTAGTTGTCCGGTTGTGGCCGGCGGTGCGAAGGCGAATACTACACGGCCACTACGCGGCACTACGTGGCCACTACGCGGCTACCACCTGGCGCATTGCGGGCAGATGCGGAACGCCCGCGCACGCACTGCGCCATGCCGCGCCGCGGCCCGGCTCCGATGCCGGGCCAAAGTGGGCATCGACCACCCATAGGCTTAAAGCCATAAAACAACCGGAGACGACATGAGTCGCACATCCAGTTTTATCGTCTGGACGCTAGTCGCGCTGCTTGGCGCGTTTGCGTTCGGCACCATCGCGCTCGCGCACGGCGAGCGAATCAGCGCACTGTGGATCGTGATCTGCGCCGTGTGCGTCTACCTGATCGCATATCGCTTCTACAGCCGCTTCATTGCGACGGCCGTCGTGCAGCTCGACGGCTTGCGCATGACGCCGGCCGTGCGCCATAACGACGGGCTCGACTTCGTGCCCACCAACAAGTACGTGCTGTTCGGCCACCACTTCGCGGCGATCGCGGGCGCGGGTCCGCTGGTCGGCCCGGTGCTGGCCGCGCAGATGGGCTACATGCCCGGCATGCTGTGGATTCTCGCGGGCGTGGTGTTCGCGGGCGCCGTGCAGGACTTCGTGGTGCTGTTCCTCTCCACGCGCCGTGACGGCCGCTCGCTGGGCGATCTCGTGAAGATGGAGCTCGGCCCGGTCCCCGGCGTGATCGCGCTGTTCGGCACCTTCCTCATCATGATCATCATCCTCGCGGTGCTCGCGCTGATCGTGGTGAAGGCGCTCACGAACTCGCCCTGGGGCACGTTCACCGTGGCCGCGACGATTCCCATCGCGATCTTCATGGGCCTTTATGTGCGCTACATCCGCCCGGGCAAGATCGGCGAGATTTCGATCATCGGCTTCGTGCTGCTGATGGCTTCCATCGCGTTCGGCCAGCACGTGCACGACTCGCCCACGCTCGCCGCGATGTTCACCTTCACGGGCACGCAGCTCACGTGGATCCTGATCGGCTACGGCTTCGTGGCTTCGGTGCTGCCGATCTGGCTGCTGCTCGCGCCGCGCGATTACCTCTCGACGTTCCTGAAGATCGGCACGATTCTCGCGCTCGCGATCGGCATTCTGATTGTCGCGCCGGAACTGAAAATGCCGGCCTTCACGAAGTTCATCGACGGCACGGGCCCGGTCTGGTCGGGCAACCTGTTCCCGTTCCTCTTCATCACGATCGCGTGCGGCTCGGTCTCGGGCTTCCATGCGCTGATCTCGTCGGGCACGACGCCCAAGATGCTCGATAACGAAACCCATGCGCGCTTCATCGGCTATGGCGCGATGCTGATGGAGTCGTTCGTCGCGATCATGGCGCTGGTGGCCGCCTCGGTGATCGAGCCGGGCGTGTACTTCGCGATGAACGCGCCGCTCGCCGTGCTCGGCACGACGCCGGACGCCGTCGCGCATACCGTGGGCCAGTGGGGCTTCATGCTCACGCCGGAGATGCTCACGCATACCGCGCAGGCCGTGGGCGAGACCACCATCGTCGCGCGCGCGGGCGGCGCGCCCACGCTGGCCGTGGGCATGGCGCAGATCCTGCACCAGGTAGTCGGCGGCGAAGCGATGATGGCGTTCTGGTATCACTTCGCAATTCTGTTCGAAGCACTCTTCATCCTGACCGCCGTGGACGCGGGCACGCGCGCGGGCCGCTTCATGCTGCAAGACTTGCTCGGCACGTTCCACCCGTCGCTCAAGCGCACGGATTCGCTGCCCGCGAACCTGGTCGCGACCGCTTTGTGCGTGGCCGCGTGGGGCTACTTCCTCTATCAGGGCGTGGTCGATCCGCTCGGCGGCATCAATACGCTGTGGCCGCTCTTCGGCATCTCGAACCAGATGCTGGCCGGCATCGCGTTGATGCTCGCCACGGTGGTGCTCTTCAAGATGAAGCGCGAGAAGTTCGCATGGGTAACGGCGCTGCCCACGCTCTGGCTGCTGATCTGCACGCTCACGGCCGGCTGGCAGAAGATTTTCGACAGCAACCCGAAGGTGAGTTTCCTGGCGCATGCACAGAAACTTTCGGCAGCGCTCGCCGACGGCAAGGTCCTCGCACCCGCGAAGTCGGCCGAGCAGATGCAGCGCATGATCTTCAACGACTACGTGGATGCGGCGCTCTCGGGCCTCTTCATCTTCGTGGTGGCGAGCATCGTGGTGTACGGGCTGATTGCGATTGCGCGCGCGCGCCGCAGCGACCGGCCGACCACGCAGGAAACGCCTTACGAAGCGATGCCTGCGGGCGGCGCGGGCGTCGTCGCGAATCGCGTGCATTGACCCGACGTTATTTGCCGGACGGAGCACATCATGTTCTCGGAACTTCGCGACAACGTGCAGACGGCGGGCCGCTATCTGGGCCAGGCCATGCGTCTGATGGTGGGGCTGCCGGACTACGAAGGTTACGTCGCGCACATGCGCGCGACGCATCCCGACCGGCCGGTCATGACCTACGAGGAGTTTTTCCGCGAGCGGCAGAACGCGCGCTATGGATCGGGCGCGGGGAAATGCTGCTGAGAACCGGCTGAGCGAACAGGTTCCGAATACGTTCGCCAGGCAGGCGATGTTCGTTAAAAGGTTCTTAAAAGGTTCTAAAGAAGCGCGATGGCGAAGGCCGTCGCGCTTTTTTTATCATTCGTTGCGCTCAATTCCCGCCGCACCTCGCCGTTAACTCCAACGAGATTCCATACCAATTCGACGCGTCATGCCGTGCCCGGCATCGCGCCCTGATTCGAATCGTCGGGAAGCGGATTGCAAGTTTGCCGGGGGCGGCAACACCTCACCTTGAACGTCTGCACAGCGCGACGTCGCACAAAGAAACCTCTCATGATCCTGCACCGACTGGGCACCGCATGGCTTGCGCTCATCCTCACCGCAACGGTTGCGCCCGTTTGCGAAGCTCAATACACCACCGACTGGGTGGCCAACACCTACGGCACCAACGCGACGCGCGTGGGCAACGTGGCCCGCTCGATGTGGGTCGCCCCCGAAGGCGTGGTCTACACCTCGTCGATGTGGGACGAGAACGAGGGCGGCGTCGCCCTCTATCAGAACGGCCAGAGCCTCGGCTCGATCGGCGGCCACGCCGATTTCCAGGGCGGCGCGATCACGGGCAACGCCACCTCGCTGTTCGTCGCGATGCAGTACAACGCCAGCTACGGCAGCGGCTACGTCGGGCGCTACGACCGCGCGAGCGGCGCGCGCGATCTGCTCATCAGCGTGAGCGCCGACACCACCGAGAAACGTGCCGATGTCGTCACCGGGCTCGCGACCTCGGGCTCGCTGCTCTACGCCAGCGACTTCCCCGGCAACCGCGTGCGCGTGTACACGACGGCCGGCGTCTGGCAGAGCGACATCAGCGTGGCGGGGCCGGGCGCGCTCGCCGTGGATGCAGGCGGCAACCTCTGGGTCGCGCAAAAGAGCGCGGGCGCGGTGCTCGAGTTCAGCCCCGGCGGCCAGCTTCTGAATACCCTTCAGCTAGCGTCCAGCGCGCGGCCTGCTTCGTTGTATTTCGATTCGCAGAACGCACAGTTGATGATCGGCGACTCCGGCCCCGACATGAACATCAAGATCTACAACGTGACGGGCGCGCCTGCTCTCGCCGGCACGTTCGGCGTTCAGGGCGGCTATCTCGACACCACCACCGGCATCAAGGGACAAGTCGGCGCGAAGCGCTTCACGCGCGTAGCCGGCATCGGCAAGGACTCGGCGGGCACGCTATATGTGCTGAACAATCCTTGGGGTGGCTCGTGGGATCTCGGCCGTAACGGCGGCACCGACCTTCATGCTTACGACGGCGCGGGCAACCTGCGCTGGATGCTCCAGTCGCTCAACTTCGAAGGCAACGCAGCGCCGGATCCGGCCACCGACGGCGCGCAGTTCTACGGCGGCACGAACATCTATTCAGGCACGGCCGGAGGCACCTTCGTGGCCAACACGATCGATCCGATCAGTTATCCGAACGATCCGCGCATCAACCTCGCTGACCTCGCGCGCGGCGAGCATTTCGCGCAGCTCGCGAGCGTGGGCGGGCAGCGCATTCTCGTGGCCGCCGGCCAGAACCCCGATACGTTCTACTTCTTCCACTTCAACGCGGCGAGCGGCTATACCGCCATTCCCGACGACACCCTGCCGGGCGCGGCATTCAATACGACGGCGCCGGTCCGCAATGGCTTCTGCCTCGACAGCAAGGGCGACCTCTGGGCGGGGCTCGACAAGACCAACGTCATTTCCCACTATCCGCTGACGGGCTTCGATGCGAGCGGCCGGCCGCTCTGGGGCGCCGCGCTCACCACGCCGATCCCGGCGACGCTCGGGCGCCTCACGCGCATCATCTACCTGCCCGAAAGCGACACGATGATACTCGCGGGCATGACCGGCAGCACCGACTGGACCGCAGTGGGGTCGCGCATCGAGGTCTATCACGGCTGGCTCGCCGGCAACACGGGCGCACCGAATCCGGTGATCACCCTCACGAGCGCGAATCCCAAGTCGATTACGGCCGCCGGCAATGAACTGTTCGTGGGCTATGTGCACACCGTGCCGAATATCGATGCCTTCAACCTCACCACGGGCGCGCTCGACACCACGCTCATCAATAGCAGCGCGAGTACGGTCTACGTGGGCAATGACGTGGACTCGATGTATGGCCTGCGCGCGTATCGCCGCTCGACCGGCGAATATGTGGTGACCAAGGACAACTACAACGGCACGAGCATCGTGGTGTACCGGTGGACGCCACCGGCAGCGAAGTAACGACTAGCCGTCACTCAGATCGTCGCAATACGCCCGCCACATCCGCCGATACGCGCTTTCGATATTCGCGGCAAAGCGCGGCGCATCCATGAGCGGCGAAGCCTCCATGCGCGCGCGCAGCCCCGCGCGCAACGCGGCCAGGCGCGGCAGATCGTGCGCGAGTTCGACGGCGATGCGCACGAAGTCTTCGTCGGTGTGCGCGACGAGTTCCGGCATGCCGAGATTCGCCGCGATGCTCCAGCCGCCACGGCTTGCCGCCGAACGGCCCGTGCGCGTGACGACGGGCACGCCCATCCACGACGCGTCGAGGCTCGTGGTGTGGCCGTTGTACGGAAACGAGTCGAGCGCCACGTCGATGCGATGGTAGGTCTCCAGATACAGGCTGCGCGCCTGCTGGCCGACGAACATCACGCGCTCCGGGTCGATGCCTTGCGCTCGCGCGCGCGCCTTGAGCGTCTCGCGCGGCACGCCCGGCGGCGCGAGCAGCAGCAGGCGCGCATGCGGCACGGCGGCCAGCACGCCGCTCCACAGGCGCAGCGCGTGGTCGCTGATCTTGGCCGGATTGTTCAGGCATCCGAAGGTAAATGGTGCGCCGCCCGCCGCCGGCAGTGCGTTGACCGCGAGGCCGGCGACCTGTGCGTCGTAGCACCAGAATGCATCCGGCAGGCGCAGCGAGCGCTCGCTATAGAGCGCGTCGCGGCCGGGTTCGTCGGCGGGATCGAGCCACGGGTCGGTGAGCCGGTAGTCCATCGCCGTGCTGCCGGTCGTGCCCGGATACGCGAGCCACGCGACCTGCACCGGCGCGGGCCGCCGCGCGAACAGCAGGCGTCGCCCGGCGGCCATGTGCATCGTGAGGTCGACGAGGATGTCGATGCGGTCGTCGCGGATCTGCTGCGCGAGCGCGGCGTCATCGAGCGTGTGCACGTCGCGCCAGACATCGACGAGGGTCTTGAGGTGCTGCGTCATGGCATCGGGCTTGGCGACGCTCGCATAGCAGACGATCTCGAACGCCGCGCGGTCGTGGCGCGAGAGCAGCGGCACCGTGAAAAGCGCCTGGCAATGCGAACGAAAATCGGGCGAGACATAGCCGATGCGCAAGCGCCGCCCGTGCGCGAGATCGCTTTCAGGTGACGGCTGCGCCAAGTGCGGCTGTGCCCGCGCCGCTTCGAGCACGGGCGGCTCGTAGCGTGCCGCGAAACGCCGGCATTCGTCGAGCAGCGCCTGCGGGTCGTCGGTCTGGAAGGCGAGCGCGAAGATCAGGTCGCAATGCGCGACGACGTGGTCGTTGTTGCTGCCGCTGCCGCTGCCACTATCGCCGGGGTCTTGCGCGTTCGCGAGTGCAATCGCCTCCTGGTACGAGGCCACCGATTCGTCGAGCCGCCCCATGTCGAGCAGCACATTGCCGAGCGCTGCGTGCCCGGCCGGGTCGGCGGCATCCAGCGCGATCGCGCGGCGCAGCGCCGCTTCGGCCTCGTGCAACCGCTCGCCTTTCAGAACGAGACCGAGGTGGTGCCACGCGAGCCGGTGGTCGGGCTGCAGCGCAACGGCGCGGCGCAGTGCTTCGATGGCCTCGTCGGGATGCGCAACGCCGATCAGCGTGCCGAGGTTGTAGTGCGCGTCCGCGAGACCGGGGGCGAGCGCGACGGCCTTGCGCGCCGCGGCTTCGGCTTCCTCGGGATGGGTTTTCGCGAGCGTGTGCGAGAGATTGACCCAGGCGACGGCGAAGTCCGGCTTGATCGCCACCGCTCGCCGCAAGGCCTGCGCCGCTTCGTCGGGGCGGCGCTCGCAGAGCAGGTTGCCGAGGTTGAAGTGCGCGGCGGCCAGCTCGGGGTTCAGCGCGATCGCGCGGCGCAGCGCGGTTTCGGCTTCGTCGGGGCGCTGCCCGGAAAGCAGTCGCCCGAGACGGTTCCACGCGGGTGCGAAGCTCGGGTCGAGTTCGAGCGCGCGGCGTAGCGCGGTCTCGGCGGTCTCGGTGGCTTCAGTGGCGTCAGTGGTTTCAGGCCGTGTGGACGCGAGCAGCGTGCCGAGGTTGAAATGCGCGTGCATGAAATCGGGGCGCAGCGCGATCGCGCGTTCGAACGCCGCGCGCGCCTCGGCGGGCCGCGTCGTGCGCAGCAGGTTGCCGAGGTTGTTGTGCGCTTCCGCGAGTGCCGGATCGAGGCAGATGGCCGCGCGCAGATGCGCGTCGGCCTGCGCGGCGTCGTCGGGGCCAAAGGTGTTGGCCAGATAGAAGTGCGCGTCGGCCAGCGTGGGATCGAGCGCGAGTGCGCGTCGCAGCGCGGCGCGCGTGTCGTCGATGCGGCCTTGCGTGCGCAACGCGCTGGCGAGATCGACAAGGCGCTGCGCGTCCTGGTGCGGCGCGAGCGCCTCGTGCAACAGTGCTTCGGCCTCGGCCGCACGGCCTTGCTGGTGGGCGATCAGGGTGCGCAGGTGCAGCGCCGGCGCGTGGCCGGGCGAATGCGCGAGCAAGGTATGGCAGTGCTGCTCGGCAACGGCCAGCTGCCCGGCGCGCCAGGCAGCGAGTGCGTCGTCGTAGATCTGGGACATGGTGGCGATCGGCGCGGCCAGGCTGGCGGCGCGCTCGGGCGCATCGCGGGGCCGGGCGCGGCATCCGTGAATGGAAAACCCGCCATTGTGGCGGCGCCACCATCCCGAAAACGCGCGCCGCAGCGCTGTCGCGATCTGTCGCAACAAAATCTGCCGCAACAAAAAACAGAAAGGGCGCAACGGTGTGAACCGTTGCGCCCTTTCGAGCACCGCAAGAAGGTCGCTGAACCTTTCAGCCGCGGCCTTCAGATACCGCCGACGGATCGCCGCCCGACGGAGACGCCGCCCGACGGCTCGCCGTCCGTTCAGCTTGCCGCGACGGTCGCGGGCTTCTTCGTCTTGGCCGCGGTCTTGATCTCTTCGAGCTTGATCTCGACGTGACGCGAGAACACGTACTCGGCCGGACGCTGGCGGTCGAGCGGAATGTCCTTGGCAAACGCGCCTTCGGTCTTCGGGCCGCTCATCGCGACCTTCATGGCCTTGAGCGGATGCGCGACCGTGTCCAGCACGGCGGTGGCCTCGAAGCCGCAGTGAACCATGCAGTTCGCGCACTTCTCGTACTTGCCCGTGCCGTACTTGTCCCAGTCGGTGGTTTCCATCAGTTCCTTGAAGGTCTTCACGTAGCCTTCGCCGACCAGATAGCAGGGCTTTTGCCAGCCGAACACCGTGCGCGCCGGGTTGCCCCACGGCGTGCATTCGTAGGTCTGGTTGCCGGCCAGGAAGTCGAGGAACAGGCTCGACTGGCTGAACGACCACTTCTTGCCGTTGTTGCCGCGCTTGAAGATCTCGCGGAACAGGTTCTTGGTTTTCTCGCGGTTCAGGAAGTGCTGCTGGTCCGGCGCGCGCTCATACGCATAGCCTGGCGAGACCGTGATGCCGTCGACGCCGATGTCGCCAACCGTGTCGAAGAACTTCGCCACGCGCTCGGGCACGGCGTCGTTGAACAGCGTGCAGTTGATGTTCACGCGGAAACCGCGGCGCTTGGCTTCCTTGATGGCCGCGACGGCCTTGTCGTAGGTGCCTTCCTGCGAAACCATGTGGTCGTGCGTTTCGCGGTCGCCGTCGAGGTGCACCGACCAGACGAAGTACGGGCTCGGCTCGTAGTCGTCCATCTTCTTTTCCATGAGCAGCGCGTTCGTGCACAGGTACACGAACTTCTTGCGCGCCATGATGCCCTTGACGATCTGCGGCATTTCCTTGTGCAGGAGCGGCTCGCCGCCGGCGATCGAGACGACCGGTGCGCCGCACTCGTCCACGGCTTCCAGGCACTCTTCCAGCGACAGGCGCTGGTTCAGGATGGGATCCGGATAGTCGATCTTGCCGCAGCCGTTGCAGGCCAGGTTGCAGCGGAACAGCGGCTCGAGCATGAGCGCGAGCGGATAGCGCTTGGTGCCGCTGAAATGCTGGCGAAAGATGTACGAGCCAACGCGGACTTTTTGTAGCAGCGGAATAGACAAAGCGTGTCCTCCTTAAACTTCGCGCGCGACGAGCGGTTGCAATAGCTTCGACGGCAGCTTGAATTCGACTTTTTCTTCACGACCCGCCATCGTCGACACCTCGACAGGCCCCAACGCGCGCAGCGCGTCAATTACGTTTTCCACCATTTCCTCGGGCGCCGACGCACCGGCCGTGATGCCGACCGTTTGCACATTGGCGAACCACTCGGACTTCACTTCCGAGCCGTCCGCGACGAGGTAGCTCGGCACACCCGTTTCGCTGCCGATCTCGCGCAGGCGATTCGAGTTCGAGCTGTTCGTCGCGCCCACGACGAGCAGCACTTCCACCTGCGTGGACAGCTCGCGCACCGCGGCCTGACGGTTTTGCGTGGCATAGCAGATGTCACGCGTGTCCGGGCCGACCATGTCGGAGAAGCGCTTGTGCAGCGCGTCGATGATGCCGCGCGTGTCGTCCACCGACAGCGTGGTTTGCGTCACGTACGCGAGCGGCGCGTCGAGCGGCAAGTCGAGCTTCGCGACATCGGCTTCGCTTTGCACCAGCAGCACGGCGCCCGGAATCTGGCCAATCGTGCCTTCCACCTCCGGGTGGCCCGCGTGGCCGATCAGGATCAGCGTGCGACCCGCCGCGACATACTGGCGGCCCTGCACGTGAACCTTGGTGACGAGCGGGCAAGTAGCGTCCAGCACGTCGAGGCTGCGTTCTTCCGCAGCGCGCTCGACGGTCTTGGCGACGCCGTGTGCGCTGAAAATGGCGACCGCGCCCTCGGGCACTTCGTCGAGCTCTTCCACGAAACGCGCGCCCTTGTTGCGCAGGTTCTCGACCACGTGGCGATTGTGGACGATTTCATGGCGCACGTAGACCGGCGCGCCGTGCTTCTGCAATGCGCGGTCGACAATCTCGATAGCGCGGACAACCCCCGCACAAAAGCCGCGGGGTTGGGCAAGGATGACTCGCATAGGGTGGCGAACTCCGACTGTCGCGGATTCGGAAAGGCCCATGAAAGGCCTGATCGCCGCGACCATCATATTAATAAAGTGCTGATATCTGCATGCATCCGCCAGAGGGGGGCGGAAAAAACCAGACGCGCATTTTAACCCCTTCGCCGCCGCTTTGCTGGCTGGCGAACGGGAAGGTGCGGCGCGCACGCGACGCCAATCGGCATGGCCCCTTTTTTCGAGGCGCTTTTTCGGCGTCGCCATTGCCGCAAGACAGCCTGTGGCGGCCTCGGGAGTATTGCGCAGTGCAACACAATGCGGGAACCCTTAAACTATCGTCCCCGCATCAGGCCGCCTTGCGTCTTGCGGTCCGACCCCAATCTGGACGCCTCATGGAACCCGATCAACACGACGATTTTCCGGTAGCGCGCATATTGCTGCCGAAGGCGCTGAGAGTGCCTGTCGGCGTGATCTACCATGTTGCGCGCACCCTGGACGATATTGCCGACGAAGGCGACTGGAGCGCCGAGGAGCGCCATCTGCGCCTCGCCGACTTTCGCGCCGGGCTCGACGCCGTGGCCGGCGGACGCCTCGCGCCCGTGCACCCCGCGCTCTTCGCGAAGCTCGCGAAAGTGATGTATCAGTGCCGGCTGCCGCTGCAGCCGTTCTACGACCTGGTTTCGGCGTTCGAACAGGATATCGGCACCACGCGCTATACCGACCGCTACGAACTGCTCGATTTTTGCCGCCGCTCGGCAAACCCGATCGGGCACTTGATGCTGCACCTGATCGACGCGGCCACGCCCGAGAATCTCGCCGATTCCGACGCCATCTGCACGGCCTTGCAACTCATCACCTTCTTGCAGGACGTGCCGGCCGACTGGCGGCGGGGCCGTATCTATATTCCGCAGGCCGACCGCGAGCGCGCGCAGGTGAGCGATGCGCAGATCGCCGCGGGCCGCGTGGACGACGCCTGGCGCGCGCTGATGGCGCACGAGGTGGCGCAGGCGCGCGCGCTGATGTTGAGCGGCGCGCCGCTCGCGCTGCGCGTGCCGGGCCGCTTCGGGCTCGAGCTGTGCAGTGTCGTGCACGGCGGGCTGCGCATGCTGGAGATCATCGAGCGCGGCGGCTACGACGTATTTCGCGCGCGGCCCCGGCTCGCCGCAGCCGACTGGGCTGTGGTGCTAATGCGCACGGGCGCCATGTGGCTGTCGCGCCGCGTGGGCGCGGGCGTGCCTTCGATCGAGAGTAACAACGCATGATGACCACGATTCTCTTTGCCGTGTCCTGTCTTTCGCTGCTGATCTGGCTCGTCCTGCTGCTCGGACGCGGCGGCTTCTGGCGCGCGCGTCCCGCCGCGCCGCTGCCCGTGGTCGAGCCCGCGGCGGGCTGGCCGGCGGCCTGCGCCGTAGTGCCGGCGCGCAACGAGGCGGACGCGATCGGCGAGGCCGTCGCGTCGCTGCTCCAGCAGGACTACAGCGGCGAGTTCCACGTCATCGTGATCGACGACCACAGCACCGACGGCACCGCCGAAGCCGCGCGCGCCGCCGCGCTCGCGCTCCAATGCCCGGAAAAGCTCACGGTGGTGAGCGCCAAGCCGCTGCCCGCGGGCTGGTCGGGCAAAGTGTGGGCGCAGTCGCAGGGCATCGAGGCCGTGCGCACGCTGGGCCTGAACGCCGACTATCTGCTCCTGACCGACGCCGACATTGGCCATCCGCCCGACGCCCTTGCGCAACTCGTGGTGCGCGCGCAGGCGGAAAAGCGCGACCTCGTCTCGCTGATGGTGCGCCTGCGCTGCGACTCGTTCTGGGAGAAGGCGCTGATCCCGGCGTTCGTGTTCTTCTTCGCGAAGCTCTACCCGTTCTCGTGGGTCAACAACCCGCGCAACAAGACGGCGGCGGCGGCGGGCGGCTGCATGCTGGTGCGCCGCAAGGCGCTGGAGGAAGCGGGCGGCATCGAGTCGATCCGCGCCGAGCTCATCGACGATTGCAGCCTGGCCGCGCGCATCAAGCATCGCGGCGACGGGCAGCATCCGATCCGCCTCGACGTGGCCGCGAAGAGCGTCTCGCTGCGCCCGTACGACTCGTGGAAAGACATCTGGAACATGATCGCGCGCACGGCGTTCACGCAGCTCCATTACTCGGCGTGGCAGCTCGCGGGCACGATCCTCGGCATGACGGTGATCTATCTCGCACCGCCCGTGGTCGCGCTCGCGCTCGGCCCGCTCGGCTGGCCCGCGTGGCTGGCCTGGGCGCTGATGTGCTGCGCCTATGCGCCGATGCTCGCGTACTACCGCCGCTCGCCGCTGTGGGCGCCGTTCCTGCCGATCGTCGCGCTGTTCTATGTGGGCGCCACCTTCGCTTCGGCGTGGCGCTTCTGGCGCGGCAAGGGCGGGCAGTGGAAGTCGCGCGTGCAGGCGCCCGCGCAAGGGCGCTGAGACACCGGGGGCAACTGAGACACCGGGGGCAACTGAGACACTGAGGCACTGAGGGCGGCCATGCCGCCGGCCGGCGCGCCGAGGTACACCGCACAGATACAACCGCGCAGATACAAAAAAGCCGTCGCGATCGCTCGCGGCGGCTTTTGCTTTTATGGACGACCGATGCCTTTGCCGCGCCGCTTAGCGCTGCGTCAGCATCATGTACATCTGCACGACCATGTCGGGCGAGAAGGTGAACGGCACCCAGCCGTGACCCGTGTGCCGCATGACCAGCAGGCGGTCGCCGTTCGATTGCTTCTGCACGGCGATCATCGGATTTTTCGTCGATGCGAAACGCCAGCCGGACGGAATCGTGGGCGGCGGCTCGGGCTGCATGGAGGCGCGCGCGTTCGCGAGCTCTTCGATCAGCTGGCCCACCTGCAGCGGATGCAGCGTCACCGTCTGGCCGCCGATCGACATCGTGATTTCGTTCGGCGATGGCCGGCCGACTTCCAGCGTGACGTTGCGGGCTTCGGCTTCCTGCTCGGGCTGTCCGGCTTGAGTGGCTTGCGCGGCTTGCGTGGCATCAGCCGGCTCGGTCCCGGCCGCGATGGTGGCCGGAGCATTGGCAGCGACATTGGCCGTGACATCGGGCACGCCGGCCTGGGGCGCATCAGCCTTGGGCGCTGCGGCTTCGGCCACTGCGGCCTGCGGCTCGTGCATGGCCGCCACGGCGGGCGTATCCGGCTCGGCTTCGGCCTGTCGTGCAGGCGCTTGCGTGGCCGCTTCGGCTGGCATTTGCGTGGCCGCTTCCGGCACGGCGGCAGCGGCCGCGCGGGTTTGTTCGGCTGCCGCTACAACGGTTGCACAAGATGCAAGTGCCGCGCTGACGGCCTGAATAAGCTGATCGACGCCCACGTCGAGCGCGCCAATCTGGTCTTGAAGATTCATGCGAGGCTTCTCTGGTAAGACCCGCGATTCTACCTACAGCGCAGGCGGGTGTCCCGCGCGACGTTGTAAGGAGGTCGCAACAAAAGTTGTAACAATTTGCTCTTGCCCCGAGCAGCGCACGCCGCGAGCCGCGGAAAACCGCCTCGCACGACGTTTGCGCGACGTTTGCGCGACGCTTGCGCAACGTCTATTTCGCGCCGAGATACCCCGCCTCGCGGAACCATGCGAGCGCGTCCTTGAGGCCTTCGCGATAGGGCCGCGCGCGGTAGCCGAGTTCGCGCTCCGCCTTCGCGGACGTGAAGTACATCTTGTTCTTCGACATCTTGAGCGCGTCTACGGTCACGAACGGCTCGCGCTTCGTGAAGCGCGCCACGGCTTCCGCGCCCATGGCGAGCGGATAGAGCGGCCAGCGCGGCAGCGCGATCGTGGGCGGCTTGCGGCCCACCATGCCGGCGATGTCGCCGAGCATCTGCTGCAACGGCAAGTTCTCGCCGCCGAGGATATAGCGCTCGCCGATGCGCCCGCGCTCGAGCGCGAGGAAGTGGCCGTTCGCGACATCATCGACGTGCACGAGATTCAGGCCCGTATCGACGAACGCGGGAATCTTGCCCGTGGCCGCCTCCACGATGATGCGGCCCGTGGGCGTGGGTTTCACGTCGCGCGGGCCGATGGGCGTGGACGGATTGACGATCACGGCGGGCAGGCCGTCGCGCTCGATCATGTGCTCCACGGCGCGCTCGGAGAGCACCTTGCTGCGCTTGTACACGCCGATGGCCTGGTCGGCTGTGAGCGGCGAGGTTTCGTCGGCGGAGTTGCCCGAGCTCGTGACCTTGAGCGTGGCCACGCTGCTCGTGTAGACGACGCGCTCAACGCCCGCGTCGAGCGCGGCGCGCATGGTGGCCTCGGCGCCTTCGAGATTGGCGCGCTCGATCTCGTGCGGATCGGGCGCCCAGAGGCGATAGTCGGCGGCCACGTGAAACAGGTAGCGCACGCCGGCAAGCGCGCGGCGCATCGAGGCGGCGTCGCGCATGTCGCCGGTGACGATTTCGGCGTCTAGTGCCTCGAGGTTCTTGCGCGGGCTCGTCGCGCGCACCAGCACGCGCACGGCGTAGCCCTTTTCCTGCGCGATGCGGGCGACGGCCGAGCCGACGAAGCCGGACGCGCCGGTGATCAGCACGAGGTCCTTGTTGGCGCGGGAGGTGTCGGTCATTCGAAATTCGCTTTTTTCAGTTCGGATGTCGGTTTAATGCGTCGCGGTACAGGCGCGACAGGAGCGCGCTATGGACGCGGTGTGGCATGGCGCGCTATCTGCGTGGCACGGATTGTACGTGGCGCGCGGCGATGGAGTCACGGCGGCAGGCCGGGGCGCGGGCGGAGCACAAGCGCGAGGCGCACGGTTTGCGTGCCGTGCGTGCGCAGGCGCGAGGCGACGACGCCCGCGTGCCGTGGCGTCTACAATGCCGGGCGTAACGGAACCACTGCGGGAAACACTGCGGGAACCACTGCGGGAACCACTGCGGAAAACACTGCAAAGGGAGATTGAACGATGAGCGAACCGGATCTGGATGCACGCCTCGAAACGTACTACGTGCACGTGCGCGGAACGGTGCAGGGCGTGGGCTTTCGCCACGCGACGGTGCGCCAGGCGCACGCGCTGCGTATTCGCGGCTATGTCGCGAATCGGGAGGACGGCTCCGTGGAAGCCGTGATCCAGGGCACGGCGAATCAGGTGGATCGCATGCTCTCGTGGCTGCGCCACGGCCCGCCCGCAGCGCGCGTGAGCTCGGTGGAGAGCGAGGAGCGCTACACCGAGAAGCGCTACGAGCGTTTCGAGCAGCACTGAGTCCGCGCACGGAAACGAAAGGCGGGGCGCCCCGAAAAGCGCTCCGCCTTTTTGCTTGCGTGCTTGTTTGATGTTTGTTTGCGGCTTGCTTGCCTGCTCCCTCACGCCGCGGCCAGCAAACTTTCCGCGAATCCCCACTCTTTCTCGACCCACTGCCGCGCGCATTCGAAGCCCGCATCGGCCGCGATCGCGGGGATTTCGTCGGCGTGGTACTTGTGGCTGCTTTCGGTCCAGATGGTCTCGCCCGCCTCGAGTTCGACCGCGAGCCGCGCCGCGCCGACGCGCGCCGAGACATGACGCCTCGCGCGCAGATGCATCTCGACGCTGCGCGCATCGGGATTGAAGCGCGCGACGTGCTCGAAGTCGTGCAGGTCGAAGTCGCCGTCGAGCTCGCGGTTGATGCGCGCGAGCAGGTTCAGGTTGAACGCCGCAGTCGCGCCGACGGCGTCGTCGTAGGCGGCGATCAGCGTGGGCACGGGCTTTACGAGGTCGGTGCCGAGCAGGAGCGTGTCGCCGGGGCGCAGCATCGCGCGGATGTCGCGCAGAAAGCGCGTGGCCGCGAGGCGCGCGAAATTGCCGATCGTGCTGCCGAGAAAGAGCACGCACAGGCGCTCGCCGTCCTTGCGCTGGCGGCTCACCTCGGCAAGCCCGGCCAGATAGTCGCGCTCGTAGCCGACGATGGAGATGCGCTCGATGTCGGCCAGCTCGCGCCGGCACAGTTGCAAGGCGCTGCGCGAGATTTCGATCGGGCAATACGAGGTGGGCGAGGTGGGGCGCTTGCGCGAGAGCGCTTCGAGAATGCGGCGCGTCTTGCGGCCACTGCCGCTGCCGAGTTCGGCGACGATGACGTCGGCAGGCAGCGCCTCGACGATTTCGGTGGCGTAGCGCGTGAGCAGGCGCTCTTCGGAGCGCGTGACACCGTATTCGGGCAGCACCGTGATGACTTCGAACAGCGCCGAGCCGACTTCGTCGTATAGGTACTTCGAAGGCAATTCTTTCTGCGGCGCGTGGGTAAGACCCGCACGGACCGCGGCGGCAAAATCGGCGGGGAAGCCTGACAGGGCGTTCTGCTGCGGGTTGGGACGGGACGCGGATGGGGTCATGCGCACTCACTCCTGTTGTGCGTTGGACGGCTGGCGGCCGGTGCGCCGAATGCCTGGTTCAAAAGCCTGGTTCGCGCGCGCGGCCGCAGGGCGGCTCGGCTCCGTAGCAAGATTTACGTTCTAGTCCATTGCCGCAGGCATTTCACGGACTAAATTGCGGATCTCGCTGCTCGGGCAGACGTCGCATTGCGCGTGCCCGGCCCACCGTCGGGGCGCACGGCGCATTACACTTCGCCTGACAGCGTGGCTTCGCAAGCCGCCTTTTATTCAATAGCCGATTCAAATGACAACGCTTTTTCCAGCGCCCCTCGGGCTTTTCATGGCGGCCGTCACGCGGTTCGCCGTGCCTTTTGCCTGGTTTGCCCCTGCGGCCTTTAGCGCCTCCATTCGCGCCCCGTTTTTTCGCCGCCCGCGTAGCGCCTTGCCATGCCGGTGAATACTTACGAGCCCAGGCGCGGCATTACGCTTTCCGTGAGCGCGTCCGCGCTGTTCGCGCTGATGTCCGCCTATACCCTGCTGCTCGCGCCGCTCGATGGGCTCGACATCTTCGCCTGGCGTGTGATCTGGACCGCGCCCGGCGCGCTCGCACTGGTGGTCCTGCGCTCGCGCGCGCCGCAACTCGGGCAACTGGTGGCGCGCGCGTTCAGGGAACCACGCATCGCGCTCATGCTCGCGGTAAGCGCCGCGCTGCTCGGCATGCAGTTATGGGTGTTCCTCTGGGCGCCGTTGCACGGACGCCTGCTCGAAGTGTCGCTCGGCTATTTCATGCTGCCGCTCGTCATGGTGCTGGTGGGGCGCTACTACTACCACGAGCGGCTCGAAGCGCTGCAATGGATCGCCGTGGCGTGCGCGGCCGTGGGCGTCGCGCACGAACTCTGGGTGACGCACGCGTTCTCGTGGCCGACGCTGCTCGTCGCGCTCGGCTATCCGCCGTACTTCGTGCTGCGCCGCAAGATCCACGCGGATTCGCTCGTGACCTTCTCGATCGAAATGATTTTGCTGCTGCCCGTGGCCGCCATCGAGGTCCGCACGGGCGGCTCGCTCGCGCTGCTCGGCTCGCATAAGCTGCTGGCGTGGATGCTGCTGCCAGGGCTCGGCGTGCTGAGCACCGTGGCGCTCGCGTGCTATCTGAAGGCGAGCCGCCTGCTGCCGATGGCGCTGTTCGGCATCCTCGGCTATGTCGAGCCGGTGCTGCTCGTGATCGTCTCCGTGGTGCTGCTGCGTGAGCCGTTCGGGCTGCGCGAACTGGGCACGTATGTGCCGATCTGGATTGCCGTCGCGTTGACGGCGGTTCACGGCGCGCGGCTGGTGAGGCTCGCGCGCTAGTACCGCCAGGGCTTGGTCCTGTACGGCGCCGCCGCGCTTCGCTTCTATTGTGTGTTGTGTGCCGAAGGCGCGATGCGCGTGGGGGCCGCGCGCGGGGCAAGCGCCGCGCCATTGCGGCAGCGCGCCGTTTGCGTCGACAATGACGCCGGCTTGCAACGAGCTTGCGCTGCTGGCCTGGCCGGAGCTGGACGGCGCGTTTGCCTCGCTACCCATAACCCCTCGCCCCTGACCGTGGCGTTTTTCGATCCCGCTTCAAATGAACGACCGCGTCGTAGCCGCCTTCGATTTCGACGGCACCATCACCACGTCCGATAGTTTTCGCGCCTTCATGCTCGATGCCGCCGGCGGTGCCCGCTTTTCGCTCGCCGTGCTGCGCTGCCTGCCGTGGCTCGCCGGCATCGCGCCCGGCTGGGCCGAGCGGGGCCGCACCAAGGCGCGCTTCCTGTACGCGGCGCTCGGCCCGGTGCGCCGCGCGGCGCTCGAAGCCGCCGCGCAGCGCTTCGTCGACACGCGCCTGCCCGGCTTGCTGCGTCCCGAAATGCTCGCGCGCATTCGCGAGCACCAGGCGCTCGGGCACGAGGTGGTGCTCGTGAGCGCGTCGCCATCGGTGTATCTGCGCATGTGGGCGCCGAGCGTGGGCATCGGCACGGTGCTCTCGAGCGAGCTGGAGTGGCGCGATGGGGTCTACACTGGGCGGCTCGCGGGCCGCAATTGCTGGGGCCCGGAAAAGGTCGCGCGGCTGCGCGCATGGTGGGGCCAGCACGCGCCCGCGACGCTCTACGCCTACGGCGACAGCCGCGGCGACCGCGAAATGGCCGAGCTTGCGAATCACGCATGGATACGCGGCGAATCCGCGTTGCCGCCGCTCGCGGCCACGGGCGGCTTCGGCGTGGCGGCATAAGCCTTCACCGGGTGCGCGCAGCGCGCACCCTCGGCCCATCACAAGGAGAGGAGGAGACAAGCCCATGAACGAACAATGGACCCAGGTGAAGTCGCGCGACGGCGGCGAATTCCGCGCCTACACGGCGCTGCCGCCGGAAGGCAGCGGCCCGGGCCTCGTGCTGCTGCAGGAGATCTTCGGCGTGAACGCGTCCATGCGCGCGACGGCCGACCGTTACGCCGAAGAAGGCTACGTGGTGATGGTGCCCGACCTCTTCTGGCGGCTGGAGCCCGGCGTCGATCTGGGCTACGAGGGCGCCGACATGGCGAAGGCGCTCGACCTGTACGACCGCTTCGACGCCGACCTCGCGATGGACGACGTCGCGCAGACGCTGGCCGCGCTGCGCGCGCATCCCTCGCAGCGCGGCAAGGTGGGAGCGCTCGGCTACTGCCTGGGCGGGCGGCTTGCGTATCTGGCGGCGGCGCGCACCGACGTCGATTGCGCGATCGGCTATTACGCCGTGGCGCTCGAAAACCACCTGGACGAAGCGGGCACGATCCGCTGCCCGCTCATGCTGCACTTCGCGGCGGAAGACGGCTGGTGCGACGCGGCCTCGTGCACGCGCATCGAAACCGCGCTGGCGGACAAACCGGGCGTCGAGCTCTACACGTATGCGGGCTGCGATCACGCGTTCGCCGCGCCCGCGCGGCCCCAATACGACAAGCCCGCCGCGATGATGGCGTACTCGCGCTCGCTCGCGATGCTGCGGCGCGTGCTCGGCCCCATCTACGACTTCAACGCGCTGTGGGAAGAGCACTGCTACCACGAGTTCGTCACGCGCAACCCCAGCGACGTCATGCCGACGATGGTCGCGCAGCCCTACGTCAACCATATCCCGACGATGACGGGCGGCGTGGGCCACGACGAGCTCAAGCGCTTCTACACGCACCACTTCGTGCATTCGAATCCCGCCGATACGCGCCTGATTCCGATCTCGCGCACGATCGGCTCGGACCGCGTGGTGGACGAGTTCATCTTCTGCTGCACGCACGATCGCGAGATCGACTGGCTGCTGCCGGGGCTGGCGCCCACCGGCAAGTACTTCGAGGTGCCGATGCTCGCCGTAATCTGCTTTCGCGGCAGCAAGCTCTATAACGAGCACATTTATTGGGACCAGGCTTCGGTGCTCGCGCAGATCGGCGCCATCGATCCGACCGGGCTGCCCATTGCGGGGGCCGCGAGCGCGAAGAAGCTGCTCGACGAAACGCTGCCGTCCAACACCCTCATGCCCGCGTGGAAGACGAGCGAAGGCAAGCCGTTTTGAAGCATTGCCGGCGCGCGCCGCGCACTGCGGCGGCGCGCGCGGCGATCAGTTGAACGGGTTGTCGACGACGCCGGGCTTCGCGTCCGGCTCGTCCTTGACCTGCGCGGGCAGGTGCGGGTCGGCCTGAAGTTTCGCGACCACGCTGTCGAGCGCGGCCTTCAGCGCGAGCGCGGCGGCCAGGCCGCGCTTGTCGCGTGTGAATTCGAGCGAGCCGGAAAGCGTCACGCGCGTGGCGCCGTTCGTGAGCGTGAGTGCGTCGCCCTGTACGTTCAGGACGTCATCGTCGTTTGCGTATGCGTCGAACACCTTCAGTTCCTCCTTGAGCATGATGCAGCGTGATGTGCCGCGAGCGGCACGAGTGGCGCGAGGCCGCGCGGCGCGGGCTCGCATTATAAAAAGCCGGGACGCGGCTCGCTACGTCATCGAATGTCTTTTACGGGCGCCGCGCCGCGCGTCGTTCATATTGACGTGAGTCAGAACTGGCTCGCGAATCCGCTGCGCTTCGCGGCAAACCCATGATCATGACGCACCTGCGCCGCGCGGCGCAGGCATCCCTGCAGGTCGAACAAGGAGCGCGTCATGGGAATTCTAGACAAGGGTGCCGAAATCGTCGGCGCCGTGGCTGCGGTCGAGGCACGGAACGAGGTCGATCGGCACGGCACGCACGGCACGCACGGCACGCACGATCGGCCAGTGAGTCTGACGATGCGAACTCTGCGCTTACCGCTCGCCGCGCACGCGTGCGCGATGGCGATTGCCGCCGCATCGGTCGCGATGCTGGGCGCCTGCACGGTCACGCCGTGGCATTCGACAGCATCCCAGGGTGACGACGCTTCGGCTGCCGCCAGTGAAGCCGCCGCGCCTTCGTCCACCCCGACCGAAACGCCGATCGAAACGCCTGCGCCGGCCATCGTTGCCGAAGTGCCGCCGTCCAGCGCCGCCGCCGATTTCTATTGCGTCAAGGCTGGCGACACGCTCAGCCGCATCGCCGCCGCCCACAAGCAACGCGCCGCCGATATCGCCGCCTGGAACAAGCTTCCCGCCTCGGGCATGGTGAAAGTGGGGCAACTGTTGCGCGTCGCGCCGCCCACGAAGGCTTCGGCAACGGCACCTGCAACGGCGACACCCGCCGCGACTCCTGCAACGCTCCCCGCGAAAAGCCTGGCGGCGCCCGCCTCACCACCGGCGCCGGCCACCGCGTCTTCTTCGGCGGCACTCGCGTCAACAGCCCCCTCCGCGCCGACGACGCCTTCACGGCCGGTCGCTTCCGCGCCCGGGTCTTCGACATCTTCGGCCTCTTCGGCCTCCAGTGCGCCCGCGCAGCCCGCTGCCGCTGCGCACGCCAACGCGCGCCTCGCCTGGCCGGTGAGCGGGAGCGTCGTCACGCCGTTCGCGCCGGGCAAATTGCGCGGCATCGTCATCGCGTGCGCGGCGGGCGCGCCCGTGAAGGCTGCTGCTGCGGGGCGCGTGATGTATGCCGGCAGCGGCATGAAGGGTTACGGCAAGCTCGTCATCGTCAAGCACAACGCGCACCTGATCACTGCCTATGGCCGCAACGGCAGGCTGCTCGTGAAGCAGGGCGATACCGTGAAGCTGGGCCAGCAGATCGCGACCAGCGGCGCGGATGCGGCGGGCGTCGGCGCGCTGCTCTTCGAAGTGCGCGAGAACGGCAGACCGGTGGATCCCGTCGCGCAATTGCCGCGCAAGCAGCCGTAGTTGAATGGGAATGCGAAGCAAAATGAACAGAAGGCAATTTCTTGCAACCGGCGGTAGCGCCGTATCGCTGGCGGCGCTGGCGGGGCTCACGGTGTTGAGCGCCTGCACGGTGACGGGCCCCGGCAGCAGCGCCAACGCCGCTAACGCCGCCGAAGCTACCGAAGCCGCCGAAAAGAACGCCCGCTTGCGCAGCGAGATCGACGCCAATGTCGATGCCGCGCTGGCGCGTCTCTATGGCACGGTGAAGGGCTCGCGCGAACTGATCGGCAAGTCCGCCGCCGTGCTGGTGTTTCCCGAGGTGGTGGGCGCGGCCGTTGGCATAGGTGGCGAGTACGGGCGCGGCGCGTTGCGCACCGGTGGCCGCACGGTGGGTTACTTCAGCACGACGGCAGGCTCGCTCGGCTTCCAGATTGGCGCGCAGTCGCGGGCCGTTTTCTATGCGTTCATGACCCGGGGCGCATTCGAGCGCTTCAAGCGTAGCAGCGGCTGGAAGGCGGGCGCGGATGCCACCGTCGCGCTCGTGAAGATGGGTGTGAACGGGCAGGTCGATACGACCACGGCCGTCAATCCGGTCGAGGCCTTCGTGCTCACCAACGCGGGCCTGATGGCCGGCGCGTCGCTCGAAGGCTCGAAGGTCTCGCGGCTCGATCTGTAGCGGTGGGCGGCGTTGCGCGAGCCGCCCGCCGTTGCACGGCTACGCGGCTACACGGCTACACGGACCACATGGGCCACATGGGCCACATGGGCCACATGGGCCACATGGGCGTGGCGCGCGAGAGCGCCGCGTCACGCCCTACTCTTGTCGATCCCTACCAGCCCCATTTGCGCACGGCGAATGCGCCGCCGTTGAACAACACCTTCGTTTGCGCGGCCACATTCGCGGGAATGCCCGGGAACGCAATGCCGCTTTGCGCTTCGAGATCGCGCACCGAACGCACTTCGTAGTGGTCGACGCTCGTATTGCTGGCGACGATGGCGAACGCGAGCTGCTGCGAAGGCACGTACACCACCTTGAAGATTTGCGTGGGCACCAGCACGCGCGACGCGCCGATCGTCTGCAATTGCGCCCCCGTGAAGAGCGGTCCGGTCACGACATAGGCGTCGCCGTATTTCGTCGCGAGCTTGCGCACCGCCGTTTCAATATGCGACCACAGCCGCTGATTGTTCTCGCGGTTCTGCGGCACGATGTTCGCGAGCGAGAATGATTCGGCCATCGCCTGCGGGTTCCAGCGGTTGCCCGCGGGACTCATGTGGCCGCGATCGAAGCCGCTGCGCTTGTAGTCGGCGAGCGTCGCGCCTTCGCCTTCGGGCAGACGATCGTCTTCGAAGAAGCGGTTCGTGCGCGTCATGTCCTTCGCGGCTTCGAGGTGGTCACGCGTGATGTGCTCCGCCGACCAGAGCGGCCCGTGCGTGACGCCCGAGTGCAGCACCACGTAATCGGAATAGCAAAGCATGTGCGTCTTCGGCGCCATGCGCTGGTTGGTGAGCGTGGGGAACTGGCCGTCGGGAACGAACTGGGCACAGGTGGAAGCTGTGGAAGTGGCGGACGCGGCGGGTGCGGCGAATGCATGGCCGGCAAGGGCCATGGCGAGGCAGGCAAACAGCTTCTTCATCGAAATCGGCAAATCGGCGGGT
Organism: Paraburkholderia tagetis; assembly: GCF_022213065.1. Taxonomy (GTDB): domain Bacteria; phylum Pseudomonadota; class Gammaproteobacteria; order Burkholderiales; family Burkholderiaceae; genus Paraburkholderia; species Paraburkholderia tagetis. The sequence goes on from NZ_JAKLJA010000016.1 coordinate 79,314, forward strand.
CGGGAATGGTTAGGCGCGCGCGAGCAGCACGTGTCGTGTGCATCGTTGCGTTCCTGAAAGGACGTGTAAGGGCGTGAAAGTATAGCGGGCGCGAGCGTGCCTGACTCATGCGCGTAACTTATATGAGCAACTCACGAGCGCTCAGACGCACAACTCATGCACGCAACTCGGACGCGCAACTCGGACGCGCAACTCGGACGCGCAACTCGGACGCGGCCAAAAACAATGCGGCGCCGCCCGAAAGGCGGCGCCGCAAGACGAGAGAGGCGGAGGGGTGAAACTCGCTGGCCTGGCGCGATGCCTTTAACCAGCCTTAACCAGCTTTATCCAGCGAACAGCGCGTTTTCGGCGCGGACCGTCTGGCGGTCCACGGCCTGCAGACGCCATTGGCCTTCCATGTGCGCGTGCGAGGTTTCGCGCTCCCACGTGGCATCGCCGTGCGCCGAGCTGATTTCCTGGCGGCGGTTCACGTGCAGGCCGCGCAGGGTACAGAGGGGAGAATCGTCGAGCGGCGCGCAGAGCGCCGTTACACCATTTGCATCACGCATCTCGCCCCAGGCGGGGAGGTCGATGCCTTCGTGCGACTCGCGCGACCAGCGTTGCTGGTCGGTGTCGAGCCAGAGCACGGCATAGTCATGATTCACGGTCGGGTCCGAACCGTTGATTAGAATGGTCAATCGCATATGAGCTCCGAGATGGCTTCGAAAGGGCGCGCTGGGCGGGCGCGCGAATCTGGCCGAAGTCTTAGTGTAGGTCGGATGGATCGGTGTTCAAGGCGTTTATTCAGATACTGGGACGAACCGGCCGCAAGGGCCCGCCGCATAAGGCTTTCGGCTCATGCGGCACGACGTCGCCGGAGTGATGAATCGGCCGGCTGAACGGTCGGTCAAAGTTCGGTCAAAGTTCGGCCAAAGGTCGATCGGTCGGGCGGCTATCGGCGGGATTGAAAATCACAATTGGGAACGCAAACGACATTTCCTAGATTGATAGAGCGGCGTAGTCCGCGCTCATGTCCTGCTGCACCGCACGAAGATGCGCAGCGCCGCGTCCCCCCAAATCCGGAAGATCGAAGGAGGCATAGATGGCACAGCTCAAAGGCTCGAAGACGGAACAAAACCTCAAGGACGCCTTCGCGGGCGAATCGCAGGCGAATCGCCGCTACCTCTATTTCGCGGCCAAGGCCGATGTGGAAGGCCAGAACGATGTTGCCGCGCTGTTCCGCTCGACCGCCGAAGGCGAAACCGGCCACGCGCACGGCCACCTCGAGTATCTGGAAGCCGTTGGCGACCCGGCCACGGGCCTGCCGTTCGGCAGTTCGCGTCTGAATCTGCAATCGGCGATTGCGGGCGAAACGCACGAATACACCGATATGTACCCAGGCATGGCCAAAGTCGCGCGCGACGAAGGCTTCGACGAAATCGCCAACTGGTTCGAGACGCTCGCCAAGGCCGAGCGCAGCCACGCGAACCGTTATACGAAGGCGCTGGAAGTCCTCGCCGACTAGGTAGCAGGGTCACAGGCGCATCGTTCGCGCGTGCCGACGCGCGAACGCACCCTAATAACCAGAAGAAACAACTAGAACCGGAGACGTCATGCCCCACAAGGAAGGCAGTCTCGAAGCGCCGACTCGCCACCCGCTCGACTGGCGGTCCGAAGCGTTCTACGACCAGGCAAAGCTCGACACCGAGCTTGCGCGTGTGTTCGATATCTGCGCGGGCTGCCGCCGATGCGTCTCGCTTTGCGGCGCGTTTCCCGCGCTCTTCGATCTCGTCGACGAAACCGATACCGGCGAAGCCCACGACGTCGACAAGGCCCAGTTTTCGAAAGTGGTCGACCAGTGCTATCTGTGCGACCTCTGCTACATGACGAAGTGTCCCTATGTGCCGCCGCATCCGTGGAACGTGGATTTTCCGCATCTGATGCTGCGCGCGAAGGCTATTCATTACCGCAACGGCGAAGTGCAACTGCGCGACCGCGTGCTCTCGAACACCGACGCGCTCGGCCATCTCGCGGGCATTCCCGTGGTCACGCAAACCGTCAACGCGGTGAATGGCACGAAGGCGATGCGCGCCGTGATGGAAGACGCGCTCGGCGTGGACCGCCGCGCGTGGCTGCCCTCGTTCGCGGCGCGCAAGTTCCGCAGCGCAGCACGCAAGGCCACGGCGAACGAAGTGCGCGACGGCGAGCGCACGCCGGGCAAGGTCGCGATCTACGCCACCTGCTACGTGAACTTCAACGAGCCGGGCATCGGCCACGATCTGCTGGCGGTGCTCGACCACAACGCCATTCCCTACGTGCTGGTAAAGACCGAGGCGTGCTGCGGCATGCCGCTGCTCGAACAGGGCAACCTCGAAGGCGTGGCGAAGAAGCAGGCCGAGAACATGCCGGTGCTCGCGCAGTACGCGCGCGAAGGCTATGCGCTGTTGGGCGCGGTGCCGAGCTGCGTGCTGATGTACAAGCACGAGCTGCCGCTGATGTTCCCCGACGACGCCGACACGCGCGCCGTGAGCGAGGCGTTCTGGGACCCGTTCGAGTACTTCGTGGCGCGCAATCGCGACGGCCTGCTCAAGACCGATTTCCGCACGCCGCTTGGCAATGTCTCGTATCACGTGCCTTGCCACGCTCGCGTGCAGAACATCGGCCGCAAGACGTCCGACCTGCTTTCGCTCGTGCCGGAAACCAAGGTCAACGTGGTCGAGCGCTGCTCTGGACACGCGGGCACGTTCGGCGTGAAAAAGGAATTTCACGCGATGGCCATGAAGATCGGCACGCCCGTATTCAAGCAGATGGCGCAGGGCGAACCCGATTTCATCTCCTCGGATTGCCAGCTCGCGGGTCATCACATCGAGCAGGGCATCGACGAGAACAAGCTTGGTGGCGCGCAGGGTGGACCGCCGCTTGCGCATCCGCTTACGTTGCTGCGCCGCGCTTACGGAATTTGATGAGGATAACCATGTAAATGGGTCCGGCGCGGCTTCTGCGCGGGTTTTGCGCGGGTTTTGCGTTGTGGACCCTGAAATATTCACGCATGAGGCCAATTTGATGACGATCGCAAGAAATTCGCTGCTCTCGCTGGAAGCCTATGCGAAGCAGCGCACCGAGGTGCGCAACCGCATCATCGAGCACAAGAAGCGCCGCGCCGTGGCGCTGGGCAATCACCTTATCTTTCTCTTCGAGGACGAAGCGACGATCCGCTATCAGATCCAGGAGATGCTGCACATCGAAAAGATCTTCGAGGAAGAGGGCATCCAGGGCGAGCTCGACGCGTATCTGCCGCTCGTGCCGGACGGCAGCAACCTGAAGGCCACGATGCAGATCGAATATGAGAACGAGATCGAGCGTCGCGCGGCGCTTGCGCGGCTCATCGGCATCGAAGACCGCGTATTTCTGCAAGTGGAGGGCGAGCCGCCCGTCTACGCGATCGCCGACGAGGACCTCGAACGCGACAACGCCGAGAAAACCTCGGCGGTGCATTTCGTGCGCTTCGAACTCACGCCGCAGATGAAAAAGCGCCTGCACGAAGGCGCGGCGCTCAGCATCGGCTGCGATCATCCGAACTATCGCGTGCCCGATGCGATCATCGATGGCGAAGTGCGCAAGTCGCTCGTGAGCGATCTCGAATGAGGTTGCTTTCGAAGCCGTACTTGAAGTTGCGCTTGAGGCCGTATTTGAAGCCGCACGCGACTTACACGTTCTTGCGGTACATGACGAAGCCCGGCTTTTCCGCTACGCCGTCGTAAAGGCGCATGGCCGTGAGATTCGTCTCGTGCGTGTGCCAGTAGACGCGCGCGGAGTTCGCTGCCTTCGCGTGCGCATAGACCGCCTCGATCAGCGCGCGCCCCACGCCCTTGCCGCGTGTGTCCTCGCTCGTGAAGAGATCCTGCAAATAGCAGATCGGGCCGTCGAGCGTGGTGCTGCGGTGGTAGAGGAAGTGCACGAGGCCGACCACGCGCTCGTCTTGCAGCGCGATGAAGGCGTGCATGGGCTCGTAGCCGTCGAAGAAGCGCGTCCACGTGGTTTGCGTGAGCGTCTCGGGCAGCGCGGTCGCGCCAAAGCGGCCATAGAAACGGTTATAGCCGTCCCAGAGCGGGCGCCATGCGTCGTAGTCGGCAGGCGTGACGGGGCGCACGTGGATCGTTGGATTCAAGTTCGTTCTCCTTTGGTTTGTGTGTTTGTGGCGGTGCTGGCGCAGCCGCGCTGCTTTTGCTTTTTTGCGGTTTTCGCGTTTCCTTGTATTCGTGTCGGTCTATTAGCGTTGCCCCTGTGCGGGGCGGCACCTACTTTTCTTTGCAGCCGCAAAGAAAAGTAGGCAAAAGAAAGCGGCTCAAACCGCTAGTGTGACGCCGTCCACCTCTTGCCGTTAATCGAAGTGGTTCCGGGGCATCCGTCATCTCGCACCTTCAAACATAGTGACAAAGGGCCCGCACATCCCGCTGCTCGCTACGCGCGCAGCGGTCGGGTATGCAAGGGAAACCACCGGTACTGTACAAGCATTCGAATACGCAGGCATCCTATCTATTCGCATGCATCCCCATGGTGTGGGGTTATGCCCCACGGCGCGCGTAGCGCCGCCGGAGGAATGAGTCCTTAGTCACTCCGTTATACGGCGCGTGATGACAGACGCTCCGGAACCGCTCCGATTAAAGGCGAGTGGTGTACTGCGTCACACTAGCGGTGTGAGCGGCTTTCTTTTGCCTACTTTTCTTTGCCGCGGCAAAGAAAAGTAGGTGCCGCCCCGCACAGGGGCAACGCTAATAGACCACCACGAAAACAAGGAAACGCGAAATACCAGAGCCCACTGCAATTCACTAGCGACGTCGCCTGCAAAAACGCGGTACAGGCATCTAGAGTAAGGGATTTGTGGCACCATTGTTAGCCCCACCCAAGCCACAAACCATGGAGCCACGAAATTGGACTACGCGCTGATGATGGCCGACTACGAGCGCCGCGCGCGCACGAGCGCTTCGCGCCGGCTCACGCAACAGGACTTGCTCTACGAGAGCCTGCGCCGCGCGATTCTCGACGGCGATATCGTGTGCGGCACGCGCCTCGCTTCGAGCCGCACGCTGGCCGAAGAGCTTGGCATCGCGCGCAATTCGGTGCTCTACGCCTATGAGCGGCTGGTGGAAGAGGGCTTCGTCACGGCCACGCGGCATGGCTCCATCGTCAACGGCGTGAAACCCGCGGTGGCGCCGCCGCCCGCGCGCGTGCCGCCACATGAAGACGAGACGGCGCAGAGCCTTTCGCGCCGCGTGTGCGAGCTGCCGCCACGCCGCGCGTCGGGCGACGGCGCGACGGCATTGCGGCCAGGCACGCCTGCACTCGATGCCTTTCCGCTCGCTCAGTGGCGCACGGCCGTCGAGCGCGCCATGCGCGAGGTCGACGCGAGCGAACTGGGCTATGGCGATAGCGCAGGCCTGCCGGCGTTGCGCCAGGCCATCGCGCAATACGTGCGCGTTTCGCGCGGCGTGCGTTGCCAGCGCGATCAGGTGTTCATCACCGATGGCACGCAAACGAGCCTCGACTTGTGCGCGCGCTTTTTCGCGGACGCAGGCGAGCGCGTCTGGATCGAAAACCCCGGCTACCTTGGCGCGCGCGTGGCGATGCTGGCGGCAGGGCTCATGCTCGTGCCGGTGCCGGTGGACGCCGCGGGCATGGCCGCGCGCGAAGCGGACTGGCGCGAGGCGCCGCCGCGTCTCGTGTATCTCACGCCCTCGCATCAATATCCGCTCGGCTGCGTGCTGAGCCTGGAGCGGCGGCTTGCGCTGATCGAGCACGCGCGCGCGTGCGGCGCGTGGATCATCGAAGACGACTACGACAGCGAGCTGCGCCACGACGGCCCGCCGCTGCCGTCGATCCAGGGCCTCGCGGACGATACGCCCGTGATCTATCTGGGCACCTTCAGCAAGACGCTTTTTCCGGCGCTGCGCATTGGCTTCATGATCGTGCCGCGCCAGGTGGTGGCGCAGGTGGCGATGGCGCACCGCACGCTCATGCGCCAGGGCCGCGTGGCCGAACAGGCGGCGCTCGCGGACTTCATCGAAAGCGGCCGCTACGCGCGTCATCTGCGCCGCATGCGCAAGCTCTATGAGACGCGCCGCGATGGTCTCGTGGCCGCGATCGAAAAGCATCTGGCTGGGCTCATCACCGTGTCCGCCGATGCGGGTGGCATGCACCTGAGCGTGCGTCTGGATGTGCCGGTCAGCGATGTGGCCGTGAGCGAGGCGGCGCGCAAGCACGGTCTTGCGCTTTCGCCGCTGAGTGCGTTTTGTCTCGATGGCCCGGATGGTCGCGATGGCGGCGATGGGGAGAATGGGCACGAACGCGTGCGCTATAACGGCTTCCTGCTCGGCTACGCGGAAGCGACGCCCGAGGCTTCGGATACGCTCATGGCGACGCTGGCGGGCGTGTTGAGGGCGATGCTTTAGCACGCCAGGCATGATGCGCCTGGCGCCCCTCAAAACATCTCCATCACCCGGTGATACATCATCCCGATCTCAAGCGTGGGCCTGCGCCACGCGGGTCCGCCCGGAAAACGCGCATGACGCACGCGTGAAAACAGATCGAACGATGCGCGCTCGCCCGTAATGGCCTGAGCAACGACACGCCCCGCGATGCCCGTGAGCGCCACGCCGTGCCCGGAAAAGCCCTGCACGTAGTAATAGTTCGGATCGACCGCGCCGAAGTCCGGTGCGCGATTGCGCGTGACATCCACGAAACCGCCCCACGCATATTCCACGCTCACACCTTCGAGTTGCGCAAACACGCCGGTCATGCGCCGCTTCATCGACTCGGTGAGTTGCGCGGGCGGGGCGCCCGTCGAATCGGCGCGGCCGCCGAACAGCAAGCGGTCGTCGGCGGAAAGACGGAAGTAGTCGAGAAAGAAGTTGTTGTCGCAAATGGCGGCGCGGCCGGGAATGAGCGCGTTGGCGCGTGCGCGCCCGAGCGGTGCGGTCGCGATGATGTAAGAGGCGATGGGTGCAATGCGCGCCGCAATGGGCGCGGGCAGCACGCCGCCCGGCGCGGCGTTGCAGCACGACACCACGAAGCGGCAGCGCACCTCGCCGCGCGTGGTCTTCACGACGGGCCGCGCGCCGCGCACTACGTCGAGCACGCGCGAGTGCGCGAAGAGCCGGGCGCCTTCGTTGCGCGCGGCTTCTGCCAGGCCGAGACAATACTTGAGCGGATGCAGATGCCCCGAGACGGGGTCGTGGACGCCCGCCAGATAGCGCTGCGAATTCACGCGGGCGCGCGTGGCGTCGGTGTCGAGCCATTCGAGCTTGTCGTGGCCCCAGCGCGTGCGCGCGGCGTCCATCCACGCGCGCAGGTCGGGCACGCGCTTCGGCCTGGTTGCGACCGTCACGTAGCCCGATGTGAAATCGCAATCGATGCCGTAGCGTGCGATGCGTTCGCGCACGAGCCCCACGCCCGCGATGGAGAGCGCCCATGCCGCGCGAATGCCCGCTTCGCCAAGCTGCTTTTCGAGCACCTCGTCCTTTGCGAAGCCCACCAGCGTCTGGCCGCCGTTGCGCCCCGATGCGCCCCAGCCGGGCCGGTGCGCATCGAGCACCGCGACCGAGAGCCCGCGCGCGCGGCACTCCAGCGCCACCGAAAGGCCCGCGAAGCCGGCGCCGATCACGCACACGTCCGCGTCGATCACGCCCTCCAGCACGTGGTCGTCGACGGCGGGGCGCGTGGCGGTGGCTTCGTAATACGAGTGGCGGGCGAGCAGGTCCGCCTGGGTGTCGAGATCGAGTGTCATATGTGAACAGACCTTGGAGCAGATCCTTCATTCGATAGTGAGGCCCGCGCCGATCACGCAGGCGTCGGCGTCCAGCGTGCCTTGCAGCACGGGGTGGCGGGTCGTGTCGTTGACGGTGGCCGCGTACCACGACGGCGCATGAGGTTGATCGGCGAATTTGAGCATGGCGAAAGCGTACAAAAGCATGCGGGCGGCAGGCCGCAATTTGCCGCCCGCTGCGCACTCGTCAGAACGAGTAGATGAACTGCGCGCCCAGCAGGTCGTTGCTCTTGCTATACGAGCCGTCCTCGCGCAGGAACACCTTCTGCGTGGCCCAGTCGTGGCGGTATTCGACCTTCACGGTGATCTGCTGCGTCGCATAGAACAGCACGTCGAGCGCGATGTCCTGGCGCGTCGCGCCGTGGCATTCGAAGCCGAAGCCGCCGCTGGCACGCGAATTCGCGAGGCAGTCCGAGCCGATGCCGAAGCCGTTGTACGGGTCCATGCCGTTGCCGTTGAGCGCGATGCCGCCACCGCCGCCGCCGTTCTTGCCATTGGCGAGCACGTCGTAGCGCGCGCTCACGCCCATGCGGCCCACCACCGGCACGAAGAACTTGCGGTGCGCGAGCAGCGAGAGGCCATACCACTGCGCATTGCCGCCGTTGAATGCGGCGCGCTGCTGCTGGCCGTAGTCGAGTTCGGCGTTGTACTGGACGTCCGCGAGCGTGTAGCTCGCGTCGACTTCGCCGAAGAAGAAGTAGCCGCCCGAACTCGATGCCTGGCCGCCCGGGCCATAGACCGCCTGGCCGGTCGTCGGGTCGATCGCGCTCGACAGCGTCTGGCGGCCGACATTGAACGAGCCGCCGATATCGAGTGCGCTTGACCACGTATAGTCGGCGCGCGCCGTGAAGGTCGGGATCTTGTTGCTCGTCGTGATGGGGTCGCCCAGCGCGTTCGTGCCCGTCTGCGTGACGGAGCCGTAGGTGCGGTACTGCTCGTTGCCGACCATGAACTTGAACGCCCACTGGCTGCCGCTGGGCGTGTAGTTCCAGCCCACGCCCACGTAGCTGCCCGGGTCCGAGAAGTCGTAGAGCAGGTTGTGGGTGAGCGTGAGCATCTGGTTGGACTGCTGCACCTCGTAGCCGCCGAAGCTCTGCATGAGGCCGGCCACGAACGTGCCCGTGGAGGTCACCGGCACCGTGACGACCGCCGTGTTCAGGATGTTGCCGCCGATGCTGCCGCGCTCGTTCTGCAGCAGCGTGATGCCATTGCCGCGGTTGGGCATGAGCGTGATTTCGGCGGAAGGCGCCATCGGGCCGACGCCGAAGGTCTTCTTGATGTCGAGGTAGAGGTCGCCGAACGTACTGTTAAAGTAGTTGTACGAACTTTCGTGGTTCGCGAAAAGGAACGACGAGCTGCCGGGGGCGCGATTATAGATGTACGTCGGGTCGATATAACCGGTGACCGAAAGGCCCGCGAGCGGGCCGGTCGTGGCCGCGTCGGTGAGCGAATCCACCTTCATCTGCTGGCTCGCGATCTGCTGCTTCATCTGGTCGACTTCGTCGTTGGTCAGATGTGCCGGCGCCTTGCCGTAGTCGGGCGAGGAGATGTCCACGGCGGGTGCTGCCGCAAGCGGGGTGGCCGCCGCTCCAGTGGATGCCGTGGCGGTCTTCGCCGATGCCTTCGCGCCGGTGTTCGACGCCGCAATCTCGCTCTTGAGCGATTTCACCTCTTTTTGCAGCGCGTTCAACTGTGCCTGCAGGGCCTTGATCTGCTCGCTGGTCGAGTCCGCGAAGGCGAGCCCCGGCAATGCCCCGGCCACCAGCAAACAGATTAGCTTCTTCTTCATCGTCATTCTCCTTATGGGTCGTTATTGCGAACGCATCGGTGTGACAGCCCTCTGATTGATCTTTTTGATCCGCGGGGCGTTGCGTGCGGCGCGCGCTGCGGTTTGAGCGCCGCGCGCGCCGCTTCTGCGAACTTCTTCGCTCAGGCCGCGCGCCGGCCGAGCGGCGTGCCGACCGCGCCGCCCGGCGCGCCCTGCACGCTGCTGCCTTGCAGGGCTTCCGAGGGATCGGGTTGCACGAAGGCCATCTTCATGTCGCGCATGCGCTTTCTCTCGCGTGCGGCCATCGCCTGGTTCACGACAATCACGCCGATCGTCACCGCGCTGATGAAAAGCGTGGCGAGCGCGTTCATCTCCGGATTCAGGCCGAGGCGCACGCGCGAGAACACCACGAGCGGCAGCGTGGTCGAGCCGGGGCCGGAGAGGAATGCGGAGAGCACGAGGTCGTCGATCGAAAGCGTGAACGAGAGCAGCCAGCCCGAGAGCAGCGCCTGCGAGATCAGCGGCAGCGTGATGACGAAGAACACTTTCAAAGGCGTGGCGCCGAGATCGAGCGCGGCTTCTTCAAGCGACTTGTTCATCTCCTTCACGCGCGACTGCACGATGATCGCCACATACGAAACGCACAGCATCACGTGGCCGATCCACATCGTGATCACGCCGCGCCCCTTCGGCCAGCCGAGAAGCTGCTCCATCGCGACGAACAACAGCAGCAGCGAGATGCCCTGGATCACTTCGGGAATCACGAGCGGCGCGTTGATCATCCCGGCAAACAGCGTGAAGCCGCGAAAGCGGCCCATGCGGGCGAGCACGAAGCCCGCCCAGGTGCCGATCACGACCGAGGCGAACGCGGTCATCAGGCCGATCTTGAGCGAGAGCCAGGCGGCGGTGAGCAATTCGTCGTCCTGTAGCAGTGCGGCATACCACTTGAGCGAGAAACCCGACCAGACGGTCACGAGCTTCGACTCGTTGAACGAGTACACCACGAGGCTGATGATCGGGATATAGAGGAACAGGAACCCGAGCGAGAGGACGCTTATGGAAAGCGTGCGGTTGGGCTTGATCATTTGCTTTCCTCCAGTTCCTTGACCTGGTAGTACTGAAAGACCGCCATGGGCACGAGCAGCAGCACCACCATCGCGACGGTCACGGCGGAGGCCATCGGCCAGTCCATGTTGTTGAAGAACTCGTCCCACATCACGCGGCCGATCATGAGCGTGTCCGCGCCGCCGAGCAGTTCGGGAATCACGTACTCGCCCACGGCCGGAATGAACACCAGCAGGCTGCCCGCGATGATCCCGTTTTTCGACAGCGGCAGCGTGATCCGGGTGAACGCGACCCAGGGCTTCGCGCCCAGGTCGTAGGCGGCTTCGAGCAGCGTGAGGTCCATCTTCACGAGGTGCGCGTAGAGCGGCATCACCATGAAAGGCAGATACGAATAGACCATGCCGATATAGACGCCCGCATCGCTGTGATAGAGGCGCAGCGGCGAGTGAATCAGGCCGATGGCCATGAGCGCGTGATTGAGCAGGCCGTCGTCCTTGAGAATGCCGATCCACGCGTAGACGCGAATCAGGAACGAGGTCCAGAACGGCAGCATCACGCCCATCATCAGCAGGTTGCGCGTGGCGGGATTCGAGCGCGCGATGTAGTAGGCGATGGGATAGCCAATCAGCAAACAGAAGAAGGTCGAGACCGCCGCCATCTTCAGCGAGCTGATATAGGTGGCGACATAGAGGCTGTCTTGCAGCAGGAAGGCATAGTGGCCCAGTTGCAGCGCAAAATGGACCATGCCGTCTTTCATCTCGGCCAGGCTCGTGTACGGCGGAATGCTCATCGCCTGATCGGCGAAGCTGATCTTGAACACCAGCACGAACGGCAACGCGAAGAACAGCGTGAGCCACAGGAACGGGATGCCGATCACCGTGGCGCGGCCCGAGGGCACGAAGCGCGAAAACATACGCGAGAGCAGGCGCGCGAGCGTGCCGCGCGGTGCCTGGCCGCCCGGGGCGGCGGAAGTGGAAGGCAAAGACGTACTCATGTCGGCATCTCCGTTATTGCGTGAGCACGACGCCGCTGGCGGGCGACCACGAGACATAGACATCGTCGTTCCAGGCCGGCGCACTGTCGTTCATGAGGTGCGAGCTGGAGAGGTTCGAGACGACCACCTTGCCGCCGGGCAGGCGCACGTGATAGAGCGAGTAGCTGCCCATATAGGCGATATCCGTGACCACGCCGCGCGCCCAGTTGTGCGGCGTGCCCGGCTTCTCGTGCGTGACGCGCACGCGCTCCGGCCGCACCGAGATGCCCACCGGCATGCCGAGCGGCCCGGTCACGCCGTGGCTCACGTACATGCGCGTTTCGAGGTCTTCGCTCTCGACGTAGATGTGATCGGGTTCGTCCTCGACCACCTTGCCTTCGAACAGATTGGTCGAGCCGATAAACTCGGCCGAGAAGCGGCTATTGGGGAATTCGTAGACTTCCCCGGGCGCGCCGATCTGCACGATGCAGCCTTCGCTCATCACGGCGAGGCGGTTGGCCATCGTCATCGCCTCTTCCTGATCGTGCGTAACCATCACACAGGTGACATCGACTTTCTCGATGATGTTCACGAGTTCGAGCTGGGTCTTCTGGCGAATCTTTTTATCGAGCGCCGACATGGGCTCATCGAGCAGCAACAGCTTCGGGCGCTTGACGAGCGAGCGCGCGAGCGCGACGCGCTGCTGCTGACCGCCCGAAAGCTGATGCGGCTTGCGCTTCGCGTAGCGGCCCATTTGCACGAGGTTCAGCGCGTCGGCCACGCGCTCCCTGATCTCGTTCTTCGGCACGCCTTCCTGCTTGAGGCCGAACGCGACGTTGGACTCCACGCTCATATGCGGAAACAGCGCATACGACTGAAACATCATGTTGACGGGGCGGCGATACGGGGGAAGCGACGCGAGGTCCTCGCCGTCGACGAGAATCTTGCCCGAGGTGGCCGTCTCCAGCCCGGCGAGCATGCGTAAAAGCGTGGACTTGCCGCAGCCCGAGCTGCCGAGCAGCGCGAAAAGCTCGTTCTTGGCGATGTCGAGGCTCACGTTGTTGACGGCGACGCTGTCGCCGAACTTCTTGACGACGTTCTCGATGCGCACGAATGCGTCGCGAGAGCTGGCCGCAGCGGCGGCGCGAGCGGCTTCTGAGGCGTTGACTGGGGACGTCGGATTCATGATGTAACCTGGGTTCCTTTCCGATCGCGGCACTGGCATGTCCTTGCCCGGCTTCGCAAAATGAGGTATTCGCAAAACGCGGGCGCGAGTTGTCCCACACGGGGCGCGCAAGGCGACTCGCAGATATCAGTACTACGAACCTGGCTCGTTAAAGGCTGGCGCGTCGTTTTAAAAATTGGGTGCGGCGCGCACATCTTCCGGGGCGGACGCCCGCCCCGTTCAGTCGATCAGTGGCCGGTCTTCAGTTGCGACCACAGACGGTTTTCGAGTCGCAAGATCTCGGCCGGCATCGGCTTCATCAGCGTCATCTTCTTGAGCACGTCTTCGGCCGGATAGACCGTCGGGTCCTGCACGACCGCTGTCGTCACGTTCTGGCGCGCGGCCTTGTTCGCGGTCGGGTAGAACACCGTGTTGGTAATGGCCGCGTTGACCTTCGGGTCTTCGATGTAGTTGATCCACTTCATCGCGTTTTCGGCGTTCGGGGCGTCCTTCGGCACGACCATCACGTCGAACCACAGCAGGCCGCCTTCCTTCGCGTTCGAGAACTTGATGTGATAGCTGCGCTTTGCCTCTTCGGCGCGGCGATGCGCGATGCCCACGTCGCCCGACCAACCGAGCGCCACGCAAATGTCGTTATTCACGAGGTCGTTGATATAGCCCGACGAGTTGAACTGCGTAATGTACGGGCGGACTTTCTTCAGCACTTCATAGGCGGCCTGGTAGTCGGCCGGGTTTGTGCTGTTCGGGTCCTTGTGCATGTATTGCAGCGTGGCCGCGAACACGTCGGAGGCCTGGTCGAGGAACGACACGCCGCAGCCCTTGAGCTTCGAAAGATTGGCAGGGTCGAGGATGAGCGACCAGCTATCCACGGGCGCATTCGCTCCCAGCGCCTTTTCGACGGCCTCCTGGTTGTAGCCGATGCCGTCGGTGCCATAGGCCCAGGGCACGCCGTACTGATTGCCCGGGTCGGCGTCGGCGATCATGTGCATCAGCACGGGATCGAGGTTCGAGAGGTTGGGAATCTTCGACTTGTCGAGCTTCTGGTAGACGCCGGCCTGAATCTGCTTGGCCATGTAGTTCGAGGTCGGCACCACGATGTCGTAGCCCGAGCTGCCTGCCAGCAGCTTGGCTTGCAGCGTGTCGTCGCTATCGTAGTTGTCGTACTTCACGTGAATGCCCGATTCCTTTTCGAAATTCGGGATCGTGTCTTTCGCAATGTAGTCGGACCAGTTGTAGACATTGAGCTGATTGTCGGCGGCGCGAGCCGGCGCGCTCGACGTGGCCGTGAGACCCGCGCATACGGCAAGGGCGGCCAGCGCGACAGCGTGACGAAGATGACTGACACTCATGTGGATATCCCAGGAAGGTGAGGTTTGGCGGGCGGCGCCCGCACCCCGTCGTGCGCCGCCGGCCCTGACGTTTGCAGCGTTACGAAAGTCCCAGTTGTTGCGCGGTTGCGTCGATGGCCTTCTTCGCCTTCGACACGATTTCGTCGATCTCGCCGCGCGTGATCACGAGCGGCGGCGAGAGCAGCATGCGGTCGCCGGTGGCGCGCATGATGAGATTGCCGTTGAAGCAGAAGTCGCGGCAGATCGTGCCCACCTCGCCGCCATTCGCGAAGCGCTTGCGCGTCTTCGGATCTTCGGCAAGTTGCAGGCCCGCCACGAGCCCCGCGCCCGAGATGTCGCCGATGATCGGGTGATGGCCGAAGGTTTCGCGCAGGCGCTGCTGGAAGTACGGGCCCGTGTCCGTCTTCACGCGCTCGACAATGCGCTCGTCGCGCAGCAGCTTGAGGTTCGCGACCGCGACGGCGGCGGCCACCGGATGGCCCGAGTACGTGAGGCCGTGGTTGAACTCGCCGTTCTCGATGAGCGCCTTCGCGATGCGGTCGTGCAGGCCCACCGCGCCCATCGGCACGTAGCCGCTCGTGAGACCCTTGGCCATGGTGATGAGGTCGGGCTCGAAGCCCAGGTGCTGATGTGCGAACCATTCGCCGGTGCGCCCGAAGCCGCCGATCACTTCGTCGGCGCACAGCAGAATGTCGTACTTGCGGCAGATGCGCTGGATTTCCGGCCAGTAGGTCGAGGGCGGGAAGATCACGCCGCCCGCGCCCTGGAACGGCTCGCCAATGAATGCGGCCACGTTCTCCGCGCCCACTTCGAGAATCTTCGCTTCGAGTTGCTGCGCGCGCGCGAGGCCGAACTCCTCGGGCGTCATGTCGCCCTGTGCTTCGCCGAAGAAATACGGTTGATCGATATGCACGATGTTCTCGACCTTCGAGGGCATCTGCTCGTGCATGTAGCCCATGCCGCCGAGCGTGCCGCCCGCGATGGTCGAGCCGTGATAGGCATTCTTGCGCGAGATGACGACCTTCTTCGAAGGCTTGTTCTGCGTGAGCCAATATTGATGCACGATGCGCAGCACCGTGTCGTTGCCTTCCGAGCCGCTGTTGCAATAGAAGAAGTGATTGAAGGGCTCGGGCGACACTTCGGCGAGCAGCGCCGAAAGCTCGATCACCGGCGGGTGCGTGGTCTTGAAGAACGTGTTATAGAACGGCAATTCCTGGAGCTGCTTGTACGCGGCATCGGCCAGTTCCTTGCGGCCATAACCCACGTTCACGCACCAGAGGCCGGCCATGCCGTCGATGATCTGGTTGCCTTCCGAGTCCCACAGGTACACGCCTTTCGCTTTCACGATCACGCGGCTGCCTGCCTTGTTGAGCGCGCCCATGTCGGAGAACGGATGGAAATGGTGCGCGGCGTCGAGTGCGCGATAGTCGGCAGTGGAGCGTGCGGGCTGGACCGATTGCGCGCGCAGCGTCGTCGGCACTTCTTGCAGCGCGCTGGCGGGGGCGTCGATTCGATAGCTCATCTCTTGTTTCTCCTTTGTTTTACACGTGCAGCAGCAGGTGCTTGCGTTCCCACGAACTGATCACGCGGAAATACGCTTCGTATTCGGTTTCCTTGAGCGCGAGATACGCGCGCACGAACTTCTCGCCCAGGATGTCCTTGAGCGGCTCGCACGCGGCCATCAGCGTGATGCCTTCCTCCAGATTGCGCGGCAACTGATAGGGCAGCGAGTAGCCGTCGCTCACGAGCGGCTCCGTGGGCTTGAGATGCTGCGTCATGCCCAGATAGCCAGCGGCCAGCGTCGCGGCAATCGCGAGATATGGATTGGTGTCCACGCCCGGAATGCGGTTCTCCACACGGCGCGCAACCGGCGAGGAATACGGCACGCGGAAACCCACGGTGCGGTTGTCGTAGCCCCACGCCACATTGATGGGCGCGGCCATGAAGCGCGAGAGCCGGCGATACGAATTGATGTACGGCGCGAAGATCGGCATCAGCGCGGGCGTGTACTTCTGCAGGCCCGCGATATACGCATGGAACATGTCGGTGGGCTTGCCGTCGGCACCCGTGAAGAGGTTCTGGCCGCTTTCGGCGGACACGAGGCTCTGGTGCACGTGCATGGCCGAGCCGGGTTCGTTCTCCATTGGCTTCGCCATGAAGGTGGCGTACATGTGGTGGCGCAGCGCCGCTTCACGCACGGTGCGCTTGAAGAGGAACACGCGGTCCGCGAGATTGAGCGGATCGCCATGCAGGAAGTTGATTTCCATCTGCGCCGCGCCCACTTCGTGAATGAGCGTATCGACTTCCAGTTCCTGAATATCGCAGTACTCGTAGATATCTTCGAAGAGCGGGTCGAACTCATTCACGGCTTCGATCGAATACGCCTGGCGGCCGGTTTCCGGACGGCCCGTGCGGCCGATCGGCGGCGTGAGCGGAATGTCCGGGTCCTTGTTCATATCGACGAGATAGAACTCCAGCTCCGGCGCGATCACGGGCTTCCAGCCCTTCGCCTGGTAGAGCTCGAGCACGCGGCGCAGCACGCGGCGCGGCGAGATTTCGACCGGCGTGCCATCGAAGTGCACGCAATCGTGGATCACCTGCGCGGTGGGATCGACGGCCCACGGAATGATGCGGATGGTGGAGGGGTCCGGTACGCACACCATGTCGGGGTCGGTGACGCCCGTGAGGCTGCCGTCTTCGGGATAATCGCCGGTCACGGTCTGGATCATCACGGCTTGCGGCAGCCGCATGGCCTCGCCAAATTCGAACTTGCTGCGCGGGATGATCTTGCCGCGCGCGATGCCCGCCATATCGGGGATGATCGCTTCGATTTCGGTGATGTGGTGTTTCTTCAGGAATTCGTCGATGTCGTGCATGATCGTTCTCTCTGTTCTGTATGAGCCGGCGTCATTCAGGCGTGCGCGGGTTGGCGCCCGGCTCCGCACGGTATTCGGGCCAGCATGCGCGCGCGGCAGGCGTCGCCAAACGCGCGGAAGATCGCAGTGGATAGGGCGTTTTGCGCGTACTGCCACTCGGGGTGCCATTGCACGCCGAGCGCGAAGCTCGTCGCATTCGCCACGCTGACCGCTTCGATGAGGCCATCGGGGGCCGTTGCTTGCGCAACCAGACCGGCGCCGAGCGTTTCGATGCCTTGCCCGTGCAGCGAATTCACGCGGGCTTCGCGCGTCTTGCCTGCACCGCCGGCGATCCTTTGCAGCAGCCCGCCCTCGGTCAGCGCAACGGAATGCGCCGGGCCGTATTGCGTTTCAAGCGGATCGGCCTTGTTCTCGCGATGATCGTCGAGCCCGGCAACGGCATGCACCTGCTGATGCAGCGTGCCGCCGAATACGACGTTCATCTCCTGAAAACCACGGCAAATGGCGAGTACGGGCACGCCCGAATCGATGGCCGCGCGCATCAGCGGCAGCGTGGTGGCGTCGCGCTCGGGGTCGTGCAGCGTGCCCGCAGCGCTCGCCGCTCCGCCGTAGCGATGCGGCTCCACGTTCGAGTAGCTGCCGGTGAAGAGCAGGCCGTCCACGGCTTCGAGTATGTCGGCCGCTGCCTGCCGCGCGCCGAGCGCCGGCAGCACCAATGCGAGCCCGCCCGAGCCGTCCACGACAGCGGCGATGTACTTCTCGCCGGCCACGTGCGACGCGTGCGGTCCCATCATCGTGCGATCGGCGGTCACTCCAATCAACGGTTTGGTTCGCATGACTAATGTTTCGCTTCTTGTGCCCGCGCAACGCCAATGCAAAGGGTTTTGCGGCAACGCTGCGGGCGTGACATGACCTTGCAGCCTTGCACGAGGCAAGGCCGCAAATCTTGGGTGCAGCGCGAAAGCGTCGCTAACGCATCGCGCTGCGCGTGGAGATCATGTAGGCGGTTCGTTTTCGGCCGTTATGCGGCGCGACCGTGGAAAGACGTGCGCAGCCACGCCGCTCGCGCGCAGCAATACGGCTCGCGTGTGGTTGACGGCGATGAAAACGAACGGCGCAGGAAGGAGAGGCGCTAGGGCAGCAGCGACGCGACTTCGTCGGTATGGATGGCGATGAAAGCGCGTGCGGAGACGGCGTTACGACGCCGAACGGACCGCCGGGAAAGGACTGTGAAGACGGACAGAAACAGGCGAGAGGCAAGCCTGCCGCTAATGCCGTCGGCGATGGCGGCGTAGTCGCTGCGAAGACACCTCGCATGACTTCGATCCCATCTCACCAGAGGGCCACGGACTCTCACAATTACACTCGACTGGGTGGTTGAAAAATTGCCCGATTCATTCAGTGCGACATGAATGGTTCGCACTGCATCAATCTGAACATTGGTGTCTTTCGATGTATTGCGCATGAACGGCGTGTTGCATTGCAGTGTCACGCTGATGCTCATCGTTCGATCAACCTGTCATTCAGGATATACGAGCCAAAAAGGGCGTCAATTATTTTTTACGTTTTTTATGTCAGCACTTTCCCGAGGACATGTGGCAAACAGCGAATAATGCGAAATATGGCCTGCTATTTTTATATTTCGATTTACTTACAGGGGTTTCCACTGACGCAAAAAAGCGCAAACTGATTAGAATATTCAACACGTACACCGCGCCGTTTTTGCTGTTGTTCTATTCGTCGTTCGCTGCTACCCGCAGTTGTCTTCCGGCGCGCTCCTGACCAACCGGCTTTCGAACGTGACCGAGTCCGCCGCATCCGCTACCACTGAAGTCGCCACGCGTCTGCGCTACGTGCGCAAGCGCTATGGGTTGTCGCAACGCGAACTGGCCAAGCGCGCAGGCGTCACGAACGGCGCGATCTCGCTGATCGAGCAAAGTCGTGTCAGTCCCTCCGTGGGGTCGCTCAAGAAGTTGCTCGAATGCATTCCCATGAGTCTCGCGGAATTCTTCACGTTCGATCTGAACGAGGGCGCGAGCGTGGTGTCGCGCCGCGGCGAGATGCCGAACCTCGGCAACGCGTCCATCGAGTTCTATCTTGCGGGTGCGAACGTGAAGGACCGCAATATGGGCATCATGCGCGAGGTGTACCAGCCGCTTGCCGATACGGGCGCGGAGATGCTCGTGCATGCGGGGCACGAGGGCGGCGTCGTGGTGGCCGGTCAACTCGAACTGACCGTGGACGGCACGACCTGGCTGCTCGACCCCGGCGACAGCTACTACTTCGAAAGCCGTCTTCCGCACCGGTTTCGCAATCCCAGCGCGAGCGATGTTTGCGAGGTGGTGTCGGCCAATTCGCCGCCCACTTTCTGACTCGCGCATATCCGGTTCGATTCTTGCTGCCACCGTTGGCATGAAGCCCGGCTGAAACTCGCCGCGCTTATCCGCCACACTTCGAGCGAACGGCCGCAGGTCGAACGAATCGCAAATCATTGAGGCATCCTCATGGAAAAGAGAACTCTCGCTTACTGGCAGGACAAGGCCGCATCGCTCTCGATCGAAGGGCGCGCATTCATCGACGGCGCTTCGCGCGACGCCTATTCGGGCCGCACCTTCGACTGCGTGAGCCCCATCGACGGCCGCGTGCTCGCAAACGTAGCCGATTGCGGCGCGGCGGATGTCGATGCCGCCGTCGCCGCTGCGCGCCGCGCGTTCGAACAGGGTGTATGGGCCGGCCTCAACCCGCGCGAGCGCAAGGCGGTCCTGCTGCGCTGGGCCGCGCTCATGCGCGAGCACCTGGACGAACTCGCGCTGCTGGAAACGCTCGACGCGGGCAAGCCCATCGGCGACACCACCACGGTGGATGTGCCGGGCGCGGCTTATTGCGTCGAATGGTTCGCCGAGGCCATCGACAAGGTGGGCGGCGAAGTCGTGCCCGCCGACCATCATCTCGTGGGCCTCGTCACGCGTGAGCCCATCGGCGTGGTGGCGGCCGTGGTGCCTTGGAATTTCCCGATCCTGATGGCTTCGTGGAAGTTCGGCCCGGCGCTTGCCGCAGGCAACAGCGTCGTGCTCAAGCCTTCCGAGAAGTCGCCGCTCACGGCCATTCGCGTGGCGCAGCTCGCGCATGCGGCCGGTATTCCGGCGGGCGTGTTCAACGTGCTGCCTGGCGGCGGCGAGCCGGGCAAGCTGCTGGCGTTGCATCGCGACGTGGACTGCCTCGCCTTCACGGGCTCGACCAACGTGGGCAAGCAGATCATGCAGTACGCGGGCCAGTCCAACCTCAAGCGCGTGTGGCTCGAACTCGGCGGCAAGTCGCCCAACATCGTGCTGGCCGACTGCCCGGACCTCGACCGCGCAGCAAAAGCCGCGGCGGGCGCGATCTTCTACAACATGGGCGAGATGTGCACGGCGGGCTCGCGCCTGCTCGTGCAGCGCGAGATCAAGGATGTGTTTCTCGCGAAGCTGCTGGAAGCGGCGAAGGCCTATAAGCCTGGGAATCCTCTCGATCCCGATGTCTCGATGGGCGCGATCGTCGACAAGGTTCAGCTCGAGCGCGTGCTCGGCTATATCGAGGCGGGACGCAAGGATTCCGCGCTGCTGCTGGGCGGCGAGCGCGTGAACGCGTCGAGCGGCGGCTTCTACGTGGAGCCGACGGTATTCGATACGCGCCATGACGCACGCATCGCGCGCGAGGAAATTTTTGGACCGGTGCTTTCGGTCATTACGTTCGACACCATCGACGAAGCCGTGCGCATCGCCAACGACAGCGACTACGGTCTCGCGGCGGCGGTGTGGACGGCGAACCTCACGCATGCGCACGAGATCTCGCGCCGCTTGCGCGCGGGCACCGTGTGGGTCAACTGCTACGACGAAGGCGGCGACATGAACTTCCCGTTCGGCGGCTTCAAGGAGTCGGGCAATGGCCGCGACAAATCACTTCACGCGCTGGAGAAGTACACCGAGCTGAAGTCCACGCTCGTGCGGTTGCGCTAGGGGATGGGCGAGCCGTGCGCGGCGGCGCGCACGGCAGCGCACGAGCGCTCGATCAGCGCTCGATCAGCGCTCGATCAGCGCGCCCAGGTTGGCGCGCACGCGCTGGAGCATGAGGCCGAACTGCTCGGCTTCCTCGGGCGTGAAGCCGGACAGCGCTTCCGCCTGCACCTCGTCGCCCACGCGGCGCGCGCCGTTGAGCGCACCCTCCGCCTTCGGCGTGAGACTCACCAGCAATTCGCGGCGGTCCTCGGGGTTGGGGGTCCGCACGACCCAGCCGCCTTCCTCCATTCTCTCCAGCAGCCTGCCGGC
Source organism: Paraburkholderia tagetis (assembly GCF_022213065.1). GTDB lineage: Bacteria > Pseudomonadota > Gammaproteobacteria > Burkholderiales > Burkholderiaceae > Paraburkholderia > Paraburkholderia tagetis. The sequence goes on from NZ_JAKLJA010000016.1 coordinate 100,636, forward strand.
GGAAATCGGCGCGACTTCGAGCCGCTCGGCGAGGCTCGCCTGGTTCATGTCGCCGTAATGCGCGAGGTACGCGATGATGCGGCACTGCGCGCGCGTGAGTTCGAGCGACGACTTCGCAAGTTCGTCGTAACGCTTGCCGTACAGACGGCCGACGTCGACGACCATGAAGCCGAAGCGCTGTTCGAGGTCGGTAGTCATCGCGCGATTATACGGGGGCCATGAGCCGGGCGCCCCGTGAAAGACCCGCACCGGCACCCCTGTTCCTCCCGATTGCGCGGGTCGGGCGAGTCGTATAATAAGCAGGCTTATTATTTTCCCAGGCTTTTTTCACGCTTCGCCCAAACCCACGATGACCGCAGTCCCGCACGGCACCGCCTCGCAGCGAGAGGGCGCGCCGCTCAATCGCGGCATGATCACGTTGTCGATCATGCTTGCCACGCTGATGCAGACGCTCGACAGCACGATTGCCAACGTGGCGCTCCCGCATATGCAGGGCACGCTTTCGGCGTCGCAGGACGAGATCACGTGGGTACTCACCTCGTACATCGTGGCGGCGGCCATCGCCACGCCGCTCACGGGCTGGCTGGCCGACCGCTTCGGCGTGAAGGCGCTGCTCGGCGTGGCGATTGCAGGCTTCACGGTGGCCTCGGCGTTATGCGGGCTTTCGGAAACACTGGGCGAAATCGTCGCCTCGCGCCTGTTGCAGGGCATATTCGGCGCGTCGCTCGTGCCGCTCTCGCAATCCATCCTGCTCGACATCAATCCGCGCGAGCGCCAGGGGCAAGCCATGGCGGTCTGGGGCATGGGCGTGATGGTGGGGCCCGTGCTCGGCCCCACGCTGGGCGGCTGGCTTACCGATAGCTACAACTGGCGCTGGGTGTTTTTCATCAACGTGCCGATCGGCGCGTTCGCGTTCTTCGGCGTCTCCACCTTTATGCCATCGCGCACGCCGCGCCGCGAGACGCGCTTCGACGTGTTCGGCTTCGCCACGCTGGCGCTCGCCATCGGCGCGCTTCAGGCCCTGCTCGATCGCGGCGAGCAGCTCGACTGGTTCGGCTCGCTCGAAATCCGCATCGAAGCGCTCGTGGCCTGCATTGCGTTCGCGTTTTTCATCGTGCACACGGCCACCTCGGGCCCCAACACGTTCTTTCGCTATCAACTGCTCAAGGACCGCAATTTCGCCACGGGCACGCTGTTCATCTTCGTGATCGGCGCGGTGCTCTACGCGACGCGCGCGCTCCTGCCGCCGATGCTGCAGAACCTGATGGGCTATCCGGTCGCCACCACCGGCCTCGTGACGGCGCCGAGCGGCGCGGGCACCATGCTGGCCATGCTGATCGCGGGGCGCCTGCTCAAGCACGTGGACGCGCGCGCCATGCTGCTGTTCGGCTTCGCGGTGTCCGCCTATGCGCTGTGGCAGATGATGCAATACACGCTCGTGCTCTCGGCCTCCGATATCGTCTGGCCCGGCGTGGTGCAGGGTTTCGGCCTGGGCTTCGTGTTCGTGCCGCTGTCCACGCTGACGTTCTCGACGCTCACGCCCCAACTGCGCGCGGACGGCACCGCCACGTACAGCCTGATGCGCAACATCGGCAGCAGTATCGGCATTTCCATCGTGCAGACCTTCGTGACACGCGGCACGCAGATCGCACATGCGGATCTCGCCGCGCACATCACGCCGTTCAACCCCGCGCTCCAGCCGATGCTCGCGGCCGGATCGCGGTACGATCTCGCGGTGCTCAACCAGTCGATCACGCAGCAGGCGCAGATGATTGCGTATCTGAACGACTTCAAGATGATGTTCGTCGCCACGCTGCTCGTGATTCCGCTGCTCGTGCTGATCCGGCCTTCCGCGGGCAGCGGGGCGGTCGATGCGAGCCACGCGGCGATGGACTGATCTCCAGCGCCTTTTTCGCGCACCGCCGTTGCGTTGCGATGCGACATGAAGCGATGGCACGCTGCTTGCAGCAATCAGGTCATGGTTTTAATCGGGAGAATGAACGATGACCTGGCTTCGACGCAGCCGCGCAGTGCGCGCATGCGTTCTCGTTGCCGCCACTGTCTCGATGCTGGGTGCCGGCGCATGCACGCTGGGCGGCGCCGCGGCGGGTGGCTATATCGGCAACAGAGCGACCAACGGCAGTGCCGTGGGCACCGTGGGGGGTGCCGTCGCGGGCGGTGTGATCGGGCACGAGCTCGGCAAATAAGCGCCCTGCGCGACTTCACCTTGCAAAACTTTCTTGTCTTGCACGTTATGCGTGATATTGCCCGCCGCATTCGCAAATAAGTATAGCGGCGGGACTGATTTCAATATCACCGTGTACTCGCCCGATGCGAGCCCGAGGCGGGCTCGCGCTGAGCGGAATGTGCTCCGTTCTGCCATCGACCATCGCCAACGCGCTTTCGAAAATATCCTTTAACCATTCTCAAACATCGCTTGACTAGCGGCGCATTGCTCGACGCTCGGCGCATATACTTTTCGCCGAGATGCCATTCCCTGGATAACGCAATTCCTTTCATCCCGGCTGTCTCTCATCACATGGTGTCCCGCTCATCGGGATGCCGTTGCCCATGTGCTCGACCGTCCGCTTGAGCGTTTGTCTCAAGCAATTCGTAATCCGAAGTGTTGCCCAGCATTATCGCAACATCACCGAGGCCGTAAATGAAAGACATACGTTCGAAGGCTTTCGCAATGCCGCTCACCAGCCCGGCCTTTCCGCCGGGGCCTTACAAGTTCGTCAATCGCGAGTTTCTGATCATCACGTATCGCACCGACATCGAGCGGTTGCGCAAGGTCGTGCCCGAGCCGCTCGAGGTCACGGATCCCCTCGTCAGCTATGAGTTCATCCGCATGCCGGACTCCACCGGCTTCGGCGACTACACCGAAAGCGGCCAGGTCATTTCCGTGATGTACGAGGGGCAGCCCGCTAGCTACACGCACTCGATGTATCTCGACGACCATCCGCCGATAGCGGGCGGCCGTGAGTTGTGGGGATTCCCCAAGAAGCTCGCCACGCCCAGGCTCGCGCCGCACTCGGACACGCTGGTCGGCACACTCGATTACGGCCCGGTGCGCATCGCCACGGGCACCATGGGCTACAAGCATCGCGAACTCGACCTGGCCGAGCAGGCGCGTCGGCTCGCGGGCCCCAACTACCTGCTCAAGATCGTGCCGCATGTGGACGGCTCGCCGCGCGTTTGCGAGCTGGTGCGTTACTACATGAAGGACATCGTGCTGAAGGGTGCCTGGACCGGGCCCGCCGCGTTGCATCTGATGCCACACGCACTCGCCCCCGTTGCCGACCTCCCGGTGCTCGAAATTGTCGAGGCGCGGCATCTGCTCGCGGACCTCACACTCGGCCTCGGTGAAGTCGTTCACGACTATCTCGCGCAGTAAGCGGCCACGCGGTCCAGTTCAGTTCAGCGCAGCCTGGACCAGTCCCATTCATTCCAACTCAAGCAAAGTGGAAACAACATCATGAACAAGCTCGAAGGCAAGGTTGCAGTGGTTACTGGCGCGGCCAGCGGGATCGGCAAGCAAATCGCTCTTACGCTTGCCGCCCAGGGCGCGGCGGTCGCCATCGCCGACCTCAACGCCGCCGGTGCGCAAGCCGTCGCGGACGAGATCAAGCGTGCGGGTGGCAAGGCCATGGGTGTGGCCATGGACGTGACCAGCGAGCAGGCCGTCAACGAGGGCATCGACCAGGTGGCCGCCACGTTTGGCTCCATCGACATCCTCGTCTCGAACGCCGGCATCCAGATCGTGAATCCCATCGAGAGCTACGCGTTCTCCGACTGGAAAAAGATGCAGGCCATCCACGTGGACGGCGCGTTTCTCACCACCAAGGCGGCGCTCAAGCATATGTACAAGGACGATCGCGGCGGCACTGTGATCTACATGGGCTCGGTGCACTCGCACGAGGCTTCGCCGCTCAAGTCGGCCTACGTCGCGGCCAAGCATGCGCTACTCGGTCTCGCGCGCGTGCTTGCCAAGGAAGGCGGCAAGCACAACGTGCGCTCGCACGTGGTCTGCCCGGGCTTCGTGCGCACGCCGCTGGTGGAAAAGCAGATTCCCGAGCAAGCGAAGGAACTGGGCATCAGCGAAGAAGAGGTCATCAAGCACGTCATGCTCGGCGGCACCGTGGACGGCATCTTCACGACAGTCGAAGACGTGGCGCAGACGGTGCTGTTCCTCTCGGCGTTCCCGAGCGCGGCGCTCACCGGCCAGTCGCTCGTGGTGAGCCACGGCTGGTTCATGCAATGAGCGAAGCTGCCAACGCAAAGCCGTCCACGCGTTCCAGCCGTGGTGCGGCAGCCGCCGAGGCCGTGCGCACGCAGCGCGCGCGCAGCCTCGGCTACGAAACGGTCGCGCTCGTGCTGCAGGGCGGCGGCGCGCTGGGCGCCTATCAGGCCGGCGTGCTGGAGGGGCTGGACGAGGCGCGCATTGCGCTCGACTGGGTGGCGGGTATTTCGATCGGCGCGCTCAACACGGCCATCATTGCGGGGAACGAACCGTCCATGCGGGTGCCGATGTTACGGGCGTTCTGGGAGACGATCTGCAAGCCGCGCTTCACCCCGGCCATGCCTGCCTCGATCGAGCACATGCTGTTCACGGCTTCCGACGCCACGCGCTCGATGCTGACGGCGTTGCAGGCGGCCAGCGCTGCTGCGCAAGGCCAGAGCGGCTTCTTTGCGCCGCGCATCCCGACGCCGCTGCCCTGGGCAGCGAGCGCGCCGGATCAGGTCAGTTGGTACGACACCACGCCGCTCAAGGCCACGCTCGAGCGGTTCTGCGATTTCGACCGGATCAATTCCGGCGAGACGCGGGTGTCGGTGGGCGCCGTGAATGTGGCTACCGGGAACTTCGTCTATTTCGACAATACGCGCACGACGCTGCGCGCCGAGCATTTCATTGCTTCGGGTGCGTTGCCGCCGGGCTTCGCGCCCGTCGAAATCGACGGCGAGTTTTACTGGGACGGTGGCGTGGTGTCGAATACGCCGTTGTCTGAAGTGCTCAGCGCATCGCCGCGCCGCGACACACTGGTGTTTCAGGTGGATCTTTGGTGTGCGCGCGGCCCCGTGCCGCAAACGCTGGAGAACGTGGGCATGCGTGTGAAGGATATTCAGTATTCGAGCCGCACGCGCTTCGTCACGGACATGCTGCAACGCGAGCAGCGCTACCGGCATCTGTTGCGCGAGTTGCTGGAGCGGGTGCCGAAGGCTACGCGCGAAAGTGACCGCCTCTGCAAGATTGCCGACGATCTCGCTTGCAGCAAGCGCTATAACGTGCTGCAACTGATCTACCAACAGCAGACGTTCGAGCGCGGCGACAAGGACTATCAGTTCGGCCGGACTACCATGCAGAGTCATTGGGAGGCCGGGCTGACTGATATTCGCGGTACGCTCAGCAACGACACCTGGCTCGACTTGCCTGGTAATCAGACTGGCTTCGTCACGCACGACGTTCATCGAGTGAGTGGCTAGGGTCTTTTTATAATCTGACCATTTTCGTCTCTGGTGCGGTTGGTGGTTTGCTGTGCTTTTTTTCGCGTTTCCTTGGTTTCGCGGTGGTCTATTAGTGTTGCCCCGCACAGGGGCAACGCTGGCATACCGACACGAAAACAAGGAAACGCGAAAGACAAAGCGAACGACACCAGCCCCTGCGAACTAGGGCCTGTTCACACTATCTGAGCCCATCTACGATGAGCGCGAAATTGATGAAGGCGAGGAACATCGCGTCCAGTTTTTCGAACCGGGAAAAGATGCGACGGAAGCCTTTGAGGCGGCGAAACAGGCGCTCAACTTCGTTCCTGCGTTTATACATTTCCCGATCATATTCCCATGGCTCAAGGCGATTGCTTTTGGGCGGTACGACGGGAATGAAACCCAGGCCGAGCGCGAGTTGCCGTGTTTCGTCACCCTCATACGCCTTATCCATTATGAGGTGCAGTGGCCGATTGGTCGGTCCCAAGCTTTGCAGCAGGGCGCGCCCTTGCGGCGCGTCGCCTGCCTGGCCGGGCGACAGCGCGAACGTTATGGCTGTTCGAGCATCCGCGGCAACCATATGAATCTTGGTAGTCCATCCGCCACGGGATTTTCCAATCGACTGTGGTCCGTTTTTTTTAATGCGCCGGTACCATCAGGATGAACCTTTACCACCGTACTATCCAGCGAGACCGCTTCAATCCTGACGCGAACGATCTGCTCACGCTGCAATTCCGTAAAGACCCGATCCAGCACGCCACTTCTGGACCAGCGGTTCATTCGGGTGTAGATCGTGTGCCAGCGACCGAATCGCTTGGGCAGTCCGCGCCATTTGCAGCCGTGCTCGGCGACGTAAAGGATTGCATTCAGCACCTGCAGATTCGTCAGGCTGACATTGCCACGCTGTCGTGGCAGGCAATGCTCGATACGCTGATATTGGGCTTCGGTGATTTCCATCACCGAAGTATACGGTCAAACAAAATTAGTGTGAACAGGCCCTAAAAAACCACATCGCCCCCCAAAACTCTTCTAATCTCCGCCTGCGGCCCGCAGCACCTTCATGACTTCGGCCGCCGTATGCTCAGAATGCTCGCGCAGCAACCGCCCGAGACCTGCACCATCGCGCCTCGCCAGCGCCTCCAGTATGTCCCCATGTTCGCCCAGCGATTCGGCCCAGCGCAGCACATCTGCATTGGCCGCCCCTCTTGCACGATGGATCTTGCTCATCAACGAAGCGTACAAATCGGACAGCACAGGATTACTGGCGACATCGACGATCTGCTGATGCACCTTCTGATTAGCGCGATAGTAGGCGGTGCGCTTGCCGTCGCGATGATAGGCCTCCATCGCACGATGCTGCTCCATAAGCACCTTCATCTGCTTCTCATCGATACGCTGCGCAGCGAGCCGCCCGGCGGTTTCCTCCAGGCCATGCAGCACTTCGAAGATGGCCGCGATCTCATCCTTGTTGATCGGCGCAACCTGAAAGCCCATGTGCTGGCGGTGGGTCACGTGCCCCTCGGTCACCAGCGTCTTGAGCGCTTCGCGCAGCGGCGTCCTGGAGATATCGAACTGCTCGCACAGCGCTTTCTCATCGATATGCTCGCCGGGCGCCAGTTCACCTTCGAGAATCATCTCGCGCAATCGCTCCGCGATCGCCGCGTACATCCCCGTGCCGCGCAGGCTGATCCGCTTGCGGGCGTCCGCCGGTAGTGACTTCATGTCCATGTCGCTTGCTTCCGTTTGAATCTTCCGTCTTTGCTTAATTGTGCTACAGCCCTGGCAGCCTATCTACAAAAAAGTAAAAACCAAGCAAATTCAAAGGATTGCATTGCTTGTAATTTATAATTAGAAATCATATACTGCCTCGGCGCATGCAGCGCGGCTGGGCCGGGAGCGGTCCCGGTCACAGACATGAAACCCGAAGGCCATGAACAGGCGAACGGAGGAGACTTAGATGCGAACCGTAAATGCGGCCGTGCAGGCCGAGGCCAGAACCGGCGTGCGCTGGCGAATCTTTCTGATCATGTTGATGCTGATTTCCATCAACTATGTGGACCGGGCCTCGCTGTCCGTGGCCATGCCGCTCATCGCCAAGGAATTCAATATCGCTCCCGCCGTGCAGGGGCTGATTCTCAGCTCGTTCTTCTGGACCTATGCGTTCATGCAGATTCCGGGCGGCATGCTGGCTGACCGTTTCAAGCCGCGCATCGTGATCGCGTGCGCCACGTTGTTCTGGGGTTTCTTCCAGGGCATTGCCGCCATGTGCACGACGGCCACCGCGCTGATCCTCACGCGCCTCGGCCTGGGCGCTGCGGAAGCGCCGATCTACCCGGCGGGCGGCAAGCTCAACACCATGTGGATGACGCGGCACGAACGCGGCCGCGGCGCGACGCTGCTCGACGGCGGCGCCCCGCTGGGCGCGGCACTCGGTGCGGTGATCATTTCCGGCTTGATCAGCGAGTTCGGCTCCTGGCGCACGTCTTTCGTGGTGGCGGGTGTGGGCACCATGCTCGCCGGCCTGTTTGCCTGGTACTACATCCGCAACAACCCGCGCGAGCATCCGTCGGTGAATCAGGCCGAAGCGGACTATCTCGAAGCGGCCCTGCAGGAAGAGCACCACAGCGAGCCGACCGATGCCAGCGGCCGCAGCGTGGACTTTTTCCGCTATCGCTCGGTGTGGTGCATGTTCTTCGGCTGGATGTGCTTCAACTCGCTGTTCTACGGTCTGCTCACCTGGATGCCGAATTATCTGAACAAGGTTTACGGCTTCAATATCCAGCAGATGGGCGGCGCCAGCTTCGCGATCTTCTTTAGCGGTTTCGTGGGTGAACTGATCGGCGGATGGATCGCCGACAAGTGGAAGGCTGCGGGCGGAATGCCCAATCGCGTGATGCGCACGCTGTTCGGTATCGCCGCCGTGGCGGCCACGGCATCGATCTTCTCGGTCGCCTATATCAAGAACCCGGTGACGGTGGTGATCCTGCTCGCGTCCACGCTGTTTTTCCTGCGTTGGTGCGGTCTGTACTGGTGCCTGCCCTCCATCCTCGGTACCCGCAACAAGGTCGGCTTTCTCGGCGGCTTCATGAATCTCGGCGGCAATATCGGCGGCGTGCTCGTCCCGATCATCGTCGGCCTGATCGTGCAGACTACCGGCTCGTATTTTCTGGCCTTGATGTTTTTCGCTGCCGCGGGCGTAGGCCTGTTCGTCTGTTCGACGCTGATCGACTACGAACGCAAGCTGCCCGTCTGAGCTTTCTTCACCCTTAGTTACTGATCGCTGACTTCATCATGAGCAAACGCGTCCTGCTCGGCATGCTTACCCCGTCATCCAACACCGCGCTCGAGCCCATCACGAGCGCGATGGTGGCTAAATTGCCCGGTGTAAGCGCCCATTTCTCACGCTTCACGGTCACCGAGATCTCGCTGTCCGAGCAGGCGCTCGGACAGTTCGACACCACCAACATCATTCAGGCCGCGCGGTTGCTGGCCGACGCCAAGGTCGATGTGATCGCATGGAACGGCACGTCGTCGGGCTGGCTCGGGTTCGAGACCGACCGTCGCCTGTGCCGCGAAATCGAAGCGGCGACGGGCATCCCCGCGACCACTTCGGTGCTGGCATTGAACGAAATTCTGGTGAAAACCGGAGTGAACAAGTTCGGCCTGGTCAGCCCGTACCTCGAAGAGGTCCAGCAGAAGATCGTGGCCAATTACCGCGAGAACGGCATCGACTGCGCTGCTGAAAGCCATCTCGGCCTGAAGGTGAATTTCCAGTTCTCCGAAGTAACCGAAGACACGCTGCGCGAACAGATTCGCGAAGTCGCCAAGCAAAGCCCGGAGGCGATCGTCACCTACTGTACCAATCTGCGTGCCGCGCATCTGGCCGAGGAAGTGGAGCGGCAGCACGGCATCCCGCTCTACGACACGATCTCCACCGTGGTGTGGAAGTCGCTGAAGCTCGCGGGCTACGATACGACCCGGCTCGCGGGTTGGGGTCGCCTGTTTTCCGAAGTTGCATGAAGTTGCATGAAGTTGCCTGAGTTGCCTGAGTTGCCTGAGAGATCTGCCATGACAACCGTATACGACCTCGTGATCCGTAATGCCGACGTGGTGACGGCGTCCGAGCGCTTTAACTGCGATATTGGCGTGAAGGACGGCGTCGTCGTGGCGCTGGCCCGCGATCTTGGCGCCGGCAAGCGCGAGATCGACGCCACCGGCCTGTTGGCGTTGCCCGGCGGTATCGACGCGCATTGCCATCTCGATCAGCCCATGCCCGAAGGGCTGAAGATGGCCGATGATTTCCTGAGCGGCACGCGCGCCGCCGTCTGCGGCGGCACCACCACCGTGATCCCGTTCGCCGCGCAGGAAAAGGGGCAATCGCTCAAAGCCGCGGTGGCCGATTACCATCGTCGCGCCGACGGTCGCGCGGTCGCCGACTACGCGTTCCACCTGATCGTCTCCGACCCGACGCCCGAGGTGCTGGAGCGCGAACTGCCGGAACTGATCGCGGCCGGCTATACGTCGTTCAAGATCTACATGACCTACGACGATCTCAAGCTCAGCGACCGCGAGATCCTCGAAGTGATGGACGTGGCACGCCGCAACCAGGCGCTGGTCATGGTGCATGCCGAGAATTCGGACTGCATCGCATGGCTGACCGACAAGCTCACCGAAGCCGGAAATCACGCGCCGAAGTATCACGCGCTGTCGCGCCCGGCCGTGGTCGAGCGGGAAGCGACGCATCGCGCGATTGCGTTCTCCGAACTCGTCGACGTGCCGATCCTGATCGTTCACGTGTCGGGCCAGGAAGCGATCGAACAGATCGAATGGGCGCAGAAACGCGGCCTCAATATCTATGCCGAGACCTGCCCGCAGTACCTTTATCTGACTGCGGAAGACCTCGGCCATGAGGACGGCTATCACGGCGCCAAGTGTGTTTGCAGTCCGCCGCCGCGCGACACGTCCAACCAGAAGGCCGTGTGGAGCGCACTGAAGCGCGGCACATTCAGCGTGTTCTCGTCCGACCACGCGCCGTTCTCGTTCGACGATCCTCAGGGCAAGAAGCCCGCTGGCGAGGAAGTCTCGTTCGAGCATATTCCGAACGGCATTCCCGGCATCGAGACCCGGTTGCCGCTGCTGTTCGACGGCGTGAGCCAGGGCAAGCTGTCGCTGCACAAATTCGTCGAACTGACGTCGCTGAATCCCGCGAAGCTGTACGGCCTTTATCCGCGCAAGGGCACCATCGCGGTCGGCGCCGATGCCGACATCGTGCTGTGGGACCCGCTCAAGCAGGTCGCCATCGCGAACGAGGCGCTGCACCACAACGTCGACTACACGCCCTACGAGGGCCGCAGTGTTCAGGGCTGGCCGCAGCACTGTCTGTCGCGCGGCGAACTGCTGGTCGAGAGCGGGCGCTATCTCGAGCCGGAAGCGGGCCGGGGCCGGTTTGTCGCTGCGGGCAAGCCGCAGTACCTCGACCTCTAAAACAGGAACACAGCATGAAGATCCTGGTGATCAACCCCAATATCTCCGAGAGCGTCTCGACATTGATCCGGACGGAAGCGCAGCGCAGTGCATCGCCGGGCACGGAGATCGAGGTCGCGACCGCGCCGTTCGGCGTGGCGTACATCGAGACGCGCTTCGAGGCGCTGGTCGGCGGGTATGCAACCGCGTGCGTGGCGGCCGAACGTCAGGGGACTTACGACGGTGTCGTGGTGGCCGCGTTCGGCGACCCGGGCCTTCAGGGCATCAAGGAATTGCTCGACGTGCCGGTCGTCGGGCTGACCGAGTCCTCGCTGATGACCGCCGCGACGCTTGGGCAGCGCTTCTCGATCATCGCGATCTCGCCGCGAATCAAGGCGTGGTATCGCGAGACGGTCGAACGCAGCCATCTGGCGAGCCGGCTCGCCAGCATCCGCTCGCTCGAGGAACCGTTGCGCGATATCGGCAGCGTGCAGCAGGACTACTCGGCACGACTGAAGACGCTGTGTAACGAGGTGGTCGAGAACGACGGCGCCGACGTCATCATCATCGCCGGCGCGCCGCTCGCAGGGCTCGCACGCGAGATACGCCACGAATTGCCGGTGCCGGTGGTCGATGGCGTGTCGAGCGCGGTGACCCAGCTCGAAGGCCTTATCCGGCTCGCGCCGAAGAAGGCGACGAAGGGCAGTTTCGCCCAGCCGCCGGTCAAGCCGAATCGTGGTCTGCCTGAGTCGCTTGAACGACTGCTGAGCGGCAGGAAGGCGGACTAATCCGATCGACTTCGTGCTGCCCTCGCTCGAAATCATCGATTCGCGCATCAAGGACTGGCGACACACAAAGGGCACGCAATAAACGCACGCAAAGGTGAGCTTGTTCGGGAGCAGTCGCGAAGCGCCTGCTCCACCTCGCCATGCCGCACGTAGGTCATTGATTGGACTGAAAAGTCCGCCGCACACGCAATGCACGACGAAGGCATGGCGCCGCTTGAGGTGAGCCTTTTCGGGAGTGCTTGCGCAAGATGAATGGTGAGGCCGGCGCACGCGAGTCGCGCACCGGCCTGCGTATCAATTCGGCTTGCCGCGCGCTTCATTGCGTGGGCGCGCCGTGCCGCGATCTCCATCGTCGGCGCTCGAATCTTGATGGTCATCGCCGTACATGCGCCCTTCAACGTCGCCGTTGCGCGCGGTGCCGATCACAAAGCTGCGCTGCGGATTCGCGAGCTCGATGCCGCGCTCCGTGAAGCGCTCCAGCACGCGGCGGTTGAATTCGCGTTGCACGCCCCAGCGCGCCGAATCATTGCACTGGATCTGGCCCACGAGCGTCACGCTCGCGCCGTCCACCTGATCCACGCCCCAGTACGCGAAGTCGCCGAGAATGCCCTCCTTGTACTTCTCGTCGCTGCGGATCTCCGCGCCGATTTCCTTGAGCGTGTCGATGGCGCGCTGCAGATCCGCGCCGTGCGCGATCTGCACCTTCACCGCCGCATTGCCGATACCGCGATTCGTGTTGTTCACCGTCGTCACCGAGCTGAACGGCACGGTGTAGAGCGAGCCGTCGCCGCCGCGCAGGCGCACCGTGCGGATCGAGAGGAACTCGACCGTGCCCGAGACGCCCGCAACCGTGATCCAGTCGCCCACCTGCATGGCGTTCTCGGTGAGCAGGAAGATGCCGGTGATGAAGTCCTGCACGAGCTTTTGCGAGCCAAAGCCGAGCGCCACGCCGAAAATGCTTGCGCCCGCAATCAACGGCGCGGTGTTCACGCCGAGCTGCGAGAGCGCCGTGAGCCCGACCACCACGAAGATCGCGACGAAGAGCGTGGTGCGGAACATCGGCAGCAGCGTGCGCAGGCGCGCGGCGCGCACGAAGTCGCCCGCGTCGGTCCAGGCGCTCAGGCGCCGCTCGGCGGCGCCGTTCGCCGCCTCCCAGATCACGATGGCCACGGCGATGGCAATGGCGATCGTGAGCAGCGCGGAGCCGATCAGATGCCCGATGGGGGCGTTCGCGATGAGGCGTCCGGGATGCATGCCCCACACGCGCAGCAGGACGTCGAGCGTGACGAGCCATAGCGCGGCGATCACGATGCGCCGCAGCGCCGGGTAGTAGCGATACGCGCGGCGCTGCGCGATCGTCATGTTCTCGCCGTTGCCGCCCGGATCGAACGCGCGGCCGAGTGCGCCGAGCGTGACGATGGCCACCATGCGCGCGGCGAGCAGCACGGCGAGCGAGACGCCGCCGTCGCGCATGAGTTCGCGGTAGCCGCCGCGCAGGTCGAGCGCCCAGACGAACCACAGCGCCATGACGACGAAGACGGCGGCGGCGGCCCAGATATCGGCGAACCAGTGGACGAGATACGCGAACGAACTGCGTTCGGCGGCCGATTTGCGGATGGCCGCGGCCACGGGCTGGCGGCATTGCAGGATCGCCAGCGCGAGCGCGACGTGGGCGAACAGGATGACGAGCTTCAGCAGCGCGAGATGCGCGTCCTCGGTCATGCCGAGCGGCACCGCGCCGCCGAGCACGCCGCCCACGCCGCCGATCACGACGATGCGCCGGAGCCAGCGCTGCGCGAACTCGGGCCCGGTGCCGGAGAGCGGCACGAGCCGCAGGGCGTCGGAGTCGGGCGCGAAGAGCATGGTGCCGATGGCGAGGATGACGCGGCAGATCACCCACGTATCGACGACCTGGCCGACGGCGGCGGCGGGCGCGGCGTCCTCGGGGCCGAACAGCGAGAGCACGCCGGCGGCGCACAGCCCGAATCCGATCACGGGCACGAGTTCGAGCAGCGCGACGAGAAACGCCCAGGGCAGGCGCTTGAGCAGGCTCCAGTGGTGCGCGCCACGCACACGGTGGCGCGCCTCGCGCGCGAGCGCGGCGACACTCTGCTTGTAGGAGTCGTTGGCCGCGGCGGCGAGGGCGCTTGCCTTGGCGTCAGCGTGCTCATCGAGGCAGGCCTTCGCGGTGGTGTTCGCGGTGCTGCCCGCGATTGTGTCGGAATCGGCGGGCTCCATGCCGGCCGCCTCGCGCAGGGTCGCCTGATCGGTTTGCACTGGTTCCGCATCGGTTGCCTCGGGCGATAACGGTGAGGATGCCGGTGTATTCGGCATGCCCGCGTTTGGCGCTGCGGCTCGGCCCTTGTCCCGGGCATCTTCCGTGTCCTGCACGGCTGCTGCGTGCTCGGCGAGCGCGCGATGCGGTTTGCTGATGGCGCGGCGCAGGAGCGCCTCGATCGCGAGCGCGGGCACCAGCGTGAGCAGCAGTACGCGCAGCAGCGAGACCAGCATCTCATGGCCTGCCGGCGTGCCGAGGCGCACGCTCCACCAGTCGCGTGCGGATGTGACGTTGAAGAGCGCGCCACGCGCGCGCAGGAGTTGCTGGCCGACGACCTGTGCGCCACGTGCGGCGCCGTCGGCGATTTGCAGCACGAGGCCATTCGAGCGCAGTGCTTTCGCGAGCGGTGCGGATGCCGCCGCGCTGCTGGCCGCCGATGCCGCAGTGGCCGTGCTGGCCGTGCTGGCCGAGGTTGCTGTAGCCGGCGTGGCGAGTGCGCCCGCAGCGGCAATCGCGCGCAACGTGTCCGCCACGTGTGCGCGCTGGACCGGATCGTCGAGCACCTGAAGTGCCGCATGGGCTTGTGCGGGTGTTAGCGCAACAGGGGAGGCGGGGTTCGCCCCCGATGCGGCAGCCGGGGCCGCCGCGCTGCACGGCGTGGCGCCGAGCAAGGCAAGTAACAGCGTGCACGCCAAGGCGGCAATCAGCGCGTTGAAGCGCTGCGTGATGTGTGATCGTAAGCGACGTGATCGTAAGCAGAAAGAAAGAAGCGTCCTTGGCATGGGCAGAATGCGATATCGAATCCGGTGAAGTGTTGTGTGGCCGCAAGTTTCGTGCCCGGGCTCGCGGGCGCTAGCGCGCAACGGCTTGCGTTTTTCTTGCAATGCTCGTTCTCGCTTCAGGCAGTGCCTGAAAGTATGCGCGCGTGTGCATGTGTGTGCACGTGTGTGCGAGGACGGCGAATACCCATCTTCTCGATGGCGGCAACGATGGCCTGCATGATACGGACTGCTGATAATGCGCCGTTGATGTGAGACATGCGCAGGCGCGCGCCGGCAAAATTTTTTTCAAATCCGGTCTATTGCAACTAACAGCCAATTCCATAAGCCCACCACAAAGTGGCCTCGGCGCGGCGTATGACACCGCGCCAGCAGGCGGGCGAATCGGTGCGGAACCGGGGCGGGTTTTGATCAGTGGCGCGCGATATGTCCCTGGTGCTACCGTTGCACGAAACTTGAATCAGGCCGCGCAGCGGCCACCGGAGAGTGCACATGAATAGCGTCGGCATGACTGCAGTGCGCAAGGGCGGGTTGAGCCGCAAGCAGTTGATTTTCGCGGCCACCATCGGCAATGCGCTCGAGTTCTTCGATTTCACGGTCTACAGCTTCTTCGCGCTCACGATCGGCAAGCTGTTCTTTCCCACCATGTCGAGCTACGGGCAACTGCTCGCCTCCGTGGCGACCTTCGGCGTGGGCTTCGTGATGCGCCCGCTCGGCGGCGTCGTGATCGGCGCCTACGCGGACCGCGCAGGCCGCAAGCCCGCCATGACGCTCACCATCTTCATGATGGCGCTAGGCTGCGCGTTGATCGGCCTTGCACCCACTTACGCGCAGATCGGCGTGGCGGCGCCCATGATCATCGTGTTCGCGCGGCTGTTGCAGGGCTTCTCGGCGGGCGGTGAGGTGGGCGCTTCCACCACGCTGCTGATCGAAGCGGGCACGCCGGCCAATCGCGGGCTGCTCGGCAGTTACCAGTTCGCGAGCCAGGGTCTGGGCGTTTCGTTCGGCGCGTTGATGGCAGGAATCCTGACGATGTCGTTGCATCCCGCGAGCCTGCTCTCGTGGGGCTGGCGCGTGCCGTTTCTGATGGGCGTGGCGATTGCGCCGATCGGCATGTGGATTCGGCGCCGCCTGGAAGAGCAGGCGAGCACCCATGCGGGCACGGATGGGCGCCCTGTGCGCATGCCGGTGCTCACGGTGCTGCGCGACCACTGGCGCCGCGCATTGCTGGGCACGTTGCTCACGATGGGGTCGACGGTGATCGCTTATGTGGTCACGTTTTATATGCCGACCTACGCGATCCACGAGCTCAAGGTGCCCGCGCCCACGGCGCTGCTGGCGGGCCTCGTGTCCGGCGTGGTGACGTTCGTGGTGGGGCCGCTGGCGGGGCTGCTCTCCGACCGCATCAGCCGGCGCGCGCTGGTGTTCTGGCCGCGCGTGGCCGTGGTGCTGTTGATCTGGCCGGCGTTCCAGTGGCTATCGAGCGGCCCGGACGCCGCGCGTCTGCTGATTACCGTGGGCGGCCTGAGCGTGCTGCTCGCCTTGCAGGCCGCGCCCGCCATCACGATGCTGCCCGAGATGTTCCCGCGCGCCGTGCGCGCGACGGGCATGGCCATCGTCTACAGCGTGGGCGTGGCGATCTTCGGCGGCTTCGCGCAGGCCATCGCCACCTGGCTCATCAAGGTCACGGGCGACTTGCACGCGCCCGCCTGGTACGTGATGGTGTGCGCGGCGCTCTCGTGCCTCGCGTTGCCGTTCATCCGCGACCTGACCGGCAAGCCGCTGGAGGACTGAGGATTGTGCGTGCCTCGCGGCCAGGCTATCCAGCCGCGAGGCACGCAAGAGCACGCAAGAGCACGCAAGAGCACGCAAGAGCACGCAAGAGCACGCAAGAGCACGCAAGAGCACGCAAGAGCGCGCAAGAGCACGCAAGAGCACGCAAGGGCGGGCTACGCGGCGCGTCGCGCCGCTTCGAGATTCGCATCGAGCTGGCGCGCAAGGCCGTAGAGCATGCCAAGCGATGGCGCGGCCACGCCCGCGCGTTGCGCGAGCTCGTAGGGCGCGCCCAGCAGCGCTTCCACCTCGAGCGTGCGGCCCGCTTCCACGTCTTGCAGCATCGAGGTCTTGAACGCGCCCAGCTTGCGCGTGATGGCGTTGCGCTCCTCGATGGTCATGGCAAGGCCGATGCCGAGTGCTTCGCCTATCGCGCGGGCCTCCGCCATGATCGTCTTGACGAGGCTCGCGGTGAGCGGGTCGTCGAGGATCACGTCGGCGGTCGAGCGCGTGAGTGCGCTGATGGGGTTCATTGTCATGTTGCCCCAGAGCTTGGCCCATATTTCATGCTGGATTTGCCCGGTGGCCTGCACGTCGAAACCGGCCTGCGCAAGCAGCGCGCACGCGTCCTTGGCGCGCGCCGCCGTGTGCGGCGCGGCGCCCCCCACGATCAGCAGATTGCCTTTGCCCTTGCGGATCACGCCGGGCGCCGCAATCGACGACGAGAGATGCACGACGCAGCCCGATGCCCGCGCGGGCGGCAGCGCCGCCGACACCACGCCGCCCGGATCGACGGATTCGAGGTGTCGATTGTCACCGCCCGCATGCGCGCCGCTGGCGTTAGCGAGGAACCACCACGGCACGCCGTTCATCGCGGAGACGATATGCGTGTGCGGCCCGACGAGCGGCGCAAGCGAGGCGGCAGCCTGCACGAGTGCCTGGCCCTTGAGGCAGACGAACACGATGTCTTGCGCGCCGAGCTCGGCGGCATTGTCGGTGGCGTTTACGCGCGCGGTGTAGCGCATGCCGTTCTCGGGGTCTTCGAGTATCGTGAGGCCGTCGCGACGGATGGCTTCGAGATGCGCGCCGCGCGCGAGCACGTTGATGTTCGCGCCGCTGGGGTTCGCACTGCTTTGCGCTCGCGCGAGCCGTGCCGCAATGAGGCCGCCGATCGCGCCGGCGCCGACCACCGTGATGTTGCGCTGCGAGGAATTCACGGCTTACTCCTTGTATGAAGGGTCGATGCGCTCGACGCGCCGGATCAGCGCGGCAAGCACATTTTCGCCGGCGCCATGCGCGGGCGAGAACTGCAGGGCGTCGCGCGTGGAGCGCGCGGTAATGGCCGGGTCGATGGGAATGGTCTCGCCGTGCATCGAGTCGGTGACGCACTGGATCTCGCAGGCACGATTGAGCGTCCAGAGCAGCACGAACGCGTGCGCAAGGCTCGCGCCGTGCGCAAGCAGGCCGTGATTGCGCAGGATGAGCAGGCGCCGGTCGCCCATCGACTTCAAAAGCCGCGGCTTTTCTTCGTCGTGCACGGTGATGCCTTCGAAGTCGTGATAAGCCACCATGCCGTGCAACTGCGCCGAATAGAAGTTCGTGTACGCGAGGCCGCTTTCCATGCACGCAACGGCAAGGCCCGCCGTGGTGTGCGTATGCATCACGCAATGCGCATCTTCCACATGGGCGTGAATTGCGCTGTGGATCACGAAGCCGGCCGGATTGATCGGATAGTCGCCGGGGCTCAGAATATTGCCGTCGAGATCGACCTTCACGAGATTCGACGCCTTGATTTCGTCATACGCAAGGCCGAATGGGTTGATCAGGAAGTGCTTCTCCGGACCGGGCACGCGCAGCGTGATGTGGTTGAAGATCAATTCGGTCCAGCCCATCAGGTGAAATACGCGGTAGGTGGCCGCGAGCTTCACGCGTGCGGCCCATTCGTGCGGCTCGCACCAGGCGGGGCGAGCGGCTTCGGGTGTTGCGCTCATGGGGGCGTCTCCGTTTTGGGTGCCGCGCGGGCGCGGCAGGCAAGCTGCGCTGAATGACCCGGCGACAAACCGATGCTACGCGCAAATAAATGCGTGTGCAAGCATCAAATATTCCATTAAATCCCTTTATTAAAGGGGTTTCGTAGATGCTATGCTAGCGCATGCCATTTGGCGAGGCTGCACGAGACGAGAGATGACGGGCAAGAACCAGATCGAAGAGCTATTCACTTACCGGCTGCACGTGCTGAAGAAGCAGACGGACCGCACCATGAACGAGGCGTTTTCGGCGGCGCTGTCGCTCACGCTCACGGAGGCGCGCCTTCTGCTGAGCGTGGGGGCGTTCGGGCCGATTTCGGTGTCGGATCTCGGGCGCCTGTCGAATCTCGATCGCAGCCAGGCGAGCCGCGCGACCGATGTGCTGGAGCGCAAGGGGCTGCTCGAAAAGGCCTCGAACGCGGCGGATGCACGCGGCGTGCTCGTCAAGCTCACCGCGCAGGGGCGCAGTACGTATCGGCGCGCGTCGGCCATTTCGAAGTCGGGTAACGAGGCGATTCTCTCGGTGCTGAGCGAGCAGGAACGCGAAGCGTTGCAGAGCGCGCTGGCGAAGCTCGTGGCGCAGGGCGGCGAGCCGGAGTAAGCGAAAGCAAAAGGCGGAAGAACAATGAGGGCGCCGGGCGCGGCGCCCCCTATGGCCGAATCAGGCGGCAGGCTGGCGGAACGCCGCAGCCAGGTCGCTCGCGCCGCGTGCAAGCAGCGCAACGTCGCTGCCGACTGCAACGAAGGTCGCTCCGGCCTGTAGATATTCGTGAGCGATCGTGCGGTCGGCGGCCAGCACGCCTGCTGCCTTGCCACGCGCACGCACGGCGCGAATGCCGGCGACAATCGCCTCGCGCACCGCCGGGGCGCCCGGCTGACCGAGCAGGCCCATCGAAGCGCTCAAATCCGCCGGGCCGAAGAATACGCCATCCACACCCTCCACGGCGGCAATGTCGTCTAGCTGCGCAAGTGCGTTGGCCGTCTCCACCTGCACCAGCATGCAGAGTTCATCCGCGGCACGATGCAGATAATCGGCGGAGCCGTTCCAGCGCGACGCGCGCGCGAGCGCGCTGCCCACGCCGCGAATGCCGAGCGGCGGATAGCGTGTGGCGGCCACGGCGGCGCGCGCATCGTCGGCGTTTTCGATCATGGGCACGAGCAGCGTCTGCGTGCCGATGTCGAGCAACTGCTTGATGATGGCGGCGTCGTTGCGCACGGGCCGCACGATCGGGTGCGTGGGATACGGCGCCACGGCCTGCAGTTGCGCGAGCGTGCTGCGCAGGTCGTTGGGCGCGTGCTCGCCGTCTATCAGCAGCCAGTCGAAGCCCGTGCCCGCGAGCAGCTCGGTCACGTATGAGTCGGCGAGTGCAGCCCACAGACCGATTTGCGGACGGCCTTGCGCGAGTGCGCGCTTGAACGGGTTGTCGAGTATTTGCATGGGAATCCTGATGGTTTGGCGGCGATGGCGGGCGCCATCACGGGGGCATCAGACGGCCTCAGACGGCCTCAGACGAAATTGAAGCCGATGCCGCCAAGCGGGCCGTAATCCGCATGGAACGTGTCGCCCGCGCGCGCGGGAATGGGCGCGGTGAACGAGCCGCTCAGAATCACGTCGCCGGCTTCGAGGCGCTCGTCGTGGCGCGCGATTTTGTTGGCGAGCCAGGCCACGCCCGTGGCCGGATGATTGAGCACGGCGGCGGCAAGCCCGCTTTCCTCGATCGCGCCGTTTTTGTAAAGCAACGCGCCCACCCAGCGCAGGTCGACGTCGAGCGGTTTCACCGGGCGGCCGCCCAGTATCACGCCGGCATTCGCGGCGAAGTCGGAAATCGTGTCGAACACCTTGCGCGGCGCCTTGGTTTCGCGGTCGAACTGCTCGATGCGAGCATCGATGATCTCGATCGCGGGCGTGACGTAAGCGGTCGCGTCCAGCACGTCGAACAGCGTGACGTTCGGACCTTGTAGCGGCTTTTGCAGCACGAAGGCGAGCTCCACTTCCACGCGCGGGGCGATGAAGCGCTCGGCGCGAATGCCGCTGCCGGCCTCGATGAACATGCTGTCGAGCAGCGGCGCGTAATCGGGCTCGTCGATCTGCGAGGAGCGCTGCATCGCGCGCGACGTGAGGCCGATCTTGCGGCCCTTGATCGTGTGACCTGCCGCGAGCTTGAGCTTGACCCATTCGCGTTGGATCGCGTAGCCGTCGTCGACGGTCATCGACGGGTGGCTGCGTGAGAAGTGGCGCAACTGGGTGCGCGTGCGTTCGGCTTCGTCGAGCTGGGCAGCCAGTTCGCGAATGAGTTGCGGATCTAGCATGGCGATTTCCGTGGTTTGCGAGGTTCTCAAAGCGCGTGAAACGCGTGAGCGCTCAGGCTTTGAGCCGGGCATGCAGGTTGTTGTGCTTCCACGCGCCTGCTTCGCTGAATTCGACGATCTCCAGCGAAAGCGCAAGCCCGTGCGCGGCGAACGCCTGCGCAAAGTGCTGCTTGATGGCTTCGAAAAGCGCGTCGCCGGTGGCGCTGCGTACTTCGGGCGTGCGGCCCGCGCCGATCTTCAGGCAGCCGTGCAGGAAGGCGTTACTTGGGTCGCCGTCGGCGATGAAATACTGCTCGCAGCGCAGCGCGCGCGTGCGGATGCCGCCGCGCGGGTACACGCGTGCGCCGCTTGCGTCGCGCTGCGCGTCGAGCACCTGCGCGAGCGTCGCGCAAAGCTGGCCGATGCTCGCGTCGTCGGCGAGATTGGCGCTGTATTCGAGGGTGAGATGCGGCACGAGGCGCTCCTTCGGGTTTTAGACGGCAAGTGGCGTGACCGGAAAGACGGCGTTGATCTGCCCAGTACCCGAACTGCCGAAATATGGCGTGACGACTTCAGCGCGCCCTTCGTAGCGGTCCCAGCCGAGCGCGCCCAGCAGCATGGCCGTATCGTGCATGCCGCCTTCGCCCCAGCATTTTTCGGCGTAGAGCGGCAGCATGCTGCAAAAGGTCTTCCAGTCGCCGCGCTCCCAGAGCGAGACCACATGGCGGTCCGTCTCTTCGAGGAATGGGTCCCAGACCTTGTGCATGAACTGCTCGGCCGTGCCGTTATTGGCGAAGTGGTGGCTGAGCGAGCCGCTCGCGAGCATCGCCACGGTGCCGTCGTAGCGCTCTTCGATGGCACGGCGCACCGCGAGCCCGAAGCGCGCGCTCGCGGCGAGGTCGTGCCACATGCACCAGCCCGCCACCGATACCGTTTTGAAGTGCTGATCGGCGTTCATGTAGCGCATCGGCACGAGCGTGCCGTATTCGAGTTCGAGCGTGGTCTCGCTATGCGCGCGGCTCTTGACGCCCATTTCGTTCGCGACGTCGGCAATCAGGTGGCCGAGCGCGGGATTGCCCGGGTACGCGTACTGCATGTTCTTGATGAAATGCGGCAGCTCGTTGCTCGTGTAATTGCCTTCGAAATGCGGCGCGCAGTTGATGTGATACTCGCTGTTCACGAGCCAGTGCACGTCGAACACGACGATCGTGTCCACGCCCAGTTCGCGGCAGCGCTGGCCGATTTCGCGGTGACCGTCGATGGCGGCCTGGCGGCAGCCCTTGTGCGGGCCGTCGAATTCGGAGAGGTACATCGACGGCACGTGTGTGATCTTGGCCGCCAGCGCGAGTTTGCCCATTACGGTTGACTCCTTGTTCAAGCGCCCCAGCGCGGAATGTGATGCGAGCCCATCGAGACGCACACGTTCTTCGGCTCAAGAAATACTTCGTAGCTCCAGGTACCGCCTTCGCGGCCCACGCCCGAAGCCTTCGACCCGCCGAACGGCTGGCGCAGATCGCGCACGTTCTGGCTGTTCACGAAGCACATGCCGGCTTCCACGGCGGCGGCCACGCGCAGCGCGCGGCCGGTGTTCTCGGTCCACACGTAGCTCGACAGGCCGTAGGCGATGTCGTTGGACATGCGGATGGCGTCGGCTTCGTCGTCGAAGGGAATCAGGCACGCAACCGGCCCGAAGATCTCTTCCTGCGCGATGCGCATGCGATTGTCGACATCGACGAACACCGTGGGCTGCACGAAATTGCCGTATTTCAGGGCCTCCGGCAGCGCGGGCGCATCGAGCCCGCCGCACGCGAGCGTCGCGCCTTCCTTCGGCCCGAGCTCGATATAGCTGCGCACCTTGGCGAGATGGCCCTGGCTGATCATCGGGCCGACAACGGTTTTCTCGTCGAGTGGGTCGCCCACCACGATGCGCTTCGCGCGCTCGACGAAGCGCTCGGCGAACTTCGCGTAGATCGAGCGTTGCACGAGAATGCGCGAGCCCGCCGTGCAGCGCTCGCCGTTGTTCGAGAAGATCATGAACACAGCGGCATCGAGCGCGCGTTCGAAATCGGCGTCTTCGAAGATCACGAACGGCGACTTGCCGCCCAGCTCCATCGAGAACTTCTTGAGGCCCGCGGTTTGCACGATGCGGTTCCCCGTGGCCGTCGACCCGGTGAAGGAGACTGCGCGCACATCGGGGTGCGCGACGAGCGGCTCGCCCGTGTCCTTGCCGAAGCCGTGCACGACGTTCAGCACGCCTGATGGAATGCCCGCTTCGAGCGCGAGCTGGCCGAGCATGGACGCGGTGAGCGGCGAAAGCTCGCTCATCTTGAGCACCGCCGTGTTGCCGAACGCGAGGCACGGCGCCACCTTCCAGGTGGCCGTCATGAACGGCACGTTCCAGGGCGAGATGAGCGCGCATACCCCAACGGGATGAAACAGCGTGTAGTTCAGATGCGTGCTCGTGGGGTAGGTATGGCCGTCCACGGCCGTGCACATTTCGGCAAAGTAAGTGAAATTGTCGGCGGCGCGCGGCACGAGCTGCTTGCCCGTTTGCGAAATGGTCTGGCCGGTATCCTTCGTTTCGGTCAGCGCGATTTCGGGCACGTTCTTCGCAATCAGCTCGCCCAGCTTGCGCACGAGCTTCGCACGCTGCGCCGCGGGTTTCGCGGCCCAGGCGGGGAACGCGTGCTTCGCGGCGCGCACGGCCAGGTCGATTTCCTCTGCGCCGCCGCGCGCGACTTCCGCGAGCACATCCTGGTTCGCGGGGTCGACGGTCTCGAAGTAGTCGCGCCCCGCATGGGCGCGGCCGTCGATCAGGTGTTCAATGCGCATGGCGTTCTCGCTCGGTTCTCACTGACTTCTGTTGCGTCGGGGCGGCGCGGCCGAACTCGGCGTCGGACGCGATCGTATTGACAAGGCGACCGAGGCCGTCGATTTCGCAAATCACCTCGTCGCCGGCATTCACGTTGACGACGCCTTCGGGTGTGCCCGTGAGAATCACGTCGCCGGGCGCGAGCGTCATGAAGCGGCTCAAATACTCGATCAGTTCGGCAATGCCGGTGACGAGGTCGCGCGTATTGCCGCGCTGCTTCAATTTGCCATTCACATACGTGCGCAATTCCAGTGCGTTGACGTCGGCGATATCGGCGGCATCGACGAACCACGGCCCGAGCACGGTGCCGCCGTCGCGGTTCTTCACGCGCAGGTTCGGGCGATAGTAGTTCTCCAGATAATCGCGGATCGCGTAGTCGTTGGCGATGGTATAGCCCGCGACGTACTGCATGGCGTCGTCGCGCGCGACCTCGCGCGCCGTGCGGCCGATCACGACTGCGAGCTCGCACTCGTAGTGCATGAACGTGACATCGGCAGGGCGGCGCGTGACGCCGCGATGCCCGATCACGCTGCCCGGCCCCTTGAGAAACACGAGCGGCTCGTCCTGCTGCG
This sequence comes from Paraburkholderia tagetis, assembly GCF_022213065.1. Lineage (GTDB taxonomy): Bacteria > Pseudomonadota > Gammaproteobacteria > Burkholderiales > Burkholderiaceae > Paraburkholderia > Paraburkholderia tagetis. Next base: position 124,961 of record NZ_JAKLJA010000016.1, read on the forward strand.
TGAATTGCAGTTCTTTCGCGTGCTCGGCGTAGTTCAGGCCGAGCGCGAAGATCGTGCCGGGCTCGAACGGTGCGAGCCAGACGACTTCATGCTCCTCGCGCACGCGCCCGTCGGCGAGACGCACGCGGTTGCCATCGGGTCTTGCTTCGTGGATGGCGCCGGCATAGGCAACGCGACCTCGCATCATGCTGCGGCTCCTTGCTTGGCGGTATGTGCGGCCGTTAGCGGTGCGATGAATTCGATGGCGAGCGCGGGCCAGTCGGCAATCGAAATAGTTGCGCGCGCACCCGTATGCGCGATGGGGGCGCCATGCGGCACGCCGAGCGTGAGCACGTCGCCGGCCGAGAGCGTCATGAAATCGGTCACGTCCGCGAGCAGTTGCGCGACACCGCGCACGCAGGTGGACGTATTCGCGCTGAAACGCGGCTCGCCCTCGATATCGACATGGATCGCGAGCCGGTCCGGATCGGCGACATGCTTGCGCGCCTGCACCGTTGGGCCGATCACGCAGAAGCCGTCGCGAGCGCGAAAGCGCACGGACGGACGATAGACGCTCTCGTGCGGCACGCTGAGGTCGGCCACCAGCGTATAGCCCGCGATGTAATCGAACGCTTCATGCGGCTCGACGCGCGAGGCGGTGCGGCCGATCACGATGCCGAGCGACGCGCCTACCTGAACGCCTTGCGCATCCGGCACGCTCACGCGCGCGCCGTGACCCGCGAGCGTATTGCGCGGCTTGAGATAGAGGATGGGGGCGCGGGGCGGCGCTTTGTAGGGCGGGGCGTTCACGGCATCGCCCAGCGCGTCGAGCGCGGCGCGGTCGTTGAGCAGCGTCCCGTATACGGCGCCGGATACGGGAGCCCGGCAGCGCGCGCCGCCCGCAAGCAGCGCGCGCGCTGCCGTTGCGCTCACGTCGCGCGGCAGGGCTTCGCCTTCGAGATGCAGCAGATGGTCGGCCAGTGAAAACATGTCGTGACTCGTTTTCCCGAAAACACTAATATGTGAGTGAGTCTGCGCTTGCTATCATCCAGCGTCAACCATCGATGAAGATTTCGCGGGTTTTCCCTGGCCCTATACCTGTACGGCCGAAATGAACAAAGATTGAACGAAGCCACCATGTCCGATTCGTCTCGCGCGTCCACCCGCGTTGCGCACCGTAACCTGCCCATGCTGCTTTTGCGTGCGCGCGAAAAGATGATGGAGCGCTTTCGTCCGCTGATCACGGCGCATGGGCTCACGGAGCAGCAGTGGCGCGTGATTCGCGCGCTCAACGAGAGCGGGCCGCTGGAGCCGCGCCAGATCTCCGACTTGTGCACGATTTCGAGCCCGAGCATGGCGGGCGTGCTCGCGCGCATGGAGGCGCTGGGTCTCGTGACGAAGGAGCGCTTTGCTGATGACCAGCGGCGCGTGCTGGTGACGCTTACGAAGAAGAGTCATCAGCTCGTGAAGGCGATTTCCAGAGATCTGGAAGTGCGCTACAAGGCGCTTGAAGCGGAGGTGGGGCCGGAAGTCGTGGAGCGCGTATATCGCGCTATTGATGATTTGTTGGCTGGGCTTGAGTGAGTGTGTGGCGCTTCAAGCCGGGCCCGCTTTTATGCACTGATCGAACCGCTCAACCCAGCGTGTCGAACGCCACATCGAGTTCGCTGGCCTTACCCGGCCGCACCACGCGCGCCACTTCCGCACCGTCGCGCAGAAAGATGAGCGTGGGCCAGAGCTTCACGCGGAACGAGCGGCCGAGCGCGCGGCCCGGGCCGTCTTCCACCTTGATGCGGCGCACGCCAGGATGCTTCGCGAACGCATCGCCAATCAAAGGCTGCGCGCCCTGGCAATAGCCGCACCAATCGGTGCCGAATTCCAGCACGGCGAGACCGCTCAGCGCATCGATCTCCTGGCGCGCGGGGGCTTTCGTGGCGTAGCTCATTGCATCTCCCTGAGAAATCATCTTCACACGATACCGCAAGCGGCCCCGACACGCTGACGTCACCGCCGAGTCACTGCGTGTTGATTACGCGGCGTTATGCGAGGTTAGGCGCGAGGTCAGGCGAGCGCCCGCGTGGCAATCGTAGCGGTCGATTCGATGCGCTCGATGAGCCAGCCCTCGTCGCCATGCGTGGAAGCGATGGCGTCGATTTCGGCGAGCAGCGCATCGAGCTGCCCGCCCAGGCGTTCGCGCGAGAGGCTCGACATCGAGAGCGGGCGCGCCTTCAACTGCTCCGCGCTCACGCGCCGGTACTCGATCACCGAAATGCGCTCGATGGCGGCGAACGCCGAGCGCGCGAGCACGTCGGTGTGGCTCTCCCATTGTGGCGAGCGGCGCATCTCGCGCGTGGGATCGGTATTGGCGTAACGGTCGAGCAGGTCGCGATATTGTGCGGCCCAGGGGCGCTGCGGGTCGTCGAGATGCGTTGTGTTGAAGAGCGCAATGGCGCCGCGTTCGCCGAGGATCGCATCGAGGCGCGCGAGCGTATCCACACGATCCATCCAGTGAAACGCCCGCCCGATCACCGCGAGGTCGAACTTGCCGAGCGCGGGCGAGAGGTCGTACGAACTGCCGCGGCGATACTCGATGTTCGGCGCGATGCCCGCGCCCAGTTGCGCGGCGACTTCGAGCATGGCGGGCTCCGGGTCGATCGCCACGGCGCTAGCCACCCAGCTCGCCAATGCGAGCGAGAGCTGGCCGGGGCCGCAGCCGAGGTCGAGCAGGCGCTGCGTGCCGTCGAGACCGGCGTGCTGCGCGACGCGGCGAATGAGTGCGGGCGAGTACGCGGGGCGGCCGCTCAGGTAATGCGGGGCGGCGTTGTGAAAGCGCTCGGGGATGAAAGGCGTGATCTGGTTCATGGGGTATCGGACGATCGGGCTATCGGGAGACTCGCCCAGTCTGGGGACGCGCGCTGGTTGCGTCAAGGCGGATGGCCGCGCGTTCGACGCATGCTTGCCATTAAGGTGAGTCTTTTCGGGAGTGAGCGGAGCGCAGCGTGCAAGCGCACCGTCGAGGTGCCGCGTGCGCTAAGCGACGAATGGGTGCTTGACGAGAAAGTGTCTTGAAACAAGGGGGAAACGCGTAGCGATGCGCTGGTACGCAAGCGTATCGCGCCGCGCCGCTCAGCGGCGCAACGGGTGCGCGAGGCATCTTCATCGCGCAAAGGTGAGCGTTTTCGGGAGTGAGCCCGTGCGCCCGCCGTAGCGCACCGTCACGTGACCGGCTTGCCTCGCGATCAGCGAATCGACGCTTGTTTTCAGGGCTTTTCTTTGCGCCGGCCATGAGCCGTAGCAAGCGCGTGTGGCGCACGCATCGGCAAGAGATGTGCAAAGGTGAGAAGATTCGGGAGCCGTTCGACGCGCTGCGGGGCGGCCGGACGCCGCCACGAGCGACCCGGTGCGCTCGATGGACGGCTGTCTGCGATGGGTATATAAATAGCAGTGCGGGATTTTTTTCCACGACATACCAGCAAGGGGAAACGGTTCATCATGACGAGCGACGACACGCAAAAGGATGACGCTCAAGCGCCTGGCGGCGACGCGCGCAAGCAGGATCTGGAGAATCTCAACGCGGCGTTGTCACACGTCGACGAAGGCGTGAAGAGCGGCAGCATCGCCAAGGGCGCGGCCAAGGGGCTGGTCTTCAGCCTGATCGAAACGCTGGGCGCGCTGGTGGGCGACCCGGACCTGCCCGAGCATGCGCGCTCGGGCTATGAAGGCTTGCTGGAAGCGGCGCGCGAATTGCGCGTGAAGCTGGAGCGCTGAGCAACCACAGAAGACCGCGCGGGCGGCGTGCATCACGGGTGTGGAACCCGGGGCGCGCCGCCCGCGCTTCTTTTTGGGCTTCGCGAATCGGCGAGTAGCGCGGCGGCCGGGCCGCGCGGCGCCTCGCCAATCCGCAGTTCCCGTGTGCCATGCCAGTCGGCGCAACGTTGCAGCGCGCGCCGCAGATCGCTCACGAGACGGCCACTCGCGCGCACGCCCGGCTCAAGACGCCACGACTCAATATCGGCAGTACGAAGTAATCCTGTTTGCGCTTGTGATGTGCGCGGGCAGATGGCATGCGATCGCATAGTCGAAGCCGAACAGTGCCGTTGCGCGCTTGCGGTCCCATGCGATCGGAGCGAATGGCGAGAGCAGCGTGGAGGCCGTCGAGGCCAGCGCGCCACTCGCGGCATCGTCGATGAGCGGTGCGAAGTCGCGATGCACGAACGCATCGTGCTTCCAGTCTTCCACGCGCACGGGCACGAGATCGCCTGCGTCGGCGCTGCGAAGATAGCGCGCCCGCGCCGGCTGGCGTGTCGAGCACCGTCTCGTCACGCATTCAAGCCTGCCATGGCGGCCATGGCGGCCGGCGTCACGGTGGCGCGCGGCACAGGCGCCGCGCTAAGCCACTGGTGGATTTGCGCGACCACGGCCGCGCCTTCGCCCACCGCTGCCGCAACGCGCTTGGTCGAGCCCGCGCGCGCATCGCCGATCGCGTAGATGCCATCGACCGACGTGGCGAGGCTGCACGATGCGTCGTTCGCGCCGGTGAGCACGAAGCCGTGCATGTCGAGCGCCACGCCGCATTCGTGCAGCCAACTGGTGTTGGGATCGGCGCCTGTGAAGAGGAACAGATGGCGCGCGTCGAAGCGCTCCGCGCCCGACGAAGGGCACTGCGCTTTCAGGCGGATGGCCGCGAGCCCGGCGTCGTCTTCCTCGAGCGCGCCGATCTCGCACTGCGGATGCACCGTGACGTTGGGCAGCGATGCGATCCGGTCGATCAGATAGCGCGACATCGTCGATTCGAAACCGGACTTGCGGATCAGCACGTCGATATGGTGTGCGTGCGAGGCGAGATAGACGATTGCCTGGCCCGCCGAGTTGCCGCCGCCCACCAGCACGACGTTCTCGTGCTTGCAGAGCTTTGCCTCGACCGGCGAGGCCCAGTAGTAGACGCCGCGCCCCGTATAGCGGTCGAGTCCGGCAATCGCGGGCCGCCGGTAGATCGCGCCGCTCGCGATCACGACGGTGCGCGCACGCACGTTGCCGCTACAGGTTTCGAGGCGGCGCGGCTCCTCGTTGCAATGGAGCTTGCGCACCATGACGGGAATGGCCACGTGCGCGCCGAACTTCTGCGCCTGCACGAACGCGCGGCCCGCGAGCGCCTGGCCGGAGATGCCGGTGGGAAAGCCCAGATAGTTCTCGATGCGCGCGCTGGCGCCGGCCTGGCCGCCCGGGGCGCGCGCGTCGAGCACGATCACCGAAAGACCCTCGGAGGCCGCGTACACAGCGGTCGCGAGGCCGGCCGGCCCGGCGCCCACCACGGCCACGTCGTAGACGCGCTCGCCATCGAGTTCGGGCAACAAGCCGAGGCAGGTGGCGAGCTCGGGCGAGGTGGGGTGGCGCAGCACCGAGCCATCGGGGCAGATCACGAGCGGCAGGTCTTCGTTGCGCGCCGCGAAGCGCTCGATCACGCAGAGCATCGCGCTCTCGTCGCGCTCGTCGAACACCGAGTACGGATGGCCGTTGCGCGAGAGAAAGCCCTGTAGCGAGAGCATGGAAGGGTCGTCGTGCTTGCCGACCAGAATCGGGCCGCCCGCGCCTTTCTCGATCAGCGCGACGCGCCGCAGGATCAGCGCGCGCACGATGCGCTCGCCCAGTTCGGCTTCGGCGACGATGGCCGCGCGCAAGCGCTCGGGCGGGATGAGCAGCGCCTCGACCGGCTCGAGCGCGAGGCCGTCAACGAGCGACGGCCCGCCCGAGAGCTGGCCCACTTCGGCGAGGAAGCTGCCGGGTCCATGCTCGTTGATCAGCCGCTCGTGACCGAGTCCATCGCGTTGCAACACCTTCACCTGGCCGCAGAGCAGCACGAACATGCCGGGGCCGGTCGTGCCCGTCTGAAACAGCAACTCGCCCGGCTCCCAGCGACGCCGCTCGCCAAAGCGCGAGAGCCGCGCGATCTCATCGTCGGTGAGAATCGGGAACATCTGGTGGCGCCGCGTGGAGAGCGTCGAGAAGGGCGCTTCGGCGGGTTGCGGCTGCGTATCGGAAAGCGTGGAATGCGAGGCCTCGTAGCGAGGCGGCTCAGTTGCAATAGAGCCCATCAGGCGTTTCTCCTCATGCGCGCGGCGGTGCAGAGGCGCCGCGCGGATCAGACGGGTTTCGGTGTGATGTTGACCGGCACCTCGGGGTGTTCCATGACTTGCAGCGGCTCGAGCGTGCGGCCCGCGTCGCGCCAGGCGTCGATGCCGCCGAGCAGCGGCAGCACGTCGACGAAACCAGCTTCGGCGAGCTTCTTCGCCATCCAGGCCGCGGAAATTTCATTGGGGCACGAGCAGTAGATCACGAGCTTCTGGTCGCGCGGATACTTCTCGAGAATCTCGTCGAGCTGGCGCTCGTCGGCGAACAGCGACCCTGGGATGATGTACGGATCGAGCTTGCGCTTTTCTGCCGAGCGGATATCGAAGATCACGGGCGGCGGCAGGTTGGTCATCGCGCCATAGAGATCGTCGACGGTGATGCGCGCGTTCGCGAGCTTCTTGATGAGTTGGCGGCGGCGCTGCCAGCGATACGCGGCGTAGAGCAGCAACAGCACGACGATCACGACCGCGGTGAGGCGCCCGAGGCGGCTCGCGCCCGCGAACAGCATGTCGATCTGCGGTGCGAACAGCACGCCGATCAAAAGACCCGTGCCCGACCAGAGCGCGGCGCCAATGCCGTCGAAGCCGACGAACTGGCGGTAGGGCGTGCCCATCGCGCCTGCCATCGGCACGGAGACGATCGAGAGGCCCGGCACGAACTTGGCGATGGCGAGCACGCGCACGCCCCAGCGGCCGAAGAAGCGCTCGGTCTTCTTCACGCAGGTGTCGCGCGAGAGCGAGAGCTTGCAGAGCGTCTTGAGCGTGTTGCCGCCGTAGAGCCGGCCGGCGAGGAACCAGACGCTGTCGCCGATGAGCGTGGCGATAATCGAGAGCCCGAGCACCGGCGCGACTTGCTCGCCGATCGAACCGGGATGCATGGCGGCCATGGCGCCGAACAGCACGAGCGCCGGCATCGCGGGCACGGGCAGGCCGAGCGATCCGGCGAGCACGTTCAGGAACACGAGCGCAGGCCCGTACTGCGCGATGAGGTCATGTAGCATCGGCTTACTTCCTTGCCCCGGGGGCGCCGTGGGGACGGCGCAAACTGGAAAAATAACGTATCGATTATGGACGCATTTCGACGGCGTGCAAGCGCGGCCCAAAGCATACGCCCAATGCGGATTTGTTGCGCTCGGGCGCTGGTGTGGCGGGCTGGCCGAAGGATGGGCGGCGCAAGGCGCCGCCCGGGCGGGGGGGAATGAAGGCGCACCGAGGACGGTGTACCGAGGACGGTGCGCAGCGGAAGGCGCACGGCGCGAACGCGCGTGCGTTTGCGAAGACGCCGCGAGAGGGTGTCTTCGGGTGTCTTCGCAAGCGGTCCGTTATGGAACTCGGGAACTCGGCCGCGTATTACCGGCTGTGCGATTCCCCTGGAAGCTCGGCGCCCTGCGCGCGGATAGCCGCGATCAGTTCCGCAGGCGTGATTTCATAACGCACTTCGCGGTGGATGCCCGGCTTGCGCTCGTCGACTTCGACCAGCAAGAGGCTCTTGCCGTCGGCCGCCGATTCGAGGCGCAGCGAACGCGTTTCGCGTCCGGTCGAGTCGTCATGCTCGGTGAGCAGGGTCATGGTTCCGGAAGACCCGGTCGTGCGCATTATGTTGCCCTCGTGTGTGGTCGAGCCAATTGTACGGGGTCGGCTGCGCGGCGTCTCATGGCTGTGAGCGCGGGCGCACACACCGGCCTGCCGCCAGCCCCGGCCAGCCAGTTTAACGCGAGTCCATGCCCGCACGTGTGCCGGCATGAGGATTTTTGCGCGCCTTGCAACGTAGCGTGTGCCGTGTGCGGATGCATGACGCGTTGTCATGGTCATGACGCAAAGCGGCTTTAACGGCTTCCTGGCGGGCAGCGGATTATCAGTGGCGGGTTATCCGTGGCTATAGGGGCTCCCGTATTTCCTCACCGCTCGCGCAAGAAAAAACGGCTCACCCGGTAGAGGCCAGGTGAGCCGTTGAAACGCCGTTGTTACTCGGATCAGCACCCAGGTCATGGGCGCTGACGGGGTCCATAGTGAGGCCTGGCCTGTGGGCCGTCGAGATGGGATTTATGCCGATCTATCAGCTTAATCGAAGCAAGCAACGGGATTACGGAAGGCTTGCGAGCACGATGAGAAGCGGCATGCGTCACGTGTTTTCATGCTCTTGCTTCATGCTCCTGCGCCGTTGCGAAAGCGCTCACGCCTCGACCGCTTCCTCCTGCTCGCGCGCCTGCGTGTGCACGTGCACAGGGGCTTGCGTGACTCCCGCGTGTGAGCCGCCGCGCCGCGCCTTGCGCGGTGCCGGTGCGCTGTGTGAGCCCGAATGCGTGCCCGCGACGGTGAACAGGCGCACGGCCTCGTCCAGCACGTCGGCCTGCTCGGCGAGCCGCTGCGCCGTGGCCGCCGCCTGCTCGACGAGCGCGGCGTTCTGCTGCGTGGCGCTGTCCAGATGCGCGACCGCCTGGTTGACCTGGTGGATGCCCTCGGCCTGCTCGCCGCTCGCGTTGGCGACCTCGACGATGATGGCCGAGACGCGGCTCACGGCTTCGTCGATGGCGCGCATCTGGGCAGTGGTATGGCCGACAAGCTCCGTGCCCTGGGCAATCTCGCTCACGCTCGCGTCCACGACCTGCTTGATCTCCTTCGCGGAGGCCGCGCAGCGCTGCGCGAGCATGCGCACCTCGCCGGCGACCACGGCGAACGAGCGGCCCGCCTCGCCCGCGCGCGCGGCCTCGACGGCCGCATTGAGCGCGAGGATATTGGTCTGGAACGCGATGCCGTCGATCACGCCGGTGATGTCGGCGATGCGCCGCGAGGCGTCGGTGATGCCGGACATCGTGTGCTCCATGCGGCCCGCGATCGAGCCGCCGTGGGCGGCGGCGGCCTGCGCCTCGCGCGCGAGGTCGAGCGCGCGCACGCTTGCGTCGGCGTTGGCCTGCACGGTGGTGGTGAGCTGATCCATGGTGGCAGCCGTCTCTTCGAGCGAGGCGGCCTGCAATTCGGTGCGGCGCGAGAGATCGAGATTGCCGGTGGAGATTTCGCGCGCGGCCTCGAGCATGCCGTCGATCTGCGAGCGCACATCGAGCACGATGGCAGTGAGATTGGCCTGCAGTTGATTGAGCGCCTGGAGCACGTCGCCGAGATCATCCTTCGACGCAATGGCGAGCGTGGCGGTGAGGTCGCCCGCGGCCATGCGCGTGGACGCCATCGACATCTGCGCGAGCGGCTCGCCCAGGTGACGCGTGGCGAGCCGCCAGGCCGCGAGGCTGCACACCGCTGCCGCGCCGAACGCGCACCAGAACGGCGTGGGCGGCAGCCCGCGCCAGGCACCGAAGCCGGCCGCGGCGAGCGCGGTGGGCACGAGCGCATAGCCAAACGCGATGCGCGTAGCCACGGGCAGACGCATGAACGAGCGTACCGCGCCAAAGAGGCCGGTGCGCACGAGCTCGCCGTGACGCAGGCGCACGCCGCGCAGGCGGCCTTCGCGCATCTGCGCGTAGAGCGCCTCGGCCTCGCGGATTTCCTCGCGGCTCGGCTTCACGCGCACGCTCAGATAGCCCACCACGGTGCCCTGCTCCGAGACGGGCGTCACATTAGCGCGCACCCAGTAGTGGTCGCCGTTCTTGCGGCGGTTCTTCACGAGCGCGGTCCACGGGCGGCCGGCGCGAATGGTCTCCCACAGGTCGGCGAACGCTTCGGCCGGCATGTCGGGATGGCGGATGACGTTGTGTGCCTTGCCGATCAACTCTTCTTTCGCGAAGCCGGAAACCGAGACGAACGTGGGATTGCAATATTGAATGCGGCCCTTGAGATCGGTGGCCGAGACGAGCATCTGCGAAGCGGGAAAGTCGTATTCCTGCTGCGTGACGGGTTGGTTGTTGCGCATGGGGTTCCTTGCAATGGGGTCGCTCACGACCCGACAACTTGCAAGGGTTATCGGCATTTCCCCTACGATCTTTAGGGGATTGGCCGCTCGGTGCGCGCCGACGCGCGAGCAATTCGTGATGCGTGGAGGAAATTCCTTGTGCGCTCAAGGACTTGGTTGGCCTATCAGAAGGATATGCACAGGCTTGCTCACGGAATCTGTGGACAAGCGGCCCCCTGGCGTACCCGTCTGGCTTATCCCCAGTTTTTGTTGAAGTCCTTGTTGATAACGATGGGAGCGTGACGCTAACTCCCTGATCTAAAAGTCATTGCATGGAAAAGTTCGGTCTCGGGCAGGGAGGGCGGAAACGATATTGCAAAAATCGCCTGGCGTTGCCCCTGCGTTCAGTCCCGCACGCCGCGCTTGCGCAGCAGATAGGTATCCATGATCCAGCCGTTCGCCTCGCGCGCCTGCATGCGCACGCGCATGATCTCGTCCTTCACCTCTTCGAGACGCCCCGCCACGAGAATCTCATCGGGCGTGCCCACATAGGCGCCCCAATAGATGTCCAGATCCTCGCCCGCAAGCTGTGCATAGGCGTTCTGCGCGTCCAGCATCACGACAGCGCTATCGGCATCGTCGGGAAAACCGTTCTCCGCGAGCCGCCGGCCGGTCGTGATGCTCACGGGCTTGCCGATGAAGTTCAGCGGCACGCGGTGCTTCGCCGCGAGCGCCTGCACGCTGCTGATGCCCGGAATCACCTCGAATTCGAACGCGAGCCGCCGCTCGGCGAGTATCGCGTCGAGAATGCGGATCGTGCTGTCGTAGAGCGACGGGTCGCCCCAGACGAGGAAGGCGCCGCATTGCCCCTCGGCCAGCTCGTTCTCGATCAGGCCTTCAAACACCTGCTGCTTGTCGCGATTGAGCTCGTCGACGGCGGCTTTGTATTCGACGCCATCGCGCCGCCGTTCGGGGCTTGTTGCTTCGACAATTCGATAATTCGGATCGCTAATGAAACGCGCGCAAATCTCCTTGCGCAGCGCCACGAGTTTGTCTTTCGCGGGGCCTTTGTCCATTACGAAAAACACATCGGCGGCGTTGAGCGCCTCGATGGCCTGCACGGTCAGGTAATTCGGGTCGCCGGCACCAATGCCGATAACGAGGATCTTTTTCACCTGGAAATTCCTGAAGAGGAGGTGTCGTCGGAAAGCAGCTCGATGCCGTCGAGCTGCGCGGCACACGTGTCGCGCACAATCGTCACGAAGTCCGCGAAGTAGGGGCGCGTGGCGAGCGCCTTGGGTGCGACGGCGTAGAGTTCGCTCCAGAGGCCCTTCGCGCCCACGCGCCGCGCGAGCACGTAGTCGTGGTCGACGTAGCTTTTTACGCCCCAGTTCGGCAGCGCGGCAATGCCGCGCCGGCTCGCCACGAGTTGCATGATCGCGATGGTCAACTCGGCCGTGCGGCGTTCGAGCTTGATATGCGCGGGGTCGAGCACTTCGCGGATCAGGTCGATGCGCGATTCGGGCACGGGGTAGGTGATGAGCGTTTCGTCGCGCAGGTCCTCGGCCTGGAGGCGGCGGCGGTTGCGCAGGCGATGCTCGTTGGCCATGACCACGAGAATCTCGAAGCGAAACAGCGGCGCGATCACGAGCCCGCGCCGCGCGCGCGGCTTCGAACCGATCACCACGTCGGCCTTGCCCTCTGCGATCAAGCGCATGGGATCGGCATGAAAGCCCGCCACCAGGTCGACTTCGACCTCGGGCCAGCGGCGGCGGAACTCGTCCATCACCGGCATGAGCCAGTCGAAGCAGGTATGGCATTCGAGCACGATGCGCAACTCGCCGCGCGCGTCGCCCTTCAGGCGCACGAGATCGCGCTCGGCGGTGGCCACGGCGGCGAGCGTTTCGCGGGCGAGCGCGAGCAGGCGCTCGCCCGCGGGCGTGAAGCGCAGCCCCTGGCGCGTGCGCTCGAAGAGCGAGACGCCGTAATGCGCTTCGATGTCGCGAATCTGGTGCGAGAGCGCCGACTGGCTTAGATGCACGCGCGTGGCGGCGGCCACGAGCTTGCCCGAGTCGGCGATGGCCGCGAGCGAGCGCAGATGACGTAGCTCGATCATGCGGTTGCGCGCGCTATGCGCGCGTGAAGAGAAAGTTGGAGATGAACTGGACTCATACTTCGATGAAAAACATGTCGCGTGATGAATGATAGCGCGACTTCGACAATGCACCCGTTCATACGAAACGAAGACGGACAGGCGACCAGGGGCACGCACGCACGTTTCGGTTTTCCCCGCATGGGCGCGCGGCGAGGCCGCTGCCGAATAGTGCCAGCGCCGACAGCGCAAAGATGAATGCCCCGCATTGCCGGGGCTTTTTTGTTTTGAACCAACGATTTTGTCAAGTGTTGTCAAATGAAAGGTTTCTTATGCAAATTACGACATCGCGGATTGTGAATTCAATTAGGCTCGGTAAAGCGGTAATTCACATTAACCCTTCTCAAGGAGCGTTTTCGATATGCCGATTCCTGCACATATGTGGCTTAAAGATGATGGCGGCGCAGACATCAAAGGTTCGTCAACCGTTCAGGGTCGCGAAGGAAGCATTGAAATTATCAGCTTTGGACATGGTGTAAATCTTCCGGTTGACGCTGCCAACGGCAAGATCACCGGCACGCGTGCGCACTCGCCGGTTGCGTTCGAGAAGGAATTCGATGCGGCGACGCCTTATCTTTACAAGGCCGTGGCGAAGGGGCAAACGTTGAAATCCGCTGAGATCAAGTGGTATCGCATCAACGATGCAGGAAGAGAGGAAGTGTATTTCGTGATGCTACTCGAAGGTGTGAAGGTCTGCGGCATCAATCCCGGTATGACTAATACCCGGCTGTCGCAGGCGTCCGTTCTCAATCACGTTGAAGCCGTGTCCATGATGTATGACCGCATTACGTGGCACTACCTGGATGGAAATATCAAGTACACCGATTCATGGAATGAGCGCGGATAAGCGGGGGTAACAATGGCTTATAAGGGTAAATTTCTGGTCGATAACAAATTACTGTCACCCCTTACCTTTGATGGTTTGGGTACGTTCGACGCGTACTCGGGTAACGGCATCTATCGGAACCGGGGGGGATGTACAGCGATTGTCGAAAATGGACCACTTCCGGCTGGCAAATATTGGATCGTTGAGCGTCCTGCCGGCGGTGTAGGCTCCCGGCTTCAAGCGTGGTTTAAGGATGAGTGGAATTTCTACAGGGGGAATCCATCCGATCACTTTGAATGGTTCGCGCTGTATCGCGATGATGGGTTCATCGACGATTACACCTGGGTCAATGGTGTCAAGCGCGGTCAGTTTCGGTTGCATCCCGCAGGTGGTCAGGGGCTGTCACTTGGCTGCATTACCCTGCCAAGCCGTGTCGATTTCCTGAGAATCCGTTCGGTGTTGCTGCGCACCGATACTATACCTGCTGGCAATTCGGGGCTTAATTCATACGGAACAATTGAGGTCATCACGTATGGCAATACTTGTCCGTAGGCTACTCAAGGTCGCGCTGTTTATCGGGTTGTTTCTTATTTCCGTTCGCTATATCCCGCTATCCGATAAGTGGACAGCAAGCGAAGCGCGTGCATGGTTGCGTGCTTCGGATTTGCTTGGTGTCGACGATCCGGACAACTTGTATTTCGTAGTCTGGCTGACGATCGAACTAATCGTGGCAGTGCTCGCCTATATGGCGATCATGAGGCTGTGGCGGTACTACCGAACGAAGACATAACTTGACGGCAGCACACGATCCCTACTCAGCAGACCACCCTGAGTAGGGATCGTTCTTTTTGGTGACGATCATCGACACAGTTTCGTTGATCGGCATTGCCACGGGGTAAGCATTGCTTCCACGTGCACGCTCGCGTCGGCATTGACCTGCACGGCCGTGGTGAGCGGGTCCATGGTGGCCGCCGTCTCTTCGAGCGAGGCGGCAGGATATGAATGCGATTCATACTTCGATGAAAACATGTCGCTTGATGAATGATAGCGCGACTTCGACAATGCGCCCATTCATACGAAACAAAGACGGACAGGCGATCATGGTACGCACGCATATTCCCGGTTTTCCCCGCATCGGCGCACAGCGCGAACTCAAGTTCGCGCAAGAGGCGTTCTGGCGCGGCGAGCTAGACGAAGCCAATCTGCGTGAAGTGGGCGCGCAATTACGCACGCGCCACTGGCGCACGCAGCGCGCGGCGGGGCTCGATTTCGTGTGCGCGGGCGACTTCGCGTGGTACGACCCGATGTTGAGCACGAGCGCTTTGCTCGGCGCCTTGCCGGAGCGCTTCGGCTTCGACGCGCGCACGCTCTCGCTCGTGCAGTACTACGCGCTCGCACGCGGCAACGCCGCGCAGCCGGCCATGGAGATGACGAAGTGGTTCGACACGAACTACCACTATCTCGTGCCCGAGATCGGACCGCAGACGCGCTTTGAGGGCGGCGTCGAATGGCTCCTCGAAGAAGTCGACGAAGCGCACGCGCTGGGCCACGAAGTCAAGCCGGTGCTGATCGGCCCGCTCACGTGGCTGTGGCTCGCGAAGAGCCGCGTGGCGGGCTTCGACCGGCTCGCCTTGCTGCCCGGTCTCGTCGCGCGCTATGCGCGCGTGCTCGAAGCCTTGAAGGCGCGCGGCGTGGAATGGGTGCAGCTAGACGAGCCCGCGCTCTGCTGCGATCTCGACGCTGCATGGCACGAGGCATTGACCACGGCCTACGATCAGCTTGGCCACAGCGGCGTGAAGCTGCTGCTCGGCACGTACTTCGGCTCGGCGGCGCAGCATGCGCCGCGCGTGGCGAAGCTGCCGGTGCAAGGTGTGCATATCGATCTCGTGCGCGCGCCGGAGCAACTCGACGTTTGGCGCGCGGCCTTGCGCGACGATCAGGTGCTCTCCGCAGGCGTGATCGACGGCCGCAACGTGTGGCGCGCCGATCTTGCGGCCATTGCCGACACGCTGCGCGAGACGCATGCCCAGTTCGGCGAACGCCTCTGGATCGCGCCTTCATGTTCGCTCGCGCACGTGCCGGTGTCGCTCGAAGGCGAGCGCAGGCTCGACGCGCAGGTCAAGTCGTGGCTCGCGTTCGCCACGGAAAAGCTTACGGAAGTGCGCACGCTCGCGCTCGCGCTGGCGGATCGTGTCGCCGCGCAGCCGCAGCTCGAAGCGGCTAGCGCGGCGCTTGCGGCCCGCGCGCGCTCGTCGGCGGTGATTAATGCGCTGGTGCAAAAGCGCACGGCGGCCGTGGACGCAGCGATGGCGCGGCGCGCGAATGCGTTCGACGTGCGCGAGCACGCCCAGCGCGACGCGCTGCGCCTGCCGCTCATGCCCACCACGACGATCGGCTCGTTCCCGCAAACCCAGGCGATCCGCGAAGCGCGCGCCGCTCACCGGCGCGGCGAATTGAGCGCGCTCGACTACCTCGAGCGCATGCGCGAGGAAACGGCGCGCGCGGTGCGCTGCCAGGAAGCGCTGGGTCTCGACGTGCTCGTGCACGGCGAAGCCGAGCGCAACGACATGGTCGAATACTTCGCGGAGCTGCTCTGGGGCTTCGCGGTCACGGAGAACGGCTGGGTGCAGAGCTACGGCTCGCGCTGCGTGAAGCCGCCGCTCATTTACGGCGATGTGTACCGCGCCGAGCCGATGACCGTCGATGCGATCCGCCATGCGCAGTCGCTCACGACGCGCCCGATGAAGGGCATGCTGACCGGTCCGGTCACGCTGCTGCAATGGTCGTTCGTGCGCGACGACCAGCCGCGCGCGGTGACGGCGTTGCAACTCGCGCTCGCCGTGCGCGACGAAGTCTGCGATCTGGAGAAGGCCGGCATCGGCATCGTGCAGATCGACGAGCCGGCGTTCCGCGAGGGCCTGCCGCTGCGCCGCGCCGAACATGAAGCGTATTTCGACTGGGCCGTGCGCGCGTTTCGCGTGGCTTCGTCGGGCGTCGCGGACGCCACGCAGATCCATACGCACATGTGCTATTCGGAGTTCAACGATATCCTGCCCGCCATCGCAGCGCTCGATGCGGACGTCATCACTATCGAGACCTCGCGCTCGGCGATGGAGTTGCTCGACGCGTTCGGCGAGTTCGCGTACCCGAACGCAATCGGGCCAGGCGTCTACGACATTCATTCGCCGCGTGTGCCGGGCGTCGACGAGATGGTGCGTCTCATCGAGCGTGCCTGCGAGACGATTCCCGCCGCGCGCCTCTGGGTGAATCCCGATTGCGGCCTGAAGACGCGCGCGTGGCCGGAGACCGAAGCCGCGCTGCGCAACATGGTGAGCGCGGCGCGCGTGCTGCGCGAACGCATGGCCGCGAGCGCGCGCGAAGCGGGCGCGACTGTTGCGGCCTGAGGTTGCGCACCGGTTGTGCCTCGATTGTGCCTCGGTGCCTCGGTGCCTCGGTGCCTCGGGAAAACGAGGCAATTTTCTTCAATACATGTTCGCGCGTGCCTCTTACGCTAGGCGGTGGATCATCGCCGTCTGGCGTATCGAGGAGAACCGTGAGCACCGCACTTTCCATGGCCGCTTTTGCGCTGGCCACGTCGATCACCCCGGGGCCCGTCAATATCGTTGCGCTGGGCGCGGGCGCGCGCTACGGACTGCGCGCGAGCCTGCGCCACGTGACCGGCGCGACGGTCGGCTTCGCGCTGTTGTTGCTGCTGATTGGCCTCGGCCTGCGCGAGTTGCTCGCGCAGTGGCCGTTCCTCACGCGCGCGATCGAATGGGCGGGCGTGGCGTTTCTGCTCTACGTCGCGTGCAAGCTCGCGACGGACGATGGGCATATCGATACGCCTCGCGCTGCGCGTGGCCCGTCGCTCATGACCGGCGCGGCGATGCAGTGGCTCAACCCCAAGGCGTGGCTGGCCTCCGTCGCGGGCATGGGCGCGTATGCGGCCTCGGGCGAGAATGGGATCGTGTGGCAGTTCGCGGCGATCTACTTCGTGGTTTGCTATGCGTCGATTGCGTGCTGGGCGTGGGCGGGCGCGTCGCTGCGTCAGGCGCTGCGCGAACCGGCCCGCGTGCGCTTCGTGAACCGGACGATGGCGTTGTTGCTCGCCGCGAGCGCGCTGTGGCTATTGCTTGAATGAACTGTGCGCGAGCAGCGTATGCGCTCGATGTATTCGGCGTATTCAGCGCATTCGACGTGATTCACCCGCACGCGCTCTGGCCGCGGTATTGCCCGGGCGTGGCTGCCACGAACTGGCGGAAGGCACGTTGAAGGTGGGCCTGATCCGCGAAACCGGCTTCGGCGGCGACATCGGCGATCGCATGGCCGCGGCGTAATTGCGCGCGGCAGAACTCGATGCGCCGGTTCACCACATACGCGTGCGGTGTCATGCCGTATTGCTCGCGAAACGCGCGTATCAAATACGAAGGCGACAAGTCCGCCGCCGCGCAGATTTCTTCGAGCTTGAGCGTGCGTGTGTAATTGCCGTCGATGAATTCGGCGGCGCGCGCGAGGCGCTGGTTTGGCTCGCGCGGCGTGTTTTCCTGCGGTGCGGGGTTGAGCGCCCGCTGGAGCGCGGTGAAGTATTGCGTGACGGCGCTCTCCTTGCGCGGCACGTCCATGCGCGGATTCACGAGCACGTCGTAAAGCGCATTCAGGCCCGCGAATAGCTCTGCATGCCACGTGAGCGTCTGCGTGAATGGAACGAATTCCGCCTGCGTGCCGAAACCCTGCGCGTGCTGAAGTTTCGCGAGCCAGCCGACGTCGAGATAGAACATGCGATAGGCCCATGCCTCGTCGGCGACGGGATTGCATGCGTGCACAACGTCCGGGTCGACGATGACGACCGCGCCCGCATGCACGTGCTCGAGCGTGTTGCCGTTCAGATAGGTGCTGCGCCCGCCCGTTACCGCGCCGATCGAGAATGTGCTGTGCGCGTGGCGGCCGTAGCGCAGCTTGCGGCCGTCGGCAATGGCGCGGACTTCGATGAATGGGAGCGCTGGGTCGCGCCAGAAAACAGGCGTGGAATCGGTCGGTTGCGGCACAGTGGACCTCGGTGGCGATACGGCGCGAAGCGCATTCGTATATTAACGCAGTCGCGTTTGGGGCTTGGATTTTTGCGTTTTTTGCGTTTTCGCGTTTTCGCGGTTCGATTCGCGTTTCCTTGTTTTCGTGTCGGTCTATTAGCGTTGCCCCTGTGCGGGGCGGCACCTACTTTTCTTTGCCGCGGTGTACAGACTGGAGACATGGTTGACACATGTACGGGGACATCGTTGACACATGATGTTCAGGTTTTTGCTGTCTTCAGGTCAAGTGTCGTGAGGCGGTGATG
>NZ_JAKLJA010000017.1 GCF_022213065.1 Paraburkholderia tagetis
GTTCTCTCGGTCTCCCCTCGGTTAGCCGGTAGTCGATCAACCGATCCGAACCGCCGTGTACGGACCCGTACGCACGGTGGTGTGGGAGGGGTCGGGCCGCGAGGCCTGCCCCTATCCCGATTATCACTTATCCCGTGACGCGTCCTGGCCGGAAACCGTAACGCTTAGTTGCCCACGAGCCCGTAAGCCCCGAGCGCGAAGTGATTCGACATCGGGTCGACATCTTCGGCGTTGCTCGGCAGCCCCGCGTACTCGCCACGACCGTCGTCCGCTTTCTCAGGCGACACGACCTCACCGCCCAAACTCGCCATCGCGGCACATCCCTCGAGCGCGTCCCTGAGATCCTCGATCAGTTCCGCCGCGCTTTCGCTGGGCAGCAAAAAGCGACTGGTAACGCAACGCGCTGGCTCATCCGTGCCATTCGATCGTACAACGAATGAAATGCTGACATGCTCGGGCGTCTGGGCATGCTCGATCGTCCACTCGGCGACCAGCATCTCGGAGCCCGGCTTCTTGTTGCGTACCGGCTTTCTCTTGGCGCGTGACCCGATCGTCATAGTTGTCGTTGCTTGCACGTAATGGACGCTCGAGGCGCCGTCGATGAGAACTACGCTGATATGCGCATTGGGGGGAAATTTATCGTAAGCAAGGAGGGGAGGCTGTGCGGTAGAACACAATTTTGCAGAACATGCGGCGTGCGCTGTGCGGCATGCGCGCGCCAAAAGAAAATCCCCCGCAAACTCGGCGTTTGCGGGGGATTGCAGGGGGGGAGCCTCCGTGGACCGTCCGGCGCGAAGGCGTGCTAACAGGCTCACCCGGCGCGCGTGCCGTGATCGCTCACTTCACGCTGACGATCATCGGCGTATGCGCCTGGCTCGTCTTCGAAACTGTCGCGCCGCTGTCCGGCTTGAACCATTCCGCCATCGCGTAGAGGTCCTGCTCGTTGAGAATGCCGGCCGCGAGCTTGAGCTGAAGGCTCGCGATCATGTACTGGTAGCGGGCTCTCGCCAGATCGCGCCTGGCCTGGTAGAGCTGCTGCGTGGCCGTCAGGACGTCGACGTTGGTCCGCA
The DNA here is from genome assembly GCF_022213065.1 of Paraburkholderia tagetis. Lineage (GTDB taxonomy): Bacteria > Pseudomonadota > Gammaproteobacteria > Burkholderiales > Burkholderiaceae > Paraburkholderia > Paraburkholderia tagetis. The sequence goes on from NZ_JAKLJA010000017.1 coordinate 1,071, forward strand.
CGCCTGCATCCACGCTCTTGCGCGTGGCGGTGATCTGCAGCGTGGCCGACTCTACCGCTTTCTCGAGTGCCTGGATGCGCGTCATGCTGCTCGTGCAGAGGTTGTACTGCTTGCGCAGTTCGAGCAGCACCTTGTTCGTCTTGTCGAGCAGATCGTCCTGGGCGTGAGCGTAGTTGGCGCTGGCCTGCTCGGTGCTGGCTCTGACCATGCCGCCCGAGTAGAGCGGAATCGTGATTTCAATACCCGCCTGTTTCGTGAAGTAGCGTTGGCCGATGGCGTCGAGCGAGTTTGACTGGTTCTTGCCGATGCTCGCCACCAAGTCGACGTGCGGGTAGTAGCCCGCGCGTGCGATCTGCATCTGCTGGCGCGCGGCTTCCACCGAGTGGCGCTGCGCGATCAGGTCGGCGTTACTGTCGAGTGCGATGTCGTGCCACTGCTCAAAGCCGCCGGGCGAGGGCGGTGTCGGCTCAAAATGTTCGCTCAGGCGGTCGAGGCTCGCAACGTCGAGCGAGGCGCTCAGTCCCGTGATGGCTTCGAGCGCGTGCGAGCTGTTATCCAGGTTGTCCTGAGCGTCGGCGAGGTCGGCCTTCGCGATTTCGAGCTTCGAGTTCGTTTCGAGGACGTCCGTGCGTGTGCCCTGGCCGTTCCTGAGCTGCGCCTCGTTGCTGGCGAGCTGCGTTTGGAAGGTCTTTTCTTGCGCGGTGGCGAGCGCGACCTGATCTAGCGCGAAGAGTGTGTCGGTGTACGCGGTCAGCACGCGCACCATCAGCTCTTCGCTCTTGCCGGTGAACACGGCATCGCTGGCGAGCGCCGCGGCCTTACCGTAGCGATAGCGCGCGAGACCCTCTAAGTTGATGAGCGGCTGGCGTAGCTGCACGTTGGCCGCATAGGCGTGATAGATGTTGTATTGCGACGTCGTATTGTTGTTGAACTGCGGCCCGAAACTCGTCGTACTGGTCCAGTCGCGATAAGTCCCGTAGGAGGCCGAGAGGTTGGGCAGCAGATACGAGCGGCCGATCGCCACGTTGGCGTCGCCAGCGCGCTTGTCCGCCATCGCGCCTGCAAACTGTGGATCGTGTTCGAGCGCCGCCTGATAGGCATCGACGATGCCGATGGCATGCGCGGCCTGCGTCGAGGCCAGCGCGAGCGCGATCGACACGCCGAGGCGCGCGAGTAATGGGCGAGTAGCTTTCGCGTTGGCGGCGCGCGCGCCGTCCCTGCGGGCGGCTGCCCGTGTCTTCATTGCCTGGTCGCGCACGTCAATCCTCCGAAAGGGCCGAATGGGCGCGATCAATGAGTGGTTTGAGCAGATAGCTCATCAGAGAGCGCTCGCCCGCGTTGACGAACACCTCAACGGGCATGCCTGGTCTGACGTCCAGGTTCGCGAGCATCTTCATGCCCTCGGGCGTGACCTGCGCGCGCACGCGATAGTAGGGCCGGCCGGTGTGCTCATCCACGAGCCGGTCGGCGGAGATAAATGTCAGCTTGCCCGGAATGTGCGGCGTGCTGTTCTGGTTGAACGCGGTGAACATCATCTCGACGGGCAGGCCTTGCTTCACCTTGTCCACGAGGTTCACCGGCAGTTCACCTTCGGCTTCGAGCGGCTCGCCGCTCGGCACCACTTCCATGAGCTTCGCACCGGCGGAGACCACGCCGCCGTTCGTGAACACGTTCACGCCCACCACCGTACCGTCCACTGGCGAGCGCACTTCGGCGTTCGCGAGTTCGAAGTCGCTCATGTTGAGCTTGCTGCGCAGCGCTTCGGTATCGCGCTGGACGTCAGTGAGCTGCGTGCGCACTTCCTTCATGTAGTCGTCTTGCTGCTGCAGGATGTGCAGGCGCGTTTCCGCGATCTGGCTCGCCAACTGTCCGCTTGCGCCGACCTGGCCGGAGATCTCGCCGTCGAGGCGCGCGCTGTCACGCTCGAGGTCCTGCAGGCGCGTGCGCGGTGCGTAACCTTCGTCCGCCAGCTTGCGCATGCCTTCGAGCTGGTTGCCGAGGGCCTGCTGCTCGGCGAGCTTGTAGGTGCGCGACTGGCTGTTCGCGGCGAGCTGGGCGCTATAGCCCGCGGCCGTTTCGCGCAGCGCCGCCGTGGCCGATTGCAGCGCGAGGCGGCGGCTTTGCAGCAGTTGCGTCTGCAACTGCATGTCGTCGATGACCTGCTGATTGTGTGCCTGCTCGGCCTGCAGCAGCTCGGGTGCGAACGTGATGGTCTTCGCGCCCGTAGCTTCAGCAGTGAGGCGGCTTCGCACGGCAAGCTCGCTCAGGTACTGCGCACGCACGGAGTCGGCTTGAGCACGTACCTGCACGTCGTTCATCTTGACGAGCACCTGACCGGCCTTCACGCGATCTCCGTCGTGCACGAGGATCTCGCTAATGATGCCACCTGTCGGATGCTGGATTTCCTTGCGGTTGCCCGTGACGACCACGGTGCCTTCCACCGGCACGCCCTTGCTTAGTGGTGCGAATGTAGCCCACAGCAACGAGCCGCAGATGCCTACGATCACGATGGCCCAGCCGATCTTGACGTAACGGGTTTCGTCGGTGTTCAGCGTGGGCGGCAGCGAGCCGCCGAGCACCTCGATCGCGGGCGCCGCGGCTTTCTTGTTTGCGGAATTGAACATGTGATGACTCTGCGGATCAGGCCGGAACTTCTGCGTCGTTGCCGATGGATGCGTTGCCGGCGGGTTTCGCCTGGCTCGCTTGTGCGGCCGCTGCTGCCGCTGCTGCCTGTGCGGCCGCCGCCTGGGGTTGCTGGATGGCCGCGAGCACGTGCGGTGTCGGGCCGAAGAGGCGCAACTGCCCTTCGACGAGCAGCATGAGCTTCGTCGTCGCCGCAATAATGTTGGTGCGGTGCGTGATCAGCACGACGGTGCGGTTGGCGGCGCGCAGATTCTCGATGGCTTGCCTGAGCGCGGCTTCGCCGACTTCGTCGAGATTGGAGTTCGGTTCGTCGAGCACGATCAGCGAAGGGCTGCCATAGAGCGCGCGTGCAAGGCCGATACGCTGTTTCTGGCCGCCTGAGAGCCCGGCGCCACGATCGCCCACCAGCGTGTCGTAGCCATTGGGCAGGTGCAGAATCATCTCGTGCACGCCGGCAAGCCGCGCGGCCTCGACAATTTTCTCGGAGTCGATCTGCCCGAAGCGGGCGATGTTCTCCGCGATCGAACCGCCGAACAGTTCGATGTCCTGCGGAAGATAGCCGATATGCGGGCCGAGCTGGTCCTTGTCCCACTGATAGATGTCCGCGCTGTCGAGCCGCACGGTGCCCACGGCGGCCGGCCATACGCCCACCATGAGGCGCGCGAGCGTCGACTTGCCCGAGGCGCTCGGCCCGATGATGCCGACGATGTCGCCCGCGTCGATGGAGAACGTCAGGCCCTGCAGGACCGGCACGCGCGTGCCGGGAGGCGCGGCGGTGACGCCTTCGAACGTGACGCGGCCTTCCGGCGCCGGCAGGCTCATGCCGATTCGGCGCGGCGGATTCGATTCGAGCAATTCGACAAGGCGCTCATAAGCGCTTTTCACGCCGCTCCACTGGCGCCACACGCCGATCACCAGTTCAAGCGGGCTCAGCGCGCGCCCCATCAGGATCGAACCGGCGATCATCATGCCGGCCGAAACCTTGCCGTCAATGGCGAGCAGCGCGCCCACGCCGAGCACGAGCGATTGCAGGGAAATGCGCACGAATTTGGTGACGTTGCCGATTAGCGCCGCTTTCTCGCTCGCCTCCGCCTGCTGGAGCAGAAAGCCGGTGTTCAGCTTCGACCAGCGCGCCATCAGCGTAGGCAGCATGCCCATCGCCTCGATCACTTCCGCGTTGCGCAGGTTGCTGGTGGCGAGGGCGGTTGAGCGCAGCGACATTTGCTGGGCTTCGGCGAGCGGGCGCTTCGTGATGCGCTCGTTGGCGACGGCCAGCACGACGAGCAGCGCCGAGCCCACCAGCGCGAACAGGCCGAGCCAGACGTTGAAGATGAAGATGACGATCAGATAGACCGGGAACCACGGCGCGTCGAAGAAGGCGAAGAGCCCGTTGCCCGTGACGAACTGGCGGATCGTGGTGAGGTCGTTGAGCGGCTGGCTCGCGGCCACGCCATTTTGCTTGAGGTTGGTTTCGAACGCCGCCGTGTACACCCGCGTGTTCAGATGCATGTCGATTTTGCCGCCCACGCGGATCACGACAAAGCTGCGCACATATTCGAGTGCGCTCATCAGCGCAAACATGCCCAGCATCATCAGCGTGAGCATGAGCAGTGTGATGCCGTTGCGGCTGGGCAGGACCCGGTCGTAGACCTGCAGCATGTAGAGCGAGGGCACCAGCATGAGCAGGTTGATGAGCATGCTGAACACGCCAACGGTGCGGAACACGCGGCGGTAGCCGAGCAGCGCCTGCACGATCTCGTTCGTCGGTAGCTTGATCTTCTTATTCATCTTTCCGTTACCGATACCGCGCGGCCCCGCACGCTATCCGGTCCTAAAATTGGCCGCCTTGTGGTGAAGCTGGTCTCTCAGGCGGTGTTTTCCCCTTGATGACGGCGCCAATTCTGAGTGATCGCCTGGCTGTGGAATGTGATGGCCGTCACATCAATCAGCCTAATTTCGCCCGATACTGGCGCAGCCTAAACGCACAGACAAAAACAGAAATTTCAGGTATGAGCGAAACATTCACGGCGGGCGCGCCGCTCGAAATCGCCATGGGGGGCCGCGCGCTGCTCACGCCGCTCACGGGGATTGGCCAGTACGCTTCGCATCTCGCACGAGAGTTCGTGCAGCGCGGCCACAGCCTGCGGCTCTTTTACGGCACACACTGGTCGTCGACGATCGCAGGCGGCAGCGCCGAGGGCATGACGGCGGCGGGCGCGCCTGTCGCCGGCGCCTCGATGCGTACCTCGTTCGCGGGCGCCCTCAAGCGCTTCGCGCGCACGCACGTGCCCGGCGTTTATCGCTTCATGCCGCACGTCGAGCAGTACCGCTTCGACTCCGGGCTGCGCCGCCAGCGCAAGCCGCACGTCTACCACGACCCTAATTTCATTCCATTCCGCTTTCGCGGGCCGACCGTGACCACGGTGCACGACGTGTCATGGGTGCGTCACCCGGACTGTCATCCGGAACACCGGCTCGCGCATCTGCGTGCGAATTTCCCGAGGGCGCTGCGCCACGCTGACCGCGTGATCGTCGTCTCGGAGTTCGTGAAGCGCGAGCTGATGGAGTGCTTTCCCGTAGACGCGAGCAAGATCGATGTCGTCTACAACGGCGTGACGGAGCGCTTTCGGCCGCATACGCGCGCCGAGACCGCGCGGGTCCTCGCGCGCTACAAGCTCGCGCACAAGGGCTATTTCGCCGCGGTTGGCACGCTCGAGCCGCGCAAGAATCTGCAAACGGCGCTTGCCGCTCACCTGTGCCTGCCGCTGGCGGTGCGCCGTGCCATGCCGCTTGCGCTGATCGGCGTGGAAGGGTGGCTCACCGAGTCGCTCCACACGGCGCTCGCCGCCTCGCTCGCGGACGGCACCGTACGCAAGCTCGGCTACGTGTCCGATGACGACATTCCCGTTTTGACGGCAGGTGCGCGCGCGATCGTCTATCCGTCGATCTACGAGGGCTTCGGCTTGCCGGTGCTGGAGGCGATGGCCTCGGGCGTACCCGCGCTCTGCTCGACGGCGCCCGCGCTGCGCGAAGTCGCGGGCCCCGCTGCGCTCTTTTGCGAGCCCGCCGACGTGGACGGCTTCACGCAAGCCATGCGCGAGCTGATCGAGGACGATGCCCTTTGTGCGCGGCTGGGCGATGCAGGTGCCCAGCGCGCCCGCGAGTTCAGCTGGTCGCGCACGGCGACCGAGACGCTGGCCGTCTACCGCAAGGTGGCGGACTAACGCTGCATTGAATCCGCGCGCGGGGCACCGGCGCGGCGTATCCCGGTAAAGACATGAACGATTTCAGGACCCGCCTCGTCCACATCTGGCTGCTCTCGCGCCAGGACCTCGTGGACCGGCACCGCGAGAACGCGCTCGGCGCGGCGTGGCTGCTACTTCAACCGCTTGCGTTCATCGTGCTGTTCAGCACGGTGTTCTCGCGCTTCATGCGAGCGCGCCTCGGTGCGGACACCGATCCGTATCTCTACACCGTGTACCTGATCGGCGGCATGCTCATGTGGAATATGTTCGCGAATATCTTAAGCCGCGTGACTCCGGTCTACGGCGAGAAGTCGCATCTCATCCGCAAGATTGCCGTCGATTTGTGGACGATGCCGCTCTACGTGGTGCTGACCGAATGGGTCGTCTACGCAATCACGATGGGGTTCTTTGCTGTGTTCCTGCTGGTCGTCGGCCATCCGATCGGCGTGCAGTGGGTCATCCTGCCGCTCATCGCCTTGCTGCTGAGCGGCTTCGCTTACGGCGTGGGCATCGTGCTCGCCACGCTCAACGTGTTTTTGCCGGACATCCGCAATGTGCTCGGCATCCTGCTGCAGTTCGGCTTCTGGCTTACGCCGGTGGTGTATCTCGCGGCCATTCTGCCGCCGTGGGCGGCGCGCTGGCTGCATCTGAGTCCGATTTTCTGGGCCGTCGACGCGGTGCACGGCGTGGTGGTCTGGAATCAATGGCCGCCGCTCAAGGAGCTGATCGCGCTGTGCGGCACCGCGGGCATCATGCTCGCCATCGCGCGCTGCTTGCTCCAGCGCCTCGACTCGGAAATGAGGAACACGCTATGACCGCCGAAATCGCGCAAGGCGCGCCGGTGCTGAAGGTCGAGCATGTCTCGAAGCAGTTCCGCATCTACCGGAGCACGGCTGACCGGCTCGTCGAGGGCCTCTTCAAGCGCCAGCGCCATCGCTTGCACAAGGCGCTCGACGACGTCTCGTTCGAGCTGAGGCAGGGCGAGGCAATCGGCGTGCTCGGCCAGAACGGCGCGGGCAAGTCCACGCTGCTCAAGCTCGTGAGCGGCGTGCTGACACCCGATGCGGGGAGCATCGCGCGCAACGGCCGCATCACCGGGCTGCTGGAGCTCGGCACCGGCTTTGACGGCAAGCTCACGGGGCGCCAGAACATTGCCGTGAATGCGCGGCTCATCGGCATGACGGGCGACGAGATCGAGGAGCGCTTCGATTCGATCGTGGCGTTCTCCGAGCTCGGCGAGTTCATCGACGCACCCGTGCGCACCTACTCGTCGGGCATGGTGATGCGCCTGGGCTTCGCGGTGGCGATCCACGCCGATCCGGTCTGCTTCATCGTGGACGAAGCGCTCGCCGTGGGCGATGCGCGCTTCCAGCAGAAGTGCCTCAAGCGCATCAAGGAATTCCGCGACCGCGGCGGCTCGATCCTCTACGTCTCGCACGACATCAACTCCGTGAAGCTGTTGTGCGACCGCGCGCTGCTGCTCGCACACGGCCGTATCGACTACGACGGCGCACCCGACCAGGCAGCACAGAATTACTACCGACACATTGCGGGCGTGGAGGCAGGCTCCCAGCGCGAAACCCCGCTGCACGAGGGCGATTACGGCGCGCTGCGTACCCGCATCGCGAGCGTGTCGATGGCCGGCCGACATGGCGCGGGCACGCGCTTCGGCTCGGGCGAGCCCGTCACGATCGATGTGGAGTGCGAATCGGATCAGGACGCTTCACTCACCGTGGGTATTCTCGTGCGCGACCGCTTTGGCCAGGACGTGTTCGGCACCAACACCGCGCTGCTCGAAGCGCCGGTGCGCTTCGAGCGCGGCTCGCGCGCAGTCTGCCGCTTCGCGCTGCCGCTGAATTTCGCGCCCGGCAAATACACCTTGACCGTCGCGATCCATTCCGACGAAACGCACGTGCACGACTGCCAGCACTGGTGGGATGCCGCCGCGACCTTCGAGATCGTGGGCTTCCTGCACTCGCCGTTCTCGGGCCTCTGTTATGTCCCGGTGAGATTCGAACAGCATGCCGCCATGCCGGCCTCATTGTCCCCAGCCGAAGAAATTTATGACTAACGCAGTCCTGAACGCCCTGATCGCGCGCGTCAAAGCCGAAGCGGCGGTGCACGCCCAACGCACCGAAGCGGTGAACGCGGGCGGCGCGCCCGCTCATGCACATGGCAATCACACGCCCGTGCCCGTGCCCGTGCGGTTAGGCGACGACCCGTTCATGATCGGCACCGACGACGAGTTCATCGACAGCGTCTACCGCCGCCTCCTGCATCGCGAAGCCGACGCTGCCGGCCGCGCCAACTTTCGCGCGCAGCTCGCGCGCGGCACGAGCCGTCTTGTCATCGCGGGCAGGATCCGTCTTTCGCCCGAGGGGCGGCGCGCGGGTGTGCCGCTCTCACGCGTGAAGCAGGGCGTGGCGGCCATGCTCGTGCATGGTGTGCTCGGCAAGCTCGGCCTTCGCACACTGGGCGCGCGCATCGCACGTCGTATGGATGCGCGCGCCACGCGCGCCGAGCTCGAGCAACTCGGTCCGTCGCTTTTTCAGCACGCGACGTACCTCGAGCGTCGCATGCAGCAGCGTGACGTGACGATCGCGGGCCAGGGTCACCGTATCGAGGCGCTCGAGGTGTTTCTCACGCCGGTGTCGCCGGTGCCGCCCGAGGTCATCGATGCGTACTACCTCGCATTCGAGGACGCCAACCGCGGCTCGCGCGAGGAGATTCTCGCGAAGCTTGCCATTTACGACTCGTGGGTGAGCGAGCGCGTGGCCGCGCAAAGCGGGCTGAAGCACGACGTCGTCGACGTGGGCTGCGGCCGCGGCGAATGGCTGTCGTTTGTCGGCGAGCGCGGCAAGTCGGCGATCGGCGTGGACGCGAACCGCGTGATGACCGACGCGTGCCTCAAGAACGGCCACAACGCGCGCTGCGTGGATGCGCTCACGTTCCTGCGCAGCCTGCCAGCGGGGTCGGTTGGGGCCGTCACCGGGTTTCACATCATCGAGCACCTGCCGTTCGACTATCTGTACGCGGTCGTGCAGGAAAGCCATCGCGTGCTCGCCGAGGGCGGCTCGGTGCTGTTCGAGACACCGAACCCGGAAAACGTGCTGGTGGGCAGCCACACCTTCTATCACGACTTCACGCACCGCAATCCGGTCACGCCCACGGCCATCTCGTTCCTGCTCAAGCATCACGGCTTCGGCAATATCGACATCATCCGCAGCAGCCCGTATCCGCACGAGGCCAAGGTGCCTGGCGACGACCCGCTCACCGCGCGCGTGAATGGCCATCTCTGCGGTCCGCAGGACTTCGCCGTGACCGGCACGAAGGGCGCACCGCAAGAGGTCAAGGCGTGAAGATCCTCGTCACCGCGAACCTCGTGCCGTTCATGCACGGGGGCGCGAACTATCACATTGCGGGCGTGGTGAACGCGCTGCAGGCGGCGGGCCACGAAGTCGAGTTGCTGCGCCTGCCGTTCCGGTTCTCGCCCGAGGCGGACATCGTGCGCGCCATGTCGCACGCGAGCGAGATCGACCTGATCCAGCCGAACGGCGTAACGATCGACCAGGTCCTGAGCCTGCAGTTTCCCGGTTATGGCGTCGCGCATCCCGATCACCGCGTCTGGGTGATGCATCAGCATCGCGCCGTGTACGAGCTGTATGAGCCCGCGAAGGCCACGACTGAGCTCGCCGACCTGCGCGAGCGTGTGATTGCCTTCGATAACCGCGTGCTGCGCGCGGCGAAGACGGTGTTCGCCAACTCGCGGCGCGTGGCCGAGCGTCTGCGCGAGTTCAATGGCGTGAGCGCGACGCCGCTCTATCATCCGCCCGCGCAGGCCGAGCAGTTCTACTGCGAAGACGCGCTCGACTACGTGTTCTTCCCGAGCCGCCTCGAGACGCTCAAGCGCCAGCATCTCGTGATCGAGGCCGCGCGCCACATGCGCTCGCCGCTGAAGATCGTGCTTGCCGGCGATGGTGGCCAGCGCGGCGCGCTCGCACAGCTCGTCGAGCGCCACGGCGTGGGCGATCGCGTGGCGCTGATCGGGCACATCAGCGAAGCCGAGAAGCGCGCCTTCTACGCGCGCGCGCAGGCCATCGTGTTCCCGGCGTTCGACGAGGACTACGGTTACATCACGCTCGAAGCCATGCTCTCGGGCAAACCCGTGGTGACCTGCAGCGACTCGGGTGGCCCACTCGAATTCGTGCGCCACGAGGACACCGGCTGGGTGGAAGCTGCCGACGCACAGGCGCTCGCTGCGCGTCTGGACTGGATTGCCGCCAACGCGCGCAAGACCGCCGATGCGGGCCGCCGCGCGCGCGACGCCTACGCGAGTGCCGGAATCACGTGGGATCGCGTCGTGCAAACGTTGACCCGCAGCTATAACTAATTAGCCATGAAAATTTGTGTCATTGCCCCTAGCCCGGTCCCGTTCGTGATTGGCGGCGCGGAAAATCTCTGGTGGGGTCTGGTGGAGGCGCTCAACGCGCGCCCCGGTGTGCTCGCCGAACTGGTCAAGCTGCCGAGCCACGAGCGCAACCTGGGCGAGCTGCTTTCGAGTTACCGGCGTTTCTCGGAGCTGGATCTGAGCCACTTCGACATGGTCATCAGCACCAAGTATCCGGCATGGGCGGTCCGCCATCCGAATCACGTGGTCTATCTCCAGCACACGCTGCGCGGGCTCTACGACTGCTACCCGCAGGACATGCCCACACAGGTCGATCCCGAGGCGCTGCGTGTGCTCGGCATGCCTTCTCGCATTGTCGAGGCGCTTACGAACTATCGCGCCGACGACGTCGAATTCGACGAGCTGATTGACGCGCTCGATGCCGCGTTCCGCCGCGACCCCGCTTCACCGTGCTGGGCCTTCCCTGGCCCCGTGACGCGCGCCGTGATCCGCCTGCTCGACGCGGTGACGATGCGCACCGACAGGATCGCCCACTACGCCGCGATTTCGGATGTGGTCGCCGCGCGCGACGGCTACTTCCCGAAGAACGTGAGCGTGGCGGTCCATCACCATCCGACCGGCCTGAAGGGCCTGGGCGCTGGGCCCCAGGAAACTATCTTTAGCGCGAGCCGCCTCGACCCGGCCAAGCGCATCGATCTCATCATCGAAGGCTACAAGGCGAGCGGGCTTGGCCCCGATGTGCCGCTGCACATCGCGGGCGGCGGCACGGACGAGGCGCGCCTGCGCGCGGCTGCGGGCAACTACCCGGGCATCCATTTTCTTGGCCGCGTGCCCGAGGCGCAGCTCGTGAAGGAATATGCGCGCGCGATCTGCGTGCCGTTCGTGCCGCGCGACGAGGACTATGGCCTCATCACGCTCGAGGCGATGCTGTGCGCGAAGCCCGTGATCGCCACGAACGATTCGGGTGGTCCGACCGAGTTGCTCGAAGACGGCAGGACCGGCCTCATCGTGCCGACGAATGCGACGGCGATCGGCAAGGCGATGCGGCGTTTGTGCGACGACCGCGCGGCCGCAGCCGAAATGGGGCGCCTTGCGCAGGAGCGCGCGCGCCAGCTCGACTGGAACGCGCTATGCGATGCGCTGATCCTCGCGCCTCGCAATTCGCCTGGGGCGAGCGCCGCGCAGCGCGCGAAGGCGAGCAGCAACCCGGCGGCGCCGGCGGTCGTGACCGAACCCGCGAAGCCGTTGATCGGTGTGCTCAACACCTACCCGATCGCGCCCGTGGTGAGCGGCGGCAAGCTGCGGCTCTTCGGCCTCTATTCGCGTCTCGCGGATCAATTCGACGTGCATTTCGTCAATCTCTCGGGCCGCCACGACGCTGGCATGCGCCGCATCGCGGCAGGTTTCACCGAGGAGCTGGTGCCGCAGTCCGAAGCGTTCGAACGTGAGGCGCTGCATCTGCGGGACATGCTCGGCGCCTCGGCGGAAGACCTCACGGCAGCGCTCTATCCGGCGAGTGTGCCGCGCTGGCTCGAAGCGATCGACGCGCTTGCCCGCCGCAGCGACGTGATGGTCTGTTCGCATCCGTACGCACTGCCGGCACTGCGCGAGGTGTCGTCCTGTCCGTACGTCTATGAGGCGCACAACGTGGAGGCCGACCTCAAGGCCGACATCTACGGCCAGCATCAGTGGGCGATCGACCGCGTGCTCGAGCTCGAGCGCCGCGCGGTGCGCGAGGCCGCGCTCGTGAGCGCGTGCTCGAAGCAGGATCTCGAGCGACTGCGGGCGCTGTACGGCGACGAGAACGATGCCCGCTTCGGCCGGGGCATTGTGGTGGCGAACGGCATCGACGTGGACAACACGCCTTACCGCGAAGCACAGCGCGTGGCCCGCCGCCGCCGTGAGCTGGGTGTCACGCAGCCGATCGCGCTCTTCATGGGCAGCGCGCACGGCCCGAACATCGACGCCGCGCGCGTCGTGATTGAGGCCGCCGCGCAACTGCCAGACGTGCATTTCCTGCTGCTGGGTTCGGTGTGCGGGGAAGTGCGTCATTGGGAGCGCACCGCGAACGTCGGCTTCGCCGATGTGGTCAGCGACGCGGAAAAGGCGGCCTGGCTCGATGTCTGCGATATCGGTCTGAATCCGGTCGTGTCAGGCTCGGGTACGAACCTCAAGCTGATCGAATATGCAGCGGCCGGCGTGCCCGTGGTGAGCACGGAGTTCGGCGTGCGGGGCATCGGCTTCGAGAACGGCCAGCAGTACGTGCGGGCCACGGGCGAGGATTTCGCGCTGGGCATTCGCACCATGCTCGATCTCGCGCCTTACGAGCGCGAGGCGCTCAAGCGCCGGGCGCGCAGCTGGGTGGAAGAGAACGGGGACTGGCAGTCGATTGCGCGGGTCTACGCACAATCGCTCACGCAACTGCTGGTGTGAGCGTGATGTCGGGCGTGCTGCAACGGCGCTCCCGACGACGCGGCCTGTGGTGCGGCCTGTGGTGCGGCCTATATATCGGCAGGCGGATCAGAGGAACAGATGGGCGGGCAGGAACGCGTCGGCCTGGCCGACGATCGTGACTTCGGGCGCGTCCGTGTGCTCGGCAGCGGGCGCGGTGTCGGCGTGCGTGAGGCCGAGAAGCAGCGCGTCGAGCGAGTCATACGAGTGGTTCAGGAACCCGTGGGCCTCGAGGCTGGTCGAGTCATCTTGCGCCTGCGTGGACGGGGTGACGGGCTGGGTCATGATTATTTGCTCAATTCGATCGATGGCCGATTCTATCGCTTTACGATTCGGGGCACACGTCTTTTAGATCGTCGCTTTCCTCTACGCGTCTCGCAACGCCGGCGCTCCGGCTAGTATTTCCACGACACGCCCACCGATGCTTCGCGCACGCTGTACGCGAAAGGCTCGATCGAGTCGGAGACGCGCTGCGCCAGGAAGCGTGTGTACAGCGACCAGTGTTGCGTGAGCGGGTAGGCGTATTGCAGCGACACGGCCTGCATGGTCTGGTTCTGGACCGTCGAGCCGAAGAACACCGGGTCGAAGGGCACAGAGTCGATCAGCGTGCGGCGCTGCAGGATGGCCTCGAACTGCCCGTAACGGCCAAGGTCGTAGTCGAGCGCGAGCCACGCCGCATAGCCGTGGCGCGATGCGCCCGGCCGGTCGCCCGAAGGTGCCTCCCACACCGGTCCGGCGAAGAATTGCACCGATGTGCGCGCCCCGATGCGCGCCTGCATGGTCGCGTGCAACTCGAAGCGCACGCCGTTGTAGAGCGAATTGCCGGGATAGCTGGTGTCGGTCACCGTGAAGTCGACGCCCGCGCGCGCGATCGAGTCGTGGAACGCCGTGGGCGGCGTCCAGTAGCCGGTGTGCCAGGAGATGTCGCTCTGATAGAGCCGCGAGCCGAGCCAGAACACGTCGGCGGCGGCCTGGTTCTCGATGCTGCCGTGCGCGAACGTATACTGATGCGCCGCGCCGACACTCGCGATGCGCTGGTCGAAGTCGTGCAGGTCGCGGTACTGGCGTTGCGTGACCCCCGCGAACAGCGTGAGGCCCGGCATGAAGCGCATCGGCAACTCGCCCTGCAGCGACGATTCGACGAACTGATCGCTGTGAGCGAGGCTGTCCGGGGCGAGTATGAGGGCATGCAACGGCGCGCTGTCGGCAAACGTGACTACGGGGTCCGACGGGCCGAAGTTCGCGTTGGACGTCACGCCCGCGCGCACGCTCGCGATCAGTTGCGGCGTGCGCGTTGCCGGCACGCAGGTGCTGCTCCTGTAGAACCGGATCAGCTTCTCGATGGCCGGCGGAACCTTGTAGCTCGATTCGATGCGCGCGAGCGTCTGGCGCGTCAAATCGCGATTGCCGAGCTGGCAGTGCAGCAGCGCCGTTTCGAGGAGCGCTCCGGCGCGGCGCGGGTCGCGTTCGATGAGTTCGTCGAGCAGCGCGAGCGCCTGCTCCGGATGACCCTCCGCCATTGCAGCATTGGCCTGAGCCTCGAGATCGTCGTCGATGATGTTCTGCATCCCGGCGTCTGTCGGTTGCGCGTCTGCAGGCGTTGCCGCGCCCGGCGGCAGTGCGGCTGGCGGTGCGGCTGGCGGTGCGGCTGGCGGTGCGATCGGCAATGTGACCGGAGGCGGGCCGTCCGCCTGCTGGGCGTGCGCTGGCGGCGCGCCGGCCAACAGCGCGCCAACGCACAGCCCGAGTGCGATGGCCGGGCGCAGCGCGTGCCATGCGCTCGCGCGCAGGCCGGGGAACCGGTCAACGAACCGCATCGAGCATGGCTTCAGGTTCGTCGAGGACGAAGAGCCGCTCCGGCGCGCCGCGGCCCCGTAACGTCACCTCGGAAATCATCCGCAGGGGGTAGCCCGCTGTGAGGCGAGCCGTTTCCTGACCCACGAGCAGGTCTGTCGAGGCCGTGCGTGCGTATTCCTGGAGCCTGGACGCGACATTGACCGCGTCGCCGATCACCGTATAGGACTGCCGTGACGCCGAGCCCAGTTCACCCACCATCGCGCTGCCGCTGTTCACGCCAATGCGCACGCGCAGCGCGCGCCCATGCGGCAGCGCCACCGCATCGCGGTTGATGGCCGCAACTTCGCGCAACATGGCCTGCGCGCAGTCGAGCGCGCGGCGGGCGTGATCGGGCTGCTCGAGCGGTGCGCCCCAGAACGCCATCAACGCATCGCCCATGTATTTGTCGAGCGTCCCCTCGGTGTCGTACACGCATTGGGTGAGGCGCGTGAGCACGACTTCGGTCATCGCGACGAGCTGCTCGGGCGGCATCTGCTCGGCGAGCATCGTGTAGCCCTCGATGTCGGCAAATAGCACCGTGATCTGGCGGCGTTGCGGCTTGAGCGCGTCCTGGTCGGAGCGCCGCATGATATGACTCAGCACCGATTGCGGCAGGTACTGGCTGAAGCGGCGCTCGAACGCGCGCATGGCGACGAGCGAGGCGATCCATTCGAGCGGCGCCTGCACGAACACGAACACGAAGGCGGGCACGAGCGGCAGCGCGAGCTGATCGGCGGGCAGGGCGCGTAGCCAGAGCTGCACGCACAGCCACAGCGCGGTGGTTGCAGCGGCAACGGGCAAGGTGAGCAAGGCGCGGCGCTGACGCGAGAGCCACGCCAGCAGCGCGAGCGAGACGATAGCCCATGCGAGCGGCAGCCAGCGTGCGAAGGCGAGCGATGAGGCGCCAGGGCCGGAGCGCAGGTCCAGCAACGCGTCGAGCAGTTCGGCGTGCACTACCATCGCGGGCAGCCACGGGTCGATGGGCGATGCGATGTGGTCGTTCAGGCCGAGCGCGGACGATCCCACCACCACATAGCGTCCGCGCAGCAGCCCCTCGGGTGCGCTGCCGGCGAGGACGTCCACGGCGGGGATCACATCGTAGTTCGCGGCTGTGCGCCTGAACGGCACGTGGAAGAGACCATCCGTTTCGCCGGGCAGCGCAGCGGGGTCGGGCGGGGCAGCCTGCCGCGCGGTGCCCGTGCGACATGCCAGCAGTTGCCACGCGAACATCGGGTAGAGATGCGCGCCGTAGCGGATCAGCGGTGCGACGGTACGCACGACGCCGTCGGCACTAGTATGGGGGGTCACATGGCCGACACAAACATCGGCGTCCGAAAAGAAGTTGCCGACGAAGCCACTGGCGACCGGCATCGGCGGTGCGCTCGAACGCATGCTCAGCGCGCCGCCGGTCTGGCCCACGCGCGGCGGATGATCGGTGGCCGCGAAGCTGAAGGTCTGCGCGAACACGAGCGGATAGTGGCGGGCGACGTCGAGCAGCGCTGCGTCGTCGGCGGGCTGGCTCGCTTCGGGGAAAAGAATGTCGAGCCCGACCGAGCGCGTGCCGTACTGCACGAACAGCGTGCGCGCGAGTTGCGCGATCAGCGCGCGCGGCCACGGCCACGGGCCGATCGCGTCGATCGAGTGCTCGTCGATGTCGACGAGCACGACGCGCGTATCGGTTGCCGCGAGCAGCGTGTGCGCCTGGCGCCAGTCGTCGAGCGCGTAGCCGAGCCGCGCATAGAGCGGCGGCGCGCCCACGCGTGCGGCAAGCAGGCAGGTCGCCAAAAGGGTCAGTCCGAAAATCGCGAGGCGCAGGCGGTCGAGTCGGGACAGGCGTACTACCTCGACCACAAAGTGGCTCCGCTAATCTGCTGGCTGGTGCCGACGGCCTGGTTGAAGATGTAGCCTGCCTGTGTGGCGTTTTTGCCTGCGAGCGCACCGATTACGAAGGCCGGTGCAGCGAAGTCTGACTGAAGTTTGCCGTCATTGCTCACGGTGCCGAACGATCGGACGTTGTAGGACGTGCCGTTCGCGCTCATTTGCAGGCTCGTGGTGAACTGGCGCGTCCCGAAATCGATCGCGAGCGCGGCATTGCCGATCGTCGCGGCGGTCGCGATGCCCGTTGAATTATTGATGAGGTAAGCCTCGGACCGCGTCAGGCTGAAGTTGAACGCGCCTTGCTGCGGCATCACCATGTCGGGTTGCGGGATGCGCACGAGCTCGAACGGATTGAGATAGCCGATGGACTCCTTGCCTTGCTCGAGGTCGGCGAGCGTCGTGTTGGCTGGCAAATTTGCGAGCGGCGTGAAGCGGCCCCAGAAAATCTGCTGGGTTTCGGGCGGCTGAGTCTGGGCCGGCGGCGTGATCGTATTGGCCGGCGAGGAGGGCGACGCCGGAGTCTGCGGAGTGGAAGAGGACGTGTCCGGCTGATTGAGCGGCAACGCCAGCTCCACGGGCGCGACGCCCGGATCGACGTGCGTGATGGCGGCGGACGCGTGCGCCGCGCTGTCTTCCGCCTTCTGTCCGGCGCCTTCGGTCGTGAGCGGCGTGAGTCGCATGTCGAGCAGCACGGGATGGGTGCCGCCGCGCGTCACCTGAAGCGCCTTGTCGCTTAGGTCTGCGAAGAGCTGTGCCGCATTCGCGCCTTCGCAGGGGCCCGAGCCGCTCGTCGCGCAGCCACCGCCGAGCGGTGTCATGACGATGCCGCCGGAGCGCACAGAGGCGCTCGTGATGTTGTTGGTGGTGAACACGGTGAAGTCGGTGCCGCGCACGCCCAGCGCCGCGACGGGCGTGTTCATGCGGTAGTGCTCGCGCGCGGCCTGCGCGCCTTTGCCCGAGATTTCGCGCACCACGCCGCGATTGAGCACGAGCTTGATGATGGTGCGCTCGGGGGCGTTTGCGTCGTAATCGTAGCGCTCGATGCCGAGCGACGAGTTCGGCCGCACGCTGATGAAGCCGTGATCGACGGTTGTGACGTAGACATAGCCGTCGGTGCGGGTCTCGATCGTGTCGCCCACCGCGAGGCTCGCGCCGGAGGCGAGCGCGCGCTCGCCGCGGGCGTTCACGACGCTCGCATGCCCCACGACGACGACTGCCTTGCCTGCCACCGCGGTACCCTCGTGCGCGTGCAAGCCCGGCTCGTCCCTCTGGCCCTTCTGCTCCGGCTGGCTCGTTTGCGCGGCCACGGCCGCGCAAACGACGGACAGCACGATGGCCGCCAGCCCCCGCATAGTAGTAGATGGCATTGGTCTATGTGCGCATTCTCTCGCGCGCGATTTTTCAAGGATAGTACCTGTGGTGTCCTCGTTCAGGTTGTGACGGCTGTCACAGATTTTCACTACGCGGACGTCTATCGTGGCGCCAGACCAGATAAAAAGGCTGCAACTCCAGGATGTCCACAGAAGAGTTCAAAGGCAGCTTCGGACCATTGAAGGCGATCGATCTGCTCAGGCAGCAAAAGCTCCTGCGCAACGTCGCCGATGATGTGATTGAAGAAACCAGTCGGCATATTCGCTACAGGCGCTTTGGGAAGCGCGAATTCGTCGTCCACAAGGGGGATGCAGGGTCATCCCTGCTGATGCTCATGTCCGGGAGATTGCAGGTCATCGCGCTCTCGGAAGATGGACGGGAAGTGGGATTGAACTTCGTCGAGCCGGGGGATTATTTCGGTGAGCTGTCGATCATCGACGGCGGGCCGCGTTCGGCGTCGATCATTGCCACGAGCGAATCGGTTGTCGGTTTCCTGCCGAAAGCGCATGCGCAAAACCTTTTCTACCGCAATCCCGCGGTGGTCGAGGCATTGCTGCAACGGCTGTGCCGCACCATTCGTCAGGCATCGAACTACCGTTCGATGCTCGGGTTGTCGCGCGCGTATGCGCGGGTGTACTCGGTGCTTGAGGCGTCCATGAAAAAGAGCGCCGGGGATCTGTACACCATCGAGAATCTGCCCAATCAGCAGGCGATCGCGATCATGGCCAACGTAAGCCGGGAGACCGTTTCGCGCGCCATCCGCTCGCTCGTCGACGGCAAAGTGATCGAGCGCGATTACCGGCGCCTCATCGTGCGCGATGCGCAACTGCTCAAAAAGCTCGCCAAGGGTGAAGCGGAATTGCAGCTGCGCAAGAAGGCCGAGATTGGCGAGCTGGAGGAGGCCGGTAGTGAAAGCGATTGAAGAGGCCGCACGCGCAGTCCGCGCAGTCGCGTACACCGCTGCCCATGCGGATGTGCAAGCAACGACCTGCACGATTCTGGGCTGCTGAATACACATTCGAATATCGGATCATGCATCATGCGTGTGCTGCATTTTTATCGAACGTATCTGCCTGATACGGTCGGGGGCGCCGAGCAGTCCATCTATCACCTTTGCCGCGCGGGCGCGGATCAGGGCGTCGAGAACACCGTGCTCACCCTCACTTCGCAGCGCGGCGCAGCGCAGCGCGTGAGCTTGCCGGGCCACACCGTCGAGCGCGTGCAGAGCGGTTTCAAGCTCGCCTCGGTCGAGCTGTCGCTTGGCGTGATCCGGCGCTTTCGCCAGCTCGCGCGCGAAGCGGACGTGATCCACTACCACTTTCCCTGGCCAATGTCGGACATCGCGCACCTCGCGAGCTGCGTGCACAAGCCCTCGGTCGTGACCTACCACGCCGACATCCAGCGCCAGCGCACGCTGCTCGCGATGTACAAGCCGCTCATGCATCGCTTCCTGCGCAGCGTCGATCGCATTGTCGCAACATCGCCAAACTATGCCGCGACGAGCGAGGTGCTGCGCGCACATCGCGACAAGGTCGAGGTCGTACCCCTCGGGCTCACGCGCAACTATTACCCCAAGCCCGACGAGGCGTTATTGAAGAAATGGCGCGAGCGCACGGGCGGTGGTCCGTTCTTCCTCTTCGTGGGCGTATTCCGCTACTACAAGGGCCTGAACGTGCTGCTCGAAGCGATCCGGCGCACCGGCTACCCGGTCGTGCTGGTCGGCGACGGCCCGCTCGCGCCGGAGCTGCGCGCGTATGCGCAACAGCACCGCATCACGGGCGCGCATTTCACCGGCCAGCTACCGGAAGAAGACAAGATGGCGCTCATCGAGCTGTCGCGTGCCATTGTCTTTCCCTCGCCCAATCGTGCCGAGGCGTTCGGTATGACGCTGCTCGAAGGCGCAATGCTCGGCAAGCCGATGATTACCTGCGAGATTGGCACCGGCACGAGCTACGTGAATCGCCACGGCGAAACGGGACTCGTATGCATTCCGAACGATCACGAAGATCTCGCGCGCGCGATGGAGGCGCTGTGGAACGACGCGCTTCAGTGCGAGCTGATGGGCCGCCGCGCGGCACTGCGTTTCGAGGACCTGTTTACCGCGCATCGCACGGCGCGGGCCTACCGGCGCATCTATGACGCCGTGGTGGCCGAACACGCGAGCGGCACCGCACGGGCGGGTGCCTCAAAGGCAGCCGAATTGAGGCGCGAAAGCGCACCGCTTTCGGTCGATCGAGATCAGGTAATCGAAGAAAAGTCTTGAAGATGACGTTTCCCCAAACCGTCGACGCCTCACTACAAGGCGCTCAACCGGGTGCGCAGGGCGCGCCCGACATTTTGCCCGTCGTTCTCGCGGGCGGCTCAGGCACGCGCCTGTGGCCGCTTTCTCGCGAGGCCCATCCGAAGCAGCTGATCGGCTTGCTGGGCGAGCGCTCGCTGCTCGAATCGACCGTTGCGCGGCTCGATTCGCTCGCGCGGCCGGGCTCGAACGGCGGCCTTCTGATCTGCGCGCAGGAACATCGCTTCATGGTGGCGGACCAGCTCAAGGTGAGCCGCCGCGACTGGCAGGTCATGGTCGAGCCTGCGGGGCGCAATACGGCGCCGGCGCTCACGCTCGCCGCCATGCGAGCGAGCGCGGGCGGCGGCGATCCTGTGCTCGTCGTCATGCCCGCCGATCACGCGATCCTGGACGCACCGGCGTTTGCGCGCGCGGTGAGCGTCGCGGCGGGCCTCGCACAGCAAGGTCGCATCGTTGCGCTCGGCGTAGTGCCGCAGCGCGCCGAGACGGGCTACGGCTACATCGAAACCGGTGAAGCGCTCGATGCTGACAAGGGCGCCCTCGCCGCAGGTGCGCGCGGACTCTGCCGCTTCGTCGAGAAGCCGCCGCGCGAGATTGCCGAGGCCTTCGTGAACGGCGGCCGCCATTGGTGGAACAGCGGCATCTTCGTGATGCGCGCCTCGGTCTGGCTCGCGGCGATCCGCGCACTGCGCGCCGACATCGCGCATGCCTGCGAGGACGCTTATCGGAAGGGCAGCGCGGACGGCGCATCGTGGCGCATCGATGCGAAGTCGTTCCTCGATTGCCCCTCCGACTCAATTGACTACGCAGTCATGGAGCGGCTTGCACAAGGCGGCCTGAAGGGCGCGGTGGTACCGCTCGAAGTGGGCTGGTCCGACGTCGGCTCATGGGACGCCGTCTGGAACATCATGCCGAAGGATGCGGCGGGCAACGTCACGCGTGGTGACGTGCTGCTCGAAGATACATCGGATACCTATGTGCATTCGGAAGGCCGGCTCGTGGCCTGCGTGGGCACTCAGGACCTGATCGTGGTCGAAACCGCCGACGCCGTGCTGGTCGCGGACAAGAGTCGTGCGCAGGACGTGAAAGCGCTGGTTGGCCGCATCCGCGAAGGCGAACGTACCGAGGCCGCGCACCACCGCAAGGTCGCGCGACCGTGGGGCTATTACGACTCAATCGAGCGCGGCTCGCGCTACCAGGTCAAGCGTATCGTGGTCACGCCTGGCGCTACACTGTCGTTGCAGGTGCATTACCATCGCAACGAGCACTGGATCGTGGTGAGCGGCACCGCGCGAGTCACGCGCGGCGACGAAGTCTTCTTGCTTGGCGAGAACCAGTCGACCTATGTTCCGATGGGCGTTATGCACCGCCTCGAAAACGTTGGGCGCGTGCCGCTCGAGATGATCGAGGTGCAGTGCGGCAGCTACCTGGGCGAGGACGATATCGTGCGCTTCGACGACAATTACGGCCGCCACGTCGAGCGGTAGGCGCGGCGGTATAAACGCAAACGGCAGCGCGACCGGTTCCGGGCCGCGCTGCCGTTCCTCTTTGTGGGGGTCTTTTACAACACCGTCCTCACATGCCAAAGCTCCGGAAACAGCACGACATCCAGCATCTTGCGCAGATACGGCGCGCCGCTCGTTCCACCGGTGCCCTGCTTGAAGCCGATAATCCGCTCAACCGTAGTGACGTGCCTGAACCGCCACTGCCGGAATGCGTCTTCGAGATCGACAAGCTCTTCGGCCATCTCATACAAATCCCAGTACTGCGAAGGATTACGATAAACCTCTAGCCAGGCTGCCTCGACAGACGCATCGTGCAGCGTCGGCTGCGTCCAGTCGCGAGCGAGCCGCTCGGGCGCAATGGCAAAGCCGCGCCGTGCAAGCAGCCGAATCACTTCGTCATAAAACGAAGGCGCCTCAAGCGTCGCTTTTACCTGCGCATGAACCTCAGGCCGATGCTCATGCGGTTTGAGCATCTGCTCATTCTTGTTGCCGAGCAGAAATTCAATCTGCCGATACTGATACGACTGGAAGCCCGACGAAGCGCCCAGATACGGCCGCATCGCCGTGTACTCGGACGGCGTGAGCGTCGACAAAACATTCCACGCCTGCACCAGTTGCTCGAGAATGCGCGAGACGCGCGCGAGCTGCTTGAATGCGGGCGGCAACTCGTCGCGATGCACGCAGGCAAGCGCCGCGCGCAGCTCATAGAGCGCGAGCTTCATCCACAGCTCGCTCGTCTGATGCTGGACGATGAACAGCATCTCATTGTGATCGGGCGAAAGCGGGTGCTGCGCGTTGAGCACCGAATCGAGCGAAAGATAATCGCCGTAGCTCATCGACTTCGAAAAATCGAGCTGGGCATCGTGCCAACCTTCGCCCTTTTGCGTAGCCGCTGGTTCGGCCGGCGTGGTCGCGCCCGCTTGCGGCGCTGCCGCCGCCGCGCCATGCCCAAACGGGCAGCCGCCGCGCGCGCTTTCGCTGGCATTCGTGGCGCTGGAGGGAGCGGCGTCGCTGTCGGGCACGCCCGGAATCTGCATGTGGTCGGTCATTTCGGGATCCTCAGGTCACGGCGCCGCGTGCGGCGAATTCAGACTTGCGCCAGCTTTCTGTCGCGAGCACGTCGCGCAGCGTTTCAACGGCGTCCCAGACATCGACGTAACGCAGATACAGCGGCGTGAAGCCAAAGCGCAGCACGTGCGGCTCGCGATAATCGCCGATCACGCCGCGCGCGATCAGCGCCTGCATCACCTCATAGCCGTGCGGATGCTCGAAGCTCACGTGCGAGCCGCGTTGCGCATGCTCACGCGGCGTGACGAGCGTGAGCGGGTATTCCTTGCAGCGCGTCTGAACGAGTTCGATGAATAGATCGGTGAGCGCGAGCGACTTGCGGCGGATCGCCTGCATGTCGGTTTGCAGGAAGACGTCGAGGCCGCATTCCACGAGCGCCATCGAGATGATCGGCTGCGTGCCGCACAAGTAGCGGCCGACGCCGTTGTCCGGGCGGTAGACGGGGTTCATTTCGAACGGCGACTTGTGCCCCCACCAGCCCGAAAGCGGCTGCGAGAACGTGTCCTGATGGCGCCTGGCCACCCACACGAAGCCTGGCGAGCCCGGGCCGCCGTTCAGGTACTTGTAGGTGCAGCCGACTGCGTAGTCGGCGTTCGCGCCGTTCAGATCGACGGGCACCGCGCCTGCCGAGTGCGCGAGATCCCACAGCGCGAGCGCGCCTTGCGCGTGGATGTGCTCGGTGAGCGCGCGCATGTCGTGCATTTCGCCCGTGCGGTAGTTCACGTGCGTAATCATCGCCACAGCCACGTCTTCGCGGATCGCGGCGGGCAGCTCGCTCGGGTCGTCGACGAGACGCAGTTCATAGCCGCGGTCGAGTTGCTCGATGAGGCCTTGTGCGATGTACAGATCGCTCGGGAAATTCGAGCGCTCGGAGACGATCACGCGGCGCTTGGGATCGCGTGCGTTCGCGACGCGCAGCGCGGCGGAGAGCGCCTTGAAGAGATTGATCGAAATGGTGTCGGTGACGACCACTTCGTCTTCGGCCGCACCGATCAGCGACGCGAGCTTGTTGCCGAGGCGGCGCGGCATGGCGAACCAGCCCGCCGTGTTCCAGCTGCGGATGAGGCCTTCGCCCCATTCGCCGCCGATCACGGCTTGCGCGCGCGCGGCGCTCGCCGTGGGTGGCACGCCAAGCGAGTTGCCGTCGAGATAGATGGTCTCGGGCGCGAGCGAGAATTGCTCGCGCAGCGCGGCGAGCGGGTCGGCGCGGTCGAGCGCCAATGCGTCGTTACGGTTGTTCATGTCGGTTCTGGGTGCGGTGAGTGTCGGGTCGGGGCTCGGGTCGGGGCAATTGATGTGAAAGATTCGATCAAGCGTTGACGGCGTTTCAGGGCCTGCGCGCCATTCACGCTCGGGCCGGCAGCGCGCGCAGCACGGCGCGCACGGGGCTCGCATCGAGCGTCGCGAACTTCAGCGGCAGCGCGATCAGTTCGTAGTCGCCGGGCGCGATGGCGTCGAGCACGACGCCTTCGAGAATCGCCATGCGATGCGCGCGGATGCGGTGGTGTGCATCCATCGTCTTCGATTCCTGCGGGTCGAGCGAGGGCGTGTCGATGCCGATCAGGCGCACGCCATGCTTGGCCAGCAGGTCGATCGTCTCGGGCGCGACGGCGCAAAACGCGCTGTCCCAGCGATCCTGAGGCGCGCTGGCGGAGGTGCGCAGCAGCACGCGCGGCGGGATGCCGGCAAGCGCGGCTTGCACGTGCTCGGGCAGCACGAGCGGCGCCGCGCCCACGCAATGAATCACGCGGCACGCGCCGATATAGGCGTCGAGCGGCACGGCTCCGATAGGCGCGCCGGCCTCGTCGTAGTGCAGCGGGGCGTCGGTGTGCGCGCCGGTGTGAGGCGAAAGCGTCACGCGCGCCACGTTGACCGGCGAGCCGGCTTCCATGCGCCAGACTCGCTCGATGCTAACGGGCGTATCGCCGGGCCAGACCGGTGTTTCAGGGCGAATGGGTGGGGAAATGTCCCAGAGGTCGTTCATATGGTTGACGAGGTTGTCTCCGTATCTTTCGAATGATAGGCAACTCGCCACGAAATGTGCTTGCGAAAAAAACGTCGTACGCTACAGTTCTTGGCACATAATTTGAGTCAATAGGGGAACGGAGACCAAAAAATGAATGCCATCTCGCTTGACGCCACCGATTGCCGGATTCTTGCCGTACTTCAGAACGAGGGGCGCATCAGCAACCTGGATCTGGCCGAGCGTATTTCGCTTTCGCCTTCCGCGTGTCTGCGGCGGCTGCGTTTGCTGGAAGAGCAGGGCGTGGTGGAGCGCTATCGCGCCTGCCTGAATCGGGAGATTCTCGGCTTTGAAATGGAGGCCTTCGTGCAGGTCTCGATGCGCAACGACCAGGAAAGCTGGCACGAGCGCTTCGTCTCGGCGCTGCGCGACTGGCCCGAAGTGGTGGGGGCGTATGTGGTGACCGGCGAGACGCACTATCTGCTGCGCGTGCTCGCGCATAACCTCAAGCACTACTCGGACTTCGTGCTCAACAAGCTATACAAGGCGCCGGGCGTGATGGACATCCGCTCGAACATCGTGCTCACGACGCTCAAGACGGAGTCGGGGGTGCCGGTCGATCTGATCACGCATCGCGGGGAGCCGAAGGTTTAATCGACGCAGCCTGGGCTGCCAGGCTCGACGGCAAGGGCCGTGGGGCGTGCCGGGTGCCGCCAGCGAAGGGCTTTCGGCAGCCGCGGCCTAGAGAGTGGCTTAAAGCGGCTTAAAGCGGCTGCAACTGATGAAACGCGCCGCCGTGGAATACGAGCGGCGCGGCGTCGTCGCGACCGTCCTGGCCCGGTTCGCGGATGCCGCAGCGCTCCACCTCGCCCACGAAGATCACGTGATCGCCTTCGTCGTAGCGGCTGCGGTTATGGCACTCGAACCACGCAATGGCGCCGTCGAGCACGGGCATGCCCGAGTCGCCGGCCGCGTGCGAGACGCCTTCGAAGCGGTCGCCTTTCACGGTGGCGAAGCGCTTGCACAGGTCGAGCTGCGACGCGGCGAGCACATTCACCACATAATGGCTGTTGCTGCGGAACACCGGCATCGACGCCGATCGCGTGGCGAGGCTCCACAGCACGAGTGGCGGGGTGAGCGAGACGGAGTTGAACGAGCTCGCGGTGATGCCGATCAGCTGGCCGTCGGGCGCGCGCGTCGTAATGACCGTCACGCCGGTGGCGAACTGGCCGAGCGCGCGGCGAAACGCGGCGCCGTCGAAGTTGGGCGGGCTGGCGCGGCGGGTCATCGGAGCAGGCCCCGGGCATTGGGGCGCGTGCCCGGCGGAAGCGGGAGGCGGCGGGCGGCGCAAGCGGGAGTCGATGTGAACGTCATGTGTAATTTCGGCGAATTGCCCCAATTTTAGCGAAAAGCGGCGGGCGGCGGCTCATCGGCCTGGTTTCCCGAGGTCGAGCGGGATCGAGCGGGACCAAGCGGGACCAAGCGGGACCAAGCGGGATCAAGCAGGATCAAGCGCGATGGCGCGGGACGGTGCGGAAAACCGGCACAAATTTGCGCGGGCCCTGGAATCGTGGGGCCGGCGCGGCAACAAAGGAGAGTGCAGCATGAGTCAGATGATCGAAACCGCCACGCTCGGCGGCGGATGTTTCTGGTGCCTGGAGGCGGTCTATCTGCGCGTGGACGGCGTGGTGGCGGTGGAATCCGGCTACGCGGGCGGCCACGCCGCGAACCCGTCCTACGAGCAGGTGTGCGATGGCGACACGGGTCACGCCGAAGTCGTGAAGGTGGATTTCGATCCGGCGAAGATCGGTTATCGCGAGATTCTGGACATCTTCTTCGCGATCCACGATCCGACCCAGTTGAACCGCCAGGGCAACGATGTCGGCACGCAGTACCGCTCGGTCGTCTTCACGCATTCGGAGGCGCAGCGCGAGACGGCGCTGCAGGCGATCCACGAACTGAAGGCCGAAGGCGTCTACGACGGCGAGATCGTCACGCAGGTGCTGCCGCTCGACGGCAACTATTTCCCCGCCGAGGCGTATCACCAGAACTACTTCGCTCAGCATCCGAATCAGGGCTATTGCGCGTTCGTGGTGGCGCCGAAGGTGGCGAAGTTCCGCCAGAAGTTCGCGCACCGGCTCAGGGCGGAGTGAGCGCTCGGAGAGCGGGCGGGGCTTTTATCGGTTTGCATCGGGACGGCGGGCGCGGTTCAGGTTTCTGAACGGCGCCCGCCGTTTTTTGTCTGGCGCTATCCGGACGCTGTTTGGGCACTATTCGGGCATCGAGGCGCTGTCGCTGCGCATGCGCAGCATCTCGTCGGCGATGGCGCGCGCGAGCTTGGCGCAAGTCAGCGGCGCAGATCCCTCGGCCTTGTTGTTGGTCGTGATCAGCACCGGCTGGCCGGCAATCGCGTAGCGCGCGGCCAGCTCGGCGAGCGCTTCGCGCGTATGGGGGTCTTCGTCGACGAGCTTGTCGAACGGTTCGTAGCGCGCCTTCGCCTGCTCGTACTTGAAGCCGCTGTGCAAGCTCCAGCGCACGATCAGCGGGCCTGCGGGGGTCTCGCCGTCCATCAGCGCGAGCGCCGCCGCCTGGCGCAGCGGGTCGGGCATGCGCGCGTGCAGGCCCACGCAGTAGCGCACGCCCGCCGCGCGCAGCGCGCGCACGAAGCGCGGCGTGAGCAGAATGGCGTCGCGGATCTCGACGGCGTAGCACGGGCCGTCGCCGGTTGGGGCATCGCCCGAAGGAGCCTCGCTGGCCTCGGTGCTCTGTGCTGACGCCGGGTTCGGCGCGGGCGTCGCATTAAACGTTGGCAGCGGCGGCAGCGCGGCGAGAAACGCCGCCAGACGCTCGACGAACACGGCCGGATCGGCGAGCAATTGATCGGGCAGCGGCGGAAACTGGAACACGAGCGCGCCCGCTTTCGCGCCGAGCCCCGCGAGGCAAGGCTCGACGAATTCGCGTGCGGCCAGATCGGCGTTCAGGAAGCACGGGTTGGCCGAGACCGGCTCGCCGCGATCGCCGCGCACGCTCGCGTCGGTGATGAGCGCGGGCGCTTTCACGATGAAGCGGAAGTGGTCCGGCACCTGCTGCGCGTAGCGCAGGTAATCGGTGACGGTGAGCGGCGCGTAGAACGAGCGGTCGATGCTCACCGAGCGCAGCAGCGGATGCGCGCCGTAGGCCGCGAGCCCGTCGCGCGCGAGCTTCGAGTTGCTGTAGTCGTCGCCGTAGACGATGCCGCGCCAGCCCGGGAACGACCACGACGAAGTGCCCAGGCGCACGCCCGGCGGCAGTTCGGCGGCGAGGTCGAGCACGTCTTGTGTTGGTTCGGCGGGCAGCACACCTTTCGCACGGCGGCGTGGGGCGGGCGAGTCAGCAAGTTTCGCCGATTGTGTCGATCTGGTTGGCTTTGCGGCATACGGCCGCTGTGCGTTGTCGCGATCTGCGGATGCGTCGTCATCGTCAGGCGGCGATGCTGTGCCGGTGGTATCGGCGGGTTTTCGACGCGCGGGACGCCCCACCGACGGGTCGCACTGCTCACGCGGCTCGGGCGGCACGAAGCCGAACAGGTCCGTTTGCGTCTCCGGTGGCGAGTTCTCACGCACGGCCCGCATATTGCGGCTATTGCGGCGCTCGGCGGTGCCCTTTCGCGGCGAGGCATGCGCTGAATTGCGCTCTGTACTGCGAGTTCCGCTGTCGTCCTCATGCGCCGGGTGATGTCCTGCGCCGGAGCCGTCGTTCTCTAGTGCCCCGAAAAGGCCGTCGTCGCGTTCGTTCATGCGTTTGAGTCGTGATGGCGATCGCGTGGTCGAAGCCGCTCGTTGCGATGCGCCAGGCTAGCCATGTCGATGAGCGCGCCTTGCACCCAACACAGCGGCGCGGGCCGCAGCCCGCGCCGCTGCACGCCTCGCCGTCGCGTCAGAGCGGCTTCCCGTACATATAGCGGCGCGACCACGGCAGCGTTTTCGCGCTGCGGCCGGCCTTGCGGCAGACGATCTGGTAGATCGACACGTCGTCGTGCTCGAACGCATACGCGCAACCCGCCAGATAGACGCGCCAGATGCGGAACTTCTCGTCGTCGACGAGCTTTTTCGCTTCCTCGGCGCGCGCCTCGAAGTTTTCCGCCCAGATTCCGAGCGTGTGCGCATAGTGACGGCGCAGGCTCTCCACGTCAACCGCCTCGAGCCCGCCGCGCTGCGCCGCTTCGAGTGCGAGGCCGATGTGCGGCAGCTCGCCGTCGGGAAACACATAACGGTCGATGAACTCGCCACCGCCCAGCGCCGTTTCACCGCTCTCGGCATCGCTCGACGTAATGCCATGGTTCAGGGCGACGCCGTCGTCGGCGAGCAGCTCGCGCACCTTCGTGAAATAGCCGGGCAGGTTCTTGCGCCCGACATGCTCGAACATGCCCACGCTCGTGATGCGATCGAACTGGCCCTGAATGTCGCGATAGTCCTGCAGGCGGATCTCGATGCGATCGGCGAGGCCCGCAGCCTTCACGCGCTCGGTGGCGAGGTCGAACTGGTTTTGCGACAGCGTCACGCCCACGCAGCGCGCGCCGAACTTCTGCGCGGCGCGCAGCACGAGCGCGCCCCAGCCGCAGCCGATGTCGAGCAACGTCTGACCCGGTTGTAGCTGGATCTTGGTGAGGATGTGGTCGATCTTCTTGAGCTGCGCGGTGCCGATGTCCTCGTCGCCGTTCTCGAAGTAGGCGCACGAATAGACCATGTTCTCGTCGAGCCACAGCTTGTAGAACTCGTTGGAGACGTCGTAGTGGTACTGGATGGCTCTTTGGTCGGTGCTCTTCGAGTGCGTGAAGTAGCGGCGCACCCGGGCGAGCTTGCTTGCGCTCGTGATGGTGTTGCGCGCGAGCGAGTAGCTGATGTCGATGATGTCGGCGAGCTTGCCTTCGATGTCGATCTTGCCCTTCACGTAGGCCTCGCCGAGATTGTCGAGGCTCGGTTCGAGCAGGAGCGGCAGCGCTGCGGCGCTGTTGACCTTCAGCGTGACCTGCGGGGCGGCGAAGTGGCCGAAGTCGTACTGCTGCCCGCTCCAGAGCACGAGCCGCGCGGGCAGGTTGGACTTGTGGCGTACTTCGTCGACCCACTGTGCGAGTTTTTTCTCCCAGAACATGCGTTTCTCTCCATGTCAGATGAACGATTGAAGCCCAAAGACAAAAGCGAATTGCAGTGCGCGCTACGAGGCAAAAACTAACTGGCGCGGCGCCGCGGCGAACCGCGGCGCGCAGGTGATGCGGGGTGTTGCAAGTATTGCGAGATGGTGCCAGGTACTGCCCAGATATTGCTCAGGTTGCGAAAGACCTGCGAAACCTTCGAGCCGTAGCGCGGCTTGCCGAATCAGGGCGCGAGCCGCTCGATGCGCCAGGCGCCGTCGCCCGCATCGTCGCGGACATAGCGGATGCGGTCGTGCAGCCGCGACGGACGTCCTTGCCAGAACTCGATGGCGCTCGGCACGAGGCGGTAGCCGCCCCAGTGCG
This sequence comes from Paraburkholderia tagetis, assembly GCF_022213065.1. GTDB lineage: Bacteria > Pseudomonadota > Gammaproteobacteria > Burkholderiales > Burkholderiaceae > Paraburkholderia > Paraburkholderia tagetis. The sequence goes on from NZ_JAKLJA010000017.1 coordinate 31,232, forward strand.
GCGGACGCGGCGGGTGCTCGCCGTACTGCGCGCCGATCTCGCGCTCGCGCGCTTCGAGCTCGGCGCGGCCGCCGATCACGGCGCTCTGCTCCGACGCCCACGCGCCGATGCGCGAGCCGAGCGGGCGCGAGTGGAAATACGCGTCGCTTTCCGCGTCGCTGGTTTTTTCGACCCGGCCTTCGATGCGCACCTGGCGCTCGAGCTCGATCCAGTGAAAGAGCAGCGCCGCATGCGGATTGACGGCCAGTTCGCGGCCCTTGCGGCTTTCGTAGTTGGTGAAGAAGACGAAGCCGCGCTCGTCCACGCCCTTGATCAGCAGGATGCGCGCGGCGGGGCGGCCTTCCTGGTCGACGGTCGCGACGGTCATCGCGTTGGGTTCGGGCAGTTTGGCGTCCAGCGCCTGGCTGAACCAGGTCTGGAATTGGCGGATCGGGTCGGGGTCGACGTCAGAGGCGTCGAGCGAGCCGAGTGAATAGTTCTTGCGGAGGTCGGCGAGCGAGGTCATTTTTTTATGCAAACGCTTCAATGCGGACAAGTATATCGAACAGCGTGCGAAGACAGCGGCGAAGCAAGCGGCACAGGACAAGCACAGGTACTGGCTCCCCCATTCGGGCCAAGGCTGAGCGGGCTGGCCTGGGAGCCATCGTGAGGCGGGGTGCGCCCCGAGGTGCGCCCGTTTAGTCGCGATCAGGCAAAATATGCGTTTCCCTGGACCGTGGCAGTGCGCGATCGGTCCGCTTTCGACCCGCTACCGTCATGTCCAGTACTCCGCTTTCCGCTGCGGCCGGTTCCGCCAGCCTTGCCGATCTTACCGCGCCCGCTGCGTCCGATGTTGCCGACCGGGCGCGCCGCTTTGGCGGCGTCACGCGGCTTTATGGCGCACCTGCGCTCGAAACTTTCGAGCGCGCGCACGTTGCCGTGATCGGCATCGGCGGCGTGGGGTCGTGGGTCGCGGAGGCGCTCGCGCGCAGCGCGATCGGCACGCTCACGCTCATCGATCTCGACAACGTCGCGGAGAGCAACACTAACCGCCAGATTCACGCGCTCGACGGCAACTACGGCAAGCCGAAGGTCGAGGCGATGGCCGAGCGCATCAAGCTCATCGATCCGGCCTGCGACGTGCGGCTCGTCGAGGATTTCGTCGAGCCGTCGAACTTCGACGCGCTGCTTGGCGGCGGCTTCGATTTTGTGGTGGACGCCATCGACAGCGTGCGCACCAAGACCGCGCTGATCGCCTGGTGTGTCGAGCATCGCGTGCCGCTCATCACCGTGGGCGGGGCGGGCGGCCAGCTCGATCCCACGCGCATTCGCATCGACGATCTCGCGCTCACCATCCAGGACCCGCTGCTCTCGAAAGTGCGTGGGCAATTGCGCAAGCACCACGGCTTTCCGCGCGGCCCCAAGGCGCGCTTCAAGGTGAGCGCCGTGTATTCCGACGAGCCGCTCATCTACCCCGAAGCGGCCGTCTGCGACATCGACAACGAAGCCGAGCACGTGAGCACCTCGCCGGGCCATCAGGGGCCGGTGGGCCTGAATTGCGCGGGTTTCGGTTCGAGCGTTTGCGTGACGGCGAGCTTTGGCTTTGCCGCCGCGGCGTATGTGCTGCGCGCGCTCGCGCATCGGGGCGCGGCGGGTTGAGGGCGCTTGGGCTGCTTTAGCCGCGTGCGTACCCGCCGGCTGAGCGCCGCGATGCGTGGGAAACACGAATAAGCGCAGGCGAAAAAAACGCACGGCCATATGACCGTGCGTTTTTCATTTGAGCGCTGCTGCGTGGATGTAGACGGTGCAGCCCGCTCGGCGCTGTGCACTCAGTTGAGCGCGGCGCTCAGCTTGCGTCGCCATTCGCTCACGAGCTGCGGCTGATGCGACGCGAGATCGAACACCGAGAGCATGGTCTTGCGGCCGATGTCCTCGCGGAACGCCCGGTCGCGCTTGACGATCTCGAGCAGATGTTCGAGCGCGCCCGCGTACTTGCGCCGCGCGATCAGCGCGCTCGCCAGATCGAAGCGCGCTTCGAGATCCTCGGGATGCGCGGCCACCTGGGCTTCGAGCGCGTCGGTGGGCGGCAGGTCGGCGGCGGCGTCGAGTGCGTCGAGGCGCGTCTTGAGCGCGTTAAAGCGCGGGTCGATGCCCTGCGTGGTCTTGGGCGAGAGCAGCTCGACTTCCTTGTGCGCTTCGTCGGCGCGGTTGTCGGCGAGCAGCAACTCGATCAGGTCCATGCGCGTGTCGTCCATGCCCGGATCGAACGCGAGCGCGGCTTGCAGCGCTTCATAGGCGTCGTCGCGGCGGCCTTCGGCGAGCGCTTCCTGGGCGGCCTGGCGCGCGGCTTGTGCGGAATCGGGAATCAGGCGATCAAGAAATTCGCGCAGCTGACCCTCGGACAGCACGCCGATGAACTGGTCGACTGCCTGCCGGTCGGCGAACGCCACCACGTGCGGGATGCTGCGCACCTGGAAGTGCGCGGCGAGCTCCTGGTTTTCGTCGACATTGACCTTCACGAGCTTCCATTTGCCCGCGTACTCAGCTTCGAGCTTTTCGAGCATCGGTCCGAGCGTCTTGCACGGGCCGCACCACGGCGCCCAAAAGTCGACCAGCACCGGCGCGAGCGCCGATGCTTCGATCACGTCCTTTTCAAAAGTGGCCAGGGTGGTATCCATTACGTCCTCGTTGGGAAAAATCCGTCACGCGTGAAGATGAGGGCGGATCGGCGCGCTTCAATGCTGCGGCTTCTTTTCGGGTAGCGGAGTCCATTCGGTCTCGCCGGGGACGTGCCCCATTTCCTGGCGCGTCCACGCGTCCTTGGCGGCCTCGATCTTCTCGCGCGAGCTGGCGACGAAGTTCCATTCGATGAAGCGCTCGCCCGCGAGCTTCTCGCCCCCGAGCAGCATCACGCGTGCCCCGTTCGTGCTCGCGAGCGTGACCGTTTCGCCCGGTGTGAGCACGGCCATCGTGTACTGCTCGAGCGGCGTGCCGTCGATCGAAAGGTCGCCATCGACGAGATAGACGCCGCGCTCCTCATGCTCCGCGTCAAGCGCGATGGCGCCGCCCGGCGCGAAGTCGGCGGCCACGTACAGCGTGCCCGAGAAGGTCGCGACGGGCGAGGTCGCGCCGAACGCGGTGCCCGCGATCACGCGCATCGAGACGCCGTTGCGCTCGATGTTCGGCAGCGTGGCGGCGGCGTGATGGAAGAACGACGGCTCGGTGTCTTCGTGTTCGAACGGCAGCGCGACCCAGGTCTGGATGCCGTGCATGGTGACGCCGGTCTTGCGCGCTTCGTCGGGCGTGCGCTCCGAATGGACGATGCCGCGTCCCGCTGTCATCCAGTTGACGTCGCCGGGGACGATCTCCTGAGCCGAGCCGATGCTGTCGCGGTGCATGAGCGCGCCGTCGAAAAGATAGGTGACGGTGGCGAGGCCGATATGCGGATGCGGGCGCACATCGACGCCGCCGCCGGGCGCAAGCGTGGCCGGCCCCATGTGGTCGAAGAAGATGAACGGGCCGACGAGGCGCGCAGCCATCGCGGGCAGCACGCGGCGCACATAGAGATTGCCGATGTCGCGCTGATGGGGCTTGAGGACCGCTTTGATCGATGAGGACATGGACGCTTCCTTGAGGGGTCGGACGGCACACGGATGAGGTGCCGCGCGTAGGGCGCTGTGCGCGAACAGGCGCTCATTCTAACGCCGGCCTCGCCGCTGCGCCGCCACGCACGCATGCGTTGGGGGGAGCATCGCGGTGCGCCTGCGGCGTGGCAAGCGCCGCCGCGCCCGGGCCGGTAAACTCGCAGATTCGACAGAACAATAACCGGAGCCGGAGATGTCGCCGAAGGACTTGCTGTGTGCGCTCGTGGTCGTGCTTGCGTGGGGCGTGAATTTCGTGGTGATCAAGGTGGGGCTGCACGGCGTGCCGCCGCTCCTGCTCGGCGCGCTGCGCTTCATGCTGGCGGCGTTTCCGGCGGTGCTGTTCGTGAAGCGCCCGAAACTGCCGCTGCGCTGGCTGCTCGCCTACGGCGCGACGATTTCGTTCGGGCAGTTCGTCTTCCTCTTCACGGCCATGTACGTGGGCATGCCCGCCGGGCTCGCCTCGGTCGTGCTGCAGGCGCAGGCTTTCTTTACGCTCGTGTTCGCGGCGATCTTCCTTGGCGAGCACTTTCGTGCCCAGAACGTGATCGGTTTGCTGGTCGCGGCGGGCGGGCTTGCGGTGATCGGCTTGCAGTCGTCTTCGGCGGCTGGCGGCGCGGGCGCCCAGGCGATGACCGCCGCCGGCTTCGTGCTCACGCTGTGCTCGGCCTGCATGTGGGCGCTCGGCAACATCGTCACGAAGAAAGCGGGCAAGGTCGATCTCGTCGGGCTCGTGGTGTGGGGGAGCCTGATTCCGCCCGTGCCGTTCCTCGTGCTCTCGTACTTCATCGAGGGGCCGCAGCGCATCGAGGCGGCGCTCGCGGGCATTGGCGCCACTTCGATCGGCGCCATCGTCTATCTCGCGTTCGTGGCCACGATCCTCGGCTACAGCCTCTGGAGCCGGCTGCTCTCGAAGTATCCGGCCAGCCAGGTCGCGCCGTTCTCGCTGCTCGTGCCGATCGTCGGGCTTGCCGCGGCGGCGCTGTTGCTCGACGAGCGCCTCTCCGCCGCGCAGGTCGGCGGCGCCGCGCTGGTGATGGCCGGGCTCGCCGTGAACGTGTTCGGCGGCTGGCTCAGGGCGCGGCTTGCAGCGGTGTGGGCAGCGGGTTCCTGAGCCGGGTCGCGGCGCTCACTGACGCAATGAGTGACGCCATGGCGCGATGACGGTGTGCGCCGCCTGCGCACACGTCTGTATTACGTCATCCGGCCCTTCGCCAGCGGCGGATTCGCCGCGAAGTAGCGCGTGATGCCCTTGAGGATGGCGTTCGCCATCTTGTCGCGATAGGCGTTGTCGTTGAGCTTCTGTTCTTCCTCGGGGTTGCTGATGAAGGCCGTCTCCACGAGGATCGACGGAATGTCGGGCGCCTTGAGCACCGCGAAGCCCGCCTGCTCGACCGAGCCCTTGTGCAGCTTGTTGATCCCGCCGACCTCGTTGAGCACGAAGCCGCCGTAGCGCAGCGAGTCGCGGATCTGCGCCGTGGTCGACATGTCGAAGAGCGCCCGGTTCACCGAGGCGTCCGCCGTCTTCACGTTGATCCCGCCGATCTGGTCGGACGAGTTCTCCTTGGTCGCCATCCAGCGCGCGGCAGCGCTCGACGCGCCGTGCTCGGAGAGCGCGAACACCGACGAGCCGCGCGCTTCCGGCGTGGTGAACGCGTCGGCGTGGATCGACACGAAGAGGTCGGCGCCCACGCGGCGCGCCTTCTGCACGCGCACGTTCAGCGGCACGAAGAAGTCGGCGTCGCGCGTCATCATCGCGCGCATGTTGGGCTGCGCGTCGATCTTCATGCGCAGTTTCTTCGCGATGTCGAGCGCGATGTGCTTTTCGTACGTGCCTGCGCTGCCGATCGCACCGGGGTCCTCGCCGCCGTGGCCGGGATCGATCGCCACCGTCAAGAGCCGCGTGGTGCCGCCCTTGCTGGACTTCGGCGTGGTGAAGCCGTAGTTGTCGTCCTGGCCGCCGCTGTTGTCGCTGCCGCTGCCGTTGTCCTGTGCGATGACAGGCGGCTTCGGCGCGGGCTTCGGGCGCGGGAGGACCGCTGCGGGCGGCACGGGCGGCGTCGGGCGCGGTGAGGACGGCGTGGAGGGCGTGGACGGCGCGGTGGAGCCCACGTCGTTCTGCGCATAGCGCTCGAAGAAGGCGTCGCTGTTGTCGTGCGCGGGCGGGTTGTTGGGGCCCGCGAGTGTGGAGGGCGGAGCGGGCGGCGTGCTGTCGCGCATCGCTTCGCGCGCGTCGAGTTGCTGCTGTTTGCGCTCGGTCTGCGCGAGCAGGTCCATGAGCGGATCGGGCGCGACCGCCGGATACAGGTCGAACACGAGCCGGTACTTGTACGAGCCCACGGGCTGCAGGTTGAAGACCTGCGGCTTCACCGCCCCCTTGAGGTCGAACACCATGCGCACCACGTTCGGCTGATACTGGCCCACGCGCACGGCCTGGATCTGCGGATCGTTCGGCGTGATCTTGGAGACGAGATTCTTGAGCGCGTCGTCGAGATCGAGGCCGTTCAGGTCGACGACGAGCCGGTCGGGACCCTGCAACAGTTGCTGCGTGTTCTGCAGCGGTTGATCCGATTCGATCGTGACGCGCGTGTAATCGCGCGCGGGCCACACGCGCACGCCGATCACCGAGGTTGCCCACGCGAGGCGCGGTGCCGTGACCGTGAGGCCGAGCACCAGCGTGGACGCGCCCGCTTTCAGAATCTGCCGGCGCCGCCAGTTGTGCGTGGCGGTGGCCGCGGATTCGATCGAGCGGAACGGTTTGATTAACATCTTTCTAGACATGCCTTTCCTGATGCGCTGTATGCGTACGCGGTGAGCACGCGGCCTTCACCATACCGGCCGGGTTCGAGCTGGAACACGAGGTCGGGTATGCCGAGCAGGCCGCCCGCGCGTTGCGGCCATTCGACGAGACACACCGCCCCTTGCGCGAAATATTCGCGAAAGCCGGCGTCGGCCCATTCGGCCGGGTCGCTGAAACGATACAGATCGAAGTGATAAAGCTGGAGTTCCCCGCTCGTCGTGATCACCGTATAGGGTTCGACGAGTGTGTACGTCGGGCTGCGCACGCGTCCGCCATGACCGAGCGCACGCAACGCCGCGCGCACGAGCGAGGTTTTGCCGGCGCCCAGGTCGCCAAAGAGCTGCACGTGCAGGCCGTTGAACTGCACGGCGCTCTGGCTGGGTTCTTGCGCGCGCAGGCCCTCGAGCGCGTGCGCAAAGCGCGCGCCGAATGCATCGGTGGCAGCCTCGTCCGCGAGCTCGAAGCGGCGTTCGAGCAGAATGGGGGCGGCAGGCAGACTCGCGTGGTCGTGTCCGGGCATGTCAGGTGTTCCGGGCATTCTCGTAAAATAGCGTAATGAAACCCTCGCATTCCCCTTCGAACCCGATGCACCACGATACGCACGAAGTGCACGATTCGGTCGATGCGCGCGTGCCGGTCGAGACGTCGGCGAATGAGCCCGCGCAGACGATTGCGTCGGGCGTTGCTACGTCGGGCGTCGGTACGTCAGCGCCGCAGAAGGAAGCCGCGCCGCTCGATGAAGCGGCGCTGGCCGCGCTCGCGATGCGCATCCGCGCATGGGGGCGCGAGCTGGGGTTCGGTGCGATCGGCATCAGCGACACCGATCTTGCTCATGCCGAGGCGGGCCTTGCTGCGTGGCTCGAAGCAGGCTGCCATGGCGAGATGGATTATATGGCCAAACATGGGATGAAACGCGCGCGGCCCGCAGAGCTTGTGGCCGGTACGCGACGCGTCATCACCGCGCGCATGGCTTATCTACCCGCCGCGACGCTTGCAGGTTCGGCGCCTTCGAATGCATCGGGAAAGAACGCCGAAAGTGCTTCGCAAGCAGACGCCGCCGACCCGGCGACCCCCGATGCGCACGGCGCGGCTGGACACGAGAACTGGCGCGAGCGCGAGCGCGCGCGTCTGGACGACCCGTATGCGGCCGTGGTGTCGATCTACGCACGCGGCCGCGATTATCACAAGGTCATGCGCGCGCGGTTGCAGCAGCTGGCGGAACGCATCGAGGCTGAAATCGGCGCTTTTGGCTTTCGCGTCTTCACCGACTCCGCGCCGGTGCTCGAAGTCGAGCTCGCGCAGAAGGCCGGCATCGGCTGGCGCGGCAAGCACACCTTGCTTTTGCAGCGCGATGCGGGCTCGCTGTTCTTTCTCGGCGAAATTTACGTGGATGTGCCGTTGCCCACCGATGCGGAGGATGCGCAACGCGCGCAACACCCCCACGATCGCGCCTCGCACGCGCCCGAGCAGCCCGGCGCGCATTGCGGCAGTTGCACGCGTTGCATCGGCGCGTGCCCCACGGGGGCGATCGTCGGGCCGTATCGCGTCGATGCGCGGCGCTGCATTTCGTATCTGACGATCGAATTGAAGGGCAGCATTCCCCTGGAATTGCGCGAGCTGATCGGCAATCGTGTCTATGGCTGCGACGACTGCCAGCTCGTGTGTCCGTGGAACAAGTTCGCGCAGGCCGCGCCGGTCGCGGATTTCGATGTGCGTCACGGGCTCGACCGTGCGAGTCTCGTCGAGCTTTTCGGCTGGAGCGCCGCGCAGTTCGACGAACGCATGCAGGGCAGCGCGATCCGGCGCATCGGCTATGAGTCCTGGCTGCGCAATATTGCCGTGGCGATGGGCAATGCGCTGCGCGCGACGCGCGCGCACGCGCATGCCGAAGGCGCGCCGCGTGACGGGCAGGAAGGGCGCGCGGCTATCGTCGCGGCGTTGCATGCGCGCGAGCACGACGCGTCGGCGCTCGTGCGCGAGCATGTGCAATGGGCGCTCGAAGCGGCTTAGACTGGCGTGTGCATTCAGCTTTGCATGGGACCGCGCCCAGCGTTAAGGCGCCAGCGAGTTCCACAGGAGATGACACCATGTTCAATGCAGTAATCGAAGCACCGTTCGGCAAGGTCGGCATTCGCACCGGCGATGGCGCCGTGCGCGAGATCGTCTATCTGCCCGACTCCACGCGAGCGGTCGCCCCCGATTGTCCGCTCGCCGAGCGCGCGGTCGCGCAGATCACGCGCTATTTCGCGAGCGCGCAAGTGGACTTCGACTTGCCGCTCGCGCCGCGCGGCACGCCGTTTCAGCGCCGCGTATGGGACGGCATTTGCGCGATCGGGGCGGGCGAGGTGCTCACCTATGGCACGCTCGCGAAGCGCATCGGCAGCATTAGCGCGCGTGCGGTGGGGCAGGCTTGCGGCTCGAACCCGTTTCCGATCGTGATTCCGTGCCACCGCGTGGTGTCGGCGAGCGGCATAGGCGGCTTTGCGCATCATGGCGGCGAAGGCTTCTTTCGCGACGTCAAGCGCTGGCTGCTTGCTCACGAAGGCGTAGCGATCCGATGACCGCTCCGCGCGCCCGCGCCGGCACGCAAGCATTGGCGCAAGACAGCAGCGAAAGGGAAGACGTGGACGATCGGAACGATAACGAAGCGGATAACGCCGTGGATAGCGACGTGGAATGCGGCATCGACGAAGGCGACCAGGACGACGAGATCAACGACACCGGCGAGATCGTCGAGATCGACGCGATGACATACACGCCGGACGAAGCCGATACAACCGAAACAAGCGCGCTCGCACCCGCCGCCGCGCAAGCGCTTTCCGCGAGCCTGCTTGCCATCGACACTTTCTGCGACGCCATGTGGCTCGAGCACGGTCTCTCGCGCAACACGCTCGACGCTTACCGGCGCGATCTGCGTCTGTTCGCCGAGTGGCTCGCGCACGCGCGCTCGCATGGCCTCGACACGGTGTGCGAAGACGACCTGCTCGCCTACAGCGCACGCCGCAAGGACGACAAATCGACCTCGGCGAACCGGCGTCTCTCGGTATTCCGGCGCTATTACGGCTGGGCGCTGCGCGAGCGACGCGTGAGCGCGGACCCGACGGTGCGCGTGCGCTCGGCGAAACAGGCGCCGCGCTTTCCGTCGACGCTCACCGAGGCGCAGGTCGAAGCGCTCCTGAACGCGCCCGACGTGGCCGCGCCGCTCGGCCTGCGCGACCGCACGATGCTCGAACTGATGTACGCGAGCGGCCTGCGCGTGACCGAGCTCGTCACGCTCAAGACGGTCGAAGTGGGCCTGAACGAAGGCGTCGTGCGCGTGCTCGGCAAGGGCGCGAAGGAGCGCCTGATTCCGTTCGGCGAAGAGGCGGCGGCCTGGATCACCCGTTATCTGCGCGAGGCGCGGCCCGAACTGCTCGGCGCGCGCGTGGCCGATGCGCTGTTCGTCACCGCGCGCGCCGAAGGCATGACGCGCCAGCAGTTCTGGCACATCATCAAGCGGCATGCGTTCAATGCCGGCGTGCACGCGCCGCTTTCGCCGCACACGCTGCGCCACGCATTCGCCACGCATCTGCTCAATCACGGCGCGGACCTGCGCGTGGTGCAACTGCTGCTCGGGCATAGCGACATCTCCACGACGCAGATCTACACGCACGTCGCGCGCGAGCGGCTGCGGCTGCTTCACGAGACGCATCATCCGCGCGGGTAGTGGCGTGGGGTAGGGTGGTGCGAAAGCCCGCCGTTGCACATTAAAATGCGCGCCATGAGCAAATCGAAACACGTCTCCGAAACGCCCGCCACGCAGATGCTGCGCCGCGCGGGCGTCGCGTTCGGCGAGCATCCCTACGAGTACGTCGAGCATGGCGGCACGAGCGAATCCGCGCGCCAGCTCGGCGTGGACGAACATCGCGTTGTCAAGACGCTCGTGATGGAGGACGAGCACGCCAAGCCGCTGATCGTGCTCATGCACGGCGACTGCAAGGTTTCGACCAAAAACCTCGCGCGGCAGATCGGCGCCAAGCGCGTCGAGCCCTGCAAGCCCGAAGTCGCGAACCGCCATTCGGGTTACCTGGTGGGCGGCACGTCGCCGTTCGGCACGAAGAAGGCGATGCCTGTGTACGTCGAATCGACCGTTCTCGAACTCGACCAGATCTGGCTCAACGGCGGCAGGCGCGGTTATCTCGTGAGCCTCGCGCCCGCGGTGCTCACGTCGCTGCTCAAGGCGAAGCCCGTGCAGTGCGCGAGCGTTGCGACGCCCGGCGTCGAGTGATGCCCGACGTGGCGTGTGGAGTGATGCCCGGCGTCGAGTGATGCCCGACGCCGAGTGTGGAGTGATGCCCGGCGTGGCGTGATGTTCGCGCTGTTGCCTGCGCTGTTGCCTGCGTTGGCGCCTGTGCTCGTGTCCGGGTGGGCGCCCGCCGGATGCGCCGATACGGGCGGTACGATCCCCGATTTCCCGGATTACCCTGGGATGGCGGCAAGGTCCGCCCGCGCTTCGGTAAAATGAGCGCCTTCGCGCGCATTCTGGTGTATTCCCATCGGACGGCCGCGCTCCGTTTCTCTTCCTCCGGGTTTCGTGCATGTACAACCTGTTTGTCGCCGTTGCTGCCTATCTGATCGGCTCGATTTCGTTCGCCGTGGTCGTGAGTTCCGTCATGGGCCTCGACGACCCGCGCTCCTACGGCTCCGGCAACCCGGGCGCGACCAACGTGCTGCGCAGCGGCAACAAGAAGGCCGCCATCCTCACGCTGATCGGCGACGCGTTCAAGGGCTGGCTGGCGGTCTGGCTCGTGGTGCGCTTCGGGCCGCGTTTCGGCCTTGGCGAGACCGCTGTCGCTCTTGCGGCCATTGCCGTGTTCCTCGGCCATCTCTATCCGGTGTTCTTCCGCTTCCAGGGCGGCAAGGGCGTGGCGACCGCCGCAGGCGTGCTGCTCGCGGTGAACCCGGTGCTGGGCGGTGCGGTGCTGCTCACCTGGCTGATCGTCGCGTTCTTCACGCGCTACTCGTCGCTGGCGGCGCTCGCGGCCGCCGTGTTCGCACCGCTCTTCGACGTCTTCTTCCTGTTCGGCTCGCACGTGATCGCGCTCGCGATTCTCGCGATGAGCGTGCTGCTGTTCTGGCGCCATCGCGCCAATATCTCGAAGCTCGTGAACGGCACCGAAAGCCGTATCGGCGACAAGAAAAAGGCTGCCGCGGCGAGCAAGTAAGCAAGGGCGGGGGGCACGCTTCTTCCGGCGCGCCACACATCGGCTAGCCCTCGCCTGGCCATAGGCCCGCGCGGCGATCTGCTCGCGCCCCGCCAAATCCGATTCAAGATCATCGCGCCGGACGCCGTAAACGCGTGGGTTAATCCCTCATTTCCTACGCGTACCGCAGTTCGATTCACTCCATTCCATACGGCGCTTCCCTTCTATGTTCACCACCATTCGTGCGCGTATCGTCGCGCTATGCGTCGTTATCGTTGTCGTGGCGCTGGCGGCCAACACCGCGCTCGACTATTTCGTTGCCAACTCGCACAACCAGGACTCGATCGACGCCACGCTCACGGCCGTCGAGGACAGCCACGCCCAGAACATCGACGAATGGGTCGCGGGCCATGCGCGCATGATCGATTCGCTGCAAGACGCTGTGCTGCAGCCCGATCCGGCCCCCATGTTCAAGCAGGTCGTGGCGGCGGGCGGCTTCCTCGACGTCTACGCGGGCTATCCCGACAAGAGCGCGAAATTCGCCGACAACGCCGGCATTCCCCCCGACTACGATCCGACCGGCCGGCCCTGGTACAAGCAGGCGGTCGCGGCGGGCAAGGGCGTGGTGACCCCGCCGTACATCGACGCCGCCACGGGCAAGCTCGTGGTGTCGTTCGCCGAGCCCGTGATCCGCGAGGGCGTCCTGAAGGCTGTCGTTTCCGGCGACGTCGTGATGGACGGCGTGATCGCCAACGTGCGCTCGATCCACCCGACGCCCGCGAGCTTCGGCATGCTGATCGACAGCGCGGGCCAGATCGTCGCGCACAACGACCCGAAGCTCACGCTTCAGCCCGTCACGGGGATCGCGCCTGATCTCTCGGGCGACAAACTGGCCGCGCTGCTCGCCGCCAAGGCGCCGCTCGATGTCGACGTGGGCGGCGCCACCAAGCTGATGCGCGCGCAGCCGATCGCGGGCACCGACTGGCGCCTGGTGGTCGCGCTCGACCGCGCCGACGCCACGGCGGGCATGCGCTCGCTCCTCGCGGCTTCGCTTGGCGCGCTGGTGGTGATCGCGGTGCTGGCGGCGCTGGTGGTCGGCGCGGTTGCCACCGTGTCGTTCCAGCGCCTCTCGCGCGTGCGCGACGCGATGGACGCCATCGGCAAGGGCGAGGGCGATCTCACGCAGCGCCTGCCCGCGACGGGCAACGACGAAGTCGCGCAGATCGCGCGTTCGTTCAACGCATTCATGGACAAGCTGCGCGACGTGATGCGCCATATCCGCGACGCGAGCGAGTCGGTGCGCACCGCGAGCGACGAGATTGCCGCGGGCAACGTCGACCTTTCGGGCCGCACCGAATCGGCGGCGGCAAGCCTCGAAGAAACGGCGGCCTCGATGGAGCAGATCACGGCGACGGTGGCGCAGTCCGCGAACGCGGCGCAGCAGGCGGACGTGACGGCGTCGTCGGCCTCGACGGTGGCCTCGCGCGGCGGCGCGGTGATCTCGGACGTGGTCGACACGATGGGCGCGATCGAGCACGCCTCGGTGAAGATTGCCGACATCATCGGCGTGATCGACGGCATCGCGTTTCAAACCAACATTCTCGCGCTGAACGCGGCCGTGGAAGCGGCGCGTGCCGGCGAGCAGGGGCGCGGCTTCGCGGTGGTGGCGGGCGAGGTGCGCAGCCTCGCGCAGCGCAGCGCGCAGGCGGCGCGCGAGATCAAGGCGCTGATCGAATCGACGGTGGCGAGCGTGAGCTCGGGCTCGCAGCTCGTGCGCCGCGCCGGCGAAACGATGGACGAGATCGTGGCGAACGTGTCGAACGTGACCACCATCATTTCCGAGGTGACCCACGCGGCGGACGAGCAGACGCGCGGCATCCAGGAGGTGAACCGCGCGGTGAGCCAGCTCGACGAGATGGTCCAGCAGAACGCAGCGCTCGTCGAGCAGTCGACGGCGGCGGCCGCCGCACTGCGCGGCCAGGCGGCGAACCTCGCGCAAACGGTGGGGCAGTTCAAGCTCGATTGAGTCAACCGCATTGAGTCCGCCGCCATCCACGAGACGGTGGCAGGAATGAATGGGCGGCGCTGCGGCGCCGTCTTTTTTGTGCGCCGATGCTGCGTGTTCAGCGTTGCGGAAGCGAATGACGAAACGTTCTGAAATGTGTGGCGTCAAACAGAGGTGGGTGATTCTGCTGTCATAATACCTGTGTGCAAAACGCCTACTTCATGAAATAGCACTTTTTATGTAGTTGAGAGGTGTTGGGATAATTGCCGCGAAAAACGACTAGAAGATACGTGTTCGTAAGGCTTCGGACATTCCGTTTTTCCCTGACTGTATGAGTGATGAGCGGTGTGGGCCAGGCCAGGAAAGGCTTTCAGGCCGAATGACCGAGCAGGATATAGTACGAAAAATGGGATGTCCTGCTTGCGTGAATCAAAACCGAAACGTTTTTTTATTCTCCAATTGCCATTGAAAAGATCGCGTAGCAAGCTGAATTTGAAGCATTTTTATGACTGGCTGAACCTCTGAAACCGGTGCAATGCCGGTTTTGATGTTGCATTTGAGAAACATAAAGCCTGAATAAAAACCCTGATAGGGAATGCGTCGTCGCGGCAGTTCAATATTTTCCTTTTTATTTCAATGGCTTAGCTGCATGGCACCGCCTATGCGTTGTGGCGCGGTGGATTGGCGTACTTAGCCAACCCGCCCCCCTACGTTTCGACAGGAGGTTCCTATGCGCAAGACTCTATTCGCGTCCGCTGCGGTCCTCGCTCTAGGCTTTAGCGGTTACGCAATGGCAAATCCATGCAGTGATGGCAGCAGATCCTGCGACCAGCGGTCGACATCCGGCGATAACTCGCTGACCAGCAGTGCTGCGTCGACTCAAGCGTCGACGAGCGGCAGTAACGCCAACGAGATCGCCTCCGGTGCCTCTCTCTGGCAGAACAGCGGCAACAGCACGAAGGTTGTCGCATTGAGCAGGCTTGATGGCGTAGTGACCGGTGTCAGTGTTTCTAACATTGGCAACCAGGCCGCTAACTTCGGCAGCGCCCAGGGTGGCGCCGGCGGCAAGGGTGGTAACGGCTACGGCGGCCGCGCCGTGGGCGGCAACGGTGGCAATGGCGGCGCAGGCGGCAGCGGCGGCAGCGGCGGCAGCGCGCTCAATGGCAGCGCTACGGCCGGTAATGCCAGTAACGGCGGCGCAACTGCTGGCGACGGCAATGCGGGCAACGGCGCGAGGGGAGGCAGCGCTCTAGCCGGTGGTACGCAAGGCGGTAATGGCAGCGGCCGTGGCGGTTGGGCTGCGGCGGGCAGCCTTGCGGCTGGCGGCGCTTCTGCTGGCCTGGGTGGCAGCGCAGGCGCCAGTGGTGGTAGCGGCGGCAGCGGTGGATTTGGTGGAGATGGCGGCGGCGCTCATGCGAGCCGTGGGTCGACCGCGACATCGACATCGCCTGGTGGCGCTGGTGGTGCTGGCGCTGCAGGTGGCTCGGGCAGCGGCACGGGTGGCTCAGTCGCCAGTGCTGGCGGCGCGGGCACGACCGGCGCGAGCACGGCAACGGGCGGCGCGGGCACGGGCAGCGGCGGTGCCGGCGGTGCAGCAACGGCGGTGGCGGGTAATGGCGCTGCAGGCGGTACGGGCACGGGCGGTAGCGCGACGAACGGTGGCTCGAGCACCATGGCCAGCAACGGCAGCGCAACCGCGGGCGTTGGCGCGACAGGCGCAGCAGGCGGTGCAGGCGGTGCAGGCGGTACGGGCAATGGTGGCGTAGGCAACGGAGCGGTCGGTGGTGCCGGCGGCGCTGGTGGAGCCAATGCCGTCAACGCAGGCACGTTCGACATGGCCAATTCGATGACGGGT
Organism: Paraburkholderia tagetis; assembly: GCF_022213065.1. Classification (GTDB taxonomy): domain Bacteria; phylum Pseudomonadota; class Gammaproteobacteria; order Burkholderiales; family Burkholderiaceae; genus Paraburkholderia; species Paraburkholderia tagetis. The sequence continues at coordinate 46,695 of NZ_JAKLJA010000017.1, forward strand.
GCAGCCCAGTCCGCAGCAGGCATCGTGGTCATGAGCCAGAACAGCGGTATGGCATCGCTTGTGCAGCAGGCCGTTACGGTGCAGGCGAACTTGACCGTTGGCCATTAGCCAGCAGGAGGCTCTCATGCGAAGAACGCTAATGGCGACGGCTGCGGTGCTGGCTCTTGGGGTGAGCGGGTATGCGATGGCGAACCCCTGTAGCGATAACGCCCAGTCCTGCGATCAGAGGTCCACGTCCGGCGCGAACACGCTGTCCAGTTCCGCAAGCTCCGGCCAGACCTCGACGGTTGGTGACAACGCCAACGAGATCGCGAAGTACGCCAATGTGAGGCAGGACTCCTTTAACAGCACGAAAACCGTGGCGCTGAGCACGCTGGACGGTTCGGTAACAAACCTGGGCGTCTCAGGCATCGGCAACCAGGCCGGTAACTTCGGCAGTGCCGCAGGCGGCAATGCAGGCAGCGGCGGCAAGGGCTACGGCGGCAGGGGCGTTGGTGGCAATGGTGGCAACAGCGGCGCGAGCGGCAGCGGCGGCAATGGCGGTACCGCGGCTAACGGCAGCGCTGCGGCAGGCAGTGCCACCAATGGCAGCGCGTCAGCTGGCGTTGGCAATGGCGGCGACGGCGGACGTGGCGGCAACGCAAGTGCGGGCGGCACCCAGGGGGGCAGTGGCTCTGGGAGTGGCGGTAACGCAGGAGCCGTGGGTGTAGCGTTGGGCGGCTTGGCGGCAGGCGCAGGCGGAAACGCCCGGGCGAGCGGCGGCAACGGCGGCTCGGGTGGCGCCGGCGGCGACGGCGGCGGCGCTCATGCCTACCGCGGCTCGACCGCTAGCGCATCGTCGGGCGGCGGCGCAGGCGGCGCGGGCGGTGCTGGCGGTTCCGGCACCGGCACGGGCGGCGCAGCCGCTGTCGCGGGCGGTGCGGCCACAACTGGCGCGAACGCTGCAACAGGCGGAGCGGGTAGCGGTACCGGCGGTAATGGCGGTGCGGCGACCGCAGTGGCTGGTGCAGGTGGTGCTGGCGGTACGGGCACCGGCGGCAGCGGCAGCAACGGCAGCGCGTCGTCTAGCGCCCATAACGGCAATGCAACCGGAGGCAACGGTGCAGCCGGAGCAGTGGGCGTAGCTGGCGCAGCTGGCGCTACCGGTACCGGCGGTGTCGGTAATGGTGGCACCGGTGGAGCGGGTGGTGCAGGTGGCGTCAACTCCGTCAATGCTGGCACGTTCGACATGGCCAACTCGATGACAGGTGCGGCCCAGTCCGCAGCCGGCATCTCCGTCATGAGCCAGAACAGCGGCATGGCATCGCTGGTACAGCAGGCCGTTACCGTGCAGGCGAACTTGACTGTCGGGCATTGAAAGACAGCTTTATTCAAGCATGAATTCCGGGGGGCAGGTGCCGTGGGGCGCGCAACAAGGCGCTCCACGGCAATTTCCCAACGCCCGTGCGAATGGCGTGGCCGTTGCATTTGCGGCAATTCGCGAGGCGGGGTCTCAGATATCCGGATTCTGTGCGGTCGACGCTGACTGCACATGGCCCAAGGAGACGTCCATGCAAGTGCAGAAGAGAGTTTCCCTGCTCGTCGTTCCAGTCGTGATTGCCATGCAGGGTTTGGTCGCCTATGCGGCGGACGACGCGCAATCGTCGCAACAACGGGCACAAGCCGGTGTAACTGGCGTGGCCGTACCTGCGGGTGGTGTCGAATCCGCAACGCCTGCAGCGACGGCCACCGTATCTCACGACGCGCAGCAGCCGAGCTTTGGCGTGGCGATGACAGATGAACAGTTGGATGAACATCGCGGCGGCGATGCGCTGGTGGGGCAGAATTTTTTGAATGGCACGCTTTCGGATAACGTCGCCAACAAAGTGGTGACGGGCTCGAACACGATCAGCGACGGATCGTTCTCGAATTCGAGCGGCTTGCCGACCGTCATCCAGAACACGGGTGCGAATGTACTGATCCAGAACGCTACGGTGTTGAACGTGCGTTTCGGGAACTAGGCAATGAAGCACATTGCAGCGTATCTCGCGTTCGCGTTCGGCTGCTGTTTGCCGGCCGCACACGCCGACCCTATCGACGTCACCGATCCGTCGGGCGGCTATTACTCGCTGCATGTGACGAGCCTGAAGGAAGCCCGCTTCAAGCGGACCATCAGGCAGCAATACGATTTCAGTTGCGGTTCAGCGGCAGTGGCGACCCTGCTTACGTATCAATACGATTATCCGGTGACCGAGCAGCAGGCGTTCGTCGAAATGTTCGAGCACGGCAATCAGGACAAGATTCGTCGGGAAGGTTTCTCGCTGCTCGATATCCGAAACTTCCTGATGTCGCGCGGCTTTGAGGCTGACGGCTATGAGGTGCCGCTCGAAAAGCTCAACCAGACGACCACACCCGCGATCGCGCTGATCGTCGAGCACGGATACCACCACTTCGTGGTCATCAAGGGCGTGCGCAACGGGCGTGTGCTGATTGGCGATCCGGCCACCGGCACGCGGGCGCTGTCGCAGGAGAGTTTTGAGCAAGAGTGGCAGGACCATGTAGTGTTCGTCATTCACAACAGGCATGAAATGGCGAGGTTCAACGATCCACGTGACTGGCATGTCGCACCGGCAGCGCCGCTTTATACCGCCATTCCGCGCGAAGGTCTGTTCAACGTGGTCGTACCGAAACTCGGTCCAGGTGAATTCTGAGGACAGCGATGAAATCCAGACACCTGAAGCTTGCCGGCATTGTCACCGTGATAGGTGGCAGCATGTGCTCGTTCGAAGCAGGCGCGGCCGTAAGCGATTCGCCGGCGATCGCAACCGGTCCGGTCAGGACGATGCAGGGCGCGCCACAAGACGTGGCGGATGCAACGAATGTCACAACCGTGCCACCGCGACATGTCGCGGCAACGGCGCCACCATCTGCGCCACCATCGGCGTCAACATCGGCGCCCGACGCCATGACGGATGGCAGGCATTCGGTCAGCAGGGCAGTGGAATCGATATCGGCGCCGGAGGATGCCGACCCGGCGTGGTCGTCAGCCAATCTCGTGGCGGTGAGTGAGCGCCGCCTCGATGACATGCGTGGCGGGTTCGACTTGCCATCCGGCCTGGTGGTGTCGTTCGGCATCTCGCGTGCCGCATTCGTGAACGGCAATCTTGTCGCGCAGACCAGCTTCAACATTCCGAATGTCGCCAATATGACGGCCCAGCAGGCGCAGATGCTGGCGAGTGCGAACACTGGAGCGCTAGTCCAGGTCGGACCCAACAACTCCGTGCAACAGGGGGCGCTGCCCGGCATGACTGGCTCGGTGATCCAGAACACGTTGAGCGGCCAGCAGATACAGGCGCTTACGACGATCAATACGAGTGTGAACTCGCTTGGCGCGTTCAAGGCGATGAACTTCCTTTCGACATTGAACAGCTCACTCGCCGGCGCGGTGCGCCCTCGCTAGAAGTGCTGGCGCAGGCTCGCGGGGACGTGGGGACGTAGGCTTCGGATTGGGTCAGAACGACATCGGCACACGCAGCGTGAGCGTGAGGTCCGGCGTGTCGCGTGTGAGGCCGGCGCCGATCGAGAAGTTGAGCGTGGTCTTTGGCGTGACCCGGTAGGAATATCCGATCAGCAGCGTGCCGAGAACGACGCGCACCGAGCCAGGCACCGTTTGTCCATTCTGCGAGGTCGGCAACACGATGCTCTGGTCGTAGCCGATACTGACCGACGCCTTCTCGTTCAACGAAAGGCCCATACCGATGTTGAATCCCCAGATATCGCCCGGCTGAATTTTGCCGAGAAACTCGGTTTGTCCATTGAGCAGCGTGAGACGCTCGTCCTTGCCGAAGCTGTGCAGGTAGCTGAAGTTGCCGAAGAACACGACCGGGTCGGTCGGGAACAGCCACGTAAGGCCGGGTTGGATTGCGAGGAAACCCGAGCCGGTCGGTTGCTGCAGCGGAAGGCCCGTGTTCGCGGTCGTGCCTGAAACACAGGACACCACACAATCGGTCACAACGTCGAACGGGCTCTTGCCCGTCGCAGTCTTCAAGCGCAGCCAGCCGACGTAGTAGAACTTGTCCGGACCACCTTGATTGAACTGATAGCGCAGCGTCATTTCGACGTCGCCGATGCCGTGGCCGTCGCTGCTGATCGTGGTATTGGCGGCCGTGCCGACGAAGGGCTGGCGCGCGACGACATCGTTGGTCTGGTACACGTACGGCACGCGGACCTCGAACTCCATCCGGTTCGTGATCCCGTAGCGCAATGCGACGCCCCCTGTTAGCGTCGTCGTCTTCACCTCGTTCACATTGATGAGCCCGATCAGAAGTGCAGGAATGATCGTGTACCCAACGAGTGAAATCTGGTTTTCCGACGCATAGCCGAACTGGAAGTACGGCTCGACGACGAACGTATGGCGTGGCGTGAGCACGCCGGGCTGATCGAAGATCGGTGCGACGGCTGGTGGGCGCGTGTCCGCGACGGGTGCCTGGCCGACTGGCGTCGCCTGTGTACCTTGCTGGGACGTGTTGCCGGCATTGGCGCCTGCGCCCTGGTCGCCCTGCGCGAGCGCGCCGGGTTGCGCGTTTGCGGGCGCGCCGGCCTGCGACGCCTGATCGGCCTGGACTGCCTGAGCGGCGGCGGTTGCGCCACCGGTTGCTGCGTCGCCTACTGGCAAACCGTTGGCGTCTGTGCCACCCGTTGCTCGCTTGCTTTCAAGCTGGCCTGCATTCAGTGCACGGCTGAGCCGTAGATAGTTCGCCTCTTCGTCAGCCAGTTTGTGCTTGAGCGCCTCAAGTTCTTTGAGGCGCTGATCGACTTCGTCGCGTAGTGCTTTGATGTTCACCTGGTCAGCCTGCACGGCCTGCGTTTCGAGCGACTGCGCGTGCGCTTCGACGCTGAATGCCACCAGTGCTGCGTAACCGATGGCGCTGATCTGTCGAAATGGCACGCACTTCATGGGCTTCTCCATGTCACGCTTGCAGTTCTACTTCGATTCACTTCGACAACAGACATACGCCGGCGACGTATCACTTCAAGCCGCGGACGCCGGGCATGGACGAGAACCCATGAAGACATGCCGCCATGCGGCGACATCGTGTGCGCTCGACTTTGCGTGCGAAAGCGTCGGTACCGTCACCGTGTTTCGCTATCAGCACCCGGGTTTTCGCAGAGCGATCCGTCAAATAGCACGAACTTCATGCGCATGATGTTTTCGAATCCGTGCGAAGAATACAAGGCCAACGAGGTGCTCGTCTGTGCGCTCGACCGCATCCTGATTCCGCATGTGGGCCAGAGACAGACCTCGTCGACTTTGATGGTGCGTCTAGCCGGCTTTTCTGGCGCGAATCCGTTTGCGTTGAACGTAACCCGTTGTGCGTGTCTGTGCGGCATAGCACATTGCTTTGCGAACGAAGCGGCACTCAACATGCACGAAGAGAGCGGTTCCTTGTTAAGGGTGAGTTCTTCGCGTACTCGGCGAGCGCGTGGTCACCTTGCCCAATGACCATTAGCCTCCCCATGTTCATCTCGTGAGTCCGCACTGTGCCGCCCCATTTTTTCATCTTGATATGAAACTGAAAGGTTGCACAATTAAAGCCATGAACGACACCGCCGTTTCAGTACCGATTGGCGAAATCGCCGCGCGCAGGATCGGCAAATTCGAACGTCCGCGTGGGCGTGCTCGTCGAGCTCAAACGCTCACTCGAAGGAGAAGGAGGCAGCTATGAGCAGCAGTGAAGGTCGCGCGGCCGGCGCAGGTGGCCCGAGTGGCCCGAGTGGCGCGACGGGTGAATCGACGTTCGTCTACGTCACGTTCATCCGCACCACGCCGCAAGCGCTATGGGAAGCGCTCACCAGCCGCGCATACACGGAGCGCTACTGGTTCGGCATGCATCACGAGTGCGACTGGCGGGCGGGCTCGTCGTGGTCGCTACGTTTTGCCGATGGCCGCGTGGCCGATTCGGGCGAGATCGTCGAGTCGGGCGCGCCGCATCGCCTCGTGATCTGCTGGCGCAACATGTTTCGCCCGGAACTGTACGCCGAGGGCGATTCCGTGTGCACGTTGCAGATCGAGCAGGTGGAGTACGCCGTGAAGCTCACGGTCACGCACTGCATGGAGCGTCCTGGCTCGAAGTTCATCGAGGCGGTGTCGGGCGGCTGGCCGCGCATCCTGTCGAATCTAAAGACGCTGCTGGAGACGGGCGAGGCACTGATGCCGCTCGTCGCGACGGACGACTAACGCAGCAAGAGCGGGGCGCCATGGCCGAGGCGGCGGTGCGCGCCTCGCTTTGCGGGTGATTCCGGCACGGGCCGCCAAAGGGCCCGGCGAATCAGTCGCGGAAGTTGTTGAAGTCGAGCGGCGTATCGGTCACGTCCTTGCGCAGCAGGGCGATCACGCTTTGCAGATCGTCGCGCTTGGCGCCCGTGACGCGCACGGCGTCGCCCTGGATGCTTGCCTGAACCTTGATCTTGCTGTCCTTGACGAGCCTGACGATCTTCTTGGCGAGGTCGCCCGAGACGCCCTTCTTCACGGTGATGACCTGCTTGACCTTGTCGCCGCCGATCTTCTCGATCTTGCCGTAGTCGAGGAAGCGCACGTCCACGTTGCGCTTGGCCATTTTCGACACCAGCACGTCCTTCACCTGGCCGAGCTTGAAATCGTCGTCGGCGAACGCAGTCAGTTCGCGTTCCTTTTGCTCGACGCGCGAATCCGAGCCCTTGAAGTCGAAGCGCGTGGAGATCTCCTTGTTGGATTGCTCGACGGCGTTCTTTACTTCGATCATGTTCGCTTCGCTGACGACGTCAAACGATGGCATTGCTTTCTCCCAAAAGTGCGAGTGGCGCAGGCATTTGCTCACGGGCAGCACGAATCGTGCGCTCGCCGCCGCAGCCGGGTTTTCCGGTGCGGTGCCTTGTACTCGCTATAATCACGGACCGACGCCATTTTACCGGCGCCGCCGTGTTTGCCCAAGGCCGCGCGGCGCTGCGTGCCGGTGGCTTCGCAGCCAGCGTGCCTGCGCTTTGCACACGTTTTGGCTGCGTCCGCGTTTCCAGTTTGCGTTTTTGGTTGTCAGCGCCGGTTTTCCCGTTCTCGTTCCCGTCTTCGGCCTTTTCGTGTCACATCCATCCTCGATGCCCGTTTCCGCCACCTCCGCCGATCCGTCCCCGGTGTGGTTCGCTGCCGGCTATCCGCTGCGTGCGCACAACAGCTTCGGTTTCGACGTGCGCGCGCGCCTCGCCTGCCGTATCGAGAACGAGGCGGAACTGATGGCCGCCGTGCGGGACCCGCGTGCCCAGGGCCTGCGCACGCTGGTGCTGGGCGGCGGCAGCAACGTCGTGCTCACACGCGACTTCGACGGGCTCGTGCTGCTCGTCGCGCTGGCGGGCAAGCGCGTGACGCGCGAGGACGATGACGCCTGGTACGTGGAAGCCGGCGCCGGCGAGAACTGGCACAACTTCGTGGCATGGACGCTCGAAGCGGGCATGCCGGGGCTCGAAAATCTCGCGCTGATCCCGGGCACGGTGGGCGCGGCGCCCATTCAGAACATCGGCGCCTACGGGCTGGAGATGGCCGAGCGCTGCGCGAGCGTGCGTGCGATCGAGCTCGAATCGGGCACGCCGCACGCGTTCGATGCCGCCGATTGCCGCTTTGGCTATCGCGATAGCTTCTTCAAGCGCGAAGGGCGCGATCGTTTCGTGATTACCTCGGTGACCTTCCGGTTGCCGAAGGCGTGGCGGCCCAATGCCGGTTACGCCGACCTCGCGCGCGAGCTTGCGCAACGCGGGTTGCCGGAGGCACAGTGCGCACGCGACGTATTCGACGCCGTGGTCGCGGTTCGTCGCGCGAAGCTGCCCGATCCGCTCGTGCTTGGCAATGCGGGTAGTTTTTTCAAGAATCCGGTGATCGACGCGCCGCAGTTCGATTCGCTCGTCGTGCGCGAACCGCGCATCGTTTCGTACCCGCAGGCCGATGGCCGCGTGAAGCTCGCCGCCGGCTGGCTGATCGACCAATGCGGCTGGAAAGGGCGCACGCTGCGCGCGGCGGCTGTGCACGAGCGGCAGGCGCTGGTGCTCGTGAATCGCGGTGGCGCTACCGGCAGCGATATCCTCGAACTGGCCCAGGCGATCCGCCGTGACGTGCTCGCGCGCTTTGGTGTGGAGCTGGAGCAGGAACCCGTCAGCCTGTAGTCACGGCGTGAGTCGCGCTTGCAGCCGCGCATGTAGCCAACTCTGGAGCGTGCGCGGCTTTCGCACATCTGGGCGCCACGCTCACCGGCCCACTCCCTCATTGCGCCGCGTTACAGCACAACCGCGCAGCACAACAACAGCGCTAAGCCGCGCTGGGCTGCGTGGCGAACACGGGCCCTTGCACGAAGCGCACGTCGTACTGCTGCAACTGCTCGAACTGCGGCGCGTCCACCACGCGGTTGAAGATCAGCGGAATGCGCAGCCGCGCCGCGTAGCTCACCAGCGGCTTCACCATCGAATCGCGCAGGGCCGCGCTCGCGTCCATCTTCAGGAAGTCGAGCCGCGCCATATCGGATACGGAAAGAATCTGTCCCGCGTTGGGCAGATTGCCCGCCACCTTGAATCCATGGCGCTGGTAGCTCTGCGTCAGATAGCCGACGAAGGTCCGGTGCGCGACCGCCGCCGCCGGTAATTCGATCACCACGCGCCCGGGGTTCAGCCCGAACGAGACCAGCACATTCGAGAAGTGCCGCCCGTGGTCGTATCTCACGCTCTTGAGCAGCCGCTCGTGCACGCGCAGAAAAAGCAGCCCGTGCTGTTGCGAGCCCAGAAAGTTGATCGTGTGTAGCGCACGTACGCAGCGGTCGAGCGCGACGAGTTCGGGATCATCGAGCGTATCGGCGAACGGGTCGAAGAGCTCGGCCTTGCCGTCCTGCTCGCGCAGCGTCACCGCCTGAAAGCCGAGTTCGTCGCCGAAGCGCGAGGCCAGCGAGAGATCCGCCGTGAGCGACTGCGCGCCACCGTGCACGCTGATGTCGTAGATCGGTTCATAGGCGCTCAAGAGCTCCACGCCATTGCGGCGCGCGACGGCCTCGGCATGATGCGTGCCGGTGCCCAACGTCAGATGCTCGCCGAGAAACGGATGGTCGGCGGCGCGAGTGACGAGCTCGGGAATGGTTGGAGCGATCATGACGCGATGAATGAGGGAGTGGCGACAGGCGTAACGAGAAATGCGCGGGCATACGGCTCGCGCCAGTTTGGTTGTCGCGGCTACGGGGGCCGCATGGCTTGATGGTAGCAGCCCAGGGCGCTCCGGCATGCACCGATTAGTGATAACCATATCCACCCGGAGCCGCATTTGCGCCGTGCGCCGGGGCGTACCAGGGTTTACCTATAATTTCACTAATCATAATCCATTTTACTATTCGTAAATCGCGCGATGGAATCCGTTGGAGGAGCCGACGCGCCTTGCCCGTGGAACCGGATTTCGTGCCGGCCCGATGGCGCCCGTCCGGGCGCCGGTGGCGCGGCAGAACGTGGAGAGACAGTGATGAACGCACCCTTGCGGGACGTAACCCAGGCGGAAGCAGGAAAAAGCGGAGAAAGTGGAAAAAGCGCGGCGGTTGGGCGCTATATGAGCGGCTTTGGCAATGAATTCGCCACCGAGGCGCTGCCCGGCGCCTTGCCCGACGGGCAGAACTCGCCCCAGCGCTGCGCCTACGGGCTCTATGCCGAGCAGTTGTCGGGCACGGCTTTCACCGCGCCGCGCTCGCACAACCGCCGCACGTGGTTCTATCGCATCCGGCCGGGCGCGGTGCACCAGCCGTTCACGCTGCTGGCCGCGCGCGCTGGCGTCGCTGGCATCGATGGTGGCCAGAGTCGCGCGCCGCGCCTCGTCGCCGATTTCGGCGACGTGCCGCCCACGCCGCCCAACCAGTTGCGCTGGGACCCGCTGCCGATGCCCACCGAGCCGACCGACTTCATCGACGGCTGGGTGACGATGGCGGGCAACGGCTCGGCGGCCTCGATGAGCGGCTGCGCGATCCATCTGTACGCGGCGAACCGCCCGATGGTCGACCGCTTCTTCTACAACACCGACGGCGAGCTCTTGATCGTTCCGCAGCAAGGGCGTCTCGCGATTGCGACCGAGATGGGCAAGCTCGAGCTCGAGCCGTTCGAGATCGCGGTGATTCCGCGCGGCGTGCGCTTTACGGTCGAGCTGCCCGACGGCGAAGCGCGCGGCTATATCTGCGAAAACTTCGGCGCGCTCTTGCGTCTGCCCGATCTGGGCGTGATCGGCTCGAATGGCCTCGCGAATCCGCGCGATTTCCTCACGCCGTGCGCGGCCTATGAAGACCGCGAAGGGCAGTTCGAGCTTGTCGCGAAGCTCAACGGCGAGCTCTGGCGCGCCGACATCGGCCATTCGCCGCTCGACGTGGTCGCGTGGCATGGCAACTACGCGCCGTACAAGTACGATCTGCGCCGCTACAACACCATCGGCTCGATCAGCTACGACCACCCGGATCCGTCGATCTTCCTTGTGCTGCATGCGCCGACCGATACCCCGGGCGTCGACTCGATCGACTTCGTGATCTTCCCGCCGCGCTGGCTCGCGGCGGAGAACACCTTCCGTCCGCCCTGGTACCACCGCAACGTCGCGAGCGAGTTCATGGGCCTCGTGCACGGCGTGTACGACGCGAAGGCCGAAGGCTTCGTGCCGGGCGGCGCGAGCCTGCACAACTGCATGTCGGGGCATGGCCCCGATGCCGAGACCTTCGAGAAGGCCTCGAGCGCCGATACGTCGAAGCCTCACAAGGTGGGCGACACGATGGCGTTCATGTTCGAGACCCGCACGCTGATCCGCCCGACGCGCTACGCGCTCGAAACGGCGCAACTGCAAGCGCATTACTACGAGTGCTGGCAAGGCCTCAAAAAACACTTCAATCCGGAGAAGCCATGAGCAATCCCAGCAACCCCAGCAACCCCAGCAACCCCAGCAACCCCAGCAACCCCAGCAACCCCAGCAACCCCAGCAACCCCAGCAACCCCAGCAACCCCAGCAACCCCAGCAACCCCATGCCTGCCGATCTGCACGCAACGCTCGATCCGCAGCGCAAGAGCTGGATCGAGAGCGCGAACGACGCCGCCTGCGATTTCCCGATCCAGAACCTGCCGTTCGGCGTGTTCAGCACGGCGGGCCACACGACCGCGCGGGTGGGCGTGGCGATCGGCGACTCGGTCGTCGATCTGGCGGTGCTGCACGAAGCCGGGTTACTGCGTTTGCCCACGGCGACACACAACGTCTTCGCGCGTCCCGCGCTGAACGACTTCATCGCGCTCGGCCGCGATACGTGGCGCAGCGTGCGCGTGCAGCTTTCGTCGCTGCTCGCCCGCGATACTGCTACGCTGCGCGACGACGCGGCATTGCGTCAACGCGCGCTCGTGAAGCTCGCTGATGCGAAACTGCATCTGCCCGTGGAGATTCCCGGTTATACGGACTTCTATTCGTCGAAAGAGCACGCGACGAACGTGGGCTCGATGTTTCGCGATCCGAAGAATGCGCTGCTGCCGAACTGGTCCGAGATGCCGATCGGCTATAACGGGCGCGCTTCGTCGGTGGTCGTGAGCGGCACGCCGGTGCGCCGCCCCAACGGCCAGCTAAAGCTGCCCGATCAGGATCGTCCGGTGTTCGGCGCGTGCCGCAAGCTCGACATCGAGCTGGAGACGGGCTTTATCATCGGGCGCGGCAATGCGCTCGGCGAGCCGATCGCGTGCGAGGACGCCGAGGCGCACATCTTCGGCATGGTGCTGCTCAACGACTGGAGCGCGCGCGATATCCAGCAATGGGAATACGTGCCGCTCGGGCCGTTCAATGCGAAGACCTTCGCCACCACGATTTCGCCTTGGATCGTGACGCTCGACGCCCTGGAGCCGTTTCGCGTCGAGCAGCCGGTGCAGGAGCCGCAGCCGCTCGAATATCTGCGCCATGCGGGCAATCATGCGTTCGATATTGCGCTGGAAGTGCTGCTGCGCCCCGAAGGCGCGAGCGAGGCCACCACGATCTCGAGCACGAATTTCCGCCACATGTACTGGTCGATGGCGCAACAGCTCGCGCATCACACGGTGGCCGGCTGCAATACGCGCGTGGGCGATCTGATGGGATCGGGCACGATCTCGGGCCCGACGCCCGATTCGTTCGGCAGCCTGCTCGAACTCACGTGGAACGCGAAGAATCCGCTCGAATTGAAGGGCGGCGGCACGCGCGGCTTTATCGAAGACGGCGATGAACTCACGCTCGCGGGCTGGTGCCAGGGCGAAGGTTATCGCGTGGGCTTCGGCGCGTGTGTCGGCAAGATTGTGCCTGCGTCGAAGTAAGCGGACCGATACGGCGGCGGCAGTCCGTCGTTATTCGCAAGGCGGCCGATGCGCTCGAAAGGCGTATCGGCCGTTATCCATTGGGCACCTGAATACTCGCTGGCGAAGCGCTATAGCTGATCCGCAACAACCGTTGCGGCAAGCGCCCGGGGTTCAGTTGGCAGAGTTGATGAAGCCTGCGACATGGCATCGATGCTCGTGCGAAGCCCTTTGGCCTGCGCGGAAAGTGTCTGCCATTCGCCGGCCAGCAATTGCGCGAGCGGCGTTGCGTGGCACGGTGTATGTTGCCCGAGCCGCGTGATGATGAAGTCAATGGCCTCGAGCGTATCGTGCAGGCGATGACCGTACACAGGTTCGTGATGAGCGATCCGGTTGCGGGTTTGGTAGATTCGTTCCAACTGGATTGCAACGTCCGCTCGCCGCAGCGTTTTATCGGGAAAGACTCGCTTGAGCACGGTGCGCCAGAGCGATGATTCATATTCGATCGAGAAAAGCCGTTTCCAGAAATACAGCGTCAGTTGGGCGATCACCTGGCCATTGGGCACTGCGAGAGACTGCTGTCGAATTTTCGCGTGCCGCTCATGCGTGAGTCCCGCTGGCACGCCATTGCGGAATAACCTGTCGTCGATCGCGCGTTTCTGTGCGGTATCCATCTTGGTGTATGCAGCGCGCTGCGCGCTGGCAAGCGCTTCGCCAATCCGGGTTTTTTCCTGAGCGCGCCATCCGAATGGCGCAGGTGGGTCGCGCAGCCAGTCAGCGGTGCCGAAATGGTGGGTGAGATGGTCACAGATGGTATTGCGCAATGCGATTTCGACGACTGCCGTCACGCACATGAGCGTTCCGGCGACCTGGAGCGTTTGCTGATGAAGTGCTATGGCCGGGCGTGGAGAGCCCGCTAGCGTCAGGAACGTCCCGAGTCGTTCGCCGGACAACATCAGGGTGATGGCGGCCAGGGTGTCATCGGCGAGCTCCATTGACTGGGTGTCCTGTTTTCCGTAACATGACTCGCGAAAAGTCGGGATCAGCGTCGGCTGCTGCCCCCGGGTAAGCGGACCCCCGACTTCCTGCTGCAAGGGCGTCACTTCGGTGACGCCCTTTTTATTTTATGTGTCGAGCATCGCGCGCCTGCATCATCGCGTGAAGAGTTGGGCTGGCGTTGTCGCCAGTCAAACAGCGACACGAGCGAGAAGCCGGAGCCTCGCTTCAAGCCCTCACACCGCCAATCCCCCGCGCACGCTCCCAGCGCAGCGTCCCAAGAAACATCAGCGCACATGCGAGCAGCACCCATAGCATGGTGTCGTGGCCCGCGCGCTCCATCAGCGCGCCGGTGACGATCGGGCCGCCGAAGCTCGCCGCGCTCCACGAAGCGCTCACGAGCGCGCTTGTCGAAACGAGCGCCACGCCCTCGAAGCGCTCGCCGCACGCCACGATGGCGAGCGTGTAGATCGATCCTGCCGCCGCGCCCAGCACGAAGAGCAGGGGCCAGCGCAGCCATGGCGTCGCGATGGCCAATGGCAGCAGCGGCAACAGCACCGCCACGAGCACACCCATGAGCGCGTGCACGCGTTCACGGCCGAGCCGGTCGGCGAGCCAGCCGATCGGGAACTGCATGGTGGTGTCGCCGAGCAGGACCACCGAGGCAAACAGCACCGCCGTTTCGCTGTCGATGCCGTGGCCCATCGCGAAGAGCGGCAACAGCGAGAGCGCGAGCGCGAGCGTGTCGAAGAGCGCGAAGAAACCCGTGGCGACGATGAGCGCGGGCATCTTCGGCAGCACATGGCGCCAGCTGCCGTGCGGCTCGTGCAGGTCCGTGGTTTGTGCGTTCGTGCGGATCGCGGCGAGCGTCGGCAGCGCGATGAGGAAGATCGCGCCGCAGATCGCGAAGCGCCACGCCGTGAATCCCGCGATCTGGCTCACGAGCACCGGACCCGACATCTGGAACAGCGTGAAGGTGGTCGCGTAGATGGCGACCACGCGGCCGCGGTTGGTGTCGTCGGCGAGTTCGTTGACCCATGCCTCGCCAATGGTGAAGAGCAGCATCAGCGCCGCGCCGCAGGCCATGCGCAGGAGCGCCCAGAGCCACAGGTTCGAGCAGAACTGCATGAGCACGGTGGCGATGGCGACGGCGAGCACCGAGCCCACGATCACCTGGCGCGAGCCGAAGCGTGTGGAGATCCATGCGGTGGCCGGCACGACGAGGAGCCCGCCGAATGCTTGCGCGGCGGTGAGCAGGCCGACGATGGCGGTGCCGTAGCCGGCGTCGGTGAGGGCGAGGGCGGTGAGCGGCAGGGTCGCGCCGGAGCCGAGGCCGACCACGGCCACGCTGAGGATCAGTGCGAGGAAGTCGCGGGTGAGGACGGTTTTCATCGGCCGGGATGCTACTACGGGCGTGGCGTCGGCGCGTTGAGCGTTGCGTGGGAGCGTGGGTGTGCGGGTGTGTTGGCGGGCGCCGGTGCGCTATTTCGCGCGTAATCGCGTCACGCGCATCACACGCATCACGCGCAGGACGTCGGCCCGGCCACTGCCGTGCGGCGGCGCGCGCGCCGGTCGAGCTGCGCCGAGATCAACGTGAGCCCCAGCGCCGCGAACGCCATGAGGATGCCCACCCAGGGCAGCGCGGTAAGCGGCGCGCCCGCGCTGATCGCCGCGCCGCCGAGCCACGCGCCGCCCGCGTTGCCGAGATTGAAGGCGCCCTGGTTGAGCGTGGAAGCGAGGTTCGGCGCATCGCTTGCGCGATTCACGATGAGCATTTGCAGCGGCGGCACGATGGCGAAGGCGAGCACGCCCCACACGAAGATGGTCGCGACCGCGGCGAGCGCATCGTGCATGGTGAACGCGAACACGGCGAGCACCACGCCAATCATCGCAATCAACGAGAGCAGCGAGCGCATGAGCTTCCAGTCGGCGAGCCGGCCGCCGAGCGTGCTGCCCACCGTGAGGCCGAGGCCGAACACGAGCAGCACGAAGGTGACGTCGTGCGGCGAGAAGCCTGTGATGTCTTCGAGGATCGGCGTGATGTAGGTGAACACCGAGAAGAGGCTGGCCGAGGCCAGCACGCTCATGCCGAGCACCATCAGCACCTGCGGGTTCCTGAGCACGCTGAATTCGTGCACGAGGCTCGCTTTGGGCATCTCGATATGCTTCGGCAAGCAGACTTGCAGCGCCGCCGCCGCGAGCACCCCGATGCCAGTCACGGCCCAGAAGGTCGTGCGCCAGCCCGCGAGCTGGCCGAGCGCCGTGCCGAGCGGCACGCCCAGAACGTTTGCAAGCGTGAGGCCGGTGAACATGAGCGCGATGGCCTGGGCGCGCCGGTTGGGCGCAACGAGCCCCGCGGCCACCACCGAGCCGATGCCGAAGAACGCGCCGTGGCAGAACGCGGTGACGATGCGCGCGGCCATCAGGATCGCGTAGTTGGGCGCGAGCGCGCACAGCAGATTGCCGACGATGAAGATGCCGATCAGGCGCATGAGCGCCGCCTTGCGCGGCACGTTCGCGATGGCGATGGCGACGATGGGCGCGCCGATCGTCACGCCCAGCGCATAGGCCGAGACGAGCATGCCCGCAGCCGGAATCGACACGCTCAGGTCGCGCGCGACATCGGGCAAGAGCCCCATGATGACGAACTCGGTGGTACCGATACCAAACGCGGCGACGGCGAGGGCAAGAAGGGGCAAAGGCATGGGCGTGCGGGGGCGTGGGGTGCGGCGTTTGGGGGTGCGTTTGAGGGGCGTGTCTGGTTGGCGGCGCGGCGTCCGGGATCGAATCGCGGCGGGCTGCGCCCACACGCGCGCCAACCAAAATCAAGCGGGGATTGTACTGAAATGCGCCGCGCCGCATACGGCACGCTTTTCTTGCGTTCTTCTTACGCAACAGTGCCCTCGTGCGGGCGGCCTTGACGATTTCTTCAGCTTGCGTCCATGGTGCGGCCTGCTGTCGGGCAGCACCATGGGCCTACGATCCAGTGCGCGTTGCCCAGCGCGATGTCCGCTCTTCAGCCTGCGGGCAAGACAGCTGGCTTCGTCCGCGCCGCGCATGGCGGGTGGGGTGCATGCGCTGCTTTTCCTCCCGGAGCGATGATATGAGCACGCTGAACACAGTACGCATCGCGGTGGCCTGCTCGGCCGCCTTCTTCGCAGGACTCGCACTTGCCGATACGTCGTCCGATCCGTCACAGGGCACGCCGTCGGCTTCGCAGGACGTGGGCGGCACGCCCATGAGCAATAGCGCCGCGGGGGCGCCGCTAAGGATGTCCCATGCGCAGGTGTATCAAGATCTGGAACGCTCGATCAAGTCCGGTGAGCGCGACCGTCTGAACAACGATCTGTATCACGGCAACTGAGGCACGAACGGAGACCTCGAACACAATCGTGGCCGGGCCGGCCGCCGGCGACGCAAAGGGCGCTCATGAGGCGCCCTTCGTGTGTCCGGGGGGGGGGGCGCTCGAGGGGCACGCGCAAGCATCTTTGCATACATCAGTGCGTCGGCCCGTCGCCGATATGCTGTTCGATGCGCCGCATGCGTCCGCTCGCGCGATACGGCTGGAACCAGGGATTCATGCGCAGTTCGCACAGGCGCGAGCTACGTTCGGCGAGGGCCGCGTCCAGCCACTGGAACATCTCATTGGGCTGCGCGAGCCGCGCATAGGCCTCGGCAATCAGCAAGGGCGAGGTGTACTGCCGGCGCCGACGCGCCAGCAGGTCGTCCAGATACCAGTGCAGCACCGCGTCGTAGCCGCCCGTTTCCCAATGCATGCGGATCGCCGCCGAGCGCGCGTGCAGATTGCAGCGTTCGAGCGCTTCCGAGGTTGCGTCCACGGCCTGCGCAAAGAGCTTCTTCACTTCGAACGCCGTCGCCAGCACCTGGTACACGAGCGGCGAATGCTCCATGTGACCCGGCGAGAGATATTCGCAGACGACTTGCGCGTGCTGACCCGCAAGGATCATCCCAAAGGCGCGCGAGCCCAGGAACGCGTGCGGATCGATTTTCTCGGCGCGCGTCATCGCTGCCTGGCCTTCCGCATGGCGGCCCGCCGCGAGCAGTAGCCGCGCGTAGAGCCGGTGCGCCTCCGGATAGCTGGGATTGCGCCGCAGCGCTTCCTTGAAGCCCGCCTCGGCGCGCGGCCAGTCCCAGTCGAAGAAGTAGCGCACCGCGGCGAGCGCGTGATGCGCCTCGGGCAGATCGGGGTCGAGTTCCAGTGCGCTTTGCGCGAGGGCGCGGGCGATGGGCCAGCCGTCGTCGGGCGCGAACAGGCCGTGCACGACCGACGCCCCGTAGTAATTCGAGAGCCCCGCGTAACCCAGCGCGTAGTTCGGGTCGTGCTCGAGCGCCGTTTCGAAATAGGCGCGGCTGCGGGCGAAGTCTTCGCCGTCGATGCCATGCTGGCCGCAGAATCCCGCATCGAAATGCACGCGCCGATACCAGAAGTAACGCCCGCGCACATAGGCGTCGTGTGCGGCAGGGTCGACGGGCAGCCGCCGCGCGAGCAAGGAGCGCTGCTGTTCGGAGAGCGTGGAGGCGAGCTCCTGCGCGAGCGCGGCGGCGGCCTCCTTGAGGATGTCGAGGGCGCCCTGTGCCACCGGCTCGTGAGCGCGGCTCCAGATCTGCACTTCGTCGGCGCAGCGAATCAGACGCGTGAGAATGCGTACCTGGTGCGCCTCGCGCGAGAACGAACCTTCTAGCACGTAGTCGAGCTTGAGTTCGCGTGCGATCTCGCCGATGCTCTTGGCCGTATCGCGATAGCGCGCCGCGGTCGTGCGCGCGATCATGCGCAGACGGTCCGCGCCGAGCGCGCCGAGCGTGGCCGAGATTTCGTCGGCGAGCGCACTGCACAGATATTCCTCTTTCCCCTCGCCCGTGAGGTTTGCAAACGGCAGCACCAGCACGCGCACGGCGTCGTGCGCGCCGCTGGGCTCCGCGGCGGCAGCCTGGCTCGCGAAGCTCGCGCCGTCGAGCCGGTAGCCCTTGCCCTTCACGGTGACGAGATGGCGTGGCTGCGCCGGGTCGTCGGCGAGCGCGATGCGGATCTTGCGGATCGCGGTGTTGATGCCGTTCTCCGTATCGCGATACGGATTGCCGTGCCATAGCCGCTCGACGATGTCCGCGCGCGAGATCAACTCGCCGTTGCGGGACGCGAGCAGGATAAGGAGATCCATCGGCAACCGTTCCAGTCGCACTTCTTCGCCCGCGCGCCGAAGCTGATAGCGCTCGACGTCGAGCTCGAAATCCGCGAACCGGATGATTCGATCCGTCGGCATGGAAGGTCCCCCGATGCGACATCATGGACCGTGCGCGACGGCGTCTCGTCTAAGGAATGTCCAGCAGATGGCGTGGACGACCCTGACGGCGCGCGCGGTGCATGCAGTGCGGGCGGTGCAGGCAGTCGCTCGGTGGGTCGAATCGGCTGCCAGACTTAAATTTAGCGGCTCGCGCGGCGACCTTCAAGAATCAACCGTCGAGCGCATCGCCATGGCGGCCCGCGCCCGCGGCGAAGCGCGCGGCGAGTTCGAGCCCTTCGTCCATGACCGCGCGATAGCCGCCGGCGCCTTCGCGGCGCAACGCTTCGGCGAGATCGGCCAGCGGGCTGTTTTCCCAGGCCGAGCGGCGGTCCGCGAGCAAGGCCGCCTGCGGGAATGCCGCGAGTTGCGCCGCGAGCGCCTGCGCTTGCTCGCGCGCCGTCCCGGGCTTCACGACGCGGTTTGCGAGGCCGAAGGCGAGGGCTTCCTGCGCGTTTACCGCGCGCCCCGTGAGAATCAGGTCGAGCGCGCGCGACAGGCCGATGAGGCGCGGCAGGCGCACCGTGCCGCCGTCGATGAGCGGCACGCCCACGCGCCGGCAGAACACGCCGAGCACGGCGTCTTCTTCCACGATGCGCAGATCGCACAGGAGCGCGAGTTCGAGGCCGCCGGCGACGGCGTATCCCGAGATGGCGGCGATGGCGGGCTTGGCGAGCGCCATGCGCGTGGGGCCGAGCGGGCCCGGGCCGCTGCCGTCGGCGTGGACTTCGTTGCGCCGCGCGTCGTCGTTGAGCGCACCCAGGTCGGCGCCTGCGCAAAACGTGCCGCCCGCGCCGAACAGCACGGCCACGCGCCATTGCGGGTTGGCTTCGAAGCGCGCGAAGGCGGCGGCCAGCGCCTCGGCCACGGGACGGTCGATGGCGTTGCGCCTCTCGGGCCGCTCGAGCACGATGGTCGCGACCTGGGCGCGCGCTTCGATGCGCACGTGGTTACCAAAGATCTCGGTGGTCTCGGTAGCCTCGGTGCTCGCGGCGGGAATGAGGTTTGCGTGCTTTGCGTTATCCATCGGCTCCTTTCCTCACGCGCGGCCGGCATGCGCATTCGTGGTACGCATTCAGGTGGCATAGGTCACGAAAAATTCACGATTCCCTCGTAGCTTAGGCCGCTTTTCACTACTCCGAGAGACGCGCCCTCCGCATGCTGCAGATGTCCCCGTCCACGCCCACCGAGATGCCTTCGACCTTGCCATCACCGCTACAGCACGCGTGCGGACCGCTCTGGATCGTGCCGTTGCCGGCACCTCACCCCTACGACCATGTGCGCTTCAAACGCAGCTTCGCGACCGACGGCACGCGTCACGAAGTGGTGATCGTCGATCTGCACAAGCTGCTGGTCTGCGCGAACCGCGACGACACCGACTACGTGCTCAAGCCCGTCGACGACTGGCATTTGGGCAAGGTGCGCGGCATCCGCGAATTTCTCGATCCGCACAACGAGCGGGTGCCGCAAATGCCCTACGTGACGATCATGAAGCGGCGCGCGGCAGGGCTCGCGGGGTGGTTCGGCCTCGCGCACGAGGGCGTGGTGGCGTTTCGCAACGGCCAGCATCGTGCGCGCTATCTTGCATGGGCCGGCGCGATGTGGCTGCCCGTGGAAGTGCACGAGCGCGAAGCGTCGCTGCTGCTCGAGCTATGCGGTGCCGTGGAACTGGACGAGAGCGGGCGGGGCGCAACGCAGAAGCCGGCATTGCGCGAGGGGTTAGCGCGATGCCGGGTTACCGCTATGCCGCCTCGCTAGCGTGTGATGTGGCCTCGTGCACGGAGGCCGGCGCGGTGGCCGGCGTAGTGGCCGGCGTGGCTGTCGTTCTGCCGAAGGCGTCGCCCACATGCTGGAAATGCTCGACGGTGTGATCGACGAAGCGCAGCGTTTTCGCAGGCAGATACTGGCGGTTCGGGTAGACGATCGCCAGGTGGGTCTCGGGGTCGTCGATCTTGTACTCGGGCAACAGGCGCACGAGCGCGCCGGCGGCGAAGTCGTCGGCGACGAGCGACTCGGGCACGATCGCCACGCCCATGCCCGCGAGCGCGGCGTGCCGCACCATCAGCATGTTGTTCACTGCATAGGCGGGCCGCAGCGTGACCTGCTGCGCGTGCTCGCCGAGCTTCGCGAACTGCCAGCTGACGCTGCGCTCCTCGGGCGGCAGCGTCACCGCCGCGTGGCGTGCGAGTTGCGCGGGCGTGCGCGGTTCGCCATGTTCGGTGAGCCAGCCAGGCGATGCGCATGGCACGAACGTTGCCATGCCGAGCGCCCGCTCGACGATCTCGGCATTGTGGCCGGCGCGCGTGGGCGAGGCCGCGACGATGCCCACGTCGAACCCATCCTCGATGAGATCGATCTGCCGCTCGGCGAGCGTGAGGCGCACGTTCACGCGCGGATAGCGCCGCCGGTAGCCGTCGATGAGCGGCGTGAGCGTGACGAGCGCCAGCGTGCTGGCGGCGGCCACGCGCAGCGTGCCGCTCGGCTCGCGCTCGGTGTGCGCGAGGGCATTCTCGAGGTGATCGAGCTCCTCGAGCACGCTGCGGCAGCCCTCGAGATAGCGAAGGCCCGCTTCGGTGAGCGAAAGATTGCGCGTGGTGCGGTTGATGAGCCGGGTATGCAGATGGGCTTCGAGCATGGCAACCGCGCGGGTGACCAGTGCATTCGAGACGTCGAGTTGTTGCGCGGCCCGGCGAAAGCTCTGCGCTTGCGCAACCGCGACGAAGACGCGCATGGCGTGTAGCTGATTCATCGAATTTCGCCTCTCGTATGCTGGTTGTATTTGCCGGGTTAAAGGGGCGTCTTATTCGCCATTACGACAATATCGCCAGGCAATGGGACACGCTTTCTGTCACACGTTGTGGTTGCGATTGCGGTTGCGATTGCGATTGCGATTGCGATTGCGATTGCGGTGGCGATTTTAGAGGGAAAATAATATTGACAGTCTTACAGAATTGCAATATTTATCTCATGCGACGCCGGATTTCACTGACGTATGCGAATTCAATTCCAAAGAGCAAGGGTTTTGGGCAATGAAACACACGTAAAAAGTGCCAACCTGTGTCGATCGGTGGGAATCGGCGGCAATCGCATAGTTCAACCGGTGCCATTCAATGCGCGATGGCGTTACCGGGCCGCGCCGCGCCGCGATGGATTAATGGCTGGCCTGCGTTCGGGGTTTTGCTGTTTAAAAACGTTTGTTTTCGATGCATTGATGGCCAGGTTGCGGCTTCGCATGGCGTATTTCACATAAGCTTGATTCGGACAGGCGGGGTTTTTTGTGCTTCGCGCCAAAACCTTGCGAAGCACGGGAATAAAGACGTGCATGTGGCGTGCATGTTTTTTTATGCATTTTTCTGAAAACTAAAACGTAAATCGGCAGGCCAGACATGATCGTCGAATTGCTGAAGTCGCAGCCCGAGATTGCGCTGTTCGTGAGTCTCGCGCTCGGTTATTTGATCGGCTCCGTGCGTTTCGGGCCAATCTCGCTTGGCGGCGTGTGCGGCACGCTGATCGTCGCGCTCGTACTCGGCCAGACCGGCGCGCGCATTTCGCCCGATCTCAAGAACGTCGCCTTCGCGCTGTTCATCTTCGCGCTCGGCTTCACGGGCGGCCCGCAGTTCTTCGCGAACATCGGGCGCGGCTGGCGCTATGGACTTTTGTCGATCATCGAGATCGTCTCGGTCATGACGCTCATCATGATCGCCGTCGTGCTGATGAAACTCGACGCCGGCACGGCAGCCGGCCTGCTGGCGGGCGCCGCCACCGAGTCGGCGGTGATCGGCACGGCCTCCGAGGCGATCGCGAAGCTCGGCCTTTCCGAGGCCCAGGTGAGCACGCTGCAGGCGCACGTGGTGACCGCCTATAGCGTGAGCTACCTCTTCGGCCTGATCACCATCGTGCTGTTCACGAGCCAGATCGCGCCGCTCCTCATGCGCGTGAACCTGCGCGAGGAGGCCGCGCGCCTGTTTCGCAAGCTCGGCGGTGACGGCGTGCTCGACGAAGGCCAGCGGCTCGCGCTGCCGCTGCTCGAGGCGCGCGCCTTCGAGGTGGGGCCGGCTGTGGGCACCCAGGTCTGCGCATTCGAGGCGCGCTTCGGCAACAACGTCACGGTCGAGCGGGTCATGCGCGGCAAGCGCCAGATCGATACCGCTGCGCAACTCGTGCTGCAAGCGGGCGACATCGTGTTCATCGGCGGGCGCCGCGAGGCCGTGGTGGAGGCGTCGGGCAGCCTGGGTGCGGAAGTCTCGGGCGAAGGCTTCGTGAAGTTGCTCGCGCAACGTGTGGACGTGATGCTCACGCGTCGCGAAGCCGACGGCCTCACGCTCGCGCAGATGCGCGAGCGCGCCGCGCCCGAAGCGGGGCGCGGCATCTACGTGGGCGCGATCACGCGTCTGGATGCCACGGTGCCCGCGCTGCCCGGCACGGTGGTGCGGCGCGGCGACGTGCTCACGCTGGTCGGCGCGCCCACCGACGTCGCGCGCGGCGCGCAGCGCCTCGGCTACGTGATCCAGCAGACCCAGAAGACCGACTTCGTCTACCTCGGCCTCGGCGTGCTCGCAGGCATGATGATCGGCCGCCTCGGCGTGCATGTGGGCGGCGTTGCGCTGGCGCTCGGCACGGGCGGCGGGTGCCTGCTCTCGGGCCTCTTCTTCGGCTGGCTGCGCTCGCATTTCCCCGTGGTCGGCTCGCTGCCCTCGGCGGCGGCGCAAGCGCTCAAGGACTTCGGCCTCGCGACCTTCATCGCGGCCGTGGGGCTCTCGGCCGGACCGGACGCCATCAAGCTCGTGCGCGAGTACGGTTTCGCGCTGCCGCTCGCCGGCATCCTGATGGTGCTGATTCCCGGTCTCCTTTCGCTCTGGATCGGGCGCCTGTTTCTCAAGCTCGAAGCGCCGATGCTGCTCGGCGCGATTGCAGGCCAGCAGTGCAGTACGCCGGCGATCAGTGCGCTCGTTGGCGTGACCGGCAATTCGACGCCGGTGATCGGCTACACGATCACCTATGCACTGTCGAATATTTTGTTGCCGCTCATGGGGCCCGTGGTGGTTGGGCTCGCCACTAAATTCGGCTGATTTCGGCCGAGTTCTGGCTGATACCCGCCGTCCAATTTCAACGGCAGCAAGCAGTGACTTTTAACCATGCGAGGGCACGATGGAATGGCTGCATGACATCTTTCACAAATCCCCGGAAATCGCCTTGTTTCTCTCCCTGGCCGTCGGTTACTGGGTCGGCCAGATCAACTTCGGCAAGTTCCAGCTAGGCGGCGTAGGCGGCTCGCTGCTTGCCGCCGTCGTGATCAGTCAGGTGGGCGTGACGATCGATAACGGCGTGAAATCGGTAATGTTCGCCGTGTTCATCTATGCCGTGGGCTACGACTCCGGGCCGGGCTTCTTCAACTCGCTCAACCGCAAGACGCTGCGCGAGATTGCGATGGCCGTGTTCATGGCGCTCGCGGGTCTTGCCACCGTGCTCGTCTGCGCGAAGCTCTTTCACCTCAACAAGGGCCTCGCCGCGGGTCTCGCCGCGGGCGGCATGACGCAGTCGGCGATTATCGGCACGGCCGGCGACGCCATCGCGCGTCTCGGTCTTCCGCCCGACCAGGTGAAGGCCATGCAGGCCGACGTCGCGATCGGCTACGCCGTGACCTACGTGTTCGGTTCGCTTGGCGCGATCATCGTCTGCGTGAACATCCTGCCGAAGTTCATGGGCCGCAGCCTGAAGGACGCCTCCACGGACGCCGAGCTCGAAATGGCGGGTGGCAACGCCGCGGCGGGGCCGGGCCAGCTCGCCGCGCTGCCCGAGCTGTTCGGCCGCGTGTTTCGCGTCGAAGCGGCGGCCGGCAAGACGGTCAAGCAGATCGAAGTGGCCGAGAAGGACCTCGTCGCCATCGAGAAAATCCGCCGCGCGGGCAAGCTCGTCGACGCCACGCCCGACTTCGTGCTGAGCCGCGACGACCTCGTGCTCGTCGTCGGCCGCCGCGAGCAGATGGTCGAAGTGGGCACGCTGATCGGCCCGGAAATGCCGGACTCGGGCGGCATGAGCCTCGTGATGCAGACGCGCCAGGTCGTGTTCACGAAGAAGGGCATGAACCACACGACGATCGGCGAAGTGCGCAAGAACGTCGACCGCGATCTGCGTCACGGCGTGTATATCGAGAAGATCGAGCGCGCGGGGCAGCCGGTGCCGGTCCTGCCGGGCTCGAAGCTCGAGCACGGCGACGTGATCACCGTCTACGGCACGGCCACCGACACCAGGCGCGCCGTGCAGTCCGCCGGCTACGAGCTCGCCTACAGCAACAAGACCGACTTCATCTATATGGGCGTGGGCCTCGTGCTGGGTCTGCTCATCGGCCTGATCGTCGTGAACGTGGCCGGCATTCCGCTCACGCTCGGCTCGGGCGGCGGCTGCCTGCTCGCGGGCCTGGTGTTCGGCTGGATGCGCGGCAAGCACCCGATGTACGGCGTGATGCCGCCGGCGGCTTCGCAGTTGCTCAAGGACTTCGGCCTTGCGGCGTTCGTCGCGGTGGTGGGGCTGAACTCGGGCTTGCAGGCCGTGGTGACGATCAAGCAGAGCGGCGTCACCATCTTCCTGCTCGGCGTGGTCGTGACGATCGTGCCGCTCATTCTCACGATGCTGTTTGGCCGCTACGTCCTCAAGTACAACAACGCGGCGATTCTCGCGGGCGCACTGTCCGGCTCCCGCAGTGCGAACCCGGCATTCGGCGGCATTCTCGACAAGGCCGAGAGCGCCGTGCCAACGGTGCCGTTCGCCATCACCTACGCGATCGCCAACGTGCTGCTCACGCTGCTCGGGCCGCTCGTGGTCGGTCTCGCATGAAGTGAACTCGAAACGATTTGTCGAAATCGCGTGCCGTCGCCGGCGCAACGCGTCAAGCGCAAGCAGCGGCGGCACGCCCAACGTCTTCCAACGGAGCGCATCATGGCAAAAGGTAAAGGCAACGAAACGAAGGGCAAAGCAGGCCTCGACGCACTGAGCCCGTTCGAGCTCAAGGACGAGCTGATCAAGGCGGCCGGCGGCGGCGCGGCGGAGCGCCCGGCCAACCTCTCGATGCTCAACGCCGGCCGCGGCAATCCCAACTTCCTCGCCACGATTCCGCGTCACGGCTTCTGGCAGCTCGGCCTCTTCGCCATGCGCGAGTCGGAGCGCTCGTTCGCCTATATGCGCGAGGGCGTGGGCGGGTTCCCGCAGCGTGAAGGTATCGTCGAGCGCTTCGATCTGTTCGTGCGCGAGAACAAGGGTGAGGCCGGCATTGAATTCCTCGCGGGCGCGGTGTCGTACGTGCGCGACCAACTGGGTCTTTCGGCGGGTGACTTCCTCTACGAAATGTGCGAAGGCATTCTCGCCTGCAACTACCCGGTGCCGGACCGCATGCTCAAGCTTTCGGAGATCATCGTCGGGCAATATCTGCGCCGCGAGATGATCGGCAAGCATCCATTCGTGGGCGAGTTCGACGTGTTCGCGGTGGAAGGCGGCACTGCGGCCATGACGTACATCTTCAACACGATGCGCGAGAACTTCCTGATCAAGGCGGGCGACACCATCGCGCTCGGCATGCCGATCTTCACGCCGTACATCGAGATTCCCGAGCTCAACGACTACCAGCTCAACGTCATGCATCTGAACGCCGGCGTGGAGAACAACTGGCAGTACTCGAAGAAGGAGCTCGACAAGCTGCGCGACCCGAAGGTGAAGGCGTTCTTCCTCGTGAACCCGAGCAATCCGCCTTCGGTGAAGATCGACGATGAAAGCCTCGAGTACATCGCCGAAATCGTCAAGGCGCGCCCGGACCTCATCATCCTCACCGACGACGTGTACGGCACCTTCGCCGACAACTTCGTCTCGCTGTTCGCGCTCGCGCCGAAGAACACGATTCTCGTGTACTCCTACTCGAAATACTTCGGCGCGACGGGCTGGCGCCTGGGCGCGATCGCGACGCATCACGACAACGTGCTGGACGCGACGCTCGCGAAGCTCCCGAAAGAGCAGAAGAAGGAACTGCACAAGCGTTACGAGTCGATCACGACGGAGCCGGAGAAGCTCAAGTTCATCGACCGTCTGGTGGCCGACAGCCGTACCGTCGCGCTCAATCACACGGCGGGCCTCTCGACGCCGCAGCAGGTGCAGATGGTGATGTTCTCGCTGTTCTCGCTCATGGACACGCCCGACGCATACAAGAACGCGCTCAAGCGCCTGATTCGCAGCCGCAAGCGCGCGCTCTACGAGGAAATGGGCATTGCCGTCGACGAGGGCGACCCGAACCAGGTCGACTACTACACGATCATCGACATGGAATTTCTGGGCGAGAAGCGCTTTGGCCGCGAATTCGTCGATTGGCTGCTCAAGCAGGTCCAGCCGAACGAACTGCTGTTCCGCCTCGCGGCCGAGGCGCGCGTCGTGCTGCTGCCGGGCAAGGGCTTCGGCACGCCGCATCCGTCGGGGCGCGTGTCGCTCGCGAATCTGAACGAAGCCGATTACCGCAAGATCGGCCGCGCGATGCGCAAGCTCAGCGAGGAGTACGTGCAGCGCTATAACGAGGAAACGGGCAAGAGGCTCGATCCGGCTGCCGTGAAGAAGTAAAAAGGCCCGGCGGCGCAACGGACGCCGCCGCGAGCGGGATGAGCCGCACCCTGTGCATGGGCGCAGGGTGCGGCTTTTATTTGCAGGGGCATGACATTGGGGCGGCGGGGGCATGGGCGCGGCAAGCCATTTGTCGCGCTGTCGTCGAAGTGGAGAGTGTTTGTTCCGCGATAAGGCCCTGACGATGCGAGCGCGATAGTCTTGTGGCCCACCCAATCGGGGGCCTCATGACCGATCCTGCCGAGTCCTGTCCACAGTACGTAATCGAGATGCGCGGCCAGGTGCTGCCCACGCTGTCGAACGGTGAGCCTGCGTTGCGCTTGATCAGCATTGAAGGCACAGAAGCGCTTTCGTGTCCGTTCAGATATACGCTCGATTGCGTTACGCCGAACTACCCAGAGCAGTTCGACGAGCTTGCCAATCTCGATCTCGCACGCATGATCGGCAACGAGTTGACCGTCTTGATCGGGATCGATGCGTTGACGTCCGACGGCGTCGGTCCGCGAGCCGTACGCCAGGTTAGCGGGGTCATCACCGAAGCAAGCTTTCAGGGCGCTGGCGACAGATATTGCCGTTACCGGCTTGTCATCCGGCCATGGCTCCATTTCGCGGAGCATCGCACGGACTACCGCATTTTTCAGCGGCAGACTGTCGTGGAGATCGTCCGCAGTGTGCTCTCACGTTATGGATGGCCCTGCCAGTTGCGGCTCGCCGCGCGTTACCCGGAGCTCGTCTATCAAGTGCAGTACGGCGAGACAGATTTTGCATTCGTGCAGCGACTCACGCAGGAATATGGCATCTACTGGTTTTTCGAGCACGCGAACGATACACATCTGCTGGTGCTCGCGGACGCACCCAGTGCGCACCATCCGTCGCCGTTCGTCCGGGGCGGCAAACTGCCTTATCATCCCGACGCAAGCTCGACCCATCAGGAATACGTCAATGCGTTTCATGTGAGCGGCCGTCTCCATGCGGCGCGTTGGGCTTCAGGGGATTTCAACTTCGAGACCCCGCATGCGTCGCTTGGCGTGGAGGCCAAAGCGGCCGACGGCCACGACCGCGATCCACTGCAGCAATACGTCTGGCCGGGCGACCACGCGGATGCGGAGCAAGGACATCGGTTCGCCGAAGTGCGCATGCAGGAAATTCTCGCGCGCAACGAACGTCACCACGGTAGTGGCCCGATGCGCAGCATCGTATGCGGCACGACGTTCGCACTCGAACACCATCCGCACACGCGTGCCAATCGCGAATACCTCGTGACCGAAGCGTCGTTCGAGGCGCGCGCCACTGCTGGTGCGTCAGGCACCGGCCACTGCAATGTGGCCTGCTCGTTCGTCGTGCAGCCGTCGGGCATGCCGTTCCGGCCACAGCGCGATGTGCCCAGGCCAAAGACGACGGGCCCGCAAACAGCGATCGTCACGGGGCCGGCCGGCCAGGAGATCTGGACGGACCAGTATGGGCGCGTAAAAATCAAGTTTCATTGGGACCGTGCCCCTGAGCGCGACGACAACTCGTCGTGCTGGGTCCGGGTGGCGTTTCCCTGGGCCGCTGGCCGGTACGGCAGCGTCGCGATTCCTCGCATTGGCTCCGAAGTGGTCGTCGACTTCGAAAACGGGGATCCCGACAGGCCGATCGTCATTGGCTGCGTGTATAACGCGGCCAACATGACCCCTTGGCCGTTGCCACGCAACGCCACGCAGAGCGGGATCCTGACACGTTCGACGCCGGGCGGCCAGTATGAGATGGCCAATGCGATCCGCTTCGAGGATCAGGCAGGTTGCGAGCAACTCTGGATTCACGCGCAGCGGGATTTACTGACCGAGGTCGAGCGCGACGAAGTGCATGCAGTCGAGGCCAATCGCACGCGCTCCACGGCTGCCAACGACACGACGAATATCGGCGGCGTGCGGGTAATCAATGTGCAGGGCGCGGAGCAGCATGTCGTGAATGGCGCGCAGCAGACCACCATCAACGGGGGACACACGCTGACGGTCAACGGCGGTCAAGCCGTGGCCGTCAATGGCACTCAAAGCCTTTCGGCAAGCGCCAACGTCTCGATCACCGCTGCCGCGCAGATGAGCTTCATCTGCGGAGCATCCAGCATCGTGATGGACAGCGGCGGCACGGTGACGATCACCGGCGTGAATGTGAGCGTTGCGGCCGCAGCGACGCTGGTCACCGTGGCACCACTGACCAATCTCAAGACCCTGTGAGTGTCGGCGCCGATATGGGCAGCATGCCGAACAAAATCATGAAAAGTCGGATGTCGACGTTCATGGTGATGACGGCACCGGCGTCGTTCACAAAGGTTGGTAAGCCGTTTGCGTGATAACTGGAAGTAAATACGTAACTGTGTCCGTTGTAATTCAAGGTGCTCCCATTTACATGGGACTGCCCTGCAGGGCTCATGGAGTTATAAGTTGAGTATTTTTGCATCCCATTACTGTAGTCTTGCATCTCCTGATTTTTCCTGCCTACGTCTTCCAGTGCAGTCAAATACGCACCACAATCGGTCACGTCTCCGGTTATCGCAACGGGTCCGCCGCCGTTGACCATCACCCTTCCAGAGGCTGTTTTAATGATGGTCGCGCCATGCAGGTCGCACTGGCATCTGGCTCCCTTCGTGGCAACCGGATGTCCGGCAATAGCCACGCCGACGTTGCCTTCCAGTACTTCTCCGCCATGCGATAACGAGGCGCCGACTGTGATGGGAGCGCCAGCGAAGAAATTGATTACCATGATTTGATCTCACTAGTTCGAAAGCCAGCGGACTTATCCGGGCGGAAACTCGCCATCTATTTTTTGGCCGCTGACATATCGGGTGTCGTCGCCTGTGTTTGCATAAAATCAGGAATGCATATTATAAAGCGGGCTGCGGCGGGAGAGTTTTGACGGAGATTTACTGCCAGGCGACAACGGGAGCACCGTCGTGCTGGATCAAGAAATATTGGAATGCCTGTTCGGGGGCAGCGCTTATTGGGTGTTCGGTGTGTCGCCGCCGTGCGCGGCCTGCCGCACACTCTTGCGATGCAGCGAGACCGAAAGCGCCACGCCTGCGGCGGCCGCGATGGCAGCGAACATAAACACCGACCCATAACCGAACAGATTCGCCACATAGCCCGCGAGCGGCCCGGTAATGC
This sequence comes from Paraburkholderia tagetis, assembly GCF_022213065.1. GTDB lineage: Bacteria > Pseudomonadota > Gammaproteobacteria > Burkholderiales > Burkholderiaceae > Paraburkholderia > Paraburkholderia tagetis. The sequence continues at coordinate 77,026 of NZ_JAKLJA010000017.1, forward strand.
CGAGCGAGAGGTCGAGAAACACCGAGTAGGCCGACAGTGCCGCCCCACGGCTTGCCGCGGGCACGAGACCGACCGCCTCCACGCCCAGCGCGGGGAACACCAGCGCGAAGCCAAAGCCCGTGAGCGCCGCGCCCAGCAGCGCGACGTGCGGCGTGGGCGCGAGCCACAGCAGCAACAGACCCGCGCATTCGCACGAGAACGATGCAATCGCCACGCGGAATCCGCCGAACTTCTTGATCGTGTTCGCGAACAACAGGCGCGCGCCGATGAACATCAGCCCGAACACCGTGAGCGAGAAGGCCGCGTTGGGCCACTGGCGCGCCGCATAGAAGAGCGTGATGAAGGTGGCGATCGAGCCGAAGCCCGCCGAGCCCAGCGCGAGGCCCAGGCCATGTGGCAGCACGCGCGTGAACACGCTGCGGTACGACATGCGCTCGCCGTGCACGACCGGCACCGGCGCGATCGGGCGCGCGAGCCAGAAGCCGAGCGCGGCGAGCCCGATCACCGAAACGCCGAGCGACCAGAAGCCGAGGTAATGCGCCATTTCCACACCGAGCGGCGCGCCGATGGCGAGCGCGCCATAGGTGGCGATGCCGTTCCACGAGATCACCTTCGCGTTGTGCGCCGTGCCCACGCGGCCGATGCCCCAGAGGATCGCGCCCGTGCCGCACAGGCTTTCCCCGCAGCCGAGCAGCAGCCGGCTCACGACCAGCAGCGCGAGCGAGAGGCCCGGCCAGTGATCGACGAGCGTCGCGAGCAGCAGCAGCACGCCGCTCGCGCCGCAGATCGTCAGGCCGATCGTGACGGTCTTCTTGGGGCCGAGCGTATCGGCCGAGCGCCCGGCCAGCGCCCGCGAGCAGAGCGTCGCGATGTACTGCACGCTGATCGCCCCGCCGGCCACGATCGTGCTGAAGCCAAGGTCGTTGTGTACATAGCCCGGCAAGACGGCGAGCGGAATGCCGATGGTCAGGTAGCAGAGGAAGGTGAAAAAGACGACCGGGATGATTTGCAAGGTCGTCGATGCGGCGTGGTGCGCGGGCGCTGACTCGGCGGACATGGGGAAAATGCGGATGGCTAACGGCGGGAAAGGCGTGATTGTCCCATGGAACCGGTTCTTCCGCTGATGTTGAAAAGTCCCCGGGAGGGCGGTGGTGGGGTTTTTCAGCCATTTTGTGGCCGATTTGAGCTGGTTTCACGCAAAATCGCGTGATTCGGCCATTCCCCGGGCATATAAGTGCAGCGCGAGCACAGCCCGGTGATTTATCGCGGCAACGATATAACCCCCATGTACCTCTGCCTATGGGTTCGTGATATTGGCAGTGTTAATTTTCGAACCGTCCACAGAAGCGCGGCGAACGCACCCCCACTCGGGGCCGTCCAGCGAGCCGCAGAACACGACGAGACGAAAAACCATGAGTCAGCCGATCCGCTTTTATCACCGTAACGCGATCCGTGAAGTCAGCGACGCAAACGTCACCCGTACCGTCCTCCAGTATCTGCGCGAAGACGCGCATTGCACGGGCACCAAGGAGGGCTGTGCCGAAGGCGACTGCGGCGCGTGCACGGTCGTCGTCGGCGAGCGCACGGCCGAAGGCGGCGTGAGCTTCAAGGCCGTCAATGCCTGCATCCAGTTCCTGCCCACGCTCGACGGCAAGGCGCTCTTCACGGTCGAAGACCTGCGCCAGCCCGACGGCTCGCTGCACCCGGTGCAGCAGGCCATGGTGGACTGCCACGGCTCGCAATGCGGCTTCTGCACGCCCGGTTTTGTCATGTCGATGTGGGCGCTCTACGAAAAGCACGGTCATGAGCACGCCGGGCATGCCGGCCAAGCAGGCCAGGGCTGCTCTGGCAAGGCCGCTCGCAGTGGGTCTTGCAGCGTGCCTTCGCGCGACCAGATCGCCAACGCGCTGACCGGCAACCTGTGCCGCTGCACGGGCTATCGTCCGATCCTCGATGCCGCCGAGCAGATGTTCAAGGCCGATGCGCCGAAGGCGCCCATCGACGTGAAGGCGCTCTCGCGCACGCTCGCCACGCTCGAGCGCGGCGAGACGTTCCACTACGAGCACAAGGGCCAGCAATACGACGCGCCGCGCACCGTCGACGCGTTCGCCGCGATCAAGGCCGCGCGCCCCAACACGCGCATTCTCGCGGGCAGCACCGACATCGGCCTGTGGGTCACCAAGCAGATGCGCGACCTGGGCGATATCGTCTATGTCGGTCAGGTCGAGTCGATGAGCCGGATCGACGTGAGCGACGCGTGGATCGAGATCGGCGCGGGCGTGAGCGTCGAGCGTGGTTATGCCGAACTCGCGAAGCACTATCCGGAACTCGAAGAGATGTGGCAGCGCTTTGCGTCGCTGCCGATCCGCAACGCGGGCACGATCGGCGGCAACGTCGCGAACGGCTCGCCGATTGGCGACTCGATGCCGGGCCTGATCGCACTGGGCGCGCGCGTGGTGCTGCGCGGCGGCGACACGGTGCGCGAGATGGCGCTCGAAGACCTCTATCTGGCGTACCAGAAGAAGGATATGGCCGAGCACGAGTTCGTGCTGGCGCTGAAGGTGCCGACCCGCACTGGCGCGCGTGCGAACCTGAAGTTCCGCACCTATAAGGTCTCGAAGCGCTTCGACTCCGATATTTCGGCGGTGTGCGCGGCGTACTCGTTCATCGCCGATGGCGACACGATTCGCGAGCCGCGCATCGCGTTCGGCGGCATGGCCGCGACGCCCAGGCGCGCGACTCACGCCGAGGGCGTGCTCGCCGGTGCGCAATGGCACGAAGCCACGGCGCAGGCGGCCATGCTCGCGCTCGGCCACGACTACGCGCCGCTCTCCGACATGCGCGCGACGAGCGACTACCGCCTCGAAGCCGCGAAGAACACGCTATATCGCTTCTGGCTCGAAACGCGGCCGCACAACCCGCTCGCCGCGCAGGCGATCAATGTGCGCGCAGTTGCGGCCGAATCTGCGCACAGCGCGGCTTGCTAAACCAGGAAGCGGACCAAGCGGACACTATACGGAGATCGAAACAATGAACCAGCAAGCCGAACCGTTCCTGGAAGAAGCGAAGGCGCGTGAAGATTTCGCGCAGGTGCACGTCTCGCGTGCGCATGAATCGGCGCACCTGCACGTGAGCGGGCGCGCCACCTACACCGACGACATTCCGCTCGTGGCGGGCACGCTGCACGCGGCGCTCGGCCTCTCGCAGAAGGCGCACGCGCGCATCGTCTCGATGGATCTTGCCAAGGTCGGCGCGACGCCGGGCGTCGTGGCCGTGCTCACGGCCGGCGACATTCCCGGCGTGAACGACTGCGGTCCGATCATCCACGACGACCCGGTTCTCGCCGACGGTGTCGTGCAGTACGTGGGCCAGCCGATGTTCATCGTCGTGGCGACCTCGCACGACATCGCACGCCAGGCCGCGCGCCGCGCCGAAGTGCAATACGAAGAACTGCCCGCCGTGCTCACCGCGCAGCAGGCGCGCGCCGCCGAGCAATACGTGCTGCCGCCGATGAAGCTCGCACGCGGCGACGCGTCAACGCGTGCCGCGCGCGCCGCGCACCGCCATGAAGGCGAAATGCTGCTGGGCGGCCAGGAGCAGTTCTATCTGGAGGGGCAGATCGCCTACGCGGTGCCGAAGGACGACGACGGCATGCACGTCTGGTGCTCGACGCAGCACCCGAGCGAAATGCAGCATCTGGTGGCGCACGTGCTTGGCGTGCACTCGCACAACGTGCTGGTGGAATGCAGGCGCATGGGCGGCGGCTTCGGCGGCAAGGAATCGCAATCGGGCCTGTTCGCGTGCTGCGCGGCGCTCGCCGCGTGGAAGCTGCTGTGCCCCGTGAAGCTGCGTCCGGATCGCGACGACGACATGATGGTCACGGGCAAGCGCCACGATTTCCACTATACGTATGAAGTGGGCTACGACGATGAGGGCACGATCGAAGGTATTTCGGTCGACATGACCTCGCGCTGCGGCTTCTCCGCCGACCTCTCCGGTCCGGTGATGACGCGCGCCGTCTGCCACTTCGACAACGCCTACTGGCTGCCCGACGTTTCCATCGCGGGCTACTGCGGCAAGACCAACACGCAGTCGAACACCGCGTTCCGCGGCTTCGGCGGCCCGCAGGGCGCGTTCGCGATCGAATACATCATGGACGACGTCGCGCGCTCGCTCGGCGTCGATTCGCTCGACGTGCGCCGTCGCAACCTCTACGGCAAGACGGCAAACAACGAGACGCCCTACGGCCAGGCGCTCGAAGACAACGTCATTCACGAGATCATCGACGAACTCGCGCAAACGAGCGGCTATCGCGCGCGCCGCGCCGCGATCCGCGAATTCAACGCCAACAACGAAGTGCTCAAGAAGGGCATCGCGCTCACGCCGGTCAAGTTCGGCATCGCGTTCAACGTCACGCACTTCAACCAGGCGGGCGCGCTGGTCCATATCTACACCGACGGTTCCGTGCTCGTGAACCACGGCGGCACGGAAATGGGCCAGGGCCTGAACACCAAGGTCGCGCAGGTCGTGGCGCACGAGCTCGGCATCGAGTTCGGCCGCGTGCGCGTGACCGCCACCGACACCAGCAAGGTCGCCAACACCTCGGCCACCGCCGCATCGACGGGCACCGACCTCAACGGCAAGGCCGCGCAGGATGCGGCGCGCCAGTTGCGCGAGCGTCTTGCCGCGCTCGCGGCCACGACGTGGGGCGAGGGCCGCGTCAACGCAGCCGACGTGCGCTTCGCCAACGACAGCGTGATCGTCGGCGACGCGATCGTGCCGTTCGAGGAACTCGTCGCGAAGGCCTATCTCGCGCGCGTGCAACTGTGGTCGGATGGTTTCTACGCGACGCCCAAGCTGTACTGGGACCAGAAGACGCTGCGCGGCCGGCCGTTCTACTATTACGCATATGGTGCGGCGGTTTCCGAGGTCGTGATCGATACGCTCACGGGCGAAATGCGCGTGCTGCGCGCCGATGCGCTGTACGACGCAGGCGACTCGCTCAATCCGGCGCTCGACGTCGGGCAGGTGGAAGGCGGCTTTATTCAGGGCATGGGCTGGCTCACGACCGAGGAACTGTGGTGGAAGCCGGACGGCAAGCTCATGACGCACGCGCCGTCCACCTACAAGATCCCGACCGTGAACGACACGCCCATCGAGTTCAACGTGAACCTGTTCAAGAACAGCAATGTGGAGAACAGCATTCATCGCTCGAAGGCCGTGGGCGAGCCGCCGCTGCTCCTGCCGTTCTCGGTGTTCTTCGCGATTCGCGACGCCGTGGCGAGCGTGGGCGACTACCGCTTCAATCCGCCGATGAATGCGCCCGCGACCGCCGAGGAAATCTTGAAGGGCGTGCGTGCGGTGCGGACCATGGCGCGCGGTTGAGCGTGATTGAGCCGCAACTGAGTGCGATTGAGTGTGATTGAGCGCGAAGCTTCGAAGGAGTCTCGTCAGATGATCAGCGGTACGAATAAAAGCACGAACCATTGCGAACGGATCGACGCCGCGGGGCGCGTCGTGATCGGGCGGCGCGGCACGCCGGTGCCGCACTATGGGCCGATGCACGTCGTGCTGTTCGGCGCGGGACACGTGGGGCATGCGCTCGTGAAACTGCTCGGCATGCTGCCGTGCGTCGTGCAGTGGGTGGACGAACGCGACGAGCTGTTCCCCGACGAAGTGCCGCTCAACGTGCAGATCGAGGCGACCGATACGCCGGCCGCGATCGTCGACGAGGCGCCGCCGGGCGCGTACTTCATCGTGATGACGCACAATCACGCGCTCGATTTCGACCTTTCTCTGCGCATCATGCAGCGGGGCCATTTCGCGTGGTTCGGGTTGATCGGCTCGAAGACCAAGCGCGTGAAGTTCGAGCGCCGTCTCGTCGAGCGCGGCGTGGCGGCCGGGCGCATGAGCGAGATGACTTGCCCGATCGGCGTGACGGGCATCGTCGACAAGGCGCCATCTTCGATTGCGGTCGCCGTGGCCGCGCAGCTCATGCAGATGCGCGTGCCGCTCGCCGCGACGAACCGTGCGGCGAGCGCGCCGATGTTCGCGCGAGTTTGAGGTCGAGCGCTCACCCGATGGTGCGATTAGTGCGATCGGTGCGATGGTGGGCGAGAAAAATTCGGTTTCTGCCGTGAGCTGCACCCCAGGCGCTGGAAGTCATCCAGCGCTTGGGGTGCTTTTTTTTGTTTGCGGATTTTGCTTGCGGCGCAGTGGGGGCGGAGCCGCGCATTGAGTGCATCTTGCGCGTGGGTCTAGCGCGATTTGCTCTTCCTCGCAGGCTCGGTGAGCACGGCCGAGACCTTGTCGATCAGTCCGCGCAGCCAGTCGATATCGCTCGGCCGGTCGGGCTGCGGATGCCACATCTGGTAGCAGCGAATACGCGGAAACGCGAACGGCGGCTCGACCACGGCGATGGGCAGGAGCCGCGCGTAATGCGTCGCAAAGCGGCGCGTGGTCGTGAAGATCAGGTCCGATTGCAGCAGCACCTGAGGCGCGAGCCCGAAGTAGGGCAGCGTCGCGACGATGCGTCGTTGCGCGCGTGCTTTCGCGAAGCCCAGGTCGATGGCGCTCGCGTTTGCGCCGGTATAGGGCGTGGGTGCGAGATGCGCCGCCGCGAGATACGTGTCGCGCGTGAGCGGCGCGCGGGCGAGCGGATGATCGGCGCGCATCATGCAGACGATCTTGTCCGTGAACAGGTCGCTGCGCGCGAAGTGCGGATCGGGCTTCGGCCAGTTGCCGATCACGATATCGAGCTCGCCCGCTTCCAGCGTGGCGTGATGATCGAGCGTGGGCGACAGCGAGAGGATCTCCAGACGCGCCGAAGGCGCCGTTTCGCGAAAGCACGAGATCAGCGTCGGCATGAAGAAGTCGTTGAGATAGTCGGGCGCGGCCACGCGGAAGGTGCGCTTCGAGCGCCCCGGATCGAAGTCGCCGTGAGGCGTGGCCACGAAATCGACATCGCGCAGCACGCGTTGTGCGTGCTGCAGCAGTGACTCGCCGTATTCGGTCGGCACCATGCCCGCTTTGCCGCGCACGAGGATGGGGTCGCCGAGGATCTCGCGCAGCCGCCGCAGTGCCGTGCTGATTGCCGGCTGCGTTTGATTCAGCCGTAGCGCAGCCTGCGTGACGCTGCGCTCGATCAGCAACGTGCGCAGCACGCGCACGAGCCAGATATCGAGAGAAAGAGCAGTGTCGTCCATGGCAAGGCGAAAAAGCGTGGGGAGTGGTGCCGCGCGCTTTTGGTGCGCTTTTTGGTGCGCTTGGGGGTGCGCCTTTGGGTGCACCGCTCGCGCGCGGCTTGATCCATAACGATATTCTGCTGCGTGCGCAGCCGCCATAGGGCGCCTGGTATGACCGGCATCAGCAGGGCAGGTCCGCGCGTGCGCAGTGCTTCAGTGCGTCAGTGCTTCAGTGCCGCGCGGCCCTATTGCGCACGGCGCGTTCTACACCGTTTCCTGCTTTGCGAGCCCCGAAGGCAGCGAGCTGATGCGCTTCACCTCGCGCGAGTCTAGCCAGTTCGGCGTGCGCGCGCAGTAGAGCACCATGGGCAGCGTGTCCTCGCCCCAGAAGAGCTGCTTGTTCATCCAGAAGGTGGGCACGCCGAACACGCCCATCGTGATGGCGTCGTTGGTGTTGCGGCGTAGTTGCGCGCGCACCGATTCCTGCTCGATCATCGCTTCGCCGTGCGCGATGCCCACGCGCTCGCAGAGTTGCTCGAAGCCCTCGTCGCTCGACGGATCGCGTCCCTCGCGCCAGATGAAGCGGAAGATCTCGCGCACGCACGCAAACTCGCCGCCGGCGGCGATGGCGAGCAGCATCGGCTTGACCGAGTCGAACGGATGCACGGGCGGCATCTTGAACGGAATGCCGAGTTGCTCGGCGCGAAAGAGCGCGTGCCGGTACGTGAAGATGCGCTTGGCCGGGATCGTTGCGCCTAACGGCGTGCCCCAGTGGCGGTACAGTTCGCTCAGCAGCACCGGTGTGGGCGCGAAGTCGAAGCCCGGCCATTTGTCGTATTGCTCCAGTAGCAGGTACGAGAACGGCGACACGAAGTCGTAGAACCAGGCTGGCCGGTTGGCGTCGATGCCGCTGATCATGCTGTTCCTCCGGGATGGACTTCTGCTGGACCGCATCGGCGGCCCATTGTTCGAGTATTGATCGCGAGTATCGATCGAATTGGCTGCTGCGTGCTGCTTTTTTTCGCGTGCGTGCTGCGGGTGGCTGGCGCGCGCGGCTACTTGCACTACGTGCGCCGCGTGTCGTGCGGTGCATCGGCGCTTGCGCCCGGCTTGCTGCCCGCGCTGCCTTCGTCGCGTTCGCCTGCGCCGTTGTCTTCGCGTCTGCTGCCGCCGGCGCCGCCTTCATGGCCTTCGTCGCGCTCGCCGGCTTGCTGGTCCGCGCCGCCGTTGTCGGTGTCGTCGCCCATGGCCGAGAGCCGCTCGCGCACGGCCAGCAGCCGCTCACGCACGAAGCCGATATGCTCGCGCAGCACGTAGAACTGGCCCGCGTAGGCAAGCGGCATCTTCATGCCGTTCACCGACTCCTCGATCTTGTCGAGCTGGCGCGTCAGCGAGCGCCGCTCGGCGGACGAGTTGTCGGCGTTCGCGGCGCGCTCGAGCGCGATGAGCGCGCCGTACCAGCGGTAGATGCGCGATTTTACCCGCCATGCATAGAGGCTCGGCACGAGCCGCAGGCCCGGAATCAGCACCACGACGATCGGCACCAGCACGACGATGAGGCGGTCGGCGAGACTCGCGAGCCAGAACGGCAGCACGCGGTACAGGAAGCCCTTGCCCGACTTGTAGTAGCGCGCGGCGTCGTCGCTGATCGGGAAGTCCTGCGCGCGCGGCGCCGGGAATTCGCCCGCGTGTTGAAGGAGCGTCGAGCGGCCGTGCACTTGCCTGGCCGCTTCGATCAGGAGGTCGGAGAGCGCCGGATGGAGCGAGTCGCGCGCAACCAGCTCCGCCGTGGGCGCGATGAAGTGCAGCGGCGCCGCGGGCAGATTGCGCCCGAAATCGAACGCGCCCATCGGGATCGTGATCGCCGTGAGGTACGGGTAGCGCCGCGCGTAGGCATCGGCCTGGGCGAAGTCGAAGAAACGCACGCCCGGCATGCGCATCAGGCGCCCCATGACCGGCGGCTGCGCGGAGTCGCCCGCGAGAAAGGCCACGTCGATCTTGCCCGCGACGAGCGCGCGCGCGGCGTCCTCGCCGGAGAGCGGCAGCAGTTTGGTCTTGCCGCCCGGCTCGATGCCGTTGGCCTTGAGCAGCGTGAGCGCGAGTTCGCGCGTGCCACTGCCTTCGGCGCCGATGGCGATGCGCTCGCCTTCGAACTCCGAGAGCAGCCCCACGGGCGGCCCGTGATAGAACACCGCGAGGGGCACATAGGCCACGCTGCCGAGCGAGACGAGGCCCTCGGGCGGTTTGCTCGCGAGTCCGTCCTGGACGAACGCGACGTCCACGTGCGAGGCCGGGTCGGACAGACGCTGGAGGTTCTGCGCCGAGCCTTCCGATTCGAGCACGTTCACGGTGATGTTGTTGTGCGCGAGGATCGTCTTGTACTTCTGCGCGGCGTTCCAGAACGTGCTGCCCTTGGGGCCCGCGCTCATGGTGAGCGTGCTGGGCGGCGCGGGCTGGATCAGGCGCACGGCCAGCCAGATCGCGGCGGCGCTGATGAGCAGGATGGGGCCGAACGAGACGGCCAGATCGCGCCATGAAATTGCCACGAAGCGCGCGACGAGACGGGGAGGAGATTTGCGGCCGGTGCGGAACTTCATTGTTGGGAAAAGGCGGGCCTCGGGAGGTTCGGGGAAAGATTGCGCGGCGCGGTGTGTCCGCGCTCGAGCCCGGGATCATGCCCACGCCGGTACGCCCACGCCGGTACGCCCGCCGATGTTACATGAGATTGGATGTTGCGACGGCATGTCTGCTGCCGTGGCGCAACCCGCGCCCCTAAACCCTTTGCACTCGCGCCGCGCCCAGGCTAAATTGTGGGTCGCCATGGCGCGAGCGCCATGCGGTACGAGCCTGCGGTACGAACCTGCAGTACGAACCATCAGGCCGTCCAGTCCATAACAAACTACCAGGCAACTACCCGGCGTAATCAGGCAATCGATGCAGGCGCGTGCAGACCGGCCGGACAAACCGGGACAAGCCGGGACAAACCCGGACAAGCGCCAAGCGCCGCCGCTGCCGTCGCGCGGTGTCATTCATGTGCCGCGCGTGCCTTATCCATCCCTGCCTCTCGCAGCAGCGTGTCCGGACCATGGCAGTGTCCGTGCATGCGAGCGCGCGCTTGCACTCGCACTCACACGCTGCCCGTGGGTGTCGTAACGAAGCCGTCAGACCTGGTCTGGCGGACGGCGAGCCAGTCCGTCCGTCGGCGGGGGAAGACGGTCTATCCTCGCAACGAGCGAAGCAACAACGCGAAAGCAAAAGGAGAAAACATGAAATCGGTCGCTTTTCTGAAGACGCTGACTGCAGTGGCCTGCGTGACGGTCGCCTGCAGCGTGTATGCCCAGGACAATTCGGCGGCGAGCGGCACGGCCGCCGCGACGGCAGCGGCCCCGACGGCGGCGGCTCCGGCCTCCAGCAAGAAGGTCGACCGCAAGCTCGGCTACTCGGTGCGCAAGGCGCTCTCGAAGGCGCAGGGCCTTGATATCTCGAACATCACCGTGCGCTCGCGCAGCGGTGCGGTCACGCTCACGGGCTCGGTGCCGAGCCAGGACCAGATCGACAAGGCCGGCGAGGTCGCGAAGGGCGTGGCCGGCGTGAAGTCGGTGACGAACAAGCTGACAGTCGTGCAGCAGTAAACCACGCTCAGCCCGCGTTCTGCGCGCGGTTCTGCGCCAGCCTGGCGCCCAATTGGCGCTCAATTGGCGCGAATTGCGGGCATGGCTCGTGCAAACAGGCCCCGATATGTCGCCGGGGCCTGTTTTTTTGCAGAAAGGGCGGCGCCGGCGACCGGCGCGCCGCGAATATGTGAGCTGACACACAGCATTCCCGCGATTGGGGGTATACCTTGTGGTGGCGCGGACGCTGCGAAGCCGCGCATGGCTTCATTGCGGGGAAATGCCATGATTATTCACACCTACACCGATTTGCCGCTCGTCGACAGGGCGGCGTTCGAGCTGGCGTGCGCGCGGCACGGCTTTGCGCCGATTCACTTCGATGTGCATGGGGAAACCGATCCCGACGATCCCGAGCACAGCGAGTTCGTGGTCGTGCGGCGCGGGGCTTGGGCGCAGGCGTACCGCATCGACGCGCACGGTCAGTGGCTGCGCCAGTTCGAGACCGATCTGAACGGCCGTTTCTTTAGCCGCGCGCCGCACGCCTGAGCGGCGCGAACGTTCGGGTCGGCATCTCGCTTCGCGGCATGCGCGCGGCGCGGATGCCGGGATGCCCTTGTGCGCTCCGCGCGATGCGTCCCCAAGGCGGGCGCCGTGCGTCTGAATGCGTCTGCGCTGGTAAGGCGTGGGGCTCCCGGGTGCGTTTGCGCGCCTTTCAGGCGAGCACGAGGCGCACACCCACGATCGTGAGTGTCGTGGCGAGCAGGCCGCGCAGCAGCTTCTCGGGCGCGCGCGTGGAGAGCGCGCTGCCAATCGCGATGCCGGGCAGCGAGCCGCAGAGCAGCGAAAGCAGCATCGACCAGTCGATCGACCCGAGCAGCCAATGACCCGCGCCCGCGAGCAGCGTGAGCGGCACGGCGTGCGCCACGTCGGAGCCGACGATGCGCACCGTCGGCAGGGTCGGATAGAGCAGCAGCAGCACGGTCACGCCGATCGCGCCAGCGCCCACCGAGGTGAGCGACACCAGCGCGCCCAGCACGGCGCCGGTGATGATCGTGAAGAGCAGCGTGCGCGCCTCGCTGGGTCCGTGGCGATGGCGCGCCGCGAACGCGGCGAGCTGCGGCCGGAAGATCAGCGCGACGGCGGTGACCAGCAGCGCCGCCCCCAGTATTGCCTGGATCAGATGCCCCGCGCGCGGCGTGTCCATGCCGAAGCGGTGCAGCAGGATCAGCGTGATCGTCGCGGCCGGCACGCTGCCCGCCGCGAGGCGCAGGGTCACGCGCCAGTCCACCGAACCCTTGAGCCCGTGCACGAGCGTGCCCGCCGACTTGGTCGCCGCCGCGTAGAGCAGGTCGGTGCCCACCGCCGTGGCCGGATGCACGTGGAACAGCAACACGAGGATCGGGGTCATCAGCGAGCCGCCGCCCACGCCAGTCAGGCCGACCAGAAACCCGACCAGCAGGCCGGAAAGCGAATAGAGCGGATCGATATGAGGTAGGACCATCGCGTGCGTCGCAAGTCGCGCTGCTTTTTGTTGAAGGGATGGGGCCGCCCCGATAGGACCGCCCGAGTCGGGCCGCCCAGGTCGATCGTAAGTACAGCGTCAAGCTGGACAGCGGCAAAGGCTGGCGGCGAAAATCCGCTATTGTCGCAAAACCGGCGGCTCGGCGCAGGGTCGGTTCACATCTCCCCCCAAAATTTGCGGGATAACCGAAAAAAGCGCGGAAAAAGCGCGCGCCGCGCACGGTTGCCCGCACCGCATCAATGCATCAATAAAAAGACTCATGAATCCCGGCATCGCCTACGCTCTTTGCGCTTTCACCATCTGGGGCCTCTTTCCGGTCTACTTCAAGACGCTCCACCAGATTCCCGCCCTCGAGATGCTCGCGCATCGCATGGCGTGGTCGCTCGTGTTCATCCTCGCCGTGCTCGTCGTGCGGCACCATTGGGCATGGCTGCGGCCCGCGCTGCGCGACCGGCGCCTCCTCGCGCGCTTCGCGGCGAGCGCCGTGCTGCTCTCGGCCAACTGGGGCATCTACATCTGGGCCGTGAACGCGGGGCATATCGTCGAGGCGAGCCTCGGCTATTTCATCAATCCGCTCATCAACGTGCTGTTCGGCTATGCCTTCCTGCGCGAGCGCCTGCGCCCGGTGCAATGGTGTGCCGTGGCGGTCGCGGCGCTCGGCGTGGCCTGGCTCACCTGGCAGAACGGCGCGCCGCCGTGGATCAGCCTCGCGCTCGCGCTGACCTTCGGCGGCTATGGCCTCTTGCGCAAGACCGCGAAGCTCGGCGCGCTCGAAGGTCTCGCGCTCGAAACGGTGCTGCTCTTTCCGGTCGCGGTCGTTTATCTGACGATCATCGGCATGGCTGGCGCGAGCCATTTCACCCAGGCGTCGCCCGGGCTGCAACTGCTGCTGGTCGCCGCCGGGCCGATCACGGCCGTGCCGCTGCTCCTCTTCGCCGCCGCCGCGCGGCGCATTCCGCTTTCGATGCTCGGTCTCATCCAGTACGTCACGCCCACGCTCCAGCTTCTCACCGGCGTGCTCGTGTATGGCGAGCCGTTCGGCTCGGTGCGCGCGGTCGGTTACGGCGCGATCTGGGTCGCGCTCGCGATCTATTCGTTCGAGGGGCTGCGCGCGACCTTGCTCGCGGCGCAGCGGGCACGCGAGGCGCGCTGAGCGCCCGGGGGCGCGACGCGGATGGTCTGATTGGGGATTGGGGGTGGCTCGCGTGCCGGCCTCGCGCTAGCATGTTTCGATGCCTGAATCGGCACGACCAGAACGTCCCGGAACGACCAGAACGACCAGAACGCACAAAGAGGAGACCCCCGCGCATGAGTAGCGCTGCCGCTTACCGTTTCGAAGTTGAATTCGTGCCGCGCATCGCGGCCATCCTCGCGAGCCATTTCGGCCCGGCGGTGCGCGTGGACGTCGTGCCGGGCGAGGGGCGCGGACACCCCACGCGCGTGCGCGTTCAAGGCGTGCCGAGCGAGCTGCGGCATCCGTATGCGTATCCGCTGAACCTGTCGCTCACGTGGGACGTCGACGAGGTCGAGCGCCTCATGGCGCCCGGCGGCGAGGCGCGCTTCGAGCACTATCTGGAGGCGATCGTGCGCAAGATGACCTCGTGGGAGACGGCGCGTCCGGTGGACTTCGCCTCGCGTACGCAAGGCGAGCCGGAGGTGCTGCTAGGCGGGCTCGACTTCGAAGGCTGATTCGAGGATTGTCGATTCGGGGGCTGCCGAGGGTTGTTGATTCGACGGCAGCTAAGCGTTGCTGATCCGAGAACTGCTGATTTCGCGCTGATTTCGCGCTGATTACGCGGCCCCGCACCGCGCGGCGCCTGCGTCAGACCCCACCCGCAAGCGCGATCGCATGAACGGCCTTTGCGGCCATGCCCACCGCCACACAGCCCGCGAACAGCGCAAACGACTGTTGCAGCCGCGCGCCGCTCACGTGGTGCGCGAAGCCGCGCCCGCCCAGCATGCCGGCGAGCGCGCCCGCTGCGAACGGCAGTGCGTTGAGCCAGAGCATATGACCGCTGGCCGCCGACGCGGCCACGCCCGCCGTCGAGACGAGCGCGATCACCGCAAGCGAAGTGGCCACGATGCCCTGCATCGGAATGTCCGACGCGCGCTTGAGCGCGGGCACGATCACGAAGCCGCCGCCCACGCCGAGAAGCCCCGAGAGAAAGCCCGACACGGCGCCGGAGAGGGCGAGCGCCCGCGCGCAGGGCGCGGTCCAGTCGAGCTTGCCGCGGTCGAGGTTCAGCCGGCACGGCAGATCGGACGGGCAGGGCTCGGCGCCGCCTTGCAGATCGTCTGCCGCGCCACGTTTGTGCCGGAACATGCGCCAAGCCACGCGTGCCATCACGAGCGCGAACACCAGCGTGAGCGGCGCGTCGGGCACGCGGTGCGCGACCCATAGCCCGGCGGGGGAGATGACGGCGCCGGTTGCGGCCATCAGCGCGGCGGCCTTGTAGCGCACCTTGCCCTCGCGCAGCGCGAGCAGGGCGCCGATGCCCGCCGCGAGCGCGACGGCAAAGAGCCCGATAGGCGCGGCTTGCGCGACGCCGAGCCCGAGACCGAACACGAGCAGCGGCACGGCGACGATGGCGCCGCCCGCGCCCGTCAGCGCGAGGATGAGCCCGACGACCGAGCCGAGTGCGGCGCTCACGAGCGTGGTGGTATCCATGATCCGTGATTTCGTGTGTCGATCGCGCTTAGCGCTTTAGCACTGACTCCGGCCCCATGCAGAGCGCTTGCTGCGATCCCATGCAGAATTGTCGACCCGGGCTGATGCTCCAGCATTGACGCGCGATCCATGCAAGGCAACCGGAGCCGACGTCGTGCTTCAGCGCTGCGCCTCGGACGGCTGCGCGCCCGTGAACCACTCGCGGCCCTTGAGCATGCCGCTCCAGTAAAAGCGCGGCAGCAGGCTGGCCTTGAGGAGCCACATGAGGCGGCGCGGCCGCGTGGGTTCGAGCGGGAAGGTGGGCAGCAGCTTGCCGCCGTAGCCGAACTCGGCCAGCACGACCTTGCCCTTCTCGACCGTGAGCGGGCAGGAGCCATAGCCGTCGTAGCGATAGCGCAGCGTTTGCCCCGCGCGCGCGGCGAGCAGATTCTCCGCGACGATCACGGCCTGCTTGCGCGCCGCCGCGGCCGTCTTCGCGTTGGGCGCCGAGCACACGTCGCCGAGCGAGAACACGTTGGGCCAGCGCGGATGCCGGAGCGTGGCGTGATCGACTTCGCACCAGCCGGCTGCATCGGCGAGCTCACTGTCGCGGATGAAATCGGGCGGCACCTGCGGCGGCACCACATGGATCATGTCGAAGCGCTTCTCGATGCGCGTGACGTTGCCGTCGGCGTCCTTCGCTTCGAAGGTGGCGCGGCGCGCGGGGCCGTCGATAGCGACGAGATTCGACGAGAACGCGAGCTTCGCGTCGTAGCGTTTCACGTACTCCATGAGCGGCGGCACGAACGTCGCCACGCCGAACAGCGCCGCGCCGGCGAGATCGAACTCCACGTTCACTTTGGACAGCTTGCCCGTTTTGAGCCAGTAGTCGCAGGCGAGGTACATGGCCTTTTGCGGCGCGCCCGCGCACTTGATCGGCATGGCCGGCTGCGTGAAGAGTGCCGTGCCGCCCTGCATCTGCTGCACGAGCTGCCACGTGTAGGGCGCGAGATCGTAGCGATAATTCGAGGTGACGCCGTTCTTGCCGAGCGTTGCTTCGAGCCCCTCGATGCGCTCCCACGCGAGCCGCAGCCCGGGCGCGACGATGAGCTGGCGATACGCGAGGGTCTCGCCGTTTGCGAGGCGCACGAGATCGGCGTGCGGCTCGACGCGCTCGGCCGCCGCGCGGATCCACGTCGCGCCGCGCGGGATCACGCTCGCCATGGGGCGGCGCGTTTTTTTCACGTCGTAGGCGCCGCCGCCCACGAGCGTCCACGCGGGCTGGTAGTCGTGGTGATCCTTGGGCTCGACGATCGCGATGCTCAAGCCCGGCTGGCGGCGCAGCAGGCTCGCGCTCACGCTGATGCCCGCAGAGCCGCCGCCGATCACGACGACGTCCCAGCGCTTGCCCGTGCTGCCCGATGCTGCGGCTTTGTCCGCGCTGGTCGCGCTGGCGTTTTCTCCGGCATTTTCCCCGGCATTGTCCCAATCGCATGCCGCTGCCGCCGTGGCGTTCGCCGCGCCCGCCGCAGCGACAGGAGGCGTGACGGGATGCGCCTGTGCGCTCGCCTGCGCGAACTGCCACAGGTTGGTCGCGCGGTTGCCGGTGCGGCAATACGCGAGCACGGGCGCGGGCATGTCGGCGAGGAGCTGCGCGAAGCGCGCGACTTCATCGGGGCCGATCTTGCCGGGCGTGACGGGCAGATAGGCGAATTGCAGGCCGAGCTGCTTCGCAGCCTCGCGGATTTGCGCCGAAGCCGGTTGCGACGGGCCGCCTTCGCCGTCGGGCCGGTTGCAGATGACCGAGCGATAGCCGGCTGCGGCAATCTCGGCGAGGTCGGCGGGCGTGATCTGGTCGGCGCTGGCGAAGCGCGCGTCGTGTTGCACGATTTGCATGGAATCGAAAACTCCTGGCTAGCTTGAAGATTGACTGCGCTGCGCGCGGACCGCGGCAAGGCGCTCGAGCGCGGCGAACAGCGCCATGCCCGCGAGCATCGCGGCCACGAAGAGCCACGCGCGCGGCTGTCCGCTCGCGGCGCTGACGAGCGCAGGGCCGGGGCAGAAGCCCGCGAGGCCCCAGCCCGCGCCGAAGACAAGCGCGCCCGCGATCAGGCGCGGATCAATGCGGCGTGCCGTGGGCAACTGCATGGGCGCACCGAGGATGCTCGCCGAGCGCGTGCGCGCGAGACGAAAGCCGATGCCCGCGACGGCGACGGCGCCCGCCATCACGAAGGCAAGCGATGGATCCCAGTGCCCGGCCAGATCGAGGAAGGCGAGCACCTTGGCCGGGTTCGCCATGCCCGAGACGATCAGGCCGAGGCCGAAAAGCAGGCCGCAGGCGAAGGCGCCGACGTTGCGTATTGCGTTGCGTTGGACGTCGCTTGGGGCGTTGCCGCCGAGTTCACCCATATCAGGCTCCCACGAGATGGCGCACCGCGAACACGGTGACGAAACCAGCAGCCATGAAGAGCCCGGTGGCCACGAACGAGCGCAGCGAGCCGCGCGCGATGCCGCACACGCCGTGGCCGCTCGTGCAGCCCGAGGCGTAGCGCGTGCCCACGCCCACGAGCAGCCCGGCGACGATCAGCGTGGCGGGCGACGCATCGATGGTGGGCGACAAGGCCCCGGCGCCCACGGCAGCAATCCTGCTGCTAACGCCGCTACCAACGCCGGTCGCGCTGGCGGCGACGAGCCGCCAGAGCCACGGCGCGGCGGCGAGGCCCGCGACGAAAGCGAGACGCCAGGCGCGCTCGCCGTGTCTCGCGCGTGCACCCTGCAGCAAGCCGCCGACGATGCCGCTGATGCCCGCGACGCGCCCGTTGCCGAGCACGAAGAGCGCGGCGGCGGCGCCGATCATGAGACCGCCCGCCAAGGAGGCGAGCGGCGTGAAGTGGGCGAGATCGAGACTCACGCCGGACGCGCCGAACTTGCCTTCAGCCGCCCGCAGTAGAGGCTGGAGAGCGTCTGCATGACCTGGATGACCTCGTGGCTCGCGAGGCGATAGTAGATGTACTTGCCTTCGCGACGCGTCTCGACGAGGCCTTCCTCGCGCAGCACGCCGAGGTGCTGCGAAAGGCTGGGCTGATGCACGCCGACGAGCGCTTCGAGCTCGCCCACGTTGCGCTCGCCCTCGGTGAGCTGGCACAGGAGGAGCAGGCGGTCTTCGTGCGCGAGCGCCTTGAGCAGCGCGCAGCACTTCTCCGCGGATTCGCGCAGCGCCTCGCGCGCTTCAGGGGTGAGCGGTGAATTCATGTGTGGTGGCGCCGAGCGCGCAATGAAACGATGAGCGAAAAGATTGACACCTGTCGACTGACAGTTGATTGACAAACATTATATCGATTCATAATATGTCTTTCAATAAATCATGGCCGGAAGCGCCCGGCATTCCTCGATACGCATTCACCACGCGCATTCAATCCGCGCGTTTAACCCGCGCATTCAACCCGTTCTGGCCGTATGGAGTTCCCGATGTCCGAGTCCGCCCCCGTCGTCACCTGCGCCGCGCCCAACGCCCCTGCCACCGCCACCTCTGCCACTTCCACCCCGGCCGCGCTCGTCGAGCCGTTCTTCGACCCGGTCACGTCCACCGTCACCTACGTCGTGCATTCGGGGCGCGGCTCGGTGTGCGCCATCGTCGATCCGGTGCTCGACTACGACCCGAAGTCGGGGCGCACGTCCACGGAATCGGCGGACCGCGTGGCCGCGTTCGTGCGCGAACACGCGCTCACGGCGCAATGGCTGCTGGAGACGCATGCGCACGCCGACCATTTCTCGGCGGCGCCGTACCTCAAGCAGCAGCTCGGCGGCAAGATCGCGATTGGCGAGCACATCCGCAACGTGCAGGGCGTATTCCGCACGGTCTTCAACCTGGGCGCCACGGTCGTCGCCGACGGCAGCGAGTTCGATCATCTCTTCAAGGACGAGGAACGCTTCGAAGTCGGTCCGCTCGAGGCGCGCGCGATCCACGTGCCTGGACACACGCCGGCCGACCTCGCGTATCAGATCGGCGACGCGGTGTTCGTGGGCGACACGCTTTTCATGCCCGATGTGGGGTCGGCGCGCTGCGATTTTCCGGGCGGCGATGCGCACACGCTCTACCGCTCGGTGCGCCGGCTGCTGGCGTTGCCGGGCGAGACGCGCCTCTTCATGTGTCACGACTATCCGCCCGAGTCGCGCGGCCCGAGCTTCGAAACCACGGTGAGCGCACAGCGCAGCGGCAATATCCACCTGAACGACGGCGTGACCGAAGAAGTCTTCGTGCAGATGCGCACCGCGCGCGACCGCACACTCGCCATGCCCAATCTGATCCTGCCGTCGATTCAGGTGAATATTCGCGCAGGGCGCATGCCCGAGCCCGAGGACAACGGCGTGCGCTATCTCAAGATTCCGCTGAACGCGCTTTGAAAAGAGGCGATCACGCGTCGATCACATGCTTCGCCGGTCAGCCCGCGTCGTGGTTGACCGACACGTTGCGCGATGGTTTTTCATCGGCGGCCATGAGCGTGTGATTCAAGCCGGCGCTTGCGGATCGGCGCAACCGTATGGCCGGGACAGACTGCAGCAGCCGACGTGCGCGCGCGTGCAGCGGCTTGTCGGCGAGCACGTAAAGCGCGCCGCCCACCGCTGTCGCCACGACGATGACGACCGCAACCCCGACCGGCGCAGTGGCCTCGAAGCCGGGGATCGCTTTCGGCAGTAGCTTGCGCGCGGCCTCGACGCAGTACGGGTGGCTCAGATAGACGGCATAACTGGCATTGCCGACGAATATCGCCCCGCGCGTCAACAGGCCCGAGCCCATTGCCGATTCGAGACTCAGGCTGCTGACGACCACGAGGCAAGCCGGAACGCCGTAATACAGCAACATCGCGTGCGACACGCCATGCCAGTTCACGTAGGCCATCCATGCATAGGCCGCGGCTGCCGTGCCGCACGCAAGCACGGGTTTGTTCGGGATACCGAATTTCCAGAGCCGGTAAATCACGAAGCCGAGCGGGAACTCCAGGATGCGCTGATCCGAATAGAACTCGGCGATCGCATTGTAGGGAGCCCATACCGTCGCTGCGCAAAAGATCGCGAAGATCAGTGCCGCGATGAACAGCAACCGGTGGCGGCGCATCAGCATCAGCGAGACGGCCGTCACCGCGTAGAACAGCATTTCATAGTTCAGCGACCAGCCGACGAACAACATCGGAAAGATCGCGCCACTTTCCTTGCGATAGGGAATGAAAAGCAGCGACTTCAGCAGGCTTCCGAAATCGGCTGTCGTTGAATTGAAGAGGGATGGAGCGATGAGAACACCAGCGAATACGGCAAACGTCAGCAGCCAGTAGAGCGGGACGATGCGGGCAATGCGGTCCGTGAGGAAGCGCTGCGTGGTCATCTTGGGGCTGTCCAGCACGAGCGCGATGACGAAGCCGCTGATCACGAAGAAAATGTCTACGCCGAATTCGCCGAACGCGTGCCCTGTCGGCGCCATGATGTGAAAGTAGATGACCGTGGTGGCCGCAATGGCGCGCAGCACGGAAATGGACTCCAGCTTTTTCATGTTTCGGTGCGGTCTGCGTGTTCACCCATGGCGCCCTGAGCGGATGCCTTGCGTTTTCCTTGCTTATTCTGACATTGCCGGGGGGCCGCAAATGCGCAGTTTGGTGCGTGACCGTACGCAATCCGGCAATTGGTGGGGCAGATTGGATGGAGCAGATTGATTCGCTGTGGCATGCGGTCCATACGCGCCGCCCACCATCGAGCGAATTGGCCTGCTCGGCCTGCCCGGCATGCTGGCGGGCGAGCAGGCCATCAGCGTCATGCGTACTTGCGCAGCCTGTTTCAGTTCACAGGCCAAAGGCGCTCAAGCCTGCGCCCGCACCAGACGCTCGGGGAAATGCGTGCGCAGCGTGCGCGCGTCGAGCAGCGCGAGGTCCTTGTCGAGCTCGAGCGTGACGAGGCTGCGCGTCTGTGTATCGAGTGCCTTGCGCAACGCGCCAAGGAATGCCGGCGGCGCGGCGAGCACGAGCGTGCCGTAGCGGCCCGCGTTGCGCGCCTTGGCGAGCGTCGTGGCGACCTGCGATGCAAACAGGCTGGTCTCGTGTTCGTGATGCGTGGGGTCGGGGTCGCTCTGCTGGCGGCCGGCGGAGGCGCGCTCGGTGCGCCCCGGGCGGTCGGTCACGAGGCTCTGCTCGGGCACGCGGCTTTCCGGATGGAGCAGCGTCTCGATTTCCTCGATGGCGCCTATCGGACTTTCCGCCGCGAAAATGCGTGCGGTTACACGGTTGGCGACGACGACCCAGATCATGTTCGACATGCTTTCCTCCCTGCCAGTGCTTCGGCATAACGCACAGCCGAAGCGGTGAGTGGACTCGCGCGGCGCCGCGCGAGTTTCAAGGGTAACGCGTTCGCGGTTTGCGGCGGCGCGACATGCGCTACCTGCGCGACGATGCATCGGACGCGCCCGGGCGCGTCGATGTGCTTCCTGGCTGCTTCCTGGCTGCTGCATGGCGATCCGCGGCACGCGCTTCATCCATCCGGATTTCGGGAGGATGATTCCCGTGGATGCAGGATTCTGTTTCCCTGTGGAAGGATCTATCTTGCACACACCAGAGCACGCAGCGAAGGAGCCGCAGATGGATACGTCCGCAGTCCGCTATACGAGCGATGTCGCGTTCACGCCAACCGTGAAGGCCATGCAGGCGCGCCTCGGTTCGCGCGACCTTTACGCGCGCATGGAAGCGCAGCGCGGTTTCGGCACCGACCTCACGCCGGACGTAGTCGAGTTCGTCGAGGCGCAGCGCAGTGTGTTTCTCGCCACCGCGACCGCCGACGCCCAGCCGTATATCCAGCATCGCGGCGGCCCGGCGGGCTTCTTGCAGGTGCTCGATGCGCGCACCATCGCGTTTGCGGACTTCATCGGCAATCAGCAATACATCACGCTAGGTAATTTGACGGACAACCCAAAGGCGTATCTGTTCCTCATCGATTACGCGCGGCGCCGGCGCATCAAGATCTGGGGCGAGGCGCGCGTCGTGGAGGACGCGGCGCTGGTCCAGCGGCTCATGCCGGCGGGCTACAAGGCACGCGCCGAACGTGCGATCCAGTTCACGGTAACCGCGTGGGACAGCAATTGTCCGCAGCACATTCCGCAGCGCTTCGAGGCACAGGATGTGAAGGCGGCGCTCGATGAGCGCGACGAGCGTATCCGTGAGATGGAGGCGGCGGCGCTGCGGCACGAGGCACGCGTGCGGGAACTGGAAACTGAGGTGGCGCGCCTGCGGGAATTTGCGCGAGGCTGAGGTTAAAACTGCCAACGAACAACCGCCAAACGAAAGGGGCCGGTCACGCGCCGCCCGAGCGAAGCGTGACCGGCCCGGGCGGTCCCCGCGGCCTTGGTGGCCTTGGTAGCCTTACTTGGCTTTTTCCGCCGAATTCGTGATGGCGTTGCCGCCCTTCGAAAGATCCTGGCCGAAGCCGGCCACGGTGTTGCACGCGGCAAGCGTGACGGTGAAGAGGGCGAGAGCAATCGCAAGATAACGGCGCATGTCGTTTTTCCTTATGCTTTTAACGAATGTTCGGGCGCACGCTCGGTTGGCCCGGCAGGGCCATTGCGGCGCGTGCCGGAATTGTACGTGCGAACCGGGGACACATGCATGAGCGCACCGCTTGGCCGCATTCGCCCCTTTTTTCTCAGGTGCGCCGATGGTGCTTGCGCACCACGAGCCATTTGGGCGAGCGAAATCGCACGATGCTCACATAGAGCCAGACGTAAGTGAGCGCAAACACCACCACGAAGCAGAACAGGTGCAGCGTGTGGCGCCAGAACAGCGTGGCCGGAATCACGGCCACGAGGCACAGCAGCCACAGGTAGGGCGAAGTGAGCGAGTTGCGGCGCGTGAGCTCGCGCGCGGTGCGCGCCCCGACGGCCCAGCGCATCAGGCGCTTGTAGACGAGCATGTGCAGGTGCACGCCGTCGGGGATGCCCGGCGACATGCCGCGCACGAACTTCTTCCGGTAGATCGAGAAGCAGGTCTCGAAGATCGGGTACATGAAGAGCAGCACGGGATACCACGCCGAGACGTCGCGGTTGCGCATCACGAGCAGGATCGCCAGCTCGGCGAGCATGAAGCCGATGAAGTAGGCGCCGCCGTCGCCGAGGAAGATCAGGCCCGCCGGGAAGTTCCAGATGAAGAAGCCCAGCACCGCGCCCATCATGATGAACGAGGCGGAGAGCACGACCGCGTCGTGCACCTGGAACGCCACGTAGGCGAGCGAGGCGAACATCATGAACGCGACCATCGAGGCGAGGCCGTTGAAGCCGTCGATGATGTTGATCGCGTTGGCGAGCGCCGCCACGGCCAGCACGGTGATGAAGCACGAGATCACGGCGTAGGAGAGCAGGAAGTCGAGCGGCGGCACACTGATGCGCGTGACCGCGATGCCGAGCGCGAAGTAGGCGAGCGCGGCGGCGGCCATGGTGCAGATGAGGCGCGCCAGCGGCGAGACTTTCTTGGTCAGATCTTCGACGAGCCCCGAGGCGAACGCGGGCACGCCGCACGCGACGATGCCGAGAATGCCCCCCGACACGGCCGGATACGTGAAATGCAACTGCGCCGCCGCGACCACGAGCCCGATGAGGATGCCCGTGCCGCCGATGCGCGGCACCGGGCGCGCGTGAAATTTCTGCACGCCCGCGAGGTCGGAGTCGACGGAGAACTTTTCATGCAGATGCGCGTAACGCACGATCAGCAGCGTGACCAGCAGTGAGACAAGAAAGCCGAGTGCGAAACTAAGCATGAAAGGTGAACGCAGGGCGGGAAAGGGGAATCCACGATTATACAAAGGCGGCGTGGCGCTTTTGGCGCGCGGCCAGTATGCCGCTCGGTGGCGGTTTCGGTGGCGGCGCGCACGCGTGATAGTATGGCGCGCCCACGCCGGGCGGGCGCCTGTTCGAGGCCCAACCCCGCGCTAAACCTGTTTGCCCGCGCTCGCGGGCACTTCATTGCCGATGCCTCAGGACTACGCCCAGGATTCCGGATCCGCCGAACGCACCGGGCAGCTTCCCGCGAACGACGCTCCGCGCCCGCTCGTGTCGATGCTGCTCATTGCCTACAACCAGGCGGGCGTCGTCGCCGACGCCATCGCGGGCGCGCTGGCGCAGACGTACTCGCCGCTCGAAATCCTGATCTCCGACGATTGCTCGCCCGACGGCACGTGGGGCGCAATCGAAGCGGCCGTGCGCGACTATCGCGGCCCGCATCGCCTCGTGCTCAACCGCAACGAACAGAACGCGGGCATCAGCGCGCATCTCTCGAAGCTTGCCGCCATGAGCCAGGGCGCCTTGCTCGTGGTGACCGCGGGCGACGATGTCTCGGCGCCCGAGCGCTGCGCACGGCTCGTCGACTGCTGGAACGCGCTGGGTCAGCGCGTGGACCTGATCGCCTCCGATCTCGTGGAGTTCGACCCCGCGTCCCCGGACTCAGGCCGGGATTCGGGTCTCATTGCGCCCACCGATCTCGGCCAGTACAAGTGCTTCGACGACTGGGCGCGCGAGCGCCCGTGGGTGGTGGGCGCTTCGCACGCGTGGTCGCGGCGTCTGTTCGAGCGTTTCGGGCCGATGCTGCCGGGCGCCATGGCCGAAGACCAGATCATGACGTTTCGCGCGGTGATGTCGGGCGGCGCGTACAGCCTGCGCGAGCCGCTCGTGCGCTACCGGCGCGGCGGGCTCTCGGGCAAGAAGCGCTTTCGCACCGTCGAGCAGTTCATCGCGCGCGTGAAGCTCACGACGGCGTTCGGCCTCGTCGAGTCGGCGCAGTTTCAGCACGATGCGCAGATCGCGGGCGTGGGCGAGCCGATGCGCGCGCTGCTCGTGCCCAAGCTCGCGCGCGAGCACTATGCGCGCGACGTGTTCGCGGTGCGCGGCTTCGGCGCGAAGCTCGGGCTGCTGCTGCGCACGCCGGGCGTGAAAATGGGCTTCAAGATCCGCATGTTCCTCTACGCCGCGTGCCCCTGTGTGTACCGGCCGTTTTTTGCGCTGCGCGCGTGGGTAAAAAGGACGTGATGCAGGGCAGTGATGCAGGGACGTGATGCGGAACAAGCGACGTGAGCGCTCGCTGTGGGCGCTGCTGCGCGCCACGCGTCGCGCGTTCAGCTTCCCGACTGGCTTGCGGGCGTGACTTCGAGCAGCACGACGTGATCGGGCACCTCCACCGCGAGCCGTTGCATGTTGGCATGCGTGGCGAGCGGCCCGGCTGACACGGTCGGATCGTAGAGCACGACGCGGCTCGCCTTGGCGCCGAAGTCGACTTGCACACTCACGGGCGGGGCGTTCAGTGGCTTGCCCGTCGCCCGGTCCCAGAACGGCACTTCGTTCCAGAGCGCGATGAAGTAGCGTCCATCGCTTCGCGTGAGCAGCAGACTGCGCGCGGATTGCGGCATGCCGCTCAATACACAGGATGACGAAGCATTCGGCGAGCCTGCGCCAACCGGAATGTTCGCGGAATTCGCGCGCAGGATCGCGGTGAGATTGCGGATCGCGCTGGCCGAAGGCTTCGGCGTATGGTCGTTGCGAAACAGACCATAGTGCATCTCGTTGTTCGCATGCTGCGGATCGGGTTTCTCGTCGAGCAGTTCGTAGAGATAGGTGCGCGTGACACCGAGGCTCGCCGCATCGAACAGACCGTTGAGCACGCCTTTCGCCTGGGTTGCTTCATCGACGCCAAGGCTGTTCCAGCCCGCCTGCGGGCTCGAGAAATAGCCGAATTCCGTGAGCACGATCGGCAGTTGATATTTGCGCACGCTGTTGATGGCCCACGCCAGCCAGAAGGCGCCGTTGGCGTTGTACGCGGGCTGATCGCCGTTTTGCGGATAGACGTGGTGATTGACGAAGTCCGCGGCGCCCGCGCGCGTGTCGACGTGCGCGATTCCGTAGCCGGTCAGGTCGTAGACCGGCACGCCCTTGAGGTGCGCGTTGCCGTGCACGTGCGCGTAGATCGCCTGTTGCGCGGCGAGGCCAGCGGCGTCGCCCTTGAGGCCGTTGTAGCTGATCGGGAAATTGTCGATCTCGTTGGGGCCTTCCACGGCGGCGATGCCGTCGGGTGCTGCCGTGGCCGCAGTCGCAGCGAAACGGTCGAGCTGCCGCAGCGAATCGGCGACGTCGCCGCCTACCACGAAGGTGAACTTCGCGCCGTGCTGCGCGAGCCAGAGGTAGCTCGAAAGCGGAATCGAGTCGACCGGCGTGCCCTCGCGCACGTGGCGCACGCCGGCCCAGGCGAGGTCGTCGCTGACCTTGTGGACGTCGGCGTAGGCACCGTCCGTGTAGTTGATATGGATGGTCACGCCGATGGAGTCGAGCAGGGCGTCGGCGCTGATGGCGCGCGTCTCCTGCGCGGCCAGCGCGGCCGTGAACGGCGGCGCGGGCAGGATGAACAACAGGGCGACGCCGATCGCCAGGAGGGAGCGCGTCGCGCAGCCTGTCACGCGCATGGCGAGGCCTGGCATGATCACTGCCCCTGCGCCCAGCGCCGCGTATGGTTGCGCATCGACGCGAGCAGGCCGAGCACGCGCGCGCACGCTTGCGGCTCGGTGCGGGCGGCCCACGCGAGCGCGACGATGGTCATGCCGATCCAGCAGCCGATGCCCGGCCACGAGAGCGGCGCGAATACGAGCGTTGCAATGTATGCCGCCGCGACGATCAGCGCCGGCGCGAACAGCATGCGTGTTGGGTGCGAGTTCAGGCGCGCGGCATGGAACATCAGCACGAAGTCGAGCAGACAGCGCGCGCTCCAGGCGAGCGCGGCGCCAACCACGCCGAAGGTGTGCAGCATCCACCACAACAAGGCGAAGAACGGGAACATTTCGTAGACCTGAAAGCGTGCAACGATGCCGGGACGTCCGGTTGCCTGCAGGTGGCAAGCCGCGATTTGCGCGACTGCGTTGATCCAGATGCCCACGAGTATCGTCTCGCCGACCGACGTGGCGCGCATGGCGAACTCCTGACCCACCCACAGTGCAAGAAACGGGTGCATGAGGAACATGCCGAACACGGTCATCGGCGTGAGCAGCGCGGCGAGGCCGCGTATTGCGGTGGTGGACAATTCGGCAGCGTTGGCCGCGTCGAGCGAGGAGAGGCGCGGAAACAGCGTGCGCACAAAAACCGAAGGAAAGACCCGCACGCGCACGGCCAGATTGAACGGTACATGGTAATACGTGACGGCCTGCGGCCCGAGCGCGTGGCTAATCATCAGACGGTCGCCGGTTTCCAGCAGCGGCTGGGCGAGGCTCGTCACGCTCATCCACGCGCCAAACGAAAAGAGCTTGCCAACCCATTCGCGGCGCGGACCTTGCGCGAGGCGCAGCGGGAACACGCACCAGACCACGATGGCATTGACGAGCAGCGCGGCGACGCCCGCCGCCAGTGTGCCGTACACGAGATTGCGCAGATTCGGCCCGTATAGCAACGCGGCACCGAGCGGCACGAGTTGATACATCAGCGTGACCGGCAACTGGACCGCGTTGAGTGTGCCGAAGCGCTCGCGGCCGACGAGCGCGCCGTTGAACACGCTGATGAGGTTCGACAGCGGCACGAGGCAAGCCACGCAGGGCAGCGCGGGCCGCAGCTCGGCGCTGAGCTCCGGCCCCATGTCGAAGTAGCCGAGCAGCATCTGCATGAGCCCGTACAGCGCGATGCCGCCAGCTATCCCCAGCGCGGCGTTCAGCAGCAGCGCGGTCCATAGCACCGATTCGCGTTCGGCGGGTTGCGCGTGCTCCAGCTGCGCGATGCGGTTCGACGTGGCGGAAGACAGGCCGAGATCGAGAAAACCGAAGTAGCCCTGCACCATCCAGACGATCGCGAGCACGCCGTAGCGCGCCGCGCCGATCTGCTCGAGATAGATGGGCGTCGTCACGAGCGCGACGAACATCGGCAGGACGCTGCCGGCGAAGTTGAACGCGGCGCTGCGCTTGAGGCTCGGCTTTTTGCTCGGCGTGTGACTGGGCTTGGCGGTCATGGTGTGGTCGGCGTGCGGGCAAGTGCGCCCGCGCGCGGGTCTGCAACGGGTCTGTAGCGGGGCAGTGGCGGGGTCTGTGGCGCATGTGAAGCGGCCGTGTTCTCGCGCCCGCGCCTCTTAACCCCCTCGGCCCCTCGGCCCCCTCGATCGATCAGCGCGCGTGCCGTCCATTCTGGACGAGGCATGCGTGTGCGTTTGTGCGTCGGCGCACGGAGCCGCGGCATGCCAAAAATTAAATTCTCCTTACACCGTTACGCTGCGCGCGGTGCGGCCGTTCGCGGACGAAAACCGGGCATCGCGCGGCGGTGGGCGTGATGTGCTCTGCAGGCTGCCGTTGCAGCGCTAGCCCCGGGGACGGGCGTCCGGCCGGACCCTTGAAGGAGGTGGCATTCCATGATCCCTGTCGTGTTCGACGGCGCTTTCGGCTGGCTGCATCCAGCCGGGGGACGCATGGGGGTGGTGCTGTGCAATCCGTTCGGCTATGACGCGCTGTGCACGCACCGCGGCTGGCGCAAGCTGGCCGAGCGGCTCGCCGCGGCGGGCATGCCCGTGCTGCGCTTCGACTACCCGGGCACCGGCGACGCCGACGGCATGGAAGACGACCCAGGCCGCGTGGACGCGTGGCTCGCAAGCGTGGGCGCTGCTGTGCGGCATCTGCGTGCATGGACCGGCGTGACGCGCGTGGCGCTCGTGGGCTTGCGCCTTGGCGCGATGCTGGCTGCGCTGGGGGCCGAGCGCTTGCGCGGTGAGGCGGTGTCTGGCGCGTTCGTGCCTGGCGTGGGTAGTCCCGGCGCGGTTGCTTCCGGCGGGGATTTGCCCGGCGTGGATTCGCCCGGAGTGCAGGCTCCCGGCGTGGAGTCGCCCGGAGTGGAGGCTCCCGGCGTGGACGCGCTCGTGCTGCTCGCGCCGCCGGTCACCGGGCGCCGCTATATCCGCGAGTTGCGCGCGCATCGGCAAAGCTGGCTGAGCACGTCGGCGGGCATGGGCGCCGTGCCCATCGCCGACGATGCCGCCTACGTGGAAGCCTTCGGCTTCGGCCTGCACGGCGACGACATCGCCACGCTCTCGGCCGTCGATCTGATGCGCGACACCCGCGCGCCCGCGCCGCGCGTGCTGCTGCTCGATTCGAGCGGCACGAACCTCGCCACTACGCTCGCCGCGCATTACACGCAGCACGGCGTGCAGGTCGAGCAGGGCGGCTTCGAGGAATCCGACCGTTTCATGCTGGAAGCGCTCTATAGCGAGGAGCCCGTCGAGGCGTTCGCACGCGTGAGCGCCTGGCTTGCCGAGGACGCCGAACGCGCCGCCACCGCCACCGCCACCGCCACCAATACCGACACCGCTGTCGAAGCCGCGCAGCCCGCCGTCGAGCCACCCATGAACCTCGCGCCAATCGACCCGCAGCCGTATCTGCGGCCGGCGGGTCACCGCGCGACCGAGCGGCCCGTGCGCTTTGGCCGTTGCTTCGGCATTCACTGCGACCCCGACACCCCGAGGCCGGGCGCGCCCGCCGTGCTGCTCATCAACACGGGCGCGGCGCACCACATCGGCGATGGCCGCATTGCCGTGCTGCTCGCACGGCGGCTCGCGGAGCAGGGCGTGGCCTCGCTGCGCATGGACGTCGGCGGCCTTGGCGACGCGCAGCCGCCGGTGCCCGAGGTGACGCTCGACTGGCTCTATTCGACCTCGCTGCGCGACGACGCAGCTACTGCCGCCGACTGGCTCGTCGCGCGCGGCCATGCGCGCGTGGTCGCCTTCGGCGTGTGCGGCGGCGCGTTCGTGAGCCTGCACGTGTGCGCGCTGCATCCGAACGTGGTGGCCGCGTATGGCGTGAATCTGCAAAAGTTCACGTGGGATGGCGCCGCGCGTTCGCCGGGCGAGCAGCGCGTCGTTTCGTCGAAGACTTACGTGCGCGCCGCGTTCAGCGCCGAGAAGTGGAAGCGCGCGCTGCGTGGCCGCACCGACAGCAACCCGCTGCGTATCGCCAGCGTGCTCGCGAAGCGCAGCTTGCGCCATGCGGTGTTCGCGCTCGCTCATGCGATCGAGCGCAAGACGGGGCGCGCGCTCGTCGCCAACGAGGCGCGCACGCTCCTGCGCAGCATCGACGCGAAGAAGGTGCAGTTGCGTCTCGTGTACGGCGAATTCGACAGCGGGCTCGAAGAAGCGCGCTTGCAGCTTGGCGCTTCATTCGCCGCGTTGCGCGCGGTGGCGAACGTGCGCGCGTTGACGCTGCCGGGCCTCGATCACGCGCTCTTCACGCGCGAGGCGCGCAATGCCGTGATGGACGATTTCGAAGGGTGGCTGCGTGCCGGGCTGATTTATGAAAGCGCGCAGGCTGCGGCGGGCGTGAGCGATGGTGCTGCTCTCGCTGCCGCAGCCGGCACGGTATCGGGCGCGGCGGCCTGAAGTCGCTCGCCGGTGCGCAGCCTGCTGCGCAACCGTTTTCCGCGATGGCTACTCGTTGGCTGCTCGTTGGCTGCTCGTTGGCTACTCGTCGCGCAACCTCTCATTCAAACTCTCGAGTACCGACCAGCAGGGAATCGGCATCTTGACGACCTGCGTGGCCTTGCCGCCCCGTCTCACCCACGAACTGGTGACGATGCGATTGGTCTTGCGATCGATCTTGTAGTCCGCCGTGTAGATCTGGCCGATCATGGCCACGGTAAGCGTCCCGTCCACGCATGGGCAAAGGGAGTTGACCTCGGGTCTCGTGAACTGCTTGTCGAAATCGTGATAGATCCACGCCGGACGCGCAATCTTTCCTCTTCTGGCTTTGAGCATCGAGGTATGCGTCGCGCACGCGATGCCGCCTCTCCCGTACAGCCAGACATAGTGCGCATCGATCTCGACGCCGTTGTAGGTGGTCCAATTTTGTGGGCCTTCCACGGTGGATGCATCAATCCACTCCATCACATGCAGCCGGTTGCTGCCGCGAATCCCGCCATACGTGAGCACCGAATTCGCTTCGGGCCGGTTTGCGCCGGTCAGTGCGTCGGCGTGCGGGTCGTCCGGTAAAGTGCTGGCAGGAAGATACAAGGAGCGAATTTCCGCCACGTCGGACAGATACGGCTCCGTGTCCACGCGCGTGCTCTTGAGGTCTTTGTCGAACGTGTAGTAATTCACGTAGCGCGCATGTGCCGAGTCCTCGACCACCAGCGCAGCCAGCGTCCTGGGGTGCGTGCTGGCATCGACGCCGGGTGTCTTGTCGTGGAACGCGAACCCGCTGACGTCGAGAAACCGCTCCGGGCGGCTGGAACGAGGCGCGATCACGACGGTGCCATCGGCCAGGTCGCCCCTGACCGAATCGAGATGATGGCGCCAAACGCGGCCCGCGCCCGACTCAACCACGAGGAGTTCGTATTTGGGGGTGAACGAGTCAACCTGGGTCTTGGGGGCGTGGACGGACATGCTGACGAGCCACGCCGTGTTCTTCTTGTAGTCCCACGCAAGCTCGCGGGCCTGGCCGTTACCCCGGGCGACGTACAGGATGAGCCCGTCCATCCAGGTGCCGAGGTGAGCATAGAGCCCATGCTCGCGCGCCACAGGCCGTACTGCTGTCACGATATTGCGCATTTCCTCCTTATCCGCTTCCCACGAAGCGGGAAGCTCCTTCACCAGTACCCCAAGGTTGAGCACGGCTTCATGGCACAGAGCCTTGACTCCGTCGGAAAGGGGGCTCGTCTTGTTCGACTCCTGAGTTGCCGCTAACAGCGCTTCCAGCTTTCCTGGACTGGCCATGCAACTGAGCATCGTGTTTGCCGTCAGCAATTCGACATAGGTTTGGCACCACAGGCCGAGCACTTCAGGCCATTGCTCCTTGCTCTGATTCGATTCTTTCTGAAGGTATGCCGCCACCCTCCAGCTCCAGAAAACCGGGGTGTCGAGCTTCGCCTGATTCCTGTCGAGCCCCCAGCCGAGTCCCATCAACTCTATCCTGAACGCGTCGGCTTCCTTCTCGTCCGTGAGGGGCATCTCCAGAATCTCATCGATGCTTCTTTTCACGATTTTCTGGTGCCGGTACTTGCACGTGCCGCCCGTCAGCGATTGACCGGTGTACGGCGTTGCCAGGGTCAAACGCGTATCGTTGGTAATTTTCGCAATCTTGTACGGCGTTGGCGGCGTATCGGAATCGAACGTGAGCCACTGACCGACCTCGGCGGTCGCGCTGAACTTCGTGTTGGTTCCGACCACTTCCGTTGATCCTTTCTCCAGAGACACGGTGCCGCTGAGTGCGACAGCCGCTTTCCACTTCTTCTCGCCCAAACATTTTGAACGCAACGATGATGTGTAGCTGCTGATGCTGTGGCTGAATGCCTTGATCGTCTCGATCTCTTCGTCGGCCCTGAGTTGATCCAGCAACTTCGCGATCTTGCTTTCGAGCGAGGGCTGTTGAGGCGCGAAAAAGCTGAGGATCTGTGCCACAACCGAGAAAATCGCGCCGATCAATACTCCAGCGGGCCCAGCGGTTGCCGATACGGCAGTCAATATCGGGAGCACGCTCGCGCAGATGTTCATGATCGCCGCGGAGCCCGAGACATAGTCGCCCTTTTTGAACGCATTATTCGCTGAATAGATGCCATTCACGAGAGCCGGGAGGTTCTTGGCTATGGAATCGCTGACGTCCTTGTAGTAGGCAGAGCTTTTTCCCTTTTCCACTGACTTTGCGTACTCGACTTCGATCTTCCGTATCTCACTGCGTAAATTCGCCTTGTCGACAGCATCCATTCCATCCAGCTCTAATTGAAGGAGCAGATCGAGTTGTGCTTTGATTTGTTCTTCCGCAGGCGTAGGCATGACTGGGTCCCCGTCGTGAGTGTTGGAATGCCTGATGCAACAGCGGTATTTGCTACGCATGGCTTGTGAGCCAGCAGCGGCATATTCACTGCGCATGGATATGGGCCGGGAATCCTTTCGAAAATATAATGCGCAATCCCGGTGGCATTTTTATGCTGATCGAATTATTTAAAAAGGGATCCCGGCGCCCAATGAACGATACGTTCAAATCGGGGAAAGTCAAGTAGTCCGGAATGCGGAAAGACGTTTGCAAAAAATGCGCGAAGGCATTTTCAGCTCACGTCGAAAGCCGCGCGGATCTTCAGGGCGTCGTCAGCGCCTGGCGATAAAACACGGGCGCCGCTGCGTTGATCGCGCGGACTTCGCCATCGGGCGCGAGGTCATGCTCGCGTGTGTCGATCGGTACAAGATCGATCATGACGCGCCGGTTCGGCGGCAGATGGAACCAGTCGCGGCGCGCGCAGTAGTGCGCATCGGCAATATGCACGCAGCGCGCGAAGCGTTGCGCTTCGATCGCTAGCTGCCAGCCGCGTTCCGTGCGCTGCGGCGTGGCGGCGATGCCCAGATCGTGCCGCTCGTGCGCGCGCCGCTCGGGCAGATGAAACGCTTCTGAAACGATTGCGCCGCTCGCCGGGTCGCGCAGCGTCGCAATCGTCACGTCGTGCGCGCGCGGCCCGAAGCGGTACGCGTGCGTGAAGTCGAAGAAGCGCCCGAGCAGATCGGCCGCGCTCACGCGCTGCACGCTGCGCGGCGCAAGCTCGACCGCGCGCGCGGCTTGCGCGACCGTCACCGCGCCGTCGCGCAAACAAACGAGTTCGAGTTGCAGCGCGAGCGCGCTGGCGCTGTCGTTGACGAGATGGATATCGAGACCGTTGAGCCCCTCATCGGTGATGACGGCCTGCACTGGCTGGAGCACCTGCGCGAGGCCGTGCCATGCGCTCTTGGGCCTGCCGCACGCGTCTATCGTCCCCCAGCCGGCACCCGGGCGCAGATCCTGCAACTGCCACACGAGCCCGCCGCCGCACGATGAGCCGGCGCGGCGCCATTCGGCGAACACGTCGATCATCAACTCGGCCACCACCGCGCGCGAAAGGTCCAGATAGCGTTGCGGATCCTCATAGCGCACCTGCGCGGGCTCGATGCCGAAGAGCGCGCGCACATAGTGGTCGCGCACGTCGTCGAAATCCCAACCCGAGCCGGGGTCGCGCGGCACCGCCGCCTTCCAGCGCGGATCGTGCTCGTGGATGGTGCCGAGTGCGTCGTGCAGCGTGACGTCGTCGGGTACGTTCGCGAATGCGAGGCACTCGGAAGCAAAGCGCACCTGCGAGCGGCGCACGTCGTCGAGCGGACGCTGGTACGCGCTCACGCCGTAGTAGTGCGTGACGCCCGTGCGCGTGGAGAACGGCCAGGTGCCGCCCGAAGGCGAATTGCTCACATAGGGCACGTCGGGCCGCTCGCGCGCGACGATGGCGGGCAACTGCTGCGTGAAGAGCGCCTGCTCGCGCATCTCGGGCGGTAGCCCGAACATCGCGCCTTGCTGGTCGGCTTCGCTGCCGCCGCAGAGCACGGCGAGCGCGGCGTAGCGGCGCGTGCGCGCGAGATACTGTGTGGCCTCGGTTTCGACGGCGGCGCTGAAGGCCGCGTCGGTCGGGTAGTCGAAATTGGCGAACGCGAAGTCCTGCCAGACGAGGATGCCGTGGGCGTCCGCGAACCGGTAGAACGCATCCGATTCGTAGACCATCGTGCCGCCCACGCGGATCATGTTCATGCCCGCTTCGCGCACGAGCGCGAAGGTGTGCGCGAGTTGCTCCGGCGTGCCCGTGAGCGTCGCGAGGTCGGCGCTGGTCCAGCACGCGCCACGGCAGAACACCGGCACGCCGTTGATGCGCAGGGCGAAGCCTGCGCCGTCCGCGCTGTTCAGATCGCGATCCACTTCGATCGTGCGAAAGCCTACGTCGCCTAGCGCGATGTCGTGCGGTGCTTTGTTTGGTGCTTCGTTCACCGCGTTGTCCACCGCGTTGTCCACCACCTTGTGCTGCGCCAGTTGCAGCGTGACGGCATGACGCGTAGGCGCGCCATGCGTATGCGGCCACCAGCGTTCGACGTTCGCCACGCGCAGCGTACCGATCAGCGTGTGCGCATCGCGCCATGCGAGCGCGGCTTGCGCATGCGCGCAATGCAGCGTCGCGGCGGGTGCATCGTCGTGAGCGTGCACGAAGCGCACGGTGACGTTGACGATGCCGTCGTCGCCTTGTATCGACGTCGAAAGATCGACGCTATGGATCGCATCGGGCGCGTCGGCCAGCAACTCGATGGGCCGCCAGGGGCCCACGGCGTGCAACGAGGGACACCAGCCCGGCATGCGCCCGAGCAGCGTCGTGCGCACGTTGCGCAGCGTCGCGGGCGTGACGAGGCGCGGGCGCCAGCGCGCCCGCGTGCGCCGTGCCGCGAGCGCCGCGTCGAGCGTGCGAAAGCACAGCGCGAGCGTGGCCGTGCCGCGCAGTTCGAACGCCACGTCGTGCGTGACGAACATCGAGCCGGAGGTGAGCAGCAGGCGCTCGTCGAGCCAGACTTCGGCGATCGAGGCCAGGCCGTGCAGGCGCAAACGGCGCATGCCGTGGCCCGTGAGCGTGAGCCGATACCAGTGATCGCGCGAGGCGAGGTTGTCGGCGAATTTATCTGCAAGCGCGTTCGGATGTTCGGAATCGAGCTTGCCCGCCGCGCGCAGCGCCGAGGCGACGGTGCCCGGCACGTCGGCGTCGATCCAGTCTTCGGCGCGCGTGGCAGCATCGAGCGCAGCAGGCGACGCGCACGCGCCTGGCGGTGTCGAAGCGCATCGCCAACCCACGTTTAGTGGGACCGGCCAGAGGTTTTCGTGCGCACCAGTGGCAGTGGCGGCAGTGGCGGCGCAAAGAGGCGCGGGCGGGCCGAGCGCGTCTTGCACGTTCATCACGCCTGGCCCGCTCGCGCCTGGTTCGTCGGCATCGTTTGGCAAATTACGCACGCGTTCCCCCACGGGCGGCCGCAGCGCCTCGTCACCGCCTGGTATCGTCACTTCGCGCCGTCACGTCATAACGCCGTCACGCCATCACGCCATCACGCCATCAGCGCGGCGAGCGGCTCTAGCGTGTTTGCGTATTCCGCTTCGAGCACGTCGAAGCAATCGTCGCAGGTGTCGCGGCGATTGCGCGCCATCGCGCGCACGAGCCGGAACTGCATCACCATCGCTTCCGAAGCCACCTTTTGCGCCGATGCCGCGATCGTCTCCGGAATCGCCACGTCCCGTTCGTTCAGCCACAGCAGATACTTCGAGAGGAATTCGAAGTTCGCGCCGAGCTGACGCATCAGGTTGAACGAGTACGGATGAAAGAAGCGTTCGCCGCGTTCGAGCAGCATGTCGAGCTGCGCCGGAAACGCCGTGCGCCATTCCGTTACCGGATTGCGCCGCGGGCGCCGCGCGAGATGCGCGCGCAGCAATCCGGCCGAGGCCTGCGCGAGCGCCGCGCCTTCGAGCGGCGCGCGCATGCGCTTGGCGAATTCCACATACGGAAACAGCAGATCCGCCTGGTCCGCGAACTGCGGCAGCTTGCGGAACACGCCGTCGTAGTCCTCGCCGTCGAGCCGGTGATAGCCCGTGTTGTGGAAGTAGCCCAGACGCTTGCCAGGTGGATCGATGAAGTCGATGCCCACGGTGGTCTTCGGATGCTCGCGCCGGTACGAAGTCGCGCGCGTGTTCGGCAGATAGAAGCCGTCCACTTCGACGAGCACGGTATGGCCGCGCTGCGTTTGCGCGAGCACACGGTCTTCGAGCGAATCGTAGATCGCAAGCTCCGTGACCTGGGTGCCGTACAGATGCTCGATGTCTTCGAGCGGAAACTTGAAGAACGTGAACTGGTCGCCCTCGAAGTCCTGCGTCACCGTGAAGGCGAGCGCCGCGCGCGGATCGAATCCCATGCCGTGCAGCAACTCGATCCACAAATCGACGTAGCAGTTGGTCTCCACCCACACGCGCTCGCCCTGATGCAGCGCGTGCGAGACGTGCTCGCGCGAT
Source organism: Paraburkholderia tagetis (assembly GCF_022213065.1). Lineage (GTDB taxonomy): Bacteria > Pseudomonadota > Gammaproteobacteria > Burkholderiales > Burkholderiaceae > Paraburkholderia > Paraburkholderia tagetis. The sequence continues at coordinate 113,830 of NZ_JAKLJA010000017.1, forward strand.
GCGGCTTGCGCTGGCGCTGCATCCGAAGCGGCCGAAGCCGTCGAACCAGCCGCACCAGCCGCACCAGCCGCACCAGCCGCACCAACCGAAGCAGTCGAATCGGCGCCGCTGGGGCAATCCGCGGGCGTGAGCGCGGCAGCGGGCTCGGTGGGTGCGTTCATACGCGAGCCTCCGCAAGCGCGTGCTCGACGCGTGCCTTCGTGTCGCCCCACAGCACGGCGCGCACTTCGTCGGGCCAGGCGTTCACGTCGAGCCCGTGATGCTTGAGGAGCGCGAGGGTGATGCGCTCCATGCCGAAGCCGACGCAGCCCGTGTGCGCGATCGAGCCGTCGTCGCACTGGATCTTCCAGATGCCGCCGAAATGATCCATGTGGTAGTTGAACGAGAGGCAGGCCGTCTTGCCGTCCGCGTTCGCCACCGGAATCAGCAGCTCGAACTTGAGTTCCTGGACGCGCTGGCTGTCCGCGACGATCTTGCCGCCGCGCCCGAAGAACGGGTCGTTGGCGAGATCGACGTCGACCGGCAGCCCGAGCAGCGAGACCAGCAGCGAGCCGCGATCGATCCACATCTGGCGGAACGCCATGACCTGCTCCGCAGTGCCGAGGCGCACGTATTCGCGCTGGCGGAACATCTGCATGCGCGCGGGATCGAGCGAGGGCTCATGGCGAAAGCAGTACGAGAGCACGTCGATGGTGTGGCCGCCCGCGGGCAGCGGGCCGCGCCGCGCCATCACCGGATAGATCGGATAGCAGGCCGCCGGCGTGAGCACGAGGCGCGTGGGCTTTTGCTGCTCCATCCATGCGGGGTCGCGGTCGTCGTCGCTCTGGCTCATGGCGTCGTCGAGGCACCGCAACAGGCGCATCTGGCCCGCTTCGTTGCCGCAGAACGAATGGATCGTGCCGGCGAGCTGCGGGAAGTTCTTCAGGTACTCGCTGTCCTCGAAGTCGGTGCGCCGCAACGCGGGCGGAAAGCGCAACACTTCGGGATCCTGATCGGCGCCCAGATGCGTGATCGCCACGTTCAGGCGCTCGACCACGTCTTCGAACACCTGGCTGCGGCCATAGAGGCCATTTTCGCCGGTGTCGATGAGGATGCCGCTCGCGATCAGCGCGTCGCGGAAGCTCGGCGCCGAGGGCTCGGCACCCTCGGCGCTCGCGTGCAGCGCCGCGGTTTCGGTCATCGTGTTCATGTCACGCTCTCCCCGGGCTGGCCGGACGCTGGGCGAGCAAGAGGCTCGCGGTGTTCTGGGCGATGCGGTCGTTGTTGATCATGAGCGGCGCCGAATGCAGGTCGCGCAGATGGCGGCCCACGCTGTACTCGGTGCCGTTCTTGTAGCCGGCCATGCCGCAGATCATCAGCACTTCCTGCACGACGAGCAGCGCTGTCGAGGAGATGCTCGTCTTCAGCGTGTTCATGTCCGACGCGTAGTGCAGTTGCGCGGAGAGCGGGGCGTCCGCGTCGCTACCGCCTTGATCGCCCGGGTGGCCCTGCTGTGCCTGGCGCGCGAGGCGCGCATCGTGCTCCGCCTGCGCCGCGTCGAGCGCCACCGAAAGGCGTGCCTGCATCATCTGCAACAGGCCCACCGCCTCGGCGAGCCGCATGCCCGCCGGCGGCACGGAGCCGGGCTTGGCGCGCGCCTGAGCACGGAAGAACGCTTGTGCGCGATTGACGGCGTCGGCGGCGATGCCGGTCCACACCGAGGCCCACAGCGTGTGCGAGACGGGCAGCATGGTGCGATCGGAAATCTCGGCGAAGGGCGTGGGCAGGATCTGTTCGGCGTGGCCTTGCGCGACGAGGCGAAAGCCCTCGCTACACGTGCCGCGCATGCCCATCGAGTCCCACGTGCCGCGCTTTTCCAGTTCGAGATCGCCTAGCAGCGTCACGATCAGCACCTGGTCGGAGGCCGGCGATTCGGCGGTGCGCCGCGCGGTGACGAGAATGCCGTCGGCGTGCGCGCCATACGAAATGGTGGGCGCCATTTTCTCGATGTTAAAGCGCCCGTCGACGACCTCGACCGCGCAGGCGCTCGTGCGCATGCTGCCGCCGATGTTCTCCTCGGAGGTGGCGGACGCGAGCAGCCATTGGCGCTCGACGAGCTGCGCGAGCACGTCCTGATGCCAGGGCGTGTGCGCGCCGTGCTCCATGATGCAGGCCACCTGGATCTGGTGCATCGCGTAGATCATCGCCGTGGAGGCGCAGCCGTGCGCGAGCGTCTCGCAGATGGCCGCGACCTCGGCGAGCGACAGGCCCGCGCCGCCAAAGCGCGAGGGCACCATCGCGGAGAGCAGGCGCTCGGACTTGAGCGCATCGAAGGCTTCCACCGGAAAGCGTGCTTCGCGGTCAACATGGTCGGCGTGGCGCGCGGCGACTTGTGCCGCGCGCTGCGCCGCTTCGCGCCACGTGCCGGTTGCAGGGTCTTGCGCGGGAGCTTCCGTCTGAACATCGGCCGCAGCATCCGCTTGATCGTTTGCGCACGCATCCGCCGGGGCGGGGGCCTGCCGCTCGGGCTCCACGGCGGCATCGGTATGGGGGGCGTTCATGCTGCCGCCTTTGCCTGCTGCAGCTCGGTGACCGCGGCGGCGAGCGAGTCGATGCTCGAAAACAGGCGCCGCGTGAGCATGCGGTCCGGGATCTCAATGCCGAACTCGTCTTCGATGGCGAGCATCAGATGGACCGTCGCGAGTGAAGAAAGACCCGCGGCGTAGAGATCGGCATCGTCGGCCAGCGCATCGGCCGGTACGTCGAGACGGGCCGATTCGGAAAGAATGCGTCGCAGTGCGGTTTTCATGGCGGAGGTGCCCCCTCGGGTGAATGGCGCTTCGATTCAGGTGCGGGTTTCGACGATCCATGCCCGCGCGTGCGATGTCGGCAGGCTGCGCGTCAATGGCTCGTATTTAACGGAAAGGTATCTGTTGGCGTCGGTGCGGCAGCGCACTCAAGCGCGTTGTACCGAAGTGCTGCCGACCTTGCGCCGCTGCATTGCCGCCGAGCCGCAGATTGCGCCCAAAACCGCCTGAAAGTGTGTGTGCGCGCGTACAGATGCGCGCAAGGCCCTTTGTTCTAATGAGCGCGATGTCCGCCACGGCGGACTGCGCGTGCCGCTGCGCCGCGTGCGGCCGATATGCGGCCCAGGGTCTCGAACCTCATTGGAGAGGCGTAATGGACATGCAGCTTCCGCTTGATCAGATCAATCAGCGAGCGTGGACGACGCGCGACGCCTTTCGCGAATTCACGCGGGAGAAGATGTGGACCGACGCGGGAGAGGAGGCCGCATTCGCGCGCATTGCAAACGAATGCCGGGGCCAGCCGCTGCTCGACATCGGCATCGGCGCGGGCCGCACGGTGCCGCTCATGATGCATATGTCGTCCGACTATACGGGCATCGACTACACGGCGAGCCTGCTCGAGCAGTCGCGCAAGCGCTTTCCCGGCGTGGATCTGCGTCACATGGATGCGCGCGACATGGCTGCGCTGCCGAGCGACCACTTCGCGTTGACAGCATTTAGCTGGAACGGCATCGATTGCGTGGACTACGACGACCGCGTGCGCATCCTGCGCGAGATGCATCGCGTGACGCGCCCCGGCGGCCTCGTGCTCTTTTCGACGCACAACCGGGGCGGCCCCGGCTTCGACGAGCGGCCGCGGCAACTGCTGCCGCGCCTTTGCGCGAATCCGCTGCGCTTTGGCTGGCGCGTGCTGCGCGCCGCGCGCCTGCTGCCGCTCGCGACGTGGAATTACCGGCGCAATGTGCGCCTGCATCGCGACTTCGAGGGGTATTCGATCCGCACGGCGGCGGCGCACTACTTCGGCATTGTGATCGTCTACACCACGCTGCCCGAGCAGCGCCGGCAGCTCGAAGCGCTGGGCTTCGAGGTCGACGCGGTGTATGGCAGTTGCGAAGGCGATCTGATCCCGCCCGGGCAGCAGACCAGCGACGCGTGGTGGCTGCACTTCATCGCGCGCAAAGTGTCTTGATGATGCACCGGCGGCGTGGGGCGATCGCGCAGCGGTTGCGATCGGCTGAAATCCGCTACGGCGCCGGGTCTTCCGGGAAGGCCTCAGCAAGGAGACCGGCCATGAACGCACACGGGCTCGCGATGAGCGAACCAGCCGCGAGCGGGGCGCGCGCGACGCATGACGTCGATGTTCAGTGCAGCGCGGCCACGGCAACGAATGTGGCGAAGAGCGTGGCAACGAATGTGGCAACCAACGTGGCAAAAAACGTGGCGACCAACGCGGCAACAAGCGCGGCAAAAAACGCGGCAACAAGCGCGGCAACAAGCGCGGCAACGCAGGCAGGCGAGCCGCCGCGCTTCGACGAGCGGCGGCTGCGCACCGCGCTTGGGCACTTCGCGACCGGCGTGGTGGTGATCTCTACAGGCAGCGGCGACACGCTCCATGCCATGACGGCCAACGCATTCATGTCGGGCTCGCTGCGGCCGCCGCTCATCGTGGTGTCGGTCGGGCAGCATGCGCGCATGCACGAACGGCTCATGTGCGCCGAGCGCTTTGGCGTGAGCGTCCTCTCCGACGAGCAGGAGCCCCATAGCCGTCATTTCGCGGGCGAGCCGCAAAGCTGGCTCGCGCCGCGCTTCACGGAAGTGGACGGGCTCGACGGCGTCGTGCTGCTGGAGCGTGCGGTCGCGCGCTTCGGGCTGCGCATGACCGATCGCCATGCGTGCGGCGATCACACGTTGTTCGTGGGAGAGGTCATGGCGTTTTCGCTCGACGAGCGCGCACCGCTCGTGTTTTTCGGCGGACGTTATGCGGGCGTGGCCAAGGTGCGCTGAAGTTTCGATGAAGGTTCGCTGAAGGTTCGTCGCATAGCGCACGCTTTCGTCCGGCAAATTGAAAAAGCGGCAATGCGCAGACTAATTCGAAAACCCATACGAAAACCCATACGAAAACCCACGCGCCATAGCCACGCGATGTGAATTCATGGCGCCGCATGCATTCCTTCGATCAATCAATTGATCAGTGAAATGCACCGCTTTCGGTGCGGTTGCGCGCGCAATCGCATCTGCCGCGCGTGCTTGCACGCCGCGCGATAAATCCTTTCACGACGATCACAAACCGTTGGTGGGGTTGCGCACGGAATCGCCGCTGCGCTCCTCGTACCGTGTCGATATGGACCCGGACATCGCACGAGCAGTGCCGGGATCCTCAACAAAAGCGTACTGCGTGGACAGGACGATCTGCGCGTGTCGTCTCGGGTGGCGGCGAACGGGGAAGCACACACCGTTCGGCACCGACGCCAGATGACCGTTGCAGGTGACACGACAGCAACGCGCTGCATGGGGGCGAATACGTTCACTGAACACGCCACGTTTTTGGGGTAGGGATATGTATGCGCTAGTCCATCGCGCGATCGATATCGCGCTTATCGTGCTGGGTGCGTTTGGAGCCGTGCACCTGAATCTGAACCTCCCCGACGTGAGCCCGGCGCATCGTCTCGATCCCACGCTCGTCGCCTTCGTGGCGGCGCTGGCGTTGTCCGTGTTTCCCGCGTGCGGCACCTATCCGTCGCGCGGCAGCCGCTCGGTCATGAATGTCGCGAGCCGCACGGCGTTTGCGTGGCTCGCGGTGCAGCTTTGCGCGCTGGCCCTGCTTTATGGCCTGCATCGAGATCATCTGATTTCCATGCCGTGGTTCATCCACTGGACGCTGACCACAGGTATTTCGCTGCTCGCTTCGCACGCGCTTTTCGTCAGTGGATTCAGCGCGGCGCGTCACGCGGGTGCGTGGTTGCGGCGCAGCCACGCGGTGCATGAGCCGCTCGGGGCGCTGGTGCCGGTGGTGCAGCTTGCGCCGGTGGTGCACGCGGTGCGTGAGCCGCTCGGGGCGCTGGTGCCAGTGGTGCAGCTTGCGCCGGTGGTGCACGCGGTGCCCGGAGTGCCGGGAGTGCCGGTGGCGCAGCTCGATGCGCGCTCGCGCATGGGCGCGGCGCGGCATGCGGTGAAGCGCGTGTTCGACATTGTGGTCGGCTCCATGCTGATCGTGATGCTGCTGCCTGCGCTCCTCTTGCTGGCGCTGATCGTGAAGAGCGATGGCGGGCCCGCGTTGTACGGTCATACGCGGGTCGGGCGCAATGGCAAGAAGTTTCGTTGTCTGAAGTTTCGCTCGATGGTGGTGAATTCGGAGGAGGTGCTCAAGCAACTGCTCGCCACCGACCCCGAGGCGCGCGCCGAGTGGGAGCGCGAGTTCAAGCTCAAGCACGACGTGCGCGTCACGCGTATCGGCCACTTCCTGCGCCGCTCGAGTCTCGACGAACTGCCGCAGCTCTGGAACGTGGTGCGTGGCGAGATGAGCCTCGTCGGACCTCGCCCCATCATCGACCAGGAACTGGAGCGCTACGGCATCAACAGCAAGTACTACCTGATGGCGACGCCCGGCATCACGGGGCTCTGGCAGGTGAGCGGGCGCTGCGAGACCGACTACGCGACGCGCGTTTCGCTCGACGTGAACTACGTGCAGAACTGGTCGCTGCATCGGGACATCGAGATTCTCTTCAAGACCTTCTTCGTGGTGATTCGAGGAACTGGCGCGTATTGATGCTAGGAACAGGCGAGGAACGGCCGCTGGCGCGCCGGTATGTGCACCTGACACAGGGACAAGAAAAAAGACGGCAATGGGGCAATCAGGGAGGAACCGGTTGAGGGCGTAAAGGTTCGGTGTTCGGTGTGGCGGGAGGAAGTTGAAGCACACACGCAGGGAGCGGCACGAAGCGCAGGGCGAGGACTGAAGTTCGCAGGCCGGGATTCGTGGTGCACACGACGTCACGGGACGGCCAAACGCAAGATTGGGGGTAGGACGATGGGACTCAGCAAGGTGTGCGGGACATGGCTGGCGGATGCGCGCCGGGCAAGCAGGCGTTTGCTGCAGCAGGCGGTCCGCCCGGAACGAGCGAATCAAGCGGACCGAGCGGAACGACTGGAACGACTGGAACGAGCGGAACGATCGCGTGAACGACCGGAACGACCGCGTGAACGAGCGCACGCGCCGTCGTGGCACGCGCGCGCGCTCGATTTTGTGCAGCCCGTGAGGCTGGCGAAGGGGCTGGTGTCCGCGGCAGCGGCTGCGGCGCTGGCCGGTTGCATGCTTTCGCCGGGCATGAGCTATAGCAGCATGGCGTCGGGTTCGGGCGGCGGGGCGCTGGCGACCACCGGTTCCACCGTGCCGAGCGGCACGAACCTCGCGGCGAGCACGCTGGCGAAGGCGGGTGCGGACGGCGCGCCTGCGGGCTCGCTGATCGAAATCACGCGCGAGCTGGTCGAGACGGAGCGCGCCGCGCGGCCTACCGGCGTGCCCAAGGGCGTCCAGTCGCTGTTCGCCAAGGCCAAGCCGTATGAAGTCGGGCCGGGCGACATCCTGAGCATCGTGGTGTGGGATCACCCCGAGCTCAACATGCCGGGCTCGGTGGCCTCGGGCAACGGCGCCGATGCGTCCGGCGCCAACTCGGTCGCGCAGGGCTATACCGTCGATACGAACGGCTTCATCCAGTATGCCTATATTGGTCCGCTCAAGGTCGCGGGGCTCACGGAGATGGGCGTGCGCGACGCGCTCGCGGAGAAGCTCGCGAAATACGTGCGCCAGCCCCAGGTCACGGTGCGCATCCAGACCTATCGCAGCAAACGCGTCTACCTCGACGGCGAAGTGAAGACGCCGGGCGTGCAGGTGCTCAACGACATGCCGATGACCCTCCCCGAGGCGGTCAACCGCGCGGGCGGCTTCACCGAGAAGTCGGACCGCTCGCGCGTGGCGGTCACGCGCGGCGACGAAACCGTGGTCGTGGACATGCCCGACATGATCCGCAAAGGCGTGAACCCGGACCGCATCGTCCTGCGCGACGGCGACCTCGTGCGCGTGTTCGCGCAGGCGGACAGCAAGGTCTTCGTGATCGGCGAAGTGCAGCGTCCCGGCGGCGTGATGTTCAACAACGGCCACATGTCGCTGAATCAGGCGCTGGGCGACGCGGGCGGCATCAGCCAGACATCGGGCGACGCCTCCCAGGTGTACGTCGTGCGCGGGCGCGAGTCCTCCAAACCTCAGGTTTTCCATCTCGACGCCTCGTCGGCCGCCGCGATGGCCACGGCCGACGCATTCGAGCTCAAGCCCAACGATGTCGTCTTCGTCGATGCCTCCGCGCTCGTGAAGTGGAGCCGTGTCATCAACATGATCCTGCCGGCCACCCAGGCGGCCGCAGCCGGCCGCGCCGTGGGCTACTAATCGCATAAGACATAGGGCACCGCCTCTGCCGGACATGGCTGCCGGCGCCCCAATGGAGAGAACAGATGAACCAGCGTGACTACCTGCTCGAAGGGCCCCCTGAACAGGGGCTACCCGCGCCTCCCGAGGGCGGCCATATCAGCGGCGTGCTCGACACGCTCTACCAGAGCCGCAAGATGATCGCCATCGTCACCGCGCTGTTCGCGGTCGTCGGCGGCGCGTACGCACTGCTCGCGCAGCCCATCTATCAGGCCGACGTTCTCGTTCAGGTCGAGGAGAACCAGAATTCCGCCAAGAGCGCGCTGGCCGATCTGTCGTCGATGTTCGCGGTGAAGACCGCGGCCTCGGCCGAGATCGAGGTGCTGCGCTCGCGCATGATCGTTTCGCGCGCGGTGGACTCGACGCGGCTCTATCTCGACGTCACGCCGCGCTTTTTCCCGGTGGTCGGCCAGTGGGTCGCGCATCATCTGCACATGTCGGGATGGTCGGGCTGGGGCGGCTACGCGTGGGGCAACGAGGCCATCGACGTGGCGCGCTTCGACGTGCCCGACCGGCTTCATGGCGTGCGCTTCGTTCTCACCACGAAGCCCGACGGCGCCTACACGCTCAGCCACGACGGCGTGCAAATGGAGGGCAAGGTTGGCGAGCCGCTGCACGTGACAGTGCCGGGTGGCGCGATCGACCTGCTCGTCAATTCGATCGACGCGCACCCCGGCGTGACGTTCCAGATCGTCCGCAGCTCCGAACTCACCGCGATTCAGGCCCTGCAAACCGGCCTGATGATCTCCGAGAAAGGTAAGGAATCCGACGTGATCGGCGTCGCGCTCGAAGGCGCGGATCCGGTCAAGACCGCCGCGATCCTGAACGCCATCGGCAACGAATATGTGCGGCAGAACGTGCAGCGCACGCAGGAGGAAGCCGAAAAGCAGATCGCCTTCCTCGACAAGCAACTGCCCGAACTGAAGGCGCAACTCGAAAAAGCGGAGAGCGAATTCAACGCGTTTCGTTCGGCGCACGGCGCGGTGGACCTGGGCGCCGAAGCCACGGCGCTGTTGCAAAGCTCCGCGCTGGCGCAGTCGCGCATCGCCGACTTGCGCCAGCAGCGCGCGCAACTGCTCGCGCGCTTCACGTCGGACAACCCGGCCGTGATCGCCATCGACGGGCAGCTCGACGAGGCGCAGAAGTCGCTCGCCCTGCTCGCCACGCAAACGCGCGCGCTGCCGCCGCTCGAACAGGGCGTGCTGCGGTTGCAGCGCGAGGTGACGGTGGACACCAACATCTACACGAACCTGCTGAACAACAAGGAGCAACTGCGTCTGCTCAAGGCCGGCAAGGTCTCGAACGTGCGTCTGATCGACGGCGCCGCCGTACCCGAAAGCCCGGTGCGGCCCAAGCGCGCGTTCATCCTCGTGGCCGCGCTGCTCACGGGACTGTTCGTGAGCGTGGCGTTCGCCCTGCTCAAGCGCAAGCTCAACAGCGGCATTGCCGTGGTGGACGACATCGAAGTGGGCACGGGCCTCACGGTCTACGCGGCCGTGCCGCGCAGCCGCGTGCAGCATGTGCTCACGCGGCGCCTGCCGTCGAGCACGCCGGGCATGACCACGGTGCTCGCGCGCACGGCGTCGTTCGACGCGGCCGTCGAGAGCCTGCGCAGCTTCCGCAGCGCGCTCGAATTCGCGCTGGAGGAGGCGTCCAATCGCATCGTGCTGCTGGCCGGGCCTACGCCCGTGGTGGGCAAATCGTTCGTCTCGGTGAACCTCGCGGCGCTGCTCGGCTCGTCGGGCAAGCGCGTGCTGCTGGTGGACGCCGACTTGCGGCGCGGCTCGCTCAACCGGCATGTGGGCGTGCCGTCGAGCCCCGGCATCACCGACATCGTCGAGCAGGACGGCGGCTACGACCAGGTCGTGCATCAGCAGGTCATGCCGGGTGTCGATTTCGTCGCCAACGGCGGCTACGTGACGAACGCGAGCGAGCTGCTCAAGAGCCGCAGCTTCCAGCGCTTCGCGCAGTGGGCGGACGGCATCTACGACGTCGTGCTGATCGACGCGCCGCCGATCCTGCCGGTGGCCGACTCGGGCATCGTGGCCAATCTCGCGGGCACGGTGTTCCTGATCGCGCGCTACGGCGTGACGAGCGTCTCGGAGCTGCGCGAATCGGTGCGCCGCTTCGAGCAGATCGGCGTGCCGATTCGCGGCGTGATCTTCAACGACATGACCTCGCGGCCCGGCAAGTACGGCAGCGAATACGCCGCCTACGGCTATGCGAGCTACACCGAGCCGCAAGGTGGCGTGACCGGGAGCTGACGCCATGAAGGACATCACCGTTGTCATCGGCAACTACAACTACGCACGCTTCCTGCGCGAAGCGATCGAGTCGGCGCTCGCGAACGTGCAGATGAATGCGCGGCCGGGCTCGGACGAATGCGTACGCGTGCTGGTGATCGACGACGGCTCCACGGACGATTCGCGCACGATCATCGAAAGCTTCGGTGAGCGCGTGACGCCCGTTTTCAAGGAGAACCAGGGACAGTCTTCCGTCTACAACCTCGGCCTTGCGCTCGTGCAGACCGAGTACGTGCTGTTTCTCGACTCGGACGACATCCTCTACCCGGATGCCTGCGGCGAAGTGCTGCGCGCGTTCGGGTCGGGCAACTACGCCAAGGTGCAGTTCCGGCTCGACGTGATCAGCGAGGAGGGCGTGCGCACCGGCGTGCGCGTGCCGCACTCCACGCCGCCGAGCGACTGCGCCGCGCTGTTGCGGCGCGGCTGGCTCTATCCTTCGCCGCCGGCCTCGGGTAACGCCTACCGTGTGAGCGCGCTGCGTTCGGTCTTTCCCATCCCGATGTCGTGGCAGCACCGCAAGGCGGCTGACTTCTTCGCGATCTACGGCATTGCGCTCACGGGCGCGATCTGCGCGCTCGATAGCACGCTGGGCGGCTACCGCGTGCACCGCAAGGCCGAGGACAAGCGCGGCGACTCGATTGGTCAGGCGGGACTCTCGCTTGGCAACTGCGAGGACGTGAGTGAAGTGGAGCGTTCGTTCCCGTGGCGCTGGGAGACTTTGCGACACATGATCCGCACGCGCCTGGGCGAGGATCTGCCGGCGCATTTCATCGATTTTTCGTACGAGAAGAACCGGCTGTGCGTGCGGCTCTACGAAGCGTCGACCGTCGAGCGCTGGCGCTGGCTGATGTTCGAGTCGCGCCGCTATTTCGCCTCGCTCGTGGGCAACCCGTACTGGAGCGCGGGCAAGAAGGCGGGCGCGCTGGGCCTCACGCTGATGTGCCTGATTCCATCGCGTCAGATCAATCATTTCGCGCTTCGATACATCTCGAACCCCGCTGCGCGGTTTGCCATGCGCGGCTCAGTGGCCGCGCGCGGCTGAAGATCGAACCTGTCCGGATCATGCCGATGAACACTCCGCAAGCCCGCCCACTGGTGATCAACGGCCGCTTTCTCGGCCGCCGCGCCACGGGCGTCGACCGCTTCGCCTTCGAGACCGTGCGCGCCATCGACGAGCTGATCGCGGCGGGCGACCCGATCGTGGCGGGCCTGCGCGCGCAGATCGTCGTGCCGGCCGCGCTTGCCGGGATGCCGAACCCGTTCTCGCACGTGCAACTGCGCGCGAGCGGCAAGGGCAACGGCCTGCGCTGGGAGCAATTCGCGCTGCCTCAGGCGGTGCGCGGCGGCCTGCTGCTGAACCTGTGCAATTCGGGGCCGCTCATGTATCGCAGCCAGGTGACCGTGCTGCACGACGCGGCGCCCGCGCGCGTGCCGGACAGCTACAGCCGCTCGTTCGTCGCCTGGTACCGGCTGATGGCGCCGAGCATCGGGCGCATCGCGCGCCGCGTGATCACCGTCTCCGAATTCTCGCGGCGCGAACTGTGCGAGGCGTATCGCATTCCGTTCGCGAAGATCGGCGTGGTCTACGAAAGCGGCGAGCACATGCTGCGCATGCTCGGGGCGCAGGACGTGGGAGGACAAGGAGAGCGTCCCTTCGTGCTCGCGGTGGGCAGCCTGAACCGCCACAAGAACTTCCAGCTCGTGGCCGAGGCGGCGCAACTGATACGCGACGCCCAGTTCGACATCGTGGTCGTGGGCGGCGGCGATGCGCGCGTGTACGGCGCCTCGGGCGGCGCGCTGCCCGGTTTCGTGAAGCACCTCGGCTACGTGAGCGACGCAGCGCTCGTCTCGCTCTACCGGCGCGCCGCCTGCTTCGTTTATCCGTCGCGCTACGAGGGGTTCGGACTGCCGCCCGTCGAGGCGCTCGCGCTCGGCTGTCCGGTGATCGCCTCGCGCCTGCCGTCGGTCGTGGAGGCTTGCGCAGACGCCGTGCTCTACACCTCGCCCGACGATCCCGCGCAGCTCGCCGCGCTGCTAGAGCGCGTCACCGCCGACGCCGCGCTGCGCGAGACGCTGCGCGCGCGCGGCCGCGAGCGCACGGCAGCGCTCACATGGCGGGCCACCGCCGTCAAGTTGATCGAGGAGATCTCGCCATGGCTCATGTAGTTCACGCCGGCCCTTCCAGTCACGCCCCGCGCCGGACGCATCCGACGCTCGGGGCGGACGGGGCCGATGATGCGGGGCGCTATGGCCGGGTGGCGATCGTTCACGACTGGCTCGTTTCGTATGCGGGTTCGGAGAAGGTGCTCGAGCAGATCATCCGCATGTTCCCCAACGCCGACCTCTACAGCATCGTCGACTTCTTTCCCGAGCAGCATCGCGACGCGCTCGGCGGCAAGCATGCGAGCACCTCGTTCATCCAGCATCTGCCGCGCGCGAAGTCGTCGTTTCGCGCCTATCTGCCGCTCATGCCGCTCGCCGTCGAGCAGTTCGATCTGTCCAGCTACGACCTCGTGCTCTCGTCGAGCCATGCCGTGGCCAAGGGCGTGCTGACCGGGCCCAACCAGGTGCACGTGAGCTACGTGCACTCGCCGATTCGCTACGCGTGGGACCTGCAGCACCAGTATCTCGACGAAGCCGGCCTCAGGCGCGGCGTCAAGAGTTGGCTCGCGCGCAGCCTGCTGCACTACATGCGCATCTGGGACCAGCGCACGGCACACGGCGTGGATGCGTTCGTCGCCAATTCGGGTTTCGTCGCGCGGCGCATCCGCAAGGTGTACGGCAGCGAGGCGGTCGTGATCTATCCGCCCGTCGACGTCGAGCGCTTCGGGCTCGGTGCGCAGCACGAGGACTTCTTTCTGATTGCCTCGCGGATGGTGCCGTACAAGCGCATTCCGCTCATCGTCGAGGCGTTCGCGGTGATGCCGGACAAGCGCCTCGTCGTGATCGGCGATGGCCCCGACTTCGAGCGATGCAAAGTGCTCGCCGCGCCCAACGTCGATCTGCTCGGCTATCAGCCGGACAGCGTGCTGGTCGACCACATGCAGCGTGCGCGCGCGTTCGTGTTCGCGGCCGAGGAGGACTTCGGCATCTCGGTGGTGGAGGCGCAGGCGTGCGGTACGCCCGTGATCGCTTATGGTCGTGGCGGCGCGCGCGAGACGGTGATCGACTCGCACGACCCCGAGCGCGCGACGGGGCTCTTCTTCAGCGAGCAGAGCGTGGACGCCATCGTCGATGCGATCGCGCGTTTCGAGGCGCATGTGCCGTTTCGTTCCGAGGTGTGCCGCCATAACGCGCAGCGCTTCACCGCCGAGCGCTTCCGGCGCGATTTTATGGGCATCGTCGAGCGCACGGTGGAGGCCAACCGTGGTGCGGGTGGCACGGGTGGCGCGGGCGATGTGCCGTCGCTCATACGACGGCGCTGGCGTTCCGCGTGAGCGGCCGGCGCGGCCACGCATTCAGTCAGTAACGCCAATCAATTGCGGCAAGCAACACCTCGACAATTCGGGCACCGGGGGATTTGCATGAAGAGGTACGTCATCGTGGCGACCAAGGGACGGCCGGTGGAGACCGCGACGCTGCTCGACTTTCTGCACGACCAGGACGCGCGGCCGGACGGCGTGTATATCGTGGGCGCGAGCGCGGCGGATCTGCCCGATGCGGCGGGCCATCCGCTGCTGGCGTCGACGCGCGTGGCGCTGCTGGTCGGCGACAAGCCGGGCAGCACGACCCAGCGCAACGTGGGCATCGAGGCGCTGCTGAAGGACGCACCGGACGCGGCCTCGGGCGAGCGCTGGTTCGCGAGCTTTTTCGACGACGATTTCCGGCCGCACCGCGGCTGGCTGCGCGCCTGCGAGGCGCTCTTCACGGAGCGTGACGACGTGATTGGCATGACCGGCCAACTGCTGGCCGACGGTGTCAAGGGCAGCGGCATCAGCGAAGCCGATGCGCTGCGCTACCTGTCGGGCGAGCGCGAGCGCGAACCGCACTGGGCCTCGGGCGAGCGCCGCGAGATTGGCTGCGCGTATGGCTGCAACATGGCGTTCGTCGACCGCGTGATCCGCCAGTGCCGCTTCGACGAGGCCTTGCCGCTGTACGGCTGGCAGGAGGACTACGACTTCACGGCGCATGCGCTTTTGCTCGGGACGGTCGTGTACGAGCCCGGAAGCATCGGCGTGCATCTGGGCACCAAGCGTGGCCGCACCTCGGGCGTGCGCTTCGGCTACTCGCAGATCGCCAATCCGCTCTACCTCGCGCGCAAGCACACCATGCATCCGCGCCGCGCCTGGCGTTTCATTTCGCGCCACCTGTGCTCGAACCTCTATCACAGCGTGCGCGGCCATCCGCTGGTCGACTATCGCGGCCGCCTGAAGGGCAACGTACTCGCGTTCGTCGACATGATGAAAGGCGTCATCCATCCGCAGCGCATTCTCGAGCTCTGAGGCTCGCGCAATTCGCGAAACTCGCGAAACTTGGGCAGGCGCGGCGTAATTATCCGGTGCGTGCTGGCATGCGCGCATGGGTCGTGGGGGATTGAAGTGGGACTTTCGGCATACGGCGGCATCGTGTTTCTCTTCGGCCTGTTCGCGCTCAACGCGTCATATCGCTGGTCGATCTACGCGCTGGTGGTGTCCTGCGTGCTCGCGTGCGCGGTGGCCATCGTGCTGCCCGGCGGCATCGGCATCATGCCGGCCAATCTGTTTCTCGTGTTCTTCGCGATCCGCGCATTCAACCTGGGCGGCGGCAAGATGCTGAGCGAGTCGATCTCGATCGGCAAGCCGGGCTTCTGGCTCTTTTGCACCTGCGCCTGGGGCGTGTTCGGCGCCATCGTGCTGCCGCGCGTGCTCGCCGGCTCCACGCTGGTCTTCACGGTTTTCGACCGCAGCGCCGATCCGAACACCGAAGGCCTGCTGACGCCGCTGCGGCCGGTCTCGGGCAATCTCTCCCAGTCGTTCTACTGCGTAAGCGACCTCGTGGTGTTCTGCAGCGCGTATGTGCTCATGAAGTGCCGCGGCGCGTACGACGTGCTCGGCAAGGCCGTGCTCGTGCTTACGGCGCTCGACGTGCTTGCCGCCTTGATGGACATCGGCGGCCATTTTGCCGGTGTCGATGCGCTCGCGTTCGTGAAGACGGCGCAATATGCCTACAACACCAATCTGGAACTCGGCGGCATGCTGCGCATTGGCGGCACCTTCAGTGAGGCCTCGGCATTCGCGTTTTTTACGCTGCAACTCTTCGCGGTCTGCATCAATATGTGGCTGGTGGGCTATCGGCCCAAAGTATCGGGCGCGCTCGCGGCAGCCACCGGCATGCTGCTCCTGATCTCCACTTCGGGCAGCGCCTATGTGGGTCTTGCCGCCTATCTGCTCGTATTGCTCGCGAGCCGGCCGAGCCGCATCTCGGCTGCGGCGGGCGCGCGCAAAGCACGCATGTGGACCGTCATGGTCTGCGTGGGCGTGCTGGCGGCGTTCTATATCGCGCTGTTCATGCCGGGCGTGGTGCGGGCGCTGAGCGACTTCGTCGACGCAACGATACTGGCCAAGGTCGACAGCTCATCCGGCGTGGAGCGTTCGAGCTTCAATAGCCAGGCGTTCACGAACTTCCTCGATACCTATGGCATGGGTGTGGGCATCGGCAGCATTCGCGTGTCGAGTTTCGTGATGGTCGTGCTCGCGAGTCTTGGTGTGCCCGGGGCGGTTTTTTATGGGCTGTTTTTCGTCAGGACTGCTTTGACGCCGATTCCGCGCGAGTATCCGGGCACTGATCGCGCGGTTGCCTATGCTGCGCGCCACGGTGTGTATGCGGCGCTGATCGTGGCGTCGGTGTCGGCGTCGGTTTTTGATCTGGGCGTGAGCTTTTATGTGCTGGCTGCTGCCGCTGGCGGTTTGACGGTGCGCGCGCGGCGCCGCGCGAGGGCGGTCGTGCGCAAGGGGCCCGTTGTTGTTACCACCGATGCGCAACCCGAGCTTGCTGTGGGGCGTGCTCAGGCACGCGATGGGCAGGAGCGGCGCGCATCGTTCGTGCGGCAGGCGATGCCGCGTCGTATATCGGGGCGTGGTTGAGGCTTGTTTTTCGTTTTTCGGTTTTCGTTTTTCGCGTTTCCTTGTTTTCGTGTCGGTCTATTAGCGTTGCCCCTGTGCGGGGCGGCACCTACTTTTCTTTGCAGCGGCAAAGAAAAGTAGGCAAAAGAAAGCCGCTCACACCGCTAGTGTTACGCCGTCCACCTCTTGCCTGTGATCGGAGCGGTTCCGGAGCGTCTGTCATCACGCGCCGTATAACAGAGTGACTAAGGGCTCATACCTCCGGCGGCGCTACGCGCGCCGTGGGGCATAATCCAAAACCATCAGGATGCCTGTGCATTGATGCAGTGCATGCGCATTCGAGTGCCGAGGCAGCATGCCTGGTTTCCCATGCATACCCGACCGCTGCGCGCGTAGCGAGCAGCGGGATGTGTGGGCCCTTTGTCACTGAGTTTGAAGGTGCGAGGTGACGGATGCCCCGGAACCACTTCGATATAAGGCAAGAGGTGGACGGCGTCACACTGGCGGTTTGAGCCGCTTTCTTTTGCCTACTTTTCTTTGCGGCTGCAAAGAAAAGTAGGTGCCGCCCCGCACAGGGGCAACGCTAATAGACCGACACGAACACAAGGAAACGCGAAAGAGCAACCGCGAAAGAGCAACCGCGAAAGAGCAACTGCACCGAAGCACCTAGCGCACCGCGACCCCATCCATGCGCGCAGCATCCTGCGCCTCCTTACGCGCCCTCGCAAGCCGCCGGCGCGTCCACTTGATTGCAGGCTTCTCAACACAATGCCACGATACGAACGCACACGCGAACACGCCAGGCGCAGCAATCCACAGCGCGCTCAGATGATCGAGATTCGGCCAAAAATGCGCGACAACCTGCTGAGTAGCGAATCCATAAATATAGATCCCGAACGAGTAGTCATTACGCGGCGCGAAGCGATGCAGCAGCGGCGTGGTCCCGACCCACAGCACGCCATACCCGAACGCCACGTAAAACATGGGTTGTGCGAGCGCGGTGCCGCGCAGGCCGATATACACCGCGAACAGTGCCACAGCAACCCAGCCGCAGATATGAATGCGATCGCGCAACGCATAAAGCAACATGCCGGTCATAAAAACGGGCTCGGGAAAGTAAGCATAGCCATTGGGGCCGCCAGGCTTGTTCGCCAGATCGCGCAGCGTGAAGTGCACATGCGGCTCTAAATGGGGATGAACGAGAAACGGCACCATGCCGATCAACACGGCCACGAGCATTCTGCGCGGGCTCTTCAGCAAACCCAGCACGCCCGTCACGAGCACGACGATGTAGTAGCGCACTTCGATCGGCAGCGTCCACAGCGGCGCGTAGATTGCGTTGGGCGCGTGATTTGTCTCGAAGACGCCGGGCAGTTGTATCGGCTTGCCGAGCATGATGACGGAGAAGCTGTCGAGATTGCCCCACGTGAGGCCCGAGGCGAAGTACTTGCGCAAGGGCAGCGTGGTGAGGAACGGCCCGATGATGAAGATCGCGACGAGCGACGCCACGGCGATGGCCGGCCAGATGCGCGCCGTGCGCAGGATGACGAAACGCATGGCGGAGCGTTGCCGGTCGAAGCTCGCGGTCACGAGCAGGCCGCTTAGCAAAAAGAACGCGAACACGCCGAGGCTGCCGGAATAGTCGAAGCCGAGCAGGGCGGCGACGAGGTCCGTGTGTCCATCGGGTGACTGGACCACGAACGAGTGCGCGTAGACCACCGCAGCGGCGGCGAGCAGGCGCACGAGGTCGAAGTTATTGCGCTCGCGTGCGAGCGCGTCCGACAACAGGGTCATGGAGGGGGCTCCTCATGAGCGGCGCGGCGCGATGCGGGCTCGGCGCGCGTGATCGGGCTCGGGGCGCGTGATCGGGCGCGAGCGGGCGCGACCCGCAACGGTGCGCTTCACGCATTGTGCGGGTCGCCGCCGCGCCCGACTGTGCTCTCGGCCACGTTGAGGCGCGTCTCGTTGCGCCAGGCCACGTATGACGTGTGCGGCACGTATGACGCACGTATAACGCACGCATGGCGCGCGCGGGGTTACGCGTGGGTCACGTGCGGTGCATGTCTGGCGCGTGTGGCCTCGCCTGGCGCCCTTGCCCGGTCCTCAGTGTGGCCTAACCGACAGTCGCGCGGCCCCGGAAAGCGGATCGTACGACCTGACCAGATGGCCACCGTCAGTGGCGGCCGGGCCAGGAATCCGGATGGGGGAGGAACCGTGCCAGACAACACCATCAAGAGGGTACTGATTTACCGCATCGGCAGTCTCGGCGATACGGTGATCACGCTGCCGTGCTTGCACCTCGTCGCGCGTACCTTTCCGCAGGCAAAACGGGTGATGGTGACGAATCGCCCGCGCGTCAGCCGAAGCGCGGCTTCAGTCTCGATCCTGGAGGGCTCCGGGCTCATCGACAAGTTCTGGCTGATTCAGATCGGCGTCAACACGTGGTTGGACAAGCTCGCCCTGCTGCTGAAGATCCGGCTGTATCGTCCGCAGGTGCTGATTTACCTGTCGGAGTTCGGGCGCGTCAAATATATGCATCGCGACCAGGCGTTCTTCCGGCTGGCCGGCATCAAGCGCATCTATGGCATGGGCGATGGCGGCCCGCTCGAGCATCACGTCGATGCGCAGTCGCATGAGTGGGAGCCGGAAGCGTCCCGGCTCGCACGCTCGCTCAGCAAGCTCGGTGATGCAGGCATCGAGCGGCCCGAGAACTGGGACCTGCATTTGACGCCGTCGGAGCGGTGGGTCGCGAGCGAAAAGCTTGCGCCGATGCGCGGCATGCGTTTCTTCGCGTGCGCCCCCGGCAGCAACCGGCAAACCACGGATTGGGGGCGTGAGCGGTGGCGCGCGCTATGCGAGGCGCTGTCGCAGGCGTATCCGGAGATGGGGATGGTCTTCCTCGGCTCGGCGGCGGACACCGGGATGGCGGAGCAGATCGCCGCCGGATGGCAAGGTGCGAAGCTGAACCTTTGCGGTCAGCTCGCGCCGCGCGAGACGGCGGCCGTTCTGGAAAGGGCAACGCTCTACATGGGTCCGGACTCCGGCCCCATGCATCTGGCCGCCGCAGTGGGGACCAAATGCGTGGCGCCGTTTTCCGCGCGCGTGATGTCCAAGGTCTGGTTCCCGTTCGGGACGGGTCACAAGGTGATCTTTCACAAGACCGAATGTGCCGGCTGCTGGCTCCATACCTGCGAGGCCGAAAAACACCGCTGCATGACTTCGATAACGGTGGACGAGATGGCGCAGGCCGTGGCCGCGTCGGTCAATGAGCGCGTGGCGCACGCAGCCTCGCCCCGCACCCCTGCTTGATCCTCAGTGTGGCCTAACCGACAGTCGTTGGGCCCTGGAAGGCGGATCGTACGACCTGACCGGATGTGACCGGATGGCCACCGGGCGTGGCCGGATTGTGGCCGGAGTGCGGCCAGGTTGCGGCCAGGTTGCGGCCGGATTTTCACGGAATTCTTGCCGACTTTCATATCGGGGATGGAGTCATGGAGTTGACGTCCTGGCAATTCGTTGCTTTCAGCGTCGCGGTCGTATTCCTCGTCAACGCTTCGCGCGACGCACGCTGGCGCGCCAGCGTGCTGGCGCTCGCAAACGTTGCGTTCATTGCGAGCCATCTGCGTGCGCCGTCTCAGGCGCTCGCGCTCGCGGCGATGCTCGTCGGCGGCTACGTCGCCACGCGCGTCGTGCGGCGCTGGAACAGCCGCGCCGTGGTGGGCCTGGCCATCGCGCTCGTGGTGGTCGGCTTCCTGTATCTCAAGCACTACTCGTTCATGAGCTTCGTGCCGACACTGCCGTTCCTGTACCTCGTGCTCGGGCTCTCGTACATCCTGTTTCGCATCATTCACCTGATCGTCGATACGGCGAGCGGTGATATTGGCAAGCCCATCGCGGTCTGGGAATACTTCAACTACACCTGCAACTTCCTCACCTTCATCTCGGGTCCGATCCAGCGCTTTCAGGACTATCGCGCTGACGCCGAGGCCGCGCGCGCGCTCGAAGCCGCCGACGTGGACGAAGGCATGCGCCGCGTGATCTGGGGTTACTTCAAGATCCTCGCCGTGTCGGCCACGGCCAACGTGGTGTTCTTCAAGCTCAGTCCCGCGTTGTTGCAGGCGGGCGCGCACCCCGCGCTCGCGAGTGCCTGCGCGCGCTACGTCGCGACTGCCGCCGTCTACACCGTGTTCCTCTACTACAACTTCTCGGGCTTCATCGACGTCGTGATCGGCTTCGCGCGCCTCGTCGGCATGCGCCTGCCCGAGAACTTCAACAAGCCGTTTCTCGCGGCGAACTTCCTCGACTTCTGGGGCCGCTGGCACATGACGCTGTCGAACTGGTTCCGCGACTACATGTTCAATCCGCTGCTGGCCGCGCTGATGGGCCGCTTCGAGAACCCGCGCCTCGCGCCGTGGTTCGGCGTGTTCGGCTTCTTCGTCACGTTCGCGGTGATGGGCATCTGGCACGGCGCCACGCCCGTGTTCGTCGCCTACGGTCTGGTGATGGGGCTTGGCGCGAGCGTCAACAAGGCGTTCAAGCTGTTCATGACGGCGCGCCTCGGCCGCGCGCGCTATCGCGATCTGTGCAAGGCGCCGTGGTACGTGTATCTGTGCCGCGGGCTCACGTTCGCTTATTTCACGATGGGCGTGACGGCGCTCTGGGTCGACCTCGCCCAGCTCGCGACGATCGGCCGTGCGCTCGGCGTCGTGGGCGCGCTGGCTGCGTTCGTCGCGTTGAGCGCGCTCGGCACCGCGAGCTTCGCGGCGGCGGATCTGGCTCAGGCTGCATGGACCGCGTGGACCGCATTCGCGCGCATCGTCCACGGAGCAAACGCCGCCACGCATGACCGTGCCGCGCGGCCGCTGGCCGCCGCGTTCGCGCTCGCGGGCGTGCTGCTCGTGACGCTGGCGGTCAACACGCTCTATGCGCAGCCTCCCGAATTCGTCTACAGGGCCTTCTGATCATGCGTATTCTCCTGACCTCCGGCCTGAGACTTCTGGCGGCGTGTCTCGTGCTTTACGCACTGCTGATTGCCGTCGCGCTGCTGGCCTTTCCGCTGCCGGGGCGCGGCGCGCCCTTCGATACCTCCACCGCGTCCAAAACGGTATTCGAAACCGAGGCGAAGTACTTCGTGCTCAATCGCCACGTGCTCGGCACGCCGGGCACGCGCGTGGTGCTGCTCGGCGCTTCGAACACGGTCGGCGGCTTTCCCGTGAAGCTCACCCAGGCGGAGCTGTCGGGCGCTTCGGTCGTGAGCGCCGCGCTCAGCGGCTCGAACGTCACGCAGATCCGCGAAGCCTTCGAGCTCACGCGCCGCGCGATCAAGCCCGAGGACCGCGCGCGCACGGTTTACGTGATCGGCCTCTGGTACGGCGTGTTCGTCGCCGACGCGGCGCACTGGCCGCACGCCGCGGGCCAGCCCATGCAGACCGCGATCGATACCGAGTTGTATCGCTACGACTTCTATCGCCGCGAGCCGCATGGTCCGATGCCGGTCGTGCCCGAGCGTCTGCTGCCGGCGGCCACCATCGCGATCTATCCGGTGATCGCGCTCGAGAAGCTCGTGCGTGTCGTGACGGAACCCGTGCGCGCGGCGTTCCTCGGCGCGCAGCCCAACCGCACGGACAGCGAGCGCGACGCCTATGTGGCGACGGCGCAAGACAAGCGCGAGCAGACCGCCTATTGGCTCGCCTCATTCCCCGACAACCGGATCGACAGCCGCCAGTTCGCGGCGCTCGAAGCGCTCGTGGACGAAGCGCGCGCGGATCACAGCCCGGTCGTGATCGTGAATCTGCCGATTCCGGCGTGGCATTCCGCAGCCGTGCGCTACGACGCCGATTACCTGAAAGACGTGAACGCGTTTATCGCGCGGCACGCCGACGACCCGCTATTCGCGAGCGTCGATATGCGCGACATGAACAACGACACCTGGTTCTCCGACGAAGTGCATCCGAAGCCGCGCGTCGTGCCGCTGTGGGTGCGCCGCATCGCGACGCCGGTGCAGACGTTCGTCGCCCGCGTGGATGCGCGCGCCGGCGTGCCGGTGGGTGTGTCTGCGGGTGCGCGCGCGGGTGAGTCTGCCGGTGAGTCTGCCGGTGAGTCTGCCGGGGCGTCTGTGGATGCGCCTGTGAACCTGCCCGTGGACGCCCGCGCCGAGATACCCGTGGACGCGCACGCCAACCGCAAAGGACCGCAATCATGAACGCCGCACTGACGTTCCACCACCACGGCCTCGCGGTGAGCGCGCCCGACGAGGCGTTCCGCTTTCTCGACGCCCTCGGCTATGCGCGCGGCGAGGCGCTTTACGACCCGCTACAGCGCGTGAACCTCGCGCTGTGGACGCACGACGCCATGCCTGCGGTCGAAGTCGTCTGGCCGGGCGAGGGCGCATCGCCGATCGACCGCATCCTGCGTCACGGCCCGACGATCTACCACACCTGCTATGCGACGCACGACGCGAACGCGTGGCTCGACGCGATGGCGCGCAAAGAGATTGAGATCGTGACGGTCTCCGCGCCTACGCCCGCGATCCTGTTCGGCGGACAGAAGGTGTCGTTCCACATGGTTTATGGCGTCGGCCTCGTCGAGCTGCTGCATCTCGACACGGCGTGCGCTCATATTCGAAGCGAAATTCGAAGCGAAATTCGAAGCGAACCGCAGGCTGCGGCTGTGATCACGCCCGCGGCGGCCTGACATCGACTCACCTTCCCGAAGGGGGACAGCATGACCGAGCAAATGATCTACTCGCAACTTCAGCCGATTTTCGATGACCTGTTCGATACCGGCGACGTGGCGCTCGCGGCAGAAACCACCGCCGACGACATCGACGGCTGGGACAGCCTCAACCACGTGATGCTGATTCTCGCCGTGCAAAAGCGCTTCAAGGTGAAGTTCTCGGCGGCCGAGATCAGCGGGCTCGCGAACGTCGGCGCGCTTGTCGCGCTGATCGGCAAGAAGCTCGGCGCTGCCTGAGGCCGCGACGATGAGCGCCTCCCTCTATCTCGAGCTTGGCTGGCTGCCGCCCGCGCCCGACGACTTCACGCAACGTTGCCGCGCAATTGCCACGTCGACAGAACCAGCCGGCGCGCAGATCGCGGCGCTCGCGCGTTATGCGCTCGACAGCAGCCAGTTGAACCGGCTCGCCGCGCTGATCGCGAGCGCGCGCGAGAGCGGACGCAGTCTCGAACCGCTCGCGCCGCTCACGCCGCTCACGCTCGGGCTCGTCTGCAACGCGACCAGCGACACGCTGCGCGCCGCGCTGGTGGCGAGCGCCGCGCGACACGGATTCGCGCTCGACTGCGTGGGTACCGGCTACAACCAGGTGGTGCAGGACGCGCTTTCCGCCGACTCGGCGCTCAATCGCGCGCGGCCCGAGATCGTGCTGCTCGCGCTCGATCATCGCGCGTTGCCATTGCAGCCGATGCCCGGCAACGAAGCCGCGAGTGCGCAGATGATCGAGGAGGCTGCCCAGCACGTCGATCTCGTGGTGCGCGGGATTCGCCAGAACAGCGGCGCGGTGTGCATCGTGCAGACGCTCGCGCGTCCGCCCGAGACGCTGTTCGGCAGTCTCGACTACCGCACGGCGGGCACCTGGCGCACGCTCTGCGAGGGCTTCAACCGGCGCCTCGCCGACGGCCTCGACAAGTCGCCGAACCTGCTGCTCGATGTTGCCGGCATTGCCGAGACGGTCGGGCTCGCGACCTGGCACGACCCGGCCATGTGGAATCTCGCCAAGCTGCCGTTCAGCGACGACGCGCTGCCGCTCTACGCCGACCACGTGTGCCGCGTGATCGCGGCGTGGCGCGGCAAGAGCCGCCGCTGCCTGATCCTCGACCTCGACAACACGGTGTGGGGCGGCGTGATCGGCGACGACGGCCTCGACAACATCCGCATTGCCGAAGGCGATGCGGTAGGCGAGGCGCATCGCAGCGTGCAGGCCGCGGCGCTTGCGCTGCGCGAGCGCGGCGTGGTGCTCGCGGTCTCGTCGAAGAACGACGACGAGGTCGCGCGCGGGCCGTTCCGCGAGCATCCCGAGATGCTGCTGCGCGAGGAGCACATTGCCGTGTTCCAGGCGAACTGGCAGGACAAGGCGAGCAACATCACGGCGATCGCGGAGAACCTCGCGCTCGGCCTCGAATCGATGGCCTTTCTCGACGACAACCCGGCCGAGCGCGGGCTCGTGCGCGAGTTCACCTCGCAGGTCTGCGTGCCCGAAGTCGGCGACGATCCGGCGCTCTACGCGCGCACGCTGTTCGCCTCGGGCGCGTTCGAGGCCACGCTGTATTCGGACGAGGATCGCGCGCGCGCCGGCTTCTACCAGGCCAACGCGCGCCGCGTGGCGCTCCAGCAGCAGGCGGGCGACCTGGCCGCCTATCTGCGCTCGCTCGACATGGAGCTCACGTTCAAGCCGTTCGACGCGCCGGGCCGCGCGCGCATCGCGCAATTGATCGGCAAATCTAATCAATTCAACCTGACGACGCGGCGCTACTCCGAAGCCGACGTGGAGGCGTTTGAGAACGCCGCCGACTGCCTGACCTTGCAGGTGCGCCTCAAAGACGTGTTCGCCGACAACGGCATGATCAGCGTGATCGTGGCGCGGCTGCGCGAGGACGCGCTCGAGATCGACACGTGGCTGATGAGCTGCCGCGTGCTCGGACGCAAGGTGGAGCACGCCGTGCTGCAAAAGCTCTGTGCGTATGCACAGGCGGTGGGCGCGCGGACCATCGTCGGCGAGTATCGGCCCATGGCGCGCAATCGCATGGTCGAGCAGCATTACGCGAACTTCGGCTTCGCGCTGCGCGAACGCGATGCCGATGGCCGCACTGTGTGGACACTCGATCCCGCACACGGACCGGAAGAAGCACTGCCGATGCGTATCGTCGATTTGACGGCTACGCCAGTGCAGGCGCTCGACGGCGTATGAGCGTCGAGCCAGGGGAGGGCGGGCAGGCCCGCTGGCTTGCTCGATAAGGGCGCTCGCGCGGCCACGCGGCGCCCAACCGAACGAGGTTCACGCCATGAAAAAATTAGGCTCCATTCAGGTTCTACGGGCCATCGCGGCAGTCCTGGTCATCTTCTGTCACGGCGCCACCGAAGTGGGCGGCAGCCACGCCGCGCTCGCGCCGGGCCTCTGGCCGCTCGTCAACGCGAAAGGCCTGTTTGGCGTCGACCTGTTCTTTGTCGTCAGCGGCTTCGTGATGATGTACATCATCTCCGGCAAGCGCTCGAGCGGCGTGACGGCGGCCCGCTTCCTCGGCGAACGCATCGCGCGGATCGTGCCGCTCTATTGGGCGGTGACGCTGCTGTCGGTGCTGATCGGCCTCGTCCTGCCGGCGCTCAAGCACAAGAACGGCTATGCGGTGGACTACGTGCTGCGCTCGCTGCTGTTCGTTCCGTCGAGCAACCCCATAACGGGGGCGCCGGAGCCGGTGCTCGGGCTCGGCTGGACGCTGAACTACGAAATGTTCTTCTATGTCGTCATTTCGCTCGTGCTGTTGCTGGGCGTGCGGCGCGTGTTCGCGGCGGTGCTGGCAATATTCGTCTCGCTCGTCATGCTGGGCATCTTCTTCGATCCGACCGACGTCATCCTGAAGAGCTGGACACATACGATCATTCTGGAATTCGCGCTCGGGGCGTTGCTGGCCGAAGCGAGATTGTCAGGATTCCGTATTGGTATGCCCGCGCAGGTCGTGCTGGTGCTGGCTGGCATTGCCGGCTGGATGTATTTCGGCCCGCCGTCGGACGGCGTATTCGCCATGCGCGGCTTCGGATGGGGGCTGCCGGCCGGCGCCATCTTTGCCGGTACGGTGATGGGCCGCCGTGACGTCGAGTACCCCAAGCTGCTGCTGCTGGTCGGCGACGCTTCGTATAGCCTCTATCTGACTCATCTGTTCGTCATGCGGCTCTGCTCGCTGCTGGTGTTTCACCTTCCGATCAGCCCCGAGCTGAGGGTGATCGTGTTCCTTATCGTGTTCCCGTGCGCAGCGATTGGGTTCGCGATCCTCTCGTATCGCAAGTTCGAGATGCCGACCTTGCGGTACGGCAGACAGCTTCTCGAGGCGCGTCTGAGCAAGGCAGGCCTCGCCGAGGGGGCGTAACCGCAGGGCAATCGCATGAAGCTCAAAGGCCGAGGATCTTCTCGCGGTACGGATCACTGGCGCTGGCTTTGAGCCTTCGGTTTTTCAGCCCAGCTTTGGTGGTCGTATCTCGTTTGAGCAGATTCAGAGCCATGCGGCGCAGGATTGCAAAGTTCTGCGCTGCGTTTTCGACCCGCACGCGACATTGATCTTCGCCGAAGGCCACATCGAGCACCCAGTG
>NZ_JAKLJA010000018.1 GCF_022213065.1 Paraburkholderia tagetis
AGCACCGGCCTTCTTTACGCCCCTCGTGTCCCGCGCTTCGCGCGGTGAAGTTCAAAAAATCGTTCCCGACGTTCGCGAGATAAACGCCTCCCGCTAAAACTCAAATAGTTCGGGACGTAACAATTGTCAAAAGCAAACAGGCAATCAGGGTCGAGCGAGGAAGATAGTGGGTGCTCAAAAGCGCTGTAAACAGAACCTTGTTAGACGAGGTGTGGCACACGGGCATCAGTCCCGATAATCCGGCGAGTGAGAGCTGTTTGTTAAAATAGGACTTATGTAATTCATCTCGCAATACAAGATTGGCTGCAACCCAAAATCGAGACGACTCGGAAAGATTGTCGTAAATCTTACGCGTTGGACCGCGCCCTTTTCGAAAGTGGGTGAGCGCCAATTCAGTAATCTCTGAGGGAGGAGGCGCAGCTTGCGAATCATAAATGCGTTGGCGGACATCGCAAAAATCATCCAGTGCTTTATGGCACGCTGAAGTTACGCGATTCAGCCGTGACTCGAGATGCGCCAATGCTTTTCGGTTTAGCTCAGGTAGATTTTCAAAATCGGTCGCAGAAATTGGTGCAGCTAGTTCTTTCTTGTCAAAGGTGGAATCGTAACCTTCGCTCAAGAGTTGTTTGGTCGGAGTATTGTCTCTTGGAAAGCGCGACTTGAAGCCGGATTCGGAGATGTTTTCTCCCGTAGCCAGCTTTATATTAACTAAAGTGAATATATGGCGCGCGCGCATGAAGCGGCTGTATTTGTATCCGCCCCTCCATTTTTCAATTGCACTTTCAAACGCCTCGAAAAGCGAGCCATGCAATTGTGGCCGAGAAATCTGGTTGACGGGCGTGCTGAGAATCGAAACTGCTTGAGAGCTGCGGGCGACGTCATTAAGAACCTGTTGAAGCGGGCCCGCGTAGGAGCTGTTGAGGGGGCAGGGGGCCGAGCGAATAGCCTCTTCAAGCAGGCCGCCCCTCGCCACTCCAAGGGCGTCAAAGTCCAAAGACATCGTTGGGTAGATGGACTTTCCGTGCACCGTTTTGATGCAGAAAACGGTTGCCACATTTCCTGACCAGGTATGACGAGCAGCCAGCCCCGGTGTACGCGGCCCAATCGGCATACCGCCTCCGCTAATGTATCAATCAGTCAGTCACACCGGTCATGATACATAACAGGGTGTATTCGCCGTATGAGTGACCCTTCAGGTAGACGGGCGCGGCGGCGGCGAGCTGCCCCGTGCGCGAGTCGGTGAGCGTGACGAACTGCGGCGCCCAGCCGACGTCGGGCGTGGCGCAGCGCGCGGCATCGAGCGCGGCGAGGAATTCGTGACGCAAAAAGGGCGTCGGCTGCGCCTGGCGCGCGAGCAGCGCGTTCCATTGCGCGGCGTCGACCTCGGCCGGTGAGCCGAGAATGCCCGTGCGATAATCGAAATGTTCCTTATTCAACTTGCGTGCCCGTTGTGGCGTGACGTGGCGTGGCATTGAGGGATGCCTGCGGCTTTGCAGGATACCGGCGGCGCCGGTTCGCCTCGTCGCGGCAAACGGTCATGGTAAAGCAAACCACCCGAACGGGTGAGGCCCCCAACTGTCCGGATGGCCCGAGCGCCTCTGTGTTCCGCCTGGGTTCCTCATCGGCCCCTCATCGGTCCCAAGCTATCGCTTATTGGTTATCCAAATGAAAGAGCGCTTCTTCAATCTCTACTCGCACGGCTTTGCACGCGTGGCCGTGGGCGTGCCGCGCTGCCGCGTGGCCGATCCGGCTTTCAATGCCGAGCAGACGCTCGCGCTCGCGCGCGAGGCCGCAGCCGGCGGCGCGGCGCTGATCGCGTTTCCGGAGCTCGGCCTGTCCGCCTATAGCTGCGACGATCTCTTTCACCAGCAGGCGCTGCTCGACGCCTGCGAGCGCGCGCTGGCGCAGATCGTCGCCGCGTCGGCGACGCTGCCGCTCGCGATGATCGTGGGCTTGCCGGTGCGCGCCGGCCATGCGGGCCATGCGCTCTTCAATTGCGCGGCGGTGGTCGCGGGCGGGCGCGTCGCGGGCGTCGTGCCCAAGAGCTACCTGCCGAACTACGGCGAGTTCTACGAGCCGCGCCAGTTCAGCGCCGCCGATTGCGCGAGCACCGACACGGTGCGTCTCGCCGGCCAGGACGTGCCGTTCGGCGCGTCGCTGCTCTTCGACGCGGCGCAGATCCCCGGCCTGCGCTTTCATGTGGAAATCTGCGAAGACGTCTGGGTGCCGATTCCGCCGTCGTCGTTCGCCGCGCTCGCGGGCGCTTCGGTGCTGGTCAATCTTTCCGCGTCGAACGTGGTGGTGGGCAAGGCGGGTTACCGGCATCAACTGGTTTCGCAGCAGTCGGCGCGCTGCCTCGCCGCGTATCTCTACACCTCGGCGGGCCAAGGCGAATCGACCACCGACATGGCCTGGGACGGCCAGTCGCTCGTCTACGAAAACGGCGAGCTGCTCGCGCAGTCCGAGCGCTTTCTGGGCGACTCGCACCTGATTTACGCCGATGTCGACCTCGACCGGCTTGCGCAGGAGCGCATCCGCCAGACCACCTTCGGCGATTCGGTGCGCCGTCATGCCGACGAAATCGCGAAGTTCCGCGTGATTCGTTGCGAGCTCGCGGGCGCCTCGGTCGGGGCTTCGGCGGGTGCAGCAGGTGCAGGAAGTGCAGCCGGCGCCTCGGCAGGCAAGGGCGCCTGGGAGCAGGAGATGCTGGCGCTCTCGCGCCGCGTCGAGCGTTTCCCTTACGTACCGGCCGACCCGAAGCGCCGCGACGAGCGCTGCAACGAGGTCTACAACATCCAGGTGCAGGCGCTCGTGCAGCGGCTCTCGCAGGCCGGCATCAAGAAGGTGGTGATCGGCGTGTCGGGCGGGCTTGACTCCACGCACGCGCTGCTCGTGTGCGCGAAGGCGATGGACCGCCTCAAGCTGCCGCGCGCCAATATCCTTGCGTACACCATGCCCGGCTTCGCGACCAGCGAGCGCACGCTGCGCCAGGCGCGCGAACTCATGACGCTCGTGGGCTGCACGGCGCGCGAGATCGACATTCGTCAGAGCTGCAAGCAGATGCTCGAAGACCTCGGCCATCCGTATTCGGCGGGCCAGGAAAGCTACGACATCACCTTCGAGAACGTGCAGGCGGGCGAGCGCACGAGCCATCTGTTCCGCCTCGCCAACTTCAATCACGCAATCGTGATCGGCACGGGCGATCTTTCCGAGCTTGCGCTCGGCTGGTGCACCTACGGCGTGGGCGATCACATGTCGCACTACAACGTGAACGCCAGCGTGCCGAAGACGCTCATCACGCACCTCGTGCGCTGGGTCGCGGAGACGGGGCAAATTGGCCAGAACGGGGAGAGCGGACGCGACGTGCTCGAAGCGATTCTCGCCACCGACATCAGCCCCGAGCTGATTCCGGGCAAGACCGATGGTGCGCCCGAGCAGAAGACCGAAAGCACGATCGGCCCGTACGAGTTGCAGGACTTCAACCTCTACTACACGCTGCGCTTTGGTTTCGCGCCTTCGAAGGTCGCGTTCCTCGCGCGCCATGCGTGGCGCGACCGCGAGACGGGCGCCTGGCCCGAGAATGCGAAGGTCGCGCGCAACCAGTACGACCTCGCGACCATCAAGCGTAACCTGCGCATCTTCCTCGACCGCTTCTTCCGCACGAGCCAGTTCAAGCGCACCTGCATTCCGAATGCGCCGAAGGTGGGCTCGGGCGGCTCGCTCTC
The DNA here is from genome assembly GCF_022213065.1 of Paraburkholderia tagetis. Lineage (GTDB taxonomy): Bacteria > Pseudomonadota > Gammaproteobacteria > Burkholderiales > Burkholderiaceae > Paraburkholderia > Paraburkholderia tagetis. Next base: position 3,726 of record NZ_JAKLJA010000018.1, read on the forward strand.
GCCGCGTGGCGACTGGCGCGCGCCGAGCGATTCGGAGTCGGCTGTGTGGCTCGCGGATCTCGAGCGCGTGCCCGATCAGGAGCGCGCAATCGCGCCGCCGCCCGCCGCCGCGTCTTGAAATGGGTGCACACAGCGTAAAATCGCAGGACCATCGCCGCATCGCCGGCCGGCGACAGATCGGCCGGGCCCAGGCCGGACCCGGGTCGGGCCCAGGCCGGACCCACCCAGGCCGCCACCCCACGGCGGCCGACAAGTCACAGATAATCCGCAAATAAACCGAGTCAGACGAGGATCGTCATGAAACGCATCACAGCCGTCATCAAACCGTTCAAGCTCGACGAAGTGCGCGAGGCGCTCGCCGAAGTGGGCCTCACGGGCCTGACCGTCACCGAAGTGAAGGGCTTTGGCCGCCAGAAGGGCCACACGGAGCTCTACCGCGGCGCCGAGTACGTGGTGGACTTCCTGCCCAAGGTGAAGATCGAAGTGGTAGTCGCCAACGCGCAGACCGACCAGGTGATCGACGCGATCATCGGCGCGGCCCGCACGGGCAAGATCGGTGACGGCAAGATTTTCGTCACTGACGTCGAGCGCGTGATCCGCATCCGCACCGGCGAAGAGGACGAAGCGGCGGTCTGAGGCGGCCGCGCGTCAGCCTTCGCGGCACCATTGCAACGAAGAAAGAAGAAGGGGACGGCGCCGCTCGCACGGCCCGTCCCCGCCATAAAAAACGGTGCGATACCCGTTTGGATACCGCACCGATACGCGCCTCTCGCAGCAGCGTGAAAACGTCGATATAGCTGTTCTGTCCAGGCTCGTTGCGAATTAGAACGAGTGCTGGATGCCTGCGTACACGCCAGTCTGGCTGTGGCCCGGCAGCGGGTTGCCCGTGTCGGCGCCAAGCCCCGGGCCGTTCGCGTTCAGACCGAAGTTGGCCGACTTGCTGTTGCGCACCGTTGCCACCTGGAGGTCGAGCAGCGTGCGCTTGGACAGGTTGTACGAACCGCCGACCGTGTACAGCGTGGCGTTGCCGCCGCCGTTGTTCGCGTTGACGTGATAGACCGCGGCGATCAGCGCGGCTGCCGGCGTGGCTTGCCACGTCACGCCGCCCCACTCGTGATCGAGCGTGGTCGGCTGGCCGGGCAACGTGAACGCGCCATTCATGCCCGACGTGCGGATGGCCTGGTAGCCGCCCTGAACCTTGAACGGACCGAGGAACACGTTCGCCATGACCGTGTATTCGCGCGACGCGGTGAACGGACCGCCGGTCTGGCCGGTGGAGGCGTCGGTGATGGTCGGGTCGCCGTTGAGTCGGCCGTTGATCGGGTTGCGGATTTCGTCGTACAGGCCGCGGATCTGGAACAGCGAGCTCGTGTAAGTGAGCTGCAGGCCGTCCTCACGACCCTGGCTGGTCGTGCCGTTGCCGTTCCAGCTCGTGGCGTTCGAGAACGAGTACTGGCCATACACGTCGAAGCCGTAGAACTTCGGCGACTGATACGAAATGTTGTTGCTCGACTGCGGCCAGTTGCGGCCACGAACCATCGATGCCGACGACCAGTTCGACTGGCCGAACGGGTCGAAGTCCCAAATGCCGTTCGAGATGAACAGTTCGCGGCCCAACAGCAGCGTGCCGTAGTTGTCGTTGGCCATACCGACCGTTGCCCAGCGATTGAAGAGACCGCCGCCGCCCGGGCCTTGACCGGTTGCCGTGCTGAAGCTGCCTTCCAACTGGAAGAGTGCCTTGTTGCCGGCGCCGAGGTCTTCAACGCCCTTCATGCCCCAGAGGCTGGTGCCCCAGTAGCCGCTTTCGAGCTGCACCTGGCTGGTGCCGTGCGTGGCGCGGCCCAGTGCGTCGCTGCCGGCGCCGATGCCGTTCATGTACGCCACACCCGCGTCCAGGCGGCCGTATAGGGTCACGCTGCTTTGCGCATGCGCGACCACGCCAGCCGACATCAACGCCGCGGCGAGCAGAGCTTTCTTCATCATCTCCTCCATACCCTGTCAAAGAGTCAACCTAAGTACTGCGAAAGACGTCCGCGCCTTCGGGGTGCTGCGGACAGAAATTGTCGCGTTGGGAGCGTGACCCAAGGATCGGCGGACGGTAAACGCTGCGAGCAGGACAAACTGTTCGAGTCGTCTTGCAGATCCCCTGGTTGACTGGCATCTCCCGTTCTTATTTGAAGTGAAACTACTTTTAATGAACTTTGTTTTGCTACTTTGGTTACTAATTTAGCAAAAAAGACTGACGCTGGCGACCGAAATCGCTTGTGGGTGGCGGGGTGTCGCCAAATTGCCATACGTGTTTCCTGGATGGTGGTCAGCACGATCTGAAAAGTATGTCTAAACCCTTATAGGACAAGGCACACACGTCGGCTGGCGGAGGATCTTCAGGATTGCCACTATTGACGCGAAATATCGTCAGGCGTAGGGCGAAAGGCGCGAATTCGACGCGCCACGAGGGCTGTCGAGCGGGATTTGAATGAAAAAAGAAAAGGCGCTGAAAGCGCCTTGAAATACTACTTTTACTACATCGTCGGGACCGGATGTAGTCGACTACATGCGGGCCGCCTTACCTGGTAAGGCCGCTTACTTGAGACTGCCCGAGAGGAATTGCCGCAGGCGCTCGCTCTTCGGGCTGGCGAAGACTTCGCCCGGCACGCCTTCTTCCTCCACGCGGCCCTGGTGCAGGAACATCACATGGTTCGAGACGTTGCGCGCGAAACCCATCTCGTGCGTCACGACGATCATCGTGCGGCCTTCCTCGGCGAGCTTCTGCATCACCTTGAGCACTTCGCCCACGAGTTCGGGGTCGAGCGCGGACGTGGGCTCGTCGAACAGCATCACGTCAGGGTTCATGGCGAGCGCGCGTGCGATCGCCACGCGCTGCTGCTGGCCGCCCGAGAGGTGCGAGGGGTACTGCTTCTCCACGCGCGGCGCGAGACCGACCTTCTCCAGATAGGTGCGCGCGCGGTCCTCGGCTTCCTTGCGCGAGATGCCGAGCACGTGCACGGGTGCCTCGATCACGTTTTCGAGTACGTTCATGTGCGACCACAGGTTGAAGTGCTGGAACACCATCGCGAGCTTGGTGCGCACGCGCTGCAATTGCTTCGCGTCGGCGGCGTGCAGCGCGCCGGTGCGCCTGTCGGCGCGGGTCGCCACTTCCTCGCCATCGACGATGATGCGGCCCGAGTTGGGCTGCTCGAGGAAGTTAATGCAACGCAGCATCGTGCTCTTGCCCGAGCCGGACGAGCCGATCACGCTGATCACGTCGCCGGCGTTCGCCTTGAGCGAGACGCCCTTCAGGACTTCATGGTCGCCGTACTTCTTGTGGAGCGAGTCGACGAAAAGTTTTTGCTTCTGGGAATTCATCAAATACCTCGGTGCGGGCTCACTTGCCCTCACTTACCTTGGGGTCGCAGATACGCGAGCCAGCGGCGCTCGGCCTGGCGGAACAGCCACACGAGCGTGAAAGAAATGATCAGGTACAGCAGGGCGGCGATGCCGAAGGCGCCGAACGACTGGTAGGTCGCCGAGTTCACGTCGCGCGCGATCTTCAGGATGTCGGGCACGGTGGCCGTGAACGCCACGGTCGTCGCGTGCAGCATCAGGATGACTTCGTTGCTGTAGTAGGGCAACGCGCGGCGCAGCGCCGAAGGCAGGATCACGCGGCGGTACAGCGTGAATTGCGACATCCCGTAGGCGCGCGCCGCTTCGATCTCGCCGTAGGGGGTCGCCTTGATCGCGCCCGCAAAGATTTCGGTGGTGTATGCACAGGTGTTGAGCGCAAACGCGAGCAGCGTGCAGTTCATGCCGCTTCTGAAGAACGCGCTCGTGAGCTCGTGGTTGCGGATGATGTCCAGGCTATAGAGGCCGGTGTAGCAGAGCAGCAACTGCACGTAGAGCGGTGTGCCGCGGAACACATAGGTATAGAGCCACACGAGCGTGGAAAGCCACTTGCGCTTCGAGACGCGCGCGACGGCGAGCGGCACCGAGAGGCAAAAGCCGATGCCGATCGAGATCACGAGCAGCCACGCCGTGACGGCGACGCCGGTGAGATGATAGCCGTCGGTGAAGAGGTAGTTGCGCCAGTACTGCTGGATCAGTTGGACGAAGTCTTGCATGGTCTTGGCCTCGCGCGTTTCAGAGATCCGCTTTGCGCACGCCCGTGGAGTAGCGCTTGTCGAGATACATCAGCACGAAGTTCGAGACAGTCGTGATGACGAGGTAGATCGCGCCTGCGAGCAGGGTGAAGAAGAAGAAACGCAGGGTGCCCTTGCCGGCGTCCTGGCTTGCCTTCACGACGTCGGCCAAGCCGATGATCGAGACGAGCGCCGTGGACTTCACGAGCACCTGCCAGTTGTTGCCGATGCCGGGCAGGGCGAAGCGCATCATCTGCGGGAACATGACGCGCGCGAACACCTGCCAGTTGGTCATGCCGTAGGCGTGGCCCGCTTCGAGCTGACCGCGCGGCACCGCGAGAAAGGCGCCGCGGAAGGTCTCGGTGAAGTACGCGCCGTAGATGAAGCCCAGCACGATCACGCCCGCGAGGAACGGGTCGATGTCGATCTGGTCCCAGCCGAGGTGGTCAGTGAGCATGTTCAGCCAGATCTGGATGCTGTAGAAGAGCAGCAGCATCAGCACGAGATCGGGCACGCCGCGAATGAGCGTGGTATAGGCCGTGCCCGCGCCATAGACGACACGGTTTTTCGAGAGCTTCGCCGCCGCGCCGATCAGCCCGAGCAGGAACGAGAGCACGAGCGAGAGCACCGAGAGCTTGACGGTCTGCCAGGTGCCGGCGAGGATCAGCGGGCCGTAGCCTTGAAGAAACATAGGTGAGTCCTCGACGGGGCGTCTCGACGCTGGACGGCGCCCCGCGAAAGGCGCGGCAGAGGCTGCCGCGGTTCAAGTCGGTTCATGCGCGGCCGGCGAGGCTGGCCGCGTGCTTCGCGACGGCGGCGCCGGTGGGCGCCGTGTGTCTCCGTCTTTGGTTTCTCTGCTTACTTGCCTTTGTAGATATCGAAGTCGAAATACTGCCTGGCGAGCTTGTCGAACGTGCCGTCCTTGTGGATCGCGGCCAGTGCGGCATTGAATTGTGCCTTCAGATCGGTATCTTGCTTGCGCAGGCCGATCGCGGTGCCGTCGCCGATGGTCGCGGGATCTTCCACCGCCTGGCCCGCCCACGCGAAGCCCTTGCCGCGCGGTGTCTTCAGGAAGCCGACGTCGGCCTGGACCTCGTCCTGGAGCGTCGCATCGAGGCGCCCCGACATCAAGTCCTGATACACCTGATCCTGATTCTGGTACGACACGACGTTCACGCCCTTGCCGGCCCAGTGCGCCTTCGCGTAGGCCTCCTGGGTCGAGCCTTGTTCGACGCCCACGTTCTTGCCCTTGAGCGAGGCCACGGTGGGCAGGAGCGGGGAGCCCGCCTTCGCGAGCATGCGCGCGGGCGCGTCGAACGTCTTGTCGGAGTAGTCGATCTGCTGGCGGCGCTGGTCGGTGATGGACAGCGACGAGACGATCGCGTCGAACTTGCGGGCCTTGAGCGCCGGAATGATGCCGTCGAGGTCGCTCTCGACCCAGACGCACTTCACGTTCATGCGCGCGCAGAGCGCCTTGGTCAGGTCGACGTCGAAACCGACGATCTGGCCGCTGGCATTCTTGGACTCGAACGGCGGATAGCTCGCATCGACGCCGATGCGCACGGTCTTCCATTCCCTGGCTGCGGCGCTGCCCGCCACAAGGGCGAGCGCGAGGCACACTGCAAACTTCTTCATCATTCTCCTGTCGACCGGAGTTCGCGCTTTAGCGCATGACTCTGGTCCCATGCAAAGCTGATACGACGGGCGCGGCACCGTGTGAGTGCCGCGTAGCAAGGGCGCCGGGTCGGCGCCGTTCGACGTTTGCCTCGAGACCTCGATGTCTTAAGGTCTTGAGGTCTGCCCGAGAGCCACTTGAGAGCGGACGACGGTCCTCTCTCGTGCGGGCCGGCTCGTGACCGGGCGCCGTCATTTTAGGCGATCAAAAATACGGGTCGGACGCGTACTGCGCCGGTGGCCAGCATGTGCCGGTGCGGGGCCTCTATACCGGGGCCGTGGCTCAAGCCGAGCGGGCCGTCCCAAACGGGCCGTCCCGAAAAGCGCGGTATTTTACCCGAAGCGGAAGCCGGCGCGGTCGGCCACTGTGTGGCGTGTGGCTTCGGCCTGACAGAGTTTCGCTATGGCCCAAGCCCGGCCCGCAATGAAAAACGCCGCAGGATTGCGTCCCGCGGCGTTTTGCCGATAGCGGATAAACCGGACTCACGCACGGCCCGGCCGCCTGGCCGTGCCGCGCGAGGCCAGGCCAGGCGCTTACTGCGCCGCCGGCGCCGAGGCCGCACCCGTGCCCGCACCATTGTGGTCCTTCTGGTGCTGCTCCCAGCGCTCGTGGATCTTCTCGCGGCGCTGCTCCATCTTCGCGAAGCGTTCCTTGAGCGCGGAGCTCACGGTGGTCTTCTGCTGATCGTTCAGCCCGTTATAGAAGGTGAGCCAGGCTTGCGCGGTCTGCTCGTGCAGTTGCGCGTCCTGCTGCTCGATCTTTTGGTGCGCCGTGTGCAGCGCGTTCATGTCGAGGATCGGCTGGTTCTTCATCGAGTCGAACTGCTGCTTGATCTGCTCGTGATTCTTGCGCATGGCCTCATGGTTCTGCTTCATGGTGTCGAGCGCGGCTTGCCATTGCTTTTCCTGCGCGGCGTTCAGGTTCAGCTTGTCGTGCAGCTTCTTGAAACCCATCATGAAGTCGCCGTGCATGCCGTGGCCGCCATGCATGCCCGGACCGCCGTGCATCATGCCGGCGCTGGCCGGGGGCGGCGTTTGGGCATTGGCCTGGGCATTGGCGGCGGTGGCGCCAAAGCTGAGTGCGAGCGAGGCAGCGGCGATGGCGAGAAGGCGCGAAGTCGTCTTATACATAGTGATGCTCCTGACAAATCCTTGAAGGTGTCCGGTCTGGCACGGCGCCACAGGAAGTTGGGGGCGTCCGCAACCGGTGTCCCTAGCGTATAGAGCGCACGGGCGCCGCGTGTTACGGCCCCGACCGCTGGCATTACGCGACATTACATGCGCCTTTCGTGGTAACACCTGGTAACCCAAAGCGCGTCCGTGTAAGCAAACGGCTTTCCCGTGCGCGTTACACTTCGTCCATGGCTACTCAAATTCTGGTCGTCGACGACGACGTCGAACTGCGCGACCTGCTGCGCGACTATCTGGCGCGGCAGGGCATTGAAGTGTCGGTGCTGCACGATGCGGGCTCGCTCGAGCGGCGGCTCGAGCGCGAGCGCCCCGACCTGATCGTGCTCGATCTCATGATGCCCGGTGTGGACGGGCTCACCGCGCTGCGCAAGCTGCGCGCGTCGGGCGACGATATTCCCGTCATCATGCTGACCGCCCGCGCGGACGACGTGGACCGCATCGTCGGCCTCGAACTCGGCGCCGACGACTATCTCGGCAAGCCCTTCAACCCGCGCGAGCTGCTCGCGCGCGTGCAGGCGGTGCTGCGCCGGCGCCGCACGGTGCCCTCGGCCGCCGCGCCCGAGCAGCGCGAGCCGTTCTCGTTCGGCCGCTTCGTGCTCGACTTCCAGTCGCGCACGCTGCAGCAGGAAGGTAAGCCCATCATGCTCTCGGGCAGCGAGTTCGCGCTCCTGAAGATCTTTGTGAATCACCCGATGCGCACGCTCACGCGCGAGCGCCTGCTCGAACTGCTGCACGGTCCGGAGTACGACGGCACCGACCGCGGCATCGACGTGCAGGTGTGGCGCCTGCGCCGCATCCTCGAGACCGACCCGTCCACGCCGCGCTTCATCCAGACAGTGCGCGGCCGCGGCTATGTCTTCGTGCCGGATGGCGAGCAGAACAGCCATGCGCCGGCCGGTTGATTCGCTGTTCGGGCGCTTCGCGCTGCTCTTCATCGGCGTTCTGCTCTTGTCTCACGTCGCATGGTTCGCGCTGATGCGCCTCGAGCGCGACCAGATGCGCTCGAGCTACGCGGTGGAAGAAGCGGTATTCCTCGTCGATGCCGTGCGTCAGCACGTGCAGCGCGAGCCCAATCAGCCGCTGCCCTCGCGCGTGCGGCTCGTCGACCCCGCGAGCGTCGAGGTGCCGGAGCTCCGGCGTGACATGCCCACCAGCCTGCGCCGTTTCATCGACGACTTGCGCGATCGCATGCCGGCCGGCACCGAGGTGCGTATCGGCCCGCCCGGGCATCCGCCCATGCTGTGGGTGCGCGGTCCCCAGGACGCGCGCTGGATCGTGGTGCCGGCGCAGCCGCTGCGCCTGATGCGGCCGATCGACCGCGCGATACCCTGGTTCATCATCATCTTCTCGGCGGCGGTGATCGCGGCGCTGGTGGCCGCCTGGATGCTCCAGCAGCCGCTGCGCGCGCTCGTCCAGGCGGTCGCGCGCTTCGGGCGTGGCCAGCCGGTGCCGCCACTCGCCGAGCGCGGCCCGCGCGAGATGCGCCAGCTCACGCGCGGCTTCAACCAGATGGTGAAGGAAGTCGAGCGCACCGAGAAAGACCGCGCGGTCATGCTCGCAGGCGTCGCGCACGACCTGAAGACGCCGCTCGCGCGCTTGCGCCTGCGCGCCGAAATGATGGACGAGCAAAAGGTGCGCGACGGCGTGGTGCGCGACGTGGACTCGATGGCGCATATCGTCGACCAGTTTCTGGTGTTCGCGCACGATGGCGCCGACCGCAGCGAGCCCGTCGAAGTGGACGACCAGTGCGAGCGCATCGCACGCAACTACCGCACGGTGGGCGGCGAGACGCTCGTCATCGAGCGGCGCCTGAAAGCCGGCGCGGCCTTCCGCCTGCCCGCGGCCACGCTGGAGCGGCTCGTGTCGAACCTGCTCGACAATGCGCACGCCTATGGCGCGCCGCCCGTGGTGATCGAGACCTCGCGCGGCGGGGATGCGTTCACGCTGACCGTGCGCGACCACGGCAAGGGCATTGCCGACCAGGATCTCACACAGGCGAGCCGGCCGTTCGTGCGGCTCGATCCGGCGCGCGGCGGCAATGGCCATAGCGGTCTGGGCCTTGCGATCGTCGAGCGGCTCGTGCGTCGCGCGGGCGGGGAAATCGCCATCGGCAATGGCGAGAGCGGCGGCCTCGAAGTGCGCATGACGTTTCCGGTCGAGGTGGTCGAGCGTACGGTCGCCGAGGCGGCACAGATCTGGTGAGCGCCGGCGCGCGGCGCATATCGATTGGGGAATGTGCGGCGGGCGCCCGGCGCATGTGCCTGGCCGGAGCCGACCGCGAGAACACTACTGAACTGAAAAACTACCGATGCGGGAACAGCCTGAATGGCGGGGTTGCCGTGGTGGCCGGCGGGCAATGCCGCACTGAATCGCACTGAATCGCACCAGGCCACGCCAGGCCGCGTCAGGCTGAGAACAGCGTGTCGAGTGCCGAGGCGGCCTCGCTGTCGACGGTGTTGTAGACCACACTGTCGGCCTCGAAGATGTAGTGCGTCGTGTACTTGCCGAGGCGGGCAAGAATTTCTTCCTGGACCAGCTCGGGCGCGGCTTCGAGCTTCAGGTACCACGCGGTCGATGACAGGCGCGTCTGAAATGCGCCGTATTCGACCATCAGCTGGTCGAACGCGAGAGCATCCTGATCGCGGCAGACGATGACCAGATTTCCCTTCATGCATGCCTCCTATGTGCTGAGCGACTTGCCACGGCGATGCGCGCCGCATGACGCCGCGCGCTCCGATCGCTCGATGATACCGCGTCAGGGGCGAAAGCCCTGGGCGAGTCTCGCAATTAAGTGAGTAATGACTTCCTGGTTGATGATTACCAGGTTGCCGCGGCGGTGCGCGGCGGTGTGGCGCCGTCCGAGGCCATCGCTTCGCAGCGGTCGCGGCCTCCCGCCTTCGCCATGTAGAGCGCGAGATCGGCGCGGCTCATCAGGCGCTCGGGCTGATCCTGGGTCGCCGCCAGTTCGGTGACGCCGATGCTCACGCTCAGATACGCTTCACTGGGCAGCCCGGCGCAGACGCTCGCCTTCACCTCGCGGCGCAGGCGCTCGACTACGTCGTGTCCGGTGGCGAGTGTCGTGCCCGGCAGCAGGATGCCGAACTCCTCGCCGCCGAGCCTGCCGACGGCGTCGTCGGAGCGCAGTTCGGCTCGGCAGGTCTCGACGAAGTGCTGTAGTGCGCGATCGCCGGCCGGGTGGCCGAAGCGGTCGTTGATCTGCTTGAAGTGGTCGAGGTCGGCGATCGCCATGCATAGCGGCCTGCCGCTCGTGTAGGCGGCGTCGATCTCGCAGCGCAGCAGGTCGAGGAAGTAGCGGCGCGAGAGGGCGCCCGTGAGCGCGTCGTGGCGCGCCTCGGCGGCCAGCAGCGCGTTGGCCGCCTGCAGTTGCTCGGCGAGATCGCGGCTCGCGAGGTGCAGGCGCCGCTCGCGCACCCACGAAATCGAGATCACGGCCGCAAGCGCCACCGTACCCGCCAGCGTGAGGAAGATCAGCAGCCGGTCGCGCTGGTGGTTCGCGATCAGCTCGGGCCATGCGTTGAGCGGATCGACGAGATGGGCGGTGAGCCCGGAGTTGAGTCCGCCGCGCTGCTCGTAGAGCGCCGGGGTTCGTTGGCGGGGCAACTCCACGAGCGCCCGCGCCTCGCTCCCCGGTATCCAGGGCGCGTCGCGCGTCGCGGCCTCGCCGGCGCTTTGCAGCGGGAGCTCGGCAAAGCGCTCGCGCAGATAAGTGTTCACGCGGTCGACGGCGTTCATCTCCTCGACGTGCGAGCCGGGCAGGGCGAGCCCTTCGAGCTTGCTGTCGTGCGCCATCACGATCACGCCGTTGCTGTCGGAGACAAAGGTGCCCGGGTGCGTGACCCAGTGGCGCAGCCGCGCGATGCTGACCTTGGCGAGCACGGCGCCCACGAGCAGGCCGTTGTCGTAGACGGGTGCGGCCACGAAGATGCCCGGCTCGCCGCTCGAGGTGCCGACGCCATAGGTCTCGGAGAACGCGCCGAGCAGGGTGTCGCTCAGATAGTTGCGCGAGCGCATATCGACGCCCACGTAGGAGATTTTCTCCGTGGCGTTGCTCGACGCGATGCAAATGCCGTTGTTGTTCACGAGCCAGATTGCGTCGAAGCCGGAGAAGCCTTGCGCGTCGTGCAGGAAGCCGTTGACGGCCGCGAACGTGGGCGCGTGCTCCAACGCTTCGCGCCGCTCCAGTTCCGTGGACGAGCGCGACGCGGCATAATTCCCGGCCTCGGCCAGTGCCTGTTGCACCACGTGGGTTTCGGCCATGGTCGAGGGAATGGCGCGCGACATCGAGAGATCGCTCGCGATGACCTCTGCCATGTTGTCGACGACCGAGCGCGTCATCTGGCGTTGCACGCCGAGGGCGGTCTCGAGCTCCTGGCGCACCATGCGGTTGGCGAGCCAGCCCGCGATCAGCCAGCAGACGAGCGCGACCGCCACGACGGCCGCCACCGTCACCACGGGGGGCACGGTAGCCTGACGCGAGAGTCTCCTGTTCATCGGCCTTCTGGTTTGTTCAGGCGCATGGCGTGCATGGTGCGCGTGGTGCATTGGCGGGCGGGCAGCCCGGCGTCCCGGTAAAGCGAGGCAATACGTGACGGAGGTGGCCGCGGGTGACAGCGGTTTTACAGGTAGCAGCCGTCGCCGTGCGACGATTTTAACTCTCGAATGGCGCGATTGAGGCCGCAGGCACCGTCAGGCGAGCCGTGCCGATGCAGCCTGCATGCCTGAGCGCGGGTTCGACCGCGCGTGAGGGCGCGGCGGACGGTCGGCGGACGCCGGGTGCGGGTGCGCTACCACGTCCGCGAACGCGCCTCGAAGGCATGCGCAACGCGCCCGCCGGCGGGCGTGCGGCGGCAGGGCGCGCGAGGTTGAATCTGTCACGAAGCTTGTGTAGTGTCGTGCCGTCCCCGAACAAGGCAAGCCCGCGAGGCTGGCCGCCAGACTGGCCCGGCACGTCTGAATGGTCCGGACGGTGCGTGCGCCGGTGTAGCGCCTCGGCTCTGGCCGGTGCGTCGTCAACGCTAACGAAATACGGTGTCCATGCGTCTTGCCTTTCCCGATCGCGCTTTTTCCGAGCGCCATGCGCGCTATCCGCATCAGCACCGCTCGCGCGATCCGCGTCGGCGCATCTGCCATGCGCACATTCATCTGACGCATTCGCGGCAACGCGGGGAGGGCGCCTGAATGGACTTCGGCTTCAACCTGAACCGTACGGCCAACGCTTCGGCGTGGCGCGTGCTGCCCAATCGCTGGGATTTCGTGGCGTTCCCGCTCATCATTTGCCTGATCGCCATGGCCGTGGTGGGTTTCCATCAGACCTTGGCGCCCATCGCCACGCTCAAGACCCAGGCGATCTCGCTCGACCCGTCGATGCTGCCCGAGTACGCCATGCGCACCACGCTGCGCATGCTCGCGGCGATGGTCGCCTCGCTCGTGTTCACGCTGGTCTATGGCACGCTCGCGGCCAAGAGCCGGCGCGCGGGTCAGGTGCTGGTGCCGATCCTCGACATCCTGCAATCGGTGCCGGTGCTCGGCTACATTTCGTTTACCGTCACGTTCTTTCTCGCGCTGGTGCCTTCGCGCGTGCTGGGCGCGGAGCTTGCCGCGATCTTCGCGATCTTCACGAGCCAGGCCTGGAACATGACGTTCAGCTTCTACCAGTCGTTGCGCACGGTGCCGCGCGATCTGGATGAAGTCTCGCGCGGTTTTCACCTCACCGCGTGGCAGCGCTTCTGGAAGCTCGAAGTGCCGTTCTCGATGCCGGGCCTCATCTGGAACATGATGATGTCGATGTCGGGCGGCTGGTTCTTCGTGGTGGCGTCTGAAGCGATCACGGTGGGCAACAACACGATCACGCTGCCGGGCATCGGCGCGTATCTGGCGCAGGCGATCACCGAGAAAAACCTGCACGCGGTGGGCTGGGTCATTCTCACGATGACGGTGGTGATCCTGGCCTACGACCAGTTCCTGTTCCGCCCGCTGGTGGCCTGGGCCGACAAGTTCCGCATGGAGACCACGAGTTCGGGCGACGCGCCTGGTTCGTGGCTGCTCGACCTGATTCGCCGCACGCATCTGATTCATCAATTGCTCGTGCCGCTCGGCTGGTGCTTCGCGAAAGCCGCGCGCGTGCCGTTCCGGCTGCCCACGGGCTTGACGTCCTCGTTGACGTCGCTAATCTCCCTCACCGCCATGCCCGTGGTGCAGCGCGCGGCGGCAGCGCCCGCGCGCCGCGCCGGCCTGCGCTCGAAGATCGGCGATATCGTCTGGGCCGTCTTCGTGATCGCGCTCACGGCCTACGTGGTCTGGCGCGTGTTCGCCTTCGTGCGCACCGGCGTCACGCTCGACGAAGTCGGCCATGTGCTCGTGCTCGGCTTCATCACGCTGTTGCGCGTGATGCTGCTCATCGCGATCGCTTCGGTGATCTGGGTCCCGCTCGGCGTGCTGATCGGCCTGCGTCCCGCGCTCGCCGAGAAAATCCAGCCGCTCGCGCAGTTCCTTGCCGCGTTCCCGGCGAACCTGCTGTTCCCGGTGTTCGTGATCGTGATCGTGCGCTTTCACCTCAATCCTGACATCTGGCTGTCGCCGCTGATCGTGCTCGGCACCCAGTGGTATATCCTGTTCAACGTGATTGCCGGCGCCACCGCCTATCCGAACGACTACAAGGAAGCGGCGAAGAACTTCCGCATCCGCGGCTGGCAGTGGTGGCGCCAGGCGATGCTGCCGGGCATCTTCCCGTACTACATCACGGGGGCGATCACGGCGTCGGGCGGCGCATGGAACGCGAGCATCGTGTCCGAGTTCGTGCAGTGGGGCGACACCAAGGTCGCCGCGCACGGTCTTGGCGCCTATATCGCGCAGACGACCGCCGCCGGCGACTATCCGAAGATCATTCTCGGCATTGCCGTGATGTCGTTGTTCGTCACGCTGTTCAACCGCGTGCTCTGGCGTCCCCTCTACACTTACGCGGAGTCCCGGCTGCGGCTCGACTGATCGAATAATCGAAGGCTCGAAGGTAAAGCGATGCAAAACCCCAAGACCCTAAGCTCCACAACGAGCACCACACCGGGCACCGCACACGGCGACGCGCAGAACGTCCCGAATCCGCCGCGTATCGGCGAGGAAATCCTGCGTGTGCAGAACGTGTGCCGGGGCTTCAACAAGACCCAGGGCGAGCTGCTCGTGCTCGACGACGCCAATCTGTCGCTGCGCGAGGGCGAGATCGTCGGGCTGCTCGGCCGCTCGGGCTCGGGCAAGTCCACGCTCCTGCGTATCATCGCCGGGCTGATTTCGCCCACCTCGGGCGAGGTTAGCTGGCGCGGCAAGCCGCTCGATGGTCCCGCAGAAGGCGTGGCGATGGTGTTCCAGACCTTCGCGCTGTTCCCGTGGCTCACGGTGCTGCAGAACGTGGAAGCCGGCCTCGAAGCGCAAGGCGTGGGCGCGCGCGCGCGCCGCGAGCGGGCGCTGGCTGCCATCGACCTGATCGGTCTGGACGGTTTCGAAAACGCCTACCCGCGCGAACTCTCGGGCGGCATGCGCCAGCGCGTGGGCTTCGCGCGTGCGCTCGTCGTGGACCCGATGCTCATGCTGATGGACGAGCCGTTCTCGGCGCTCGACGTGCTGACCGCCGAAACGCTGCGTACCGACTTGCTCGACCTCTGGACGCAAGGGCGCCTGCCGATCAAGTCGGTGCTGATCGTCACGCACAACATCGAGGAAGCGGTGTTCATGTGCGACCGCATTCTCGTTTTGTCGTCGAATCCGGGGCGCGTGGTGGCCGAGATCAAGGTGCCGTTCAAGCACCCGCGCAACCGTCTGGACCCGGCGTTCCGCAAGCTCGTGGACGACATCTACGCGAAGATGACCGCGCGCCAGACCGGCGAGACCACCAGGAAGGGGCTCGAGCTTGGCAGCTGGCTGCCGCGCGTGTCGACCAACCTGATGGCCGGTTTGATCGAGACGCTGGCGGCGGCGCCGTATCACGGCCGCGCCGACATGCCCGAGATCGCGCGCTCGCTGCACCTGGAGGTGGACGATCTGTTCCCGATCGCCGAAGTGCTCCAGAACCTCGGGTTCGCCGACGTGCGCGAAGGCGATGTGCTGCTCACGCCGCCCGCGCGCGTGTTTGCGGAATTCGGCACGCAGGAGCGCAAGATGATGTTCGCCGAGCATTTGCTGCGCCATGTGCCGCTGGCCGCGCGGATCAAGAAAGTGCTCAACGAGCGCCCGGGCCATCGCGCGCCGCGCGTGCGCTTCGAGCAGGAACTCGAAGACTTTCTTTCGGACGGCGCCGCGGAAGAGACGCTCGACACCGTCATCGACTGGGGCCGTTACGGCGAGATTTTCTCGTACAACGACCAGTCGGAAATCTTCAGCCTCGAAGACGTGGAGTCTTGATCGTCCGGTGGGTTGGGCGTCGCTTTGTGTCGTTGCGCGCCTTCTCGTGGCATAAAAAACGGTCGCCTCGGCGACCGTTTTTTTATGCGCTGTCCGCTGTCTATTGCAGCGTGCCCCAGCGCTCCACCGCCGGCTCCGCCGTCGCCCATTTCCAGCCGCTATCGTCGTGGCAGGTGCTGGCCGTGTACCACTGCTCGGGCGCGTCGGCGGCTTCGCCGTCCTGCACCGAGAACACGAACTCCTTGCACAGCGCGAGCGCCGAGGCAAACGCGCGCGTCACGCGCACCTGGCCATGACCGTTCTCGACCGGCAGCGAATGCTTGATGCGCCAGATGTCCATGCCGCCCACGGGCAGGCGGCCGGCTGTCTCGGCGATCATTTCCTGCTGGTCGGCGTGCATGCTCTTCATGAAGCGGTTGACGGCCTCGTCGGTGGCCGCCTGCACCGCAATGCCCACGCCCACACCCACCGCCGGATTCGCCGTCACGATGCCGGTGGCGGCGGCCGCCGCCGCGCCGCTGGCTGCGCCGATCGACGCGCAGCCGCTCGACGCGAGCGCGACGCCCGCACATAGCGCGGCAAGCGCGACGACACGGATGGCCGCGCGCGGCACGGCCTGCCTTTGCCTTTGCGCGGCGAACTCGTTCGCGCCGCTCATTGCAGCGCGCCCCAGCGGTCGGTCGCCGGTTCCGCCGACGCCCACTTCCACGTCTCGCCGTCGCGGCAAACCGAGGCCACGTAGAACGCGCTGGAGGATGGCTTGTCCTTGGTCGCGTCTTGATCGACGGAGAACACGATCTCCTTGCAGTCGAGCGCGCCGCTGCTGATCGTGCGGCTCACGGTGACGCGGCCATGCGCGTCGTCTTCTATGGGAAACGAATGGACGATGGACCAGGGCGCCACGCCGCCCACGTCGAGCGGCCCGGCGGCCTTCGCGATGCTGTCCTGGGTGTTGCGGTGTACCACGCGCTCCGAATACTGCACGCCGGTCTTCGCGGCGGCCACAGCGGCGAGGCCGATGCCGGTGGCGGCCGCCGCGTTGCTCGTCACCTTCGAGGCGAGCGCCGCGCCGGCCACGCCGGCGCCCGTTTGCGCGCCTTCGGAGTAGAGCGAGCTGCACGCGGAGCAGGCGAGGCTTGCCACGGCGGCGAGCAGCGTGAGCGCCGCCGTGCGCCGCCGCCGGGCGCTCGAAGCGAGAGGTCGGGAGCGCGCCGCGGCGGCCGAAGGCGCGATTCGCGGAGCCGACGTTGGCGCATTGCACGCCAGAGCACTTCGTTCTTGCATGTTGGTTCCCTGCCGCTTGCGGCTGGAAGCCACCCTGCGCGGGCCTCCAGCACGTTTTGGTGCTGCGGATTGTGCAGGATGACCTCTACAAAGGGGATAGGTAAAGTGCAAGAAATTGAAAAACGTGGTGCGCAGCCTGTCGTTGCGTGGTTGTGGGCGCCGCCTTTGTCAGTCCGCGTCGCGTGTGTCGGCGTCGTTCTCACCTTCGTCGGGCGCGCTGGTGTCGCCGTCCTCGGCGCCATAGCTGCCGAGCCGGTTATAGAGCGTCTTCAGGCTCACGCCGAGCGTGCGCGCCGCGAGCCGCTTGTCGCCGCCGCAGTACTTGAGCGTGCCGAGGATGATCTGCTTTTGGGCGTCGGCGAGCGGCGTGCCGATCCATACGCTCATCGAGTCGCCTTGCGTCACAGGTTTTTTCACGCGCGGAACGAGTTGCGGATGGGCGATCTCGACCGTCTTCTCCGCTAGGATGAACGCGCGGTACACGGCGTTCTTGAGCTCGCGCACGTTGCCGGGCCACGACCAGTTGCGCACGGTCTCGAGCGCGCGCTTGCTGAAGATCTTTTGCGTGCCGCTTTCCTCATTGAGCTCGGTGAGAAAGAACTGGGCGAGCAGTTCGCGGTCGCGCTCGCGTTCGCGCAACGGCGGCGCGCGCAGCGGAAACACGGCGAGGCGATACATGAGGTCCTCGCGCAGCGCGTTATCCCTCACGGCCGCCACGGGATCGCGATTGGTGGCCGCGATGATGCGCACGTCGCCGCGTATCGCCTCGTTGCTGCCGACCGGATAGTACTCGCCGGTTTCGAGCGCGCGCAGTAGCTTGACCTGATGCAGCAGCGACATCTCGGTGACTTCGTCGAGAAAGAGCGTGCCGCCGCGCGCGTGCTCGAAGTGGCCGTCGCGCGCCTGCACGGCGCCTGTGAAACTGCCTTTCTCGTGGCCGAACAACTCGGCTTCGATCAGATCGTCGGGAATCGCGCCGCAGTTCACGGCGATGAACGGACCGTCGCGGCGCGTGCTTTGCGCGTGGATCGTGCGTGCCACGAGCTCCTTGCCGGTGCCCGACTCGCCCACGATCAGCGCGGTGGCGTCGGTGAGCGCCACGCGCTCGATCTGTCCGTAGAGCTCCTGCATGATCGCCGACGAGCCGTACAGCAAACCGTACGACTGCAAGCCCGCGACGCGCGGGCCCGATGGATCGCTGCGGCGCGTTTCATTGCCTTTCTCGTTGCGCCGTTCTGCGCGCTGTTCGTCTCGTTCGGCGGCGGGCAAGCCCGGCTCGATTGACGCCATGGCGTATTCGTCCTGCAAATTGGGTGTGCGGCCAGAAGCCGGAAAGCGCTCGCGACGCCTGTTGCGCGGGCGCGGCGCGTGGGCAAGGGCCGGGAGCGCAGCCGGCAGACCGGCCGCGCCGGTGCCGCAAGCGATCTTGCCAGCTCATCCGACGGGCTGTCTCGCCCGCAAGATCTCGCGGACCGCCTCGACAGGCCGCCTGACAATCTGTTCCGGACCGGCTGTCCAGGACTAGCACGGACAACGCCGCGTCGACGGCCTCGGAACCTCCATCTCGTAAACATTTAACCACTGCCGTACCGTGCAGGGCAATCGACGTGCCACATTGCGTGCGCGCCGGCGTGCCGTTGCTGGCCCGTTGGTGGCCGATCAGGGCGTTTCGATGGCGTCTCGATGGCGTTTATGTGGGCGTTTTGACGCCACTCACCGCCGCGAAACGCCGCCGCCTGGCATGTCTCATGCTGCGCAACTCCAACCTCTGCGGGGCGTCTACGCTATAGCAGACGGGTGTCCTGCTCGCCGGGTCGCGGCTGCCACCGCTGATGACCTGCTGGCGGCACATGAACTGCGCGCCGTCTGTTCGAGCCGTTCCGAACCGCTTCATTGGCGACGATATTGGGAGAATGCGATATGGCAAGAAACAAGCCTGGACTGATTGGAACCTTGTTTGCGATGGGTGCGCTTGGTGCGACGGCCGGCATGCTGGCATGGCGCTGGTCGCAACGGCATCGCATGCAGCGGCAGAGTTTCTATCGCGAACTGAGCCGCTGGGAAGGCGAGGGCGGCGCATTGGTGGAGAACGGTGCTGGCGCGCCGGGTGTGGCCGCCGCCGACAGTGGCGCGGGCATGGCCGGCACGATGGACGCGCGCGTGGCGAGCAAGACGGCGCGCACACCGGTCAACGGCTTGCCGAGCGACGAGTCGACCGGTGCCTGGCCGTTTCCGCACGGGGACAGCGGCCCGGTCACGCGGCACTGAAGCCACGCGCCAGCGCGAGCGACGCCGTCCCGCGCCGGAAAATCGAGCGCACAACCGGGAGGGTGCCACCGCGCGCGGCACCGCGCGTGGTTTGGCACGCCGTAGCGCTTGTCACGCTGCCGCGCCGCCCGCGAGGCGCCGCCCTGCGTCGAGCAACGCGCGCAAACCTATCTCGATTAAGTCTATAATAGTGATATCCACAACAATCGAGGTTCGGGTTGCGTGCTGGCTGCGGTATTGTTGCGTTAGTGCAGCTAAAACCGCTCACTCGCCGTCTTGAGCGCCCCCGACCGTTTCGTACTCCCCTGCTGCAGCGCGACAGTATGCGCCGCGAAGCCTGCGGTGCCGATTCATGTTGCCTCGCGGCCCGCGCTTGCCGCGGCGCCGCCGCTGTTGCGCCTGGGAGCCACTCATCTTTCAGTGCTGACGAGACGCGATGCCACATGTATTGATTGTCGATGACGACGCGCAAACCCGCGAAGCACTCGCCGCCGTGGTGACCGAAGACGGTCTTACCACCGCGCAGGCAGGCGACCTGCGCGAGGCGCGCATCCAGCTGATCCGGCAGATGCCGGACGTCGTCTTCACCGACCTGAAGCTGCCCGACGGCAGCGGCACGGATCTTTTCCAGGACCTCGACCCGCGCTCGGGCGTGGAGCTCGTCGTCATCACCGGCCACGCGAGCGTGGAGACGGCTGTCGATGCGCTCAAGTCGGGCGCCATCGACTATCTGGTCAAGCCGATCAACCTCCAGCGCGTGAAGGCGATTCTCAATCGCCTGCCGCGCGCGGGCGACCTCAAGGCCGAAATCGGCACGCTGCGCGGCGAGCTGCGCCGCATGGGGCGCTTCGGCCTCATGATGGGCAATTCGCCGGCAATGCAGGAGGTCTACGACCAGATCGGCCGCGTCGCGCCCACGCCGGCGTCCGTGATGCTCGTGGGCGAGTCGGGCACGGGCAAGGAAGTGGCCGCTCAGACCATCCATCAGCTGAGCCTGCGCCGCAAGCACGAATTTCTCGCCGTGAATTGCGGTGCGATCTCGCCGAATCTGATCGAGTCGGAGATGTTCGGCCACGAGCGCGGCTCGTTTACCGGCGCGGACCGTCAGCACAAAGGCTATTTCGAGCGTGCGAACGGCGGCACGCTGTTTCTCGACGAAATCACCGAAATGCCGATCGAGCTCCAAGTGAAGCTGCTGCGCGTGCTGGAGACGGGCATGTTCATGCGCGTGGGCACGACCAAGGAGATCGAGACCGACGTGCGCCTGATCGCGGCGACCAACCGCGACCCGGAGCAGGCCGTCGAGGAGGGCAAGCTGCGCCTCGACCTCTATCACCGGCTCAACGTGTTCCCGATCAGCCTGCCGCCGCTGCGCGAGCGCGGCAAGGACGTGGAGCTGCTCGCCCAGGCGTTCCTCGACGAGCTCAACGAGCGCCACGGCACGAAAAAGCAGTTCCCGGCGGCCGTGCGCGACACGCTGGCCGGGTATCCGTGGCCGGGCAACGTGCGCGAGCTGAAGAACTACGTGCAGCGCGCGCACATCATGTCTGGCGCCGAAGGCGATCTCACGGCGGCGGTGCCGTTGCAGATCTCGATTTCGAAGCCCGTGGCGGGCACGGCGGTGACGATCCCGTTCGGCACCTCGCTCGCCGATGCCGACCGCCAGTTGATTCTCGCGACGCTCGAGCAGTGCGGCGGCGTGAAGACGCGCGCGGCGGAGATTCTCGGCATCAGCCTGAAGACGCTCTATAACCGGCTCGTCGAATACGGCAACGAGGGCGGCAAGGGCGAAGCGACCGCGCGCGCTGCAGGCGGCGCCTGAGCGCTACAGCACCGGAGCGCCGGGGCGCATGAGCGGCCGCGTGCTCATGCGGGTGCGTACTTTGACGGGAACCGGTGGTGTTGGTACGTGCGCTGCGTGGCTTGTGGCTGGTACGTGGTTTGTGACTTGCTCTGTAGAACCTCTCGAGGAGCAACCGATGCTGAGCTACCGATTCCCCGATCCCGCCGATCTTCTGCGCATGCAGCCCTGGCGTGCGCATACGCCGCAGCCCGACGATCCCCCGCCCACTGAACCCGGCGAGCCCGATGCGCCGCCCATCGGCGATCCGCCGCCCGAGCCCGATGAAGCGCCGCGCTTCTGCCACGGCTTCTGCCACGCTTTGGCCATCGCTTCGTCTCCCGCTTCGTCTCCCGCTTTGTCCCCGCTTCATGGGCCGCCGCGTCAGGTTCGCTGACACTCGTGATTTTTATGTACAGGTTACAAACGAATCGCCATTTTTACCGGCATTTTCACCCAACGGCCCCTAGACTATAAGCACACCGCCGCCTGGCCACCTGGCTGTCGGTCCGCGGCACAGGCCGCAGGAGGCATCGACATGAGACATCCCGCAATGCGCCGTTCCGCCCGCTACACGGGCAAGCGCGGTCCGCGCGACGCCGGGCTCAAGGACGGCGATTCCACCAATCTGTCGTCCGGCCACACGCCGGACCCTGCCGGACAGAACCGTCCGGCTCCGGGCGTGCCACCCGACGGCGAACACAACCAGGGCGGCGCGCGCGCGGAGGGGCTCGATTACCAGCGCGATCTGGGATCGGAGCAGGACGCCTGATTCTCCTGGCGCCCGCATGGCGGGGCGCAACGCCTCGCGACACCGCGTCGGATACCGCATCGAGCAACGGCTTTTCAAGGGAGCGACGGAACCGGTTTGCGCCGGGCCGTCGTATTGGTGCCGCTCGCGTTTGCCGAGCGAGCCCGATTGAGCCCGATTGAGCCCGATTTAGCTCGGTGTCGGTCGGGCCCAAAGGAGGCACGAGTCTTGCTTAGCTTATCGATGCACCGTCCCCGGACCCAACGAAACAGGAGGTACACCCGTAATGGGCAGACTGATCGTGGTATCGAATCGCGTTGCACCGACGCAGGAAGGGCGCCCAGCAGCGGGAGGGCTGGCGGTCGGCGTACTCGACGCGCTGAAGGAAACCGGAGGTGTATGGTTCGGTTGGAGTGGCGAGACCGTGACGGAGCAGTCGGCCCCGGTCATCGAACAGCAGGGCAGCGTGACGTACGCGACGGTGGGTCTCACCCGGCGCGATTACGACCAGTACTACAAAGGTTTCTCGAACACGACGCTCTGGCCCACGTTCCACTACCGCAACGACCTCGCGCGCTATGAGCGCCAGGAATACAGCGGCTATCTGCGCGTGAACGCGACGCTCGCGCGCCAGCTACAGCCGCTGCTCCAGCCCGACGACATCATCTGGGTGCACGACTATCACCTGATCCCGTTCGCGCGCAGCCTGCGCGAGCTGGGCGTGAAGAACCCGATCGGCTTCTTCCTGCATATTCCGCTGCCGGTGCCGGAAGTGATGCGCTCGGTTCCGCCGCACGAGGAGCTGATGCGCTTCATGTGCGACTACGACGTGGTCGGCTTCCAGACCGACGCCGACCGCCAGGCGTTTCTCGACTACGTCGAGCGCGGCGGCCACGGCACGTCGAGCGAGGACGGCATGGTCCACGCGTGGGACCGCTTCCTGAAGGTGGGCGCCTACCCCATCGGCATCTATCCCGACGCGATCGCCAAGTCCGCCGTGCAGTTCACCGACCGCAAGCCGGTGCGCAGCCTGCGCGACGCGATGCGCGGGCGCAAGCTCATCATGAGCGTCGACCGGCTCGACTATTCCAAGGGCCTCGCCGAGCGCTTCCAGGCGTTCGAGCGCATGCTGCTGAACGGGCCGGGCTGGCATGGCCGCGTCTCGCTCCTGCAGATCGCGCCGCCGACGCGCTCCGATGTGCAGACCTATCAGACGATCCGCCGCAACCTCGAAGGCGAGGCCGGCCGCATCAACGGCCGCTTCGCGCAGCTCGACTGGACGCCGATCCAGTACCTGAACCGCAAGTACGAGCGCGATCTGCTGATGGCGCTGTTCCGCCAGGCGCAGGTGGGCTACGTGGCGCCGCTGCGTGACGGCATGAACCTGGTAGCGAAGGAGTACGTCGCATCGCAGAATCCGGAGGATCCGGGCGTGCTGGTGCTCTCGCAATTCGCGGGCGCCGCCGAGCAACTGCCGGGCGCGCTCGTCGTGAATCCCTACGATCTGAACCAGACCGCCGAGGCGCTCGAGCGTGCACTCTCGATGCCGCATGCGGAGCGCCAGTCGCGCTACGAGGACATGATGGCCTCGCTGCGCGAGAACAATCTTTCGGTATGGCGCGACACTTTCCTCGCCGATCTGCGCAGCGTGGCGACGGCGGCCTCGGTCACCGCGAAGGCACGCAGCGCGGCGCCCGCCGTGCCAGTGAAGGCGGCGACGGCGAGCAAGGCGCACTGAGAAGGCGCACCGAGCGAACAGGACGATTAGGGCACGGCGGCGGCTTTCGAGCCGCCGTTTTTTTGCGCGCGCCGAAGCGAGAGCCGCCGCGAGTGCGCGGCCGCCGCACTCAGACCTGCTGCGCGCCCGCCTGGCCGCCGTATGGCGTGGGCGCCTGCGTCGGGTCGAAGTCGGCCCAATGGCCGCCGTTCCATTGCCCCGAGGCGCGCTCGACTT
This sequence comes from Paraburkholderia tagetis, assembly GCF_022213065.1. GTDB lineage: Bacteria > Pseudomonadota > Gammaproteobacteria > Burkholderiales > Burkholderiaceae > Paraburkholderia > Paraburkholderia tagetis. The sequence goes on from NZ_JAKLJA010000018.1 coordinate 27,233, forward strand.
CATCAGCGCCGGCTTCGCGCAACACCTCCGCGGCCGTTGCCTGATTTTCCGCGCTCACATGCACCGCGAGCAGCACGCCCGACTGGCGTGTTTCGTGATGCACGCGCTCCTCGTGCTCGGCCCTGTGCTGCCAGCCCGCGCCGATGCGCGCGCCGATCCACGCCCCCACGCCCGCCGCGATCACGGTGGACGGCAGCGACGCCATGAGCAGCGCGCCGAACAGCAGGATGCCCACCACGGCGCCGGCTACCGCGCCTATGACGAGATTGCGCTTGTGGTGCGCCGCCGACTCAGCATCGGCACGTGCTGAATGCGACATAGCGTGCTTGTCGTGCATGCCGCGCGGATTGACGAAAAACAGGTTGACGTCTTCTTCGACGAAGCCGCGCGCGAACAGCTTTTCGGCGACCGCTTCGGCGGCGGGGAAGGTCGTGAACCGGCCAGCGACGATCAGTGACATGGGAATCCCCCTTTGCGAGGTTGACTCACCTGGAGAGCGGCGCCGAGCCATCGGCGGATGCCGGGCTGGCGCCATGAATCCATGTTAGTGCATGTTCGTGCGGGCGACTGATTAATAATCGGAACAATCGGAGCGACAGGCACGATAGAAGCGACGGCAGGCCGCTGACACAGCCCAGGGCGAGGCGCGCTAGCGCCGCGCGGGCGTGCCGCGCCCCGGCACGAGCCGCAGCATGCTCACCACCGACGCGAGGGCCGCGAAAGCGGTCGCCACATAGAGCGCCACGGTCGGCCCATGCTGTGGCGCAACGCCGAAGATCAGCGCAACCAGCGCCGCGCCGAGCGTCTGGCCGGTGAGCCGCGCCGTGCCGAGCATGCCGCTCGCGCCGCCGCTGCGCTCGCGCGGCGCGGAAGAGAGAATCTGCCGGTTGTTGGGTGACTGGAAAATGCCGAAGCCCGCGCCGCACAAGGCCATGCGCCAGCAGATCTGAAAGAGGGTGGGCTGCGCGTGGAGCATGGCGAGCGAGGCCAGCGAGACGAGTCCGAGCGCGAAGAGCGCGAGCCCCACGCCGCCGAGCATGCCGGCGGGATGGCGGTCGGAGAGCACGCCCGAGAGCGGCGCCGCGCCGATGATCACGAGCGGCCATGGCGTCATCAGCAGGCCCGTCTGCACCTGTGAGAAGCCGAAGGCATCCTGGAGCATGAACGGCAGCGCGACGAAGGCGAGCATCTGCGCGCAGAACGAGCAGATCGAGGTGCCGATCGACAGTGCGAACACCGGATTGGCGAGCAGATCGACGGGCAGGAGCGGCGCGGGCTGCGTGAGCTGGCGCCGCACGAAGTACCAGCCGATCACGACCGCGCCCGCGAATTCGAGCGCGACCCATGCGCGGCTTTCGCCGTGGCCGAGGCCGTCGACGGCGAAGATCAGGAGCCCGAACACGAGGGCGTTGAGCACGGCGCTCAGCAGGTCGTAGGGAGCCGGGTGCCGTTCGTTGACGGGCAGCGCGCGCATGCCCAGCACGAGGGCCGCGATGCCGATCGGCACATTGATCGCGAAGAGCCAGGGCCACGAGGCGACGGCGAGCACGCCTGAGGCGAGCGTCGGGCCGACCGCCGAGGCGATCGCCACCACCATCGCGTTGATGGCGATGCCGCGCCCGAGCTGTGCGCGCGGATAGATCATGCGCACGAGCGCGGTGTTGACGCTCATGATGCCCGCGCCGCCGAAGCCCTGCACCATGCGCGCGATGGTGAGCGCGGGCAGCGAGGTCGAGAGCGCGCAGCCGAATGATGCGAGCGTGAAGAGCACCATGCCCCACAGGTAGACGCGCCGGTAGCCGATGCGGTCGCCGAGCGAGGCAAGCGGCAGCAGCGAGATCGTCACCGAAAGCTGGTACGAGTTGACGATCCAGATCGAGCTCGCGGGGCTCGCATTCAGGTGATGCGCGATGGTCGGCAGCGCGACGTTGGCGATCGCGCCGTCGAGCACGGCAAGCGTGATGCCGAGCGCGACCACGAGAATCGCGTAATAGCGTTGCGGGAAGGGCAGGCCGGTCTCGACGTCGTCGGAGGGATCGACAGGATCGGCGGGATCGGCGCGCGAGGCGGAAAGCGTGGATGTGGGCATCGATCAGAGGGGCGGCGCGCATCGAGCCTGCTGCGCACCGCCGGGTGCGTTCATGATGGTGCGTGCGAGGCGCGCCGCTGTACAGCCGTTATACAGCCGCTTCACAGCCAGTTATACAGCCAGTTATACAGCCGCTGCGCACACGGCGCGCCGTTGTGGCCTGCGCACGCAGGCAGCCGCTATTTCAGTTCGTAGAGCCCGACATAAGTGGTCGAGTCCACTTCGTTCAGGTGCGTCATGAAGCGTGCGACCGCGTTGGTGGTTTCCGGCGTGACCGGCAATTGCGAGACCTTCAGCGCATGAAGGCGGAAGATATAGCGGTGCGGCTTGTCCCCGCGTGGCGGCGCGGCGCCGCCGAAGCCGACCGTTCCGTAGTCGTTGCGCAGTTGCACGGCGCCCTGCGGCAACAGGCTGCCGTCCGCCTTACCCGCGTTGAGCGCGAGCGAGCGCACGTCGGGCGGAATGTTGACGACCACCCAGTGCCAGAAGCCGCTGCCCGTCGGCGCGTCGGGATCGTAGAGGGTGAGCGCGAAGCTTTGCGTGTCGGCGGGCGGCGCGTCCCATTGCAGCGCGGGCGAGACATTGTCGCCATCGACGCCGAAGGCCCGATCGTCGAACTCCTGCGCCTTCGGCATGAAGCCGTTACTCGGAAAGTCGTCGGACCAGAGTCGAAAATCAGCCATCGGTTGCCTCCTTCTCGTTCAGTTCTGGAATGGATGCGGCGGGCGTCACACGCCGGGCGCGACGTGCCGGGCAGTGTCGGGCACCATGCGGCGGACTGTGCGTTGCCAGCGGCGCCGACAGCCGATCCAGTTTATCACTGAGGGGCGCGGCGCTTTGGTCGCAAGCGCAGGCGGGCCGCAAGCGCGCCGCGCAATTCAGGCGCGCGCCTCGAACCAGGTGCTCGCGCTGTCTTCGAGCCAGAGCGCCAGCCGCTCGACGACGGCTTGCGGATCCTGTGCGGCACCACGCAGCGCGCATTCCCAGATCACGGCCACGCGCCAGCCTTGGGCCGCGAGCGCGGCGAGGGCTTTCGCGTCGTTGGTGCGGTTGCGCGCGATCTTGGCGCGCCAGAACTCCGGCCGCGTGGCCGGCCACTTGAAGAGCGCGCATTGGTGGCCATGCCAGAAACAGCCGTGCACGAATACCACGGCGCGATAGCGGGGCAGCACGATGTCGGGGCGCCCCGGCAACTCGCGCACGTCGAGACGAAAGCGAAAGCCGCGGCGATGCAACAGACTGCGCACCAGCATCTCGGGCTTCGTGTTGCGCCCGCGGATGCCCGACATCATCCGGCTGCGCGTGGCGGTGTCGACGACGTCGACCATGGCGTGTCCGTTGCGGTTCGCCCGTGCCGGCGTTCAGGCCGGCGCGGCAGCGGGCCGGGGCCCGGCCGACGACGCAACGCGAGAAGCGACGGACGAAGCTCCGTCAGCGGCGAGCGGCACCGCTTGCACCGCTCGCACCGCTCGCACCGGGTTCGCCGCGCTGGCCGCTTCTGCTTGTTCTTGCGCGCTGCCATTGCCATTGCCACTACCGTTGCCGCCGCGATCGCCGGCACGACGCTTCGCCCCTGCGCGTGTGCCGGCCGGAGTGTCCGCACGTGCACGATTCAGCGCCGCGTCGAGATGCGGCATCATCGTGCGCGCCACTTCGCGCATCACCGGCATCACGACGCTGTTGCCGAATTGCCGGTACGCCTGAGTGTCGCTCACGGGAATGCGGAAGGTGTCGGGAAAGCCCATCAGGCGCGCGCACTCGCGCGGCGTGAGGCGGCGCGGGCGCAGGCCCTCGCCCTGATGCACGAGAATCTCGCTGCCATCCTTGTGATAGCGCGCGGACAGCGTGCGCGTGACGCTCCCCGGAAACGCGAGGCCGTAGCCGAAGCCGTTGCCGGCCGCGCGATGCTTTTCCGCATATTGCTGGAGATACGCCCAGAGCCCCGGCGTGAGCGTGTATTTCGGCTGGACCTGGCGCGCCGCGTGATCGAAGAAGCGCTCGCCGTCCCACGGCAGGATGGGCTCGCTGCCATCGGTGCGATGCAGGATCGAGGCAAGGCGCGGGCCTTCCTCGGGCAGGCCGAGCGCGTCCCACGTGAACGCCGTGGGCTCGCGAAAGCCGACGATGATGATGCGCTCGCGATGCTGCGGCGTGAAATGGCGCCCGTCGATCACACGGTAGTGCACGTCGTAGCCGAGCTCGTCGCGCAGCACTTGCAGGATCACGTCGAAGGTGCGGCCGCGGTCGTGCGAAAGGAGGTTCTTGACGTTCTCGAGCAGGAAGGCGGCGGGCCGTTTTTCGGCGATGATGCGCGCGACGTCGAAAAAAAGCGTGCCCTGCGTCGTGCACTCGAAACCGTGCGGACGGCCGAGCGCATTTTTCTTCGAAACGCCCGCGATCGAGAACGGCTGGCACGGAAAGCCCGCGAGCAGGACGTCGTGGTCGGGCACATCGGCGGCGGGAAATTCGACGATGTCGCCAACGAACGCATGACCTTCGCCGTCCTTCTGCGCGTAGTTCTCCAGATAGGTTTTCTTCGAGAACGGATTCCACTCGCTCGTCATGACACAGGCGCCGCCATGTGCCTCGAAGCCCATGCGAATGCCGCCGATGCCCGCGAACAGATCAACGAAGCGAAAGCGCCCGGGAGCGTGAACGGACGAATCCGCAGCGGAACCCGCGCTTGGCTCGGTGCTGCGCAAGAGCTCGCGCAGTGCGGCTTCGAGCATGGCGGGACAAGGTGTCTCGCCTTTTTCCCAACGGCGCACGGTCTTGACGTCCTTGCCGACGTGAGTGGCGATCTGCTGCTGCGTGAAGCGCTGGCGTGCCTGCTGAAGCAGGTCTCGCGAATGGGCCGGGTGCACGAAGTCCTCTCTGGGTATTTTGGCGGACATTATGACCGATGGGTGACCCCCGGCACCAGGATTTCCGTGCGTCTTTTGGTGCGCCTGTTCCGTGTGCCGCGACGCTAGTCGCACAGGCGCTGCGCCTGTGCGACTAGCGAGATGTCCGGGATGCCCGAGAGGATGTGCGTGGCCAGCGGCCAGCGACTAGCGTTGGCCGGCGGCGGCGCCGACGGTTTGCTCCGCACTGGTTGCTACCGCCGAAGCGGCGTTCAGTTCGTGGAGGCCGATCTGGACCAGCAGACTGTCGATATCGGCGAGCTGGCCTTTATTGACATGCCCGGTGTCGAGCAGTTGGTGCAGGCGCTTGCGCCAGTAGGAAGCGGGTAGGATCGGGCCGCCGAAGTCGCCCGAAAGCGAAAGCGGCATGACGCGTCGAATATGGGCGATATCCTGGTCGATGAGACTCGACATCAGGTAGCCTGCCGGAAGGGGGCGAGGTGTGTCCATGCCGGGAGATTACGACAGTTCCGGCCCCGACATTAGGTCCGGACGGCTCCATGTTTACCCGTAGCTTGACGCGCAGTTTGGCGCGCGGTCTGGCGCATAGCCGTCGTCATCGACGAAACCACGACGCTGCTGAGCGCCGCGATGAGCGCGAATACGTGGGGTGAGGTCATGGCATGGGTCTCGTCTGGTTTTTTTGGTGGAGACCATCGTAGGCGAGATCGGCGCCCATGAAGGTTAACAATTGACAAGCCTTCGTGGGCTGCCGGGCACCTGCGGGATACCTCTGCCGCATCCGCACGACGAGGCCCGGCAACCCGGCCGCGACCTCGTGCGTGCGTTCACTCGGCCGGAGTTGCAGGCGTAGGCGCGGGGCCTTGCGCGGCTCCTTCGAGGAAGCGGCGCGTGGCCTCGAACGAATTGAGCATCTGCTCGGGCCACGGCGTTTGCAGCATTACGGCCTGGTGATTCTCGAACGCCGACGACAGCAGCTTGGCGAGCTCCGGCGAGCTCAGGTGGCGCAGCAGGACGCTCACGGCGATGGCGGTGGCCTGGCTGGCACCGGCCGTTTGCAGTTCGGAATGGGTGAGGGCGGCGAGTTGCTTGTTGATGTCCATGATGGATCTGCCTCGAATGAGGACGCTGCGAGGCGCGCGGGATTGGCGATCGGGGCGCGCATGCCGCACAGCGAAATAGTTACGGAGGTTACGGAGATATCGGGCTGGCCGCGCCGGCAAGGCGCACACGGGCGAACGGCGCGGTGAGGATGGGTGCGGGCGGCTGGTCCCCCTGGCAGGAATCGAACCTGCATCTAGCGCTTAGGAGGCACTTGTTCTATCCATTGAACTACAGGGAGCCGTCAAATCCGCTGCGGGAGCATGTGCTCCCACTCCGCCAGACCGCCATGTTTCCCAAGTCACCCGTCATGGCGCGGAGTCTGCGCACAGGTCTCGTGCGACCCGCGCTGGCGAGCGCGATGTGCTGCGCAGGCGCAAGAGTATAGCAAACGCGATTCGCCTGGAAAATGTCGTGCTGCGTGCCGCACTGCGTTTCGCCCTGCGCGTCGCGCGCTTCAGAACTCCACGGCCACGAAATCGGACTTGCCCACGTCGCACAGCGGGCAGCGCCAGTTATCGGGGATATCCGCGAAGCGCGTGCCCGCCGCGATGCCTTCGTCGGGCAGACCTTCTTCTTCGTTATAGACCCAGCCACAGATCAGGCACACCCAGCTCTTGTATTCGATCACTTCGCTCACAACACACCTTTCGTTCCAGTTCGACGCGGATATCCGCTGATCATTGCCCGCGTTGCCTACGTTACCCGAGGATTGGGGCCGCCATATGACCCCGTTGCTCTTTCCGGGGCGGGCGGCGGGCGACCCGCGATGTTACCGGAAAACGACGGGCCGGCCGTGCGCGACGGGCTCCCGCCGCATCGGCATGACGGTCGTGCCGGTCAGCGAGAAGTCGATCCACTACGTATGGTCCCGAGTGGAGCCAGACGATCATGGTTCATGTGAAGTAGGTCGCGCTTGGGGGCCAGGGCGGCGCACCCCATGCGCCCCGGTACAATACGCGCTTGCTCTCCAACGCAGGCAACGCTCTCAAGTCATGTCGCTTTACACCATCACCGGCGCGCAACTCGCGTTCGGCCACGTCGCGCTGCTCGACCATGCGGACTTTTCGCTCGAAGCCGGCGAGCGCGTCGGACTGATCGGCCGCAATGGCGCGGGCAAGTCGTCGCTGCTCACGATCGTCGCCGATCTCGCGAAGCCCGACGACGGCCTCGTCACGCGCCAGCAGGATCTTTCGACCGTCTACGTGCCGCAGGAGCCCGATTTCGACGCCGATGCCACGGTGTTCGACACCGTCGCCTCGGGGCTCGAACATGTGCGCGCACTGCTCGACGAATACGACACGGTCGCGCATAAGCTCGCGGACACGCCTGAAGGCGCGGAGCACGACGCGCTGCTCGCACGCATGAATGCGCTGCAATCGTCGCTCGATCACACCGATGCCTGGAACTGGCGCACGCGCGTCTTGACCACGCTCGCGCAAATCGGCCTCGAAGGCGAGGCGCGCGTGGGTGCGCTCTCGGGCGGCATGCAAAAGCGCGTGGCGCTCGCGCGCGCGCTCGTGGTGCAGCCCGACGTGCTGCTGCTCGACGAACCGACCAACCACCTCGACTTCGACGGCATCCGCTGGCTCGAAGAGCTGCTCGTCGCGCAGCGTTCGAGCCTGCTGTTCATCACCCACGACCGCGCGTTCCTCGACCGCGTGGCCACGCGCATCGTCGAGCTCGACCGCGGCAAGCTGCTCTCGTATCCGGGCAACTTCTCGCAGTACCAGGAGCGCAAGGCGCAGCAGCTCGAAGTCGAGCGCGTGGAGAACGAGAAGTTCGACAAGCTGCTCGCGCAGGAAGAAGTCTGGATCCGCAAGGGCGTGGAGGCGCGCCGCACGCGCAGCGTGGGACGCATCGCGCGCCTCGTGCAGATGCGCCACGAGCGCGAAGAGCGCCGCAACGTCCAGGGCAACGTGAGGCTCGACGTCGCGCAGGGCGAGAAGTCGGGCAAGATCGTCGCGGAGTTGACCGATGTTGTGAAGCGCTACGGCGATCGCACGATCGTCGATAACTTCTCGAGCACGGTGATGCGCGGCGACAAGATCGGCTTCGTCGGGCCGAACGGCGCGGGCAAGACCACGCTGTTGAAGCTGATCCTCGGTCAGTTGAAGCCGGACGCCGGCACGGTGCGTGTGGGCACGAATCTGCAAGTGGCGTACTTCGACCAGATGCGCGCGCAGCTCGACCTCGAAAAGAGTCTCGCCGACACCATCAGCCCGGGCAGCGATTGGGTCGAGATCAATGGCGCGAAAAAGCACGTGATGAGCTATCTGGGCGACTTTCTGTTTTCGCCCGAGCGCGCGCGCTCGCCCGTGAAGTCGCTCTCGGGCGGCGAGCGCAATCGCCTGCTGCTCGCGCGTCTCTTTGCGCGTCCCGCGAACGTGCTGGTGCTCGACGAGCCAACCAACGACCTCGACATTCCCACGCTCGAATTGCTCGAGGAACTGCTGACCGACTACGACGGCACCGTGCTGCTGGTGAGCCACGACCGCGCGTTCCTCGACAACGTGGTGACTTCGGTGATTGCGTCGGAGGGCGAGGGGAGCTGGCGCGAATACGTGGGCGGCTTTACCGACTGGCAGACCCAGAGCGCTCGCGCGCAGGAGATTGCCGAGGCGCGCGCGCCGAAGGAAGCAGCCCCTGCGGCGGCTGCGCCGAAGGAGAGCGCGGTGGGCCGCAACGCGCAGCGCACCGTGAAGCTCTCGTTCAAGGAGCAGCGCGAACTCGAAGAGCTGCCCAAGCGCATCGAGGCGCTGGAGACGGAGCAGAAGGAGATCGGTGCGAAGATCGAGGACGGCTCGATTTTCGCGAAGGATGCGCAGGAGGGCGCGCGGCTCACCGAGCGCTATGCGGCGATCGACGATGAATTGCTCGTTGCGCTGGAGCGGTGGGAAGAGCTGGAGAGCAAGCGCAAGTGAGGTAGTGCGAGAGAAGGCGGCCTGGTGAGGGCCGCTTTTTTATGTGTTCTTCAACTTCGAGGGCTTGTGTTCCAGGTCGGGCAAATAGGTCTGTACGGTGCTCCAGACAATGTCGATGTCGACGGCAAAGTAGCCGTGCGAGACCTGGTTGCGCATCCCGTACATTGCCTCTCACGGTATCTCGGGATGCGCGGCCGCAAACTCAGGATCGCCCTGCGTGATGTTGTGGGCCGCTTCGCCAATGATCTCGATGTTTCGCACGACGGCATCGACAGCCATTGGTGTTGCCGCGAAGCTCTCGTGTGAAAGCGGCTCCGTGTATGTGCGAATGCGTTCGATGGCGTCAAGGATATGCCGCAGGTAATCGGGGGTGCGCAGATCTTTTTTTCTCATACCGGTACCGATTCAGCGACTACGCGGGCGCGGAAGGTTTCGGGCAGCGCTTTGGGCGTAAGTACGTCCACTCGCACGCCCATGAGCGCTTCGAGGCGCAACTGGATTTGTGCGAGATCGATAAGCGTTGTCTCCGGCGTCGGATCAACGAGCAAATCGAGGTCGCTTTCGTCGTCGTCCTCCTCGCGTGCCGATGAGCCGAACACGCGCGCATTGGTTGCGTGGTGGCTCGCGACAATCGCGCGGATTTCGGCGCGGTGTGCGCGCAAGGCTTCGGATGGTCTCATGACAGTCAACGCTCCCAAACGGTATAGCACCCCGGGTGTAACACCACGGTTGAAAATACGACGGCAGGGGCCGCGCCGCGTGCAGTTCATTCTACGCGAGTCGCCCCCCGTCCACCCCTCGGCCGAACGGCCGACCCCTTTCCAAATTGCCGCGCAAGCCCAAATCAGTACAATACCTCGCGAATTCGAATAACTGCGGGAGCGACTGCGCGAGCGCGCGCCGGCCAGGCGATGTCTGCCCGGGTGTTGCGCAGCGCACCCAGCTTGTTGTTTCGTCACGGTTTTTTTGAACACTCAACGCGTTTTCCCCGTAGATGTCCACAGGACCTGTGGACATCCGCGCGGACAACCCCCTGCGGATCACCATGGCAACGAAGAAGTCAAACGCTGCAAACGCTGGATATAGCGAAGCGTCGATCAAGGTGCTCAAGGGCCTCGAGCCCGTCCGGCAACGGCCGGGCATGTACACGCGCACCGAGAATCCGCTGCACATCATCCAGGAAGTCATCGACAACGCGTCCGACGAAGCGCTCGGCGGCTACGGCAAGCGCATCACCGTCACGCTGCACGCCGACCAGTCCGTCTCCGTCGAGGATGACGGCCGCGGCATTCCGTTCGGCCTGCACCCCGACGAGAAGGTGCCCGTCGTCGAGATCGTGTTCACGCGCCTGCACGCGGGCGGCAAGTTCGACAAGGCCGCCGGCGGCGCCTACACGTTCTCGGGCGGCCTGCACGGCGTGGGCGTCTCGGTCACCAACGCGCTTTCGACGCGCCTCGACGTGACCGTCTGGCGCGACGGCAAGGTCGCCGAAATCGGCTTCTCGGACGGCAATGTCGTGAAGCCCCTCACCACGCGCAACGCCGCGCGCGACGAGAAGAAGACCGGTACGCGCGTGACCGCCTGGGCCGATCCGAAGTACTTCGATTCGCCCAATCTGCCGTTCGGCGAACTCCAGCGCCTGTTGCGCTCGAAGGCCGTGCTGCTGCCCGGCGTCGAGGTCGAACTCGTCAACGAGAAGACCGGCGAGCGCCTCTCGTGGAAATACGAAGACGGCCTGCGCGGCTATCTGCTCGAAGGCATGGGCGGCAGCGAATTGCTGATCCCGCTGTTCGAAGGCGAGCGCTATGCCGACGCCCGCACCACCGACGACACCTTCGCCGAAGGCGAGGGCGCTGCGTGGGTCGTCGCATGGAGCGAGGAAGGCTCGCTCACGCGCGAGTCCTACGTCAACCTGATTCCGACGCCCGCGGGCGGCACGCACGAAAGCGGCTTGCGCGACGGTCTCTTTCAGGCCGTGAGGAGCTTTGTCGAGCTGCACAATCTTCAGCCCAAGGGCGTGAAGCTCCTGCCCGAAGACGTGTTCGCGCGCGTCTCGTTCGTGCTCTCGGCCAAGGTGCTCGACCCGCAGTTCCAGGGGCAAATCAAGGAGCGCCTCAATAGCCGCGACGCCGTGAAGCTCGTTTCGTCGTTCTCGCGTCCCGCGCTCGAACTGTGGCTCAACCAGCACGTCGAGCACGGCAAGAAGCTCGCCGATCTCGTCATCAAGCAGGCGCAGGCGCGCACGCGCGCCGGCCAGAAGGTCGAGAAGCGCAAGAGTTCGGGCGTGGCCGTGCTGCCCGGCAAGCTCACCGACTGCGAATCGACCGACATCGCGCGCAACGAACTGTTCCTCGTGGAGGGCGACTCGGCGGGCGGCTCCGCGAAGATGGGCCGCGACAAGGAATATCAGGCCATCCTGCCGCTGCGCGGCAAGGTGCTCAACACGTGGGAGACCGAGCGCGACCGTCTGTTCGCCAACAACGAAGTGCACGACATTTCGGTGGCGATCGGCGTCGATCCGCACAGCCCCGACGACACGGTCGATCTCTCGAACCTGCGTTACGGCAAGATCTGCATTCTTTCCGATGCGGACGTCGACGGCTCGCACATCCAGGTGCTGCTGCTCACGCTGTTCTTCAAGCACTTTCCGCAGCTGATCGAGCGCGGCCACGTGTGCGTGGCGCGCCCGCCGCTGTTCCGCGTGGATGCGCCCGCGCGCGGCAAGAAGCCCGCGCAGAAGCTCTATGCGCTCGACGAAGGCGAACTCGAAGCGATCCTCGACAAGCTGCGCAAGGACGGCGTGCGCGAGACGCAATGGACCATCAGCCGCTTCAAGGGCCTCGGCGAAATGAGCGCTGAGCAGCTCTGGGACACGACGATGAATCCCGACACGCGGCGCCTGTCGCCCATCGCGCTCGGCGACCTCGACTACGAGGCCACTGTCGCGCGCATGACGATGCTGATGGGCAAGGGCGAAGCGGCTTCGCGCCGCTCGTGGCTCGAAGAGAAGGGCAACGAAGTCGAAGCGGATATCTGAGCGGACACGCCTTCTTCCATCTTTACGCCCATCAAAGCCCATACCCGATTACGGACTGATTGAAACATGGACGATCTCTTTGCTGAAGTGACCGACGCCCCGAACGGCGACACGCTCACGCTCGGCCACTACGCGGAGCGCGCGTACCTCGACTACGCAGTGAGCGTGGTGAAGGGCCGCGCGCTGCCCGACGTCTGCGACGGCCAGAAGCCGGTGCAGCGACGCATTCTCTACGCGATGAACGAGATGGGTCTCGGCGATAACGCCAAGCCCGTGAAGTCGGCGCGCGTGGTCGGCGACGTGCTCGGCAAGTACCACCCGCACGGCGACCAGTCGGCCTACGACGCGCTCGTGCGCCTCGCGCAGGACTTCTCGATGCGCTATCCGCTCATCGACGGCCAGGGCAATTTCGGCTCGCGCGACGGCGACGGCGCGGCGGCCATGCGTTACACCGAAGCGCGCCTCACGCCCATCGCGAAGCTGCTGCTCGACGAAATCGACATGGGCACCGTCGATTTCATGCCGAACTACGACGGTTCGTTCCAGGAGCCGAAGACGCTGCCCGCGCGCCTGCCGATGCTGCTGCTCAATGGCGCGTCGGGTATCGCGGTCGGTCTTGCCACGGAAATTCCCTCGCATAATCTGCGCGAAGTCGCGGCGGCGGCCGTGGCGATGATTCGGAACCCGAAGCTTTCGCACGCGGAGCTGATGGAAAAAGTGCCCGGGCCTGATTTCCCGGGCGGCGGCCAGATCATTTCGAGCGAAGCGGAAATCGCGGCGGCTTATGAATCGGGTCGCGGCAGCCTCAAGGTGCGCGCGCGCTGGAAGATCGAAGATCTCGCACGCGGCCAGTGGCAGCTCGTGGTGACCGAACTGCCGCCGAACACCTCGGGCCAGAAGGTGCTCGAGGAGATCGAGGAGCTGACGAACCCGAAGCTCAAGCTCGGCAAGAAGACGCTCACGCCCGAGCAGTTGCAGAGCAAGCAGTCGATGCTCGCGCTGCTCGACGCCGTGCGCGACGAGTCGGGTAAAGATGCGCCCGTGCGCCTCGTGTTCGAGCCGAAGACGAGCAAGATCGACCAGGGCGAGTTCGTCAATTCGCTGCTCGCCAACACGAGCCTCGAATCGAACGCGTCCTTGAACCTCGTGATGATCGGCGCCGATGGCCGTCCGCGTCAGAAGGGCATCAGCGAGATTCTGGGCGAGTGGATCGGCTTTCGCTTCGCGACGGTCACGCGCCGCACGCAGCATCGCCTGACCAGGGTCGACGACCGCATCCACATCCTCGAAGGGCGGATGATCGTCTTCCTCAATATCGACGAGGTCATCCGCATCATCCGCGAGTCGGACGAGCCCAAGAGCGCGCTGATGAGCGCGTTCGGCCTCTCCGAGCGCCAGGCCGAGGACATTCTTGAAATCCGCTTGCGTCAGTTGGCGCGGCTGGAAAAGATCAAGATCGAGAAGGAGCTCGCGGAGCTGCGCGAAGAGAAGGCGAAGCTCGAGGAACTGCTTGCGAACGAGTCGTCGATGAAGCGGCTCATCGTGAAGGAGATCGAAGCCGACGCGAAGCAGTACGGCGACGACCGCCGCACGCTGATCCAGCAGGAAAAGCGCGCGAGCTTCGAAGTGCGCGTGGTGGACGAGCCGGTTACGGTGGTGGTGTCGCAAAAGGGCTGGGTGCGTGCGCTCAAGGGCCACGGGCTCGACCAGCAAGGCTTCACATTCAAGGCCGGCGACGGGCTCTACGCGGCGTTCCAGTGCCGCACGCCCGACACGCTCATCGCGTGGGGCAGCAACGGGCGCGTCTATTCGGTATCGATCGCGCAACTGCCTGGCGGCCGTGGCGACGGCGTGCCGGTCACCTCGCTCATCGAACTGGAAGCAGGCACGCATCTGCTGCACTACTACGCGGCGAACGCGGAGCAGCAACTGCTGCTCGCGTCGAACAACGGCTTTGGCTTCATCGCGAAGATCGGCGACATGGTGAGCCGCGTGAAGGCCGGCAAGGCGTTCATGACGATCGACGAAAACTGCGCACCGCTCGCGCCGATGCCGATGCTGCCCAATGCGATCCAGGTGGCGTGCCTTTCGTCGGGCGGGCGCCTGCTCGTGTTCGGTCTCGACGAGATGAAGACGCTCTCGGGCGGCGGGCGCGGCGTCACGCTGATGCAGCTCGACGACGACGGCAAGACGCGCGAGACGCTCGTGCAGGCGCTCGCGGTCACGGCAGCCGGCGTCGTGCTGGTGGGCACGGGGCGCGGCGGCAAGGCGGGCGAGGATCTGATGGCGGGCGCAGTGCTCGCGCCGCAGATCGGCAAACGCGCGCGCAAGGGCCGTGCGCCCGACTCGAAGCTCAAGGTCATCACGGGCATGCGTCCGGTGCTGCCGCAATAAGCCGTCGGCCGCCGACGATGGTGACGGTAAAGCGTGTGCGCTTCGTGCGAGGCGCACACGTGCGGCATCGCATGAAATAATGCCGCGCAACGCGGGAACCGGGGGCAGTGCTGAAGCACTAACTCCCGTCGACAGCTTTGCATGGGACCAGAGTAAGCGCTAAAGCGCCAACTCTGGTCGACAGCTTTGCATGGGACGGGAGTAAGTGCTGAAGCACCAACTCCCGTCGACAGCCGGATAGTTTCTACGTACAAGGAAATTCAAGCATGGGTCACGCGATCGAAATCGCGCTCTTTCTGCATCTGCTGAGCGTTGCCGTCTGGGTGGGCGGCATGGTGTTCGCGCACTTCTGCCTGCGTCCGGCGCTCGAAGATCTCTCGCCGCAATTGCGGCTGCCGCTCGTGGAATCGGTGTTTAGCCGCTTTTTCAACTGGGTGGGCATCGCCGTGATCGTAATCCTGCTCACGGGCGGCTTTTTGCTGATGCAGTTCGGCGGCGGCCACGCCACGTGGCAGTTGCACGCCATGGCCGGCCTCGGCGTGATCATGATGCTGATCTTCGGCCATATCCGCTTCGCCGTGTTTCCGCGTATTCGACGCGCGGTGCAGGCGCAGAAGTGGCCCGACGGCGCGCGCGCCGTGGGCACCGTGCGCAGGCTGGTCGTCGTCAATCTCGTGCTGGGCGTCGTGACGATCGGCGTCGCGGTGATGTCGCGCGGGTTCTGAGCATAGCCGCTTCTGCGGCGCGGCAAGGGAAAGCGGCGCCTGGGCGCCGAAAACCGGGGGCGGGTGAGCAGTCCTGCGGATGCACCGCTAAGCACCGCTCAGCGCGGCTGCGGTGCGTCGCTCTCGCGTTCGTTGCGCGCATCGTGCGCGCCTGACTGCGCCGCGCCGCACACACCGAAACGCTCGATCAACGCGGGCACGCCTTCCACCGGCACGGGCCGCGAGAACAGGAAGCCCTGCGCTTCGATCGGACCGAGCGCGGAGAGCCACGCGATCTGCTCCTCGGTCTCGGTGCCCTCCACGACCACGGTGAGGCCGAGCGAGCGCGCGAGATTGACGATGGCCGAGACCATCACGCAGACGCTGCGGTCGGCCGGAATCGCCTGCACGAACGAGCGGTCCACCTTGAGCGTGTCGACCGAGAAGCGGTTCAGGTAGGAGAGTGACGAATAGCCGGTGCCGAAGTCGTCGAGCGCGACGCGCACGCCCAGGCGCTTCAACGCGAAAATCTTCTCCGAGACGAGCTCGGGGTACTCCATCATCGCGGTCTCGGTGATCTCGAGCTCGAGCTTGTGCGCGGCGATACCGGTTTCCTCGATCGCGTGCGCGACCGTCTCGTAGAGGTCGCCGCGCCAGAACTGCACCGCCGAGATGTTGATGGCGAGCGAGAGCGTTTCATAGCCTTGCTGCTGCCATTGCGCGAGCTGCGCGCACGCGGTGCGGATCACAAAGTCGCCCACCGGTACGATGAGGCCGGTCGATTCGGCCACTGGAATGAATTCGCTCGCGGGAATAAGCCCGTACTGCGGATGGTTCCAGCGCACCAGCGCCTCGAAGCCCGTGATGCAGCGGCGCCGCAGATCGATTTTCGGCTGATACGCGAGAAAGAGCTGGCCTTCGCCGAGCGCGATGCGCAGTTGCTGCTCCCACTTCATCAGGTGGTCGGCGCGGTGCGCGAGCTGCGGCGAGTAAAAGCGGAAGCAGTTGCGGCCGGCCTCCTTCGCGGCGTACATCGCGAGGTCGGCCTTCTTGAGCAGGTCGATCTCGCTCTCGTGCGCCACGGCGAACAGCGCAATGCCGGTGCTCGCATGCAGCACGAAGGCGCTGCCGCGCACGTCGAACGGATGCGTGAACGCGGCGTTGGTCACGTCGGCGATCGCGCTCGCGCGTTTCTCGATCTCGTCGCCCTTGACGATCACCACGAACTCGTCGCCGCCGATGCGCGCGAGCGTGCCGGCGCCGCCCACGGCGTCGGCGAGGCGCGCGGCGCTCATTTGCAGCACGATGTCGCCCGCGTTGTGGCCGAGCGTGTCGTTGACCGTCTTGAAGTTGTCGAGGTCGATGAAGAGAATCGCGAGGCGCCCGAGATTGCCCGGCTGCGAGACTTCATGGCGCAGCCGCTGCAGCGTGGCGTAGCGGTTGGGCAGGCCGGTGAGCAGGTCGTACTGCACGAGTTGCGACATCTCGCGCTCGCGCCCGAGCAGCTTGCCGATCAACCCGGTCGCCACGGCGAAGAACGACAGCATGGCGAGCGAGATGAACGTCGCCATCATCAGGTAGACGTTGCGCGTGTGGTTGTAGTCCGCGAACTGTTCGGCTTGCGACAGTCCGACCAGCACCGCGAGCGGATAGCCGTCGATATGGCGGTACGAGACGATGCGCGTGACGTGGTCGATCGGATCGGTGTAGGTGCCCGAGACGTGCTCGGAAATCGGGTACACGCCGCTCGCGGAGAACGCGCCGCTCGCGCGCTCAGCGTTGCCGGTGCGGCGCGCGAGCACGGCGCCGGTGTCCGAGATCACGGCGATCACGCCGTCACGGCCAATGGCCGCATTGTTGTAGAAGTCGCTCGTGAAGTAGCTCGGGTCTTCGGAGACCACCACCACGCCGGCGAACGAGCCGTCCGCGTGATTGAGGCGGCGCGTCATCTGCAAGGTCCAGTGGCCCGAGACGCGGCCGAGCACCGGCTTGCTGATATAGAGCTGGTCGTCGTTCTCGTGCTCGTGCACCTTGAAGTGCTCGCGATCCGAGAGGTCGATGGGCTTGGGATTGGGCTCCACGGTGTTGGCGACGAGTATGCCGTGCTCGTCGATGATCGACACCTGCACGAGCGAGTCGCTCTGCACGACGCCTTTCTCGACCGTGCTCGACAGATTGAAGTGGTCGGGCGTCTTCTCGAACTCGTACTTCACGAAGCGCGTGATCTGGTCGACCTGGTGGATGGCCTTCACCGTGTGCTGCTCGAGCGCCGCCGAGAGGATGGCCGCGGAGGCCGTTGCCTCGCGCTGGGTGGCTTCCTTCTCGACCGCGAGGCGCGTGAAGATCACGGCCCACAGCATGATCAGCACCAGCACGCCGAGCAGCGGGATAGCAAGCAGCGTGCGCGGACGCGTGTAGGCCGGCCCGGGCGCTCCGGTGCGCATGCCCGCGTCGCGCGAGAAGGGGCGCCAGTTCGCGCTCATCTCGCCCGCCGCACGCGCACACCGTCGCGCCGCTGATGCGGCGGCCAGGACAACGGCAAGGCGCTCGGTTGGATCGGCGGCATCGGAACGGCTATGGAAGTAGCGCGAAGTGCGCGAACAGGGTACAGCGGACGCGTTCTTGCATCCGATGTCTGGATCTTAATGGTTGGACAATGAATAAGGAAGCCATCGCTCCCCGGGTATACGCGAGTCGTGGGCAAACGCGGACGCGGTCACGATCCGCGGCGCATAGAGGCGATGCCGCGCATAGCGGCGGCAGCGTGCGATGGAGTGCGGTTGGGTGCGGTTGGGTATTGGGGCTGCGCAGAATGCATGCCGCGCAGGCGCGGTGCTATGCGAGTTGCATCGTGCCGTCGACGACCGTGAGCGACGCGCCGCCGATCCAGATCTTGTCCGCAGCGTCGTCATAGTCCACGAAGACGCGACCGTCGCGCTCCATCGCCGTGCCCTGGCGCACGGTGTAGCGTCTGCCGGGGCGGCGGTCTTGCTGCGCGAGCAACATGGCGATGGCGGCATTGGCACTGCCCGTCACGGGGTCTTCGCCTTTGCCCAGACCGGTCATGAGGCAGCGCACCTCGAAGGTGGCCGGGCCGTCGTCCCTGTGTGCGCCGTAGGCCGCAAGCCCTTGCGCGCCCACGCTCGCGGCGATGGTTGCGAGCGCCTCATAGTCGATGTCGAGCGCGAGCACCGCCTGCGCCGAGGACAGACGCACGACGAGCCAGGGCGCGCCGTTGTCGACCCCGCACGGCGCCGCGCCGAAATCGATCGCGTGCGAGCGCAGCGCGGCGCGTAGCGCGTCGTACCGCGCCTCGGGCAGCGGCGTCATCTTCGCGGGCGGCGCGGCGAATGCCCAGGTTTGCGCGGCGTCGTTATCGGATCCGGCGGGGCGCTGCGCGGCCAGCTCGATGAGACCCGCTCCGCATTCCTGCACGAGGCGGCCAGGCGTTTTCGGCTGACCGCCGCTGTCGAGGAACGCGTGCGCCGTGCCGAGCGTCGGGTGGCCCACAAAAGGCAGTTCGCCTTGCGTCGTGAAGATGCGCACGCGATAGTCGGCGCGCGCGTCGGTGGGGGCGAGCAGGAACGCGGTTTCGGAGAGATTGGTCCAGCGCGCGATGCCTTGCATCTGCGCCGTATCGAGCCCGTCCGCATCGAACACCACGGCAAGCGGATTGCCTTTGAAGGGATGCGACGTGAATACGTCGACCTGCTTGAAGCGGACGCTGCGTGCGGTCATGGCGTGAGAAAGAGGAGCGGGAAGATAGGCGGGGGGAGGGGCGCGACCGAGGGAACGCAACCCGAGAGGGCGCGGCCTGGTCAGCCCGGGACAGACCACCCAGGCCGACCAGGCCGCTTTGCCGAACGCTTACTCGACTTCGGCGATCAGCTCGATCTCGACGCACGCGCCCAGCGGAATCTGCGCGACGCCGAAGGCCGAACGCGCGTGCTTGCCTTTCTCGCCGAACACGTCGGCGATCAGCTCGGAAGCGCCGTTCGTGACGATGTGCTGCTCGGTGAAGGTGAGCGTCGAGTTCACGAGGCTCATCAGCTTGACCACCCGCTTGACCTTGTTGAGGTCGCCCGTGTGGGCGTGCAGCGTGGCGAGCAGGTCGATCGCGATCGAGTGCGCGGCGGCCTTGCCTTCCTCGGTCGTGAGCGACTCGCCCAGCTTGCCGGCCCAGACCTTGCCGTCCTTCTTCGCGATGTGGCCCGAGAGATACACGGTGTTGCCGCTCTGCGCGCTCATCACGTAGGCGGCGGCGGGTGCGCCGGCGGTCGGCAGTTCGATGCCGAGTTCGTTGAGGCGGTCGTAGACGTTGATGTCAGCCATGATCAGGAGTCCTTTTACAGTCAGAGTGAAGAGGGGTTCGGGACTGCGCGCATCAGATGCGCGCGCGGATGAGTTTCGCGAGCGTCGCCACGCCTTCCTCGATCTTCGCGGGCGACACGGTCACGAACGACAGGCGCAGCTTATTGTGTTGCGGCTCGCTTGCGAAGAACGGCGCGCCTGGCACGAAGGCCACGTTCTGCGCCACGGCTTGTTCGAGCAGCTTCATGGTGTCGATGCCTTCGGGCAGCGTGACCCACACGAACATGCCGCCTTCGGGACGGTTCCAGCTCACGCCTTCGGGCATGTTGCGCGCGAGCGCGTCGAGCATCGCGGCGCACTGGTCGCGATAGAGCGCGCGCACCTTCGGGATATGGGTGTCGAGGAAGCCGTCCTTCACGACTTCGTGGACGATGCGCTGCGTGAAGCTCGGCGTGTGCAGGTCGGTGGCCTGCTTGGCCTGCACCAGTTTGAAGTGCAGATCCTCGGGCGCGATGATGTAGCCCACGCGCAGGCCCGGCGCCAGCACCTTCGAGAACGAGCCCAGATGCACGATATGCTCGGGCGCCATCGAGAGCAGCGTGGGCAGCGGCTGGCCCGCGTAGTCGAGCGCGCCGTAGGGGTCGTCTTCGACGACCGGGAAGGGCGCGCTTTGCGCGAAGCGGGCGAGCGCCTGACGGCGTTCGAGCGGCAGGCGTCGGCCCGTCGGGTTCTGGAAGTTCGGGATCGCGTAGAGCAGGCGCGCGCCGGCGGTGAGTTCGGGCGTCAGGCCTTCGGGCACGAGGCCGAGGTCGTCGGTGGGCATCTGCACGTAGTTCGGCTCGTAGAGCGAGAACGATTGCAGCGCGCCGAGATAAGTGGGCGTTTCCACCAGCACGGGACTGCCCGGCGAGACCAGCACCTTGCCGAGCAGGTCGAGCGCCTGCTGCGAGCCCGTGGTGATCAGCACCTGCGACGCGCGGATCTTCGCGCCGCCCACCGAGTAGCGCTCGGCGACCCATTCGCGCAGCGGCAGATAGCCTTCCGTCGCACTGTACTGGAGCGCGCCGGTGGGATTGTCGCGCAGGATGCGGTCGGCGGCCGCGCGCATTTCCTCGGCCGGGAACGAGGCCGGCGCGGGCAGGCCGCCCGCGAACGAAATGACCTCGGGCCGCTCGGTGACCTTCAGGATTTCGCGAATCGCCGAGCTGGTCAGCTTGATCGCACGCTCGGACAGTTGCCACGCGGGGGCAGCCTTGAGATCGCTTTGGTCCATGGGGTCTCCTGGTTGAGAAACGGCTACGAGGGGCCGGGTGGCCCGGATTGAGGCGGCGCGGGCGCGAAGCTCAGGCTGCCGGAAATTGTCGATTATGGCGCGAAACCCGCTCAGGTGGCGCGCGCGGGGGCGCCGAGCGTACGCAGCCCCGAGGGCGTTTCGAATTGCGCGACGAGCGCCGGCGCATCGGCTTCTTCCAGCGCGATCAGATGCGACGCGCCGAGCCAGTTCAACTGCTCGCGCACGGTTTGCGTCTGCGGGTGGAAGCCCGTGAGCGACTTGAGCACGATGCCGTTGTCGCCGAGCGTTTGCGACGGATGGCGCGCCGTGTCCCATTGGATCAGCGAGGGCAGAATGCCGTCGCCCACGCCCTGCCAGGACGGGAACGCGCCGTCGAGCGGCACCGTGAGCTGCCAGCTCAGTTGCGTGTTTCTATCGCCGCGCGTCATCGGCACGAGATCGGCGATGCGCTGCGGGTACTGGCTGCGCCATCGTTCGAGGCTTCTGGGCGGCACGACGCGCGCGACCCAGTGCGAGAGGTACGGTCCCGTTTCGAGGCGCGCCTGCACGGCGGGATCGTCGAGCGCGAAGAGCCGCGCGCGACCGGCGGCATGCTGGCTCGCGCCGGGGTCGACCGCGATCACCTCCAGATAGGCGCCGCCCCACAGCCCGAGCAGGCGGTTGTGGGTGCCCATGAGCGGATGCGCGCCGCCGCCCGCGGGCGCCACGCCCAGCGTATCGGCGACATACTGCACACCTTCGTCCAGCGTGCGGGCGGAAACGACGAGATGATCGAGGCTGAGCGGCGTGGCGGTCATAAAAGCGCGTCGGGAGAAGGAGCTTTACCGGCAAGTATCTGAAGAAATGTACCGGTATGGTGGTAGACAGTAACGGTACAATCGCTCCGATAGTGTTCTGTACAGTTGGAGCCGCCATGTCGTCCGTTCCCCTCGACCAGATTCCGGCGCCGCACGACGCCGCCACGACGACGCTCGTCGATCAGCTCGTCCAGTGGGGCCGCCGCCGCATCGAAGAGCGCGTGTTCCGCCCCGGCATGCGCATGCCGTCCATCCGCAAGCTCGCGCTCGACAAGGGCGTTTCGCGCTTCACGGTGGTGGAGGCGTATGAGCGCCTCGTCGCGCAGGGCTACCTCGATTCGCGGCGCGGCTCGGGCTTCTATGTGCGCGAGCGGCTCGCGGCCGTGGCGCCGCTGGAGCGTCGTCCCGCCGCGTCCGGTGCGGATGCCGGCGGCGCAGCCGAGCCCGCGCCGCCGCCCACCCTCGACGTGGTCTGGCTGCTGCGCAACATGCTCCATTCGTCGACGCATCCGGAAAAGGGGCCGGGGCTCGGCTATCTGCCCGCACGCTGGCTGGACGGCGAGTTGCTGGCGGGAGCCATGCGCTCGCTGGGCCGCCAGAGCGGCTCGCAACTGCTCGGCTTCGGCTCGCCGCAGGGCTTCCTGCCGCTGCGCCAGCAGTTGCAGACGCGTCTGGCCGAGTTCGAGATCGGCGCGACACCCGAGCAGTTCGTGATGGTCTCGGGCATCACCCAGGCCATCGACCTGCTCGCGCGCCTGTACGTCCAGCCCGGCGACACCGTCGTGGTGGGCGACCCCGCGTGGTTCCAGATGTTCGGCCGTTTCGTCTCGCAAGGCGCGCGTCTCGTGGGTGTGCCGTACACGCCCGAAGGGCCGGACCTCGACGCGCTCGAAACGCTCGTAGCGACCTGGCGGCCGAAGCTGCTCGTCATCAACTCGGTGCTGCAAAACCCCACCGGCACCTCGCTCACGGCCGCCCAGGCGTTTCGCATCCTGCGCCTCGCCGAGCAGTACGATTTTCTCGTCGTCGAAGACGATATTTACGGCGATCTATGCCCAGCGGGCTATCCGGCCACGCGCCTCGCGAGCCTTGACCAGCTACGCCGCGTGATCTATCTCGGCAGCTTCTCCAAGACGCTCGCGCCCAATCTGCGCGTGGGCTTCATCGCGAGTTCGCTCGATGTGGCACAGGCGGTCGCGGACCAGAAAATGCTCGTGGGCATGACGAGCCCCGAGCTCAACGAACGCGTGCTCTTTCGCGTGCTCACCGAAGGCCACTACCGGCGCCACGTCGAGCGGCTGCGCGTGCGTCTGGACGGCGTGCGCGACAAGGCCGCGCGCATGCTGGAGCGCGCGGGCTGCAGGCTCTTCACCGCGCCGGGCGCGGGCATGTTCCTGTGGGCCGACACCGGCGTGGACGCCGACGCGCTCACGGCGGCTGGCCACGAGGCGGGCTTCCTGCTCACGCCGGGGAGCCTGTTTTCGCCGCACCAGTCGCCCACGACGTGGATGCGCTTTAACATCGCGAACTGCGGCGACCCGACGCTGCCGACGTTCCTTGCCGGCTATCTGGACGGTGTGGCGCGGCGCGCCTGAACCGGCACATGCGCGCTGGCGCCCCGAAATATAGCCCTGACTGTATTCCTGAATCGGTGACCCGGAATCGGCACCCCGAATCCGGCACGCTTTAACCCCGTGCTCTTGAAACCGGCGCGGCGCGTCCCCACATGGACGCACGACGCGCCGCGGCAATGCGCACGCGGCCAACCCTACTGATTGCAACGAAAAAGGACCCCGACCATGGCACAAGAAACCATGAGCTTCCAGGCGGAAGTGAAACAGCTTCTGCACCTGATGATCCATTCGCTGTACAGCAACAAGGAAATTTTCCTGCGCGAACTGGTCTCGAACGCATCGGACGCGGCCGACAAGCTGCGCTTCGAGGCGCTCGCGAACAACGCGCTTTACGAAAACGATCCGAACCTGCGCATTCGCGTGGGCTTCGACAAGGCCGCGCGCACCGTCACCATCGACGACAACGGCATCGGCATGAGCCACGACGAAGCCGTGGCCAACCTCGGCACGATCGCGCGCTCGGGCACCAAGGAATTCTTCGGCAAGCTCTCGGGCGACCAGCAGAAGGACGCGGCGCTGATCGGCCAGTTCGGCGTGGGCTTCTACTCGGGCTTCATCGTCGCGGACAAGATCACCGTCGAAACGCGCCGCGCGGGTCTGCCGGCCGCTGAAGGCGTGCGTTGGACGAGCGCGGGCGAAGGCGAATTCTCGGTCGAGTCGATCGAGCGCGCGCAGCGCGGCACCACGATCACGCTGCACCTGCGCGAAGGCGAAGACGAATTGCTCTCCGCGTGGAAGCTCAAGTCGATCATCCAGAAGTACTCGGATCACGTTGGCCTGCCCATCGAAATGAAGCAGGAAGAATGGGACGCCGAAAAGAGCGAGATGGTCACGAAGGACGAGTACGAGACCATCAATCAGGCGAGCGCGCTGTGGACGCGCGCGAAGAACGACATCAGCGACGAGCAGTATCAGCAGTTCTATCAGCACCTCGCGCACGATCACATGAATCCGCTCGCGTGGACGCATAACCGCGTCGAGGGCCGCAGCGAATACACGCAACTGCTCTACGTGCCGTCGCATGCGCCGTTCGACCTGTGGAACCGCGATCACAAGAGCGGCCTGAAGCTCTATGTGAAGCGCGTCTTCATCATGGACGAAGCCGAGCAACTGCTGCCGAACTACCTGCGCTTCGTGAAGGGCGTGGTCGATTCGAGCGATCTGCCGCTCAACGTCTCGCGCGAAATCCTGCAGGAAAGCCGCGATGTGAAGGCGATTCGCGATGGCGTGACCAAGCGCGTACTCTCCATGCTCGAAGAGATGGCTTCGGCGCAAACCGACGCCGAAGCGAAGGAAGAAGACAAGGCGAAGTTCGCGACCTTCTGGACCGAGTTCGGTCAGGTGCTCAAGGAAGGCGTGGGCGAGGATCAGGCGAACAGCGAGCGCATCGCGAAGCTGCTGCGCTTTGCGTCGACGCACAACGGCACGAACGAGCAGACCGTCTCGCTCGCCGATTACGTCGCGCGCATGAAGCCCGAGCAGTCGAAGATCTACTACGTGACCGCCGACACCTGGCAGGCCGCGAAGAATAGTCCGCACCTCGAAGTATTCCGCAAGAAGGGCGTGGAAGTGCTGCTGCTCGCGGACCGCGTGGACGAATGGATGCTGTCGTTCCTCAACGATTTCGACGGCAAGCCGCTCGCGAGCGTGGCACGCGGCGACCTCGACCTGGGCGCGCTCAACGACGAGGAAAAGCAGCAGCAGGAGAAGGTGAGCGAAGAGCTCAAGCCGCTCGTGGAGCAGATGAAGGAAGCGCTCAAGGACAAGGCCAAGGACGTGCGCCTCACGTTCCGCCTGACCGATTCGCCGAGCTGCCTCGTGGCCGACGAAGGCGACATGAGCGGCTACCTGCAGCGCATGCTCAAGGCGGCGGGCCAGCAGGCGCCGCAGATGCAGCCGATTCTCGAAGTCAATCCCGAGCATCCGCTCGTGAAGGCGCTGCGCACGGATAGCGCGGACTTCGGCGACTGGTGCCATCTGTTGTTCGATCAGGCGCTGCTTGCCGAAGGCGGCGCGCTGGAAGATCCGGCGAGCTTCGTGAAGCGCACTAATGCGCTGCTGCTGGCACGGGCAGGTTAAAGCGCACCGCGGGCGCGCGGCGCCACGCAGCACGTAGACGTGCTGCGTCTGCACGGTTGATCCCCTTGCGGCCTCGTGCTGTAAGGGGATTTTTGCTTGCTGCCCCACTTTGGGCGGTTTTTATGCCGTTTTGCCTCGTTGTTCGCCCGGCAGCGAATTGAAATGCACGGGGCCTATAATGCGCGCCATGCCCATCCGATTCGATGCTGCCGACGCCCACTGGCGCGTCGCGCCCCTCGCGGCCTTCAGCGCCGATCAGAAAGACTGGCTCACTCGCGGCGGCTCGCTTACCGCGCATCTGCGCGCGCTCGGTCATGTCGTTGTGCGCGTGACGCGCGAAGCCGTCGACATGCCCTGGCCCGACGAATGCGTCGCGCTCGGTCTGGCGCCGCGCGAGCGGGCCTGGGTGCGCGAGATCGTGCTCGAAGTCGACGGCGTGCCGTTCGTGGCCGCGCACAGCGCGACGCCGGTCGTGGCGAGCCACGGCATCTGGCAAGCCATGCGCCGCCTGCGCACGCGTCCACTGGCGGAACTGCTTTACACCGATAGCGGCGTCGCGCGCTCGGCGCTCGTGAGCCGGCGCGTGAGTGCGCGGCATCCGCTCCATGCGCTGGCCGCGCGTGAAATGCGGGAGCATGTACCACATGCGTTCGTCGCGCGCCGTTCCGTGTTCGAGCGCCACGGTGCGCCGCTGCTCGTGACCGAATGTATGCTGCCCGCGCTGTGGGCACGCCTGGCACGTCTGGCGTATCTGGCAGGCGATGCGCAGCCGGCGTTGCCCGCATATTCGACACACTCGGCGCGCGAGCGCGGGCCGCTCGGTCACACGGCTTCGCGGGCTCTCCAACATCCCTCACAACAGGCGTCGCGTTGAGCGCCGTCGCTCCACACAGTGGGCCTTCGCCGATGAGCCTCAAGCGCTGCTTTGCACCGGTCGTCGATGCGCACACGCGCGTGCTGGTCCTCGGCAGTCTGCCCGGCGAGGCGTCGCTTGCGCATCAGCAGTACTACGCGCACAAGCAGAACCGTTTCTGGCATCTGGTAGGCGAGGTAATCGGCGCGGATCTGCCCGCGCTGGCGTACGACGCGCGTCTGCAAACGCTGCTCGATCATCGCATCGGGTTATGGGACGTGGTCGCGCAGGCGCGGCGCGAGGGCAGTCTCGACGGCAATATCCGCGATCACGCGGGCAACGATCTCATCGCGTTGATCGAAGGCCTGCCCGTGCTCGAAGCGATCGCGTTCAACGGCGGCACCGCGGCGCGCATCGGCGAGCGCATTCTCGGGCCGCACGCAGCGCGCTTTCGCATTCTGCGGATGCCGTCCAGTAGTCCTGCCTATGCGTCGATGAATTTTGCAGCGAAGCTGGTGGCGTGGCGCGCGCTCGGCGAGTTCGTGGGGGAGCCGCGCGCCAGCGCCCCAAAACGTAAGCGCGCGGCAATCGCTCCACGCTAAGGCGGCACTTGCAAGCGACTATGCACGACATCGGTTGCGTGCGGATTGCCGGGCAAAACGAGACCGGCTCCTGTTGTATAAAACCGGACCGATCCGCCGCGAGTGCTATGCTCTCGGTCGCCCGCGCAGTTGCGTATGCGCAGTTGCGTATGATTCGCTCACGATTTCGCACCCGAAAAAGCGCAGCGGATTTCGCATCTGCATCTGCTCCTTACAAGCAAGATTTTTGTACATGACGACTCTCATCAAGCGCGCTTCGGCCGAAGCGCGCGCATTCAGCAAGACCGCCAATGCAGTGAAGACCCGCAAGGCCGCCTCGAAGCAGGCCGATGCCGATCTCGACAACGCGCCGGTCATCGAAGCGCCGCGCAAGCCGCGCTTCGCGCCTGTGACGTTCTCGGAAGAGGGCGGCGTGCGCTACCTGCATTTCGGCACCGAGTGGGTCCAGGGCGCGATGCGCCTTTCGAAGCCGCAACACATCGAACTCGAATACGCCCAGCAGATGATGGCCTGGACGCTGTTCCTCGCGACGCCCGAGCGCATCGTGCAACTGGGTCTCGGCGCCGCCGCGCTGACCAAGTTCGCGCATCGTTATCTGCGTCCCGCGAAGGTCGAGGCGATCGAACTGAACCCCGCGGTCGTGGTGGCCGCGCGCACGATGTTCGAACTGCCGCATGACGACGCGCGCCTCACCGTGCGCGAACTCGACGCGTGGGACTTCGTGCACGACCGCGCGAACCACGGCACCATCGGCGCGCTGCAGATCGATATTTATGACGCGACCGCGCGCGGTCCGGTGCTCGACAGCGTGGCGTTCTATCGCGCGGCGCGCGCGTGCCTCGCCGATGCCGGCGTGGCGACCATCAACCTGTTCGGCGACCACCCGAGCTATGTGCGCAACATGAAGCGCCTGAAGGAAGCGTTCGACGGCCGTGTGATCGCGCTGCCCGAAGTGCACGATGGCAACCGCATCGCGCTGGCGTTCTCGGGTCCGGCGCTCGAAGTGAGCTGGGCGGCGCTCGACAAGCGTGCGCGTCTGCTCGAAAGCAAGCTCGGCTTGCCGGCGCACCAGTGGGTGAAGGCGCTGCGCGAGTCCGATGGCAAGAACGGCGAGACGTTCGCCATCTGACGCCAGCGCCGCAAGGCGTTGCGTTGCGCACATCGGCACGCCGGCTGTGCAAGGAAGGACCGGCATCATGATTCATGAGGCCGGTTTTTTATTGCGCCTCTAAGCAGCAAGCTTTCTAATCGCTGACAATCGCGGAGCAAGCGCGATGCCAGTTGTGTCTTGACAACGTGATCTAAATTGGGGTCCGCCCGTCTTGACCCGCCGGCGCACCATCGCTACTCTTTTCTGCGCTTTCGGGGACCTTGCGAGGCACGATCTCGCGGGCCGTGGACCGCCTTATATCGGGCGGTGGACTCAATCAAAACCCCCATAAATACATAACTAACGAGGAGACGTCATGGCTCACGACGCCGACGCCCAAAAGGCCAGCAAGCACTGGCTCTGGTTGTTGCTCTTGCCCTGGATCGCCATGATCTGGGTGCCGTCGTACAACAAGATCGAGCCCACGCTGTGGGACTTCCCCTATTTCTACTGGTATCAGCTCCTCTGGGTGTTGATCAGCGCCGTCATCACCGTGTTCGTCTATATCAAGACCAAGGACCGCTCGAAGGGCGCGGGCAAGGCAGGGGGTGCGCAATGAACGTCATCGCAACCTTCGTCTTCGTCCTGTTGTTCGTCGGCGTCACCATCGTCGGCTTCCTCGCTGCGCACTGGCGCAAGGGCGATCTCGCCCATCTCGACGAGTGGGGTCTCGGCGGCCGGCGCTTCGGCACCATCGTCACGTGGTTCCTGCTCGGCGGCGACCTCTATACGGCATATACCTTCGTGGCCGTGCCGGCGCTCGTGTTCGGTGCGGGCGCAACGGGCTTCTTCGCGCTGCCCTATACGATCCTGATTTATCCGTTCGCGTTCGTGGTGTTCCCCAAGCTTTGGGCCATCGCCAAGCGCCACAGCTACGTCACCTCGGCCGACTTCGTGAGCGCGCGCTACGGCAGCCGCGTGCTCGCGCTCGCCGTCGCGGTCACCGGCATCGTCGCGACCATGCCGTACATCGCGCTGCAACTGGTGGGCATCGAGGTGGTGATCGGCGGGCTCGGCTTCGACACGACGGGCTTCGTCGGCGATCTGCCGCTCATCATCGCGTTCGCGATTCTCGCGGCCTACACGTACACCTCGGGCCTGCGCGCGCCGGCCATGATCGCGGTGGTGAAGGACGTGCTCATCTACATCACGATCATCGCGGCTATCATTGTGATTCCGGCGCAACTGGGCGGCTTCGGCCATATCTTCGGCGCGGTGCCGCCGGCCAAGCTGCTGCTCAAGGCCCCGGATGCCGCGAGCCTGAACGGCTATAGCGCCTATGCGACCCTCGCGGTGGGCTCGGCGCTCGCGCTGTTCCTGTATCCGCACTCGGTCACGGCGATTCTCTCGTCGTCGTCGGGCAACAGCATCCGCCGCAACATGGCAATGCTGCCCGCGTACTCGCTCGTGCTCGGCCTGCTCGCGCTGCTCGGCTACATGGCGCTCGCCTCGGGCGTGAAGGACATGCCGCAATACGCGCCGTACTTCAAGGCCTTCGGCCCGAACTTCGCGGTTCCGGCGCTGTTCCTGCAGTACTTCCCGTCGTGGTTCGTGGGCGTGGCGTTCGCGGCCATCGGTATCGGCGCGCTGGTGCCGGCGGCGATCATGTCGATCGCGGCCGCCAACCTCTACACGCGCAACATCCACAAGGAGTTCATCAACCGCAACTTGAATCACGAGCAGGAGACCAATGTCGCCAAGCTGGTTTCGCTGGTCGTGAAAGTGGGCGCGGTGGCGTTCATCCTGGGCTTGCCGCTCACGTACGCGATCCAGCTGCAACTGCTCGGCGGCATCTGGATCATCCAGACGCTGCCCGCGATCGTGCTCGGCCTCTATACGCGCATGCTCGACTGGCGCGGCCTCCTGCTCGGCTGGGCGGCGGGCATCGCCACCGGCACGTGGATGGCCCTCTCGCTGCACCTGAAGGGCTCGATCTTCGTCGTGCACCTGTTCGGCATGGCCGTGCCGGGCTACGCGGCAGTGTGGTCGCTGATCGTGAACCTCGTGGTTGCGGTGGGGGTTTCGCTGCTCGTGCATCTGTTCGGCATGCAAAAGGGCGAGGACCGCACGCGCCCCGAGGACTATCTCGACGTGCAGGAAAGCTGATCCGGCGCGCGCCTGGGCTTCGGTCTGGCGCGCGTGGCTCGCATGCCACGTAATGCATGGCGTAGCGCTTGCAGCGCGTGCCGTGCTTGTCGTATTCCTCACGCCCGCAACGTCATGGTTGCGGGCATTCGTTTTTCTGGTGCACGATGCTTGCTGGGCCAGCCGCCCTGGGAGGCGTCCTTCCTGGCTGTGCTGGCTGCCCTGATACTCCGCCGGTTTTCCGCCCATTTGCGTCACTGTCCAGCAGGCTTCGAGCGCGCCATGGCTTCGTCCGACCACGACACCGAAACCGCATCCTCCGCCGCCACCGGCGCGGCGTCGCGCACGGGCGCGCACGCCGCCGCGCACCGCCAACCCAGGCGTCGGCGCTCGCGCGTGGCGCGCGTCTGGCGTGCGCTCACGTCGCCGTTCTATCGCTACCGCAACGCCGGGACCATTCACGGCGTGCGTGTGGCGCTCGCGATGCTCGTGTCGATTCTCGCCACCACGGGCATCGACATTCCGCACGGCATCTGGGCGTCGGTCACGCTGCTCGTGGTGATCGGCGGGCTCCAGCACCACGGCAACATCCGCAAGAAGGCCGCCGAGCGGGCGCTCGGCACCGTGCTGGGCGCGCTCATCGGCCTGACGCTCATCGTCGTGCAGGCGGTGACGGGCTTCACGTGGCTTACGTATTCGCTCATGGCGATCGTCGCGGGCGTGTGCAGCTATTACGCGATCGGCAAGGAGGGCTACGTGCCGCTCCTTACGGCCATCACGATGTGCATCGTCGCGGGCCACGGCGACAACCTCATCGACACGGGCCTGTGGCGCACGCTCAACGTGATGATCGGCATCGTGATCGCGCTGGCGTTCTCGTTCGCGTTGCCGCTGCACGCGACCTATTCGTGGCGCTACCGGCTCGCCGACAACTTGCGCGAGATTGCGCGTGTTTATGCTCAAGCGGTGAGCGGCGCGCACGTGAGCACCGATGAGCAGGTGGAGACCTTCCGGCGCCTGAACGCGCGGCTCGTGCAACTGCGCGGCCTGATGCCTTCGGTGGCGAAGGAGATCGACGTGCCGCTCGCGCGGCTCGAGCAGGTGCAGCGGCTGCACCGCTCGCTGCTCAGTTCGCTGGAGATGATGTCGACGGGCCTCGGGAACTACGAGCAGCAACTCGTGCGGGTGGCCTTTGCGGGAAGCAGCGCGGGCGTGCGCGACGCGCTGCTGGCGACGGCCCGGGCGCTGCGTTTTGGCGGCACGCGGCATCCGGAGGCGGCGGCGCGTGCGCTGCGTCCGGGCGCAAAGCTGCCGGAGGAGCCGGGGCCGGCCGTCGCGCCGCTCGCACCGCAAATGCAGGGGCCTTACTGGCTCGAACAGCGTTTCGAGGAGCAGGTGGGGCAACTGCGTGCCTTGCTCCTCGAAACCGAGCCGAGATGGAACATCGAACGCGCGCATCTGCACCGGATGGTGTGACGCGCGCGTTCGCGGACATTCCGGAGCTGGAACCGCTCAGGAATAATCAGGCGGCGGGGCTTTCGAGCGGCGGCGCGCTGACCATCCACGGCACGCCGAACTTGTCGGTCAGCATGCCGAAGCCGGGCGACCAGAAGGTCTTCTGGAACGGCATGGTGACCTGCGCGCCCTTGGCGAGCGCATCGAAGTAGCGCTGCGCGCTGGCGGCGTCGGGCGCCGAGAGCGAGACGCTGAAACCGGCGAACTTGTCATTCTGCGTCATGCATCCGCCGTCGGACATCATGATTTGCGCGTCGCCGATCTGGAGCGTCGCGTGCATGATTT
The DNA here is from genome assembly GCF_022213065.1 of Paraburkholderia tagetis. Taxonomy (GTDB): domain Bacteria; phylum Pseudomonadota; class Gammaproteobacteria; order Burkholderiales; family Burkholderiaceae; genus Paraburkholderia; species Paraburkholderia tagetis. Next base: position 58,951 of record NZ_JAKLJA010000018.1, read on the forward strand.
TTTCGGCGAATTCGGGCGGCATCGGGCGCTCGGGGTCGGGCGGGGCATCCTTGAAGCGCATCTTGAACAGCTCCTGCGCGCCGAGCGCCTCGCGGTAGAACGCGATCGCTTCCTCGCAGGTGCCGTTGTAGAACAGATAGGGCTGGATTTGCATCGTCAATTTCCTTGCGGAGTGGACCGCCGGGCGATCCCGCGGCGGGCGATCCCAGGATGGGCGGTCCCATGAGAATTGGCGCGCGGTTTGGTGACGGTGCGCGACAGGAGGGGACCGGGATGGCGCGGCATGTTGCGCCGCTGCCCTGATTCTAGGTGCTCCAGATGACCACATGCGCTTTTCGGGGCCCTGTGTCGTCAGGGTTTGCGAGAGCGCAGATGGGAATGACGGTTGCGCGCTTGCCGCCGCAAAGACGAGGGGCGCACCCTGCCGGCGCCCCATGCAAAAAGGGCCGCACAGGTGGATGTGCGGCCCCAGAGAAGGCGTGCGCGGTGGCCGCTACGTGCGCCGCCTCGAGATACTTGACGCGCCTTAATGTGACTCAAAGCGGTGACTCAAAGCGGTGACTCAAAGCGCCGACTCAAAGCGCCGACTCAAAGCGCCGACTCAAAGCGCCGACTCAAAGCGCCGACTCAAAGCGGCGACTTAAAGCGGCGACTTAAAGCGGCTTAATGCGAGCGCAGTTCCTCGATCATCTTTTCGAGCTTGACGGCGTCGGCGGCGAATGCGCGGATGCCTTCCGCAAGCTTCTCCGTCGCCATCGCGTCTTCGTTGAGCTGGAAGCGGAACGACGACTCGTCCACGGCCACGCGTTCGATCTGCGCGCTCTTGAACGCTTCAGGCGAGAGCTTGCGCTCGACCTTCTCCTTGCTGTCGTGGAGCTTCTGCAGCAGGTCCGGGCTGATCGTGAGCAGGTCGCAGCCGGCCAGCTCGACGATCTGGCTGGTGTTGCGGAAGCTCGCGCCCATCACCTCGGTCTTGTAGCCGAACTTCTTGTAGTACGCGTAGATCTTGCGTACCGACTGCACGCCGGGGTCGTTGGCGCCGCCGTCCTTGGCGTCGTCCCAGTCGGCGCCCTTGGCCTTCTTGTACCAGTCGTAGATGCGGCCGACGAACGGCGAGATGAGCTGTGCGCCGGCTTCGGCGCACGCGGCGGCCTGGGCGAGCGAGAACAGCAGCGTCATGTTGCAGCGGATGCCGTCCTTTTGCAGGACTTCGGCGGCGCGGATGCCTTCCCACGTGGACGCGAGCTTGATGAGCACGCGCTCGCGCGGGATGCCGGCCTGCTTGTACAGGTCGATGATGTGGTGCGCCTTGTCGATCGACTTCTTCGTGTCGAACGAGAGCCGTGCGTCCACTTCGGTCGAGACGCGGCCCGGAATGATCTTGAGAATCTCGGTGCCGAAGGCGACCAGCAGGTGGTCGATGATCGACTCGACCGATTCGCTCGCGTGATCGCGCACGGTTTTTTCGAGCAGCGGCCGGTACTCGGCCTTCTGCACGGCCTTGAGGATCAGCGACGGGTTGGTGGTCGCGTCCTCGGGCTTGTACTGGACGAACTGCTGGAAGTCGCCCGTATCGGCGACGACGGTGGTGTACTGCTTGAGCTGATCGAGTGCGGTAGTCATGTCAGGCCTTGTGGGCGCATGCGCGCCGGCGTCGGTGGGAGTTGAACGGCCTTGCGCGCCAGAGCCGCTGGCTCATGGCGCGAAGGGCGAAACGCGAAATGCAGAACGCGTCAAACGCGAAACGGCGCTGCGTCGCCGTCCTCGACAACGCCCTTCGCAAGTACGGGGACGGAGCGCGGGCGGTGCGCCGGTGGTGCTCGATACCGTGCCGGTGAGCACGGCGTATGCCACCATTTTATGGCGGATCGGGTGGCGGTGCGATGACGCGCGCGGCAGATCGGGTCAAGCGCGGCGGCGCGTCAGCTTTCAGACCCGGGTTTCACACCTGGAAGACCCAGGTTTCAGTCCCACCGCGCGTTCAGGATCATTTGAGTGATTACGCCCGCCACGAGCCCCCAGAACGCCGCGCCGATGGAGAGCAGCGTGAGCCCCGAAGCTGTCACCATGAACGTCACGAGCGCCGCTTCGCGCTCCTTCGGGTTCTGCATGGCGTTGGTGAGGCCGCTCATGATCGAGCCGAACAGCGCGAGCGCCGCGATGGAGACCACGAGCGCTTGCGGAAACGCCGCGAATAGCGCTGCGATAGTCGCGCCGAAGATGCCCGCGATCAGATAGAAGATGCCGCACCAGACGGCCGCCATATAGCGCTTGGTACGGTCCTCGTGGGCGTGCGGGCCGGTGCAGATCGCCGCCGTGATGGCCGCGAGATTGATGCCGTGCGAGCCGAACGGCGCGAGCACGAGCGAGGCGATGCCGGTTGTGGCGATGAGCGGCGAAGAGGGCGTGTTGTAGCCGTCGGCGCGCAGCACGGCGATGCCGGGCACGTTCTGCGAGGCCATGGCCACGACAAAAAGCGGAATGCCGATGCTCACGATCGCCGAAACGGAGAACGCGGGCATCGTGAACACGGGCTTCGCGAGCGCCACGTGAAAGTGGCTGAAGTCGAGCAGCCCAAGCGCGGCGGCGGCCGCGACGCCCACCACGAGCGTGCCGACGATCGCGTAGCGCGGCATCGCGCGCTTGAGCAGCAGGTAGGCGAAGAACATCGTGAGCACGAGCGGCGTTTGCACCTGCGCCGCGTGGAAGATCTCGATGCCGATCTCGAACAGGATGCCCGCGAGCAGCGCCGCCGCAATGCCGGCGGGCACGCGCTTCATGAGCGCGTCGAACCAGCCGGTCACGCCCACGGCCGTGAGCAGCACCGCGCAGACGAGATACGCGCCGATGGCCTCGGCATAGGGCACATGCGGCAGCGAGCCGATCAGGAGCGCCGCGCCCGGCGTCGACCACGCGATTACGGTGGGCGCGCGATACCAGAGCGACAGCGCGATGGTGGTCACGCCCATGCCGATCGAGAGCGACCAGATCCACGAGGAAATTTGTGCCGGGGAGAGGTGCGCGGCCTGGCCGGCCTGGAACATCAGCACGAGTGAACTCGTGTAGCCGGTCATCATCGCGACGAAGCCCGCGACGATAGTGGCAACCGATGTGTCTGCGAAAGGCCGCAGGGGTCCCGGCCGGAACGTCGATGGCAGGTCCGGGGACGAAGGCGCGGTCATGCTGGAAATCTCCTCGTTTTATGGTTGTGTGCGCAACGGCGTGGCCACGCGCCGCGAGCGCTGCATGGCGGCGCGGCCTCGCGAGGTCGGCGCAGGCGCGGCTTGCGAGAAGCGCTTCGCTACGGCGCTGCTATTTGCTCAGCACGCGCATGGCTGTTTCGAGCCCGGCCACAGTGAGCGGATACATCCGGTGCCCGAGTATCTCGCGGATGATCGACACCGACTGGCGGTACTCCCATAGCCGCTCGGGCTCGGGATTGAGCCACGCGAAATGCGGGAACTGGTCGGCGAGACGGCGCAGCCATACGGCGCCGGCTTCGGGGTTGTTGTACTCGACCGAGCCGCCCGGCTGCAGCACTTCATAGGGGCTCATGGTCGCGTCGCCGACGAAGATGAGCTTGTAGTCGGGCGTGAACTTGTGCAGCAGGTCCCAGGTCGGCGTGCGCTCGGCGTGGCGGCGACGGTTGTTCTTCCACAGGTGGTCGTAGACGCAGTTATGGAAGTAGTAGAACTCGAGATGCTTGAACTCGGCCTTGGCCGCCGAGAAAAGTTCTTCGGTGCGCTTGATGTGATCGTCCATCGAGCCGCCCACGTCGAGCAGCATCAGTACCTTCACGTTGTTGTGGCGCTCCGGGACCATCTTGAGGTCGAGCCAGCCCGCGTTCGCCGCCGTGCTGCGGATCGTGTCGGTGAGATCGAGCTCTTCGGCGGCGCCCTCGCGCGCGAAGCGGCGCAGGCGCCGCAGCGCCACCTTGATGTTGCGCGTGCCGATCTCGACCTGGTCGTCGTAATCGCGGTAGGCGCGCGCGTCCCACACCTTCACGGCGCTGCGTTGCCCGCCTTCGCCGCCGATGCGGATGCCCTCGGGGTTATAGCCGCCGTTGCCGAACGGCGAGGTGCCGCCCGTGCCGATCCACTTGCTGCCGCCTTCGTGGCGCTCCTTCTGTTCCTCGAAGAGCGCCTTCAGGCGGTCCATGAGCTTGTCGAGCCCGCCCATCGCCTCGATCTGCGCGCGCTGCTCGGGCGTGAAGTCGCGTTCGAGCCGCTTCTTGAGCCAGTCTTCGGGAATCTCGAAGGCGAGCTCCGACTTCTTCTCGATGCCGCGAAAGTACGCGCCGAACGCCTGATCGAAGCGGTCGAAGTACTGCTCGTCCTTCACGAGCGTCATGCGCGCGAGGTAGTAGAAGTCGTCGAGCGAGGGCGCGATCACGCGCTCCTTGAGCGCTTCGACGAGCGTGAGGTACTCCTTCACGGAGACCGGCAGCTTCGCGTCTCGCAGCGTGTAAAAGAAGTCGATCAGCATGCAGGTTCTCCGGCCTTGCGAGCTTGCCCCGCGCTCAGCGCGTGTTCAACGGTTATGGCGGTTCATGTAGATGAGCCGCTCGAAGAGCGTCATGTCCTGCTCGTTCTTGAGCAGCGCGCCGGCGAGCGGCGGCATGGACTTCGAGCCGTCCGCCGCGCGCAGGGCGTCGGGCGGAATGTCTTCGGCGAGCAGCAGCTTGAGCCAGTCGAGCAGCTCGGAGGTGGACGGCTTCTTCTTCAGGCCCGCGACGTTGCGTAGCTCGAAGAAGCTTTCCATGGCCGCGTTGAGCAGATCGCGGCGAATGCCCGGATAGTGCACCTCGACGATACGCTGCATCGTGGCCGGATCGGGGAAGCTGATGTAGTGGAAGAAACAGCGGCGCAGGAACGCGTCGGGCAGCTCCTTCTCGTTGTTCGACGTGATGATGACGAGCGGGCGCTGCTTCGCTTTCACGAGCTCGCGCGTTTCATACACGTAGAACTCCATGCGGTCGAGTTCGCGCAGCAGGTCGTTGGGGAATTCGATGTCGGCCTTGTCGATTTCGTCGATCAACAGCACGCTTTGCTGCTCCGACTCGAACGCCTGCCACAGCACGCCCTTCACGATGTAGTTGCCGATGTCCTTCACGCGCTCGTCGCCGAGCTGCGAGTCGCGCAGGCGCGAGACCGCGTCGTATTCGTAGAGGCCTTGCTGCGCCTTCGTGGTGGACTTGATGTGCCACTGCATGAGCGGCATGTCGAGCGCTACCGCCACTTCCTCGGCCAGCATGGTCTTGCCGGTGCCGGGCTCGCCCTTGATGAGCAGCGGCCGCTTGAGGGTGATTGCGGCATTGACCGCGAGTTTGAGGTCGTCGGTGGCGACGTACTGCGAAGAGCCTTCGAAACGCGTGACGCGCATGATGAACCGCTCGCTAAAAAAATCCCAGTATAAGTCAGAAGGGGTGGTGGGTCGGGGGGGCGCTCGCGTATCGTTGGGTCCGTCCGCGATGTGGGCCTCGTGTGGACCTCGTGTGGACCTTTGTGCCACTCGTTTATGGCTCGCGAGCAGTGTGCGAGCCGTATCAGGGATGACCCGCACGCCACCATGCCTGACCGCTCGCGAATTTTCCCATTCGCGCCCGAGCCCCGTCGGGCGGGCGTGAGCGGGCATTGGCCGGGCGTCAGCCCGGTGGACGTGCTACGCGGCGTCGCGGTATACTCGGACCGATTTTTTTCGGCCTGCACGGCGACCCAAAAGTAAAAACAGCAGTCATGCGTCGCAGGCCGTGGCCTGCGGTTCGGGCGTTCGAATCCCTCAAGCCAGGTTGGATGCTATGAAAAAAATTGTCGGCAAGCACGTCATGTTTGGCGCATTGACAGTGCTGGCGGGCTTCGCGGCCACGGCCCACGCGGATGTCGTGGGCAACGCGAAGGCAGGGCAGGGTAAGGTTGCGATGTGTATCGGCTGTCATGGTATTCCCGACTACCGCACCGCTTATCCCGAGGTCTATCACGTGCCGATCCTGGGCGGCCAGAACGCGCAATACATCGAAAGCGCGTTGCACGGCTACAAGAAGGGCGACCGCCACTTCGGGACGATGCACGCGATTGCGTCGTCGCTGTCCGAGCAGGACATCGCCGATATCGCGGCTTATTACTCGTCGCAGACGGCCGCCACGAAAAACAATCCCGAGAAGTAACCGGCACGGGACAGGACAGGAGAATCCATGAACAAGCCCTACACGGCCGAGCACGCGTTGGTACGCGGCGTCGCCGTCCGCGCCTCGCTTCTCAAGGCCGCCTCGGCGGTTTGCGCAGCCGCAGCGCTCGCGTTTGCCGTGCAATCGGCGCACGCCGCCGATGCCTCCAACGGCAAGGTGCTCGCCGACAGCCACAATTGCGCGGCCTGCCACGGCGTGAACCTGAACAAGCCGGTGAGCCCCGAATATCCGAAGCTCGCGGGCCAGCACGCCGACTACGTCTTTTGGGCGCTGCGCCAGTATCAGATGGGTAACGGCAACGTGAATTTCGGCCGCAGCAATCCGATCATGCAGGCGCAGGTGCAAAGCCTCTCGGAGCGCGACCTGAAGGATCTGGCCGCCTACGTCGAGTCGCTCAAGGGCGATCTGGTCGAAAAGAAGTAAGCGCGCGGGCGCGGATACGCGCCCCGAAGATGCCATGCGGCGTGCATGGCGTTGGTGTGCGCGATGCGAATGCAAAACACCCCGTGTGAGACGCGCTCAGGCGCTTCTCACACGGGGTGTTTTTTCGTGGGCCTTCACTGATCAACCAGGCTTGGCCGAGGCTCAGTCGCGCGAGGCGCGCCGCTCGATGCGGGCGAGGTAAGCATCGGTATCGGGCGGCGTGTTGGTGCGCTGCGCTTCCCAGATCGTCTCGCCGAGACATTCCATGATGGCGTGCTGCGCGTCGTGCGTGGAGCCCATCCGCGCCGCGAGCCGGTCATGCGCCGCGCGGATGCCAGGCGGCTGGTCGATCGAAAGCTGCTCGCTGATCGCGAGATGCATCGACAGGTGCAAAAAGGGATTGCTCTGGCCGCGCTCGGGCGAATAGTCCTGCGCGGTGGCCGCTTCGGGATCGGCGAGCTGCGCGTGGTACTCGGGGTGCTCGACGATCCAGTCGGCGGCCATTGCCTCGAGCGGCGTGAGGATTTCGCCCGCGCGCTGCTTGCGCCAGGTCTCGGTGAAAAAGCGGCGGACTTCGTCGCGGCTGGGATTGAACATCGTGAATCGTGCTGGATCTTGCGGTGGTGAGGGCCTCGTAACGAGGGCCTGGTTTCTGGCCTGGAGCCGGAGTCTGGCGCATCGGGTCAGCGCCTCGGGTCAAAGCCTGAACGGGCGCGAAGCCGTCTTGTGTGCGACTTGCGCGCCGGCTCAAGCGCCAATTTTACGCCGGCGCACGCACCGGCGCCGGGGCGCCAGCGGGTTCGTCATAGCTCGGGCGGCGGTGTCTTCGGCTTGAATTCGCACAGCGGCTCGATCACGCAATGCCAGCACTCCGGGCGGCGCGCCTTGCACACGTAGCGGCCGTGCAGGATCAGCCAATGGTGGGCGTCCTGGCGGAATTCGGCCGGCGTGACCTTCTCCAGCGCGGTTTCCACGGCCTTCACGTCCTTGCCGGGCGCGAGGCCCGTGCGGTTGGCGACGCGGAAGATGTGCGTGTCCACGGCGATGGTCGGGTGACCGAACGCCGTGTTGAGCACTACGTTCGCAGTCTTGCGTCCGACGCCCGGCAGCGCTTCGAGCGCTTCGCGCGTCTGCGGAACCTCGCCGCTGTGCTGCTCGATCAGGATCTTGCAGGTGGCGATGACGTTCTTCGCCTTGGTGCGATACAGGCCGATCGTCTTGATGTAATCGGCGACGCCTTCCTCGCCCAGCGCGAGCAGCGCCTCGGGCGTGTTGGCCACCGGAAACATCTTGCGCATGGCCTTGTTGACCGAGACGTCGGTGGCCTGGGCGGAGAGCATGACGGCAATCAGGAGTTCGAAGGGCGTCGTGAACTCCAGTTCGGTCGTCGGATGCGGGTTGAGGCTCTGGAACGTTTCGTAGATGGCGCGGCGCTTGGTGGCGTTCATGGCTGGTTGGCGAGGGCCGTCCGCCCGATGCGGTTCGGGCGGATTGTGCGGATTGTGCGGATTGTGCAGTTCGTGCGGCTCATGCCGGTTTGTCGTCGTGCGGATTGTGGTTGTGACCGTTGCGCTTGCTGCTGTCCTGATGCTCGTCCTGGCGTGTGCCTTGGCGTCCGTCCTGGCTGACGCCCGGCGCGGGCTGTTCGGTCGCGGCGGGTGCGGCGGGGGCAGCGGCGGGCGTGGAGGCGCCCGCGGTCTTGCCGCCGGCGGCGTCCCCTCCGGCACCCGCGTCGGACGCGATGCCGAGGCGCCGGCGGCGTGCCTCGGCGGCGTCGATTTGCGCCTGCACATCGGCGCTCACGTGCTCGGTATTGCGTGGGCCAACGCCGTGCTCGGCCAGCTCCGCTTTCTTGCGCCGAGCACGCTCCAGAGCGGCCTGGATGATTGCTTTTTTCTTCGCCTCGGCGTCGTCTGCGCCTGCGGGTGCGGTGGAGGCCGCAGCGGCACCCGCGCTCTCGGCAGGCGTGCCCGAGGCGGCTGAGGTGGCTGTGGCACCCGAACTGGCGCCAGCGGGAGTCGCCGCCGCGCGGCGTGCCGCGGCGCGCGCTTCGGCTGCGTCACGCTCGGCGGCGAGCCGGGCCTGGCGGCGGTCGTGGCGCACGCGCGCTTCATCGGCCTGCTGCTGGCTCCAGGCGTCCCAGCCCGTTGCCTCGCCGGTCACCGGAATCATCGCGATGCAGTCCACGGGGCAGGGCGCGACGCACAGGTCGCAGCCCGTGCACAGATCCTTGACGATGGTGTGCATCTGCTTGGGCGCGCCGACGATCGCATCGACAGGGCATGCCTGCATGCACAGCGTGCAGCCGATGCACAACTGCTCGTCGATGAAGGCCACGGGGCGTGGCCGCTCGACGCCGTTCACGGGATTGATCGGGATGACCGGCTTGCCTAGCAGCTTCGCGAGGCGTGCGACGCCCTCAGCGCCGCCCGGCGGGCACTGGTTGTAGTTGGCGGTGCCGGCGGCGACGGCTTCGGCGTAGGGCCGGCAGCCGTCGTAGCCGCACTTGGTGCATTGAGTCTGGGGCAGCAGATCTTCGATGCGATCTGCGAGGGTTTTGGAATCGTTCACGGTTGCGATTGCTGGCCGGGCGACGGTGCGGCTGCGGGAGCGCACGCCTGGGGCTGGCACGCTCAGGGCTCGCTCGAGGCGCGCGCACGCGGCGCCAAAGCCCGCATTATCGCCGATTTCCCGCATTGCCATCGGCAGGCCATGTGCCATAATCAAAGCACTTAATTCGAATGTTCTGGCTGTGGTTGCACCACCCCGCGCAAGGCATCGGATCAAGTCCGCAGGACGGCGTCAAATACGCAGCGTCGGGCGAGGGGTCAAGACGACTGCAAACAAAGAAAGACCGGGAAGCGAAGGGTGTCAGTCCATTAACCCGGCGCGCTCCATGCCACGCTGCCGCACGATGGGTTTGGAGAGGCCCGGCAGCGCAAAGTGGGAAGCCGCGCGCCTATCGAGCGATCCTGCCACCATGAATCAGACGAAAATCAAAAGAGATCCCGAAGGCACGCGCCGCCGCATCCTGCTTGCCGCAGCGGAAGAGTTCGCGGGCGGTGGCCTGTTCGGCGCTCGCGTCGACCAGATCGCGCGCCGCGCGGAAACCAACGAGCGCATGCTCTACTACTACTTCGGCAGCAAGGAGCAGTTGTTTACTGCCGTGCTGGAGCACGCATTCGGCGCGCTGAACGAGGCCGAACGCGCACTCGACCTGGGCGGGCTAGCACCTGTCGAGGCCATCACGCGGCTCGCGCATTTCGTTTGGGACTACTACCGCGATCACCCAGACCTCCTGCGGCTCGTGAACAACGAGAACCTGCACGAGGCGCGCTATATGGGGAAATCCACGCGCATCCACGAGATGGTTTCGCCGATCGTCGCCACGCTCGGCTCCATCCTCGCGCGCGGCGAAGCAGCGGGGCTTTTTCGCGCGAACATCGATCCGCTGCGCCTTTACGTGACGCTCTCGGGCATGGGCTACTACATCGTGTCCAATCGCTACACGCTCAACGCCACGCTCGGCCGTGACTTCAGCACGAGCGCCGAGCGCGCCGAGATCATCCGGCTCAACACCGAAATGCTGCTTGCGTACTTGATGCGCAAATGAAGTGCAACCGGCGTGCAGATGAAAAAACGCCGCGCTCAGTGTGAACTGAGCGCGGCGTTTGGCATTGCATGGTGCGCTTGCCTGGCTTGCTTTGGCCTGCGTTGAAGTCAGGCCACCGCGCTTTCCTGCACGCTCTGCTTCGCGCGTTGATGCTGGCGGATGAAGTCGCGCAATTGCGGATAGATGATCGTGCGCCAGCGGCGGCCTGAAAAAATGCCGTAGTGGCCGCACTTTTCCGCCGTCAGGTGTTGCTTGTTGTGCTCCGGAATACCCGTGCACAGGTCGTGCGCGGCGCGCGTCTGGCCGGCGCCGGAGATGTCGTCGAGCTCGCCTTCGATCGTGAAGAGCGCCGTCTCGCGGATGTCCTGCGGCCGCACGCGCTCGCCGGCGACGTCCCACGTGCCTTCGGCGAGTCTGAACTCCTGGAACACCGTGCGGATGGTTTCGAGGTAGTACTCGGCGGCCATGTCGAGCACCGCGTTGTATTCGTCGTAGAACTGGCGATGTGCTTCGGCATCCTCTTCGTCGCCGCGCAACAGGCTCTTGTAGAAGTCCCAGTGCGCGGTGGTGTGGCGGCCCGGATTCATCGCGACAAAGCCCGCGTGCTGCAGGAAGCCCGGATAGACCGCGCGCCCTTCGCCCGGATAGTTGGCCGGCACCGTGTGAATCACGTTGTTCGCGAACCACTCCGTCGAATGCTCGGTGGCGAGCGAGTTGACCGCCGTGGGGCTGCGGCGCGCGTCGATCGGGCCGCCCATCATCGTCATCGTGAGCGGGGTGGGCTCGCCGCGGCTCGCCATGAGCGAGATGGCCGCGAGCACCGGCACCGTGGGCTGGCACACCGAAAGCACGTGCAGGTTCTTCGCGCCGATATGGCGGATGAACTCCTGGATGTACGCGATGTAGTCGTCCAGATGGAACGGGCCGGCTTCGAGCGGGACCATGCGCGCGTCGATCCAGTCGGTGATGTAGACCTTGTGGTCCTGCAGCAGCGTGCGCACGGTGTCGCGCAGGAGCGTCGAGTGGTGGCCCGAGAGCGGCGCGCACACGAGCACCGCGGGCTCGTCCTTGAGCGCGGCGACGGCGGCGGTTTCGTCGGCGAAGCGCTTGAAGCGCAGCAGCCGGCAGAACGGCTTGTTGATGATGGTCTGCTCGACGATCGGAATGTTGAAGCCGTCCTTCTCGATCTGGCGGATGTCGAATTCGGGCTTCTCGTAGTCCTTGCCGAGGCGGTAGAGCAGTTCGTAACCCGCGGCGAGGCGCGGGGCGCCTGGCACGAGCGAGAACGGGCTCGACGGATTCGAGAATGATTTGGAGGCGGCCTGTGCCCAAGCGGTAAGCGGGCTCAGCAAGGCGCGCTGAAATTCACGGATTTGGTAGAGCATGGATGCTCCAGCATCAGGGGTGGCTCGCCCCCGTGCCGCGCAGGGTAAGCACGGCGCGGAAAGCGGGCCGGTAGTTGGTCGGTCAGCCTGTTTATCGGCTTTGCGGCCGGCCGCTTGAGCGGCGCGGCATACGGCTTGCCGCGAGCGAACGCGAATCCTCGTGCCAGAAACTGCCATCCCTTTTCCTGGCAGATCCTTGCGGACCCGGGCGCGTTGTGCAACGCAACAATTCCAGACCTCAAGTGTAACGCACTTGGCGCGAGCGCAAGCGGGTTTTCGTGCAGTTTCGCACCAGTTTCGTACTTTACGATGTCGTACTCGTTGCTGCGGCGAAATCCAGATCGGCTGGCGGAACACCGGCAACGGCCGGATGCCCCGTCGCCCGGGCCATTTCCTGCTCATGGCGCATCAAATTCAGGCCGGTATGGACAAGTGCCACATGCGAGAACGCCTGTGGGAAATTCCCCACAAGCCGGCCCGCGATCGGGTCGTATTCCTCGGCCAGCAGCCCGACGTCGTTGGCGAGCGCGAGCAGCCGCTCGTACATCTTGCGCGCGTCGTCCATACGGCCCTGGAGCGCGAGGTTGTCCACCATCCAGAAGCTGCAGGCGAGGAAGGTGCCTTCGCCGGGCGGCAGACCGTCATCGAACTCCGTGGTGCGGTAGCGCATCACGAAGCCTTCGCACATCAGGTCGCGCTCGATGGCCGCGACCGTGCCCGCGATGCGCGGGTCGGACGCGGGCAGGAAGCCCACGAGCGGGATCAGCAGGAGACTCGCGTCGAGATCGGTGCCGCCGTAGATCTGCGTGAACGAGTTGAGCGAGGTGTTGAAGCTGCGCTCGCAGATGGTCGCGTGGATGGTGCCGCGCAGCGCGCGCCAGTGATCGAGCGGGCCCGGCAGGCCGAATTTTTCGGCCGAACGGATGCAGCGGTCGAACGCCACCCACGCCATGACCTTCGAGAACGTGAAGTGCTGGCGCCCGCCGCGGGTTTCCCAGATGCCTTCATCGGGCTCGGTCCAGATCTTTTCGAGGTGCTCGAGCATCGCGCACTGGATCGACCACGCGGTTTCGTCGGCCTGCAGACCCCCCACGCGCGCGAGGTGCAGTGCGTTCATGACTTCGCCATAGACATCGAGCTGCAACTGGCCGACCGCGTTGTTGCCCACGCGCACCGGCTTCGCGCCTTCGTAGCCAGGCAGCCAGTCGAGTTCGAACTCGGGCAGACGGCGCTCGCCGGCGAGGCCGTACATGATCTGCAACTGCGAGGGCGAGCCCGCCATCACGCGGCCAAGCCACGCGCGCCAGGCGCGCGCCTCGTCGTAGTAGCCGCCGCGCATCATGGCGAGCAGCGTGATGGTGGCGTCGCGCAGCCAGCAGTAGCGGTAGTCCCAGTTGCGCGTGCCGCCAAGCTGCTCGGGCAGCGAGGTGGTGGGCGCGGCCACGATGCCGCCGGTGGGCTCGAAGGCGAGCGCCTTGAGCGTGATGAGCGAGCGGCGGATGGGCTCGGCCCAGCGGCCTTCGATGTTGCCGCGCGCCGACCATTCCTCCCAGAAGTTCTCGGTGCGCGCGAGCGCCGTGAACGGGTCGCGCGGCGGCGGCAGGCGCAGATGCGAAGCCGCATAGGCCAGCGAGAACGGCACGCGCTCGCCTTCGCTCACGGCGAATTCGGCGACGGTGCGCATGTTCTCGCCTTGCAGGTCGACGGGCGTGCGTAGCACGACGGTGTCGGGGCCGACTGTCGCCTTGATGCCGCTTTCGTAGTTCAGGCGGCTCACCCACGGCACGGAAAAGCCGTAATCGAAGCGCAGCACGAATTCGCACTGCATGCGCACGGTGCCGCGCCGGCCCACCACGAGCCGCACGAGCTCGCTCCAGCCATTGCCGGGCGGCATGAAGTCGATGAGCGTGACGGCGCCTTCGGGCGTTTCGAAATCGGTTTCGAGAATCAGCGTGTCGCCGCGGTAGCGGCGCGTGGTCTTGATTTCGGCTTTGGAGCCGTCGGCGGGCGGGGCTGGCGTGATGAGCCAGCGGCCGTTTTCCTCGGTGCCGAGCAGCGCCGCGAAGCACGCGCCAGAGTCGAAGCGCGGCCAGCAGAGCCAGTCGATGGAGCCTTCACGGGACACGAGCGCGGCCGTGTGGCCGTCGCCGATCATTGCGTAGTCTTCGATGAGTGCGGGCATAGTAAGCAAATTGACAGCGTTGCGCTTTTGACAGCGCCTTTGACAACATTACGCCTGGAGCGGATACGGCACACGCACGCACAAGATTAGTGGCTGCGGGGGGGCTCGCGCAACGCGTTTCGCTGCCTGTCGGGCACAAATGACGGATGCAGGCGGGGCGCAGGCGTTCTTCGCGCTTTCGCGAAGGCGGACGAAGGCCCGCAAGCATCAAAAGTGCCCGCCCGTGCCGAATAGCCCGAGCAGCCCGATGATGATGAGATACAGCGCGACGATGTAATTGAGCAGGCGCGGCACCACGAGAATCAGAATGCCGGCGATGAGCGAGGCGAGCGGGCCGATGGCAAGATGGACGTTCATTGTTCACTCCCTTGGGGTAGCAACGCCGGCGCTGGCGCATGCGCGCGCAACGCCCGGCTACATGCAACCTCTCTTATACTGGGCCGCAAACCCTCATAACTTTGGTGCCGGCGCGTTGGCGTTCGCGCAACGCTCGCTCGCATCGACGCGCGCCGCTGCGCGTTGCCGATCCGCTCCAGCTTCGAGAAGAAAAAGGAGGTCGACATGTTTCAGGCCCGTTCCGCCGCAATCGTCATGCCCGTGCCTATGCATCGGCACCCGGGTTTTCGTCGGCACGATCGTCATCATCCGTCGCACACGAAAAAGCGCGGGCTCCTCCATCAGATCATCAAGGGTATCGCCATCATGGCTTCAGTCGCCGCTACCCAGGCGTCCGCTCAAACCAGCGCGGGGACTGCGCCCGCAGCCACGGCGGCCAATGGCGTGTACGACCTGATCGTCGGCACTTATACCGGCGGCAAGAGCGAGGGCCTCTACGTCTATCGCTTCGATTCGAAGACCGGCGACGCCCAGCAGGTGAGCGTCGCGAAGACGGTGAATCCGTCGTATCTCGTGGTGAGCAAGGACAAGCGCTTCGTCTACGCCGTGAACGAGCTGCCCGGCGACAACGGGCCCGCGAGCCTGCGCGGCGACGTGAGCGCGTTCGGCTTCGACGCCGCGAGCGGCCAGCTCACGTTTCTCGACAAAGTCTCCGCGCAGGGCAACGACCCCTGCTATCTGAGCCTCTCGCCCGATGGACGTTATCTCCTCGTCGCCAACTACTCGGTTGCGGCGGACCCCGGCGGCAGCTTCGCGGTGCTGCCCGTCGAGCAGGACGGCAAGCTGGGGGCATCGGTGCTCACCGTGCACCACGAGGGCGGTGGGCCGGTGAAGGGACGTCAGGACAACGCGCACGTGCATTCCACGGTGTTCTCGCCGGACGGGCATTACCTCTTCGCCCAGGATCTCGGCACCGACAAGCTCTGGAGTTACCGCTACACGCCGGACGGCAGCCGCGGTCTCGTGAGCCCGGCCGAGTGGCGCTACACCGACGTGAAGGCCGGCTCGGGGCCACGCCACCTCATCTTCGGTAATGACGGCCGCTTCGCGTACCTCACGAGCGAGCTCACCGCCACGGTGAGCGTGTTCGCTTACCACGACGGACGCCTGACGCTCGAGCAAGTCGAGAAGCTGGCGCAGCCGGGCTTCAAGGGCGCGCAGGGCGCGGCGGCGCTGCATCTTTCGCCGGATGGCAAGTTCCTGTACGTCTCGAATCGCGGCGATGCCAACGATATCTCGATCTTTGCCGTCGACGCGCACTCCGGCAAGCTCAAGCGCGTGGGCCGTCAGTCGAGCCTCGGCAAATCGCCGCGCGAGTTTGCGATCGATCCGAGCGGCCAGTGGCTCATCGTCGGCAATCAGAACAGCGACACGGCCTATGTGTTTCGCCGCGATCAGGAGACGGGCCTGCTCGAGCCGAATCCGAAGCGGATCGATATCGGCTCCCCGGTGGACTTCAAGTTCGTCGCGCCGTAAGCGGGGAGGCCGCGCTACGCGTTCCGGGCGCGGTCTGCGCATGAGTCGGACGGGCGAAAGAAAAGCGCCGCGACGAAAGAGATCCGGCGCGGCGCTTTGCGTTGTGCGAGTCATGCGACTCCGTGCAGCTATGTGCGAGAGTGTGCGGCTGTATGAGCGGCGAGGCTTACTCCTGCTGGCCTCCCGGCACGAGCACCTCGCGGCTGCCGTTGATGCCCATCGGCGAGACGAGGCCTGCGGCTTCCATCTGCTCGACGAGTCGCGCGGCGCGGTTATAGCCGATGCGCAATTGCCGCTGCACCGACGAGATCGACGCGCGCCGCGTGCGCACGACGAACGCGACGGCTTCGTCGTAGAGCGGATCGGCTTCCGCGTCGGGCGATTCGCCGAAGAGGTCCTGCGGCGCGCCTTCGCTGGCCGGGCCCTCGAGAATGCCCTCGACGTATTCCGGCTCGCCGAATTGCTTCAGATACTCGACCACGGCATGCACTTCCTCGTCGGCGACGAACGCGCCATGCACGCGCTGCGGATAGCCCGTGCCCGGCGGCAGGAACAGCATGTCGCCCTGGCCGAGCAGCGATTCGGCGCCCATCTGGTCGAGAATCGTGCGCGAGTCGATCTTCGAGGACACCTGGAACGCCACGCGCGTCGGAATGTTCGCCTTGATGAGACCCGTGATGACATCCACTGAAGGCCGCTGCGTCGCGAGGATCAGGTGGATGCCGGCGGCGCGCGCCTTCTGCGCGAGACGCGCGATGAGCTCTTCGATCTTCTTGCCCGCGACCATCATGAGGTCGGCGAGCTCGTCGATCACCACGACGATCATGGGCAGCGGCGAGAGCGGCTCGGGCGCTTCGGGCGTGAGCGAGAACGGGTTGCCGATCTTCTTCTCGCGCGCTTCGGCGTCGCGGATCTTCTGGTTGAAGCCCGCAAGATTGCGCACGCCCACGGCCGACATCAGCCGGTAGCGCTTCTCCATCTCGCCCACGCACCAGTTCAGCGCGTTGGCGGCGAGCTTCATGTCGGTGACCACGGGCGCGAGCAGATGCGGAATGCCCTCGTACACGGAGAGTTCGAGCATCTTCGGGTCGATCATGATGAGCCGCACGTCCTCGGGCGTGGCCTTGTAGAGGAGCGAGAGGATCATCGCGTTGATCGCCACCGACTTGCCCGAGCCGGTCGTGCCCGCGACGAGCATGTGCGGCGCCTTGGCGAGGTCCGTGACGATCGGATGGCCGACGATGTCCTTGCCCATCGCGATCGTGAGCTTCGATTGCGAGCGATGGTAGGGCGCCGATTCGAGAATCTCCGAAAGACGGATCATCTGACGGCGCGCGTTCGGCAATTCGAGGCCCATGCAGGTCTTGCCGGGGATCGTCTCGACCACGCGGATCGACGTGAGGCCGAGGCCGCGCGAAAGATCCTTCATCAGGCCGACGATCTGGCTGCCGCGCACGCCGAGCGCGGGCTCGACTTCGAAGCGCGTGATGACCGGGCCCGCCGAAGCGCCGACCACGGTGACGGGCACCTTGAATTCCTGCAGGCGCTGCTCGATCAACTGGCTCGTTTCGGCGAGCTTTTGCTCGGAGACCGGCTCGATTTCGGACGAGGCGCGTTCGAGCAGGTCGAGGCCGGGCAGTTCGACCGCCGATGCGCTCAGCGGCTGGAACTCGAACGAGGTCGGCGCATGGCCGCGCACGGGTTGGCGCGATGCCTCGGGCTGGGGTGCGGGCGGCGTGGCGGGTGTGCCGTCTGTTATGCCGTCGCTTTGGGCTGCGGTGGCGGCGGGCGGTTGTGGGGTGGGCGCGACCGTTTGTGACGATGCCCACGGTGCAATGTTGGCGTAGCCGCCTGTTGCAACCGGGGCGTGCGATGTGGTCGCGGCGGCTTCGTGCGCGGTGGTTGGCGCGGCCGCGAACGAGGCCGGCGCGGGCAGAGTCGGAGCCGCCACGGGCGAGGCCGGCGCGGGCAGAGTTGGGGCCGCCACGGGCGAGGCCGGCACGGGCAGAGTCGGAGCCGCCACAGGCGAGTGGGGCGCGAAGCTTGCAGGCGCAACGGGCGTCGGCTCCATGACGTTGGGTGCCGCGTTCGGCACGGTGCCTGGCACCGTGCTCGGCATGGCAGCCAGGAACGAGGGCACTTCAACGACCGGCGCCGGCGCGAACGTGCTGAACGGCGTCGCGGGTGTCGAGGCGTGCTCGCCGATCGGAGCAGCGTCGGGCTGCGCGGCGCTTACGGGTGAGGCTTCTGCGAACGCGCTGCTGCTTGCCGGTGTGGACGGGACGGCGTGCAATGGGCCGGTCGCAACGCGCGGGAAGCGGATGACGTTTTCGGCGCTTTCCGGTTCGGGCGCATCGACCGTTGCCCTTTGCGCTGCTTCCGAGGGCGCTGCTTCCGGCATCGGCGCTGCTTCGGGCATCGGCGGCTCATGTGTCGCGTCGGCGTCGTCGTTCTGTTGGGGCGGCACGGGCAACGACGGAGCGGCACGAGTCGCGGCAATGCCGTCAGGCGGCGTGAGTCCAACCACAGGCGCAGGAGCCGATGGCTCCTGCGTCGCGGCGGCTACGTCCGGTGTCGCACTCGCCGATTCGGCTGCGTCGGGCTCGTCGTCGAGCATGATCCATGGCATGCCTTGATCGAAGGTCGGCCAGTGGATGGGCGTATGCGCAGGCGGCTCCGCGTGCGGCATCGCGGCGGGCGGCGCGACCGTTGCCGAAGGCGCGGCAGGCTCGATGGCCGCAGCCGTTACGTCGGTTGCGTTGTCTGCGCCGGCCGTCTCGGTTGAGCCGGGCGCCGTGGATGTCGGTGCCGGTGCGACGGATGCGGGCGGCGTGTCCTCTTCCTCTTCTTGCACATCAATGAGGAACGAGGGCAGGGCGGTCGGGCTCGATGTGTCGTCGACATAAGTCCACGGCGCCACGGATTCGGGGGCGGCGAGCGGCGTAACCGGCGTTATCGGCGTTATCGGCGCGGCTGGCGGAACGGGCGCGAAGACCGATTCAGCCTGTTGCGCCAGATGCGATGAATCCGGCGATGCGTCGTTATGCACGTCGTTGTGCACGTTGTTCGGCACATTTGGCACATTCGGCACGCTCGCGGGTTCTTGCGCGAATTCGGCCGATGCGTCGTCCGAAGGCGCGGCAGACGCCACGCCGGAGCCCGCGCCTGATGCATTTCCTGCCGCATTTGCCGGGACCGCTTCATCGAGCGCTGCCGTCTCGGGCGGTCGAGCAGCCTGCGGCGCTGCGAGCGGAGACCCCGCATGCGCCACGTGGGTAACGCTCGCGTCGCCGGGCGTGGCGGCGGCGCTTCCAGCCGCGCTTCCCTCTGCGCGCGGTTCGGTTTGCGCAACGGTCTGATCCAGGCTGTTGCGGCGCGCGAGACTCGCGCCCGCGAGCGTCGTCCAGCGGGCGGCGTTTTCCTCGATCGAGCGCAGCGTTTCGAGCACACCTGTCGAGAGAGGCGCTTGCGGCGCGGATGCCGAGCCTTGTGTCGGACGGGAATAGGCAGGCGCGACCTGGCCGGCTCCGGGGAGCGGTGCCGTTGCCGATGCACCGAACTGGGATCCGGACCCCTGGCGTGTTGGGCCAGGCGCATTCTTCGCCGGCCAGACGAACGGACGCTGCGGCTTTTGCTGGCGCGTTTGCGGCGCGGCTGCGGCCGCTGCGCGCGCGGCGGTGCTGCCCGCAACGGGCGGCGGAGCGCTGCGGCGCGCGGGGGCCGGTTGCGCAAAAGGCGATACCAGCGGATCGAGCGGCGCCGAGAGGCCACGCGGCGTGACGGCGGCCGTCGACGCAAGCGTGGCCGCGTGCACGGCGGAGGCCGCCACCGGACGTGCTCCTGGCGCGCTCATCTGCGAAATCGAGGGAGAGGGCGAGGATGTCAGCGGGGACGATAGCGGAGCGGCCGTGGAAGACGCTGCCGCGCGTACCGGCGAGGCGCGCCACGGCGTCTGGCTGCCGCTCGCGCCGGCAAGCGCAGCGCCGCCCAACGTCGTGCTGCCGGACGCTCCAGCCGTGCCGGCCGCCGCGCCACCGATGCCACCGATGCCACTAGTGCCGGCCATTGCCTGGCGGCGGGCGTCGGCGGGGAAGCTGGTCGACGGGGCGGGCTGCGGCATGCCCTGCGCGCTCGCAGCCGGGCTGCGTCGCGCGTCGACCGACGTGCTGGTGCGCGGCGCGCCGGCCATCGACGGCTGTGACGCGCCGTTCACGCCTGCGGACGGATTGCGCCAGGCATCGGCCGGCGCCGTGTTGGGTTGATGTGCCGAGCCATGCGCGGCGGGCATCGGAGTGCGCCCGGCCGCCTGGCCTTCGCGCAGCCAGCCGGCCGGGGCGGTCGGCTCGGTGCGCGCCCACGCGGCAGCGGGGCTCGGCTCCGGCGATGCGAAATCCGGCTCGGTGCGCCACGGCGAGGCGCCACTGCGCGTCCCGCCATTCGCAGCGTATGCGTCATCCGTGCCCTGCGCCGCGGCGCTCGCGCTTGCCGCACCGGTCGCACCCGCCTTGGCGGCATTCGCCGCGCGCTTGCCCGGCATCTGCGGACGCCATACGGTTGGCCGCTTGCGGCGCGTGCCGTCGAGCGGGTCGGCAGTGCCGCCGCCCGCGCCGACGCTCGGCCCCGTGCCCGAGGCGAGACCGCCTCCGAGCCCCAGGTTGCTACCCAAGCCACTCGCCAGCTTGCCGAGGCTTCCCAGGCTGCCAAGGCCGCTTAGGCTGCTTAGGCCATTCTTGCCGCTTTGGCCCGAACGCGTCGCGCCTTGCGATTGCGCGGCGTCCTGTCTGGACGCGCGGCGGCTCGGGCGCTCGTCGTCATCATTGTTGCTCGACGGACGGATATTGAGCCCCAGGCCGAGCGAGACGTCGGCCCAGGCAAAGAAGTCGCGCCAGCGGAAATCGATGAGCCAGGGAAGGCTTACGAAGAGCAGCGCCGCCATTGCGAGCGGCGCGGCGGTGTGCCCGATCAGCTTGCCGAGCCCGCCCGCGAGCGCGTGCCCGAGCGCATCGAAGCCGTCGATGTTCAGAAGCGAGGCCTCGAGCGTGCAACTCGCCAGCAACACGCAGACAAAGCCGAGCCAGAGCCGGATCGTGCCGGGCCCGCGCAAGCCCGCGCCGCCGGGGAGCACCGACTTCACGAGACGCCAGAGCAGAGGGATGAACCAGACGGCCGATAAGCCGAACCAGCCAGGGACTACCGTGTGCATGCCAGAGATCAACGATTAAAAGATGTGCAACGTGTCGAGTGTAACCGCCAGGCCCAGGCGCACGGCAATGCGCGTTGCCGCGCCGCAACCGGCTTGATCGTGCCGGTGCGAGGCAGACATGCAGCAAACGTGCGGCAATCCAGGCGGGCAGGGCCGCAAACAGCGCAGGCCCTGGCGGAGCAAAGCGCGGAAAAAAGCGCGGGAAACTTCGCAAGACCCGGCGCGGGACTCAGCGGGAATAAGGCCGTGCCGGCCCGGGCCGCAGGTCCGTGCATCAGCCCGTGTACCAGGCTGCGCACCAGGCAATGCACCAGGCAATGCACCAGACGCATGGCGGTACGCCAAAAAAAGAGCCGCGCCATACGAGGGCGCGGCTGCCGGATGGCATGACGCCTCACTCGCCCTGCTTCGCGGGCGCGGCGGCGGATACAGCGGCCGGCGCACCGGCCGGCGCTCCCGTGGCAGCGGACGAACCCGTAGCGGCGAAAGTCAGGCGGTCGCCGTTTTCGAGGATGAGCAGGAGCGTTTGCGGCTCGCGCATCTGCACGCCCGAACGCTGGATATGCGCGAGCGCGTCGAGATACGGGCCTTCGATTGCGCCGCCCGAGCCAATGCAAGCCATGCGTGTGCCCGCGAGCTGGCCGAACGAGAGCAGCCCGTTCTTGAGCGAGTACGTGCCCATGTAGCGATTGCAGCCCGAGAAGCCGCTCGCGCGGCGCTGGCCGTTGGCGGTGGAGAGGTCGAGCGTGATGGGCCGCGCGTTGGGCGTGCCCGCAGGTGCGCTGGCGGCGCCATTGGTGTTCGCGCCCGGCACTGCACGCAGCGTGCCGTCGGCGCGTTTCCATTCGACGAGCTGCCACTGCGTGTTGTCGAGCAACTGCGTTGCCGCGGGATTGAACGGGTCGGGGGGCGGTGCGGACGTGTCCTGATGAACCGGCAGCTTGCAGGCGGCGAGCAGCAGCGCCGTTGCAGCGGCGGCCGCGAGCGGCGCGGCGCATGAGACACGTGAGGCGAGCAGGCGCGCAATGTTGCGTGCGGCGGGGCGTGTGCTCGAGCGGTGGGGCATCGCATCGTTCCTCATAACTGGCGAAGGCGTAAGCGTAACGCACCAAGGGGCGGCATGCGAGCGCAAACGTTCTGCAAAAGTTCATCAAAGCAGGCTTCGCACGCACGATGCGCGCATGATCGGGCGGCATTCCTGGCATGATCGACGTGCATGTCGGCCGCGATTCATGCTCAATTCATCCACGCGCGGCACGCGTCGATGCGCGGGGTGTTAACATCGGCGCTCCCTCGTATTTGCCCACCATTCGCCCATTTCGAAGCGCGCGCTCTCTCGCGCTGCCTCACCGTCATTCTGGAGACATCATGCAGACCGGCACTCGCATCGGCACGCCGCTTTCCGCTTCCGCCACCCGTGTCATGCTGCTCGGCGCTGGCGAGCTCGGCAAGGAAGTGATCATCGCGCTGCAGCGCCTGGGCGTCGAAGTCATCGCCGTCGACCGCTACGAAAACGCGCCTGGCCATCAGGTCGCGCATCGCGCCCATGTCATCGACATGGCCGATCCCAAGGCGCTGCGCGCGCTGATCGATGCCGAGCGTCCGCACCTCGTCGTGCCCGAGATCGAGGCCATCGCCACCGATGCGCTGGCCGCCGTCGAAGCCGAGGGCGCCGCCGTCGTGATTCCCACCGCGCGCGCCGCACAGCTCACCATGAACCGCGAAGGCATCCGTCGTCTCGCCGCCGAGGAGCTGGGCCTGCCGACTTCTCCCTACGCGTTCGCCGATTCGCTCGACGAACTCAAGGCCGGCATCGCGAAGGTCGGCTACCCGTGCGTGGTGAAGCCGGTGATGTCGTCCTCGGGCAAGGGGCAATCGGTGCTCAAGAGCGACGCCGACGTCGAGCGCGCCTGGCAATACGCGCTCGCGGGCGGGCGCGTGAATCATGGTCGCGCGATCGTGGAGGGCTTCATCGACTTCGAATACGAAATCACGCTGCTCACCGTGCGCGCAATCGACCCGGCGAGCGGCGCCGTCAAGACGTATTTCTGCGACCCGATCGGCCACCGCCAGGTGGACGGCGACTATGTGGAGTCCTGGCAGCCGCAGCCGATGAGCGCGAAGGCGCTCGAGCGCTCGCGCGAGGTCGCGCACAAGGTGACCGAGGCGCTGGGCGGCCGCGGCCTCTTCGGCGTCGAGCTGTTCGTGCGCGGCGACGACGTGTGGTTCTCGGAAGTGAGCCCGCGTCCGCACGACACGGGTCTCGTCACGCTCGCGTCGCAACGTTTCTCTGAGTTCGAACTGCATGCGCGCGCGATTCTCGGGCTGCCCGTCGATACGACGGCGCGCGGCCCGGGAGCGTCGGCGGTGATCTATGGCGGCATGGACGCACGCGGCATCGCCTTCGAAGGCGTGGCCGAGGCGCTGGCCGTACCGGGCGCGGACCTGCGCCTGTTCGGCAAGCCCGAGAGCTTCGCGAAGCGCCGCATGGGCGTGGCGCTCGCGACAGGCGCGGATATCGACGAGGCGCGCTCGCGCGCCCGCACCGCTGCGGCTGCGGTGCGCCCGGTGCCTGGGAGCGCGTCGTAGCCAGCACGTAGAAGGCACGTAGCAGGCGGCTGCGCGAGTTACGTGACTTCGGCGGCCTGGCGCGCCGCGGCGTTGATCTGCCGCATTCGCGCTGTTCGCGCAGCTCCACGCTGTTCGCGCAGCACCAGATAATCGCCGCTTTGTCGCGCGCGCGGCAAGCCCGCGCAACCACCTAACGCAACCACGTAACGCAACCGTGCAACGCAACGCGCACCACGCCGGCGCAATGGTCCAACGCAACGCTCCAGCGCGCCGGTCCAGCGCAACACCGGGAGAACCCGCCATGATCCGTGGACGCAACGCTGCCCACCGTCTTGCCATCAGCCTTTGCACGTCGCGCGCCGCACGCCCCTCACGTCCCTCACGTCTGGCACCGCGCCGGCTCGCCCCCTGCGCGTTCGCGCTTGCCGTTCTGGGCGCGGGCATGGGAGCAAGTCTGCTGGCCCCGGCTGCACAGGCCGCCTCGCTCGATGTGCGCGAAATCCAGACCCAGCCGCGCCACACCTTCCGCTATACCTGCGCGGACGGCAAGACCTTCAAGGTCACCTACATCAACGGCACCAACGGGCAAAGCTTCGCGCTCGTGCCCGTCGAGGGCCGCAAATTGCTGTTTGTCGGCGTGATTGCCGCGTCTGGCGTGAAGTACGTGGCCGACCGCTACACCTGGTGGACCAAGGGCCCGGGCGCCGACCTCTACGATGCAATGAACGAAGGCAGTCCCAAGCCGATCCTTTCCGGCTGCGCCACGATCATGCGCTAGAGCCCGCCGCCCGGGCCTTGGCCGGAGCGCTCCCGAGCGGATTGCACGCTTGCAGGCGCGATCCGCGCCACCGGCGTAATCTGGCGGTCGGTGCGCACGATTCATGCGGATTGCGTGACTCGACGCAACGTCACACGCAACCGCACTGACCCGCGCCCGCTGAACCGCGAGGTGGCCGATGAAAGCATCCGATCTGTTCGTGAAGGCGCTCGAAGCCGAGAGCGTCGAGTACGTGTTCGGCATCCCGGGCGAGGAAAATCTCGATCTGCTCGAATCGCTGCGGCGCTCGAAGATTCGTCTGATCGTCACGCGCCACGAGCAGGCCGCGGGGTTCATGGCCGCCACCTACGGGCGGCTCACCGGTCGCACCGGCGTGTGTCTCGCCACGCTCGGGCCGGGCGCCACCAATTTCGTGACCGCCGCGGCCTACGCGCAACTCGGCGGCATGCCCATGCTGATGGTTACGGGCCAGAAGCCCATCAAGACCAGCAAGCAGGGCCACTTCCAGATCGTGGACGTGGTGCGCATGATGGAGCCGCTCACCAAGTACGCGCGCCAGATCGTCTCGATCGGCAATATTCCGGCGCTCGTGCGCGAGGCGTTTCGCCAGGCGGAGCAGGAGCGCCCGGGCGCGGTGCATCTGGAACTGCCCGAGGATGTGGCCGACGAGGAGGGCGATGGCAAGCCCATCCCGAAGAGCTACAGCCGCCGCCCCATCGCCGAGGAAAAGGCCGTCGCGCACGCGGTGGCGGCGATCTGCACGGCGCGCCATCCGCTGCTGATGATTGGCGCGGGCGGCAATCGCAAGACCACGCGCAACGTGCTGCGTGAATTCGTCGATCAGACCGGCATCCCGTTCTTCACCACGCAGATGGGCAAGGGCGTGATCGACGAATCGCATCCGCTGTGGCTCGGCAACGCCACGCTCTCGGACGGCGACTTCGTGCACCGCGCGATCGAGCACGCCGACTGCATCATCAACGTTGGCCACGACGTGATCGAAAAGCCGCCGTTCTTCATGCGCAGCGCCGAAGAAAAGACCGTCATTCATGTGAATTTTCTGGGTGCCGAGGTCGATCCCGTCTATTTCCCGCAGATCGAAGTGGTGGGCGACATCGCCAACGCCGTCTGGCAATTGAAGGAGCGCCTCAAGCCGCGCGAGCATGCGTGGGACTTCGCGCGCTTCGCGGAGATCAAGCGCCACTTCGATGCGCATCTCGCGAAGGGGCAGCACGACCCGCGCTTTCCGATGTATCCGGTGCGCCTCGTGCACGATGTGTATCAGGCGATGCCCGAGGACGGCATCCTGTGTCTCGACAACGGCATGTACAAGATCTGGTTCGCGCGCTACTACCGTGCGCGCGAGCCCAACTCGCTGCTGCTCGACAACGCGCTCGCCTCGATGGGCGCGGGCCTGCCGTCGGCCATCGCGACCAGGATCGTGCATCCCGAGCGCAAGGTGGTGGCCGTGTGCGGCGACGGCGGCTTCATGATGAACTCGCAGGAAGTGGAGACGGCGGTGCGGCTGAAGCTCGACCTCGTCGTGCTGATCCTGCGCGACGACGCCTTCGGCATGATCCGCTGGAAGCAGGAGAACATGAATTTCCCCGACTACGGGATGACGCTGCAGAACCCCGATTTCGTCGAGTACGCCGAGAGTTACGGCGCGCACGGCCATCGCGTGAGCGAAGCGGATCAGCTCAAACCGCTCATGGAGCAGTGCTTCGCGACGCCGGGCGTGCATGTGATCGACGTGCCCGTCGACTACTCGGACAACGAGCGCGTGCTCAATCGCGAGATCAAGCGGCTGAGCGCGCAGCTCTGAAGCACTGGTTTTGACGTGCCGCGTGAGCTGCGCTGCGTGAAGTCCCCTGTGAGACGCCAGGTGAAGCGCTACGTGGAGCGCTGCGGCGTCCGTGCTGGTCAACGAGCAGGCGCGCGCCTTGCTGCGCGCCCGTATTTCCGGAGAACGCGTCATGCTGAAACCGACCTATCCGTACTACCTGGCTAACGAGGCGGTCGCCGCCAACACCGATCTCGAAGTCACCGACAAATACAGCGGCGAAGTCGCCACGCGCGTCGCGCTCGCCGACGCGAAGGCGATCGATCAGGCGATCGCCGCGGCCGAGGCGGCCATGCCCGCGATGCGCACGTTCCCGCCCTTCAAGCGCCAGGCCGTGATCGACCACTGCGTCGCGCGCTTTCGCGAGCGCTTCGACGAGCTCGCGATGGCGCTATGCATCGAGGCGGGCAAGCCGATCAACGATTCGCGCGGCGAAGCCACGCGCCTGATCGATACCTTCCGCGTGGCCGCGGAGGAAAGCGTGCGCATCGACGGCGATATCGTGAACCTCGAAATTTCGGCGCGCGCGAAGGGCTATCACGGCTACGTGAAGCGCGTGCCGATCGGGCCGTGCTCGTTTATCTCGCCGTTCAACTTTCCGCTCAACCTCGCCGCGCACAAGGTCGCGCCCGCGCTCGCGGCGGGCGTGCCGTTCGTTTTGAAGCCGGCGAGCCGCACGCCGGTGGGTGCGCTCATCATCGGCGAGGTGCTGGCGGAAACCGATCTGCCCAAGGGCGCGTTCTCGATCCTGCCCGCACACCGCGACGGCGCCGACCTCTTCACCACCGACGAGCGCTTCAAGCTGCTCTCGTTCACGGGCTCGCCCGCCGTGGGCTGGGACCTCAAAAAGAAGGCGGGCAAGAAGAAGGTGGTGCTCGAACTGGGCGGCAACGCGGCGGCCGTGGTCGACGCGGACCAGGGCGCGAAGCTCGACTACGTGGTCGACCGGCTTGCGTTCGGCGCGTATTACCAGTCGGGGCAGAGCTGCATCGGCGTGCAGCGCATTCTCGTGCACGCGTCGATCTACGACGCGCTGCGCGAGAAGCTGATTGCCAAGGTGAAGTCGCTCAAGATGGGCGATCCGAAGGACGAAAAGACCTTCGTCGGGCCGATGATCTCCGAGTCCGAGGCGAAGCGTCTGGCGGGCTGGATGGAAAGCGCTGTGCTGGCGGGCGCGAAGATCATCGCGGGCGGCAAGGTCGATGGCGCGATGTTCGAGGCCACGCTGCTCGAAGACGTGGGCCGCGACACCGATCTCTACCGGCGCGAGGCGTTCGGGCCGGTGGCGATTCTCGAGCGCTTCGACGACTTCGGCCGGGCGCTCGAAATCGTCAACGACAGCGATTTCGGCCTGCAGGCGGGCATCTTCACCGATTCGCTCGCGAACGCGCATCGCGCGTGGGACGGGCTCGAGGTGGGCGGTGTCGTGATCAACGATATTCCGTCATTTCGCGTCGATAACATGCCGTATGGCGGCGTGAAGGACTCGGGTCTCGGGCGCGAGGGCGTGCGCTACGCGATCGAGGACATGACCGAGCTGCGGCTCATGGTGATGCGCGAGACGTGGTGAGCGTGGGGTGAATTCGCTGCAAAGGGCCGGATGCGGCCTGTTTTGAGACAGGCCGCCCGGCTCCGGCTCGTGCAGAAGCCCGTTCGCGCGGCCATAGGGATTTATGCCAAGGTGTTACAATACCGGCCTTTCGCCGAATTGCGTCTGCCCTCGTGGCGGGCTCTGGCCAGGCGTCACGACGTCGACATCGACAGAAGCAGCCGGGCTCAGGCGCGCATGCAAGCGTGCAGGGCGCACCGGCTGGAAACAAGGGAACGAGCAGGTCGAGCGAGGCCGTGCAGCCGGCGCTCCCTGTGCACCGCGATGGATGGCGTTCCCGCGAAAATGCCGGGCATCTTCCGCGAGCCGTCCGGAGGACGGCCGCCGCGGCCGGGAATCGGACAAAGCCGGACAAAACCCGGACAAAACCCGGGCACGAAGCCTGGCAGACGCCGGGCACAAAGCCGCTGCGGCTCCCGCAGCCCCGTAGCGCTTGCCACGTTTGCCAGCACTTTTCGAAGCAACCCGGCAGTACCCTGTAGTGATTATTTGAGGCGCGCCGCGCCTCGCGCGCATAGCGCCTTTATAGCGAAGCCACCATGTCCGACACAGCCGTCAAGCCCAGCACCGAGACCTTCGATCAGTTCGGCCTCGCGCCCGAGATCCTCAAGGCGATTCAGGAGCAGGGCTACACGACGCCCACGCCCATTCAGGCGCAAGCCATTCCCGTGGTCCTCACGGGCCGCGACGTGATGGGGGCTGCGCAAACCGGCACGGGCAAGACGGCGAGCTTCTCGCTGCCGATCATTCAGCGCCTGCTGCCACTGGCGAGCACGAGCGCCTCGCCCGCGCGCCATCCGGTGCGAGCGCTGATTCTCACGCCCACGCGCGAGCTGGCCGATCAGGTCGCCAATAACGTGCGCACCTACGCGCAGCACACGCCGCTGCGCAGCGCGGTGGTGTTCGGCGGCGTCGACATGAATCCGCAATCGGATGAGCTGCGCCGCGGCGTGGAAATCCTGATCGCCACGCCGGGCCGTCTGCTCGACCACGTGCAGCAGAAGACCACGAGTCTGGGCCAGGTGCAGATGCTGGTGCTCGACGAAGCCGACCGCATGCTCGACATGGGCTTCCTGCCGGACCTCCAGCGCATCCTGAATCTGCTGCCGAAGGAGCGCCAGACGCTGCTGTTCTCGGCCACGTTCTCGGGCGAGATCAAGAAGCTGGCCGCCACCTACCTGCGCACGCCGCAGACCATCGAGGTCGCGCGCAGCAACTCGACGGCCACTAACGTCACCCAGGTGGTCTACGAAGTCGCCGAAGGCGACAAGACCGGCGCCGTGGTGCAACTGATCCGCGACCGGGGCTTGAAGCAGGTGATCGTGTTCTGCAACAGCAAGATCGGCGCGAGCCGGCTGGCGCGCCAGATCGAGAAGCAGGGCATCGTGGCCGCCGCGATTCACGGCGACCGCTCGCAAAACGAACGCATGCAGGCGCTCGACGCCTTCAAGCGCGGCGAGATCGAGGCGCTGGTGGCAACCGATGTGGCCGCGCGCGGTCTCGACATCGCCGAGCTGCCGGCCGTGATCAACTTCGACCTGCCGTTCAACGCGGAAGACTACGTGCACCGCATCGGCCGCACGGGCCGTGCGGGCGCCTCGGGCGACGCGCTCTCGCTGTGCAGCCCGAGCGAGAAGAAGCAGCTCGCCGATATCGAAAAGCTGATCAAGCGTCCGCTGACCGTCGAGCGCCTCGTGGTCGACACGCCGGTCGCGCATCACGAAGGCGGCAGCCGTCGCCGCGATGGCCGCGATGGACGCGACAGTCATGAGGGCCGAGAAGGTCGTGGGGAGCGTGTCGGCCATCGTCGTGCCGGTGCGTACGAGCGTCCGCATCACCACCGCCCGGCGCAGCCCATTGACGATTTCTTCCTGAAACCCTACGAGCCGTCGCCGAGCGCGCGCAGCAAGGCCGAAGACCAGCCGGCGCCGGCCGCTAACACGTCGCAAAAGCAGAAGCAGCCGCTCGCGGCGCTGCTCGGCGGCCTGGGCTCGTCGTGGCGTAACAAGCCGACGTCTTCGTCGAACTGAGGCGTTCGGCGCGGCGCGGTTTCTGTTTCCTGTTCCGTTTCGCGCGTTTCGTGTGATGAAAAAAGCGGCGTGCCGGTTTCGACCGGCACGCCGCTTTTGCGTTTTTGCGCTCGAATTGCTGTGCGGAATCGTGGGTTACGCGCTCATGCGGTGGCCTGCAACTGCGCGAGACGGCGCTTCCATGCATCGATCGCATCGGCCTGAAAGGCTTCGAGCGTCGCGGGCGCCGGCTCGCGCAGTGCAAGCCCGAGATGACGCGCGGCGGCCAGCAGCGCTTCGAGCGGTCGCGTGGCATCGAGCGCCAGCGCGCCGGTCTGTTTCGAGAGCTTTTCGCCTTCCTCGTTCATGACGACGGGCACATGCAGATACGCGGGCGTCGGCACGGCGAGGCATTGCTGGAGCCAGATCTGGCGCGCCGTGGAGTCGAGCAGATCGGCGCCGCGCACGACGTGGGTGATGCCTTGCGCGGCATCGTCCACGACCACGGCGAGTTGATACGCCCACTGGCCGTCCGCGCGCAGCAGCACGAAGTCGCCGACCTCGGTCGCGAGATCCTGTTGCTGCGGGCCTTGCCAGCGATCGTCAAAGCGGATTAGCGCGGGATTGTTGGCCGCTTGCGCAGGCGCATCGTCCGGCACGCGCAGGCGCCAGGCGCGTGCGGTCTTGCCGTGCAGGCCGTTGCGGCAGGTGCCGGGATAGATCAGCGTGGTGTTGCGCCGGTGCGCGTACAGTTGCGAATCGGCGATTTCCTTGCGCGTACAGCCGCACGGATAGACATGGCCCGCTGCGATCAACTGGTCGAGCGCCGCGCGATAAAGGCTCACGCGGCGGCTTTGCCATTCGGGCGGCTCGTCGGCCTGAAAGCCGAAGCGCTCCAGCGTCGCGAGAATGTCCTCGGCGGCGCCGGGCACCGTGCGCGGGCCGTCGATGTCCTCCACGCGCACGAGCCACGCGCCGCCGTGCGCGCGTGCGTCGAGCCAGCTCGCGAGCGCCGAAACGAGCGAGCCGAAATGCAGCGGTCCGGTGGGCGAGGGCGCGAAGCGCCCGCGATACCCCTTATGCGTTCGAGCTGGTGCGCTCACGCGCGAATCAAGCGGCTTGAACGGGAGCCTGGGCGCTTGCCGCGGCGCTCGCGGCACCTTGCGCGTGCTCCGTATGACACGCCGGGCAGCTCTTGCCCACGACGTAGAGCGGCGAAGCCTGCTCGGCGGGCGTGACCACGGCGCGGCAGGCGAAGCATTGCACGGTGTCGGTGGCTTCGAGTTGCGGATTGAGCGCGGTGCGCTGATCGAACACGAAGCAGTCGCCGTTGTAGTGCGCGCCGCCCACTTCCTCGAAGTACTTGAGAATGCCGCCTTCGAGCTGATAGACGTGCTCGATCCCCACTTCCTTCATATGGATGGCCGCCTTCTCGCAGCGGATGCCGCCCGTGCAGAACGACACCACGGTCTTGCCTTCGAGATCGGCGCGATTCGCCTCGATCACGCCCGGGAATTGGCTGAACTTGTCGATGCGGTAGTCGAGCGCCTTGTCGAACGTGCCGACGTCGATCTCGAACGCGTTGCGCGTGTCGAGCATGACGACGGGGCGGCCTTCGTCGTCGAAGCCGCGATCGAGCCATTGTTTGAGCACGACCGGCGCGACCGAAGGCGCGCGGCCTTCCTCGGGGCGGATCGCGGGCTTCTTCATCGTGATGATCTCGCGCTTCAGGCGCACAAGCATGCGGTTGAAGGGGCGCGTTTCCGAGAAGCTTTCCTTGAACTGCAGCGTCGCGAATTTGCCTTCGAAGAGCGGATCGTGGTTGATGTAGTCCATGAAGGCGCGCACGTTGCCTTCATCGCCCGCGACGAACAGATTGATGCCTTCCGGTGCGAGCAGGATGGTGCCCCGCAAATCGAGTGCATGGCAGCGTTCGAGCACGAGCGGACGCCATTCGGCGGTCTTGTCGAGGGTCGCGAACTGGTAGGCGGAGAGATTGAGAATACGCATGGCCAACTTGAAAACCTGAATCGGACGGGCCCGCTGCGCAGCGGGCGTAATCCGCTATTATCCCTCAACCCGACGCTGCGGCGCCGCTCGCGCGCCATGCCGCATGCCGCGCGAGCCTGATGGCGCGCAAGGCCTTATCCGTATGGCCGGCGCATCGCCATGCTCGCAGGCGGCGGCCAAAATCGCCGGACCGTAGAGTTACAATGACGCCCATGTCAGATCCCCGCTTCGTCCATCTCCGCGTCCACTCCGAATTCTCGATTGCCGACGGCATCGTGCGCCTCGACGACCTCGTCAAGGCGGCGGCCAAGGACGGCCAGGGCGCGCTCGCGCTCACCGACCTCGGCAATGCATTCGGCCTCGTCCGTTTCTACACCGAAGCCCGTGGCAAAGGGGTCAAACCCATTGCCGGCTGCGATGTCTGGATCATGAATCCGGACGACCGCGACAAGCCTTCGCGTCTGCTTCTGCTCGTGAAGGACAAGCGCGGTTACCTCAACCTCTGCGAACTGCTTTCCAAGGCGTGGCTCACGAATCAATATCGAGGCCGCGCGGAAATCGACGTCGCGTGGCTCGAAGCCGGGCTGGCCGAAGGGCTGCTTGCGATCTCGGGCGCGCAGCAGGGCGATGTGGGCCTCGCGCTTGCGGCGGGCAACGTCGAAAGCGCGAAGCGTCACGCGCAGCGCTGGGCGAAACTGTTCCCGAACGGCTATTACATTGAATTGCAGCGCTGCGGCCAGCCGGGCGCCGAGCAATATATCGAGCAGGCCGTGGCCATCGCGGCGCAATTGCAACTGCCGGTCGTGGCCACGCACCCGATGCAGTTCATGACCGACGAGGAATACACGGCGCACGAAGCACGCGTGTGTATTTCGGAGGGCGACATCCTCGCGAATCCGCGTCGCCCGAAGCGCTTCACGATCGACCAGCGGTTTCGCAACCAGGAAGAAATGGTCGCGCTGTTCGCGGACATTCCCTCGGCCATCGCGAACACCATCGAAATCGCGCGGCGCTGCAATCTCACGCTCGAACTCGGCAAGCCGAAGCTGCCGCTCTTTCCGACGCCCGACGGCATGTCGCTCGACGACTACCTCGTGCAACTCTCGAAAGAGGGCCTCGAAAAGCGCCTCGTGCAGCTTTACCCCGAGGAAGCCGAACGCGAGAACGAGCGCGCGCGTTACAACGAGCGCCTCGAATTCGAGTGCGGGACCATCATCAAGATGGGCTTCCCGGGCTACTTCCTGATCGTCGCGGACTTCATCAACTGGGCGAAGAACAACGGTGTGCCGGTGGGGCCGGGCCGGGGCTCGGGCGCGGGCTCGCTGGTCGCATACGCGCTCGGCATTACCGATCTGGATCCGCTGCGCTACAACCTGCTGTTCGAGCGCTTCCTGAATCCGGAACGCGTCTCGATGCCCGACTTCGACATCGACTTCTGCCAGCACGGGCGCGATCGCGTCATTCAGTACGTGAAGGAGAAGTACGGCGCCGACGCGGTCTCGCAGATCGCCACCTTCGGCACCATGGCCGCGAAGGCGGCGGTGCGCGACATCGGCCGCGTGCTCGACCTCGGCTATAACTTCACGGACGGCGTGGCGAAGCTCATTCCGTTCAAGCCGGGCAAGCACGTCACCATCGCCGATGCGATGAAGGAAGAGCCGCTCTTGCAAGAGCGCTACGACAACGAAGACGAAGTGCACCAGCTGCTCGACCTCGCGCAGCTCGTGGAAGGTCTCACGCGTAACGTGGGCATGCACGCGGGCGGCGTGCTGATCGCGCCCGGCAAGCTCACCGACTTCTGCCCGCTCTACACGCAGGGCGACGAAAGCGGCGTCGTGAGCCAGTACGACAAGGACGACGTGGAAGCCGTCGGCCTCGTGAAGTTCGACTTTCTGGGTCTCACCACGCTCACGATTCTCGACTGGGCCGAGCGCTACATCCGCATGCTCGACCCGTCGAAGAAAGACTGGTCGCTCGCCCAGGTGCCGCTCGACGACGCACCGTCGTTCCAGATCCTCAAGAAAGCGAATACGGTCGCCGTGTTCCAGCTGGAAAGCCGCGGCATGCAAGGCATGCTCAAGGACGCGCAGCCCGACCGCTTCGAGGACATCATCGCGCTCGTGGCGTTGTATCGTCCGGGTCCGATGGACCTGATTCCGAGCTTCTGCGCGCGTAAGCACGGCCGCGAAGTGGTGGAGTATCCCGATCCGCGCGTCGAACCTGTTCTGAAAGAGACCTACGGCATCATGGTCTATCAGGAGCAGGTGATGCAGATGGCGCAGATCATCGGCGGCTACTCGCTCGGCGGCGCCGACTTGCTGCGCCGCGCGATGGGCAAGAAGAAGCCCGAGGAAATGGCCACGCACCGCGAGATTTTTGCGGAAGGCGCGGCAAAGAACGGCCTCACGCGCGAGAAGGCCGACGAGACCTTCGACTTGATGGAGAAGTTCGCGGGCTACGGCTTTAACAAGTCGCACGCTGCGGCCTATGCGCTGCTCGCTTATCACACGGCGTGGTTGAAGGCGCACCATCCGGCCGAATTCATGGCAGCGAATATGTCGCTCGCCATGGACGATACCGACAAGGTCAAGATTCTTTTCGAGGACTGCCTCACCAACAAGATGGTCGTGCTGCCGCCGGACGTGAACGCGTCGGCGTATCGCTTCGAGCCGGTGGCCGATGCCAACGTGGCCGAAGGCAAGCGCTCGCGCACGATCCGCTATGGCCTCGGCGCGATCAAGGGCAGCGGCCAGAACGCCATCGAGGAAATCCTGCGCGCGCGCGAAGAAGGCGGTCTATTCAAGGACCTGTTCGACTTCTGCGAGCGCGTCGACCGCCGTCTCGTGAACCGTCGCACGATCGAGGCGATGATCCGCGCGGGCGCGTTCGACACGATCCACGCGAATCGCGCCCAGTTGCTCGCATCGGTGCCGATGGCGATGGAAGCCGCCGAGCAGGCGAGCGCCAACGCCATGCAGGCGGGCCTTTTCGACATGGGCGACGCGCCGCTGGCCGCGCATGAGCTGGTGGACGAGCCCGCCTGGGGCGACAAGCGCAGGCTCCAGGAAGAGAAGGGCGCACTTGGCTTCTACCTCTCGGGCCACCTGTTCGATGCCTACAAGGACGAAGTGCGGCGCTTCGTGCGCCAGAAGATCGGCGAGCTCAAGGAAGGGCGCGACAAGCTCGTCGCGGGCGTGATCGCTTCGCTGCGCACGCAGATGACCCAGCGCGGCAAGATGCTGATCGCGCTGCTCGACGACGGCACCGGCCAGTGCGAAGTGACGGTGTTCAACGAGCAATACGAGGCGCACAAGGCGCTCTTCAAGGAAGACGAGCTACTCGTCGTGCAGGGCGGGGCGCGCAACGACGCGTTCACGGGCGGTATCCGCTTCACGGTGGATACCGTGATGGATCTGGAGCGCGCCCGCAGCCGCTACGCGCAGGCCGTGAAGGTGCAGATGAACGGCAACGCCAATGCAGGCGCGCTGCGCACGGTGCTCGAAGCGCATCGCGCGAAGCCCGACGACTCGCTGCCGGCGCCCGTGGTGGAGACGCGCGGGCGTGGCGGTCGCGATGGCGGCGGTGGTGGTGGCAGCTACGGTGGCGGCGGCCGGGGCCGCGAGCGCGAGCAGGTCGTCATTCCGAACGGCCTCGCGGTGCAGATCGTCTATAGCAACGAGCGCGCGCAAGGCGAGGTGCGTCTGGGCGACGCGTGGCGCGTGAAGCCCACCGACGACCTGCTCGCCGCGTTGCGTGGCGAGTTCGCAGGCAGCTCCATCGAGATCGTTTATTGATCGGTCTTCAGCGCGCGCTCGGCAGGGTGGCCGTTGAGTAGCGTGAGCTTGAGAAAGCGGTAATAAACCGTTTCCGCGTTGAACACCGCAATCATGAAGCCCGCGCGGCCATCCAGAAACCCCGCACGCAGCACGTAGGTGCGCACGAACGCCCATGCGCCACGCACCACCGCCTTGCCGACGCTGCCGCCCTTGCCGGCGGCTGCGCGCTGCTCGGCGCCCGCACTCGAATAGGCGTCGAGCTTGCGCAACACGTCGTCGAAATCCGTGTAGGAGTAGTGCAGCAACTTGCCTTCGAGTCGTTGCGCGCTCGCCGTGAAGACGAGCCGCTCATGCACGAGGGCATCGGAGAAGCGCGCGGTGCCGCGCCGGAACAGCCGCGGAATCCAGTCGGGATACCAGCCGCTGTGGCGAATCCACGAGCCGCAGAAGCTCGAGAGCCGGTCGACGGCGTAGACGTCGGTCACCGGCGCGGCGATGGCTGCGCGGATCGAGCCGGCCAGTTCAGGCGAGACGATTTCGTCGGCATCGATCGAGAGAATCCAGTCCGTTGCCAATGCGTCGATTGCGCGGTTTTTTTGTGTGCCAAAGCCCGGCCAGGTCGTTTCCTCGATGACGCGTGCGCCGTGGGCGCGGGCGATTTCTGTAGTACCGTCGGTGCTGCCGCTGTCGATGACGACGATGTCGTGGGCGAACGACAGCGCGTCGAGGCATTGAGCGAGCCGCGAGGCGGCGTTTTTCGTAATGATGGCGACGCCGAGCGTGGTCTGTGTCATGCGACTGTTTCGTGTGGAAATGCGCCGGGAGGCGCGCCTGGCAAGTATATACATAGCGGCACATACGCATGTCGCATGCACGGGTGTCCCGCTTCGAACGTATACAATGCTGTGCCTTGCGGTTGGCCCGCGTAGCCGGGGGCCGCAGGGACGTTGATCTGGGCGACCCGCCCATGACCGGGCTGTATCTGGGGCGCTAACAGAACCGGAGTCAGTGCGTCCTGCGCATGGCTCCTGTCGCGTCACCCAAAAATAAGCCGATTTCCAGTACACGCCTTTCCAGAGGATGCCTTGAGCGAGACCTCCCGACAATCCACCCTCAGCAAACCGATCGGCTCCGGCACGAAGTCCAGTGCCGCATCGGTCGGACGGCGCCTCTGGCCGTATATCAAGCCGCTCATCTGGGTGGCGATTGCGGCCATCGTCACGCTTGCGATCGTGGCTGCGACCGAGGCCGGCATTCCCGCGCTCCTCAAGCCGCTGCTCGACCACGGCTTCGGCACCAAGGGCAGCCCTAACGCCAGATGGATCGTCCCGGCCGCCGTGATCGGTCTCGCGCTCGTGCGCGGCCTCACGCAGTACGCGTCCGGCTATCTGCTCCAGTACATGACCAACAAGATTCTGCTCGAGCTACGCCTGAAGATGTTCGAGCGCATGATTCATGCGAGCGTCGGCTTCTTTCAGCGCGAGACGGCGAGCACGGTCATCAACGCGATCGTGTTCGAGGTCAACCAGATCCTGGGCGTGCTGTTGAGCGTGCTGGTCACCTCCGTGCGCGACTCGCTCACGGTGATCTTCCTGCTGGGCTACCTGTTCATTCTCAACTGGCGCCTCACCTTGATCGTGGCCGTGCTGCTGCCGGCCATCGGCTGGCTCGTCAGCAAGATCAACCGGCGCCTGCGCCGCCTGAACCGCGAGCACCAGGCGCTCACGAACGAGTTGTCGTACATCGTCGAAGAGACGGTGGGCGGCTACAAGGTCGTCAAGGTTCACAACGGCGAGCAGTACGAAATGGACCGCTTCGGCGAGATGAGCAAGCGCCTGCGCGGCTATCAGATGCGCATGACGATCTCGGGCGGCCTTGCGCAGCCGATCACGCAGTTCCTCGCCTCGATCGCGCTGGCGGTCGTCATCACGATCGCGGTGGTGCAAGCCTCGCACGACCAGACGACCGTGGGCGGCTTCGTCGCCTTCGTGACGTCGATGCTGCTCGTGATCTCGCCGCTCAAGCATTTGATCGACGTGAACCAGCCGCTGCAACGCGGCATGACGGCCGCCGAGCTCATTTTCGGCCTGATCGACGAGCCGGCCGAGCCGGCGGGCGGCGGCAAGCCGCTCGAGCGCGCGCGTGGCGAGATCGAGTTTCGCAACGTGTCGTTCTCCTATGGGCCCGGTACGCGCTCGATCCTCGATAACGTGACGTTCAGCGCGGCGCCGGGCGAGATGATCGCGCTGGCAGGCCCCTCGGGTAGCGGCAAGACCACGCTCGTGAACCTGCTGCCGCGCTTTTTCGATCCGAGCGGCGGCGCGATTCTCGTCGACGGCGTGCCGCTGCCGGAGTACGACATCCACGCGCTGCGCAGCCAGATTGCGCTGGTGAGCCAGGACGTGACGCTCTTTAACGACACCGTCGCGAACAACGTGGCCTACGGCGAGAAGGCCGACGCGGCACGCGTCGAAGACGCGCTGCGCGCGGCCAACCTCTGGGATACGATCTCGGCGCTGCCCGAAGGCATCGCAACGCTGGTCGGCGACAACGGCATGAAGCTCTCGGGCGGGCAGCGGCAGCGTCTCGCGATCGCGCGCGCGATCTACAAGGACGCGCCGATCCTGATTCTCGACGAAGCGACTTCAGCGCTCGACTCGGAGTCGGAGCGCCATGTGCAGGCGGCGCTCGAAACGCTGATGAAGGGCCGCACGACGCTCGTGATCGCGCATCGGCTCTCGACCATCGAGCGCGCGGACCGCATTCTCGTGATGGAGGCGGGCCG
Source organism: Paraburkholderia tagetis (assembly GCF_022213065.1). GTDB lineage: Bacteria > Pseudomonadota > Gammaproteobacteria > Burkholderiales > Burkholderiaceae > Paraburkholderia > Paraburkholderia tagetis. Next base: position 97,194 of record NZ_JAKLJA010000018.1, read on the forward strand.
CATCGCCGAGCGCGGCTCGCACCAGCAACTGCTCGAACAGCGCGGGCTGTACGCGCATCTGCATAAGATCCAGTTCCAGCAGAACGCGGCGTGAGCGTCGGAGTGGGGCGCCCGATGTTCGGGCGCCTTGCGGCTTGTGCCGGGCCCCAACGGGCTGTACTACGAAGCGCGGCGCTTTCCGGCTAGCCCGGGGGCCGTGGGTGGATCAGCGAGTTGAGGCGGTGCAGCCACGCCGCGGCGGCTCAGTGCGCTGTCGCGCTGCCTTCGAGTTCGCGCTTGCGCGACGCGATGATCGCCAGGAAAACAGCCGTGAGCAGCGAGATCAGGACGACGACCTGGATCGGCACCAGCACGTCGATCGTGAGCCCGAAGAGGATCGTACTGAACGACACCGCGAGGCCGCTGCAGGCGGCGGTGCGGATGACCGTGTCGGCGGCGCGGCACGCGCGCCAGAAATAGACCGACGTCCCGAAGTAGAGCAGAAATAGGGTTGCGGCGCCCATGGCGCCCATTTCGGCGATGGCCGAGAAGAAGTCGCTGTGCGCGCGCTCATTGACGATCTGCTGGCTGGCCTCGCCGTGCTGCGCGAGATCGGCGAGCGCCAGTTTCAGGTGACCCTTGCCCACGCCGTAGACCGGATGGCGCTCGAACAGCGTCACCGATGCGTTCCAGAGCTGCAGGCGCAGCCCCACCGAGGTGTCCTTGTCGCCGCGTTGCATGAGGGCAAAATCGGAGCTGGCGTCGGCCACGCGGTGGCGAATGCCATTTGTCGAAAACAGCGCGCCGGCGGCTGCGGCGAGCAGCACCAGCGTCACGACCACGCGTTTCCAGTGCGAAAACCAACCGTACTGCACGCCGAGCAGGAGTGCGAAGACGGGTACCGCGATCCAGCCGCCGCGCGTGCCTGAAAGATACGAAACGAAGCCGCCCGCCACGAGCGCGGCGAGTTTGACGATAAGCGCGAGTGGGCGCGCCTTGCGGTCCCAGCCGAAGGTGAATATCGAGAGGAAGGCGAACAGCAGGGCCGTGTCGCCGAACGGGATCGCATTCGTGTAGTAGTTCGAGAGGCGCTCGGTATCGTTCCAGCCGCCGGCGGGGCGGTCGATGAAAACCCAGGCGCTCGCTGCGAGCGCACCGAGTGCACAACCCCAGCCGACGACCGTGAGGCGGCGCGAAGGCAGGCGGCTAAGCAGCAGGAAGATCGGCAGCGCGAGCGCGAGGCGCGAGAGGGCGTCGAACTGGTGTGGCGCCCAGTAGCCGAGCAGCGGCTGCTGGAGCACGACCACGACGAGCGGGGCGAGCATCGCGGCCGTGTACCAGCGGTATTCGCACCACGGCGCGAAATAGCTGCGGTCGTGACGATATGTGTACGCGCCATAAAGCGCAAACGCCAGCAGCAGGAAAAAGCAGTAACCCGTACCGCCGCGCCAGACCAGATTCGTGGCGGGTCCAACCGCGAGTAGCAGGGTAACGATTGGAGCCAGGCGGCGAAGATAGGTCGTCGTATCGTGATTCATGTCGGCCGGCGCAAATCGGATGGGCAGTCAGTTGTTATGTCGGTGTAGCCGGGCAGTTGCGCCGTTGCGCTCGCTCGGCCAGCATAAGCCTGTCATCGGGGCGGACAGGTCCTGCTGCCCATTAGCCGAACGATTATACCGGAGGGGGTTTTGGGTATGCGCGATGCGCTGACGGACATAGCGCTTGGCGTATTACAGGACTTTCCGCAGATTGAGTAGGACATGGCTTGGCCTGGAAGCGCGGAAGGCATCGCTGTTGCACGGAACTGGCGCTTTATAATCGGCCCACGCGAAATTTGCGCGCAATCATTTTTTGTCGGACGGGTCATGAAGGTTGGAATTTCCAGCAACGCGCTCAAGCACAGTGGCGGCCTGGAACGCTACGCGATGGATCTCATCCGGGGTCTGGCCGCGCGCGGCGTGCGGCCCGTGTTCTTCGCACGCAAGTTCGACCCATCCGTACCCGAATACGCGCTCGTGGAGCCGCATCGGATCAACGTCTCGTTGCTGCCGGGAAAGCTGCGCGACATGTGGTTCGCGCGGCGGCTGGCCACCTTGCGCCGCCGTGCGGGCGTGGACGTGCTGATCGGCTGCAACCGCGTCGATTCCTCGGAGATCGCCATCTGCGGCGGCACGCATCGCGGCTTTCTGCGCGCGACGGGGCGCACGCTGCGCGGCTCCGACAGCCGGCAGATCGCGCTCGAAAGTCAGCAATACGCGCGGTCGCGCGTGATCGTCGCGCATTCCGATCTCATGCGTTCCGAACTGCGCGAGTTTTATGGCGTGGACGAGGCAAAGATCCGCGTGCTCTGTCCCCCCGTGGATGGCGAGCGCTTCTCGCCGGTGGACGCCGGCACGCGCGCCGCGCTGCGCAGGCAATACGGGTTCGCCGACCACGAAACGGTCTTGCTCTTTGCGTCGAGCAGCCACGAGCGCAAGGGTCTGCCGCTCATCGAGCAGGTGATCGAGGCACTGGACCTGCCCGTGGTCGTGGCCGTGGCCGGGCGTCCGCCCGAACGCACGAGCACGCGCGTGCGCTACATCGGCTATGTGAAGGATCTCGAAAACGCCTATCGCGCGGCCGACTACTCGATCCTTGCGTCGACTTACGAGCCGTTCGGACTCGTCGGCATCGAGTCGGTCATGTGCGGCACGCCCGTGATCTTTTCGTCGAATATCGGCTGCTGCGATGCCATCGCCGATAGCGCCAAATATCTGTTCCGGCCCGGCGATGCCGCCGACCTGCGCCGCGCAATCGAAGCGGCCGTGGCGGCACGTGGACGACGCGTCGAACCGGCCGCGTCCGCCAAACCCGCCAATGCATCAGGCTCCCATCCCGACATCCTGTACGACGCCAGCGTGCAAGCCCACGTGGACGCGCTGCTCGAACTCGTCGCGGATATTTCGCCAACCCGCTAGTCTGCGCCTCGTGCCCGCCTCGCGCTTGCGTTCGCATGGCGCGAGCGTGGGCGATTCCGCTGCAAACGCCCGCCACGCGGCACTTTCAGCGATTCTTCCGAAGTCTGGAAGAGTCTCATTTGGTTTTAGGGGTTAACCCTGGTGTCTGACAGGCATACGATGCGTACATCGGTCGCATGCACATACACACAGTCGCACGTCGGCCGTCCTGAACATACTGGAGGTCGTAACCATGAAGTCCCTGATTCAAGCCGTTGCTGTTGCCGCTGCACTCGTCGTCCCCGTCGCTTCGTTTGCTCAGTCGCACTCGACCATCACCCGCGCCCAGGTGCGCGAAGAACTCGTGCAACTGCAGAAGGTCGGCTACCGCGTCGGCGACGGCGATCAAGCGCATTACCCGGACGCGATCCAGGCCGCCCAGGCCAAGGTGGCCGCGCAGAGCGGCAATAGCGCGTATGGCGGTGTCGCGAATGCTTCGGAATCGGGTGTGCGTGGCGCGACGGTGTCGGCGCAAGACTGGAACGCGATGTACGCGCACCCCTAAGCCGCCAGTGCGACTCAGGCTCCGATTCGAATGAGCGCCGCGCCGCGGGAGGGCGGTGAGGCGCGCGGAGCAACCCGACAGTCGACAGACAAGCGGGCGATCACGGCAAATCGGCCAGTCAGGCGGCGCAAGGCTGCTCTGGCATGCCGTCAGCCCGGCAAGAAACCTCCACCATCGGGACTCCGATGGTTTGGCCCGGGCGCGGAATCGGCGCCCGGGCGCTTTTTCCTGGCGTGGCCGTCCGTCGGGCGGCCATTCGCATGCACAGACCGAACTATTGCCCCGACGTCTCCCCGAGCAGATTTTCGCCGCGCAGTTGCGCGAGCAGCGCGCGTGCTTCTTCGATCGGCTCGCCCGTCATCGGATGGAATACGAAGCGTGGCGATGTCGCAAGCGTCGGATAGTGCTTGCGCGTGCTGCGCGAATACGCGGGATCGTAGTGCTCGGTCACGAGCGCCTCGGACAGCGCCGCGTGCTGGCCTTCCTCCAGCAGACGGCACCACGACTCGATACGCTCGTGCCCATGCAGCGGCGTGAGCTTCAGCAATTGTTCCCGGAAGTAGGTCTGGTCGCCGAGCAGGTGGCCGTATTCTTCGAGCAGCAGCGCCACGCGCTCCTCGCGCGCTACCTCGACCACGACGCACGTTGCGCCGTGGATGCCTTCGACCAGCGCGACAGGCAGCGTGATCGCGCCGATGCGCCGGCTTTCCGCCTCCACGAAAACGGGCTGCGCGGGATCGAGCGCACGCAGCCGCTCCACCAGCGTCGTGTCGAACGACTTCTGCGAGGGCTGCGCGCGCGTGGGCAGCGCGCCGAGCAGCGAGCCGCGATGCGCGGCGAGCGCCTCGAGATCGAGCGTTTGCGCACCGGCACTGTCGAGCGCCTGCAACAGGCGTGTCTTGCCGCTGCCGGTCGGCCCGGCGAGCACGACATAGCGCAAATGCCCGGGCAGCGTGCCGAGCGCCTCGACCACGGTGTTCCGGTAGGTCTTGTAGCCGCCTTCGAGCTGCCGCGCGCGCCAGCCGATCATGTTGAACATGGTCGTCATCGAGCCCGAGCGCTTGCCGCCGCGCCAGCAGTAGATGAGCGGGCGCCAGTTGCGCGGACGGTCGGCGAAGGTCGTGTCCAGATGCATGGCGATATTGCGCGCGGCCATAGCCGCGCCCACGCGCGAGGCCTCGAAGGGCGAGTCCTTGTACATCGTGCCGACGATCACGCGCTCCTCGTTGCTGAGCACGGGGGCGTTGATCGCGCCGGGCACATGGTCCTCGGCGTATTCGAGCGGCGTTCTCACGTCGACGATCTCGTCGAACTCGCCCAGTTGGGAAAGGGTGGCGCGCTGGTGATTCAACTGCGGTGCTCCGATGATGCGTGCGACGGCTTCGCGCCGGTGGCGCGCGAGGTCGTGGTTTAGCGATGTGTTACGGAAAATCCTGGGGGCAAACGATCGCCTTAGAGCAGACGTGGCCCGATTTCCGGTTCTGGCTGCCTGGCGTGTAACCGATCGTGCAACCGGTTTCGGGGCGCGCAGGGCCAATAGCGAATGATATACGGTGCGACGTTGCGAGCCGGTTTTTTGATGCTTGCGTCTCCTGCACGGCTAGCTGTATTGCAGCGGCGCGGCGTGCGAGTATCCCGCAAAGTCTCGCCGGCTCATTCATCCGGCATCGAATGCCCCCTCCATGGGCTTACCGCAAGGTGCGGCAGGCGGGCGCGTGCTACGTATACGCGCATCAGATTGAACCGGAGGAGGCATGTCGTTACCCGAATGGGGACGTTCATACAATGCACTGTCCGTACCGCTTACGAGCGACTGGCAATGCTCCCTTGTGCCTGCACGTGACGTGGACGAGCCCACTACGTGGTGGAGCTTGTCCTACGATGAACGCCAGAAAAAGCGCAAAGAGCGCGAAGAGCAGATCGACCAGAACCGGCGGGACTTCGACCGGCTGTTCCGGGTTTCCATCAGCCGCCGCGACGCACGGGCCAGTAGTGATTTCAACGCGTATGCTGCGTTTATTCGCGAGCACCTACGCATCTCGGGATTGTCCGCGCCGATCGATGGGGACGGCGTGACGCGCATCCTTCGCGACGCGGTACGCGATGGTTGGCTCATTCCCGCGATTGACCATGCATGGCGTGGTAGTCGGCGAGTTGCAAGGTCCTACGCGCCGCAAAGCTGGCCGAAACGGGTGCCAGACCCGAAGCCCACAGTCTACGGGGTCCGTGACGGACAGTTCATACCGCTCGACGAGGGTGGGCGCTTTATCGAACGCACGCCATACCGACCGGTTGTTGCGATCGCGAGCAAGGCCGCCAGTTCTAATGGCGCGTCTGGTTGGCTTGACGCTGTCGGATCGGCGGCGGGTGCTTTGCTCGGCGGCGGTGACGATTCACACGGTGCCATAACCAAACGGAATTTCTTCGATAGCGGCGATTCTGGCTCGACACCGCTCGGCGATGCGCAGCCGTTCGACTACACGCCAGATACGTTGATCGATGACGTTCAGGAGTTTGCGGCGCGCGGCGTTGGGATGAGCGGCAACGAACCAGGTGGTTTTCGCGTGAATCCGAATGGCCTCGACGTGGACTATTTCGACACCAGCGGTAACCTGTGCGCGCAATATCACGCGAGTCACGGCGAGTCGCACGGACATAATTTTTTCGATGGGAAGCGGGACAATGCACACCTCCCGATGTCTCCGATCAACTGCGAATGAGGGAAGTGTAGTGAGCGATCCTGAAAAGACATGGGGCTGGGAATTGGCAACCCATGGTGACGTATTGACGAGGGCGCTGGGCGGTTATCCGTCCTTTCACGATTCGGCTGTCCGCTCCTTCTGCATGAGCCGGCGGAGGGAGACGCGAGAGGGGCGGGACGGTCAACCGTTGCCGGGTGCTCGAACACGTGACCTGGTGGACGTGCGGTTGGAAGTGCTTCACAACCGCTACGGGCCGCTTCCCGTTGGTCGCCGCCACGACTATGTGGTCATCCTCGATTGTCTCGACATTCGAACGGCGGAGATCGATGTGAACGCGATGCTTGAGGAGGCGACAGTGATGGAAATGACGCTGGCCACGGCTGCAGGCGGATTGATCCGATTAGACCTGTTGCCGAACGTTGGTCTTGATGTGCGGCTCACGTGCGCGAAGGTTGTGGTCAGCGATATGCGCCCCTACGTCCGCGACGCTTCGTAAGCGACGTCCAGAGAGAACCATCATCAGGAACTTCATCAGAGCGACGGCTTTCGTTACCGACATGCCGCTCTCGACGCGTTTCGGGTTACGGCCGTAGCTGGCTTGGGTGCTTGCGGCAAAAGTGGAGAGCAGCTTGTCCCGGTGGTCCGCCATGAACTGGCGCACGGCGCAATCCTGCCGGACTTTCGCCGTGCGCATTTTTGATGTTTTGCGTAGAGCACCGTCTGGCCGGGCTTGATGGTCAGTCAGTGATTCGGGGCGATCCGGCGCTCCCTACATCAGCACAATGTCGTATTGTTCCTGGCTCAGATTCGACTCCACCTGCAGCGACACCGGCTTGCCGATGAAATCGATCAGCATCGCCAAATGCTGCGACTCCTCTTCGAGGAACAGGTCGATCACCTGCTGCGACGCCACCACGCGAAACTCGCGCGGGTTGAACTGGCGCGACTCGCGCAGGATCTCGCGCAGCACGTCGTAGCATACGGTGCGCGCGGTTTTCACTTGCCCCTTGCCCAGACACGTCGGGCAGGGCTCGCACAGCACATGCGCGAGCGATTCGCGCGTGCGCTTGCGCGTCATCTCCACGAGCCCGAGTTGCGAAAAGCCGTTCACGGTCACGCGCGTGCGGTCGCGCGAGAGCGCTTTCTTCAGTTCGCCGAGCACCTGGTCGCGATGCTCGACATTCTCCATGTCGATGAAGTCGATGATGATCACGCCGCCCAGATTGCGCAGCCGCAACTGGCGCGCAATGGTGTGCGCCGCTTCGAGATTGGTCTTGAAGATCGTGTCGTCGAAGTTGCGCGCGCCCACGTAGCCGCCCGTGTTCACGTCGATCGTTGTCATCGCCTCGGTCTGGTCGATCACGAGGTAGCCGCCCGACTTGAGGTCGACGCGGCGCGACAGCGCGCGCTGGATTTCGGCCTCGATGTTGTAGAGGTCGAAGAGCGGCCGCTCGCCCGTGTAGTGATGCAGCATCGGCAGCACGGCGGGCGTGAATTCGGAGGCGAACTCGGTGAGCTTCTGGAACGTTTCGCGCGAATCGACCTGAATGCGCGAGGTCTCGTCGTTCACGAAGTCGCGCAGCACACGCTGCGCGAGATTCAGGTCTTGATAGAGCAGGCTCGTGGCGGGCATGCGCTGCCCCAGCGCGACGATCGTCGTCCACGTCTTGCGCAGGTACGCGACATCGGCGGCAAGCTCTTCGCTCGTGGCGTCCTCGGCGATGGTGCGCACGATGTAGCCGCCTTTCTCGTCGGCGGGCAGCACGGCGGTCAGGCGCGCGCGCACGGCTTCGCGCTCCGCCTCGCTTTCGATCTTCTGCGAGATGCCGATATGCGGCTCCTGCGGCAGATAGACGAGCGTGCGGCCCGCGATGCTCACCTGCGTCGAGAGACGCGCGCCCTTGGTGCCGATCGGGTCCTTCACGACCTGGACCATCAGCGTTTGCCCTTCGAATACGGTCTTTTCGATGGGCTGATGATGCACGCTCGCATGCGCTTCGCCCGCGATGCGCGGATGCCAGATATCGGCGACATGGAGGAACGCGGCGCGCTCGAGGCCGATGTCGATGAATGCGGACTGCATGCCCGGCAGCACGCGCACGACCTTGCCGAGATAGACGTTGCCGACGCGTCCGCGCGAAAGCGTGCGCTCGACGTGAAGCTCCTGGACTGCACCTTGCTGGACCAACGCGACACGCGTCTCCTGAGGCGTGACGTTGATCAGGATTTCTTCGTTCATGATTGGTTTTAGAAGTCGATGCCGGCGGCGCGCAGGAGGGCGGCCGTTTCGAAAAGTGGCAAACCCATGATACCCGAATAGGACCCGTCGATTCGCTCGATGAACTCGGCGGCGCGTCCCTGGATGCCGTATGCGCCGGCCTTGCCGAATGGCTCGCCGCTCGCGACGTAGCGCGCGATCGCCGCGGGCAGCGCGGGGGCGAAGCGCACGTGCGAGCGCGAGAGCGCGAGCGGCAGGCACACACCTTCGGCATTGACCACGGCCACGGCGGTGAGCACTTCGTGCTCGCGGCCGGCGAGTCTATCGAGCATCGCGTAGGCATCGGCCGCATCGTGCGGCTTGCCGAGGATGTGGCCGTCGATGCTCACGGTGGTGTCCGCAGTGAGGATCGGCGCGTAAGCGTGGGCGCCCGCAACGAGCCGGGCACGCGCGGCATCGGCTTTCGCGGCGCACACCCGCTCGACGTAGACGGCGGCGGACTCGCCGGGCAGTACGGCTTCGAGCGATTCGGCGTCTTCGTCGGGACGCGGCAGCAGCAGCTCGAAGCGCACGCCGAGCTGCTGCAGCAGTTCCTGGCGGCGCGGGCTCTGCGAGGCGAGATAGACGAACGGATAGGGCGCAGTAGTGGTCATCGGGGCGTTTTTACGTCTTGATGAGGCGGAAATCAGGTTCGCGCGGGTTCACACATACGATGGCCGCTGCGGCGCGCCGGTCTCGCCGCACAAACTCCGGCGGGCGTGCGTGGCGGGTTTGTGCAATTCGAGGCCCGCTTCAAACGCGATGATAGGGGTGATTCTGCGTGATGGTCCATGCGCGGTAAAGCTGCTCGGCCAGCAGCACGCGCACCATCGCATGGGGCAAGGTGAGGGAGGACAGCCGCAGGAGCGTGTCGGCGCGCGCCTTGAGCTGCGGATCGAGCCCGTCCGCGCCGCCGATCAGGAACGCCACGTCGCGCCCGTCCTGCTGCCATCCGGGCAGCGCCTGGGCGAGCTGCATCGTGGTCCAGTCGCGGCCGCGTTCGTCGAGCGCGACGATGCGCGCGTTCTTCGGCAGCGCCGCTTCGATGCGCGTGCGCTCGGCGGCCATCACGCTTTCGGCGGAGCGCCCCGACGAGCGCTGCTCGGGTTTCACCTCGCGCAACTCGATGCGCAGCTCGGGCGGCATGCGCTTCGTGTATTCCTCGAAGCCTTCGGCCACCCAGTCCGGCATCTTGTGCCCAACGGCGACGATATGCAGTTTCATGGTGCTAAACGAATGTGTGTGACGCGCGAGCGCGCTCGTTGTGTGCTCATGCGTGCTTGTTGTGTCTCACTGCGGTGTGCTCACTGCGAGCCTGCTCGCTGCGCGTCCACTTCGCGTTGATGGCGGAGTTCGGCGTTACTTCGCGCTGCGACGCGATGCGACTTTGCGCGCGGGCTTCTTCACGGCGGGCGCGTCGAGTTCGTCCTCGTCTTCCCCGTCGATCGGCTCGCTCGGGCGCGCGCCCGTGAAGCCCGTGTTGGCCGCGAGCTTCACGCGCACCGGCTTGTCGCCCCAGATTTCCTCGAGGTTGTAGTACTGGCGCAGCGCGGGCTGCAGGATGTGGACGACCGCGTCGCCGCAATCCACCAGCACCCATTCGCCGATGTCCTCGCCTTCGGTGCTGATGATGTCGCCGCCGGCTTCCTTGACCTTCTCGCGCACGCTGGAGGCGAGGGCCTTGGTCTGGCGGTTCGAGGTGCCGCTCGCGACGATCACGCGATCGAACAGCTCGGTCAGATGGCTCGTGTTGAAGATGCGAATGTCCTGTGCCTTGACGTCTTCGAGACCGTCGACGATGGCGCGTTGAAGTTTGCGGATGTCCATGTTTACCCGTGGTGCTGATACAAATGATGTTGAAGGATATAGTCCCACACTGCCGCGGGAATCTTTTCGGCGGCTGTGCCGCCGCGTTGTTCTGTTGCTACCTGCGTCTGCACGCATGTTTTCAGCTCGCGCCTGATCTCGGTGGCCGAAATATCGAGCGCGAGCGTGGCGTCGATCAGCAGATGCCCGCAGCGCGCGGCCGCGAGCGTCGCGGCGTTGGCGCGCCGCGCGGCCACTTCCGCCGAAACGGCGGGCGGCAGCGCCGCGAAATCGAAGCCGGGGCGGCTCGCCACGCCCAGATGCGCGAGCGCGAACAGCTCGCGCCATTCATGCCACGAATCGAGATGCAGCAACTGGTCTGCGCCCATCAGCAGCGTGAGCGCCGCCGCTGCGTTGCTCGCGCTGCGCGTGCGCCAGCGGCGCAGCGTCTCCACCGTATAGGTGGGCCCGTCGTGCTCGATCTCGTCGGTGTCCACGCTCACCGTCACGCCCGGCAGCACGAGCGAGGCGGCCGCCGCGCGCGTCATCGCGAGGCGATGCTCCGCGGCGCTCACCTCGGGCTTCTGCCAGGGCTGGCCGGCGGGCAACAGGATCAGCTCCGTGAGGCCGAGCATGCGCGCGAAATGGCGCGCGAGCGCGAGATGGCCCTCGTGGATCGGATCGAACGTGCCGCCGAGCAGGCCGACGCGGCGTGCCAGCGCATGGCTGGATGCGCTGGCCGGTGCCGGGGCGGGCGTGTCGGCGGGAGCGGTCAGGTGTTGCGTCACGGCGTCAGATCCAGTCGCGCACCGGCAGGAAGTCCGTGTACAGGCGCGCCTCGGGCGTGCCCGGCTGCGGCTGCCAGTCGTAGCGCCAGTTGGCCGAGGGCGGCATCGACATGAGGATCGACTCGCTGCGCCCGCCGCTTTGCAGCCCGAAGTGCGTGCCGCGGTCCCAGACGAGATTGAACTCGACATAGCGGCCGCGCCGGTACGCCTGGAATTCGCGCTCGGCTTCGCCATAGGGCGTCGCGCGGCGCTTTTCGATGATCGGCAGATACGCCTTCAGGAAGCCTTCGCCCACGCTGCGCAGCATCGCGAATGCCTGGTCGAAGCCGCCTTCGGCGTAGTCGTCGAAGAAGATGCCGCCCACGCCGCGCGCCTCGTTGCGGTGCTTGAGGAAGAAGTATTCGTCGCACCAGCGCTTGAAGCGCGGGTAGAGACCTTCGCCGTAAGGCGCGAGCGCGTCGCGGCAGACGCGGTGGAAATGCTGCGCGTCTTCCTCGAAGCCGTAGTAGGGCGTGAGATCCATGCCGCCGCCGAACCAGAACACGGGCGCTTCGCCCGCCTTGGTGGCGAGCAGCATGCGCACGTTCATGTGCACGGTCGGGCAGTACGGGTTGCGCGGGTGCAGCACGAGCGAGACGCCCATCGCCTCGAAGCCGCGCCCGTTGAGTTCGGGGCGCGCGGCCGTGGCCGACGGGGGCAGGGTGTCGCCCGACACGTCGGAGAAGCCGATGCCCGCGCGCTCGAAGAACTGGCCGCCTTCGAGAATGCGCGTGCAGCCGCCGCCGCGCAGCTTTTCGCCGGGCTCGCGCTGCCATGCGTCGGTGGCGAAGGGCGTGCCGTCGAAGGCGCCGAGCGTATCGGCGATCTGCGTTTGCAGGCCCGAGAGCCAGGCGCGCACGGCGGCGCTGTTATGAGTGCCACCAGCGGTGGCGCCAGCGATGGCAGCAGCGGTTGCACCATCGGTCGCGCCTTCGGGCATCACGCGGGTTTGGCCGTTTTCAGTCGGTTCGGTCATCGGTGGGGCGGGCGAGGCGGCGGGGGCCGGCACTGCGCCAGGATTGGGTTCGGAATCGGGGTACGGGTCGCTCGGTGCGGCCGGTTGCGGGAAGTTTACGCCGTTCGGCGCGGCTTCGCGGCTATGCCGTCCATGCGGCGCGCCGCAGCGTTCGCCATGCCCGCTCGGCGCGTAATGGCTGGTTCGGCTCGTTCGCCCGGTTGTTGCCGCTGGTTTCAGGCCAGCTTCAGGCCGATGTCAGGTCGGGTTCAGGTCGACGTCAAGCCAGTTTCAAGCCGGTTTCAAGCCGACTTTGAGCAGACGTATCCGCGGCGCGCCTGGATCATGACGTTGGCGTGGCGCGATGCGCCGCTTGGGGGCGGCGCACGTCACGCGTGCCATGAAGTCAGACAGCGAACCAGGCAGCGAGCCAGACAACTCGCCATACGGCGAGCTGGCGCGCGCACGGGCTCGCAAGCCGTGTTCGCGCGCCTTTTCTGCGCCTGGACGTTACTGCTTGCGTCCTGCGGCGCGATAGCCGATGTCGAGGCGATACTGCATGCCGTCGAACGCGATGCGGTTCACGGTCTCGTAAGCCGCGTTTTGCGCGCCGCGCACGGTATCGGCGAGGCCGACCACGCACAGCACACGGCCGCCCGAGGTCACGAGCTTGCCGTCCACGAACTGCGTGCCGGCGTGGAACGTGACCGAACTGTCGGTCTCGGCGGGGATGTCGCTGATGCGGTCGCCCTTGCGCGGCGTGTCCGGGTAGTTGTACGCGGCCAGCACGACGCCGAGCGCCGTGCGGCGGTCCCATTCGAGCTCGACCTGGTCTAGCGTGCCCGCAATCGCGTGCTCCACGACCTTCGAGAAGTCGCCCTTCAGGCGCGCCATGATCGGCTGCGTTTCCGGGTCGCCCATGCGGCAGTTGAACTCGAGCGTCTTCGGGTTGCCCTGCGCGTCGATCATCAGGCCTGCGTAGAGGAAGCCCGTGTAGCGGATGCCTTCCTTCTCCATGCCCGCGACGGTCGGCAGGATGATTTCGCGCATCACGCGCGCATGCAATTGCGGCGTGACGATGGGCGCGGGCGAGTAGGCGCCCATGCCACCCGTGTTCGGGCCCTGGTCGCCGTCCTGCAGGCGCTTGTGATCCTGGCTCGAGGCGAGCGCGAGCACGTGCTTGCCGTCCACCATGACGATGAAGCTCGCTTCCTCGCCCGCGAGGAATTCTTCGATCACCACGCGCGCGCCGGCGTCGCCGAGCTTGTTGTCGGCGAGCATCATGTCGATGGCCTGATGCGCTTCTTCCAGCGACATCGCCACCACCACGCCCTTGCCCGCGGCGAGGCCGTCAGCCTTGATCACGATGGGCGCGCCGTTTTTCTCGACGTAGGCGTGCGCGTCCGTGGCGTCCGAGAAGGTCTCGTAGGCGGCCGTGGGGATGTTGTGGCGCTTCATGAACGCCTTGGCGAAGTCCTTCGAGCTTTCGAGCTGCGCGGCTTCCTTCGTGGGGCCGAACACCTTCAGACCGCGCGAGCGGAACACGTTGACGATGCCGGCCGCGAGCGGGGCTTCCGGCCCGACCACGGTGAGGGCGATCTGCTCGCGCTCGGCGAAATCGGCGAGCTCGTGGATGTCCGTGATGTCGACGTTGGCGAGCCGCTCGTCCTGCGCGGTGCCGCCGTTGCCCGGTGCGACGTAGACGAGCTGGACGCGCGGCGCCTGCGCAAGCTTCCACGCCAGCGCATGTTCGCGGCCGCCAGAACCGACGACGAGTAACTTCATGTAAATCCCCGAAAGACCAGAACCAGAAACAGTTGCGGCCGGCGCGCCATGCGCCGGCCGTTAAATCTTGGCGGCGGCCAACCGGTGCCCGGCCAGTCGCCTCTCGCGCCCGCGCTTTCCCGCGCCGCGCCCGCGCCGCTTATGCCTCGTCGATCGACGCGTTGGTGTACACCTCCTGGACGTCGTCCAGGTTTTCGAGCGCGTCGAGCAGCTTCTGCATCTTCACCGCATCGTCGCCCGTGAATTCGACTTCCGTTTGCGGCTTCATGGTGACTTCGGCCATTTCCGCCTTGAAGCCCGCACCTTCGAGCGCGTCCTTCACTTTCTGGAACTCGAAGGGCTGGCAGATCACCTCGATGCTGCCGTCCTCGTTCGTGACGACGTCGTCGGCGCCCGCTTCGAGCGCGGCGTCCATCAGCTTGTCTTCGGGGGTGCCCGGCGCGAACAGGAACTGGCCGACGTGATCGAACATGAACGACACCGAGCCGTCCGTGCCCATGTTGCCGCCGAACTTCGAGAACGCGTGGCGCACTTCGGCGACGGTGCGGGTGCGGTTATCGGTCATGGTGTCGACGATGACAGCCGCGCCGCCGATGCCGTAGCCTTCGTAGCGGATTTCCTCGTAGTTCGCGCCATCGACGCCGCCCACGCCGCGCTGGATCGCGCGGTTGATGTTGTCCTTGGGCATGTTGGCGTCATAGGCCTTGTCCACGGCCAGACGCAGGCGCGGATTGGAGTCGATCTCACCTCCGCCCATGCGTGCCGCGACCTGGATTTCCTTGATGAGCCGGGTCCAGACCTTGCCGCGCTTCGCGTCAGCAGCCGCCTTCTTGTGCTTGATGTTGGCCCATTTCGAATGACCCGCCATACCTTTCTCCGTCGCACGCATGAAGCGTGCATGGTGCAGTTGTCGTTGCTGCAGTTTTCAATACGATGCCAGGGCGCGGCGTGGCGCGCTCGTGCGCGGCCGATGCTTCCATGCCGGTGTGCCCATCCATGAGTATCTGTCCGCCCGCCGCCCGCCGCTGGTTACCCGTGGCCGGCGCTTCGCGCGGCTGGCGCTCGCGCGTGCGGCCGGCTTCCCAGCGGTGGCTGGCGCTGCCGTTTCGTGCGGGACGCGCGCCGGGTACGCAGCGCAGCCTTGGTTGGCTTGCCTGTGCCGGCAGGGCCGGCCGGGACCACTTCCGGGCTGGCCGGCGCCGCGTGAGGCGCATTTCGGCGCACTTCGCGACGCCCTCGGGACTGTCGGGCGGACCTGAATTTTATCACGCCGGGCTCGCTCGGCCTCACCCCTCGGTGCGACAGCGCGGGGATTGGACGGAGATTCAGGGCGGAGATTCAGGGCGGGGATCTCACGGGCACCGCACGCAAGGCGCAGCAGGTGCGAGGGGCGGCTGGGGCGCCGCCCCCGGCGGCATCAGTTCTTGGTGCCGAACAGGCGGTCGCCGGCGTCGCCGAGGCCCGGAATGATGTAGGCGTGCTCGTTCAGGTGCGAATCGAGCGAGGCCACGTAGAGCCGCACGTCCGGATGCGCCTGCTGGAACACCTCGACGCCTTCGGGCGCGGCCACCAGCGCGAGAAAGCGGATGCGCTCGCCGGGCACGCCGCGGCGCTTGAGCACGTCGATGGCGTGCGCCGCCGAGTAGCCGGTCGCGACCATCGGGTCGCACAGGATGAAGGTGCGGTCTTCAAGGTCGGGCAGGCGCACGAGGTACTCGACGGGGCGGTGGTCGTCGGCGCGATAGACGCCGATATGGCCCACGCGCGCCGACGGAATCAGCTCGAGCAGGCCGTCGGACATGCCCACGCCCGCGCGCAGCACCGGCACGATCGCGAGCTTCTTGCCCGCGATCACGGGCGCGTCGATCTCGACGAGCGGCGTTTGCACGCGGCGCGTCGTGACGGGCAGCTCGCGCGTGATTTCGTAGCCCATCAAGAGCGTGATCTCGCGCAGCAGCTCGCGGAATGTGCGCGTGGACGTGTCCCTGTCGCGCATGTGGCTGAGCTTGTGCTGGATCAGCGGGTGATCGAGGATGAAGAGATTCGGAAAGCGGCTGTCCTGTTTCATGGCGGGGCGCACGAGGCTGCAAGGGGATCGGGGGTGTCGGTCGTGCCGCTGCCGGGCGCCTCGAACCTCATCGGCCATGGATCATCGGTCATAGGCCATCGGGCGGGTGCGCGCAGCGTGCGGCGTGCAGGGCCCGCCGCACGCGTGGCAGGCAGCCGGATTGTTGAGTCCGGCGTGGCTCGCGGGAGCGCTGGGCCGCGCTACAGGCGCAAGTATACGAGAACTGGGCGGGAACTGAGCAGGATCGGGGGCCGCGTTGGGGCATGGCAGGGACCAACGGCCCGGGGTGTCCCACGCGCGCGGCCCGATTCTTCTAGAATCGCAAAAATCGGACGCACAAAAGGGCGGGACGAGAGGCGGGACGAGAGGCAGACAAGCGGGCGGGACAAGCAGGCGCGTCCGGGATCGCGCAGGCGGCCCGGGCCCGTCGCCGCGATTCCTGCGTCAGCCGCCGTCACCGATTCGTCATACCGACCACGACAACCACGAGGACCGCAAACGATGGACATGGGTATCGCAGGACGCAGCGCGCTGGTGTGCGCGGCAAGCAAGGGGCTGGGACGCGGTTGCGCCGAGGCGCTCGCGGCCGAGGGCGCGAACGTGACGATCGTCGCGCGCACGGCGCAAACGCTCGAGGAGACCGCCGCGCAGATTCGCGCGAACACCGGCGTCGAGGTCAAGGCCGTGGCCTGCGACATCACCACGGAGGCGGGCCGCGCCGCCGCGCTCGCCGCGTGCCCGTCGCCGGATATTCTCGTGAACAACGCGGGCGGCCCGCCGCCGGGCGACTTCCGCAGCTATACGCACGAAGCGTGGCTCGCTGCGCTCGAAGCGAACATGCTCACGCCGATCGCGCTGATCCAGGCCACCATCGATGCCATGAGCCAGCGCGGCTTCGGGCGCATCGTCAATATCACGAGCTCCTCGGTGAAGGCGCCCATCGACGTGCTCGGCCTCTCTAACGGCGCGCGCTCGGGTCTCACGGGTTTCGTTGCGGGCGTGGCGCGCCAGGTCGCCGGCACGGGCGTGACGATCAACAATCTGCTGCCGGGCTCCTTCGATACCGACCGCATTCAGGCCACCATCGTCGCGCAGGCGAAGGCGAGCAATCTGTCGCTCGACGAAGTGCGCGCACGCCGCGTGAAGTCGATTCCGGCGGGCCGCTTCGGCACGCCCGAGGAATTCGGGCGTGCCTGTGCGTTTTTGTGCAGCGTCCATGCGGGCTATATCACGGGACAAAACTGGCTGATCGACGGCGGCGCATTCCCAGGCACGTTCTGATCCGGTACGTTCCGATCCGCGCGCGGCGGCGCATTGCATCGCGATTGCGACGCGCCGGCACGCGCACCAACGCCACCCCAACCACACACTCCACCTCACCGAAACAAGGAACCAGGCCATGCCTACCCGCGTCGCGCTGATCGCGCACGACCACAAGAAGGACGACATCGTCAGGCTGAGCGGCGAATACGTCGACACGCTGCGCCGCTGCGAGCTGCTCGCGACCGGCACGACTGGCGGCCGCATCGCGGCGGCACACGGCCTGGAGGTCGAGCGCATGCTCTCGGGTCCGCATGGCGGCGACCTGCAGATCGGCGCACAGCTTGCCGAGGGCAATGTCGACGTGGTGATCTTTCTGCGCGACCCCATGACCCCGCAGCCGCACGAACCCGACATCAACGCGCTCGTGCGCGCCTGCGACGTGCACGACGTGCCGTGCGCGACCAATATCTCGACGGCGCGCATGATTCTCGACGTGCTCACGCTGCGCATGAAAGACGAGGTCTGATCGCATCGCCGCTCGACCCGGCGGACTCATGCGACTCACAGGACTTACACGCTTCACAGGACTCACAGGACGAAGGAGGCAAGATGACCAAGGCAATCCGTTACGACAAGACCGGCGGCCCCGAAGTGATGCAGTGGGTGGACGTCACGGTGGGCGAGCCGGGCGAGGGCGAGATCCGCGTGAAGCAGAGCGCATGCGGGCTCAATTACATCGATGTGTACTTTCGCACCGGGCTCTATCCGCAGCCGTTGCCGGCGGGGCTCGGCATGGAGGCCGCGGGTGAAGTCGTGGCCGTGGGCAAGGGCGTGACGCTCGTGAAGCCGGGCGACCGTGTAGCGTATGTCGCGCGTCCGCCGGGTGCGTATGCGCAGGAGCGCGTGCTGCGCGCGGATCAGGTGATTCACTTGCCCGACGCGATCAGCGACGAGCAGGCCGCCTCCGTCATGCTTCAGGGCTTGACCGCGCAATATCTGCTGCGCCGCACGTACCGTGTAAAGGCCGGCGACACGATCCTGATCCAGGCTGCGGCGGGCGGCGTGGGCCTGCTCGTGTGCCAGTGGGCCAAGGCGCTGGGCGCGACGGTGATCGGCACGGTGAGCTCGGACGAGAAGGCCCAGGTCGCGAAGGCGCACGGCTGCGATTATCCGATCGTCTATACGCGCGAGGACTTCAAGGCGCGTGTGCGCGAGATCACGAACGGCGCGGGCGTGCCGGTGGTGTATGACTCGATCGGCAAGGACACGTATACGAAGTCGCTCGACTGTCTCGCGCCGCTTGGCATGTTCGTGAGCTTCGGCAATGCGTCAGGGCCGCTGCCGCCCATCGATTCGTCGGAGTTCGCAGGGCGCGGCTCGCTGTTCTTCACGCGTCCGACGCTCTTTACCTACATCGCGAAGCGCGCGGACTACGAGGCGATGGCCGCCGAACTGTTCGAGGTGATCGCCTCGGGCAAGGTCAAGACGTCGATCAACCAGCGCTATGCGCTGCAGGACGTGGGCCAGGCCCACGCCGATCTCGAAGCGCGCCGCACGACTGGCTCGACCATTCTGCTGCCGTAAGCGGCGAGCCCATTTGCCGTCTGCCATGAGCCGCACCGTCGGGTGCGGCTCGTAAGATCCAGCGCGATAACCATGGCGTTGCTGATTTCAGTCAGCAAACCGCGCTGTAATATCTGTAAAGATATGTTTTCCTAACTATTATTTAGAGTCGATCCTTTGTGAACACGACCTGAATAAAGGTAAGGAGATCCGCCATGTTTTCCTCAACTCGTCTTCGCACCGCCGTGGGCGCGCTCGCGTGCTGCGCCGCTCTGCTGGTTTCGCCGGCCGGGCCTGCCGCCACAACGCCGGCTGTCGACCACTATGCGGCAACGAAGTATCCGATCATCCTGGTGCACGGCCTGAGCGGCACTGACAAGATATTTGGCATGTTCGACTACTGGTATGGCATCGCGTCGGATCTGCAAAGCCATGGTGCGCAGGTCTACACGGCGAACCTGTCGAGCTTCCAGGCCGACGACGGACCCGATAGCCGTGGCGAGCAACTTCTCGCCTACGTCAAGCGCGTGCTTGCCGCAACCGGCGCGCAGAAGGTCAACCTCATCGGTCACAGCCAGGGCGGCCTCACGTCGCGCTATGTCGCCGCAGTTGCGCCGCAGCTTGTCGCCTCGGTGACGACCATCGGCACGCCGCATCGCGGCAGCGAGTTCGCCGACTTCGCCGTCGACGAACTGAACCGTGATCCCACCGGCCAAACGTCGGAAGCCGTCGGTGCTTTCCTCAACATGTACGGTGTGCTATCGAACAGCGCGCACATCACGAACCAGGATGCGCTGCTCGCGCTGCGGACGCTTAGAACCGATTCGGCCGCGCTCTTCAACCAGCGTTTCCCGAGTGCCGGGCTTGGCGCGCCGGGTTCGTGCAAGACCGGTGCGGCCAGCGAGACGGTTGACGGCCACAAGCACCTGCTGTACTCGTGGTCGGGCTCGGCCATCCAGCAGCAGATGCGCATCGGCAATACGGTCATCGCGAAGGACGCGAGTGTCATACCGCTGATCGATCCGGCCATCAGCCTCGACATGACGACACCGGCGCTGCTCCTCACCGGCACCGTGATGCTCGGGCGCAACTCGGGCGTGAACGACGGCCTCGTGTCGACGTGCAGCTCGCTGTACGGCCAGGTGATCGGCGTGAACTACAAGTGGAATCACGTGGACCAGATCAACCAGTTGTTCGGCATTCGCGGCGCTTACGCCGAAGATCCGGTCGCGGTGATCCGCACGCATGCCAACCGCCTGAAGCTTGAGGGCGTCTGAGCGATGGCGCCGGCAAGACGCGGCAGGCGGGTTGTCGTGGCGGTTGCAACAACGGCGGCTGTCGCTGCCGTTGTTGCATGGACTGGTGCGAGCCGGGTGGAGCATGACAATGGCGCAGCGCTTGCACGAGTTGCTGCCGGTGGGGAGCGCACTGCCGCTGTTTTGGAGCGTGCTCCCGAGGCGCAGCCGCAGGCCGGGCCGGATCGGCTGCCGGCCGCACTTGCCGGCACGAATGCGCCACGCCTGCCGACCGATGGCCGTGGCCATCTCGCGCGCGACCCGCAGGTGCGGCTCTTCTTCGATTACTGCGTGAGCGCGCAAACCGATCTGGGCGAGACCGGGCTCGACGGCTTCGTTGCGCGCGAGATTGCCGCGCAACTCGACGGCACAGCGGCACAGGCCGAGGCGCTCGCGGTATGGCAGCGCTACCAGGCGTATCGATCCGCGCTCGCGCAACTGCCGGAGCCTGTTGCTGGCGGCGCTGCCAACGCCGCTCAGATCGACATCGACGCGCTGAGGAACACGCTGGCGCAGCGCTCGGCGCTCGCGAGCCGCGAACTCGGCGAATGGAGCGAACCATTCTTCGGCGCGCAATTCGCGTCGCAGCGTCACGAAGTCGAGCGCCTGGCAATTAGTCTCGATACCCATCTCACGGGTGCCGAGAAGGAGGCACGCCTTGTGGCGCTCGATCAACAGTTGCCGGCTGCCGAGCGCAAACTGCGCGAGCAGGCCGAAGCGCAGGGCGCAGCGCTCGCGCAAATCTCTGCGTTGCAGGACGCTCATGCCACGCCAGACCGGATGCGCTCGGACTTGACCCCAGTGCTCGGCGCCGAAGCAGCGGCGCGCGTTGCGCAGATGCAGCAGGATGATGATGCGTGGCGGGCGAAATATGCCGCGTACGCGTCGCAGCGCGCACAGATCGAAGCGGCTCAGACCGCGGGCGCGGCGCGCGATGCATCGATCGCGCAGTTGCGCGAACGTATCTTCACCGAGCCTGGCGAAGCCCTGCGTGCTGCCTCGTTCGATCGCCAGCCGGGTAGCGTCGACTAGCCGGCGTTGCCCTCGTTTTACCTGCTTGACCACTTTGTCAGCCTCACGAACCGTGGACGGCGCCTTCGCGGCGCCTGTCCGCGTTTACGCGATTTTTATACCCGCACCAAAACCTTTGATCCGGATTTAACGCGATAACCATTACCTTGCAGCCATCCGTCATCCGCGAATGGAGAACACGACAATGGATGTGCTGTATATCGGGGGGCTGGCGGTCATCGCCGCGCTCACTTACGCGTTGATCGCCGGCTGCGGGAAGCTCATGCAGTACCGCCGTGCGGATCGGGGCGCAACGGGAGCGCGCTCATGACCTGGATCTTCTGGCTATCGGGAGCGGCGACGCTGTTGCTGTTCGTCTATCTCGTCCATGCGCTCCTGCGCGCGGAGGAGATCGAATGAACGCCAACACGCTGCTGCAAGCGGGGATTTTCATCGTCGTCCTGCTCGCGCTCGCGGTGCCCGTCGCGGGCTACATCACGCGTGTGCTCGACGGACGCTCGCGTGTCGTGCGCCTGTTCGCGCCGCTCGAGAATGGGCTTTACCGCATTGCCGGGGTCGATCCGGGCGCCGAGATGAACTGGAAGCGCTATGCGTTTGCCACCGTCTCGCTCAACGTGCTCGGTGTGGGCTTTCTCTTCGTGCTGCTGCGCGTGCAGGGATGGATACCCGGCAACCTCGGCAATCCGCAGCAATTCGGCGCGATGACCGCGGATGGCGCGTTCAATACCGCCGTGAGTTTCGTCACCAACACGAACTGGCAGGACTACACCCCAGAGCAGACCGTGAGCTACCTCACGCAGATGCTCGGCCTCACGGTGCAGAACTTCCTTTCGGCGGCCACCGGCATTGCCGTGGTGATCGCGCTGATTCGCGGTTTCGCGCGCCACTCGGTGCAGACCATTGGCAACTTCTGGGTCGATCTCACGCGCACGACACTCTACATTCTCGTGCCCATGGCGGCCGTGGTCGCTGCCCTGTTGATGAGCCAGGGCGTGCTCCAGAATTTCAAGGCGTATCGGGACGTGCCCACGCTGCAGACCACCACCTATGCGGCGCCGAAGCTCGACACACAGGGCAACCGGGTCAAGGACGCACAGGGCAACCCCGTCACCGTGGATACGAAGGTGACGTCGCAGACGCTCGCCATGGGGCCGGTCGCCTCGCAGGAAGCGATCAAGATGCTCGGCACCAACGGCGGCGGCTTCTTCAACGCGAACTCTGCGCATCCGTTCGAGAATCCCACGCCGTTCTCGAACCTCGTCGAAATGTTGGCGATCCTGATCATTCCGGCATCGCTATGCCTCGTGTTCGGCAATGTGGTGGGCGACCGCAGGCAGGGCGTGGCGGTGCTCGCGGTGATGACGATCGCGTTCGCCGTTGCGGTGGGCGTCGAGCTTGCGGCGGAGCAGGCCGGCAATCCGATGCTCGCGACACTGAACGTCGATCAGCAAGCGAGTGCATTGCAGGCCGGCGGCAACATGGAAGGCAAGGAAACGCGTCTGGGCATCGCGCAGACGGGCCTCTTCGTCGTGACCACCACGGCGGCTTCGTGCGGCGCCGTGAACGCGATGCACGACTCGCTCACGCCGATCGGCGGGCTCGTGCCGATGCTGTTCATCCAGCTCGGCGAAGTGATTTTTGGCGGGGTGGGTTCGGGCCTCTACGGCATGCTCGTGTTTGCGCTGCTGGCCGTGTTCGTGGCGGGCCTGATGATCGGGCGCACACCCGAATACGTTGGCAAGAAGATCGAATCGTTCGAAATGAAGATGGTCTCGATCGTCGTGCTGCTCACGCCGATGCTCGTGCTGCTCGGCACCTCGGTCGCCGTGCTCGCGGACGCGGGCAAAACCGGCATCGCGAACCCGGGTGCGCACGGTTTCTCGGAGATCCTCTACGCATTCAGCTCCGCCGCGAACAACAACGGCAGCGCGTTCGCGGGCCTCTCGGTCAACACGCCGTTCTACAACTGGCTGCTCGGCATTGCAATGTGGTTCGGCCGCTTCGGCACCATCGTGCCGGTGCTCGCCATCGCGGGCTCGCTCGCGAGCAAGAAGCGCATCGCCGTGACGGGCGGCACGCTGCCCACGCACGGACCGCTCTTCGTCGTGCTGCTGCTTGGCACCGTGCTGCTGGTGGGGGCGCTCACCTATGTGCCGGCGCTCGCGCTTGGGCCCGGCGTGGAGCATCTGATCATGATGGGCGTGCGTTGAACGGGGACTTCATCAAATGACACAACATAGTGCAACACGGTCCATGTTCGATCCGGCGCTCCTGCGTCCGGCCATCGTGGACTCGTTCAGAAAACTCAAGCCGCGCACGCAGTTGCGCAACCCGGTGATGTTCTGCGTCTACGTGGGCAGCGTGCTCACGACGATCCTTTGGGTCGCGGCACTCACGGGCCAGGCCGAGGCGCCCGCGGGGTTCATTCTTGCCATCGCGCTGTGGCTGTGGTTCACGGTGCTGTTCGCGAACTTCGCAGAGGCGCTCGCCGAAGGGCGCTCGAAGGCGCAGGCCGCGTCGCTGCGCCAGGCCAAGAAAGACGTGATGGCCAAGAAGCTCAACGAGCCGCATCCGAAGTCGCCCATCCGCATCATGACCGCGTCCGATTTACGGCGCGGCGACGTGGTGCTGGTCGAGACCGGCGACACCATTCCCGCCGACGGCGAGGTGATCGACGGTGTGGCCTCCGTGGACGAATCGGCGATCACGGGCGAATCGGCGCCAGTGATCCGCGAGTCGGGTGGCGATTTTTCCTCGGTCACGGGCGGCACGCGCGTGCTCTCCGACTGGATCGTCGTGCGCGTGACGGCCAATCCAGGCGAGGCGTTTCTCGACCGCATGATCGCGATGGTCGAAGGCGCGAAGCGCCAGAAGACGCCCAACGAGATCGCCCTCACGATCCTGCTCGTTGCGCTGACCATCGTGCTGCTGCTCGCCACGGCAACGCTCTTGCCGTTCTCGATGTTCTCCGTTGAAGCGGCTCATTTGGCACATTCGACGGGCCACGTAGTGACGATCACGGCGCTCGTGGCGCTGCTCGTGTGCCTGATTCCGACCACCATCGGCGGGCTGCTTTCGGCGATTGGCGTGGCGGGCATGAGCCGCATGATGCAGGCCAACGTGATCGCCACCTCGGGCCGCGCGGTGGAGGCGGCCGGCGACGTGGACGTGCTCCTGCTCGACAAGACCGGCACGATCACGCTCGGCAACCGCCAGGCAGCGGCGTTCGTACCCGCGCCGGGCGTGAACGAGGAAGCGCTCGCGGACGCCGCGCAACTCGCCTCGCTCGCCGACGAAACGCCCGAAGGCCGCAGCATCGTGGTGCTCGCGAAGCAGCGCTTCAATATTCGCCAGCGCGACATGGGCACGCTGCACGCGGTGTTCCTCGCCTTCAGCGCGCAGACGCGCATGAGCGGGGTGGACCTCTCTCCCGAGGGCACGGCGCCCGGCACGCATGCCCGCGAGATCCGCAAGGGCGCGGCCGACGCGGTCAAGCACTATGTCGAGGCACATGGCGGCCGTTTCCCCGCGGAAGTCGACACGGCCGTGGACGACGTCGCGCGCCGTGGCAGCACGCCGCTCGTGGTGGCGGAGATGCACGACAAGGTTGCGCGCGTGCTCGGCGTGATCGAGTTGAAGGACGTGGTGAAGGGCGGCATCAAGGAGCGTTTCGCCGAGCTGCGCAGGATGGGCATCAAGACCGTGATGGTGACGGGCGACAATCGCCTGACCGCCGCCGCGATCGCGGCCGAAGCGGGCGTGGACGACTTCCTCGCCCAGGCCACGCCCGAGACCAAGCTCGCGACGATCCGCGAGCACCAGGCGCAGGGCAAGCTCGTGGCGATGACCGGCGACGGCACCAACGACGCCCCGGCGCTCGCGCAGGCCGACGTCGCGGTGGCGATGAACACCGGCACCCAGGCCGCCAAGGAAGCGGGCAACATGGTCGATCTCGACTCGAACCCGACCAAGCTCATCGAGATCGTGGAGATCGGCAAGCAGATGCTCATGACGCGCGGCTCGCTCACGACGTTCTCGATCGCCAACGACCTCGCCAAGTACTTCGCGATCATTCCGGCCGCGTTCGCCACCACGTATCCGCAATTGCGCGTGCTCGACGTCATGCATCTGAGCTCGCCGTCGTCGGCGATCCTCTCGGCGGTGATCTTCAACGCGCTCATCATCGTGATGCTGATTCCGCTCGCGCTCAAGGGCGTGAAGTACCGGCCGCTCGGCGCCGCGACGCTGTTGCGCCGCAATCTGCTGATCTACGGTCTCGGCGGCATCCTCCTGCCGTTCCCGTGCATCAAGCTGATCGACATGGTGCTCACCGCGTTCGGCTGGGCTTGAACCGCTCATGTCGCCTGGTATGTTGCCAGCTCAACAGGAAACCCAAATGAAAGCGCAGTTTCGACCTCTCATCGTGATCTTCGCCGTGCTCGCGGCGATCACCGGTCTCGTGTATCCGGCCGTGATGACCGTGTTTGGCCAGGCCGTGTTCCATCGCCAGGTCAATGGCAGCCTCATCGAGGTGAACGGCAAGGTGGTGGGCAGCGAGCTGATCGGCCAGCAGTTCGACGCGCCTCAGTACTTCTGGGGCCGCCTCTCGGCCACTTCGCCGATGCCGTACAACGCGGCGAATTCGGGCGGCTCGAACCTCGGCCCGACCAACCCGGCACTGGCCGACGAAGTCAAAGGCCGCATCGCGGCGCTCGAGGCCGCGGGCACCGGTATTTCGCGGCCCGATTTGCAACCCGATTCACAGCGCGGTTCACAGCCAATCCCCGTCGATCTCGTGACCTCGTCGGGCAGCGGGCTCGATCCCGAGATCTCGCCGGCCGCCGCCGCGTATCAGATCGCGCGCGTGGCCAGGGCGCGCAACCTGAGCGAGAACGAGGTGCAGGCGCTCGTCGACCGCTATACCAAGGGCCGCCAGTTCGGCGTATTCGGCGAGCCGCGCGTGAATGTGCTCGAGTTGAATCTTGCGCTCGACGGCAAGGCGGCGAGCTGAGCGTGCGGTGACGCCGAAGACCGAAGGCAACCGGGCACCGCATGCCGTTCGCACCGTGCCCGCGTTTGCTTATTCCGCGTCACGGTGAGACGATCCCGCGTAGCGCTCCACGTGCCCGATCCCGACGCCCTCGACGTTCCCGGCGTTCCCCGACGAATCAGGCACGCGCCACTCTCCTCATGAAATCCGCATGAACCGCCCCGATCCCGACGAACTTCTCGACCGGCTCCAGCGCGACGAAGAAAAGCGCCGCCGCGGCAAGCTGAAGATTTTCTTCGGCGCGTCGGCGGGCGTCGGCAAGACCTACGCGATGCTGCAAGCTGCGCGCCGCCGCGCGCAAGAGGGCGTGGAGGTGGTGGTCGGCATCGTCGAGACGCATGGGCGCAGCGAGACCGCCGCGCTCACGAACGGGCTCGAAGTGCTGCCGCGCCAGCGCATTGCGTATCGCGGGCGCACGCTCGAGGAGTTCGATCTGGACGCCGCGCTCGAGCGCAAGCCGCAACTCGTGCTCGTCGACGAACTTGCTCACTCGAATGTGCAGGGCGCGCGCCACATGAAGCGCTGGCAGGACGTCTACGAACTGCTCGACGCGGGCATCGACGTTTATACGACCGTCAACGTCCAGCACCTGGAAAGTCTCAACGATGTGGTGGGGCAGATCACCGGCATTCGCGTCTGGGAGACGGTGCCCGACCGCGTGTTCGACGGCGCCGACGAAGTCACGCTCGTCGACCTGCCCGCCGAGGAACTGCTCGACCGCATGCGCGACGGCAAGGTCTATCTGCCCGCGCAGGCCGAGCACGCGGTGCGCAACTTCTTTCGCAAGGGCAACCTGATCGCGCTGCGCGAGCTGGCGTTGCGCCGCACCGCCGACCGCGTCGACGCGCAGATGCACGAGTACCGCGCCGACCGCTCGATTCAGCACGTGTGGCAGGCGCGCGAGCGGCTGCTCGTGTGTGTGGGGCCGGGCCCGGAAGCGAGCGCGCTCGTGCGCGCGGCGGCGCGGCTCGCGGCGAGCCTGAAGGCCGACTGGATTGCCGTGTACGTCGAGACACCGAGGCTCCAGCGCCTGCCCGACGAGGCGCGCCAGCGCACGCTCGGCGCGCTCAAGCTCGCTTCCGAGCTGGGCGCGCAAACTGCCACGCTGGCTGGCGAGGACGCCGCGCTCACGCTGGCGGGCTATGCGCGGCTGCGCAACGTCTCCAAGCTCGTGGCGGGCGCCGCGTCGCGCGCTGGTGCATCGTGGTGGCGGCGCGGGTTGCGCCGGCCGTTCGGCGAGCGCCTCGCTGATCATGCCGAAGACGTCGACCTCATTCTGGTGCGCGCGAGCGCCGCCGATAGCGACCGGCTTGCCGGTCGCGAGTCGCGCGAGGCATCGGCCGCCGCGCGTGCGGTCAATGCCTGGCGCGCCGCTATCGCCGGCAGTGCCGGTCACGCCGTTCGCCGCTCGCCGCCGCGCGCCTATGTGGCGGCGCTCCTGATCTGCGCGGGTATCACGGTGCTCGCGAGCACACTGCACGAGCACTTTGCGCTCGCCAATCTCGTCATGCTGTATCTGCTCGGCGTGATCTTCACGGCGACGAAGCTCGGGCGTGGCCCGGGCGTGCTGCTCTCGTTCGCGAGCGTGGCAGCGTTCGATTTTTTCTTCGTGCCGCCGCGCCTGTCGTTCTCGGTGAGTGACACCCAGTATCTGCTGACCTTCGTGGGCATGCTGCTCACCTCGCTCGTCATCAGCCACCTCACGTCGAGCCTGCGCCGCGAGGCGAGCGTCGCGCAGCGGCGCGAGCAGCGCACGGGCGCGATGTACGCGATGGCGCGCGAGCTGGCCGCCGCGCTCGCGACCGAGCAGATCGTGGCGATCGGCAGCCGCCATGTGAGCGAAGTGTTCGGCGCGCGCGTGGCGATCCTCCTGCCCGACAGCGTGGACAAAGTGCAGCAGAAGATCGAGGACCCCGATCCGCGGATCATGCTCGAGCCCGGCAGCCTCGACATCGACGTGGGCCAGTGGGTCTACGATCAGCAAAAGCCCGCGGGCCGTGGCACCGACACGTTGCCGGCGGCCGCGGCGCTGTACCTGCCGCTCAAGGCGCCGATGCGCACACGCGGCGTGCTGGCCGTGATCACGCGCGACGCGCGCGAGTTGCAGGTGCCCGAGCAGCAGCGCATGCTCGACGCGTTCGCGGCGCAGATCGCGCTTGCGCTCGAACGCGTGCACTACGTGGAAATCGCGCGCGACGCGCTCGTCAACATGGAGTCCGAACGGTTGCGCAACTCGCTGCTCTCGGCGATCTCGCACGACCTGCGCACGCCGCTCACGGCCATCGTCGGCTTTTCGTCGATGCTCGCGCAGACGCACGAGCGCGATGCGTCGGACGCGCCCGAGAATCCGGACGACGGCCGCGATCCACGTTCGGGCACACATTCGGGCACACATTCGGGCGAACTCATCGAGGCGATCCACGACGAGGCGCTGCGCATGACCGGCATCGTCACGAATCTGCTCGACATGGCGCGCCTCCAGGCGGGCAGCCTCAAGCTCAACCGGCAATGGACGCCGCTCGAGGAAACCGTGGGCGCCGCGCTGGCCGCGTGCCGCCGTGTGCTCGCGCGCCATCCGGTGCGCGTGTCGCTCGAAGAGGGATTGCCCCTGCTGCAGCTCGACGCTGTGCTCATGGAACGGCTCTTTTCGAACCTGCTGGAAAACGCCGCGAAGTACACGCCGCCCGATACGCCGCTCATGATCGGCGCGCGCCGCATCGAGGAGAACGGGCTGCCGTTCGTGCGTGTGAGCATCGACGACGCCGGCCCGGGTCTGCCGCACGGCATGGGCGAGCGTGTGTTCGAGAAGTTCACGCGCGGCGAGAAGGAATCGGCGAAGCCCGGCATCGGCCTCGGGCTAGCGATCTGCCGGGCGATCGTGGAGGCGCACGGCGGTACAATCGGCGCGGCCAATCGTGTGGCCGATGGCGTGGCCGACGGCGGCCGCATCGAAGGCGCGTCGTTCTGGTTCGCGCTGCCGGTTCAAACGCCGCCGCCGTTGCCAGCCGATGCCGCCGACCTCGGCGAATCCTCTGCGGAGCCCACCGAGGAACCCAAACCCGCCCATGAGTGATCCGAGCCTCGCCGTTGTCCTGATCGAAGACGAAAAGCAGATTCGCCGCTTCGTGCGCGTGTCGCTGGAGGGCGAGGGCATTACCGTCTACGAGGCGCAAACCGGCAAGCAGGGGCTCGTCGAGGCGGCGACGCGCAAGCCCGACCTCGTGATCGTCGATCTGGGCCTGCCCGATACGGACGGCCTCGACGTGATCCGCGAGCTGCGCGGCTGGAGCGACCTGCCCGTGATCGTGCTGTCGGCGCGCACGCAGGAGAGCGAGAAAGTCGCTGCGCTCGACGCCGGCGCCGACGATTACCTCACGAAACCGTTCGGCGTCTCCGAGCTGCTCGCACGCATCCGCGCGCATCTGCGCCGCCGCAACCGGGGTGGCGCGAACGAGGCGCCGCAGGTGAACTTCGGCGAGGTGACCGTCGACCTGGGTCTGCGCCAGGTGACGCGCGGCGGTGCACCCGTGCACCTCACGCCGATCGAGTACCGCCTGCTCGCGACCCTCGTGCGCGACGCGGGCCGCGTGCTGACCCACCGGCAACTGCTGCGCGAGGTCTGGGGGCCTTCGCATGTCGAGAGCAGCCACTATCTGCGTATCTACATGGCGCATCTGCGGCAGAAACTGGAGCGCGATCCCGCGCAGCCCGAGCACATCGTCACCGAGACGGGCGTGGGGTATCGGCTGGTGGGCGTGCAGTAGCAGCGCGCTGGCGGCCGGGCCGCTGGGCGGCTGGCTATAGGCCCCCGTGATATACTTACAGATGCGTAAGGACGACCTTGCGTCTCATCTTCAAACGGGGACGGCCCCACTGCTCAAGGGGAGCGTTCTCATGTCCTGGATTTATCTCCTGATCGCCGGCGTGCTCGAAGTCGCATGGGCTTCCGGTCTCAAGCTGTCCGTTGGTTTCACGAAGCTCGGCTGGTCGGCGTTCACCATCGTGACTGCACTCGGCAGCTTCTGGCTGCTCGCACTCGCCATGCGCCAACTGCCGCTCGGCACGGCGTACGCGGTTTGGACCGGCATCGGCGCGGTGGGCGCGTTCATCCTCGGCATCATCGTGATGGGCGAGGCCGCCAGTGTCGCGCGCGTGGCCAGCGCCGCGCTGATCGTGCTCGGGCTCGTCGGGCTCAAGCTCTCGTCGGCGGCCTGAGTCGCGGTTCCCCGTGCCGGGCGCGCCACACGGCTGCGGCGCAGCGGGCTGCGTGGCTATAATGGAACGGACATCACCCGATAACCCCCGATCACACTCCGCGCACAATAACGCCTGGCAACACCCGGCGCCACGTTGCGTCAAGTTGCGTCACGCCATGCCTGATTCGTGGGGAACGGCGCCGCGCGAGCCTCGCGCGAGGAGGCAGTCATGCTGGAACCACTTTCGCTTGCCGCAGGCCTGTCCTGGGGCAGCGGTCTGCGCCTCTACCTCACGGTCCTGATGGCCGGCGTACTGCAACGTCTCGGTTTCATCCATCTGCCTGATACGCTCGCTGTTCTTGCTTCGCCCTGGGTGATCGGCATCGCCGCCGCGCTCACGGTGCTCGAATTCCTCGCCGACAAAGTCCCCGCGTTCGATTCGCTCTGGGACGCCGTGCATACCTTCATCCGCATTCCCGCCGGCGCGATGCTGGCGGCCGGTGCGCTCGGCCACGCCGATCCGGCCATGCTCACCGTCGCGGCGCTCGCCGGCGGCACGCTCGCCGGCACCGCGCATCTGGCCAAGGCCGGCACGCGCGCGCTCATCAATCTTTCGCCGGAGCCGGTGTCGAACGTTGTCACGTCCGGCGCGGAAGACGGCATGACCTTTGTTGGCGTGCTGCTCGCGTTGTTTGTGCCGGTGCTCTTTCTGGTGCTGCTCGCAGCCTTCCTGCTGGTGGCCGCCTGGGCGCTGCCGAGGCTGTGGCGCGGTGTGCAGGGCGGTTTTCGCGGCATGGCCACGCACATGGTCTCGCGTTTCTCGCTGCGGAGCCGTCACGATTGAGCGGCGCCGGGCCTTCCTCGTCTTCTTCGAACGCCACGCCCAGCGGCAACCCGGGCCGCTCCGGGCCTACCCCGCTACGCACGGGCGGTGAGCGTCCACGCGGCGGCGGGCCGGGCACGGCCCCTCGCACAACCCGCGCCACCCTTGGCTGGTCCGATCTCGTGCGCCTCGCCGCGCGCATGAGCGCGCGCGACTGGCGCGCGGGCGAGCTGACGATGCTGCTGCTGGCGCTCGTGCTGGCGGTGGCGGCGCTCGCGAGCGTGGGCTTTCTCGCCGACCGGCTCCAGCGCGGTCTGGAGCGCGATGCCCGGGGCATGATCGCCGCCGACTTCATCGTGCGCGCCGATCATCCCGTCGATCCCGCATTCGCGCGCGAGGCGCAGTCGCTCGCCTTGCGTACCGCGACCACGGCGATCTTCCCGAGCATGGTGAGCGCCGAAGGTGCAGCGGCTGGCCAGACGGCCACGCGCCTTGCCGCGGTCAAGTCGGTCTCGCCGGGCTATCCGCTGCGCGGCGCCTTGCGTATCGCGTCCGCGCCCGGCGCCCCAGGGCACGTCGCGCAGGGCATTCCGCCGCCCGGCACCGTCTGGGTCGACCAGCAACTGCTCGACGCGCTCAAGGTGCATGTGGGGAGCGAGGTGAAGGTCGGCACACGTACCCTCACGATCGGCGCGCTCATCACGCGCGAGCTCGATCGTGGCTTTTCGTTCGTGAACTTCTCGCCGCGCCTGATGCTCAACGCCGCCGATCTGCCCTCGACCGGCCTCACGGGCTTCGGCAGCCGCGTCACCTACCGGCTGCTCGTGGCGGGCGCCGATCCCGCCGTCGCGCAGTTTGCCGAGTGGGCGCACGCGCGCGTGGACGGCGGCAAGCTGCGCGGCGTCGGTCTCGAATCGTTGCAGGACGGGCAGCCGCAAGTGCGCCAGGCGCTCGACCGGGCGCGCCACTTCCTCAC
Organism: Paraburkholderia tagetis; assembly: GCF_022213065.1. Classification (GTDB taxonomy): domain Bacteria; phylum Pseudomonadota; class Gammaproteobacteria; order Burkholderiales; family Burkholderiaceae; genus Paraburkholderia; species Paraburkholderia tagetis. Next base: position 129,272 of record NZ_JAKLJA010000018.1, read on the forward strand.
GCTCGTCTCCTTGCTCACGGCGCTGCTGGCGGCCGTGGCGATCGCGATGGCCGCGCATCGCTACACGCGCCGGCATCTCGATGGCTGCGCTGCGATGCGGTGCCTCGGCGCGAGCCAGCGTACGCTGCGCGCGCTGTTCGTGCTCGAATTCACGGGCCTCGGGCTCGTGGGCGGCGCGCTCGGCGTGGCGCTCGGCTACGCGGGCCATCTTGCGCTGCTCACCTGGCTCGGCACCCTGATCGACGTGGTGCTGCCGTACCCCGGGCCGCTGCCCGCGCTCGAAGGCATCGCGGCTGGTCTCGTACTGCTGCTCGGCTTTGCGTTGCCGCCGCTCCTGCCGCTCACGCGCGTGCCGCCGGTGCGCGTGCTGCGCCGCGAGTGGGGCGAGGAGAGCCGCACGGCGTGGGCGGCCTACGCCATCGGCATTGCGCTCTTTGCGGGGCTGCTCGTGATCGCGGCAGGCGAGCTCAAGCTCGGCGGCATCGTCGCCGGCGGCTTTGCGCTGGGCCTGCTCGTGTTCGCGGCTGTGGCGCGGGTCGCGCTCTGGAGCGCGGCGCGCGTGGCGCGCAGCCAGCGCAACGGTCTCGAAGCGCGCGCGGGCGTGGGCTGGCGCTACGCGCTCGCGTCGCTCGAGCGGCGGCCCGGCGCGAGTGCGCTGCAAATCACCTCGCTCGCGATCGGCTTGATGTGCCTGCTGCTCATCGCGATGACGCGCAACGACCTGATCGAAGGCTGGCGCAAATCCACGCCGCCCGATGCGCCCAACGAATTTCTCATCGACATCCAGCCCGCCCAGCACGACGCCGTGGCCGCATGGCTTACCGCGCATGGCGTCGCCAATCCCGATCTCGAGCCGATGGTGCGCGGGCGGCTCACCACGATCAATGGCAAGCCCGTGGACCCGGCCACGTACAAGAGCGAGGATGCGCGCCGACTCGTCGATCGCGAGTTCAATCTCTCGTACACGACGCAACTGCCCGACGACAACCGTATCGAGGCAGGCAAGTGGTACGGCGATTCGAGCGCGCCGCAGTTGTCGATCGAGCAAGGCCTCGCGAAGTTGATCGGCGTGAAGCCCGGCGACGTGCTGACATTCGACGTGACCGGCCTCGAAGTGACGGCTCCCGTGACGAGCGTGCGCAAGCTCGACTGGGGCTCGTTCAAGGTGAACTTCTTCGTGCTGATGCCGCCCGCGTTGCTGCGCGATTTTCCGGCCACTTACATCACGAGCTTCCATCTGCCCGAGACGCAGCGCGCCGTGGTGGACGGTCTCGTTGCGCAGTATCCGAACGTGACCGCCATCGACGTCGGGCCGATTCTCGCGCAAATCCAGCGCATGCTGGGGCAGGTGATCGGCGCGGTGCAGTTCCTGTTTATCTTCACGCTCGCGGCGGGCATGCTCGTGCTCTATGCGGCGCTCGCGGGCACGCGCGACGAGCGCATGCGCGAGTCGGCGCTATTGCGCGCGCTGGGCGCTTCGCATGCGCAGGTGCGCTCGGTACAGGTGGCGGAGTTCGTCGCGGTGGGCGCGCTCGCGGGGCTGATGGCGGCCGTGGGCGCGCAGATCGTGGGGTCGGTGCTGGCCACGCGCGTGTTCGACTTCTATCTCGCGTTCGATCCGTGGCTCGTGCCTGTGGGCATCGCGGCGGGCGTGGCCTGCGCGGGCGTGGGCGGGTGGATCAGCCTGCGGCACGTGCTCGCGCGGCCCGCGCTGCAATCGTTGCGCGATGCGTGAAGGACGCAAGGTCGCTCGGGTGCAATTGCGCGCGCCGTAGTTTGGCGAAGCGTCGGGCCTGCCATCGGCGTGGATTTCGGCATATGATGCCGGGGCGTTTTCCGCCCATGCCATGAATATCCAATCGACTCCCAAGCGCACTCCCAAGCGCACTCCCAAGCGTACGACCGCACGCACGATCGCCCGCACGACAAAGCCCGCCGCGCCAGCTTCGGCACAAACAGACCTGGCTCAGTGCGATGCCGCGCCGATGCGTTTTCTCGACACCTATCTCGCCGCGCTGCTCGCGCGCGCGAGCAGTCTCATTTCCGACGAATTCCACGCCACGCTCGCGCGCAAGAAGATTCCGGTGCTGCAATGGCGGGTGCTCGCGTGTCTGTCCGACGGCTCGCTGCCGATGGGCGACCTCGGCCGCGTGATCCTCGCGAAGCAGCCTACGGTTAGCAAGTTGATCGACCGCATGGAGGCGGCGGGGCTGGTCGTGCGCCAGGAGGATCCGGCGAGCCGCCGCCGCACGCTCGTCGCGCTCACGCCGCACGGAAGCGCGCTTGCGGCGGAGCTGGTTGTGCTCGCGCTGGAACACGAGGCTTCGGTGCTGCTGCCGTTCGAGCCGGAGACGGCGAAGATCTTCGTCGACGTTTTGCGCAAGCTGATCGAGCAGCATTCGAAGTGAGGCGCGCGCCGCGCCATATCAAGCGCGCGGCCGGGGCTCATCAAAGCGCGAGGCTCCCCGTGCTCGTGCCGCCGCACACATAAAGCGTCTGCCCCGTGACGAAGCCGTTTTCCGGCGCCGCGAAAAACATCGCGGCGCGCGCGATGTCGTCGGGCTGGCCCAGTCGCCCCACGGGAATGCCGGCCGCGATTTGCGCGACCTTCGGGCTGTCGGCGGGGACGATCTCGTGGAACATGTCGGTCTGGATCGGGCCGGGCGCGATGGCGTTCGCGGTTACGCCGAGCGGGCCGAGTTCGAGCGCCCAGGTACGCACGAGGCCGAGCATGCCGGCCTTGGTCGCGGAGTAGGCCGTGCGCGTGGCGAGCCCGAGCGCCGCGCGCGACGAAATCAGCACGAGCCGGCCGAAATGCTGTTCGCGCATCGCGGGCAGCATGGCCTGCGCGAGCGCAATGGGCGCGGCCAGATGCAGGTTCGTGAGCGCGAGCAGGTCCTCATGCGCGACGTCGGGCAGGAGCGCGGGGCGGATCGTGCCGGCGTTGTGGATCAGCGTGGTGGGCCCGTGGTGCGCGGCGATTTCGGCCGCGGCTTCGCGCGTGGCCGCCGCGTCGCAGAGATCGACTTCGACGGTGTGAAGGCGGACGTGTCCCGGCGCGTTCGCGCGCAGGTCAAGCGAGATCACTTCATAGCCGGCTTCGAGCAGGTGCTCGACGATTGCCCGGCCGATGCCGGTATTGCCGCCGGTGACGATGGCTGCGCGGTTCATGGCGTTGTCCTTGCTGGTGGTGTTCGGGATGGTTTTCGGTTTTTTGGTTTTTTGTGGTTCCTTCGCGGTTGCTTCGCGGTTGCTTCGCGGTTGCTTCGCGGTTGCTTCGCGTTTCCTTGTGTTCGTGTCGGTCTATTAGTGTTGCCCCTGTGCGGGGCGGCACCTACTTTTCTTTGCAGCGGCAAAGAAAAGTAGGCAAAAGAAAGCCGCTCAAACCGCTAGTGTGACGCCGTCCACCCCTTGCCCGTAATCGGAGCGGTTCCGGAGCGTCTGTCATCACGCGCCGTATAACAGAGTGACAAAGGGCTCATTCCTCCGGCGGCGCTACGCGCGCCGTGGGGCATAACCCAAAACCGGTGGGGCGCATGCGTATTCGCTTACCCAGGCAGTACTCATGGTTTCCCTCGCAGACCCGACCGCTGCGCGCGTAGCGAGCAGCGGGATGAATGAGTCCCTTGTCACTCAGTTTGAAGGTGCGGGATGACGGATGCCCCGGAACCACTTCGATTAACGGCACGTGGTGTACGGCATCACACTAGCGGTTTGAGCGGCTTTCTTTTGCCTACTTGTATATTCTCTCCTGTGGTGCCAGCCTGATCAGTTGTCGCCGCATTGGACCGATAGCTCGTCTGCCTACAGGGTCTTCGAGCCCGCAGAAAA
>NZ_JAKLJA010000019.1 GCF_022213065.1 Paraburkholderia tagetis
AATCTGCTCAAACGAGATACGACCACGAAAGCTGGGCTGAAAAACCGAAGGCTCAAAGCCAGCGCCAGTGATCCGTACCGCGAGAAGATCCTCGGCCTTTGAGCTTCATGCGATTGCCCTGAGCCACGTAAAGCTCCGCCGGGAGTTTCGGAGTACTCCTATATCGACGGAAATACCCGCCAACTTAGACTGGATCTACTGCGTGACCCCATGACAGTTCATGCAGCGGTTGTAATTTGTAAACTCTCCGACTTCCCGCTCATGTCCACGTGGCCTGAGCGGATTTTTTTTGCCCGGGTATTTTTATTTCTTCCACTTTAGCCGGCGCGGCTCGCAACGAACAACGAAGCCGCGCCGGCTGATTGCATCTCGATGTGCGACTCGTTGCGCTCTCAAGCAAACGCGCCTTGCGCCAGTTCCCGCACGTAGTCGCGCACGCCCTCGGGCCAATCCACGCTCCACGCCTCGAAGCGCGCACGCTCGCCAGCGTATAGCGCGCGCAGCGCCTCCTCGTAGCCGGGTAGATTGCCCGCCAGCGCGGTCATGAAACGATGCACCGCCTCTCGCGACGCCCGCACACGATCCTTCGCGTCGCTCGCATGACGCGCGCTGTCCACTAGCCGTCGCAGCACCACCGATGCGCCACCGGGCTGCGCCGCCAGCCAGTCCCAATGGCGCGGCAGCAGCGTGACCTCGCGCGCCACCACGCCGAGCCTGGGCCGGCCCCGGCCACGCGGAGCGTCTTCGCCGGGTGCTTCCGGCTGCGTCTCGTCGCCATCCGCGCTCTGGGCTTGCCAGGCCGCATCAGCGGCGAGGCGCGCGGCCACGTCCGCGGCCCGGCCGCGCAGATCGAACTCCACCGGGCTCGCATCGCGGTCGTCGAACACCAGCACAGGGGCGGTCTCCCCATCTTCCAACGCAGCCTTCACCGCAAGCGCCACCTCAAGCGGCGCACCGCGCGCAATCAGCCGCGTGCCCGCAAAAGCCCTGACGCTCATGCCTCGTGGCGCGGATTCATTCATCGCTGCCATGACTTGCTCCTGTGTCGAATCATGGAGCAAATATTACCCGGGTAAATTACAGGAAGCAATATCACCCGGGTAATATTTGATTGCACGCAGATTGTCGGCTCGATTCGGCCCGGCCCGGCTCAACCCGGTTTGGACGCCGCCCGAGCGCTTCATTCGCCTTGCAGGCCGACAATGGCGCCCGCCTCGATCCACGTGCACCATTGGCTCGCGAAGTCGAATGCCTCGTCGACGGCGAACGCGCTTTCGAGCGCTTCGTCGAGGGTCGCGCCGCGCTGGAGCGCCATGAACAACTCGTGCGCAGCCCGTGTATGCGCAAGCGCAGCGGGACGCCAGCGCGGACGCACGACGAGCGTCCAACCCGGCATATCGATGTCTTCGGGCCACGTGTTTTGGCGCGCTCCTTTGCGGCCTGCGTCGTCGAGGTTTTTATCGTCGCGGCTTTTATCGTCGTGCTGATGTGCGCGCCAGATTGCGAGCGCCGCGTAGTTCGACGCGAGCGCGGCGCACGCCGGATGCACCACGAGCCGCGACGACATGAGACGCTCCGCCCCGATCGCCTGCCACTGCGCCGGGGCGAGCGGCTTCGCATCGGCGGCGAAGGCTGCCGCGTGCAACGCCCATTCGAGACGCGCGACGTCGCCGAAATACGCGTAGCGCGCATCGGTCTCGTAGCGCTCGATGAAGGCCGGCAACGCCGCGCCGATGCGATTCAGATCGGCGTCGCGCGAAGGATGCGCTTTCGCATAAGCGAGTGCGAGCGCATCGAAGTAAGCCTCGCCGACGAGCGCCTCAAGCACCGGATACGCGCTCGCAAGCGCAGCACGTCGCGCGGCACGCACATTGCCGCGATAGAGGCCAAGACGCTCGTGCAAGGCGGCGTCGTGTTCGGCGGACCGAAGATGTGCCGCTAATGCGGCATCGGCGGCGGGATCGTCGAGCGTAGCGGCAAAGGCCGCCTGCAACGACGCTAACGATTCATCGGCGCTCATGTGCGCACCTGCCCGCTCGCCAGCGGTTCGTGCGTGATGCGCGCGATGCGCGTCATGCACTCGCGCGCGAGCCGCGCTTCGTCGAGCAGCACGTCGAGCGGCGGCACCGCGGTGTCCCATTCGATCAGCGTGGGCACCGGGCCGAAACGGCGCAACGCGGCCTCGTAAAGCGTCCAGACGTCAGGCGCGACGCGCGAGCCGTGGTCGTCGATCATCGCCGTCGCCGTCACGCGATGCCCCGCGAGATGCAGCTCGCCCACCACCTCGCGCGGCAACGCGGCCATCGCTTCGAGGGCGTCCTCGCCGTGATTGCACTGGTTCACGTAGAGATTGTTCACGTCGAGCAGCACGCCGCAGCCGGTGCGGCGCGCAAGTTCGGCCAGAAAGGCCGTCTCGCCCTGGGTATCGTCACGAAAGCGCACATACGTGGAGACGTTTTCGATCAGCACGCGCCGGCGCAACGTGTCCTGCATCTGCGCGACGCGCGCGCACAGATGATCGAGCGACGCCTGCGTGAGCGACATCGGCAAGAGATCGTGGAGTGCGGCGTGGGGCGTCGCGCCCCAGCACAGATGCTCGGAGACGAGCGCGGGCTCGATGCGCTCCACGAGCCGCTTCAAACGCGCGAGATGCGCTTCATCGAGCGGCGCCGCCGAGCCGAGCCCGAGGCCCACGCCGTGCAGACTCACGGGCAGGTCGCGACGCACCGTTTCGAGCACATGCAGGTCGTAGCCGCCATCGCCGAAATAGTTTTCGCTATGGACCTCGACCCAGCCGACCGGCTGTGGCGCCTGCATGAACGCACCATAGTGCGCGTGGCGCAAGCCGATGCCGACGCCTTGCGCCGGACTCGTGCATGAGTGTGGATGCATCATCATCGTGCACATCCCATGAGCGCGCTCGCGGCGGCGCCGCGTATCGAGACCTGTATCGAGACCCGTATCCCGGCTCGCATCGAGCCTTTCCCCGCCAAACATCGCGCCATACATGTCACGGTTCATGTCACGGCTCATGTCATCGCTCATTTCGCCGCGATTGCCACGCGTTACTTTTCCGGCGTGCCGCCGAGCTCTTCGCAGGTGCCCTTGGGCATCGTCTTGAAGTCGCCCTTGTCGTGATCGACCTTGGCCTGACCCGCGCAGTCGTGCACGCCGGTCTTGCTAGCGCAATCGTTCTGGCCAGCCTTGGCGACGCCGTAGCAGTTCACTGAGTCGTCGGCGTGCGCGACGCCTGCCGTTGCCGTTGCAAGACCAGCCAACGCGGCGGCGATCACGGCTTGACGGCCGAGTGCGTTTTTCATGGGAAATCTCCTCGAAGGTAAGCGGTATCGCGTTTGCCGTGACGGCTGTGTCACGCGCGGCCTCTGGTGCACTATTTTGCCTCACCACTTGAAACGCAACGCCTCCGCTCCCGCACGCCGGGTCGCCAACCCGATTTATCCCCCGTCGGCGGCAATTATCTTCATTTCCGTAACGATATTTACCGCATCTCGACATTTATCTTCGAAGTGCGCTGCAATAAAGTTACATCAACGAATCGAACAAACGATTGTTACGGTTCTCAAGATAAATTTTGGAGGTTAATTACCATGAAGACCCTGATCGCTGCAGCACTCGCCGCTACCGTTCTTGCCGCCCCGGCCCTCTCGTTCGCCCAAGCAAACCAGCCGGTGACCCGCGCCCAGGTGCGCGCAGAACTCGCGCAACTCGAGCAGGCCGGCTACCGCCCGGGCGTCGCGAGCCCGTACTACCCGGCAGACCTGCAAGCCGCGCAAGCGAAGGTCGCGCAACAGAACGCAACGGCTGAAACCACGGCCTACGGCGCCTCGACGAACGGCTCGACGCAAGCGGGCACCCGCGTGACGCCGGCCGCCAAGTCGGTCTACTTCGGCCAGTAATCGCCGTCGAAGGCAGCGCCCCGCTTGGGCGGCGCGCTGCGCGAAGCACACCAGACGGGCCCGCTCTCGATGGAACTTGAGAGCGGGCCCGTTAGTCTTTGATCGTATAGGTTAGGTAACGTTGTCTCGTGTGCCACGCGCGAGACATCCACAGGAAACCTCCGCCGCCGGTGATCCGGCGGCTTGCCCGGACACCTGGTGTCCGGGCCTTTTTCCGCGCTATCTGGCGTCGCGGTCACGGTTCGCTCTTCCTGGCGTGGCATGTATGACGGAAACGGTTCGCGCCACGTGGCGCCAGCGCGCCGAACCTGCCCTTCCCGCTCTCCGCCTTTCCCCCGCCGGATCCCACCGATTACGCCGATCCCGCCGAGGAATTACTCCGTGGAAACGGTATCGGCACGCACGCCGCTTTGCGCAGGATCCGCGCGCTTGAGCCGCGCAAGACGCCCGCTCGCCGCCTGAACCAGCATGGCGATTGCCGCCGCTTCCGCGAACGCCAGCGTCGACGACTGATATTGCAACCCCAGCGACAACACCAGACAGAACGCCGCAAACCCGAAGCGCCCGAGCACCATCCCACGCAACAACGCGATGACGAACGCCGCGCCGTGCGCGCGATGCGACGAGACCGCCAGCACGCTGCTGAGCAACGGAAATACCGCAAATAGACCGCTCCACACGGGACCGAGGCGCGTGGACATCGCCGTGACGGAAAGCGTGAGCGCTGCGCCCGCCGCCATGCGCCCGGCGAGATCGGTACGCGTGAGCGGCGCGCCGGCCGCAACCGCGGTACTGCGCGGCAGGAAGGCCTGGCCAAAGAGCGTCGCGGCCAGCGCCACGCCGAGCGCCCACGGCCACGACACCGGCAGCCGCGAGAGCAGGCACGCGGCGACGAACCACGCAGTCAGCCCCGCCGCGAGCGCAAACCACCAGGGCCGCGCGCGGCACGTCCAGGCGTACGCAAAATTGAACGCCTCGGAAGCAAGGATCGCGTAAAGCGAGAGCGTGACGGCGCGCGCGCCGAAGGCGTTGCCGTGCTCCATCACGAGCAGCCAGAGAATCGGGCCCGCGATCACGGGCAACCCGGCGAGCCAGCCCGCGACCTTCGGCCCCCAGTGCTTGCCGGCCATCGAAACGAACAGCAGGAATAGCGGGACGAGCGTGAGCTTGAGCGCGAGCATCGGGGCTGAAGACGGCGAAGAAGGGGGGAACGGCCGATGGTAGCAGCGCAACCGCGGACGCGCTGGCCGGCACCTTGACTGCCCGGGGACTACGCGCCGGCCGTCATATGGCGACCGGCGCACGGACAGACACGCCTGGAAGCGCGCCTGGAAGCAGCGCCCGAAAGCAGCGCTTAGAAGCGGTGGCGGATACCCGTGGCGACCACGAGCTGGTTGCGGCCGCTGGCCGGATCGAACGAATTGATGGCCGCGGGCGCGCCCGCCGTCGCGCGCTGATAGATCGTCTCGGCGTAGACGTCGGTGCGCTTCGAAAGCTGATAGGCCACCTGCACCGCGCCCTCGTGCCAGTGCGCCGCCGAAGCCTTCGTGTAGACGTACATGCCCGCGAGCAACACGTTCGGCGTGATCTGCCAGACCGCATTGAGTTCGTAGTTGCTGAAGGCGATGGACGGCAGACCCGCGCCGCTATCCGCATCGACGACACCAGTCTGGATCGCACGCGACCACGCAGCGCCGAGCGTCACATCGCCGATGACGTAGTTCGCCCCCACGCCGATGGTGTCCTGCTTGCCGACGAACGTGCCGATAACCGAGCCCGCCGCGCCCCCCGTGCCCGGCAGCGCGTACGGATCGTACGCGCCGGCTTCGGTCGCGCCGCGGCCATTGTTATGCAGCCACGCGACGCCCGCGCTGAAGGCACCGCCCGAGTAGTTCGCGCCGAGGCTGTAGGCACGGTTATCGGCGAAGCGGCCCGCGCCGTTCGAGAACGCGTACAGACCGCCGAACGTGAAGCCGCCGTAGTTCGGGCTCGCGTACTTGACCGAGTTCGCGGCGAGATACGAGTTGTTGGCGTTGTCATTGTCGAACGGATGCGCGAACGCGGTGCCGCCAGCGTTGCCCGTCAGCGTGAAGGGCGCGAAATAGTCGTGGATCGAATCGTACTGACGGCCGAGCGTGAGCGTGCCGAACGACTCCGATTCGAGGCCGACGTAGTACGGGTGATCGTTGAGCTCCGTGCCGTTGGCAGGCGCGAAACCGTGCTCGAGACGGAACAGCGCCTTCATGCCGCCGCCGAGATCCTCGCTGCCTTGCAGGCCCCAGAAGCTGCCGTCGATGAGACCCGAGGTGAGCTGATATTGCGAGTGGCCGCCGACGTTGTTCGCGTAGGCGAGGCCCGTGTCGACCTCGCCGTATAGCGCGACGGTGGATTGGGCCTGCGCGGATGCGCTCAGGCAGACGAAAGTGACGGCGCAGGCAGCGGCAAGCGCAGCCTTCTTGTGCGAGGGGCTGGTCATGAGGGTGCTGAACGGTGAGTTATTGCGGCGGCGAGACGGTGCGGCGACGCTTTGTTGGCGCGCGCACAGCCCGGTGCCTTGCAGAAGCCGAAATGTTAGTAAGGAACGATGGGGGCGCGCAATGCCTGTCTTGCTGCAGAGCGGCATTTTTTGGAAAGCGATGGGGATGCGCAACGGTGGGGTTGATGCAGCGGGGAGCTTGTGTTGCGGGGTTTGCTGTGACGCGCTGGGTGTGTGGGTCTGGTGCGCGCGAACTGGCTCCGGGCGCAGCAGGGACGCTGCACCGCTTTTGTGCGCGCCGTGACTGGGTTGGCTGCGGTGGCTGTTAGTTGCTCAGCTTGCCTGTCCGGCTAGTAGCCGTGGGTCACGAGCGAAAGCACCGATAGATCGGGATGCGTGCCCTCGATGATGCTCCGCCCCACCTGCGCCGCCTCTTCAACCGCATCCTGCTCGCTGCGGAAGCTTTCGTCGCCGTCCGCGTGGAACGGGACCGAGTGGCCCGGAAGCGCGACATCCGCGCCTGGGTGGCAGACGTAGGCGGTGTAGGTGTAGCGCGTGCCGCCTTCCTGGACCGGCATGGCGCTGACGTGGATCTCGAAACCTTCGTAGTCGACTTTTTGAGTCTCAAGCTGGGCGGTGGGCATGGTGGCCTCCGAGGGACTGGTCGGGCGGGTGGCCCGGGTCATAGAGGGAGTTTAGGCCAATGGGACGGGTTGGGGTGTTGCGGTGGATTGCTGCGGTGCGGGGCTCGCTTGGGTGGCTTTCGCCTGACTGTCGCCTAGAATCCTGGATGCTTTGGTTCGTTCTATTGCCCGCGCCTTTGCGCCCTTGCGCCTGTCTGGAGGATAGAGATGCCTACGAGTACCGTTCGAATTCATCGTGTTTTCGCCGCGCCGCCTGAGAGGGTTTATCGCGCGTTTCTTGATGCGGCTGCGCTAGCTAAATGGCTGCCGCCAAATGGGTTTACTGGGACCGTGCATCAGCTCGATGCGGTTGTGGGCGGGACGTATCGGATGTCGTTTACGAACTTCACTAATGGAGCGAGTCACTCGTTTGGTGGGGAGTATCTGGAACTCGTGCCTAATGAGCGGATTCGGTATACGGGGGTGTTTGATGATCCGAATCTGCCCGGGGTGATGGAGACTACGGTTTCGCTTCGCGCTGTGTTTTGTGGGACAGAGTTGATTGCCGTGCAGGAAGGGATTCCTGAGGTTATTCCGGTTGAGGCTTGTTATCTCGGGTGGCAGGAGTCGGTGGCGCTGCTTAAGACGCTGGTGGAGGCGGAGATTCGGGAGGGGTAGGACTGTGAACCCCGGTGGTGGCCGGGGTTGCTGATTGTCGTTTTATTCAGTCTTGCGTGATTACGAGCTTGCCGTGGAGGCGTTTGGTATCCGGGCCGATGGGGTCACGAGAGCGTTTGAGCGGGCCGTGGAGCGGGCGCGTAAGCGGTACGAGGAAAAGTGCCAGGAGGCCGGAGAACAGCCATTGGACGGGTTCCTGGTGGATTTGCAGTTTCACGATCTGCGGGACGAGGCGACATCCCGCTTGGCGTCAATTTTTCCAATGCACGAGTTGACGAAGATTACCGGCCACAAAGACCCGCGTATGTTGATGCGGTACTACCATCCCAAGGCTGAAGAGTTGGCAAAGCGACTGAACTAAAGGGCACGGTCGGTCATGCTTGGTTCTCAGCGCAACTTACAGAAAATTTGGTATGAGGTGTTATTTTCTGCGCATGGCGTGTGGCAAGATTAGTTGAAGTACAAAGTGGGTGCTATCTTTAGCGTTACTCAAACAGGCATCGCGACTGGGCAAACCCGTTGCGGGAGAAATTCAGATGAAAGATGAGGTTCGGGAAGTAATTCGCACTGAGATTGCACCGCTCTTACAGAAGGCGGAGGCATCACTCTTGCTCGGTGCTGGATTCTCTTTGGTGAACTCTTCTGGTTTGGGTCCATTGCCCACTGGGGATGGTCTTCGCGACTTGATTTTGACAAAGAGCGGAAAAAAGCCTGGCTTAAGAACGAATCTTAAGGATGCCTATTTGCTAGGGAATCGTGAGATTCCCAACTTCGAGGGATTTCTAGCGGAGTGTTTCACGGTCAAATCTGCGCTTCCGTGGCAGGAACGAATTTTTTCCTACCCTTGGGCTCGAATCTATACAACGAATATTGATAACGTCTTGAATGTTGCTCATGTGCAATGCGAGAGGAAAGGAAAGCTCGGAGGGGATTTTGTTTTTGCCAACTACTCAGACCCTAGCATTCTGAGCAATGCAATTGGCAGTATTCCAGTTGTCTCCATCCATGGAAGCTGCCTCAAGCTCGATGAGGGATTTATATTCTCATCGCTTGAGTATGCAAAGGCTACCGTTAAGGTGCTGGATTGGCATCGGGATTTGGCTGCCAGGATTTTTGCTGGCGGGTTAATCGTGGTTGGTAACCAGTTAGATGAATCCGATATTGATTCGTATTTGGCAGCTCGCGAGGGGACATATCAGACCTCCGGAGTCGCAGCTAACTTTATAGTAATGCCAAATCCTGATGAAATTAAGGCGGAAAATTACGCTGCAATTGGGTATAGAGTCTTGGACTGCACTGCGGAAGAGTTTTTTACTGAACTTTTTGCAGTGTCTACGCCGAGGAGTATGGCGGATATCGTTTTAAACTCCACCCCAAGTGTCAAAAAGGCTGTTTCTGACATAAAAGCAATGACGTGGTTCCGAAGCACATTCCGAGTCGCTGTTGCCGAAATGGACGAGGCGAAGACCAAGACAGGTATCTTGCGTCACTTTATCACTGGTTCCGATCCGGATTGGTTCTATATCGTCAACGATGCACATGCCACAACTTCTGTGGTGACAACAATCACAACTCGGGTGCTGGCGCAGATGCAAGGTAGCGCTACAGGGATTGGTGTGTTGCACATTACAGGCCCCAGTGGATCTGGAAAAACGACCGCTATTAGGGGGGCGGTACGTGAGCTTGTTAGAACCTATCCGTATATTTACGAGTTCGACAATAACCGTGAAATAGATACCGATTTCCTCAAACGAATGATTGAGGGATTTAGAGAAAAGACGATATTTGTTTTCTATTCATCAGCAGAATATTATTTTGCAATAAATTTCATTGCGGATCGCCTTCAAGATTACAACAAGCCTTATTGCTTGTTTGTTCTTGAAGATCGCACTAGTGAGCATCGAAAGAGTTATCGACAGATCGCTGATCCAAGCAGATCGGAATATTTTGAATTTCCAGAGCTTAATATAGATGACGCAAAACTAATTGCAGAAAAAATTCAATCAAGTGGATTGATAATCCCGAATTTTTCGGATTATGAAATTACAAAACGGGCTCGGATTATTGTTGATAAGGAGCGAGGGTACTCTGGTGATCTGTTGAGTGCTCTGTTTTCGCTTACATCACATGAAAATTTTGAGCAGAAGATATTCGAGGAATACTATTCGGTGCCAGAGGGGTTGCCACGGAAAATTTTGGATGTGGTTTCCATCCTCAGCGCACAAGATTTTGCCGTCCCGATTGACTATATCGCTGGCTTTCTATCCGAGAGAATGGAAGATGTGAGTAGATGTTTGGCTGCGGAGCTTGCCGGCGTGTTGGTCGCACATCCTAAGGCTGGCGCTGTCAAGTGTCGGCATAGAATCATTGCTCAATATTACTTTGATAACTGCATTGCGCATTCTGGTCGAGTGGAGACTGTCGTTGGTATCTTGGAGTTTCTATCAAGAAAATTCACGATTGATGATATTCGGCTGCATCCGCTGTCATATCGCATATATAAAGAAATTATTTCGTTTGAGTTTTTGTATGATTCGTTTTTCCCAGAGGCTACTCGCCGAGAGGACGCCGAGAAAACGTATCACGAGGCGCAAAGATTCTTCGGTCAGGATGGGGTTTTCTGGCTTCATTTTGGGCGTTATTATCGGAAAATGAAGTGCTGGGATGAGGCAATTGATTGTTTCCGAACTGGCCTTAATTTTTATGACTCATTTCAAACCCGACATTCGCTGGGTACGGCCCTCTTGGAAAAGTACATTGCGAGTGGGTGCGAAGATAATTCTTTGTATCATGAAGGTGTGCAGTTATTGGAAATGGAGCGCGTTAATAGGGGCGCGCAAGATCCTTATCCGACCACAACATTGCTTGCTTTGTTGATTCGCATTGTCAGAGTGATTCCAGATAATGAAGATGCTGTCGCGCGGCTCAAGGACTGCGTCAACGCTGGATTGAAAAATTTCAGTGACGATGAGTTCTTCAGGGCGCAACTATCGAAGTACATGAAGCTTAATAGCAAAGCAAACTGACAATAAAGAGCACATGACGGCTCGCGCAGATAGGCCCGAGCCGTCATTATTGATTGAGGGCGTGGTTTTCGATGCTCATAGGAACGTTGGGATTTCGCTCCGTTCGATTTGTGGATTAAAGGGTAGAGATTCCCATTGAGCGGTAGAAGCGTGGAACTTTGCTTCACGCGCCTCGAATTCACGGGTTCGACGCTCCCGTTCCTCGGGCGCCAGGTGGTTCCACTCGGCCAAAGCCTCGCGATTGTGTTCCTCGATTTCCGCTAGCTCCCGCCGGAACGCCTCTTCGGCATGTTCTTCCGGCCCGAAATAGGAAAACGATTTGAGAGTGAGCGTGCCGTCTGGGTTGCGCGTTCGACGTGTCATCTTTGGTGCTCCTTCCTGGGCTGATGTCAAAGCCCTTTAGGCTTGTAGAAGGCAATGAAGTAGGTGAGTGCGGTCAACACGCCGAAGTGCAGCAGGAACGTCCAGCCAGCATGCACGCCCGGCGTGTGCCAGTACCAGAGCATCCGAAAGAACTGGAAACCAACCTCAATTCCGATGATCCAGCGTGCGAACGGCCAAAGCAACACTGTGACGATCCATACCGCTTTGACCATGGCCGGCCAGCAGCCCGTGACCTTCGGCTTTTGGGGACGCCGGCTTGGGGGTTGCGGCCGGCTTTGTCGCCGCAGTGGGCTGTTTGTCTTTCTTGGGGAATTCGATCACATTGGACATGGCTGGCGGTAGGTCGTTGGGGTTGCGTCGATATTTCAGCACGCTAATGCTGCAATGTTTGGCGTACAGCGATCATTGCTTCACTGAAATCAGAGCGCGTCGCCCGGCCTGTCTCCGCCTGGTAGAAGACAACCATGAACAGGTTCGCAACAGCCTCGGCCATTTCGGATACCCGCATTCATCTTTTGCTTTTGTCTCGTAGCCGTTCTGTACGTCTTCAGCGCGCGGCAAACCCAAATTTCTCGGGCAGGGACAGTCTATTAGCAGTGTTTGGCAGTGTCATGCGCTGCGCGGCTCGCAAGGGGGCTTGGGGGCACTGTGGTTTGCCACAAATTTGCCACACCTGATATGCAAAACCTGCTCAACAAAGCAAAACAAGGCACTGCATCGCAAGATGTAGTGCCTTGTTTTTACAGGGAATTTTGGTGGAGCGGATGAGGATCGAACTCACGACCTTCGCATTGCGAACGCGACGCTCTCCCAGCTGAGCTACCGCCCCACTATCCAAACGATTCTAGCACAGCAATTTCCGCTTGTGCCAAGCAGCAAAGTTGCGCGATCTCAAACACTAAAGGGCCCAAAAAAGACCCAGAAAACTACTTAGCAGAAGGCGCCCCAGCCAACACCCAGGCCACTACATCCCGGACATCCCCAGCACTCATCCGAGGATGTGCCGGCATGGGAACCGCGCCCCAAACCCCGGCTCCACCATCGCGCACCTTCTTCTCGAGCTTAACCTGCGCCCCTGCATCGCCCTTGTACTTCGCGGCGATATCCTTAAACGAAGGCCCCACCAGCTTCCGGTCCACCGCATGACACCCCATGCACGCATTGGACCTTGCAACAACCGCCCCATCGCCCACAGCAGCAAAAGCCGAAGACACCCCCACCACCCCAACGAGCATCCCGCCCACCAACCCCGCAACCAAACGCCCAAGCAAAATAGAAGAACGCGCCACCATCACATCGTCGTCCCACTGCTACCCGGGTGCACCGGCGAGGAATCCTTCACCGGCGCGGGCGATTGCTGATCGAGCGGCTTCGAGCTAACACCCGCATCGGGCACTGCACCCACGGTCGGCGCGTCGGCTGCGCTCACCGGCGCGGGCGTCGGACCATTCCCACTGGCCGAGGCATTCGCCGCCATCGCCTGCTGCGGCTGGATGTACTGATAGCACTTCACCACTTGCATCACGCCCGGCACCGTACTCGCGGCATTCGCGCCAATATTGCCTTCCTGCGTGGTCACGAGGCCCATCAGATAGACAACCCCGCGCTCGCTCACCACCTTGAAGTTGTTCGCCGAGATGTCCTTGTAGGCCACCAGCTCGCTCTTCACGCGTCCTTCGAGGTACGAGTCGTTGGCACGCGATGTGAACGAGCTCGCCGGCTGCACCGCCAGTTCGTTGATGATCGATCCCACGTTCGCGATGGCGCGCACGATGGTCTCGGCCTTCTGCTTCGATGCGTCGTCGGGCACTTCGCCCGTCAGCAGCACGCGCTGGTTGAACACGGCCACGTTCACGTGCGAGGCATCGGGTAGAGCATTGTTCAGGTCCTTGAGCGCCTTCACCTGGATCTCGCGATCTTCGGTCTGCGCGCCCACGGTGCGCCGGTCGGTCGCCACCAGTGCCGTGCCGCCCGCGGCGGCCGCTCCCGCAACGGCGAGGAAGCAACCCTGCAGGCTCGCGCACAGCGAGGCCGCGAAGCCGATCGTCAGCGTGGTCCGTGCCAGCGCGCACATCTTGCTGTTTCTGCTCATCAACTCCCTCTCCTTCGTCCTTCGGTGTCAGTCGTCGCCCAGCAGCATCGCGTCGATGCCGTCGCACAGGCAGTGGATCGTCAGCAGGTGTACTTCCTGGATGCGCGCGGTCCGCTCGGACGGCACGCACAGGTGAATGTCGGTGTCGGCGAGCACGTCGTTGGCCGTGCCGCCGCCTTTGCCGGTCAGCGCAATCACGATCATTTCGCGCTCGTGCGCTTCCTGGATGGCGGCCAGCACGTTCTCCGAATTGCCCGACGTCGTGATGGCAAGCAGCACGTCGCCGGGCTGGCCGAGCGCGCGCACCTGTCTCGCGAACACCTGGTCGTAGGCGTAGTCGTTCGCGAGTGCGGTGAGCACGGAGGCGTCGGTCGTGAGCGCGAGCGCGGGCAGGCCCGGGCGTTCGCGCTCGAAACGGCCGATCAGTTCGGCGGCGAAGTGCTGGGCGTCGGCGGCCGAGCCGCCGTTGCCGCATGCGAGAATTTTGTTGCCGTTCGCCAGCGCGGCGAACATCGTATCGACCGCGGCGGCAATCGGCACGGCCAAGGCTTCCATCGCGGCGAGCTTGACTGCTGCGCTGTCGCGAAAGTGCTGTTGAATTCGTTCGACGGACATCGACTCTCTAATCTGTACTGCGGGTATCGCGAATATTCCGCGTGAATGCGGTGTGCCGCAAGTTTAGCGCACTCACGCGCGTTATCTTCCGGCGTTCTTTTCCACACGCGCTTTCCAGGCCGCTTTTTTTCGCGCCCGGCGTCTCGTGGGAAGGCGCCTGGCACATACGTCGGCTTACGCTTCGCCTGCTCAACGCCCGTCTTCGCGAAACGCGTCGCGCAGCCACGTGAGGCGCCCACCGTCGAACGTCACCACGTCGAAGCGGCACGCCGGCGGCAACGTCTCCCGTGCATCCGCGCGCATCGCCAGGCCCGTCAGGTAATAGCGCGCCGCGCGCAAGATGCGCTGCTGCTTGTACCAGCCCACGCTCGCCGCCGCGCCGCCGTAACCGTGTCGCGTGCGTGCGCGCACTTCCACGAAGACGAGCGTACCGTCACGATCGCGCATCACCAGGTCGATTTCGCCAGCACGGCAATGCACATTGCGCGCGACCAGCACGAGGCGCTGACGCTGCAAAAAAACGAGTGCGTGCGATTCAAACCGTGCGCCCGCCTCGCGGCGCTCGGCGGCGCGCCCTGCGGCGTTGGACCGGCCTTGTGTAGAAAAGTTGTCGCGGCGTGACCTCGAAGATCCACCCGTGTCTGCGCCGGTGCGCGATACCGGTGCGCCGCTCTCGCGCCGGTTCGCGCTTTGCGCCGCCGCGCCTTCGCCTGCATGGCACAATGTCGGCCTCTTTTCTTGCGTTCGCGCGTTCCGTGTCATGACGTCCCTCCTCGAACTCGCCCAAGCCCAGCAATACCCGGCCGCCACGCTGTACGTCGTGGCGACGCCCATCGGCAACACGGCCGACATCACCTTGCGCGCGCTGCATGTGCTCGGTCTCGTCGATCGCATCGCCGCCGAGGACACGCGCAACACGGGCCAACTCCTCACGCGCTATGGCATTTCGAAGCCGCTCGTCGCCGTGCACGAGCACAACGAGCGCGAAGCGGCGCTGCGCGTGATCGAGCATTTGCGCGCGGGCGAACGCGTGGCCTGCGTCTCGGACGCGGGCACGCCCGGCATCTCCGACCCCGGCGCGAAGCTCGTCGATACCGTGCGCGCCGCCGGTTTCCAGGTCGTGCCCCTGCCGGGCGCGAGCGCGCTCGCCACCGCGCTTTCCGCGGCGGGCGACTGGGTCGCGACGTTCACCTTCCTGGGCTTTCTGCCGCCCAAGCCGAAGCAACGCTCAACCGCGCTCCAAGCGCTCGTGTCGCATACGCACGCGATGGTGTTCTACGAGGCGCCGCATCGCATCGTCGAAACCGTGCAGGCGCTCGCCGATGCATTCGGTCCGGCCCGGCGTCTGTTGATCGCCCGCGAATTGACGAAGCTACACGAAGCGCTCTGGTGCGGCACCCTGGCCGAAGGGCCAGCGTGGCTCGCCGCCGATGCGAATCGTCAGCGCGGCGAGTTCGTGCTGGCAGTGGAAGGTGCGAGCCCACAGGCGTCCGGCGAGGCGGATCACGATGCGCTGCTGCGCGTGCTGCTAGAAGAGGTGCCGGTGAAGGGCGCGGCGAAGATTGCGGCGGCGCTCACGGGTGCGTCGCGCAACGCGCTCTATGCGCGCGCGCTCGAACTGAAGGATGAAGACAGTGAGGAAGACGCGGGCTGAGCCGCGCTAACTAGATAGAAAGGCACGCGCTGCATCGAGCGATGCAGTGCCGATAAGCGACAGAAAAACGGCAGAAAAACCAAAGGGCCGCGTCGATGTATCGATGCGGCCCTTTATGTATCTCAAGCCTTACCAGACTCGTCCGGTGTGCAGCATCCGGTGCGCGCCACGCGCCAACACGGACGAAACACGCCAAATCAATAACGCTCTTTCAGCGCAACGGCTCTCAGTTGCTGTTCGAGTTCGCCGCCAGCATTTCCGCTTGAGCGGCCTTCGCTTCCTGGCGCGAGAGGCCTTCGATATTCACCTTCGCCGTGCCCGCGTGCTGCAGGCCCAGCATCTTCGCCGCCGCATAGGACAGGTCGATCACGCGGCCACGCGCGTACGGACCACGGTCGTTGATCTTCACCACGACCGACTTCGAGGTATTGGGCACGCTCACGCGCACGTAGGAGCCGAGCGGCAGCGTGCGATGCGCGGCGGTCAGCGCCTTCATGTTGAAGCGCTCGCCGCTCGCGGTCTTGCGACCGTGGAACGCGCGGCCGTACCACGAGGCGCGGCCGATCTGGTGGAACGAGCCGACGTTAGGCGCGTTTTCGTCGATCGGCTGCGCGTCGGCAAGCGAGTTGTCCTTGCCGGCGCTCGCTGCGGGCAGCGTCCCGAACCCGGAGCCATAGCTCTGCGGCGCGGCGAACGCCGTATGCGCGGCGTTTTTGGTGCTGAGCGCGTTGCCCTGCGCCTGGTCCTGCGGACCGGGCGGCACGGCACAACCGGCCAGCACGGACACGGCTGCAAGACTTCCGAGTCGTCGTCGAGAAAGTCCGAATTTCATAAAGTTAGCCATCACGTTTCGGGGCCGTCCCGCGCCTTGGTTGCGCGTTGCTGGATGGCCCCGGCGGTCGCAGGCAAAAGCACACCCCACCCGCCGATCGATGAAAAACGGCGAGCGAATGCCCATACCCGGATGCGGCCCCATAGGCCGCTAACCGCTGGTTTTCTTTCACGTCTGGCGCAGCCTGTCCCCGGCAGCCTGACCAGACCCCACATGCCGCCATCGAACGCGATGTACACGTTCTGGCACGCCGGTAACACACGACGTACAGGAACGGCGGCGTAGGCCCCACCCAGCGTCACGGCAGCAAGGCCGTGGCAGGCGCGTGGCGCCTGGCTGGGCAAGACGTGCGGTGCCGAACGGATCGGCACCTGATTTGCCGTCTTGTAAGGCAGCCTGTTTAGCCAGCCTTCTTCGACGGCACTGCTTGACGGCGATGCATCACGACCCATTTTTTACTGCGGGTCACATCGCCCAGTGAACGCACGCGTAACGTGCTTGATGGAGCGCATTATACCCAAAAGTAATTCTTGCCATCCTTTCCTGGTAGAAAACTCCATGATTTTTCACTATTGATGTAACAAAGCCGTTTGTCTCACCCATCGCGCGTCTTGTCTGACAAGGCGAGCGGATGCCCTTCGGCGGGCCCGGGCGACGTCTTGCGCGCCCCGGTACAATCGGGTCTTTGGCCGGTCCAGGCCCACGCAACACACGTCATCCAAGAGCCGCGCGCATGAAAGTCACGCTGATTCCCGTCACGCCGTTCCAGCAAAACAGTTCGCTCCTCGTCTGCGAGACAACGGGGCGCGCCGCCGTCGTCGATCCGGGCGGCGACCTCGATCGCATCGAGGCCGAAATCGCGCGCCAGGGCGTGCAGCTCGAAAAGGTACTGCTCACGCACGGCCATCTCGATCACTGCGCGGGCGCCAAGGAGCTGGCCGAAAAGTTCGGCGTGCCGATCATCGGTCCGCATGAGGACGAGCGTTTCTGGATCGATCAGTTGCCGCAGCAGAGCGAGCGCTTTGGCTTTGGTCATGCGCAGGCGTTCGAGCCGGACCGCTGGCTCGGGAACGGCGACACCGTGCGCTTCGGCGATGAGGAGCTGGAGGTCTATCACTGTCCCGGTCACACGCCTGGGCACGTGGTGTTCTTCAGCCGCAAGCATGAGATCGCGCTGGTGGGGGACGTGCTGTTCGCGGGCTCGATCGGGCGCACCGACTTTCCGCGCGGCAATCACGCGGACCTGATCCGCTCGATCCGGGAGAAGCTTTGGCCGCTCGGCAACGACGTCACGTTCGTGCCGGGCCACGGTCCGGTTTCGACCTTCGGCGAGGAGCGCCGCACCAATCCGTACGTAGCAGACAGTGTGCCCGGCGTCTCCGGCGGCGCGAGCGAGGCACCTTGGGGATGAGCGCCGGGCAAGCCGGGCGCCCGGCCACGTTCACCAACGCGCGTCAAACCGTCAACGAATCCTGCTCATGAACCCAGCGAATCAAGTCGCCATTGAAGAGATCTACGTCAGCACCGACGTCGAGGCCGATGGTCCGATCCCCGGCCCGCACTCGATGCTGAGCTTCGCGTCGGCGGCCTACACCGCCGACAAGCGTCTGATCGCCACCTTCTCGGCGAATCTCGCCACGCTCGAAGGCGCCGCGCCGCATCCGGTGCAGGCCGCCTGGTGGGAAACGCAGCCCGAGGCGTGGGCCGCGTGCCGCAAGGATCTGCTGGATCCGGCCGCCGCGCTCAATGCCTATGTGGAGTGGGTGGAGGCGCTGCCCGGCAAGCCCGTGTTCGTCGCCATGCCGGCGGGTTTCGATTTCACTTTCATGTTCTGGTACATGATGCGTTTCACGGGGCGCTGCCCGTTCTCGTGGTCGGCGCTCGACATCAAGACGCTCGCGTTCGCGATGACCGGCCTGCCGTACCGCAAGTGCATCAAGCCGCGCTTTCCGAAGCACTGGTTCGACGATCATCCGCACACCCACGTCGCGCTCGACGACGCCATCGAGCAAGGCGCGCTCTTCTGTAACATGCTCGCCGACCTGCGCGCGCAACAAGCCTCGCAAGCGGCAGCAGCGACGACAACAACAGCGCTCGATGATGGGGACGCCTCAGGGCAAAAAACCGTCACCTGAGCGTCAAATTAGGGAATCTGCCTCGTCAGGTGCGGTTTGCATTGCGTTTCGTTTTTCCGACCTCTAACATTCGGGAATACGGCGACGCACATGGAGGCGCATTTGACACTCGATACGTTCTCTCAGAAGATCCTGCGCCTTTTGCAGCTCGACGCGCGCCGCTCGGTGCAGGAAATCTCCGATCAGGTGGGGCTTTCCAGCACACCATGCTGGCGCCGCATCAAGGACATGGAGCAATCGGGCGTGATCCAGCGCTACACGGCGCTGCTCGACCGCGAGAAGTTGGGCCTGCACGTCTGCGCGCTCGCGCATATCCACCTCACGCGGCACACCGAAGGCGGCGTCGAGGAGTTCGAGCGCGAGATTGCCACCTGCCCGGAAGTGACCGAGTGCTACAGCACGACCGGCGAATCGGATTACATCCTCAAGATCGTTGCGCCTGACATCAAGGCCTACGACGCCTTCCTGCACGAGCGCATCTTCCGCATTCCGGCTGTCGCGCAGGTGCGCACGAGCGTCGTGCTTCGCGAAATCAAGTTCGACACCCAATTGCCGCTTTGAGCTGCGGCCCGGCTAGCGGATGCCGCGCGACGTTCCTGTTGATCCCGAATCCGCCACCGTCGCTGCGGCCTGCACCACCTCCAGCTTGCTCGCGCCGAGCGTTCGTGCGAGCGCCTGCATGTCGATGCCATCGAGACGCCTCGCGTCGTCGTGCGCCGACAGCACGACCTGAATCTCGAGCCCCGTGCTCAGGTAGTGAAGCGTCACCGCCTCCACGCTCACGCCGTGCGCCGCCAGCGCCTCGCGCAGCGCATTCGCGACCTCGCTGCGCGGCGGCAGATTGGCGACCGAGCGCACATGCATGTCGTCCTCGGGATCGACGTGGATCAGCGCATCGAGCACGCGCGGGTCGATGAGCAGGCGCGCGCGCGCCGTCTCCGCGATGTAGTGCCCTTCCGAAACCGAGATCAGCGGATCGACGAGGATATGCGCGTCCACGAGCGCGAGGTCGCCGGTCTTGCGCGTGCGCATTTCGTGCACGTCGAGCACGCCGGGCGTGCCAAGCAGCAGCGTGCGCAAGTCGGCGGTGGTGGCTTCGTCGAGCGCGCGATCGGAGAGATCCTGGAGCGCGTCCCAGCCGAACACCCAACCCATGCGCGCGACCATGAAGCCGACGATGGCCGCCGCGATCGGGTCGAGTAGCCGCACGCCCATGAGACTGCCCACGATGCCGATAGCGACCACGAGCGACGAAGCCGCGTCCGAGCGCGCATGCCACGCGTTGGCGATCAGCATCGCCGAGCGCACGCGCTGCGCCTCGCGCAGCATGTAACGAAAGAGCGCTTCCTTGAAGACGAGCACGAGCATGGCCACCGCGAGCGCGCTCGCGTGAACCGGCGGAATGTCGTCAAGATTGGCGATGCGCGTGCCGGCGCGCGCGAGCATGCCCACGCCCACGGCAATCAGCAGTGCGCCGAGAAATAACGAAGCGACTGTTTCATAACGGCTGTGGCCGTAATTGTGATCGGCGTCCGGCTTTGCGCCGCTATGGCGGTTCGCGAGCAGCACGACAAAATCGGAAACGAGATCGGAGAGCGAATGAACGCCGTCGGCGATCAAGGCCTGCGAATGCGCAAACACGCCAACCGCGATTTGCAGCACGACCAGCACCGAATTGACGCCGACGCTGGCAAGCGTGGTCTTGCGCGCAACGCGCTGTTTATCCGATGACGATATGGCAGTGGTGGAGGACATGCGATACAAAACGCGAGCGTGGAATAGCTGCGATTGTAATGGCCCTACCCTGGCCAATTGGAGATAACCCTGGAATCTTCTTTTAAATCAGCTGACTACGAGAACACTTCGTATTCGCGTTCCTCCGCGCGCAGCAATACCGCAAGGCAACGGTAAGAAGACAACAAAAAAGCCGCGCATGTCCCAACGACGGCGCGGCTTTTTCGCTTGGCGGGCCGCAAGGCCCATCGCCAGATGGCGATTTACTTCTCAATCAGGAACTTTTCGCGATCCTTACCGGCAATCCAGCGCGGAGGTTTGCCACGGCCCGACCACGTGCTGCCGGTTTCAGGGTCGCGGTATTTCGGTGCAACGCTTGCACGCGAGCGGCTGGCTGCTTTGGCGCCCTTGCCCGCTCCACGGCCGCTGCCGAGTTCGGCCACGGTAATGCCGTAGTCGGCCATTTTCTGCTTGATCTCGTCGAGGACTTCGGCATATTCACGTGCCTTCGCCTCTTCAATCTGCTTCTCCAGCTTCTCTCGCTGCGCGAGGAGTTCTTTGTAGGAAGACATAGGTATCCTGGTGGTTTGCTAATTAATGACGACTACCGATCTTGCGTCAGTATGTCCATTGACAGTTGATTCGCCTCGGAAATTGCAGGCGAGATTAACACAGAATCGAATGTCGCGAAAAGCGCGGGCAATAAAAATAATTAAGATGTTTTAGGCACCGTTCAGTGCCGCGTTCGGTCTTGAAGATCTGTCATTTCGTGCAAATCAGTATTTGCACCCAACGCTCCTTTTTCCAGATAAATCCGGCTCTCATAATTCGCAGCGCGTGAAAATTAAAAGGGCAAAAAAGCGCAAACATTTCATCCCATGCGAACTTTCGACAGCCCCCCTCGATTATCTTGAAATTACGTAATGCCCCAAGAGCGGCAGCGAGCAGCGCCCGCCGCCTTCTAGAAAAATACTCAGCTTGCGTGCCGCGCGAGGCAATCGGCTAGCACGGCATGCAAGGATTGGGTGTCGCTCTGCGGTGCCTCGAAAACATAGCGCGTCCGTATACCGTCGATGGCGAGATCGGCGCCGTAGCGGTCCACGCCTAGCAGCGCGAGACCGTCTCGCCGCGTCGGATGCGTCTCGAAGAAGCGGATCAGCGCTTCCTCCTCACCGGCAGCGAGCGGTTCAAGCGGGTCGAGATCCGCGCCGTCGAGCCAACCCATCGCGCCAAAGCCGCCGATATAGCGCAACCGCTCCACGCGCATCGTCCAGAACGTGAAGTCGCCGAGCGCGAGATAGCGTGCCGCATCGGGGTGGTAGCGCAGATAGCGGCGCGCGAGCGCTTCGGCATCAAAATCGGCACCGGCTTCGGCATCGCTTGGCTCGAACACGCCGAGCAGCGTCATGCGCGGCGCGTTCAGCACGTCCTCGCCGCTCAGCTGCGCCACGAGAAAACCCGCGCGCGAATCGTCCTGCAGATTGCGCGTGTGCTCGGCAAGCCGGCTCACGAGGATGACGGGACGATGCCGCGCATCCGGCGCGAACGGCAGCAGCGTCGGATACGGGAAGCCGTGCGGCTCGCGCGCGTGGGTGGCGAGCGTGCCGGTGGAAGTCTGATGCAGCAGGTGCAGCGGAGCGTGAGCGGGGATCTTCAAGGCGTGTCCTCGATCGATGAGTTGTCGATGGGCGTAACGCGAGACCGAACCCGGCGGCCTGCGTTGCGCCATTTCACTATTAGAGCAGGCTGGGCCGCCGCGAGCAGCCCGCGCGCGCCTTCGCTAGAATTTCCGCTTGCCTTTCAAAAAGCTGATTCGCGAGTCTTTTCCGAATCGCTTGATTCGCTTGATTCGCGTGATTCGCTTGATTCAACCGAGCCGCTTGATTCGACTGGGCCGATTAAGCCCATTCGCCTCCAATCGGCTGCGCTGCTGCCCAACGCCAGGATTTCCCGTGTCCGACCGCCCCTCCGATCCGACCCTCGCCGTACCGCCCCACGCCGTCCATCGTGCGCTGCCCGCCGCCACCCGCCAGCGCGCACGCATCGCGACCATGGCGCTCTTTTTCATCGCCGGGATGATGTACGCGTCCTGGGGCGTGCACGTGCCCACGGTGCGCGACAAGTTCCATCTGAGCGCGGCCTTGCTCTCGTACGCCCTCTTCGCCGTCGCGGGCGGCTCGATCGCAGCCATGACGATCCTCGGCGGATGGATCGCGCGCGCCGGCACACGCCGCGCCTGCCTGACGGGCGGCCTCACCATGTCGGTGTGCGGCGCGCTGATCCTCGTCGTGCCGTACTACTGGATGCTGCTCGTCGTGCTCGCCGCGTTCGGCGTGGGCATGGCCACGCTCGACGTCGCCATGAACGCGGAGGCGAGCGCCGTCGAGGAGGCCATCGGCCGGCCGATCATGTCCGCGCTGCACGGCATGTTCAGCCTGGGCGGCATGGCCGGCGCGGCCATCGGCGGCGTACTGCTCGCGCGCGGCATGGCGCCCGCGCTGCATCTCTTGCTCACTTCGCTGGTGGCGGCGCTCGTGCTGTTCGTGTCGTGCCCCGCCGTGCTGCCCCACGTGCCGCACGCCACCCACGGCGAGCACGCCAAAACCGGCAACCGCTGGCGCACGCCCGCGCTGTGGGCGCTGGGCGGCATCGCGCTCATCGCGCTGATCGCCGAAGGCGCGATGTACGACTGGGCCACGGTCTATATGCGCGACGTCGTGGTCTCCACGCCCGCGCTGGCGAGCGCCGCCTACGCGGCGTTCTCGGGCGGCATGGCCGCCGCGCGCTTCGCGGGCGACGCCGTGCGCGCACGCTTCGGCGCGCCGCAGCTCGTGTTCGTGAGCGCCTCGCTCGCCTGCGCGGGCATGATCGGCGCGCTGCTGCTGCCGTTTTCGTTCTCCGCGCTCACGGGCTTCACGCTCATGGGCCTCGGCCTCGCGAACATGATGCCGGTGCTGTTCGCCGCCGCGGCGCGCGTGAAGGGCATCCATGCCGCCGAAGGCCTCGCGCACGTGGCGGGCATCGCTTACTTCGGGCTGCTGTTCGGCCCGGTGGTGATCGGCGGCATCACCCAGGTGACGAATCTCACCGTAGGGCTCGCGGTCGTCGCGCTATGCGCCGCGCTCGTGGCGTTCACGGGGCCGAAGGTGCTCAGGCGGCTGGGGGTTTGAGGCTGACGGCATCCGTCGAAAGATTGAGCCATCAAAATCAAAAGCCCGTGGGTCCGAAAACCCACGGGCTTTTTTCACGTGATACCACGCAGCGCACCGCACGAAGCGGCGCAAAGCGCAATTACATCTTCACCACGTCGAGCAGCGACTTCTTGCCCGCCTTGTAGTTGTACAGCGAGATCACGCCGTGCTTGAGGTCGCCCTTCGAATCGAAGGTCGTCTCGCCAATCACGCCCTTGTAGTCGGTGCTCGGCATGGCGGCGAGGATCTTCGCCGGATCGGTCGAGTTGGCGCGCTTCATTGCGTCGACGATGATGTACACCGCGTCATACGTGAACGGCGCGTAGATCTGGATCGGCTGGCCGAAGCGCTTCTCGAACTTCGCCTCGAACGCCTTGCCGCCCGGCATCTTTTCGAGCGCCATGCCCGCTTCCGAACACACGATGTTGTCGGTCGCGTCGCCGGCGAGGTCGGCCAGCTTGTCGGTACAGACGCCGTCACCCGCGAGCACCTTCGCGCGCAGGCCAAGCTGCTTGGCTTGCTTGGCGAACGGGCCGCCGGTGGCGTCCATGCCGCCGTACATGATCGCGTCGGGGTTCTCGCCCTTGATCTTCGTGAGAATGGCGCGGAAGTCCACGGCCTTGTCGTTGGTCGCGTCATGCGAGAGCACGTTCATGCCGAGCGACTTGGCAGTCTTCTCGAACTCGTTCGCGAGACCCTGGCCGTAAGCCGTCGAGTCGTCGACGATCGCCACGCTCTTGAGCTTCATGGTCTTGGCCGCGTAGTTCGCGAGCGCCGGACCCTGCTGGGCGTCGGTCGCCACCACGCGATAAGTCGTCTTGAAGCCTTGCTGCGTGTAGGCCGGATTGGTGGCCGACGGCGAGATCTGCACGATGCCCGCATCGCTGTAGATCTTCGAAGCCGGAATCGAGGTGCCCGAGTTCAGGTGGCCCACGACCGCGACGACCTTGTCGTCGACGAGCTTCTGCGCAACCTGCGTGGCCGTGCGCGGGTCGGCCGCGTCGTCCTGTGCGTCGAGCATGAGGGTGATCTTCTGACCGCCGATCGTCAGGCCCTTCGCGTTGATTTCCTCGACAGCGAGGCGCGCGCCGTTTTCGTTGTCCTTGCCGAGGTGTGCGATCCCGCCCGTCAGCGGAGCGACGTGGCCGATCTTGACCACTTCATCTGCGCTGGATGCCGTTGCAAAAGTCGCGAACATAACGACTGCCGCGCTGATCGGCAACAGCTTGTGAAGCTTGATATTCATGTAAGTCTCCAGTTTCGAACCCAAAAGCAACGTAATCGCCCTGTGCTCCCGCGCCCCGAACGTGTCGCTTCCCCGTGCGGACGACCACGCAGGATGCATCCTTGATGCACCTGGCCCGTATGGCGAAAAGCCCGCTCATGGCAGACCGCCCATCCATACTTGCGCGCAAGTGTAGGTGATCAAATTAATTTGGAGGATTTTTTTCAGATATCGGGGCGAGTACCAATAGGCTTTCACCCGAGTACTTCGAAACCCTGATCAATTGGCCGGCAAGCCTTGCGCCGCAAGGGCTGGAGAAGAGGTTTGCAATCTTTTCGAAAGCCTTTTCCAGGGTGCGCCAGAATATTTTTCGGGATTTTTGGCGAGTTATGCGAGGCATGCGAAATGCGCGGCCGCGACACGATAACGTTTGCTTTTCGAGTTCACCCCCTTACGCATCGAGATTAGCCCGAAATTAAAGTCAGCCCTCGATTAATTCGTCGCGTAGAAGAATCGTTGCGCGCGCCAGGGTTTTCTCGTATCGAGAAAGTACGACTGCGCGAAGCGCGCTGCAGGCTCCGCAGTGGCGTGGCAAACTGGCTCCCCCGTTCCGGAGCCGGTAATCCCAGTGACAGGCCTCGAGGTATTACCGCCGTCAGCGGCATCACTGGCATCACTGGCATCACTGGCATCACTGGCATCACCGGCATCACCGGCATTAGCGGCATTAGCGGCACCACCCCATTCGCGAAGAAGGAGAGCAATGTGAGCGTATCGACCAAGTGGATCGACATTCCCGCCGGCAAGGAAAGTTTCGGCGCGTATCTCGCCCTGCCCCAAGGCGGCAAGGGCCCGGGCATCGTCATCATTCAGGAGATCTTCGGCGTGAATGGCCACATTCGCGATGTGGTCGAGCAATACGCGCTCGATGGCTATGTGGCGATCGCCCCCGACATCTTCTGGCGCACCGCGCCGCGCGTCGAACTCGACTACGTGGGCGCAGACCGCGACCGTGGCATCGAGCTGATGAAGAAAACCGACATGAACCTCGTCGTCGAGGACATCGCGGCGACAGCCGACACGCTGCGCAAGCTGCCCGAGTGCGCGGGCAAGGTCGCCGCCATCGGCTATTGTCTGGGCGGCCGGCTCGCGTACATGGCTGCGGCAAGCGGGTCGACCGGGTCGCGTTCGATCGACGCGGCGGTCTCGTACTACGGCGGCGGCATTCACACACAACTCGATCTCGCCGACAAGATCAAGCAGCCGATACTCTTCCACTATGCCGAGCTCGACCACGGCATTCCGCCCGACGCGGTGGGCCAGGTGAAGGAGCGCTTCGCCGGCCGCGACAACGCCGAATTCCATATCTACCCGGGCGCCGATCACGGCTTCAACTGCTCGGTGCGCGCGTCGTACAACCAGAACGCGTCGGCGCTCGCGCACGGCCGCACGCTCACGTTCCTCGCGCAAAGCCTCTAAAACATCCAGCGCGCGAGAAGCTCGTTCGCACGGCATACGCGCAAGCCAGGCACAGGAAGCGGCCATTGCGGCAGAATCGCTGCAATGGCCGCTTTCGTTTCATTGCACTTGATGCGCCGAAGCGCCGGTCGAGCGGTCGAGCCATCGGCTCGCCGAATCCAACGACGCCCCCAAGGAGTGCGCGCCTTGCAGTCCGACTATCTGGAATACGACGCCATCGGCCTTGCCGAACTCGTGCAGCGCGGCGAAGTGAGCGCACGCGAGTTGCTCGACACCGCGATCGCGCGCGCCGAGGCCGCCAATCCCGCGATCAATTCGATCGTGCTCAAGGACTACGACGCTGCGCGCAAGCGCGCGCTGCGCATCGAGGCGGGCGGCAACGGCGTCGATGCCCTCGCGCAGGGGCCGCTCGCGGGCGTGCCGTTCCTCGTCAAGGATCTGGGCGCGGCGGTCGCGGGGCTGCGCATGACGCTGGGCAGCCGCCACTACCGCCATTACGTGCCGGCGGCGGATGCGCCCGTGGTCGAGCGCTTTCGCGCCGCGGGCCTGAATCTGTTCGGCAAGACGAGCGCTTCGGAGCTTGGCCAGATGCCCTACACGGAGCCCGAGCTGTTCGGCCCATGCCGCAATCCGTGGAATCTCGATCACACGCCGGGCGGCTCGAGCGGCGGCGCGGCCGCCTCGGTCGCGGCCGGCATCGTGCCGCTCGCGCACGCCTCGGACGGCGGCGGCTCGATCCGCATTCCCGCGTCGTGCTGCGGGCTCTTCGGCCTGAAGCCTTCGCGCGGCAACCAGCCGCCTTCGGACGTGCCGCCCTCGCCGGGCGGGCTGGGCGTCGACTTCGCCGTATCGCGCAGCGTGCGCGACAGCGCGCTCATGCTCGACCTGCTCGCCGGCGACGCCGCGCGCACGCCTGGCGCGCCGGGCACTTTTCTCGCGGCGGCGCGCCAGCCGCTCGACGGCGGCAAGCCGCTCGCGGTCGCCTTCATCGCCGATCCGCTTTTCGCCGATGCGCTTTCGCCCGACGTGCGCGAAGCGCTCGACGACGCGGCCGCGCTGCTCGCCTCGCTCGGGCACAACGTGGAGCCGGTGAAGCTCAACGTGGATTTCGCGGCGGCACGCGAGGCGTTCCTGATGCTGTGGTCGGTGGTGGCCGAGAAATACGTGCTCGAGGCCCACACGATCACGGGCACGAAGCCACGCCGCCAGGACTTCGAGATCGCGACGTGGGCGATGGCGCACATCGGCCGCAAGCTGGGCGAGCGCGCCCTGCCCGCCGCGCTCGAGACGCAGCAGCGCATCACGGCCCAGATCGCCGACCTGATGACGCGTTTCGACGTGATCCTGTGCGCAACGCTGGCCGCGCCACCGGTGAAGATTGGCGAGCTGAAGCCGACGTCTTCGGAGCGCATGCAGATGCGCGCCGTCACGGCGATGCCGGTGGATGCGCTAATGAGAAAACTGCTGACGGAATCCGCGAACAAGGCATTCGCGTGGGCGGGCTGCACCGAGTTGTTCAACCTGACGGGGCAGCCTTCGATGTCGGTGCCGCTCGTGTGGAATGCGCGCGGTCTGCCGATTGGTGTGCAATTCGCGGCGCGCGAAGGCAACGATGCCTTGCTGCTGCGCCTCGCGGCCCAGCTCGAAACGGCGCGCCCGTGGTTCGGACGGCGGCCGCCTCTGCTGATGGCGCGCGTCTAAGCCAACTTCCAGGCCAGCATACAAGCCAGCACTCAGGCCGGCCCTGGCGAAGCCGGTGCGCGCGCATCGATGCGGCGCGCGCCCGGCTTCGAGCCCGTCTGCCGCTGACGGCCCGGGCTCTTGCTCAGGCGCGTCAGGCCTTCTTGTTGTAGGCGCTGCACCAGCCCTTGCCCGAGACCTGCTTGCCGGGGAACATCGGGCATGCGGCGTAGGCGTCGGTGGCCTTGCCTTGATAGAACGTGCAGTTGCTGCAATCCTGGCCAGCGGCGTACTTCGCGAACTTGGCCTTGTCGACCTTGGTTGCGTCGGCCTTGTAGCCGAGTGCCTGGGCGGTGGGTTCGGATTCGCCGACCTTCGGCGCATCGGCGAAAGCCTGGCGCGACAGCGCGACGCTTGCGGCAACGCCAACACTCGAGATCAGAAAGCTGCGGCGGGACGATTTCATGAGCAGTACTCCAATATTGTGGGCACACCGTTCTGCCGACGGCGTGGCGAGAAGAATAACAACGAAGCCGCCACGCGTGCATCAGGAATTCCGGAGATAAGCGATTCGCATCTTGTAAACGATGGGGCACGCCCCGGGGCGCCGCCAGCCGGGCGGCGCCTCGCGCAGAGAGCGGGCAAGAGGTGTGGCGATTGAAGCGCTGGCAAAAAAATTCTGCGCGTCAGGCGAGCCCGGCCACCTCGCACACGCGCTGCGCGATGGCGAGCGAAGCCGTGAGCCCCGGCGACTCGATACCGAACAGATTCACGAGCCCACGCACGCCGTGCGCCGCGCCGCCCTGGATCACGAAGTCGGCGGCAGGCTCGCCCGGGCCCGAGAGCTTGGGCCGGATGCCCGCATAGGCGGGTTGCAGCGCATCGTCGGGCAAGCCTGGCCAGTAGCTGCGGATCTGCGCATAGAAGGCTTCGGCGCGACGCGGATCGACATCGTAGTCGATCGAATCGATCCACTCGACATCGGGACCGAAACGCGCCTGCCCGCCGAGATCCAGCGTGAGATGCACGCCGAGCCCAGCCTCGTTCGGCATCGGATAGATGAGGCGCGAAAACGGCACGCGCCCCGAGACGCTGAAGTAATTGCCGCGCGCGAGGTAAAGGGGCGGGATGTGGCGCGGATCGAGCCCGCGGATGCGCTTCGCGATCCGGGTCGCGTGCAGCCCCGCGCTGTTGATGAGGCAGGCCGCGCGGATTTCGGTGGGCGCGTCGCCGCCCGTCTTGATCACGAAGCCGTTCGTGCTTGCGTCGACCGACTCGACCGGCGACTTGAGCGCGATCACGGCGCCCTCGCGCTCGGCGTCGCCTTGCAGGGCCAGCATCAACTGATGGCTGTCGACAATGCCGGTTTGCGGCGAGTACACCGCCGCCACGCATTCGAGCGCCGGCTCGAGCGCTAGCGCCTCCGTCTTGTTGACGCGCGTGAGATCGAATACGCCGTTTTCCTTGCCACGCGCGAGAATCGCTTCGAGTTGCGCGACCTGGGCCGGCGTCGTGGCCACGAGCAGCTTGCCGCAGCGCGCATGCGCGACGTTGCGCGCCGCACAGTACTCGTACAGCATCTCGCGTCCGCGCACGCACAGGGTCGCCTTGAGCGAGCCGCGCGGGTAATAGAGCCCCGCGTGAATCACCTCGCTGTTGCGCGAACTGGTGCTGGTGCCGATGGCATCGGCGGCCTCCAGCACGATCACTTCGCGTCCGCGCGCCGCCAGCGCGCGCGCCACGGCGAGGCCCACTACGCCCGCGCCAATCACCACACATTCGATCTGATCCATGTCGCTCGCGTCCGCATCCGGCGAATAAGGCAGCGGCGCCTCCCTGACGCCGCCATAAGAAAAATTGTAGACCCCGCGCAGGGCGGATTCGTATCGAATACG
Organism: Paraburkholderia tagetis; assembly: GCF_022213065.1. Lineage (GTDB taxonomy): Bacteria > Pseudomonadota > Gammaproteobacteria > Burkholderiales > Burkholderiaceae > Paraburkholderia > Paraburkholderia tagetis. The sequence goes on from NZ_JAKLJA010000019.1 coordinate 29,637, forward strand.
TACCGGATATGCGCGTAAATCCACCCATTGCGCACGCGCGCTGAATTGGGCAAGCGCCGGGGCAAGCTCGGACTATCGATGGGGGCCTCGATGGGTGGCACCCATTACAGATCGATCATCGTTGCAGATAAAATAACAATCCCTTCGGAAATAGACCTCGAAATACTCCGTTGTTGCCCCTATATTACAAATAGTCACACACTAACCCGTTGAAGCATCGTTGCGTCGTCTTCATTTGAATCGATGCTTGCGGTCCGGTGTTTGCGAACCCGGTATAGGATCGAAGGTCATAAGGAACCCGCCCCGCCGTTGCGAGCCCGCACAACCGACTCGCAAGGCACGCGAGCATGGAGCCTGCCCATATGACGTTGTTGAAGAACTGCCTCGCCGCAACCCTGTTCGCCGCTGCTGCCGCGTTCGCGACCGCGAACGCGAACGCGCAGACACAGACGCAGGGCGTGGTGCAGCCCGCGAATTCGGCCTCGCAACCGGTGGTACACGCCGTTCCGGCCCCGTCCGCGGAGCCCGCCCAACAGCCGGCGGCGAAGCCGGCCCCGCAGTCCGCACCGCAGGCAGCGCCGCAAGCAGCACCGCAGGCAGCACCTCAGCCAGCCCCGAAGGCAACCCCGGCTCCAGCGCCCAAGGCAGCACCGCAGGCAGCCCCAACCCCAGCGCCCAAGGCAGCATCGAAGCCTGCCCCGCACCCCGTTCACAAGAACCCTCATAAGCCCGTTCACAAGCCGACTTATGAGCCAGCTTATGAACCCGCTCCGCACGAGAACGTGCAACCCGCGCAACCTGTCACGCAGCCGGGAGCGGCGCCGCAACCCCCGATACTGCCGGCCCCCGCACCGCAACCCGCACCGCAACCCGCCGTGCAGCCCACGCCAACGCAGGCACCAACGCCGGCACCCGCACCGACGCCCGCGCCCGCCGCGCAGCCGGCACCCACACCGCAGCCCTACGCGCAGCCAGCGCCGCGCCCCGCGGTGCCGCCACCGCCCGCACCACCGCCGGCGCCAGCACCGCGACCCTATGCGCAGCCAGCACCCGTACCCGCCCCACCGCCAGTACCGGGTGCCGCGCCGCAGCCCTACGCGCAACCCGGCGTGCAACCCGTGGTCAACTGGACGCTGCAGGTGATCCGCGACGGCCAGCTGATCGACTCGTTCAACGGCACGACCACGGTCGGCCAGGCGCGCACCGATACCCATCACAATGTGGTCTCGCACCGGGTCGGCTGCAAGGACCAGCCCGCGGGCAGCATCGACCTGCAGCGCACCATCACGGTCTCGCCGTTGCGGGCGAATCCGACCGAATCGATCCTCTCGATCGACGCCCACGAGACGTTCGAAGACGACGTCGCGCGGCAAAGCCCGTCAGGCTGCAAGCTGCCGCCTCAGCCGCGTCAGGTGAACGCCGACCATCCGGGGCTCGTGGTGCCCGCCGGTCAATGGGTCAGCTGGCCGATCATCGACAAGAACCCCTCGCTTGCGTACCGGGTGCGCGCAAGCCTCGCGCCGCCGTCCCAGCAGCCCTGAAGCGCTGAAGCGCTGAAGCGCCGCCAGGAAGCATCGGTTCTAAACTGAGCTGAACCGAAGCGCGATCTGCCATCCGAACGAAACTGTCGTAAGAACTCGTTGTAACAAGCGCATGCGAAACCTCGAACAACCCCTCATCGACGCGGTGCCGGCCAACACCCGGGACTTCGTCGCGGTGAGCTGGAACCTGCACAAGGGCCGCTCACCGCTTGGCTTCCAGGCCTGGCAGGCGATGCGGCGCTGGGTGCAGTCCACCCACGCCGACGCCTGGTTCCTTCAGGAGGCGATGGCGCGGCGTCTGCCGCAGCCGATCCTCTCCTCGACCTTCGGTGCCGAGCTCGGCGACCCGCTCGCGGATGTCTGGCACTGCCAGGCCACCGAAATCGCCGACGCGCTCGAGCTGCAAATCGCGCTCGGGCCGAACGTGTTCAAGCCTTCGTGGCGGCACGGTAACGCCATCCTTTCGCCGCATCCGCTCGACCTGGGCGGCCGCTGGGACATCTCGGCGCACCGCTTCGAACGGCGCGGCCTGCTCGTCGCGCGCGCGAGCGTGGCGGGCCAGTCGGTCACGCTGCTGTGCGCGCACCTCGCGCTCACGCGCAGCGCGCGCCTGCGGCAGATGCACTGGATCGCGCACTGGATCGCCAAGGAAGCGCCGCAAGGGCCACTCGTGCTCGCGGGCGACTTCAACGACTGGCGCAACGACTCGGTGCCGCTCTTCGCGGAGCACGGCCTGCAAGAAGTCGCGACGCTGCTCGGCGAACCGGCGCGCACGTTTCCGGCGTTCTCGCCCGCCCTTGCGCTCGACAAAATGTTCGTGCGCGGCCTGCAACCGGTCGAGCTGATCCAGCCCGCGCAAGAGACGGCCTGGCTCTCCGATCACCTGCCGTACATGGCGCGACTGCGGCTCGAATGACGCGGCGGGGCGTGCCTCATCCCGCGGCGCCGCAACCGCCAGCAATCCCCCACGAATGGCAGACGCAATCGCGCTAATATGTCGCGTTGCGCGCCCTTGGGGTGCGCCCTTCCCGCCGGGCTTCGCATGCACCTCTTCGCCACGCTGCTCCAGATCGCCATCGTTTATTTGTTCGCGCTCGTCAGCCCGGGCCCGAACTTCTTCATGGTGACGCAGCTTTCGCTCGCGGGACGGCGCGGCCTCGGCATCGCCTCGGCGTTTGGCGTGGGCACGGGCTCCACGCTCTGGGCCGCGCTCGCCATGCTGGGCTTCGCGGCGGTGCTCCAACATATCGAGTGGCTCTATCACGGCGTGCGCGTCGCCGGCGCGCTCTATCTGCTCTGGTTCGGCATCAAGCTGCTGCGCTCGGGCGCGCGCCGCGACGCAAAGGCGGCCGATGCCGTCGATGCCGCCAACACGGCCGATACCGCCAACGCAACCCGCTCCACCGGAAACGCAGCCGTTACCCCGCTGCCGCCGCCCGACCGGCGCGCCTGGCTGCGCACGTGGCGTGCGGGGTTTCTCACCTGCCTCACGAACCCGAAGTCCTGCGTGTTCTGGACCAGCGTGTTCGCGGCGATCTTTCCTGCTCATCCGCCACTGTGGTTCTACGGCGCGGCGCTCGCGCTCGTGGCGACGATGTCGTTCGGCTATCACTCGAGCCTCGCGCTCCTGTTCGCCGACCATCGCACGCAACGCGGCTACAAGCGGCTGCGCCGCCCCATCGACGCGTTCTGCGGCGCGGCGCTGATCGGTCTCGCCGCAAAGCTCGCCGCCGATCGCTGATCCCGGCGCGCCGACCTCTCGCGCAAACGCAGCAAGCGCAGCAAACGCGCCAAGACGGCAAGCCCTGCCCAGGTGCGACTATATGGCGCAGATCCGACGCCGTCGCACGCCGAATCTGCCCCCGCCAGCAGGGTCTCTGCTGCGGCCCGACAGACCTTCCGGTATCATTCGCACAAAGATTCGAGCGGCATGCGTCGTGTTCGAGCGCGTGCCGCCCGCGGCAAGCGCGCATGCCCCCACGGGCCAAACCCGCCCGTCCGAAGGGCTGCCGGACTCCCAGGTTCGCGCCCTCGCGCCGCATCCCGCCGAAGCCCGCTTTGTCGCATCATGGCCCGCACACGTGGGCCATGCAGGCGCCAGGCACGGCACCTCGCGACACCTCGCGCAAGCAGGTCGACCACTCCCGTTAGACGCGGCACAGCCCACGAGGCACGCTCGCGGTAAAATAACGGACTGCGCCTCGTTCGCAATGGGACGGCTGGCAAGCTGGCGAAAAGCGGGGCACAAAGCAGGAATACAAGCGGGAACAGAAGCGGAAGCAACGTGGGTCGCAAAGCGGGAACGCAAAGCGCACGCATGGGCAACCGCCCAGGAAAGCGCACGCCGCGCATCGTCAAACCGAGTCCGTCATGCCCTGTCATGCGCGGCCGGAAGGAACGCCCCCGTCCGGCGGACCTTGTTTCGCATCATCAGGAACCATGAGCAAACACACCGAAGAAACCGTTCTGAGCGTCCACCACTGGACCGACACGCTTTTCAGCTTCACCTGCACGCGCGACCAGGCCCTGCGTTTCGACAACGGCCAGTTCACCATGGTCGGCCTCGAAGTCGAAGGCAAACCGCTGATGCGCGCGTACTCGCTCGCGAGCGCGAACTATGAAGAGCATCTCGAGTTTCTGAGCATCAAGGTGCCGGACGGCCCGCTCACGTCGCGCCTGCAGCACCTGAAGGTCGGCGACAAGGTTCTGATCGGCAAGAAGCCCGTCGGCACGCTGGTAGCCGACAACCTGCTGCCCGGCAAGGTCCTGTGGCTGCTTTCGACCGGCACGGGCCTCGCGCCGTTCATGTCGATCATCAAGGACCCGGACATTTACGACCGTTACGAGAAGATCGTGCTCACGCACACCTGCCGTTTCGTCGACGAACTCGCGTACAAGGAATTCATCACCGAAGAACTGCGCGAGCACGAGTACCTCGGCGAGATCGTGCGCGAGAAGCTGGTCTATTACCCGACCGTGACGCGCGAGGTGTTCGATAACCGTGGCCGCATCACCGAACTGATCGACACCGGCAAGCTGTTCGCCGACCTCGACCTGCCCGGGTTCACGCCCGAGCGCGACCGCATCATGCTGTGCGGCAGCACGCACATGCTGCGCGACACCGTCGCCCTGCTCGAAAAGGCCGGCCTCACGGAAGGCAGCAACAACCAGCCGGGCCACTACGTCGTGGAAAAGGCGTTTGTGGGCTAAAAGCCCGCGCCGTCGGCCGGAACCACCGGCCCGCTCGACAAAAACCGGAGCCTCGCGCTCCGGTTTTTTTTGTTTACCGCTTGCCACGCAATCGCAGCACGTCAAGAAACCGCGCGCAACGCGGTGCCAGCGGTTACATTTTTCGCAGAATTCGCGTAGTGTCCGTGTCAGTGTTTTTCCTACAAAACGAGCGCCGGCCAACTTCACACTGTTTCTGAGCTTTCGTCGCTAAGTATTGTCCTGACTGAAGTTTCACAATTTTTCAGCTATTATCGCGACCGCAATATCGGTCTGTCGGAACGCGTAACCGGGTCAAGTCCAGGTTGTTACCGAATGTAAATTTCGTTACGCTGCGCCGTGCTGTGGATAACGCAAAGGGCGTCGTCGCGCGGGAATGCTCCATCGCGCAAGCAAGAACAGAAAAGGACCGCTTTCTGAACGGGCAATAACGGGGGATGGATGGACATGTCGAATCGCGCCGCGCTTGACGCGAGCGTGCCTCGCGCCGATGCGCCAGGCACGCGTGCCGCCTACGCGGCGCGCGGCCTGCCCCTCCTCGCCAGTACCGAAGGCGCACGCGTGGCGCACGACGCCATCGCGCGCGTGCAGGAGCGGATTGCCGCATCCGGCGCGGCGCGCGTCCGCGCCGACGAGGCCGCGCGCCACCGGCTCGCGCAAGAACTGCACGACAGCGTCGGCGCCGAACTGGCGGCCACGCGTTTCGCACTCGCGAACATCCACACCTGGCTGCCCGCCGATGCGCCGCCTCAATGCGCCGAGGCGCTCGCGCTCGCCATGCGCTCGCTGGACTGCGCCGCCAACGCCGTGCGTCATGTGCTCGACGGGCTGCACGCGCCCGAGCTGGATGCGGGCCTCGTCGCCGCGCTCGCCAGTTGGACGCGCGGCTTCGCCTCGCGCACCGGGCTTGCCGCACGCTTCATCGCCTGCTCGCAGGCCACGCCCCACATCAACGGATTCGCCCGCGACGACGAAGCGCGACTCGCGCGTCTGCCCGCCGAGGCCGCGCTCGCGGTGTTCCGCGTCGCGCAGGAAGCGCTCACCAACGTCGCCCGCCACGCCCAGGCCACGCAGGTCGAGGTGCGGCTGACCTGCACGCCGAGCGAGCTGATCGTGAGCGTGATCGACGACGGCGTGGGCCTCTCGCGCGAAGCCGCACGGCGCGCCAGGCGGCAGTGCGGGCAAGCCGCGCCGAACGGCCAGGGCGGCCAGGGCGGCCAAGGCGGCGCTAATGGCCGCAGCGCCTACGGCATCGCCGGGATGCGCGAGCGCTGCGCCGCCTTCGGTGGCACGCTGCGCACTGCAAGTAACGCAGCACCCCGCCGCGCAGCCGCCGATCCAGCCCGGCCCGGCACGACCGTCGAAGCGCGCTTCCGTTGGGAGACGCTGCTTTCGCGCCCATCTGCCGGACTGACGCCGAACCCCGTGCAAGGCGCACGCTCATGACCCTGCGCATCCTGCTCGTCGACGATCACGCCGTGGTGCGCCAGGGCGTGCGCCAGTTGCTGATCGATCGCGGGGTCGCGAGCGAAGTGATCGAAGCGCAAAGCGGCGCCGAAGCGCTCGCCGCCATCGCGAAGCACGCCTGCGACGTGGCGCTGCTCGACATCTCGCTGCCCGACATGAACGGCATCGAAGTGCTCAAGCGCGCGAAGAAAAAGGCGCCGCGCGTGCCGGTGCTGATGTTCTCCATGTATCGCGAAGACCAGTACGCCGTGCGCGCGTTGAAGGCGGGCGCGGCGGGCTATCTCTCGAAGACGGTGGACGCCGCGCAGATGATCGTGGCGATCCAGCAGGTCGCGAGCGGCCGTAAATACGTGAGCCCGGCAATGGCCGAAGCGCTCGCCGACTACGTGCTCGTCGACGGCGAGCAACTGCCGCACGAAAAGCTCTCCGACCGCGAATACCAGACGCTCTGCATGCTCGCTTCGGGCAAGCGCCTCACCGACATCGCGCGCACGCTCTCGCTTTCGGTAAAGACGGTGAGCGTCTATCGCACGAGGCTGCTGGAAAAGATGAAGCTCACCAACAACGCCGAGCTCACCTTCTACGTGATGAGCAACCGGCTCGTCGATCTCTCGCCCGCGCCGGGGCTCTGAGCCCGCGCACGCCGCACGGGCTCGGGCGGGAAGCAAGCGGGAAGCAAGCGGGACGCACCTGGCCGACCGCCCAGGTCGCGCCCGGCCAGGCCGTATTCGCAACCCACGACTGGCCTGCCCTATGCGCGGCGCAAAGAATGTGTCACGAAGACGCCTTCTCGCCATAAGCCGTTGATCTGGAAATGAGTTCCGCCTTTTCGGCCAGGTTCGTGCAAAGAATGCACGCGCTTGCGCCGCTTTGCGGCGGAATCAACCGCCGCCCCGCACCGGATCGGGTTCGCGCCCGACCCTGCTCGACCGGCTGGCTGGCCCCAATCCGCTAAAATTGCGGGTTTCCCTGCCGTACGGCATAAAAACACGAATTGTCACGAGCGGCACAAGCGGCACGAGCGCGCGTTTGCGTCCCTCGCGTTTGCGTTGCTGCCCTGCGTTTTATCTGGAGTTCCCCGCCCAATGTCCCTCTTTCGCAAGAAGAACGTCGAACACATGCTGCAGGCGAGCGCCAAAGGCGCCGGTCTGAAGAAGACTCTCGGCGCACTGGACCTCACCTTTCTCGGCGTCGGTGCAATCATCGGCACCGGCATTTTCGTGCTGACCGGCACCGGCGCCGTGCAGGCCGGCCCCGCGCTGATGCTTTCGTTCATCATCGCCGCCGTGGCCTGCTGCTTCGCGGCGCTCGCCTACGCCGAGTTCGCCTCGACCATTCCCGTGGCCGGCTCGATCTACACCTACTCGTATGCCACGCTCGGCGAGCTGGTCGCCTGGATCATCGGCTGGGACCTGATGCTCGAATACGGGCTCGCGACCTCGGCGGTCTCGGTGGGCTGGTCGGGCTATCTGCAGTCGCTGCTCTCGGGCTTCGGCGTCTCGCTGCCGGTGGTCCTCACCGCCGCGCCCGGCGCCGTGCCCGGTTCGTTCACGCTCTTCAACCTGCCCGCCTTCCTCGTGATGATGGTCATCACGGCGCTGCTCTCCATTGGCGTGCGCGAGTCCACCCGCATCAACAACGTCATGGTCGCGATCAAGGTCACGGTCGTGCTGCTGGTGATCGCCGTGGGCGCCTTCCACGTGACGCCCGCGAACTGGCATCCGTTCATGCCGCATGGCTGGGACGGCGTGTTCGGCGCCGCCGCCGTGATGTTCTTCGCGTTCATCGGCTTCGACTCGGTGTCCTCGGCAGCCGAAGAGGTCAAGGATCCGAAGCGCGACCTGCCCGTGGGCATCATCGCGTCGCTGATCGTGTGCGCGGTGCTGTACGTGGCTGTCGCGGCGGTCGTCACGGGCATCGTGCCCTGGCAGCAGTTCGCCGGCATCGCCCACCCCGTTTCGTACGCATTGCAAGTGGCCGGCCAGAAGTGGGTCGCCGGTTTCATCGACCTTGGCGCCGTGCTTGGCATGCTCACCGTGATTCTCGTGATGAGCTATGGCCAGACCCGCATCATCTTCGCCATGTCGCGCGACGGCCTCTTGCCCGCGAAGCTCTCGAAGGTGCATCCGCGCTACGCCACGCCGTTCTTCACCACGTGGCTCGTCGGCATCTTCTTCGGCCTGATCGGCGCGCTCGTGCCGCTGAATGTGCTGGCCGAGCTCATCAACATCGGCACGCTCGCGGCGTTCTCGATGGTCTCCATCGCCGTGCTCGTATTGCGCCGCACGCACCCCGACCTGCCGCGCGCGTTCCGCTGCCCCGGCGTGCCGGTCGTGCCGATCCTCGCGGTGGCCTCGTGCCTGTTCCTCATGCTCAATCTCGCGTGGATCACGTGGGTCGCGTTCGTGGTGTGGCTGGTGATCGGTCTTGCGATCTACTTCCTCTACTCGCGCCGCCATTCGCGCCTCGCGCATCATCCACACGACCACTGAAGCGCCCGTACGGCGCGCTCACCCGCGCGCTGTGCCATGCTTTGTGGCGCATTGTCTCGCTGCGCTTTTCGCTGCACTGCAACGGCCCGCACCGGTCTCCGGCGCGGGCCGTTTTGCATCGTGCGCCACAGTTAAAAGACGGCTGAAAAACGGTAAAAGCCCGCGCAGCGCGAATCGGCAAAGTGTGCTTTACTGTCCCGGCATCGTTATCGCAGCACCTCGCACTATCCAGGCGTCACCAGGCACCACCAGGCATCACTGAACAGCAAAGCACCAGCCGGACCCTCGTCCCCGTTTCCGTCCAGCCTGCCCGCCATCGCGCGCGGCAGACGCATCGTGCCCGTTGCGCGATGCATTCTGGGCGAAAGACAGCAGGCGGCACCAGCGGGGCAACAGGTGAATGCGGGCCCAGGCCGGTCCCTACCATCACTTTGCATGGGACCAGAGCACGACGCTCGAACTCTGGTCGAGAGGAGACAGTCAATGGCGATCAGTCTCAGCCTGACGGTCAACGGCAAGCCCGTGACCGCCGAAGTCGAACCCCACACGCTACTAGTCCAGTTCCTGCGCGAGCAGCTACGCCTCACCGGCACGCATGTCGGCTGCGACACCGCTCAATGCGGCGCATGCACCGTCCACCTCAACGGCCGCGCGATCAAGTCGTGCAACCAGCTCGCCGTGCAGTGCGAGGGCATGGACGTGACCACGATCGAAGGGCTCGCCGCCGCGAGTGGAAACAACAGCGCAAACAACAGCGGCAACGGCACGCTCCACCCCATGCAGGCGGCCTTCCGCGAATGCCATGGCCTGCAGTGCGGCTTCTGCACTCCGGGCATGGTGATGAGCGCCATCGCGCTCGCCACCGAAAAGCCGGGTCTCACCGAAGCCGACGTGCGCGCGGGTCTCGACGGCAATCTGTGCCGCTGCACGGGCTATCACAACATCGTGAAGGCCGTGCTCGAGGGCGCCGAAGGCATGCGCGCCGGCGCGGCTGCACCGGCCACGTCGGCCGCATCGGCAACGTAAGGGAGCAAACACCATGAATGCACCCGACTCCCAAACGCCCCGCATGATCGGCGCCTCGGTCAAGCGCAAGGAAGACTATCGCTTCCTCACCGGCGCGGGCCAGTACACCGACGATGTCGTGCTGCCCGCACAGACCTGGGCCGTGTTCGTGCGCTCGCCGCATGCGCACGCGCGCATCAAGAGCGTCGATACCAGCGCGGCCAAGGCTGCACCCGGCGTAGTGGCCGTTTTCACCGGCGCGGACCTCGCCGCCGATAACGTGGGCGGCCTGCCATGCGGCTGGCTCATCCACAGCATCGACGGCACGCCCATGCACGAGCCGCCGCATCCCGTGATCGCGCACGAGAAGGCGCGCCACGTGGGCGACCAGGTTGCGCTCGTGATCGCCGAATCGATGCAGGCCGCGAAGGACGCCGCCGAGCAGGTTGAAGTCGACTACGAGGAGCTGCCCGCCAGCGTCGATACCGCGCATGCGGCCGACGCGGGCCAGCCGCTCGTGCACGACGGCGTGCCGAACAACACCTGCTACACGTGGGGCCACGGCGACAAGGCCGCCACCGACGCCGCCTTCGCCCAGGCCGCGCACGTCACGACGCTCGACATCGTGAACAACCGGCTCATCCCGAACGCGATCGAGCCGCGCGCCGTGAACGCGAGCTACCGCCGCCACGACGACGCCTACACGGTCTACGTGGCGAACCAGAACCCGCACGTCGAGCGCCTCCTGATGGCCGCGTTCGTGCTCGGGCTGCCGGAGACGAAGCTGCGCATCGTCGCACCCGACGTGGGCGGCGGCTTCGGCTCGAAGATCTTTCTGTATGCCGAGGACGTGGCGCTCACCTGGGCCGCGAAGAAAATCGGCCGCCCGGTGAAGTGGACCGCCGAGCGCAGCGAGTCGTTCGTCTCCGACGCCCATGGCCGCGACCATGTGACGAAGGCCGAGCTCGCGCTCGACAAGAACGGCAAGTTCCTCGCCATGCGCGTGCACACCACGGCGAACATGGGCGCGTATCTCTCGACCTTCGCCTCCAGCGTGCCCACCATCCTCTACGCGACGTTGCTCGCGGGCCAGTACACCACGCCCGCGATCTACGCCGAGGTGAAGGCCGTGTTCACGAACACGGTGCCCGTGGACGCCTATCGCGGCGCGGGCCGCCCCGAGGCGACCTACGTGGTCGAGCGTCTGGTGGAAACCGCCGCGCGCGAGATGAACCTCGATCCGGCCGAAATCCGCCGCCGCAACTTCATCACGAGCTTCCCTTACGCCACGCCCGTGGGCCTCACCTACGACATCGGCGACTACGAGGCCTGCCTGTCTCGCGCGCTCGAACTCGCCGACGTGAATGGCTATCCGGCGCGGCGCGACGCATCGAAGGCGAACGGCAAGCTGCGCGGCCTCGGCCACTCGTGCTACATCGAGGCGTGCGGTCTCGCGCCGTCGAATATCGCAGGGGCGTTGGGCGCGCGCGCGGGCCTCTTCGAAGCGGGCGAGATCCGCGTGAATCCCACGGGATCGGTCACGGTCTTCACGGGCTCGCACAGCCACGGCCAGGGCCACGAGACGACCTTTGCGCAGGTGGTGTCCGAGCGTCTGGGCGTGCCCATCGAGCAAATCGACATCGTGCACGGCGACACCGCGCGCATTCCGTTCGGCATGGGCACCTACGGCTCGCGCTCGATCGCGGTGGGCGGCTCGGCCATCATGAAGGCGCTCGACAAGATCGAAGCCAAGGCGAAGAAGATCGCCGCGCACATGCTCGAAGCGGGCGTGGAGGACATCGAATTCTCCGATGGCGTGTTCCGTGTCGCGGGCACCGACCGTACCAAGGCCTTCGCCGAAATCGCGCTCTCGGCCTATGTGCCGCACAACTATCCGCTCGAAACGCTCGAACCGGGCCTCGACGAAAGCGCGTTCTACGATCCCACCAACTTCACCTATCCGTCGGGCGCGTACCTCTGCGAAGTGGAAGTCGATCCCGAGACGGGCGAGACGCGCATCGAGCGCTTCACGGCCGTGGACGACTTCGGCAACGTCATCAATCCGATGATTGTCGAAGGCCAGGTGCATGGCGGGCTCGGCCAGGGGATCGGCCAGGCGCTGCTCGAGCGCTGCGTCTACGACAACGAGAGCGGCCAGTTGCTCTCGGGCTCGTATATGGACTACGCGATGCCGCATGCGTCCGATGTGCCCTCGTTCACGGTGGAGACCGCCAAGGGCACGCCATGCACGCACAATCCGCTCGGCGTGAAGGGCTGCGGCGAGGCAGGCGCAATCGGCTCGCCACCGGCCGTCATCAATGCGATTCTCGACGCGCTGGGCCCCCTCGGCGTGAAGGATCTGCAGATGCCGGCCACGCCGCATCGCGTGTGGGAGGCGATCCAGGCCGCCCAATCCACGCAGTCATCACAACAACCTTGAGCGGAGGCGCACCATGTATGCATTCGACTACCAGCGCGCCAGCGACGCGCAAGGCGCGGTGAAGACCCTCAATGCCGACCCCGACGCCAAATTCCTCGCGGGCGGCCAGAGCCTGCTCGCGGCGATGAAGCTGCGCCTCGCGCAGCCTTCGACGCTCGTGGACGTCACGCGCATTCCCGCGCTCAAGACCGTGGAGGTGGACGGCAAGGTGGTGAAGATCGGCGCGGCGGTTTGCCATGCCGATGTCGCCGCGAACGCGCAGATCCAGGCCACGCTGCCGGCTCTGGCGCTTCTGGCCGCGGGCATCGGCGATCGCCAGGTGCGCGCGCTCGGCACGCTGGGCGGGTCGCTCGCCAACGACGACCCCGCCGCCGACTACCCCGCCGCCGTGCTCGGCCTGAACGCCACGGTCGTGACGGACCGCCGCCGGATTGCCGCCGACGACTTCTTCCTCGGCATGTACGAGACCGCGCTCGAACCCGACGAGTTGATCGTCGCGGTCGAGTTTCCGGTGCCGCAGCGCGCCGCCTATGAGAAGTTCAACAACCCGGCTTCGCATTTCGCGTTGACGGGCGTGTTCATCGCGCAATTCGCGGATGGGTCGGCGGGCGCTCCCGATGTGCGCGTGGCCATCACGGGCGCGGCGTCTTCGGTATTCCGCGCGAGCGGGCTCGAGGATGCGCTCAAGGCGAGCTTCACGCCTGCGGCGGCGCGCGCGGTAAGCATCGCGCCGGACGAGCTCAACACGGATCTGCACGCGAGCGCGGCGTACCGCGCGCATCTGATCCCGATACTCGCGGCGCGAGCAGTGACTAAGGCGCTCGGCTAGACGCGGCCTCTACGGCCGCCCGCGCGTGGCGTGGCGCGAGCGGGCGGCCCATGCGCTTTTTGTCTGCGCTTTTTGTCTGCGCTTTTTCATCGCTTTTGCCCGCACCTCTTGCCCCACTTTCAGGCCCGCCATGCTCCCCGCCACGATCGACCACACGCTTTCGCAGCTCGAAGCGCACGGCTATTTCGCGAGCCGCGAGCTAGCCACAGCGCTCTTTCTCGCGCTCAAGATGGAGCGTCCGCTCTTTCTCGAAGGCGAGCCGGGCGTAGGCAAGACCGAACTCGCGAAAGCGGCGGCCGCGCTCGCCGGCACGACGCTCCTGCGCCTGCAATGCTACGAGGGGCTCGATACGGCCAGCGCGCTCTACGAATGGGACTATCCGCGCCAGATCATGGCGCTGCGCCTGGCCGAAGCATCGGGCGAAAAGCCACGCGGCGACACGCTCTATCGCGACGAATTCCTCCTCAAGCGTCCGCTGCTCCAGGCGCTGCAGCCCGACCCGCATCATCCCGGCGCGCGCCGCGTGCTGCTGATCGACGAGATCGACCGTGCCGACGAGCCGTTCGAAGCCTTCCTGCTCGAGCTTCTTTCGGACTTCCAGGTGTCGATTCCCGAATACGGCACGGTGCGCGCGAGCGTGCCGCCGCTCGTCGTCATCACCTCGAACCGCACACGCGAGGTCCATGACGCGCTCAAGCGGCGCTGCCTCTATCAGTGGCTCGACTACCCCGAGCGCGCGCGCGAGCTGGCCATCGTCGCGGCGCGCGCGCCCGAGACCGGCGCCGAGCTGCAACGCCGCGCCGTGGCGTTCGTGCATCAATTGCGCTCGATGGATCTGTTCAAGGCGCCCGGCATTGCCGAGACGATCGACTGGTGCCGGGCCCTCGCGGCGCTTTCGGTGACCGAACTCGACCCGCAGTCGGTGCAGGACACCCTCGGCGTGCTGCTCAAGTATCAGGACGATCTCGCGCAGCTCGACACGCAGCGGATCGTCGAGACGCTCGCGCTCGCGGAGTGACGCCGATGCCGCACGCGCCGCACCGCTCGCACGAGAGACAGAAAGCGCAGCCGGCAATGTTCGCGCGCAACGTGGTGCATTTCGTGCGCGTGCTGCGCGGCGCGGGCTTGCCGATGTCGAGCGCGCGCGCCGTGGATGCGCTCGAAGCGCTGAGCTTCATCGACCTCACGCGCCGCGACGACGTGCGCGCCGCGCTGGCCGCCTTGCTCACCGCCGCGCCCGATGAGCGCGAACTCTTCAACGCCGCGTTCGAGCTGTTCTGGCGCGATCCCGACTGGGAGGGCAAGCTGCGCGCGCTGCTGCTGCCGAAGGTGCAAGGCGCCCTGCCGCCGCCGCGCCGCAACAATCGCCTCGCCGATGCACTAGCAGCACGTCAGGCGTCACGCACAGGCACGCACGCGCCGCCGGCTCATGAAGAGCACGAACTGCGCGCGCAAGCGAGCTTCAGCGCCGAAGAGCGCCTGCGCCATCGCGACTTCGACACGCTTTCCGCCGACGAGTGGCGCGCGCTGCGCCACCTGATCCGCGCGCGGCGCCTGCCGCTCGCGACCGAGCGCACGCGGCGCCTCAAGGCGTCGTCGCACGGCACGCATGCCGATTTGCGCGCGAGCGCACGTCACGCCGTGCGCGCGGGCGGCGACTGGACCGTCTGGAAGTACCGCGCGTGCCTCGAGCGCAAGGTGCCGCTCGTGCTGCTGCTCGACATCTCCGGGTCGATGAGCAGCTATTCGCGCGCCGTGCTCTACTTCTGCCACGCGCTGCTGCAATCGCGCGAGCGCCTGCAGGTGTTCCTGTTCGGCACGCGCCTCACGCACGCCACGCGCGCGCTGCGCGAACGCGACCCCGACGTCGCGCTTGCCCAGCTCAGCGCGCAGGTGGCGGACTGGTCGGGCGGCACGCGCATCGGCGAGACGCTCGCGCAGTTCAACCGGCGCTGGGCGCGCCGCGTGCTGGGCGGTCGTGCCACGGTGCTGATGGTCACCGACGGCCTCGATCACGACCCGGGCGGCGCGCTCGCCGAGGAAATGGCGCGCCTGCACCGCTTCGCGCATCGTGTGGTGTGGCTCAATCCGCTGCTGCGCTATCGCGGTTTCGAACCGAAGGCGCGCGGCGTGCAGGCGATGTTGCCGCATGTGGACGCGCACTATCCGGTTCACAACCTGGAGAGCCTGGAAGCGTTCGGCCGCAGCCTGCAAGACGCATCGCCCGGCCGTTCGCGCCCGCAACCGTCGACACAATCGTCGAAACAAGCGCCAACGCAAGCGCCGACACATTTCGCGACACATTCAGCAAGACCCACCTGAGAGAGAAGGAGCGAGACAATGGAGCTGACCGAAAGCCACACGCTGCCGGTGCCGCAGCAGCGCGCGTGGGAAGCCCTCAACGACACGGCGATACTCAAGGTGTGCATTCCGGGCTGCGAGAGCATCGATGCCGATGGCGAGAACGCGTATGCTGTCGCCCTTACCGCTGCTGTCGGGCCTGTGAAGGCGCGTTTCAAGGGCCGCATGCAGCTCGCCGATATCGACGCGCCGCGCAGCTACACGATCCAGTTCGAGGGCCAGGGCGGCGCGGCGGGCTTCGGCAAGGGCGATGCGCGCGTGACGCTCGAACCCGCCGGCGAGGACGCCACCACGCTCAGCTATACCGCGAGCGCGCAGGTAGGCGGCAAGCTCGCGCAGATCGGCTCGCGTCTCGTCGACGGCGCGGCGCGCAAGATCGCCGCCGAGTTCTTCAAGCGCTTCACCGAGCAGCTAGCCGGCGACGCCGGGCAGGAAGCCGCGGCGCAAGACCTATCCGCAACACAAGCCGCCGACGCCGAAGGTGCCGACGGCGATGAACCGCAAAAGAGGAAACGATCATGGACAGCGTGGATCTCGAAGTCCTGAAATCCAGCGTACGCTGGCTCGAAGAAGGCCACCGCGCCCTGCTGGTGACGGTGGTGAAGACGTGGGGCTCGTCGCCGCGCCCCGAGGGCGCGATGCTCGTCGTGCGCGACGACGGCCTCGTGGTGGGCTCGGTCTCGGGCGGCTGCATCGAAGACGACCTGATCGACCGCGTGCGCCGCGAAGGCATCGGCATCGTCAAGCCCGAGGCCGTGAAGTACGGCATCACGGCCGAAGAGGCGCACCGCTTCGGACTGCCCTGCGGCGGCACCATCCAGCTCGTGCTGGAGCCGCTCACCGAAACATCCGGCATCGGCGCGCTGCTCGAAGCCGTGGAGCGCGGCGAGCTGGTCGCGCGCACGCTCGACATCGCCAGCGGCAAGGCCACGCTGAACCACGCGAGCGTCACCGACGGCCTGGACTTCGACGGTACGCGCCTGCTCACGATCCACGGCCCGCGTTACCGCATGCTCGTGATCGGCGCCGGGCAGCTCTCGCGCTACCTGTGCCAGATCGCCGTGGGGCTCGACTATCAGGTGACGGTGTGCGACCCGCGCGAGGAATACACCGACACGTGGGACGTGCCCGGCACCGCGCTCGTGCGCACCATGCCCGACGACACCGTGCTCGACATGAAGCTCGACGAGCGCTGTGCCGTGATCGCGCTCACGCACGATCCCAAGCTCGACGACCTCGCGCTCATGGAGGCGCTCAAAACACGCGCGTTCTACGTGGGCGCGCTAGGCTCGCGGCGCAACAACGCGGCGCGGCGCGAGCGCCTGAAGGAGTTCGATTTGAGCGACGCCGAGCTCGCGCGGCTGCATGGGCCCGTGGGCATCTATATCGGCAGCCGCACGCCGCCGGAGATCGCCGTGTCGATCCTCGCCGAAGTCACGGCCGCGAAAAACGGCGTTTCCCTGCCCACCATCCTCCAGGTCGAAGGCGCCAAGGCCGCGCGCGAACAGGCCGCGAGCGTCGGGTCGAGCTGCGACGTCTGACGCCAGGGCCTGGTCACATTCATAGCGGGCTTGCGAACGTGCGTTGCCCAGTCACACAAGGGCAATCCGCAGGGCAATCCGCGCGGCAATCCGCGCCGCTATGAGCGGCCCCCGCTTGACAAGAAAACAGGGCGACTTTTAAGTGAGGGTATCGCGCCGAATTCCCTGCGAGAACCGTCCCCATAACCGCCGCGCCGCTCACGGAACGCCGCCATGCGCCACGCCCTCGCTCTTTGCATCGCAGTCCTCGGCCCGGCCTTCGGCGCGAATGCGACCGGAATGCCCGCGCCCATCGAGACTACTGCGCCCACGGTCGGCAACGCCGCCGACCAGGCGCCCTACACCAACGAGGCCGAGACGCAAACGTTCACCGTCAACGCCGACGGCTCCTATACCAAGCTCGATACGCTCACGCTGCGCATCAACACCGAAGCGGGCATTGCGCGCGCGGGCCAGTATTACGTGTGGTTCAACCGCGGCATGGCGCACGTCGATATCCTGGAGGCCTGGACCGAGGACGCCCAGGGCCAGCGCCACAACGTGCGACCCGAGCAGATTCGCGATGTACAGGAAGTACGCTCCTTCGATGCCCCGATGTTCCAGGACGTGCAGGACAAGGTCATCGTGTTCCCGGCCGTCGAGCCCGGCGCGCGCCTGCATCTCACGTGGCGCAAGACCCAGCGCGTGCCGCTCGTGCCCGGCTGGTTCAGCGACTTCACGCCGCCCGACATGGCGCCCACGCACAATTTCCGCGTGATCTACGACCTGCCCGCGAAGGTGCCGCTCTACGCCGACGCGCGCGGCTTCACCGCGCTCGATCCAGTCACGGCGAACGGCCGCACGCGCCATGAATACCGCTACGACAAGGCGAATTTCGCACGCCTCGAATATGGTTCGGTTTCCTACGTAAGCTATGGCGACCGTCTGATGGTCTCCACCTTCCCCGATTACGCGGCATTCGCGAAGGTCTACCGCGAAGCCGCCGTCGACCCGAGCGCGCGCAACGCGGCCGTCGTGCGCCTGGCGCAAACGCTCACCGCGCACGATGCCACCCCGCGCGCGAAAGCACAAACGCTCTACGACTGGGTACGCCGCAATATCCGCTACGTGGCGGTCAATGTCGGGCGCGGCGAGATCGTGCCGCATCGCACGACCGAGGTGCTCGCGAACCGCTACGGCGACTGCAAGGACCACGTCGCGCTCTATGGCGCGCTGCTCGACGCCGTGGGCGTGCGCAACGTGCCCGCGCTCGTGAACAGCGGCACGGTCTACACGCTGCCTTCGGTGCCGGGCTTCGGTGTGATCAATCATGTCATCACCTGGCTGCCCGACTTGCAGCTCTTCGCGGACTCCACCGCGAACAACGTCGAATTCGGCTATCTGCCCTCGACGGACATGAACCGCGAGACCGTGCTCGCCGGCGACGGCACGCTCATGCGCACGCCCGCCACCGAAATGACCGCGCGCGAGAGCGATCTGGACATCACCGTCGCGCCCGATGGCTCGGCGCGCTTCATCTATCGTTTGCAGTCCGAAGGCTGGGCCGCGGAGCAGACGCGCAGCGTGCTGCGTCTGCAAACGCCCGCGCAGCGCGAGGAATCGCTGCAATGGGAACTGCGCAACGCGAACCTGCGCGGCAACGCCGTGCTCGCGTCCAGCCCGCTCGACGCCACGTCGGGGCCGCTCGTGGTGACGCTCACGGGCACGCTGGACGGCTTCGTCGACCCGCAAATGACCACGCCCGTGCCTACGCTCACGAGCCTCGTGGGCGGGATCGACGCGAATCTGCGCTACTGGCTGGGCGAGCCGCGCCGCACGCAGCCGTTCGTGTGCCGCAACGTGGTCGTGACCGAGCGCACACGCATCGCGTTGCCGCCGGGGCTGCGCGTGCTCGACATGCCCTCGCCGCAACACGCCGCGACCACGCTGATCGACTACCGCTCGCAGTACACGCTCGATACGAACGCCAACGTGCTGCGCGTGATGCGCACGGGCCGCACGCATTTTTCGAGCGACGTTTGCAGTCCCGCCGATTTCACGCAGATGCGCCCCACCTTCGAGACGATGGCGCGCGACCTGCGCGCGCCGCTGATCGTCAAGCCCATCGCGAAACCGGCGATGGACGCGACGGAGCAAACGGGCAATCCCCACGACATCGAGGAACCGCAGGCGCTTGCGCCGCGTATGCAGTAACGGCGGCGCGCGACACGCAAACCGTGCGGCGCGCGCAATGCATCCGGCTCAAACAGACTCAAACAGACTCAAACGGGCCAGAGCGGCCCTTCCTGCATCGCGCCGATCTGCTCGCGCAGTTCGAGAATGCGCTCTTCCCAGTAGCGCTGGGTGTTGAACCATGGGAACGCCGCCGGGAATGCCGGATCGCTCCAGCGCCGCGCGAGCCAGGCCGAGTAGTGAATGAGCCGCAGCGTGCGCAGCGCCTCGGTCAGATGCAGTTCGCGCGGGTCGAATTCGCAGAAGTCTTCATAACCCGCGAGCAGATCGGCAAGCGCGCGCGAGGCGTCCGCGCGGTCGCCGGGCAGCAGCAGCCACAAATCCTGGATAGCGGGACCCATGCGGCTATCGTCGAAGTCGACGAAGTGCGGACCCGCGTCGGTCCAGAGCACGTTGCTCGGGTGGCAATCGCCATGCAAACGCAGCTTGCGCACGTCGCCGGCGCGCTCGAAGGCCGCCTCCACGCCTTGCAGCGCGAGCGCGACGACCGCTTCCCACGCTTCGCGCACGTCGGCGGGCACGAAGCCGTGTTCGAGCAGCCAGCTGCGCGGCTCGTAGCCATAGCTCTCGATGTCGATCGAAGGACGCGCGCGATACGGCTCGGTCGCGCCCACCGCGTGAATGCGGCCAATGAAGCGGCCGATCCATTCGAGCGTCTCGCTGCGGTCGAGGTCGGGCGCGCGACCGCCGCGCCGCTCGAATAGCGCGAAGCGATAACCCTCATGCTCGTGCAGCGTGCGGCCTTCGAATTCGAGTGCGGGCACGACGGGAATCTCGCGCGCGGCGAGTTCGGCCATGAACGCGTGCTCTTCGAGAATGGCCTCGTTGGTCCAGCGCTCGGGACGATAGAACTTCGCGACGAGCGGCGCCTCGTCCTCCACGCCGATCTGGTAGACGCGATTCTCGTAGCTGTTGAGCGCCAGCATGCGGCCGTCGGTGCGACGGCCCGCGGGCATCAGAATGCCATCGACGGCATCGAGCACGCACTCGGGCGTGAGGCGGGCGTAAGGCGCGGCCTGGCTCGTGCCGGACGGATCGCCCGATGCAAATGTGGTTGGATCGTTCATCCTCGCATTGTGCATCGTGCGCGCCGCGCCGGCGAGGCCAGGTCAAATTCGGGCCAAACTCGGGGTAACTTCAGTTCATTCAGTTCGCCCAGTTTGCAGTTCAAATTGGGGGCGCGCTCAGTGCAGATTCGCGCCGACGGGCATGACGTGCTCGCCCGTATCTATCAGATCCACCAGAAAAAAGGGTTCGGTGTTGAGCTGCTTCGACGCGCCAGGCTCCCCGACGTACCACGTAACCATGGCCATGTCGCCGAGAATGCGCATCACGATGCCACGCGCGCCATGAGGCACGGCGATATGTACCGTGCGGACGATAGAACCGACTTGCATGATGTTTCCCCGTTCCCATTCCATTGCCGGCTTCCCCGCAGGAAAAGCCGATCAGTGTGCTGACAAAAACTGGTGCGCATTCGAAGTTGCGCACACATCCAACCTGCTCCGGCGGGCCACTGCCTCGCTTCATTTCTGCTTCACTGCCTCTTCACTACAGCTTTTCCGATGCCCGCTCGCGCGCTTCGGACCCAACCAACCCAACCGGTTTACGCATTTTTGCCTCATTTGGGCCGCTTGCGCAAAGCAAAAAATAGGGGGGCAGCTCGCGCCCCCATTCGACTTACAAAAACCTGACTGTAACAGACGGTAAACACGGTCCGCGGCGCTTGTGAAGCCGTGCCTCCAAAAGTACTCTGACTATTTGGGGCAAGCGTTATAGTCCTGCCCAAAGGAGACATCCGATAACAGCATGACAACTGCGCGATGACCGCGCGATAGCTGCGTACTGATATCGGCCATAACACCGCTGCCCAGGACCCGGACGCCATTGCGCCATTGGCCCGAGTCCTCGCGCGGCGCACCGCCACAAGCGAAGGAATCTGCCGTTCCATGTGGATCGTCCGGCTCGCACTCAAGCGCCCCTACACGTTCATCGTGCTGGCGCTTCTGCTATTGATCGTCGGTCCGCTGACGATCCTGCGCACGCCCACGGACATCTTCCCGAATATCGACATTCCCGTGCTGTCGGTCATCTGGACCTACACGGGGCTGCCCGCCGACGAGATGTCGCGCCGCATCGCCATCAACTACGAGCGCGGGCTCTCGGTGGCCGTCAACGACATCGAGCACACCGAGTCCACCTCGCTCAACGGCGTGACGGTCGTGAAGATCTTCTTCCAGCCGCACGCCAACGTGGACGAGGCGCTGGCCGAGGTCACGTCGCTCTCGCAGGCGCAACTGCGCTCGCTGCCGCCCGGCATCAACCCGCCGTTCATCCTGCGCTACAACGCCTCGACGGTGCCGATCCTGCGCCTGTCGCTTTCCTCGCCGGAGCTCACCGAGCAGGAGCTGTTCGACTACGGCAACAACTTCCTCAAGACGCAACTCGCCACGGTGCCGGGCGCCTCCGCGCCGCTGCCCTATGGCGGCAAGCAGCGGCAGATCATGGTCGACATCGACCAGCGCGCGCTACAGCAGCACAACCTCTCGCCCATGGACGTGGTGAACGCCATCAGCGCGCAGAACCTGATCCTGCCCTCGGGCACGGCGAAGATCGGCGCGGCCGAATATTCGGTGCTGATGAACGCGAGCCCCAGCACCCTAGCAGGGCTGAACGACATCCCTGTGAAAACCACGGCGGCGGGCACCATCTATATTCGCGATGTCGCGCACGTGCGCGACGGCTTCGTGCCGCAAACCAATATCGTGCGCGTGAATGGGCAACGCGCGTCGCTGCTCACCATCAACAAGAGCGGCAACACGTCCACGCTCGAGATCGTCGACCGCATCAAGGAGATGATGCCGACGCTGCACAATCTCGTGCCGCCCTCGTTCAACATCGACCCGGTCGCCGACCAGTCGCTGTTCGTGCGTGCTGCCGTGCAGGGGGTGCTGCGCGAGGCGCTCATCGCCGCCGCGCTCACCGCGCTCATGATCCTGCTTTTCCTTGGCAACTGGCGCGCGACGCTCATCATCGCCATCTCCATTCCGCTTTCGATGATCACTTCGATCATCGCGCTCGCGGCGCTAGGCGAGACCATCAACATCATGACGCTCGGCGGCCTCGCGCTCGCCGTCGGCATACTCGTTGATGACGCAACGGTCGCCATCGAAAACATCAGCCAGCAGCTCGAACAGGGCAAGACGCTCGAACAGGCGATTCTCGACGGCGCGCACCAGATCGCGGTGCCCACGCTGGTTTCCACGCTCTCCATCTGCATCGTGTTCGTGCCGATGTTCCTGCTCACGGGCGTCGCGCATTATCTGTTCATTCCGCTCGCTGAAGCCGTGGTGTTCGCGATGCTCGCGTCGTACTTCTTCTCGCGCACGCTGGTGCCCACGCTCGCGAAGTATCTGCTGCGCTATCACCACAAGCCCGCCGATCTCCATCACATGCATGCGGGCACGCGCAATCCATTCATGCGCATCCACCTCGCGTTCGAGCGCGGTTTCGAGCGCACGCGCGTGCGCTATCGCGCGTTTCTCGCGGCGCGCGTCGCGCATCCCGTGTGGTTCGTGACGGCGTTTCTCGCGTGCTGCGCTCTTTCACTGCTGTTGCTGCCGTTTCTCGGCCGCGACTTCTTTCCGGAGGTGGATGCGGGCACCATCGCGCTGCACCTGCGCGCCAAAACCGGCACACGCGTGGAGGAAACCGCCGTCATCACCGACCGCATCGACAAGCGCATCCGCCAGCTGATTCCCGCGCGCGAACTGCATTCGATCATCGATAACATCGGCTTGCCGGTTTCGGGCATCAATCTCTCGTACAGCAACACCGGCACGATCGGCACCTCGGACGCCGACGTGCTGATCTCGCTAAACGAAGACCACCACCCCACGGCCGATTACGTGCGCCTGCTGCGCCGCACGCTCAACGACACATTCCCGGGCGTCCAGTTCGCCTTCCTGCCCGCCGATATCGTGAGCCAGACGCTGAACTTCGGCATGCCCGCGCCCATCGACGTGCAGATCACGGGCCGCGACGTGGACGCCAACCGCGCCTTCGCGGCGCGCCTGCTCGCGAAATTGCGCGGCGTGCCGGGTCTCGCCGACGCGCGCATCCAGCAGCCCGCCGACCTGCCGCGCATCTTCATCGACGTGGACCGCACGCGCGCGCAGCAAGCGGGCTTCACGCAAAAGGACGTGGCGAGCGACCTGCTCATCACGCTCTCGGGCAGCCAGCAGACCACGCCCACGTTCTGGCTCAATCCCATGAACGGCGTGAGCTACAACGTCATCACCGAAGCGCCGCAGTACACGATCGATTCGCTGCAATCGCTCGCTAATATTCCGCTCACCGCGAACGGGCGCAGCAATATCCTGGGCTCGCTCGCGAGCATGCACCGCGTGGCCGGCGACGCGGTCGTCACGCACTACAACGCGCAGACCACCGTCGACATCTATGCCAGCGCGGACGGCCGCGATCTGGGCGCGGTCTCCGACGACGTCGAGAAAATCATTCGCGAATCAAGCAAAACGCAGGACGATTTGCCCAAAGGCTCGACGATCCGTCTACGCGGCCAGGTCGAGACGATGAACCATTCGTTCTCCGGATTACTGGGCGGCCTCGTGTTCGCCATCGTGCTCGTGTACCTCTTGATCGTCGTGAATTTCCAATCGTGGCTCGACCCGTTCATCATCATCTCGGCACTGCCCGGCGCGCTCGCGGGCATCGTCTGGATGCTGTTCCTCACGCATACGACGCTTTCCATTCCCGCGCTCACGGGCGCCATCATGTGTATCGGCATCGCCACGGCGAACTCGATTCTCGTGATCAGCTTCGCGCGCGAGCAGTTGCGCGAACACGGCGACGCCACGCGCGCCGCCATCGAGGCGGGCTTCACGCGCTTTCGTCCAGTGCTGATGACGGCGCTCGCGATGGTGATCGGCATGGTGCCGATGGCCATCGGCCTGGGCGAAGGCGGCGAGCAGAATGCGCCGCTCGGGCGCGCCGTGATCGGCGGGCTCGCGGTGGGCACGCTCGCGACGCTGATCTTCGTGCCCGTGGTGTTCTCGCTCGTGTATCGCAAGCTCGGCGAGCGCCGCCAGCGCGCCATTGAAAACGTAGTGCCCAAATCATGACGACGATTCCCTTTTCTCCTTCGACGCGGAGCCGCCATGCAGCCGGGCCACGCTGACGCGCCGCCGCCGCAAGGGCCACACGGGCCGAACGGACCGCATGGACCGCATGGACCGCACGGACCGCATGGACCACGGCGGCCGCAAGATCCGCATGGCCCGCGCGGCGACCGGCACAAAAAACGCCGCTGGCCGCTCGTGCTCGCGGCGCTCGTGGTGATCGCGCTGGCCGCACAGGGCATCTGGTCGCGTCACAACGCGCACGCCGCGCTCGAGCGCGAAGCGCAACGCGCAAGCACGCTGAGCGTGCAGGTGGTCACGCCGCAGCGCTCCGAGCGCGCGCTCGATCTCGTGCTGCCCGGCAATGTGCAAGCGTTTCTGGACACGCCCATTTACGCGCGCACCAACGGCTATCTGCGCAAGTGGTACGCGGATATCGGCGCGCACGTAAAGGCAGGGCAGTTGCTCGCCGAGATCGATGCGCCCGAAGTCGACGACCAGTTGCGCGCCGCACGCGCCGATCTCGCGAACGCCGAAGCCAACTACGCGCTCGCGAAAACGACCGCCGGGCGCTGGACGCAGATGCTGCAAACCCGCTCCGTGGCAAAACAGGACGCCGACGAGAAGACCGGCGACATGCTCGCGAAAAAGGCGACGCTCGACGCAGCGCGCTTCAACGTCTCGCGGCTCTCGCAGTTGCAGTCGTACGAAAAGGTGAGCGCGCCGTTCGACGGCATCGTCACGGCGCGCAATGTCGACGTGGGCGCGCTGATCGACGCTGGCAGCTCGGGCGGGCAGCAAAAGGAACTGTTCCATGTCGCGCAGGCCGACCGCCTGCGCGTCTATGCGAACGTGCCGCAGGCGTACGCGCAGCAGATCCGCGCGAATGAGCACGCGTATCTCACGCTCAACGAAACGCAAGGCAAGCGCTATCCGGGCGTGGTCGCGCGCACCGCGGGCGCGGTCGACCCGCAGCAGCGCACGCTGCTCGTGGAAGTGGACGTCGACAATCCCAACGGCGATCTGCTGCCCGGCGCCTATGTGCAAGTGCATTTCGCGCTCGACGGCAAGGCCACGCCGCTCACGCTGCCGGGCAACGCGTTCCTGTTCCGGCCCGATGGCGTGAAAGTCGCGACCGTCGGCGCGGACAACCGCGTGAAGCTCGTCAAAGTCACGCTCGGCGTGGACTTCGGCACGCGCGTGGCGGTGGCCGCGGGACTCGCGGGCAACGAGCGCGTGATCGTGAACCCGCAGGATTCGATCGTCGATGGAACGCCGGTGCGCGTCGTCGGGAAGCCATGAAAGCCACTATGAAGGCGACCATGAGGGCGACCATGAAGGCGACCATGAAGCGCGCCATCGGCCCGAGCGCTTTCGCGCGGCTCAGCATGCCGCGCCGCGCGGCGCTCTGCAGCGCCCTCACCGTCCTTGGCGTCCTGATCGTCCTTAGCGCCGCGCTCGCGGGCTGCAAGGTCGGCCCCGACTACGTGCGTCCGAAGGTCGGCATCGCCGCCACGTACAAGGAGCTCGAAGGCAGCGGCTGGACGCCCGCGCAACCTGCCGATACCGCGCCGCGCGGCCCCTGGTGGTCGATCTATGGCGACGCGCAACTGGACGCGCTCGAAGCTCGGGCCGCGCAGGCGAACCAGAACGTGCAGGCCGCGCAGGCGCACTTTCGCGCCGCGCGCGCGAACGTCGCGCAGCAGCGCTCGAGCTTCTTCCCGACCGTGACGGCGGGCGCGGACTACTCGCGCGCGCGTACCTCGAAGAACATCGCGTTCAAGTCGACGGCAGGCCGCACGATCAACGACTACCTCGTGGGCATCGACGCCACCTGGGAGCCCGACGTCTGGGGCCGCGTCGCGCGCGGCGTCGAAAATGCGAAGGCCAACGCGCAGGCGAGCGCCGCCGACACGCAGGCCGTGCTGCTCTCGATGCAGGCCGAGCTCGCGACCGACTACTTCGAGCTGCGCGGCCTCGACCGCGAGCGCCAGTTGCTCGACGACACGCTCGCCGCCTACCGCGAATCGCTCGCGCTCACGCAGCATCGCTACGACGGCGGCATCGCCACCGACGCCGATGTCGGCCAGGCACAGACGCAACTGCAAACCACCGAAGCGCAGGCGATCGATCTCGGCGTGCAACGCGCGCAACTCGAACACGCCATCGCGATCCTCACGGGGCAATCGCCGTCCACCTTCACGCTGCCCGTGCTGCCCGGTGCGCCGCTCACCGCCCAGGCGTTTGTCGCGCCGCCCGGCGTGCCTTCGACGCTGCTGGAGCGCCGCCCCGACATCGCCGCCGCCGAGCGCCGCGTGGCTGCCGCCAACGCGCAGGTGGGCGTGGCGCAGGCCGCGTTCTTCCCGAGCCTCATGCTCGCGGTCACAGGCGGGCTGGAGGCGACCAATTACAGCCAGTGGCTCGTCGCGCCCGCGCGCTTCTGGTCGCTCGGCCCTGCGCTCGCTGGCACGCTGCTCGACTTCGGCGGCCGCGCCGCCGTGCGCGACGCGGCGCGCGCGCAATACGACGAGAACGTCGCGCAGTATCGCGAAACCGTGCTCGATGCGTTCGGCCAGGTCGAGGACAACCTCGCGGCCTTGCGCGTGCTCGAACAGGAAGCCGTTGCGCAGGACCGCGCAGTGGCCGCCGCGAAGCGCACGCTCGCCATCGTCGAAAATCGCTACAAGAGCGGCGCGATCACGTATCTCGACGTGGTGGTCGCGCAAACCACGGCGCTCTCCAGCGAGCGCCAGGCCGTGAGCATCGCGCGCCGGCGTCTCGCGGCGAGCGTCGCGCTCGTGAAGGCGCTGGGCGGCGGCTGGAGCACGGCGGCCCTGCCCTCGGACGACGCGCTCGTGCATCCGCCCAGGTCCGCGAGCGGCAGCGAAACGCCATAAGGCCATAAGGAGCGCCCGGGCAAGCGCGGAAAGCGCGACGGCACGGATCGCGCGAAAGGCGTATCGTTGCGCCTTTGCTTTTCCGCGAGGAGTTTGAGTCGTGACTGCATCACCGGGCGCCGGGCGCAACACCGCTGCGTCCAGCACTTCGCCATCCGCCATTCCCTATATCGAGCGCGGCACGCCCGCCTTCTGGCGCGCGAGCCTCGCGTTGCTGTGCGCGGGCTACGCGACGTTTTCGCTGCTCTATTGCGTGCAGCCGCTCCTGCCCGCGTTCTCGGAGGCGTTCGGCGTGAGCCCCGCGCAGAGCAGCCTCTCGCTCTCGCTCACCACGGCGGCGCTGGCCTGCGCGATCTTCGTGGCGGGCTTCGTCTCCGAAGGCTGGAGCCGGCGCGGCATGATGACCGCCTCGCTCACCGCCTCCTCAGTGCTCACGCTCGCGGTGGCGTTCGTGCCTCACTGGCACACGCTGCTCGTGCTGCGTACGCTCGAAGGCATCGCGCTCGGCGGCGTGCCCGCGGTCGCCATGGCCTGGCTCGCCGAGGAAATGCACCCCGAGGGCCTCGGCCTCTCGATGGGCCTCTACGTGGGCGGCACCGCCATCGGCGGCATGGCGGGACGCGTGATTACAGGCATCTGCACCGATCTGTTCGGCTGGCGCGCGGCTGTTGCCGTGATCGGCGTGCTCGGGCTCGCGTCGATGTTCGCGTTTCGTGCGCTGCTGCCGCCCTCGCGCCATTTCGTGCCGAGGAGCGGACTTGGCTTCGCGCATCACCGCGCGGCGCTCATGCGCCATTTCGCGCGGCCGGGCCTCCCCGTGCTGTTCGCGCTCGGCTTCGTGCTGATGGGCAGCTTCGTCACGCTTTACAACTACATCGGCTACCGGCTGATCGCGCCGCCCTACAACATGAGCCAGGCCGCCATCGGCGCGATCTTTGTCGTCTATCTGACCGGCGTGGTCGCCTCGCCGTGGTCGGGCCGCATGGCCGACAAGTTCGGACGCTCGCCCGTGCTGATCGCCGCAATCGTGCTGATGCTCGTGGGCGTAGTGCTCACGATGTTCGCGTCGCTCGGCATGATCGCGGCGGGCATCTGCTGCCTCACCATCGGCTTCTTCGCGGGACATTCGGTAGCGAGTGGCTGGGTCGGCCGCCTCGCACGCGAAGCGAAAGGCCAGGCCGCAGCGCTCTATCTGCTCGCGTACTACCTCGGCTCGAGCATCATGGGGTCGATCGGCGGGCACTTCTGGGCCAGTTGGGGCTGGGGCGGCGTGGCAGGGCTCGTCGTGGTGCTGCTCGTGATGGGGC
Organism: Paraburkholderia tagetis; assembly: GCF_022213065.1. GTDB lineage: Bacteria > Pseudomonadota > Gammaproteobacteria > Burkholderiales > Burkholderiaceae > Paraburkholderia > Paraburkholderia tagetis. The sequence goes on from NZ_JAKLJA010000019.1 coordinate 58,115, forward strand.
TGGCCGGAGCGTGGCGGCTGCGCGAACGGGAGCGCGCCGGAGCGGCCTGAGGCACGCCATGCAGCCTTGGCGGGGGACGTCGTTGTCCGCCGAACGAAAGTCGTCCGTAATCTTTCCAGCCAACGAGTGGATTGCGCGGTGCATCAGCCGCGCTACCCCGAAGCCCCGCCAGACAAGGGCTGCGCTCCGTGGTGCATCGCCATGGCAGCGCACATGCGCTGCCTTGTTCGCTAGCCTCTCCTATACTCGATTGAGGTCCGAAGCGATCACCACAATCAAACAGGAGACGAGCATGGAAGGCTACTTCACGATCGGCGACTTCGTGATGATCATCCCGATGGCCCTCGCCGGCGCGCTCTTTCTCGGCGCTGTGCCCTGCGCCACCGAGTTCAAGCACAACACGCTACGGGTGATTGGCGCGCTGATCGGTGCGCTTTGCGCCGTCGCGCTAGTGGAAACGCTGCCCGTGCTGATGTAGCGCCACGACGCTTCCATCCGTCATTCGTCTTCGTTCACTGCCGGTCGTCCGCCGCGCGCGCCCGTGAGCGCCATGTGCCGACTGGCGCCGCGTCACATCCCGACGCCCGGCTGCAATCCCTTGAACTGCCGCAGCGCCGCATGCCAATAGGGCGTGCGCGAATGTACCGACGACGCCTCCTCGGCGCACGCAAGCACCGGCAACGCCACCCACGGCAGCGTCGGATGAAGATGATGCTGCCGATGCAAATGATGATTCATGAGCAGCACGCCCAGCCCACGCGGCAGGTAAAAATCGCGCGCGCGGCCGGGTTCGTCCAGCGCCACGCCGTAATGCGGCAGGTTATCGGCGAGCGAGAGCCACAGCCCGCGCAGATACATCGCCACGGCCAGCACCGGCCACGCCTTCCCATAGAGCCAGAAAGCGAGTCCATAGAGCGCAAGCGAGCAGAGCCCGTCGCGACGCGCGCGGCGGCGCCTCACGGGATCGGCGGCGTGGTTCGCGAATAGCCGCTGCACGTGCTGGCCATCGCCGTCATGCGTGCCCACGCCGCGCACGACCAGCGCCTGCGCCATGCGCGCCGGCACGAACGCAAGCAGCGGCGCGAGCAGCTCGGCCGCGTAGAGCCCACCCAGCAGCCGCACATACCACGCGATCCGGCGCAGCCAGCGCGGCCCTCGCGCATCGTCGACATCGGGACGATCGAACGCCTCGCGCGTGAAGCGGTGATGCATCAGGTGTCCGAACCGCACCGCGTCGAACGGTATCGCAAGGCCGATCGCGAGCAGGCGCGCGGCGGCTTCGTTGGCGCGCCGCGAAGGCAGTAACTGCCCATGTATGCCTTCATGGATCAAGCCCCAATGGATCGGCGTGACAAGCACGACCGGCACGACCAGCACGAGCGACGCCAGAAGCGCGAACGACACGCCGCCCGCCGCGTGCAGGAGCAGCGGCAAGCCGAATAGCTGATACGCGAGCGCGAGCCCGGCAACGGCAATGAGCGCGACGTTCGCCCCCACGTGCGGAGCGCGCGGCAACGCCTGCGCAGCGGACTGCGGCGCTAACTGCGGGGCTGACTGCGGAGCGGCCCCTGCGGATACGGGACGAACGGCGCTCGTGGACTCCATCGACATTCCTCGCGGCAAAGATTGCCGCGACGTTAGCAGTGCCGCGTGACAGGCCGAAGACTTGCCAACGAAGTGCCCACAACGTCCCGAACGCGCCGACGCAAGACGTGAAGCACTGCCGCAAAACGCCTCCACGCAAGCACAAAACACATCGACAAAAAAAACCGCCTCGCATGATGCGAGGCGGTTTCTGGAGACGCTATCGGTAGCAGCGGTAAAAGCGGTAAAACAGCGCCCTTAGATATGCTGATCCGTCGACGGCTTCTCCCACAGATTCAAGTCGCCCTCGGTCGCGTAGCGGTCGATCTCCGCCAGCTCTTCCTTCGAGAATTCGAGGTTCTTCAGCGCGGCGACATTCTCGCGGACCTGCTCCGCGCGGCTCGCACCGATCAGCGCCGAGGTTACGCGGCCGCCGCGCAGCGTCCACGCGATCGCCATCTGCGCGAGGCTTTGGCCGCGACGCTGGGCCAGTTCGTTGAGCTTGCGCACGTGCTCGATGTTCTGCGCGCTCAGGTGCTCGCTCTTGAGCGAGCCGCCACCCGGACGGTTCACGCGTGCATCCTCGGGCACGCCGTTCAGATACTTGCTCGTGAGCAGCCCCTGCGCGAGCGGCGTAAACGCGATGCTGCCCGTACCGAGATCGTCGAGCGTATCGAGCAGTTCATGCTCGATCCAGCGGTTAAGCATGTTGTACGACGGCTGATGAATCAGCAGCGGCACCTTGTACTCGGCGAGCAGCTTCGCCATCTCGCGCGTCTTCACGGCCGAATACGACGAGATGCCCACATAGAGGGCCTTGCCCTGCTGAACCGCCGTGGCGAGTGCGCCGGCGGTTTCCTCCAGCGGCGTCTCCACGTCGAAGCGGTGCGAATAGAAGATGTCGACGTAATCGAGGCCCATGCGCTTCAGGCTCTGGTCGAGGCTCGCGAGCACGTACTTGCGCGAGCCGCCGCCCTGGCCGTAGGGACCCGGCCACATGTCCCAGCCGGCCTTCGACGAGATCAGCAGCTCGTCGCGGTAAGGACGGAAATCGTCCTTGAAAATGCGGCCGAAATTGGTTTCCGCGCTGCCGTAGGGCGGGCCGTAATTGTTCGCGAGATCGAAATGCGTGATGCCGAGATCGAAGGCCGTGCGCAGGATGTCGCGCTGCGTCGAAATCGGCGTGGTGTCGCCAAAGTTGTGCCACAGCCCGAGCGACAGCGCCGGCAGCTTGAGTCCCGACTTGCCGCAAAAGCGGTATTGCATCTCCGAATAGCGTTCAGCAGCGGCTTCGTAGGCCATCGTTCGAATCCTCGACGAAATGAGGGAATAACAGGGACCAGCACGGGGACCAGCAGAGGGTCCGCGAGGTGCGCGGGCTGTCATGGTAGCCAATCCGCGCATCGTGTGCAGATGCCCACCATGTGGGATGCGCGGATGGACGCCACGGCGACGCTCGCCTACACTGCGGCGTTCGTCATACCCCGGGAGGTCTTCATGGTCAAAGCGATTTCGTTCGCGCTGATCGCCTGCGGCGTCGTGCTGCTCTACTTTGGCGGCCAGTCGTTTCACTCGTTCTCGAACGATGTCTCGCGCGCATTCACCGGCGCGCCCACCGACCGCACGATGATCCTGATCGTGGGCGGCGTGGCCGCGACCATTGCCGGCATCACCGGCCTCGCGATTTCGGGGCGCCGGCGCTAAGGCACGCGGCGCCTCGGTGCGAGCATGCGGGCAGGTGTGCATGTGAGCGCACCCGCCCGCAGCGCACTCACACCAGCTTCACCTCGGGCAGCGAAGCCGAGCGCGTGCCCGGCAGCGGCACGTTGCTCGCGCCGTGGTAGGTGAACACGAGCGAGAACTTCACGTCGCCGCTCAGGTTCTGGCCTGCCGAATGCAGTGTGTTGCAGTGGAAGAACACGACGTCGCCCGCTTTGAGCGCGGGCGAGGTCGCACGATTGATCCACGCCTGGTTCTCGGGCAGGTCGGCGCGGAAGAATTTCGCGGCGTCGAAGCGCTCCGAGGTGAATGGCTCCGTATGCGAGCCCGGCACGAGCCACAGGCCGCCGTTCTCGACGGTCTCCGGTCCGAGTGCGAGCCACACCGACACCAGGTCGTCGCGCTCGAACGACCAGTAGCGCGAGTCGCGATGCCAGCCCGTGAGGCTGCCGTACATCGGGTGCTTGGTCATCATGCAGTTGTGATGGGCACGCGAGAGCACCGGCTCCTCGCCGAAATACAACTCCATCCAGCCGGCGATTTCGGGCGAGGTCGCCCACTCGCGAAAACGCGCATGACGCGAATACGCGTCGAGCAAGCGGCGCACCGTATGGCCGCCGGGCGCGTTTTTCGACTCGGGCGCGCCGGGATAACGCAGATCGGCTTCGAATTCGAGCGGCGCGGCGGCCGCGTGCAATTGCTCCAGCGCCACGCGCTTGATCTCGTCGCACCGCTCTGGCGAGACGAGCCCCGGCACGACCACGAAGCCGCGCTCGCTCAGCGCCTGCACCTGTTCCTTTTTGGATTGGACTGACATGGGACTTCCGTTGTTCGAGGCCTGCGAAGGCCGCAGCCGTGAAAGGCTGCGGCAACGGCGGCGCTTGTACCAATGCTGCTTGTTCGACTTGTGCGCGCCGCCAACCGCTCGATTGTAAAACGTGCGCGCACGCGCGGAGGGGGTCGCCACGCACAACCCTGATGCAAATGCACCTCGACGGTGCCAAAGGGCGAGGGGAAGACCGCCAATGAGCTGCCTCAAACTTGAGCAGACGCGGGTATTAACCGACTTTCGGGTGTCATGGTTCGCGTGTACTCTGCGCGGATGCTATGTTTTCACCCAGAACATCGCCCAGAACATCAATCGCGTGCAGGGGCCGCCACCGGAGCCCCGTCCATCAAGGCCGCGCGATACCCGAAGTGCGCCAGGCATGAACCCGCAGTCCGCACCGACGCGCCGTCTCTTGCTTCGCGCGCGCCGCACAATTCATCCCATGGGTTTCCGTCATCGTGACCGTCCTGTAGACGGGCACGTTTGCTGCTCGAATCGATGTGCCGCGCGAAGCATCGCGCAAGGCCACTCTCCGAACCTGACACCGCACACGCCATGCACACCCTTTTCAGTACCCGCCGCATGACCCATGCTGCCCTGAAGGCGGCGCGTCCCGCCCGCCGTCACGTCGTGCGCGCCCTGCGCCACCATGCCGCACGCACGCGCGCACTCGCCCAGCAAGTGCGCGGCGTCCGCGCCGTGGATGGCATGCGCACGTGGTTCCACTCCTTCTTCTCGGTACTGCGCCTGCGCGCAGGCGCGCGCCACTTCTCGCTGCGCACGCTGCTGTACCGTCCCAACGCGACGCTGCGCACGCTCGCGGCGCCCGCGACCGTGCACACGGCGCGCAACGCCCGCCGCCCGCGCCGCATGGGCGCCAGCAGCACGGGCTGGTTCGGCTTCGCCATGCGCTGACAAAACCCTGCGCCAGGTACGGCGCCAGAAACGAAAAACCCCGCCGGGACATGCGTCCTGGCGGGGTTTTTCTTCATACGAGCCAAGCAAGGCCGGCACCCGCGCCGGCCTTCGTGCGACGTGCTTACGCGAGCGCGGCCACCGGCTCCGTACCGGCCGCTTCAGCCAGCGCAAGGGCGCGGTCCGTGGCTTCCCACGAGAATTCCGGCTCTTCGCGGCCGAAGTGACCGTAAGCTGCGGTCTTCTCGTAGATCGGGCGCAGCAGGTCGAGCATCTGGATGATGCCCTTCGGACGCAAGTCGAAGTGCTCGCGCACGAGCTTCGTGATGGTGGCGTCCGAGACCTTGCCCGTGCCGAACGTGTTGACCATGACCGAAGTGGGCTCGGCCACGCCGATCGCGTAGGAGACCTGGATCAGGCAGCGCGACGCGAGGCCGGCGGCCACGATGTTCTTCGCCACGTAGCGGCCCGCGTAGGCAGCCGAGCGGTCGACCTTCGACGGATCCTTGCCCGAGAACGCGCCGCCGCCGTGCGGGGCTGCGCCGCCGTAGGTATCGACGATGATCTTGCGGCCCGTGAGACCGCAATCGCCCTGCGGGCCACCGATCACGAAGCGACCGGTCGGGTTCACGAGGAACTTGATGTCGCCCTTGATGAGCTCATGCGGCAGGACCGGCTTGATGACCTCTTCGATCACGGCTTCGCGCAGCGTCGCGAGGTCGATGTCCGGCGAGTGCTGCGTGGAGAGCACAACGGTATCGATCGCATGCGGCTTACCGTCCACATAGCGCACGGTGACCTGGGACTTTGCGTCCGGACGCAGCCAGGGCAGACGGCCGTCGCGGCGCAGGTTCGACTGGCGCTCGACCAGACGATGCGAGAGGTGAATCGGCAGCGGCATCAGCTCGGGCGTTTCGTCGCACGCATAGCCGAACATCAGGCCCTGGTCGCCGGCGCCCTGGTCGAGGTTGTTGTCGTGCGCGCGGTCCACGCCCTGGGCGATATCCGGCGACTGCTTGTCGTAGGCGACGAGCACCGCGCAGCCGCGGTAGTCGATGCCGTAATCGGTGTTGTCGTAGCCGATGCGCTTGATGGTGTCGCGCGCGACCTGGATGTAGTCGACGTTCGCGGTCGTGGTGATTTCGCCTGCGAGGACGACGAGACCCGTGTTGCACAGCGTTTCAGCGGCAACGCGCGAGTATTTGTCCTGCGTGAGGATGGCGTCGAGAATCGCGTCCGAGATCTGGTCGGCGACCTTGTCCGGATGGCCTTCCGAGACGGATTCCGAAGTGAAGAAGTAGTCGTTTGCCACGTGTGAGGCTCCTTGTAGCTGGTGACGGTTATATTCACGTAGCCAGCTTCGGGAGCTTTGAAGCGGCGACGCTTTAGCGGATTACCTGCCCGGTTGGCGCCTGGCTCGTGGATGAAACACACGACCCGCTGCCCTGCCGGCTTCGCCCCGCAAGTTGTCTATTAACTCGGCGAAGCCCTTATTATAGCGACTTCCCTAATTTGCCGCAGAGTCATACCGCGTGCCGACCATCGCACCTTTCTTTGTTTCCTCGCATTCCACGGGAGCCGCGCATGCTCGGTAAGCTCGGCTCCCGTTTCGCCATCGGCTTGCTCAAGCTCTTCGCGATCCTGCCCTATGGACTTGTCGCCCGTTTCGGCGACGGCCTCGGGTGGCTGCTCTACCAGATCCCTAGCCGGCGCAAGCGCGTGGTCCACACCAATCTGCGCCTGTGCTTTCCCGAATGGAGCGACGACAAGCGCGAGGAAGTCGCGGGCCTGCACTTTCGCCACGCGATCCGCAGCTACATCGAGCGCAGCGTGCAGTGGTTCGGCTCGGCGAAGAAGCTCGAAAAGCTTATCGAGCTCGACAGCGAAGTGGATCTTTCCGACCCCAATCTGCCGCCCACCCTCTTTCTCGGGCTGCACTTCGTCGGCATCGAAGCCGGCTCGATGTTCCTCAACTACTCGCTGCATCGCCCGTGCGGCTCGCTCTACCAGCCGTTCTCGAACCCCGAGTTCGAAGCCGCCGCGAAGGCGGGCCGCAGCCGCTTCGGTGCCGAGATGGAGAGCCGCGCGGACAGCGCGCGCATCGTGCTGCGCTGGCTGCGCGACAAAAAGCCTGTGATGCTCGGCGCGGACATGGACTACGGCATGCGCAACTCGACGTTCGTGCCGTTCTTCGGCGTGCCCACCTGCACGCTGACCGCCGTGGGGCGTCTCGCAAAGGTGGGCCGCGCGCAGGTCGTGCCGTTCATCGGCGAAGTGCTGCCCAATTACAAGGGTTATCGGCTCAAAGTGTTCAAGCCTTGGGACAACTACCCCACCGGCGACGACGAACAGGACGCACGCCGCATGAACGCCTTCCTCGAAGAGCAGATTCCGCGCATTCCCGAGCAGTACTACTGGGTTCACAAGCGCTTCAAGACGCGCCCGCCCGGCGAGCCGAGCGTTTATTGATAGCGGCGGATAGCGCGGGCGAGCGCCCGCGCGTCGCTCTTGCGTCCGGCTGCGCGCACTGACTCGGCGGCGATTGTTCCTCCTTTAGTTTGTTCCTCCTTTAATCACGAAGTGCGCGGCATCGACGCCCGTTGACTATTCGCCCGCGCGGGGGCCGGTAACACCGCGCACCGTAGCAGCGCAACGCACTGGCACCGCGAAAGACCGGAGCGCGAGCCACCCCACATGGGGCGGCTTCGGGTTTCCGTCAGCGAGCGGGGTTACGGCTGTGAGGGCTTGTCGATCGGCTCTTGCGTGACCGACATGAATTGCTCGATATCGGGCTGGCCGAGCGCAATCAGATTGAGCATCGCAACGCCAAGCCGGCGTGCGAATTCGTCATCCAGCTTGAAATCGTACTCGTCAAGAAGAATCGGCATTTCGATTTTGCCGGCCACAAGTGGAGCCAGCTTCGCCGGATCCACGGTTTGCACCGTGAGCTTTTGGTGGTCCTCCGCGTAGGTGAGAACCACGGAATACGGCGGATGCTTTGCCATTAATACCCTCTGCACTGTTGATAGTTCTGGAATGCCTGTTGTTTGCATAGCGAAATTCCGCGTGCCCCTCCCATCGGGCCGCCGAGTGCGTTGCACAAGTCCATGTCTCGCTCGTATTGCGCGAAGCACTCAGCTTCGTCCGCATCGCTTGCGCCCCGCGCCGCGAGTTCCATTACATCATCGCTCAAGCCGTCTGACGTGTACTCGAACGGCTGCGCATCGCCGAGCGGTGTTGAGGCGTCGCCAGTGCCATCGCTGAACGCGTCACCCTCAAGCGCTTCGCTGTCGTCATCGCCGCCACCGCCAAGCAAAGCGCCGGCCGCCCCTTCGACCGCTCCAAGCCAGTCAAAGCCGCTGCTCGAACGGGCGTTTCCCGTGGCCCGCGCAGCAACCGGCACGTAGGCGTGCGGTCAATAAAGAACCCGTTGTCATCAAGCGGTACAAGCTGATTGTCACGCACCCCGTAGACAATCAGCTTCGGGTCGGGCACTCGCTTCGGCCAGTTTTGCGGCGCGTAGAACCGGGTCACCCGCCGGCTCCCTCGCCACGCCCGGTCAATTGCGGGAATGAGCCAGCCGTCGCGCACCGCGTCGCGAAGGATGCGCGTCACCCCGTTGCCATCGACCGGTGCAGACAGGCCCGATATGCGCAGGTGCTCCCTGATAAACAAGACATAGGCGCTGAAGTCACTACAGGCGCGCGCAGCGCGCCGGCCGGCGGAAACCCGGAACAACCGGTCGAAGTCCTGCCGGTCCTGCTCGATCTGTTCATCGCGGTCCTTGCGCGCTTTCTGAGGCTCCTCATAAGAGAGCCTCCAGCCGTGATCGACATCCTGCAAGTCACGAGCCGGCACAAGCGAACATTGCCAGTCGCTAGTCAATGGCACACACAGCGCGTTGTACGAATAACCCCATTCGGGCACGAGCATGCCTCCTCCGCATCACAGATGCCGGTAAACCTGACACACCAGCCCGCCGGATACCTTGCGCCAGGTTGACCCGCGCACGTGAAGCGAAGCGTATTTGGGGACATGCCCGCAGCCGCGACAGCGCCTGTAACAACTAAACTGCCCATTTCAAAGCGCGCGGAATGTTCAAGCGAGAGCGGGCCGCCAGCCCATCCGCGTGGGCGTGCGCGCCGCCCGCCTTACCGCCTGCGGCGTATCAGCGTGTATCATCCGCTATCAGCCTGGCGCGCCCTCAAATGGGAGCGAAAGGCCACCTTCTGGCCGCGACGATCCAGAAAAGTCTTATGCAGCAAGGAATTGAAGCAAATCGTGAAACTCAAGTTCACCAAGATGCATGGCGCCGGCAACGACTTCGTCGTGCTCGACGGCTACAGCCAGCCCATCGCGCTCACGCCCGAGCGCGTGCGCGCGCTTGCCAATCGCCACTTCGGCGTGGGCGCGGATCAGTTGCTGCTGGTCGAGAAGCCCACGATTGAAGGCGTCGACTTCCGCTATCGCATCTTCAATTGCGATGGCGGCGAGGTCGAGCACTGCGGCAACGGCGCGCGCTGCTTCGTGAAATTCGTGCGCGATCGCAGGCTCACCGACGCGAACCGCGTGCGCGTGCAGGTCCAGAAAGGCGTCATCACGCTCGTCATGCAGGAAAACGGCGAAGTCGTGGTCGACATGGGCAGCCCGGTATTCGAGCCGTCGGACGTGCCGTTCGATGCGGGCGGCCTCGAAGGCCGCCGCGAGGGCAACGACACGCTCTGGCCGCTCGAGGTGAACGGTCAGACGCGCTGGATTTCGGCGGTCTCGATGGGCAATCCGCACGCGGTGCAGGTGGTCGACGATGCCGAAGCGTTCGCCGTGCTCGCCGACGGCCCCGTGATCGAGGCGCACCCGCGCTTTCCGAACAAGGTGAACGCCGGCTTCATGCAGATCGTCTCGCGCCACGAAGTGCGGCTGCGCGTCTACGAGCGCGGCGCGGGCGAGACGCTCGCGTGCGGCACGGGGGCGTGCGCGGCGGTGGCGGCCGGCATTCGCCGCGGCCTGCTCGATTCGCCCGTGAAAGTGCAGACGCACGGCGGCATGCTCACGATCGCCTGGGACGGCGCGCGCGACGAAGCCGCCGCGCTGACGATGGCCGGCCCCGCCGCAACCGTCTTCGAAGGCGAGATCGAACTCGCCGACGATCTGTCGAACTGAAGCTTGCCTTTGGTGTGCCGCGCCGCAATACCGGCAACATCGGCATCACCCGTATCACGCACGGCGCGCCCACACGCGCCGCTTCTTCATCGAACGCGCCACCAACATGAACGATCGCGAAGTCGCCGACTACCTGCTCGCCAATCCCGATTTCTTCGTTGAGCACGCCGAACTGCTGGCAACGATCAAGCTCGGCAATCCGCACGGCAAGGCGGCCGTGTCCTTGCAGGAACGCCAGATGGAGATGCTGCGCGAGAAGAACAAGCATCTGGAGCTGCGCCTTTCCGAGTTGCTGCGCTACGGCCACGAAAACGACAGCATCTCCGCGAAGACGGTGCACTGGGTGGCGCACGTGCTCGCCGAGCGCGACCCGCACGCCCTGCCGCGCTTGATCGCCGAGCAACTGCGCCAGGAATTCGACGTGCCGCAGGCGGCGCTGCGCCTGTGGGACGTGGCCGATGCCTATGTGCAGGCAAGCTTCGCCAGGCATACGGGCGAAGAAGTGCGCCTCTTCGCCAACAGCCTCGAAATGCCGTATTGCGGCGCGAATACCGGCTTCGAAGCGGCGCAATGGCTCGATGGCGGCGACGCAGGCGCAGCGCAGTCGGTGGCGATCATCGCGCTGCGCAAACGCGTGAGCGCCGAGGAACGCGACCCGAGTGGCGAAGCGTTCGGCCTGCTCGTGTTGGGCTCGCCCGATCCGCGCCGCTTTCACGACGGCATGGCCACCGATTTTCTGCGCAAGATCGGCACACTCGCGAGCGCCGGACTCACGCGGCTGCTGCCGCATTGAAGCGACGCACGCCGCACTCACAGCGCGCCCGCACTGAAGCCACGCCCAGGCCTCCACCGTGAATCCGACCGACCCGATCGCCGATTATCTCGATGAGCTCGAGCACGTGCGCCGGCTTTCGGCGCACACGCTGCGCGGCTATGCGCACGAACTCGACGAACTGAAGAAGCTCGCGAATGGCCGGCCGCTCGCGCAAATTGCCCCCGCCGACGTGCGCGGCGCCGTTGCGCGCGCCCACGCGGGCGGCCTCTCGGCGCGCTCGATCGCGCATCGGCTCTCGGCCTGGCGCGCGTTCTACCGCTGGCTCGCGGGCCGCATCGACCTCGATGCGAATCCGGTGGCCGCGGTGCGCGCGCCCAAGCGCGAGAAGACGCTGCCCAAGGCGCTCTCCGTCGACGACACCATGAAGCTCATGGATGCGCCCAGCGCCGCTGCGCAGGCCAGCGAAGCAGGCGAAAGCGCCGCCGGCAGCCTCGAGGCGCTGCGCGATCACGCCATACTGGAGCTGTTCTATTCGTCGGGGCTGCGCCTCGCCGAACTCGTGGGCCTCGACGCGCGCTACGTGAAGCGCGACGGCTACGAATCGGCGGGCTGGCTCAAGCGCGACGCCGCCGAAGTGGAAGTGCACGGCAAGGGCGACCGGCATCGCGTCGTGCCGGTCGGCAAGAAAGCGCTGGAGGCGCTCGACGCCTGGCTCGCCGTGCGCAACGCCTGGATCAAGCATGACGACGCCCCGCTCTTCCTGTCCGTGCGCGGCAACCGCATGGCGCCGGGCGTCGTGCGCGAGCGCGTGAAACGCGCCGCGGTCGCTGCCGGCATCCCGGCCAACGTTCATCCGCACGTGCTGCGGCACTCGTTCGCGACGCACCTGCTGCAGTCGAGCGGCGACCTGCGCGCCGTGCAGGAACTGCTCGGCCACGCAAGCATCTCGGCCACGCAGATCTACACGTCGCTCGATTTCCAGCATCTCGCGAAGGTTTACGACAACGCGCATCCACGCGCGAAGAAGCGCGACTGACTGCAACCGACTTAACGCACCGCCGGCACGATTCACACGATTCGCCCGATTCACCCGTCATTCACGCGAGCGCCACTGTGCACCACCGCGCACCATCGCGCACCACAACGCCTCGCCTCGCATCGCCTCGCCTCGCCTCGAACCCATCATGAATATCGTCACCCTCAAGCCGTCCAAAGAAAAATCCCTGCTGCGCCGCCATCCATGGGTCTACGCCAACGCGATCGATCGCGTCGAGGGCAAGCCCGCGTCCGGCGCCACCGTGATCGTGCGCGCGCACGACGGCCGCTTTCTCGCTCGCGCTGCCTACAGCCCGCACTCGCAGATCCGCGCGCGCGTCTGGAGCTTCGACGAGAACGAACCCATCGACCACGCGTTCTTCAAGCGCCGCGTGCAGCGCGCGCTCGCGCATCGTCAGGCGATGGTGAGCGGCACGGGCGCGGTGCGCCTGATCTTCGGCGAGGCGGACGGCCTGCCGGGCGTGATCGTCGACTACTACAAAGAGGACGTCGCAGGGGAAAACGCGCGCGGCCAGCTCGTCTGCCAGTTCATGGCGGCGGGCGTGGAGGCATGGAAGGAAGCGATCGTCGCGGCGCTCACGGCGGCCACGGGCTGCCCGAACGTGTACGAGCGCTCGGATGTTTCGATCCGCGAAAAGGAAGGGCTCGAGCAGATCACGGGCTTGCTGGCCGGCGACGAACCGCCCGCGACGATCATCACCAGCGAGAACGGCGTGCGCTATCACGTGGACGTGCGCAACGGCCACAAGACCGGCTTCTACGTCGATCAACGCGACAACCGCGCGCTCGTGCAGACCTTCGCGCAAGGCCGTGAGGTGCTCAACTGCTTCTGCTACACGGGCGGCTTCTCGCTCGCGGCGATGAAGGGCGGCGCCATGCGCGTGGTGTCGATCGACTCGTCGGGCGAGGCGCTCGCCACCGCGCAGAAGAACGTGGAGGCGAACGGCTTCGACGCGGCCCGCGCGACCTGGCTCGACGCCGACGCCTTCAAGACGCTGCGCCGCTTGCACGAAGAGGGCCAGCGCTTTGATCTCGTGGTGCTCGATCCGCCCAAGTTCGCGGCCTCGCGTGAGCATGTGGACCGCGCCGCGCGCGCCTACAAGGACATCAACCTGACCGGCCTGAAGCTGCTGCGCCCGGGTGGCCTGCTCTTCACGTACTCGTGCTCGGGCGCGATCGATGCGGAGCTGTTCCAGAAGATCGTTGCAGGCGCGGCCGCCGACGCGAAGGTCGACGCGCGCATCCTCAAGCGCCTTGGCGCGGGCGTCGATCATCCGCTGCTCGCGGCCTTCCCGGAAGGCGAGTATCTGAAGGGGCTGCTGCTGCAGGTGCTGTAAAACCCGCGCGGAAAATAAAACAGGGTCCCGGCCGAAAGGCCGTGGACCCTGTGTTGCGTTTACCGGCCTTGCGGCCGGCTCGCACTAGCGAGGCGTTACCACTGATAGCCCGCGCCGATCACCACACCGGTGTTGCCGGTCGTGCTGGTGTTCGCCGCCAACTTGCCGACCCACTTGTTGTTGTTGGTCACGTACGAAATGCCCAGCGCGCCGCCCGTCTGGCCGCCGTAACGGCCGCCGGCCATGGCAACCATGATCTTGCCCGGCTGCGTCGGCTGCGGCAGACCCGCGACAGCCATCGCCGCCGCCGTGCCGGCGTAGGACTTGCGAAGCACGTCATGCACCGAATCCTGCACCGACGAGAGGCTCTGCGACATGCGCGAATCGGCGTAGCTCTTCGCTTCCTGCTTCGCTGCGTCAAGCTGGTTCAGGTTCACGGCGTCCGTGCCTTCGGTACCGGCGGCCACGTTCGTCACCTGACGCTCGCTGCCCACAGCGCCGACCGAAACCGTATTGGCACGGTCAGCCACCGCACCCGCGCCGAGCGCAACCGAGTTGTCAGCCGTTGCCGACGAATTCACGCCAACCGCCACCGCATTCATGCCGCTGGCGCTCGCCTTCGCGCCCATCGCCGTTGCGTACACACCGCTCGCGCTCGCAGCTTCCGTGTTCTTGTCGCCGTAGGCGGCGAACAGCGGATTGCGCGCAGCCTCGGCGAGGTTCGTGGCGTTGGCCACAGCCGCGTTCAGGTCGTTGACGGCCGAGTCCATATTGCCGACCGCCGCGTTGAGCTGGCCGACATTGACCGCGTCCATATCGGCGACGCCCGCTGCAACGTTGTGGATCGTCGTGCCGCCGGCCACGTTGTTGCCGAGCGTGAGGTTGCTGTAGTCGGACGTGCCGTCCGGGTTCTGGTCATACGTCACCGCGACCTTCGCCGAACCGTCCGCTGCGATCAGGCCAGCCTTCTTCATCTGCGAAACGTTCACCGCGTCGGTGTCGGCGGTGCCGGCCGCGACGTTGGTGATCTGGCGTTCAGCGCCTGCCGCGCCCACCGAGACCGAGTTCTCCCGATCGGCGACCGAGCCTGCGCCCAGCGCCACGGCGTTGTCCGCGCTTGCCGCAGCGTTCGCGCCGAGTGCCATCGAGTTGGCCGTGCTCGCCGCTGCGTTCAGGCCGAATGCCAGCGCATTCTCGCCGCTCGCGACCGAGGTTGCGCCAATCGCGATCGCACCGTTCGCCGTTGCCGAGGCGAGCGTGCCCAACGCGATCGAGTCGTCGCCTGCAGCGTTGGCGGCGATGCCCGATGCGAACGCGCCCTGGCCCACCGCCGTCGAGTTGATGCCGAACGCCACCGCGCCCGCGCCGTCAGCGACCGCGCCCCAGCCTTGGGCCACCGCGCCGAAGCCGTTGGCGTGCGAGCCGCAGCCCATGGCGATCGAGTTCAGGCCGAATGCCTCGGTGGACGCCACGCCGTTGCCGGTTTCCGTCACGTAGCCGGCGGTCATCGTGTCGAAGGCCTTCATGCCGTCGGGCTGTCCCGCGCCGACGTTCGTCGGATCGTTATAGCTGGTGGCCGAATTCTGCACGCCGAAGCCGTAAATGCCGCCCTTGTAGCTGTTGGCCAGACCGTCGCCGTACACCGACTGTGCGTTGGTGTTGGTGAGCAGGTTGCAGTCGGCGTCGCCAACCATGGCGATCGAGTTGGCCGACGCCGTGGAACCGAGGCCACCCGAACTACCATTAATCGAAGCCGTGCCAGCCGTGTTCGTCGACATGCCTTTGTCCGAAACCGCCACTGCAGCGTTTGCCACGTCGGACATCGCGCCCGCCGATGCCAGAAGCACACCCGCCACGAACATGGCGCCCGACTTCGCACGCGCCGGCTTGCCGCGTGCGGCGGTTTGTTCCGATGCGGCAACCCACGTACCCAGCACCTTGTTATAGACGCTACGATAGATCTTGTTCATAAAACCTTCAAAATTATTAAATACGAAACGATTCATCCAGCGTCTCATTAAATTGAGCCTGGATATTCGGCCGATTCAAAATCAGCCTGCCGATTAACAAGAAAACCGCCGGGAAATTCCGGCCTGGCTCGCAGTCAGTAAGGGCCTGAGAAGGAATTCGATGGTGACTCCCGCTGCTACGATTACAACGCGATTGATGCTCACGCCAATTAATTCCGAAGCGCATCCCCCTTTTTGGAAATTGCTGTCGATGGATGAATTAAACGCGTTTTGACGCACCGAATCTTTAGGACGATTTCTAAACTCAACAATTTGTCACAAAGACGTAAATCCGTAAGACAATCGATTAAATTGAGATGATCGGCGATTAATAAGATGGCTCGCTTCGGTCGTCATCGCGCCGCCGCCAGGTTCGGACGGTCGACGCCCGGAGCACAAGGCCGCCCCGAGCGCGCGGCGGCCAGATATGTTTCAATACCTCGTTATGTTGTAACGTTTAACGCTCGGCTCCCGCGCCGCATCCCACCCCGATTCCAGGCACTCAAGGCAAATAGCATGATTCCTGTCACCATCCTGACCGGCTTTCTCGGCAGCGGCAAAACCACGTTGCTCAAGCGCATCCTGAACGAACAGCACGGCATGAAGATCGCCGTGATCGAGAACGAGTTCGGCGAAGAGAACATCGACAATGAAATCCTGGTGCAGGACAGCCAGGAGCAAATCATCCAGATGAGCAACGGCTGCATCTGCTGCACGATCCGCGGCGACCTCGCACGCGTGCTCGGCGACCTCGCCCAGCAAAAGCGCGACGGCAAGCTCGATTTCGACCGCGTGGTGATCGAGACCACCGGCCTCGCGAATCCGGGTCCGGTCGCCCAGACGTTTTTCATGGATAACGAGATCGCTGGCGAATTCCTGCTCGACGCGATCATCACGCTCGTGGATGCCAAGCACGGCAACCAGCAACTCGACGAGCACGAAGTCGTGCAGCGCCAGATCGGTTTCGCCGACCGCCTGTTCGTCACGAAGGCCGATCTCGTCGACGAAGAGGTACTCGCTGATCTGCGCCATCGCCTGCTGCACATGAACCCGCGGGCGCAAGTTCGCCAGGTGAATTTCGGCGAGGCGGACATCAAGGAAGTGTTCGACCTGCGCGGCTTCAATCTGAACGCCAAGCTCGAGATCGACCCCGATTTCCTCGCCGAGGACGATCACAATCACGCGCATCACGATCATGACCATGACCACGCGCACGAGCATGCCGACTGCGACCACGATCACGGCAAGTGCAGCCACGAAGGCCACGATCACGGCCACCATCATCATCACGCGCACCACGACGACAAAATCAAGTCGTTCGTCTACCGCAGCGACCGCCCGTTCGATCCGAACCGCCTGGAGGACTTCCTCGGCGGCATCCTGCAGATCTACGGCGAGCGTCTGCTGCGCTACAAGGGCGTGCTCTACATGAAGGGCGTGGACCGCAAGGTGGTGTTCCAGGGCGTGCATCAATTGATGGGCAGCGACCTCGCGGCGAAGTGGCTGCCGGTCGAGAAAAAGGGCAGCAAGATGGTGTTCATCGGCATCGAGCTGCCGCAGGACCTCATCACCGACGGCCTCGACGCCTGCCTCGCCTGACGCGCGGCGCCGCAGCGCGGCTATTTCGTCAGCTTGCCTCACAACGCCCGGCCCTTAGCCGGGCGTTGTCGTCTGGCTTGCACGGCGGCGCAAAATCGCCTTTCTCCGTCGTGCCACTCAAATAACGTACCCGACCATCGCTTTTTCACGATGGGCGCGTTATATTTTCTGGATATCGACCGTTGACGGAAGCCGCCAACGCAGGGATTTCCCGCTTGCGGCACGAGTTTGCGGTTCGGTTACAATACGGCCCCACTGGAAAGAGAGGCGCCCCGGAATTTCCCGTTGAGCGGATTCCGGCAAGATGTCGCCTTCCCGGTCGCGCATCGCGTCGCAGCGCGCAGCCGGTACGAAATATGCCTCAGGAGCATCTAATAACGGTTTCCAGAGGAGTTCGGCCCCGCAGCGGCGCTTAGGCGTCACGACAGTTCATCGTCCCGTGCCCGCCGACGCACACTCATTGGCGCGATAAAGCGCGCGGTAAAGTGGGAGAAGCCACTGCGGGCAACACAAAAGTGCAGGCAAGATGTGCCAGTTTTGCCTCACTCATTGAAGAAGCAAGCCAGATGACGACGAAACGACTCTTGACCGAAGCCGAAATCCTGAAGATGAGCGACAAGGATTACATGAACGAGGATCAGCTCGCCTTCTTCAAGAACCGGCTCGAACAGCTGCAGGCGGAAATTCTCCGCAATGCGGGCCAGACCACCGAGAATCTGCGCGAAACGGTCATCGTGCCAGATCCGGCCGACCGCGCGACGATCGAGGAAGAGCATGCGCTCGAACTGCGCACGCGCGACCGCGAGCGCAAGCTGCTGAAGAAGGTGCAGCAATCGCTCGCGCGCATCGATGCGGGCGACTATGGCTGGTGTGAGGAAACCGGTGAGCCGATCGGCATTCCGCGTCTGCTCGCACGCCCCACCGCCACGCTCTCGCTCGAGGCGCAGGAGCGCCGCGAGCTGCGCCAGAAGCTGTTCGGCGACTGACTGGCTGCCGGCGCCGCCGCAGGGCGGGTGCCGGATTTTCTGCCTTCCTTGTCGAAGCGCACGGAGTCCCGTGCGCTTTTTTGTTTGTGCTTCCGCGTGCGCTCGCTCCCGGCTTGCCCGCTCGGTCCACGCCTGTCTCACGCGTATTCCACGCTTATCTCGATTTCTGCGCCGCGAGCCCTTGAACTGCCCGCTGCCGCCCTAAACTTGTTTCGACACGCCTGCTCGCGCGCCCCGTCATGGTCGGCGCGCGCGGCGCGTACCGAATCCGACAATGCGGCGCGGCGGCAGTGCCCCGCGCCGTTCCAGCCCTTGCTGGCATCAACGGTAAAAAAGGAACGCACATGGAGCAATTTCACGGCACGACGATCGTTTCCGTGCGGCGCGGCGACAAGGTCGCGCTCGGCGGCGACGGCCAGGTCACTCTCGGCAACATCGTCATGAAGGGTGGCGCGAAGAAGGTCCGGCGCATCTACGGCGGCAAAGTCATGGTGGGCTTCGCAGGTGGCACGGCCGATGCGTTCTCGCTACTCGACCGCTTCGAAGCCAAGCTCGAAAAGCATCAGGGCAATCTCACGCGCGCGGCCGTCGAGCTCGCGAAAGACTGGCGCACCGACCGCATGCTGCGCCGCCTCGAAGCCATGCTGATCGCAGCGGACGCCACCACCACGCTCGTCATCACCGGCAACGGCGATGTGCTCGACCCCGAGGAAGGCATCTGCGCAATCGGCTCGGGTGGCGCGTATGCGCAGGCCGCGGCCCGCGCGCTCGTGGAAAACACCGAGCTCTCGCCGCGCGAGATCGTCGAAAAGTCGCTCGAGATTGCGGGCGACATGTGCATCTACACGAATCACAACCGCGTGATCGAAACCATCGAGTAACCCGCTGCGCGACGGACAAAAACGCGCGCACAGACGAGAAGGAATCAGGATGAGCACCATGACCCCCGCCGAGATCGTCTCGGAACTCGACAAGCACATCATCGGCCAGGCAAAGGCGAAAAAGGCCGTGGCCGTCGCGCTGCGCAACCGCTGGCGCCGCCAGCAGGTGGCCGAGCCGCTGCGTCAGGAAATCACGCCGAAGAACATCCTCATGATCGGGCCGACGGGCGTCGGCAAGACCGAAATCGCACGACGCCTCGCGAAACTCGCGGACGCGCCTTTCATCAAGATCGAAGCGACCAAGTTCACCGAAGTAGGCTACGTAGGCCGCGACGTGGACAGCATCGTGCGCGACCTCATCGAAATCTCGGTGAAACAGACGCGTGAATCGGAAATGCGCAAGGTGCGCAGCAAGGCCACCGATCAGGCCGAAGACCGCATCCTCGACATCCTGCTGCCGAGCGCGCGCCCGGTGGGCTTCGGTTCTTCCTCGGCCGAGGCGAGCCATGGCGAAGGTGACAATGCCACGCGCCAGACCTTCCGCAAGCGCCTGCGCGAAGGCCAGCTCGACGACCGGGAAATCGAGCTCGACGTCGAGCAGCCGCAAGTGGGCATGGACATCATGGGGCCGCCGGGCATGGAAGACATGACCGAGCAGATCCGCTCGATGTTCGCCAATCTCGGCGGCGGCAAGAAAATGCGCCGCAAGCTCAAGGTGAAGGAAGCGCTCAAGGTTCTCACCGACGAAGAAGCAGCCAAGATGCTCAACGACGAAGAGGTCAAGACCAAGGCGGTGCAGAACGTCGAGCAGAACGGCATCGTGTTCCTCGACGAAATCGACAAGATCGCCTCGCGCAACAACGAAGGCAGCGGCGGCGAAGTTTCGCGCCAGGGCGTGCAGCGCGATCTGCTGCCGCTCGTGGAAGGCACGACCATCAATACGAAGTACGGGATGGTGAAGACCGATCACGTTCTGTTCATCGCGAGCGGGGCGTTCCATCTCTCGAAGCCGAGCGACCTGATTCCCGAACTGCAAGGGCGTTTTCCGATCCGCGTGGAACTCGATTCGCTGTCTGTCAAGGACTTCGAAGCAATTCTGGTCGCCACCGACGCCAGCCTTGTCAAGCAGTATCAGGCGCTGCTCGAAACCGAGGACGTGAAACTCGATTTCGCCGATGACGGCATTCGCCGCCTCGCGGAAATCGCCTACTCCGTGAACGAGAAGACCGAGAACATCGGCGCGCGCCGTCTCTACACGGTCATCGAAAAGCTGCTCGAAGACGTGTCGTTCTCGGCCGGCAATCATGCGGGCCAGAGCGTGACCATCGACGCGGCCTATGTCGACAAGGCGCTTGGCGAAGTCGCGCAGGACGAGGATCTCTCGCGGTATGTGCTGTAACGGTAAGGGTTCGCTGCGGTAAGACGCGCGAACTTCACGCCTGCCGCGCGCAGACACGAACGAAAAAAGGGGCTCCGCACCAGGCGGAGCCCCTTTTCTTTTGCGCTGCCCAGGTGAGCCCAGGTGTTGGTTATGCGCTTACTGGCGCACCGGCCGCTTCGCGAGCTTGCGCTGGAGCGTACGCCGATGCATGTTGAGCGCGCGCGCCGTGGCAGAAATATTGCCGCCGTGCTCGGCCAACACGCGCTGGATGTGCTCCCATTCGAGGCGCGCAACCGAAAGCGGCGCGGGATGCTCGATGGCCGCGTCGGCCTGCAGCGCGCTCGCATCGCCTTGCAACGCGGTGAGGATCATTTCCACGTTCGCCGGCTTGGCGAGATAGTTGTCCGCGCCATCCTTCACGGCCTGCACCGCCGTGGCGATGCTCGCGTAGCCCGTGAGCACGAGCATGCGCGCATCGGGTTGCAGGTTGCGCAGTGGCGCGATCAGCGAGAGGCCCGAGTCGTTGCCGAGATGCAGGTCGACGGTGATCTGCGAGAACTTCTGCTGATTCGAGAAACGAATCGCTTCTTCGGCGTTGTGCGCCTGCTGCACCTGGTAGCCGCGTCGCGTGAGGCCGCGGGTGAGGATGTCGGAAAACACTTCGTCGTCGTCGATCACCAGGAAATTCATATCGCTCATACTGCTTCTCCGTGTTGTCAGCCGGCGTCGGGCCGGCCTGGCCCTTCGCCTCGTCCAATTTCCGAACTCTGCGCGGCCGCGCCGACGTGCGCCGTCTTGCTCGACTGTTCCGTCGGGGCCGCGCCGCCGGCCCGTGCCTCTGTCTTCACCGGCACGTGCAGCACCGCGCGCGTGCCGCGCCACTTGCGTGGGCGCGCGCCGCCGGCTGCCATGCCCGACAACTCCCGCGCGCTTGCGGGAGATGTTGCGGCACCTCCCGGCGTGGCCTCGCCCCCGGCGGCGGCGCCAGCCATTGCATCGGCGAGATCGATCGAGCCGCCCAGCCGCGCGGCCGACGAAAACGCGAGATACAGCCCCACGCCGTGGCCGCCCTGCGTGCTTTCCACGGGCGCCGCG
The DNA here is from genome assembly GCF_022213065.1 of Paraburkholderia tagetis. Classification (GTDB taxonomy): domain Bacteria; phylum Pseudomonadota; class Gammaproteobacteria; order Burkholderiales; family Burkholderiaceae; genus Paraburkholderia; species Paraburkholderia tagetis. The sequence goes on from NZ_JAKLJA010000019.1 coordinate 79,441, forward strand.
CCAAGCGACGCGCGCAGCGCCACCGGAATGCCTGGTCCCGCGTCGCAGACTTCGAAATCGATAAAGCCCGCGCGCGCCGCGGGATACGCACGCAGCGTGACGAAATCGCGGCTCGCACGCGCGGCGTTGTCGAGCAGGATCGTGAGGATCTGGCCAACCGCGACGGTATCCTCGATGTACAGGCCGGAAGGCGCATTGCCAGGCAGTTCGAACTTCACATGCGGATGGCGCAGACGCCATTGTTCGACGAACGGCTCGAGCCATTCGCTCACGGCCTGGCGGCTGCCCGTCGACGACGCGCGGCTGCGCAGCCGCGCGAGCGCCGACGTGCACAGCGTAATCTGCTGGTCGAGCAGTTCGAGGTCGGCGCCATACGGCGCGAGACCTTTGTCGGTCCGCGCGATATCGCGCAGTTCCTCTGTGAGCATGGCGATGCTCGAGAGCGGGGTGCCGATCTCGTGCGCGACGGTGGCCGCCTGCACGCCGAGCGCGACCGCACGCTCGTCGCGCAGGAGGAGCTGCTGCGCGTCGGCGAGCGCGGCTTCGCGCTGGCGCAGCGCGCGCGACATGCGCGCGACGAACCACACGATGAGCGCCACGCTCACCATGAAATTCACCCACATGCCGCCACGGTAGTAATCGAAGAGATTCGCGGGATTATCGAGATTGAGCGGGACGTTATCGAAACCGAGCAGTACGTAGCAAGCCACGGCGAAGGACGCGAGCCACGCGGTGAGATACCACGGCAGCACCGCGGCCGCGATGGCGAGCGACGGCAGATAGAGCGAGACGAATGGATTGGTGGTGCCGCCCGAGAGGAACAGCAGCGCGGAGAGCGCGCCGAGGTCGACCCAGATCTGGCCGAACAATTCGAGATTGGACTCGGGACGGTCCTGCGTGACGCGCAGCCAGGTGACGCCGTTGAACGCCACCTCCATGGCGATCACGAACAGCATGGCAGGCAACGGCAACTTCACGCCGAAAAAGAATTGCACGAAGGCAATCGTGCAGAGCTGGCCGATGATGGCGAGACTGCGCAGCCAGAATAAATGGCTGAGATTGACACTAGCACTGACGGTTACGCGATGCATGGTGTCAGTTTACCTGTTCGGACTCGTCTGATTCATTATCTTGAATAGGTTTGCTTCAATCTAAGTCATCCGTCGGCTACATTCGATACGGCGCTTTCCGACAGGGCAGCCTGGCTAAATGCAAACTCTTCTTCCCGGCACGCTTGCACGCGTGCGCGATCTCTTTCTCGATTTCGTCGATGCTGCAACCGGTGATGCAACGGAAACAACCGAAGCGGCTGCCCGCGAACTGCTCGCGAAAGCACGTGCCTCGCTGCACGGCCTCGACGACGATGCGCTCATGCTCATCGCGGCAGGCGCGCGGGAACCCGCACTGGCCAGCGAGGCAATCCGCCTGAGCGCCGCGATCGCGAGACTCGAGCCGCAGCGCGCCGCCGCGTGGTTTGCCGCCGGACTCGCGCTCCAGTTCGCCAACCGCCACGCCGAAGCCGTGCAACCTTACCGCCATGCGCTCGCAATCAAACGAACGTTTCCAAATCTGCGGAACAATCTTGCTGGCGCATTGACGCAGATCAATATCGATATCAATAGCCGCGAAATCCTGGCACTGCTCGAAGAGTCCGTCGCGGCGGAACCGAACGACGCCAATGCGTGGATCAACCTCGGCCGCGTGCTGCCCACCGACACCGACATCGCGCGCCCGCTCGAAGCGAGTCGTCGCGCGCTCGCACTCGCACCGCATAGCGCGCTGGCCGCGAACAATTACGCGATGGCGTGCCGGGAGGCCCAGCAATGGGACGAAGCCGAGCGGGCCGCACGCAGCGCTTGCCAGTATGCGCCGAACGACGCGTCGATGCGCCTGAACCTGTCGATGATCCAGCTCCTGCGCGGCAACTTCGCCGAGGGCTGGCCTGGGCACGAGGTGCGCTGGCAGGGCGCGAGCGAACTGGCCGCGGGCCGCCCGAGCTTCCCCAAACCCGAGTGGCGCGGCGAGCCGCTAGCCGGCCGCACGCTGCTGGTGTGGGGTGAGCAGGGCATGGGCGACCTGCTGCAGTTCTGCCGCTACGTGCCGATGCTCGCCGAGCGCGTGCATCGCGAAGGCGGCCGGCTGGTCTGGAATTCGTTTCCGCAGATGGGCGCGCTGCTCTCGCGCAGTCTCGGCAGCCATTGCGATCTTTACTGCGCGGGCGGCGGTGTCGAGGCGTTGCCGTCCTACGACTGCGAAGTGTCGCTGTTGAGCCTGCCATTGATTTTCGGCACGCGCGAGGACACGATCCCACGCCCCACGCGGTACCTCGCACCGGAGCCCGCGGCGGCGGCGCGCTGGCGCGACCGGCTCGCGGGGGAGCGACGCCTGAAGGTCGGGCTCGCGTGGACGGGCAGCCTCACGCACAAACGCAATCCGTTCCGGCGCGTCGGGCTCGAACGCTTCGTGAAACACTTCGCGGCGAACTTCACGGGCAGCGCCGATGCGGCGTTCTACTCGCTGCAGCCCGATGCCGGCGCCGAGGTCGAGGCCGCGCGCGCGGCGGGCTTCGAGATCGCGGACTACAGCGCCGAATGGCGCACCTTCGACGACACTGCTGCATTCGTCGACGCACTCGATCTCGTGATCTCGGTCTGTACGTCGAGCGCGCATCTGGCAGGCGCGCTCGGCCAGCGCACGTGGGTGCTGCTGGACGTGAATCCGCATTGGGTCTGGGAACTGGAGCGGCGCGACAGCCCGTGGTATCCGCACACGACGCTGTATCGGCAAAAGCGGTTCCGCGAGTGGGAACCCGTTCTGGACAAAGTGAGCGCCGACCTCGCGAAGCTCGCCAGCGAGCATCGGGCAAAGCAGACGCAGCAAGAAGCTCGGCCGGCACGGTAGACGCCCCCCGGACGGCGCACCACTCGGCGCACCACGCGGCGCATAACCGGGCGCTAACGCGGGCAATCGAACCGTGTGCAAGCGCAGGGCCACCCCGGCTGCCGCGCCATGTACGCCGCAGAGGCTCAGCAGTTCAGCAGTTCAGCAGCTCAACAGTTCAACAGTTCAGCGGCTTTCACCCGCGCCCTGAGCCGCTGCGCCCGCGGCAACGGCGGCGGCAAGGCACTCGGGACACAGACAGCGCCCGCGCGGATCGAGCTGACTCGCCGGCACGGCGGGCAGCGTCTTGCACCAGCAGTCGAATGGCTCGGTGTGCCTGCCGCAGTCGAAGGCACTGCCGCAACGCGGGCAGCGGGCGCTCTTCACGGCGGGGACGGGGCTTGCGGGGGCGGTCATGGCGGCGCGCTCCTGGCGAGGCCGGATTCAATGGGAAAATGATGCCACAGGACGACGCAAACGCCTGAGGTTCGTCCATCGAACGCATTTGGGTTGAGCGAAAATAGCGCGCGATCGCCGGAATTCGCTTCAATTGTGCGTAACGCCGCGCACGGGCGCCACCTTGTTGCGCCGTCGTCCGCCCATCCTGTCGAAAACCCTGTTGCACCGCGCCAGTCCTGTACAATTCGGCCTGTTTCAGCCGCGCTTTCCTGAGTGCGCCTTTTTCAGCCGTTTTTCGCTCCGTTTTCCTGTCCAGTCCCGCCGCCATGTCCGAGCCCATCGACCTCTCGCAGATCGCGCCCACCCTGAAAGCCGAAATCCTGGCCGAAGCGCTGCCTTACATTCGCCAGTACCACGGCAAGACCATCGTCATCAAATACGGCGGCAACGCCATGACCGAAGAGCGGCTCAAGCAGGGCTTCGCTCGCGACGTGATCCTGCTCAAGCTCGTGGGCATCAATCCGGTCATCGTGCACGGCGGCGGCCCGCAGATCGACACGGCGCTCAAGAAGATCGGCAAGCAAGGCACGTTCATCCAGGGCATGCGCGTCACCGATGAAGAAACCATGGAAGTCGTCGAGTGGGTGCTCGGCGGCGAGGTGCAGCAGGACATCGTCACGCTCATCAATCACTTCGGCGGCCATGCGGTCGGCCTGACCGGCAAGGACGGCGGCCTGATCCACGCGCGCAAGCTGATGATGCCGGACCGCGACAACCCGGGTCAGTACATCGACATCGGCCAGGTGGGCGAAGTCGAGGCGATCAACCCGGCCGTCGTGAAGGCGCTCCAGGACGACGCGTTCATTCCGGTGATCTCGCCGATCGGCTTCGGCGAAGACGGCCTCTCGTACAACATCAACGCCGATCTGGTGGCGGGCAAGCTCGCGGTCGTGCTCAACGCCGAGAAGCTCGTGATGATGACCAACATCCCCGGCGTGATGGACAAGGCGGGCAATCTGCTCACCGACCTGTCCGCGCGCGAGATCGACGCCCTCTTCGAAGACGGCACGATCTCGGGCGGCATGCTGCCGAAGATCTCGTCGGCGCTCGACGCGGCCAAGAGCGGCGTGCGCTCCGTGCACATCATCGACGGCCGTATCGAGCACTCGGTGCTGCTCGAAATCCTGACCGAGCAGCCGTTCGGCACGATGATCCGCTCGCACTAAAATCTCATCTGGGCGCCGCCGGTTCCGCCGCGGCGCCCTCTCTCCCCTGCGCGGCGTCCGCGCTTCGCTTGGCTCATCGCATGATGAACGTCTCACGCCCGCTTCGCCGCCGGCCGTCGCATGCTGGCCAGCGCACCACCAGCGCCGGCGATCGCGCCCCCGTCTGGCTCTTCGACCTCGACAACACGTTGCACTGCGCCACACGCGCGATCTTCCCGGCCATCAACCGCGGCATGACGCAGTACATCATCGACGCGCTCGGCGTGAGCCGCGACGTCGCGAACCATCTGCGCACGAGCTACACACACCGTTACGGCGCGACGCTGCTGGGCCTCACGCGCCATCATCCAGTCGATCCGCACGACTTCCTGAGGGTCGTGCACACCTTCGACGACCTGCACGCGATGCTGCATGCCGAGCGCGGCCTCGCGCGCACGCTCGCGGCGCTGCCCGGCCGCAAGATCCTGCTGACCAACGCCCCCACGGACTACGCGCATGCGGTGCTCGCGGCGCTCGGCATCGAGCGGCTGTTCGAGCGCGTCGTGGCGATCGAGCACATGCGCACGCGCGAACGCTGGCGCGCCAAGCCCGATCCCGCCATGCTGCGCAAGACGCTGCGCGATGCGCGCGTCGCGTTCGCTGATGCGATCCTTGTCGAGGACACGCGCGGGCATCTGAAGCGCTACCGGCGCCTCGGCATCCGCACGGTCTGGATCACCGGGCATCTGCCCACGCATATGGCGCGCAGCGGGCGGCCCCACTATGTCGATCATTGCGTTCGTTCGCTAAAATCTCTGGGACGCGGCCTGCAAAGCGGCGCATTGCGCAGCAGGCCACGCGTCTGAGCAACCGAACGCCTAAGCGCAGACGGCGGGCATGCCGTGTGCGAACCGCCGCGCCGCCCGGGCTGCACGACTGCAACGCCCGCCGGACCACGGGCGGATTGCGGCAAGCCGGGCGAACCTAAGCGCAGCAACGAAACACAAACGCAACAACAGAGCAGAGAAAAGCAGCGCCCCTGAGCCACAGCACATCTGGGGGCGACAATAAACGGCAAGACTCAAACGGCCGGGCAGGCATGCAGCCCGCAGGCCGGACTCAGGGGGCGACCTTCATGCAGCCGACCGAAACGCGTGACGCAGCCGTAGCAGCAACCGCAGCAGCCGAATCTCCCGACTCCACACCGCGGCGCGGCAGCCGCCCGAAGCCGGGCGAGCGCCGCGTGCATATCCTCCAGACGCTCGCTTCGATGCTCGAAACGCCGCGCGGAGAAAAGATCACCACCGCCGCACTGGCCGCTCGCCTCAACGTCTCCGAGGCCGCGCTCTATCGCCATTTCGCGAGCAAGGCCCAGATGTTCGAAGGCCTCATCGACTTCATCGAGCAGACGCTCTTCCAGCTCATCAACCAGATCGTCGCGAAGGAGCCGAGCGGCGCGTTGCAGGCGCGCGCGATCGCTCTGATGCTGATTCAATTTGCGGCAAAGAACGCCGGCATGACGCGCGTGCTGACCTGCGAGGCGCTCGTGGGCGAGCACGAACGCCTCGCCGAACGCGTGAACCAGATGCTCGACCGCATCGAGGCCACGCTGCGCCAGTGCCTGCGTGTGAGTATTGCTGAGCAAGCGCAAGCCGAGGGCGGTACACCCGATGGGCGCCCGTCGAAAGCCGGCTACGATCCCGCTGTTCGCGCCAATTTGCTCGTCCGCTATGTCATCGGTAGTTGGCACCGCTACGCACAAAGCGGCTTCAAGCGCCCGCCCGGCGAGCACGCCGACGAGCAGATTCGCGTGATTCTTCAGTAGCCCGGCCGCGCCCACCTGGCGAGGCCCGGGCGTTACCCGACAGCGCTGCATCGGACCAGGGTCCGTGCCAAAGCACGAACTTTGGTCGATAAGGAAAAGACCCGCATGAACCGCCCGACCTCTGCCACCGCCTTGCCCATTCTCGCCGGCCTCTCCGCCCATTGGGGCTGGCTGCTCGCACGCGGCGTCGCCGCCATCGTATTCGGCGTGCTCGCCTTCGCGTGGCCCGGCCTCACCGTGCTCACGCTCGCCGTGGTCTGGGGCGCCTACGCGATCGTCGACGGCGCCTTCGCGCTGCTCTATGGCGCGCGCGGCGCCGGCACGCGGCGCTGGCCGTATGTCATCGTGGGCCTGATCGGCTTGATCGCAGGCCTCGTGGCGTTCTTCTTGCCCGGCGTGACGGCCATCGTCCTCGTCATGATCATCGGCTTCTGGGCGCTCGCCGTGGGCGTCTTCGAGATCATCTACGCAATCCAGTACCGGCACGCGATCGCGCACCCTTGGGCGGTCGGCCTCTCGGGGCTGCTCTCCGCCGCAGTGGGCGTCATCATCGTCATGTTCCCGGGCGCGGGCGCGCTCTCGCTCATCTGGGTGATCGCCGCCTACGCGGTCCTTTACGGCATCTTGATGAGCATCGCGGCGCTCCATTTGCAGCGCTTGCACAACGCGCATCCGCACGGCGCGTGAGCCGCCGCAACGCGCACGGGCCGCTGCCGCTGCTGTGGTAGCGCCAGTTCGTCCGCGTTAATGTACGAAGGGTACGAGGGACGCGCGGCGTTTTCCGTTATACTTTGCGTTCCTTGTGCATCACCCACGCGCCGATTTGCTGACTCGATTGCGGGCGCGTGAACTCCTGGCCTGTTGCTGACTTCGGCCTGGAGTTCGATATAAATGCGGCTAAAGAGGTCGTCAGCTGCGCCGCTTCTTTCGCACTCCGCGCCCGCCGACACCGTTTAGCCGCCCAAAAACCGAAGGCGGAACGAATGGAATCGATCGGCATCGTCGCTCCTCAAACACTGCATTTCGACGAGCCCCTGCAACTGCAGAACGGCACGGCGCTCGCCGGGTACGACCTCGTGGTCGAGACCTACGGCACGCTCAACGCCACGCGTAGCAACGCGGTGCTCGTCTGTCACGCACTCAACGCGTCGCACCATGTCGCGGGCGTCTATGCGGACAACCCGAAAGACGTCGGCTGGTGGGACAACATGGTCGGGCCGGGCAAGCCGCTCGACACCAACCGCTTCTTCGTGATCGGGGTGAACAATCTGGGCTCGTGCTTCGGCTCGACCGGCCCGATGAGCATCGACCCCGCCACGGGCAAGCCGTGGGGCGCGCGCTTCCCGGTGGTGACGGTGGAAGACTGGGTGGACGCCCAGGCGCTCGTGGCCGACCGCTTCGGCATCGAGAAGTTTGCCGCTGTGATGGGCGGCAGCCTCGGCGGCATGCAGGCGCTCGCGTGGAGCCTGCGCTACCCGGAGCGCATCGGCCATTGCATCGTGGTGGCCTCCACGCCCAAGCTCTCCGCGCAGAACATCGCGTTCAACGAAGTGGCGCGCTCGTCGATCCTCTCGGACCCCGACTTCCACGGCGGCGACTATTACGCGCACAACGTGAAGCCCAGGCGCGGCCTGCGCGTGGCACGCATGATCGGCCATATCACCTATCTCTCGGACGACGACATGGCCGCGAAATTCGGCCGTGCGCTGCGCCGCGCCGAGGGCGCCGTGAACGACTACAACTTCAACTTCGACGTGGAGTTCGAAGTGGAGTCGTATCTGCGCTATCAGGGCGACAAGTTCGCCGATTACTTCGACGCCAATACGTATCTGCTGATCACGCGCGCGCTCGACTACTTCGATCCCGCGAAGGACTTCGACGGCGATCTCACGCGCGCGCTCGCGCACACCAAGGCGAAATACCTCGTGGCGAGTTTCAGCACCGACTGGCGTTTCGCGCCCGCGCGCTCGCGCGAACTGGTGAAGGCGCTGCTCGACCACAAGCGCCAGGTGACCTACGCCGAGATCGACGCACCGCACGGCCACGACGCCTTCCTGCTCGACGACGCGCGCTATCACAACGTCGTGCGCGCCTATTACGAACGCATTGCCAACGAGGTGGGCGCATGAACCAGAGCGCTTTGGACAGTCTTTCCGCGCGTGCCGACTTTCGCACGATCGCACGCTGGATCGAGCCGCGTGCGACCGTGCTCGATCTCGGCTGCGGCGACGGCGCGCTGCTTTCGCTGCTCACCGAAGAGCTCGAATGCACGGGCTACGGCATCGAGATCAACGACGCGGGCGTGCTCGCCTCGGTGGCCAACGGCATCAACGTGATCCAGCAGAATCTGGAGGACGGCCTGCGCCTCTTCGAAGACGCGAGCTTCGACTTCGCGATCCTCTCGCAAACCTTGCAGACCATTCACCAGACCGCCGCGATCCTGCGCGAGACGGCGCGCGTGGGCAAGGAATGCATCGTCTCGTTTCCGAACTTCGGCTACTGGCCGCACCGCCTTTCGGTGCTGCGCGGGCGCATGCCGGTTTCGAAGTCGCTGCCTTATCAGTGGCACAACACGCCGAACGTGCGCGTGCTCACAGTGAAGGACTTCGAGGCGCTGGCGCCCGAGGTCGGCATCGAGATTCTCGACCGCGCCGTGCTGCACGGAGGCCAGACGGTTCGATGGGGCGTGAACTGGCGTGGTAGTCTTGCGGTCTATCGCGTGAAGAAAGCGTGAGGAAGCGTTGACACCGGCAGCGGCGTTGCGCGTCCTTCACGGATCACCGACCTGAAACCACGCTGGTCACCCGCTGGTCACCCGCTGGTCACCGCGCCGCCGCCCTCCGACGACACTCCGGACGACATGCAGAATCCGCCCCAAGAGGCCACCACCGACACCCCGCAGACGTCCCAGGCGTCCGAAGCAGACGATACGACCCTGACGTCACACAACCTGGACGCACACGAAGAACACCCCGGCTGGCGCGCGTACCTGAACACGCACATGCTGATCTGCGTGTTTCTCGGCTTCACCTCGGGGCTGCCCCTCTTCACGCTCGTCTATCTCGTGCAGGCATGGCTGCGCTCCGAGGGCGTCAATCTCAAGGAAATCGGCCTCTTCGCGCTGATCCAGTTCCCCTATACGTGGAAGTTCGTCTGGGCGCCGCTCATGGACCGCTACGTGCCGCACCTGCCCGGCTGGCGCCCGGGGCGCAGGCGCGGCTGGATGCTCGTCACGCAGATTCTCGTAGCGGGCGCGATCGGCACGCTCGGCTTCGTCTCGCCGAAGGAGTCGATCTGGACCGTGGCCGCGCTCACCGCGCTCGTGGCGCTCTTCGGCGCGAGCCAGGACATCGCCATCGACGCCTACCGGCGCGAGCTGCTCAAGGACACCGAGCAAGGCCTCGGCAATGCGGTGCACGTGAATGCGTACAAGATCGCGGCGCTCGTGCCGGGTTCGCTCGCGCTGATTCTCTCCGACCATCTGCCGTGGAGCACCGTATTCGTCGTGACGGCGGTGTTCATGATTCCCGGCATGATCATGTCGCTCGTGGTGCGCGAGCCCGAAGTGCACGGCGCGCCGCCGAAGAACCTGCGCGAAGCCATCGTGCAGCCGTTCGCCGAATTCGTGCATCGCGATGGTCTCGGCGCGGCGCTCTTCGTGCTCGCTTTCATCTTTCTGTACAAGCTCGGCGACACGATGGCGACGACGCTTTCGACGTCGTTCTTCCTCGATATCGGCTACTCGCGCACGGAAATCGGCGTGATCGCCAAGATGACTGCGTTCGGCGCGAGTCTTGCGGGCGGCATTATCGGCGGCGTGGCGCTTGTGAAGATCGGCATCGGTCGCGGCCTGTGGATCTTCGGCTTCCTGCAGATGATCTCGACGCTCGGCTTCGCCTGGCTCGCGCAACTCGGCCCGGACTCGCCCACGCTCGCGCTCATCTATGACGCCATCGTGTCGGTGAGCCATGGCGTCGCGCACATCGCCAGCGCCGTCGGCCTGAACGCGCAGCTCGCGCTGGACCCGCGCGCCGCCGCGCTCGCACTCGTCTACGGCCTCGAAACGTTCGCAACGGGCCTCACGCTCGCCGCGTTCACCGCGTATATCGCCAGCACGACCGATCCGCGCTATACCGCCACGCAATTCGCGCTGTTCACGAGCCTCGCCTCGGTGCCGCGCACGCTCGCGTCCGCGGCAAGCGGTTATGTGGTCGCGAAGATCGGCTGGTTCGATTACTTCATCGTCTGCACGGTGCTCGCGGTACCGGGTATGCTCCTGCTCATTCGTATCGCCCCGTGGAGAATCCGGTCGTGAAGTCCCGCCAGCATGCCGTGCCCGCCAGCCGCCCGACGCCTCGCCGTCCGGGATGGAGCGACACGCACCGAACCGTGGATCAGGGACGAATCGATGCGCAGGTGAACCCAAACGACAATGCGCACGGCGCGGGTTCGCCTGCATTACGCAGGCGCACACGCATGCGCGGCGCAAGCAACGCGCTCGCGCTGGCGCTCGCCGCGGCGCTGCCCGTCTACGGCTCCTTCCATGCGGGACCCGCGAGCGCCGCCGAAAATGCAGCCAGCGGCTCGATATCAGGCGCGTCCGCCGGCTCGCCCGGCAGCGCACCGGCCAATTCTGCAACCAGTCCCGCTCCCACGCCGGCACCGCAAGCCGGCACAGAGGAAGCGCCCGGCTCGGCCGCCGCGTCTTCGGGCGGGAACGCGCAAAGTGCGCCCGGCAACAACACCACAACGGCCACGTCCAGCGGTCCTAGCACGGGCCGCGTGGTGCGCTTCGGCAACATCGCCGTGTTTCGCAACCTGATTCCCTCGCCGATGCTCGAAGCGCAGGCCGCGGCCGAGTACAACGAGATCGTGCGCGGCGCGGCGCATTCGAAACTGCTCTACCCCGACTCCGATCCGCATGCGCAGCGCGTGCGCCAGTTCGTCGACCGGCTCGCACCTTACTCGCTCAAGTGGAGCGACCGCGTAAAGACCTGGAAGTGGGAAGTGGCGGTGATCCGCTCGCCGGATATCCGCATGTACTGCCTGCCGGGCGGCAAGATCGTGGTGTACGGCGGCCTGCTCGACCGCGTGAAGCTCAACGACAACGAACTCGGCATGCTGCTCGGCCACGAAATTGCCCATGCGGTGCGCGAGCACGTGCGCGAGCGTCTGGGCGAGCAGCAGGCTGCGCAAATCGAGGCGGGCGTGGTGCCGCAACTCTTCGGGCTCGCGGATCTCGGCGTGTTCCCGCTCGGCATCGGCTCGCGCCTCGTGGAGATGCACTATGGCCGCGACGACGAGACCGAAGCCGACGTGATCGGCAGCGACATCGCCGCGCGTGCAGGCTACGATCCACGCGCGGCACTCACGCTCTGGGACAAGCTCGCCACGGCCACGCGCACCGACCGCGACCAGGGCTTCATCTACGTGCACCCGTACACGACGGCGCGGCGCGCGGACATCGCCAAGCGTCTCGCCGACATGATGCCGCTCTACGCGAAGGCAATCGGCAAACCGCTGGCGAGCTTGCCTGACTATCAGGGCATTCCGGTGCCAAAGCGGCCGAAGATGGCGACGGCTGCGCCTTGAGGGCGCGGCCCGGATGGCGTTTCAGATCGCGCTAAAGGCGCGCGAGCGGTGCCCTGAAGACGACCCGAAGGCGCCCCGCCGCGTGACGCACGCTCAGCGCTTCTTGATCTTGTAGTCGTAGTCGATGATCAGCGGCGCGTGGTCGCTGAACTTGATGTCCTTGAAGACGGACGTGTGCTTCGCCGTGGCCGCGATGCCGGGCGTCGCGATCTCGTAGTCGATACGCCACCCCACGTTCTTCGCGTAGGCCTGGCCGCGGTTGCTCCACCAGGTGTACTGCTCGGGGCGCGGGTCGAGTGTGCGAAACACGTCCACGTAGCCCACCTCGTCGAAAAGCTTCGTGAGCCAGGCGCGCTCTTCAGGCAGGCAGCCGGAATTCTTCTGGTTGCCCTTCCAGTTCTTGATGTCGATTTCCTTGTGGACGATGTTGACGTCGCCGCACAGGATGACTTCGCGCTCGCGCTTGAGCGCCTCCAGATGCGGCAGGAACGCGTCCATGAAGCGGTACTTCGCCTGCTGGCGCTCGTCGCCGCTCGAGCCCGAGGGCACGTACACCGAAATCACCGAAAGCTTGCCGTAGCGCGTCTCGACGTAACGGCCTTCCGGGTCGAACTCCTCGCTGCCGAAGCCGATGATCACGTCGTCGGGTTCATGGCGCGTGTAGACGCCCGCGCCGCTATAGCCCTTCTTCACTGCATGCTGGAAATAGCCCTTGAAATCGTGCGGCGCCATGAATTCGGGCGTCATGTCGTCCTGCGAGCACTTGATTTCCTGCACGCAGAGCACGTCGGCGTTCTGCTCGCCGAACCATTCGAAGAAGCCCTTCTTCGCCGCGGAGCGGATGCCATTGAGGTTCGCAGTGATCACACGCAGCATGTCTTCAGTCCTTTTTGATTTGCGCGGGTTTGAGTTGTGGCCGTGGCCGCATTGGAATCGCATTGAGGCCGCATGAAGCCGCATGAAGCGTCACTCGATCTTCACGCCCTTGAGCTCGGCCTTGGCAGGCGGAAATTCGAGCTTGAGCCCGTCCATCAGACGCAGCAGCAACTCGGCCACCATTACGTTGCGATGTGTTTTTGAGTCGGCGGGAATCACGTACCAGGGCGCACTTTCGGTAGACGTGGCCGCGAGCACGTCGCGATACGCGGCCTGATAGGCGTCCCAATGCTTGCGTGCCTCGAGGTCGGAAAGATCGAATTTCCAGTGCTTGTTGGGGTCGTCGATGCGCGCCTGGAGGCGGCGGCGCTGCTCGTCCTTCGAAATGTGCAGCCAACACTTGATGATGGTCGTGCCGTTCTCCGCGAGCATGGCCTCGAAGTCGCGAATCTGCCGGTAGCGGCGCTCGCACTCTTCCTGATCGATCTGGCCCGTCACGCGCGGCACGAGCACGTCTTCATAGTGGCTGCGGTTGAAGATGGCCAGTTCGCCAGCGCCCGGCGCCTGCATATGCACGCGCCAGAGATAGTCGTGCGCCGCCTCGATGGGCGTGGGCGCGCGAAACGGCACGATGCGCAGGCCGAGCGGATCGACGTCCTGGAACACGCCGCGTATGGTGCCGTCCTTACCGCTCGTGTCCATGCCCTGGAGCACCAGCAGCACGCGATGATGCTGTTGCGCATGCAGGCGCTCCTGCTGCACGTCGAGCCTGGCGCCGATTTCCGCCAGGCGCTCGCGATCGCCATCCTTGCTGCCGTTCGAGAACGGCTTCGCAGCCGGATCGATCGTCTCGGGCGAGAACTTCTCCGCTTTCTTGTCGCCGAAATACGGCACGCGGTAATCGTCGAGACTCGAGAACTTCGCCATATGCTGCTCTCCTGAAACAGCAAGGCGGCATCGCACGCCACGCGCGCGACGCCGCCCCGCAAGGATGCCCGGCTAACGGTAACGGCCAATCCGGCCCAGTCAGCCCAGCTTCTTTTTCAGCAACTCGTTGACCTGCTGAGGGTTAGCCTTGCCCTTGGTCGCCTTCATCGCCTGGCCGATTAGCGCGTTGAACGCCTTTTCCTTGCCGGCGCGGAATTCCTCGACCGACTTCTGGTTCGCCGCGAGCACCTCGTCGATGATCGCTTCGAGCGCGCCGGTATCCGAAATCTGCTTGAGGCCCTTCGCTTCGATGACGCGGTCCGCAGCGGCTTCGTCCGCGGCCTTCTCGTCCCACATCGCCTGGAACACTTCCTTGGCGATCTTGTTCGAGATCGTGCCGTCGGCGATACGCTGGATCAGCAGCGCGAACTGCGCGGCCGAGACCGGCGAGGCGTCGATGTCGAGCCCTTCGCGATTCAGCTGCGAGGACACTTCGCCCATCAGCCAGTTCGCGGCGGTCTTCGCCTGGGCGGCGCCGGTCTTCGCCACGACCGCTTCGAAGTACCCAGCCATCGCCTTGCTCGACGTGAGCACGTTCGCGTCGTACGGCGTCACGCCGTACTGCTCGATGAAACGCGTTTGCATCGTCGCGGGCAGCTCGGGCATCGCGCCCTTCACGCGCTCGATCCACGCCGCGTCGATCACGAGCGGCATGAGGTCGGGGTCGGGAAAATAGCGGTAATCGTGCGCGTCTTCCTTGCTGCGCATCGAGCGCGTCTCGCGCTTGTCCGGGTCGTAGAGGCGCGTTTCCTGCACGACGGTGCCGCCGTCTTCGATCAGCTCGATCTGGCGACGCACTTCGTACTGGATCGCTTCTTCGAGGAAACGGAACGAGTTCAGGTTCTTGATCTCGGCGCGCGTGCCGAATTCCTTCTGGCCGACCGGGCGCACCGAAACGTTCGCGTCGCAGCGGAACGACCCTTCCTGCATGTTGCCGTCGCAGATGCCGAGCCACATGACGAGCGTGTGCAACGCCTTCGCATACGCCACGGCTTCCGCCGCGCTGCGCATTTCAGGTTCCGTGACAATTTCGAGCAGCGGCGTGCCGGCACGATTCAGGTCGATGCCCGTCATGCCCGCGAAGTCTTCGTGCAGCGACTTGCCCGCGTCTTCTTCGAGGTGCGCGCGCGTGAGATTGACGGTCTTCTCGTACGCTTGCTTGCCGGTCTTCTCGTTGGCCGGGATCTGGATCGTGATCTGACCGCCCTGCACGACCGGAATCTCGTACTGGCTGATCTGATAGCCCTTCGGCAGGTCAGGATAGAAGTAATTCTTGCGCGCGAAGATGCTGCGCGGCGCGATCGTCGAGCCGATCGCGAGACCGAAGCGGATCGCGCGCTCGACGGCGCCCCGGTTCATCACCGGCAGCACGCCCGGCAACGCGAGATCGACGGGGCAGGCCTGCGTGTTGGGCGCGGCGCCGAACTGCGTCGATGCGCCCGAGAAGATCTTCGACGCCGTCGACAGTTGTGCGTGCGTCTCGAGACCGATAACGACTTCCCATTGCGTGCTCATTCTTTACACCCCTGCCGGCGCCTTGCGATGCCATTCGGTCGCGCGCTGGAAAGCGTCGGCGACCTGCAGCATGCGGGCCTCGTTGAAATAGTTGCCGACGATCTGCAGACCGACGGGACGCTGCGCGTTCGCCCCCGCGCCGAAGCCGCACGGCACGCTCATGCCGGGCAGGCCCGCGAGGCTCGTGGAGAGCGTGTAGATGTCCGCGAGATACATCTGCAGCGGATCGTCGCCCTTTGCGCCGAGGTCCCATGCCACGCTCGGCGCGACCGGTCCCATGATGACGTCGCACTGCTTGAACGCTTCCTGGAAGTCCTGCGCGATGATGCGGCGGATCTTCTGCGCCTGCAGGTAGTACGCGTCGTAATAACCGTGCGAGAGCACGTAGGTGCCCACCAGAATGCGGCGCTTCACTTCGGGGCCGAAGCCCTCGGCGCGCGACTTCTTGTACATGTCGAGCAGGTCGGTGTACTCGGCCGCGCGGTGGCCGTAGCGCACGCCGTCGAAGCGCGAGAGATTCGACGAGGCCTCAGCCGGCGCGATCACGTAGTACACGGGGATCGAAAGCTCGGTCTTCGGCAGCGTGACTTCCACGAGCGTGGCGCCGAGCGATTCGTACGTCTTGAGCGCGCCGTCGATAGCGGCGCGCACGTCGTCGGCGAGGCCCGCGCCGAAGTATTCCTTCGGCAGGCCGATGCGCAGGCCCGCGAGCGGCTTGTCGGCCGTGGCGTTCGCGCTCCACGTCTGCCCGAGATGGCGCGTGTAGTCTTCGTCGTCACGTTGCAGGCTCGTGGAATCGCGCTCGTCGAAGCCCGCCATCGCGTTGAGCAGGAGCGCGCAGTCGGCGGCGCTTTGCGCCATCGGGCCGCCCTGGTCCAGCGACGAGGCGAACGCGATCATGCCGTAGCGCGAGACGCGGCCATAAGTGGGCTTGATGCCCGTGATGCCCGAGAACGACGCGGGCTGACGGATCGAGCCGCCCGTGTCGGTGCCGGTCGCCGCAACGGCCAGACGCGCGGCCACGGCCGCGGCCGAGCCGCCCGAGGAGCCGCCCGGCACGGCCTGCTTGTCCCACGGGTTCTTCACGGCGCCGAAGTGCGAGTTCTCGTTGGACGAGCCCATCGCGAATTCGTCCATGTTGGTCTTGCCGACGCAGACCATGCCCGCGCGCTCGAGACGCGCCACGACGGTCGCGTCGAACGGGCTCGCATAGTTTGCAAGCATCTTCGAGCCAGCGGTCGAGCGCCAGCCGCGCGTGACGAACACGTCCTTGTGCGCGAGCGGAATGCCGGCCAGCGGGCCGGCGTTGCCGCCGGCGATGAGCGCGTCGGCGGCCTTGGCCTGCGCGAGCGTCAGCTCGGGATTGACGTCGACGAAGGCGTTCAAATCTTGATTCGCGTCAATTCGGCTCAAGAAGTGCTGAGCCAGTTCGACAGCGGAGCACGCCTTCGCGGCCAGCGCGGCGCGCAGTTCGGTCAAGCTTTTGTCATGCATTGCGTGATTCCTGGAAGAACGTAACGGCGCGCCCACAATGTTTCGCGCCGCCGGGAGCGCCCTGGCGCGCGAGTGCGGACCGCGCAGCGCCGGATTCGGGGTTTCCGCATTCGCGGAAGTTAAAGTTATCTAACTCGAACTTCATCGAAAATGACGGGAAATGAGCGCGTGTTTACTCAATCACGCGCGGCACGAGGTAAAGTCCGTCCTGTACCGCGGGCGCGGGATGCTGAAACGCGTCGCGGTCCACGGTTTCGGTTACCGCGTCCTCGCGCAGTCGCAGCGCGACGTCTTCGATCTGCTCGATCGGATGCGCGAGCGGCGCGATGCCCGTAGTGTCCACGGCCTGCATCTGCTCGACGAGCCCGAAGAAGTTATTCAGGCGCTCGAGCGTATTGCCGGCCTCGGCTTCGGCCAGTTCGAGGCGCGCAAGATGCGCGATGCGCTTCACATCGGTCAAGGTCAGGGCCATGCGGTCACCGGAAAAAAAATGAGGCTGCGGCAGCGCGGAAAATCGGTGCTGCAACAGCGGTTTATTGCACCAGATCCGGGGGTGGAGGAAAGCCTCGACGAAGTCAAAAACTGCCTTCCGGATCCTGCAAAACAGGCAAAATTATAAGGTATCATTACGCGTTCGACTCAAACCCGGACCGCCTTGCGCCCGCCTTTCATCCCTGATCGCAGCAATGTGCGCTCAGGCGGCGCTCAGCGTGGCCGACTCCGGTAATCATTCCCGCAGTTTCAGGCTCCTCGCGGCGGCGCTTTCCGCCCGTCCTGAGGCTGTTATTTTTTCCGCTGCCGCCCCGTGACCCGCTCGTCCCAAGGTCGGCCACAAGCGAGACAGGATTTTTGAATGTTCGGTTTTCTTCGTAGCTACTTCTCCAACGATCTCGCGATCGACCTCGGCACCGCCAACACCCTGATCTACATGCGCGGCAAGGGCATCGTCCTTGACGAGCCGTCGGTCGTGTCCATCCGCCAGGAAGGCGGCCCGAACGGCAAGAAGACGATCCAGGCGGTCGGCAAGGAAGCCAAGCAGATGCTCGGCAAGGTGCCGGGCAACATCGAGGCCATCCGCCCGATGAAGGACGGCGTGATCGCCGACTTCACCGTCACCGAGCAGATGATCAAGCAGTTCATCAAGACTGCGCACGAGTCGCGCATGTTCTCGCCGTCGCCGCGCATCATCATCTGCGTGCCGTGCGGCTCCACCCAGGTCGAGCGCCGCGCGATCAAGGAAGCCGCGCACGGCGCCGGCGCCTCGCAGGTCTATCTGATCGAAGAACCCATGGCAGCGGCCATCGGCGCGGGTCTGCCGGTTTCGGAAGCCACCGGCTCGATGGTCGTCGACATCGGCGGCGGCACGACCGAAGTGGGCGTGATCTCGCTTGGCGGCATCGTGTACAAGGGCTCGGTGCGCGTGGGCGGCGACAAGTTCGACGAGGCCATCGTCAACTACATCCGCCGCAACTACGGCATGCTGATCGGCGAGCAAACCGCCGAAGCCATCAAGAAGGAAATCGGCTCGGCGTTCCCGGGTTCCGAAGTGAAGGAAATGGAAGTGAAGGGCCGCAACCTGTCGGAAGGCATTCCGCGCAGCTTCACCATTTCGAGCAACGAAATCCTCGAAGCGCTCACCGACCCGCTGAACCAGATCGTCTCGTCGGTGAAGATCGCCCTCGAGCAAACGCCGCCGGAACTGGGCGCCGACATCGCCGAGCGCGGCATGATGCTCACGGGCGGCGGCGCGCTCCTGCGCGACCTCGACCGTCTGCTCGCCGAAGAAACCGGCCTGCCGGTGCTGGTGGCCGAAGATCCGCTCACCTGCGTGGTGCGCGGCTCGGGCATGGCGCTCGAGCGCATGGACAAGCTCGGCAGCATCTTCTCGTACGAGTAAGCGCGCCGTGCAGCGCCGCAGGTCGATGCGCAGTGCACCGTCGAAGTGCACCGCTCGGGCAAAGGCGGCGCAATTGAAGCACACTTGGCTCCGGCGGCACGCACACCGCCGCACCGTCCGCAACGCGGCGCCCTTTGTCGAACGCAGTTAGCGCTCTTGCTTACTGCGTTCCCATGCAAGGTCAGGCGCCGCTGTTGCATTTCACGTCTCACAATCAAGTTTCACCGAACCGCACACGCGCCCGGCGCCGACCATGGAATACAGTCCGCCGCCTCTATTCAAGCAAGGCCCCTCGGCACTCGCACGGCTAATCTTCTTTGTCGTTCTGTCGATTGCGCTGCTCCTCTCCGACGCCCGCTTCAAGACGCTCGAAGTCGTGCGCGGCGTGCTCGGCGCAGGTCTTTATCCGCTGCAACGCGCCGCCCTCGTGCCGCGCGACCTCTTCATGGGCGCGGCCGACCTCGCTGTGACGAGCGCCACGTTGCGTCAGGACAACGCGAAGCTCCACACGCGCAACCTCCAGCTCTCGCAGCAAGCCAACGACGCGGCCTCGCTCGCCGCCGAAAACGCGCACCTGCGCGCGCTGCTGCAGCTTTCACAACGCATCGGCGCCCAAACCACGCCAGCCGAGATCCAGTACGACACGCGCGACCCCTTCACGCAGAAGGTCGTGATCGGCGGCGGCTCGCAGCAGGGCGTGCAGAACGGCTCGCCCGTGCTGAGCGAAGACGGCGTGATCGGCCAGGTCACGCGCGTGTTCCCGATGCAATCCGAAGTCACGCTCGTGACCGACAAAGACCAGGCGGTGCCGGTCGAGATCGTGCGCACCGGCCTGCGCAGCGTGATCTACGGCACGGCCAAGGGCGATTTGCTCGATCTGCGCTTCGTGCCGATCAGCGCCGACGTGCAAGTGGGCGACGAACTCGTGACGAGCGGCCTCGATGGCATCTATCCGCAAGGGCTGCCGGTCGCGAAGGTGCTACGCATCGACAAGCAGGCCGACACCGCGTTTGCGCGCGTGATCTGCGTGCCGCTCGCGGCGGTGCGCGGCGCGCGCGAGGTGCTGGTGCTGCATTACGTGCCGCAAGTGCCGCCGAATCCGGTCGAGGCCGCTGAAGCTGCTGCCGCCGCTGCCGCCGCCGAGGCCAAGGACGCGAAGAAGAAAAAGCCCGCAAAGAGCGCGGACAAGAAGGCCGACGACAAATCGAAGCCGGCCGCGAATGCGCCGGGCAACACAGTGGCCAATACAGTGGCCAATACAGTGGCCAATACAGTGGCCAACGCAGCGGCCAACGCGCCAGGCAACGCTCAGGCGGGCGCACATGCAGGCGCCGCGGCGAAGACGCCGGCCGCCGCGCCCGCGAAGCCGCAGGGGGGCCATTGATGACGCGTCCGCAATACATCCTGCAGCCGGTCAACCCGTATTTCATCGCATTCAGCCTCGCGACCGCGTTCCTGCTGAACCTGCTGCCCTGGGGCAAGCTGCCGGGCATTCCCGACTTCGTCGCGCTCGTGCTGCTGTTCTGGAACATCCATCAGCCGCGCAAGGTGGGCATGGGCATCGCGTTCTGCCTCGGCCTCCTGATGGACGTGCATAACGCGAACCTGCTCGGCGAGCACGCGCTCGCCTACACGCTGCTCTCGTATGGCGCGATCACGATTCATCGCCGCGTGCTCTGGATGTCGCTCGGCGTGCAGATGTTCGCCGTCATGCCGATGCTCGTCGCCGCGCAGGTCGTGCCGTTCGTGGTTCGTCTCTTGATGGGTGCGCCGTTCCCCGGCTGGGGCTATCTGGTCAGCGGCTTCGTGGAGGCCGTGCTCTGGCCGGTCGCCAGCATCGTGCTGCTGCTGCCGCAGCGCCGCCCCATCGATCCCGACGACACCCGGCCCATCTGAGCGGCCGCGCGCCGCTCACCGTTGAAAGACGCAACCGATGACCCTCCCTTACTACCGGCCCGCCGCAGCGCCTGAGCGAGGCGCGGGCCCCGGTGCACTCCGCGCATGACCGAATTCAAGGACACCCAGCAGCAGCTCACGAAGTTCCGCCTGCGCGTCGCGGCGGCGGGACTGTTCGTGTTCGTCTGCTTCGGGCTGATCGCGTTCCGCTTCCTCTGGCTGCAAGTCTGGAACCACAACAAGTACTCGCTGCAAGCCGACGAGAACCGCATTTCGGTCGCGCCCATCGTGCCGAACCGCGGCATCATCACCGACCGCAACGGCGTCGTGCTCGCGAAGAACTACTCGGCGTACACGCTCGAAATCACGCCCTCGAAGCTCACCGACACGCTCGACAACACGATCGATGAGCTTTCGACGGTGATCCCGATCGATGCGCGCGACCGCCGCCGCTTCAAGAAGCTGCTCGAAGACTCGAAGAACTTCGAGAGCCTGCCGATCCGCACGCGCCTCACCGACGACGAAGTCGCGCGCTTCACCGCGCAGCGCTTCCGCTTTCCCGGCGTGGAGGTGCGCGCGCGCCTGTTCCGTCAATACCCGCTCGGCACCACAGCCGCGCACGTGATCGGCTATATCGGCCGCATCTCGCAGCGCGACCAGGAGCGCATCGACGACATGAGCGACAAGAACGACAGCGATCCCGAGCATTACGATCCGCGTCTCGATGCGAACAACTACAAGGGCACCGACTACATCGGCAAGATCGGCGTCGAGCAGAGCTACGAAACCGAGCTGCACGGCCTGACCGGCTTCGAGGAAGTCGAAGTGACGGCGGGCGGGCGCCCCGTACGCACGCTCAAGCGCACCCAGGCCACGCCCGGCAACAACCTCGTGCTCTCGCTCGATATCGGCTTGCAGCAGGTGGCTGAGCAGGCCTTCGCGGGCAAGCGCGGCGCGCTCGTGGCAATCGAGCCGTCCACGGGCGACATTCTTGCGTTCGTCTCGGCGCCGAGCTTCGACCCGAACTCGTTCGTGGACGGCATCGACCAGCAGACCTGGGACGCGCTGAACAACTCGCCCGATCATCCGCTCCTGAACCGGCCGTTGCACGGCACCTATCCGCCGGGCTCGACCTACAAGCCGTTCATGGCGCTCGCCGCGCTCACGCTGCACAAGCGCACGCCGCAATGGGGCTTCCCGGACCCCGGCTACTACATGTTCGGCGGCCACCGCTTCAACAACGACGTGCGCTCCGGCCAGGGCTGGGTCGACATGAACAAGGCGATCATGGTGTCGAACGACACCTACTTCTTCATGCTCGCGCACGACCTGGGCGTGGACGCCATCGCGAATTTCATGAAGCCGCTCGGCTTCGGCCAGCTCACCGGCATCGACATCGCGGGCGAGGCGCGCGGCATCCTGCCGTCCACCGAGTGGAAACGCAAGGCCTATCGCAAGCCCGAGCAGCAGAAGTGGTACGAGGGCGAGACGATCAGTCTCGGCATCGGCCAGGGCTACAACTCGTTCACGATCCTGCAGCTCGCGCACGCCACGGCCACGCTCGCCGACAACGGCGTGCTGATGAAGCCGCACCTCGTGAAGGAGATCGAAAGTCCGATCACGAAGGCGCAGCACCTCACCGTGCCAAGCGAAAGCGGACGCCTGAACGTGAAGCAGTCCGACATCGACGTCGTGAAGCGCGGCATGGAAGGCGTAACGATGAATCCGTCGGGCACGGCGTACAAGATCTTCGCGAACGCGCCGTATACCTCGGCGGGCAAGACCGGCACCGCGCAGGTGTTCTCCCTGCAAGGCGCGAAATATCAGGCCCATGCGCTCGCCGAGCATCTGCGCGACCACGCGCTCTTCATCGCCTTCGCACCCGCCGACAAGCCGCAGATCGCCGTCGCGCTGGTCGTCGAAAACGGCGGCTGGGGCGCGCAGGCGGCGGGCCCGATCGCGCGCAGCGTGCTCGACTACTGGCTCGTCGACCGCCTGAAGCCGGGCGTCGTGCAGGCTGCCGTGGCCGCGGCGGCCTCGGAGACGCAGGAGGCATCCGCGCCCACGATCGGCGGTGCGCCGCAGGCCGCCTCGGCAGGCGCCGGGACGTCGCCGGTCAAGGTTGCCGCGGGCTTCACGCCACTGCCGATTCCGGGCGCAGCTTCGGCTGCTGCGGCGGCCTCGGAAGCAGCCGCCGCTGCGGCTGCTTCGGGCGCGTCCGCAACGACGGCGCCCGGCACGGCGCCAACACCCGCCGCCGCAGCCAGGCCCGCCAGCGCCGGCGCTAAACCGCGCAAGGCGCCCGCCCACCCGGCCGCGCCCGAGGCACAAAAGGCGCCCGCAGCCCCCCTACCCACAGGCACCGATGCCGTAAACGGCGGCACGTCGACAAGCACGTCCGACACCACGGACGCCGGCGGCGACGCTCCGGCCCAACGGCCTGCCGCGCCCGCGCTACCCCGCCATTTCGGCCCCGGCCCGCATCGTCCGCACCGCCCCGCGAGCGCCCCCGATGCGGCCACGCTCGCGCCGCCGCCCAAGCCCGCCACGGGCGGCATCGACGAGTAAGGAGTTCCCATGCCTTTCTTCCAGTTCGACAAGATCGACAAACGCGCCGTGCTGGGCACGCTGCGCAAGATGTTCCTGGGCTTCGATCGTCCGCTCGCGCTCACGGTGTTCCTGCTGCTGTGCGTGGGCATCGTCACGCTCTACAGCGCGACCCTCGACATGCCGGGCCGCGTCGAAGACCAGTTGCGCAACATCATGCTCACCTTCGTGCTGATGTGGGCGCTCGCCAATGTGCCGCCCACCACGCTCATGCGCTTCGCGGTGCCGGTCTATTCCATCGGCATTGCCTTGCTGATAGCGGTCGCGCTATTCGGACTCACGCGCAAGGGCGCCAAGCGCTGGATCAACGTGGGCGTGGTGATCCAGCCCTCCGAGATCCTCAAGATCGCCACGCCGCTCATGCTCGCGTGGTACTACCAGCGACGCGAAGGCGTCATGCGCTGGTACGACTTCGTGGTCGGCTTCGTGATCCTGCTCGTGCCGGTCGGGCTGATCGCCAAGCAGCCGGACCTCGGCACCGCCGTGCTCGTGTTCGCGGCGGGCTTCTTCGTGATCTATTTCGCGGGGCTCTCGTTCAAGCTGATCGTGCCGGTTCTCGTTGCCGGCGTGATCGCCGTAGCATCGATCGCCGCGTTCCAGGACAAGATCTGCCAGCCGCAGGTGAACTGGCCACTCATGCACGACTACCAGAAGCATCGCATCTGCACGCTGCTCGATCCCACCTCCGACCCGCTCGGCAAGGGCTTCCACACGATTCAGGCCGTGATTGCGATCGGCTCGGGCGGACCGCTCGGCAAGGGCTGGCTGAAGGGCACGCAGTCGCATCTGGAGTTCATCCCCGAAAAGCACACCGACTTCATCTTCGCGGTGTTCTCGGAGGAGTTCGGCATGGTGGGCGGGATCGTGCTGCTCACGCTCTACATGTGTCTGATCGCACGCGGGCTCTATATCGCCGCCAACGGCGCGACGCTGTTCGGGCGCTTATTGGCCGGCTCGCTCACCATGGCGTTCTTCACCTATGCGTTCGTGAACATTGGCATGGTGAGCGGCATCCTGCCCGTGGTGGGCGTGCCGCTGCCGTTCATGAGCTACGGCGGCACCGCGCTCACGACGCTCGGCGTCGCCATCGGGTTGATCATGAGCGTCGGGCGGCAAAAGCGGCTCATGCAAAGTTAGCGCGTGGTCAGTGCGCACCGGCAAGCGCGGGGAATAACGGCCATCGTCACCGTATTACCCTCGCATCGTGTACAGCCGAAGTAATTGACGATGGCTACCACTTCGATGCGAGCTGGAATCGTACCGGATTCAAGCCCTCGATATCTGACAGGCAACAGTTAATTTTGCCTGTCAGACGGCGAATTTGAAGAAATGAATGATAGGATTTCCTATCAGGAGTTGAGCGATATTGAGCCATCGCACTATCAACTTGATTTGCGGACTGTTGTGAGATAAGGGGATTGCTACCATTCCCAGCATTGCAATTGGATCGCAAATCAAATTGAGGATAACATGGCGTATGGCGCGACAATGGGCGATGCAGCGATCCGGCTTGTAGATTTTGCTAGTGATAAACCGCTTGAGTTCATTCTAACCATGTCGGCAACTATCACAACCGCAGTTCTCATGCTGGCAATAATTTCAAAATGTATCATTGCACCGCTTGACCGTCTTAAGGATGCTTTTACGTTGGAGAGACGGGAGTCACGAGAAAAGCCGATGGCGGAGAACGCACAACCAAGTGTGGAGGATGCAAAATGAGCGAAGCACTCAGGATTTTGCTCTGGACTGGTCTGGTGCTGGTGCTGGTTGCGACATATCTTTTTTTCGTGTTGCGCCTGGCAATAGCGGTGCAGCCTTACAGATTGAAGCTTGCCAGAGAGGGGGAGAGATTATCCAGATCCCCTGGATTGACGGCGTTTGACCGCGAATATATTCGCTTCTGCCTGGATAATGCATATAGCGGCGCGATAGTATTTTCCGCAATTTTTGCGTTGCCGCTATCAGGCTTTCGTTTGATGCTATCAAGAAATAATAAATCATCTGACATCGACAATGAAAGCAAGCTCATTAAATCACATCACCTTGATCAAGTATCAAGATTATTCTACTGTTCCGTCATTGCTGCCAATCCGATTTGCGCCTTAATCGTTGCCATTGAATTAATCGCAATAGTATTTTTTGGCGTGTTGTGGGCCGGAAACCTCGAATTTCTTCGGCGGATTGCAGCAAGAATTATTGCTTCAGAGTATGCCTCTGAAAAATTGATGCACACGTGACGATGAGATACGGCACGCGCTGCCCTGCAACGATCCCACGAGAAACGCGCCGCCTTGCACGGCGCGTTTTCTTTTTCACGAAGCGGCGCTGGAGATAAGAGAGCGCGCGCCCAGCGCCTATTGCGGCGCCGACTTCATCAGTTGCGTGCTCAACTGCTGATACTTGAGCCGCGCCACGGGGTCTCCCTGCGCCGCCGCCGCCGCGTAGTAGGCGCGCGCGACGTTCAGGTTCTTCGGCACGCCGTCGCCGCCACGCTCGTAGAACGAGCCGGTCACGTATTGCGCCGTCATGTCGCCGCCTTCCGCGGCCTTCTTGTACCAGTAGAACGCCTGCTTGTTGTCGCGCGACGTGCCGCGCCCGTCGAGATACTGGTTCGCGAGTGCGAGCTCGGCCTGCACGTGCCCCTGCTTCGCGGCCTTCAGGAACCACTGGTGCGCCTGAACCGGATCGCGATCGACGAAGTCGCCGTCGTCGTACATCTTGCCGTAGACGTATTGTGCATGGGACATGTTCGCGTCGGCGGCCTTGCGCAGCCACTTGCGGCCCTCGCCCACGTCGGCGGCGCCGCCCTCGCCATTGAGCAGCATCATCGCGTAGTTGAATTCGGCGAGCCGGTTGCCGCGCTCGGCCGCCGCCTGGAATTCGGTACGCGCGCCCGTGAGATTGCCGGCGTTGTAGTCGGCCACGGCATTGGCCGTCTGCGGATCGGACTGCGCGCCCGCGACGGGCTTCGTGGCAGGCGCGCTTGCACCCGCATTCGCACCCGCATTCGCACCCGCATTCGCACCCGCATTCGCACCCACGCTTGCACCCACGCTTGCACCCACGCTTGCACCCACAGCCGCGCTCGCCGCCCCGGCGGCGCCGGCCGCAGCCGCCTGGCCGCTCGCGCCAAGCGCCGCGCCGGCGACGCAAGCCGTCGCCGCCACGCGGACAAGTTGTGTCAGCAACGTTTTCGGACGTTTCATGATCTCGCCTCCTGCAGCGCCTGGCGCGTCGCGCGCATGAGCCAGATGACATCGGCGGCCAGCGCGACGAAGCTAAAGCCCATCTCGCGATACTGCTTCGCTTGCGCGGCATCCATCGCAAAGATGCCCGCCGCCACGCCCGCCGCACGCGCGGCAGCGACGATGCGCGTCATCGCGGCGACGACGTCGGGGTGCTTCGAGTCGCCCAGATGGCCGAGGCTCGCGGCAAGATCGGCAGGCCCGACGAAGAGGCAGTCGATACCTGGCACCGCCGCAATTTTCTCGACCTCGCCAAGCGCCGCCGCCGATTCGATCTGAATGATCGACGCGATTTGCGCGTTAGCGCCAAGCAGGTAATCGCGCCGCATGCCATAGGCCGCCGCGCGCACCACGCCCGCGACGCCGCGTTGGCCGTTCGGCGTATTCACATCGGGATATTGGGCGTAGCTCACCGCGCGGGCGGCTTCCTCGGCGGACGCCACGTTGGGAAACATCACCGTGCGCACGCCCGCGTCGAGCACGCGCTTGACGAGCCATGGTTCGTTGGCCGGCAGGCGCACGACCGGCTCGGTCGGCAGATGCGCGGCCGCAATGGCGCGCAGTTGCGCGATGACGTCGGCGCTGTCGTTGGGCGTGTGCTCCATGTCGATCAGCAGCCAGTCGAAACCGGCATGCGCGAGCGCCTCGGCGGCGGTCTCGCTGCCCATCGAAAGCCACAGGCCGTAGAGCGGCTCAGCTTCCTTGAGCCGTTCCTTGAGGGGATTGGTGAAGGTACTCATCGCCGTGCTCCCGGCGAGCTGCGGGACGCGCGCGTCCCGCGCGGGCCTGGCGGCCCGGCAGCGCCGCGGCCGGCATGTCTCGCTCCGTTATGTTGTCGGGCCGCGCGGACGCGGGCCTTGCCGGAGCGATCATACCGCGACAAAAGTCTGCGGGCCGGGCGGAAAACCCGGGCTTGCGGGGCTCAATCGGACTTCAATCGAGCTTCAATCGAGCTTCAATCGAGCTTCAATCGAGCTTCAGTCGGGCTTCAGTCGCGCGTGACTTCGGCCCAGCAATTCGGCGTTTCATACAGGCGCAGCTTCTGCAGTTGCAAATTCACGCCGTAATGCGCGTCGTAGACGTTCGCGAGGATCTCGAACGCGATGGCGGCAAGATTCTCCACGGTCGGGATGCGGTCGATCACGACCGTCTTGTGGCCCGGCAGCGTGTCGAGAAAGCCGCGCACTTGCGTGTCGTCTTCGAAGACGATGAACGCGTGGTCCCACAGATCGACGAGATGCTGGTTCGCGAGCGCCTTCACGTCGGCGAAATCCATCACCATGCCGCGGTCCGGCGCGCCTTCCGTTTCGACGGTGTCGCCTTGCAGCGTGACTTCCAGCACGTAGCGATGGCCGTGCAGGTTGCGGCACTGGCTGCGGTGGTCGGGGATGCGGTGACCCGCGTCGAATTCGAGTTTTCGGGTGATCGTCAGCACGGCGCTATTCGCAAAAATTCGGGGCAAAAATCAGGGAATGTTCAGGTACTTGTGAGTCTGCATCGACAGGCGCCATTGCGGATGGCGCTTGCACCAGTCGATCGCGAGCTTCGTGTTCAGATCGCGCGACGGGCCGTCCATCGGCTGGACGAGGAAGTACTCGAAGTCGAGCTTCGCATAGTCGGCGAGACGCTGGTTGTCTTGCGGGACCACGACCTTCAGCTCGTTGCCCTTCGTGACGACGAGCGGCGCGTCGGCCTTCGGGCTCACACAGATCCAGTCGATGGTCTCCAGCACCGGCAGCGAGCCGTTCGTCTCGATGGCAATCTCGAAGCCGGCGGCATGCAGCGCATCGACGAACGGCTGATCGATCTGCAGCATCGGCTCGCCGCCCGTGCACACGACGAAGCGGTTGCCTTCGCCTTCGGGCCAGAGCGACGCGATCATCGCAACGAGTTCCTCGGGCGTGCGGTACTTGCCGCCGTTCTCGCCGTCGGTGCCCACGAAATCGGTGTCGCAAAAGCGGCAGACCGCAGTTTCACGGTCTTCCTCGCGGCCCGACCACAAATTGCAGCCGGCGAACCGGCAGAACACGGCCGGACGTCCGGCATTCGCGCCCTCGCCCTGCAACGTATAGAAGATTTCCTTTACCGCGTAAGTCATGCTTACTGCCTGATCGTTTTCCCCCGCGTGTCGACGCATAGGGAGCTGGTTATTCCGGGCGCTGATCGTCTGTTCGCGGGGCGCGCCGCCCGTGCGCCGCCCCGCTCATACCGCACGCCGCTGCGCTTGCCAACGCGTGCGGCCCGCGCCCGTCATCCATTCAGACCGGCGCTTGCGTCACCTTCTCGCCCGCAAGGTACGCTTCGTAGCCACGCTTGCGCAACTTGCACGCCGGGCACTCGCCGCAGCCGAAGCCCCATTTGTGGAGTTCGGCGCGCTCGCCCACGTAGCACGTGTGCGTTTCCACGCGCACCAGTTCGACGAGCGCTTCGCCGCCCAGTTGCTGCGCGAGACGCCACGTGTCGGCCTTGTCGAGCCACATGAGCGGCGTTTCGATCGCGAAGCGCGTATCCATGCCCAGATTGAGCGTGACTTGCAGCGCCTTCATGGTGTCGTCGCGGCAGTCGGGATAGCCCGAGAAGTCGGTCTCGCACATGCCGCCCACGAGGAACTTGAGCCCGCGCCGGTAAGCGATCGCCGCGGCGATCTGCATGAACATCAGGTTGCGGCCCGGCACGAAGGTGTTCGGCAAGCCGTTTGCCGACGCTTCGATCTCGATTTCGCGCGTCATGGCCGTGTCGCTAATCGAGCCGAGCACGGAGAGATCGATCATGTGATCGTCGCCGAGACGCTCGCCCCACTCGGGGAACGTATGCGCGACGGCCGCGCAAAAGCCTTCACGGCATTCCAGTTCGACGCGATGACGCTGGCCGTAATCGAAGCCGAGCGTCTCGACGGTATCGTAGCGGTCGAGCGCCCAGGCAAGGCACGTAGCCGAGTCCTGGCCGCCGGAAAACAGCACGAGCGCGCCGTTCCTGGGTTCTGTTCGAGTCACCGTGAAACTCCGTGTTGAGAGATTCCGCGCGGTCGCAAGCCTTGAAAACCCGCCGGGCGGACCGGCCTGGTCTGACACCAGCGCCGGCCAGTGCAGTATAGGCCGCGGTATTTTTGCGAATATCGGCGCTACTTTATACCGCTGATATTCCATCCGCTGTGGTCGACCCTGTCGGCCCTGTCGTCGGCCTCGTGGCTGGTCTCGTACTTGACCTCACAGGAGGCCGGTCGGCCACGCGCTCGACGGCGTCGCGATGAACGGCCGGCGCACTCATGACCAGAACACCCAAGCTACGCGAAACAACGAAAAAGCCCCAGGAATCGTACGATCTCCTGGGGCTGCATTCTGGTGGCCTGGGGCGGAATCGAACCACCGACACGCGGATTTTCAATCCGCTGCTCTACCAACTGAGCTACCGGGCCAACGAAGAAAGAAGAGTATAGCGACCCTGACAGCGTTGCGCAAGGGGCTTTCGCAAAAAAGTCCGCTGACTCCTGCTTACTCGTGCTTACGAATCACTCGCCCTTGCTCTTGCCGAGATCGACGCCGAGCTGCTTGAGCTTGCGGTACAGGTGCGTGCGCTCGAGGCCGGTCTTCTCGGCCACGCGCGTCATGCTGCCGTTCTCTCGCGCGAGGTGGTACTCGAAGTAGGCGCGCTCGAACGCGTCGCGCGCGTCGCGCAACGGGATGTCGAACGAGATCGACGCCACGCCGGTCGCGGCCGCGCCTCCCGATACGCCGTCGGCGCCCAGCACCGGCAGCGCCGCCGCCGACGCCACCACGGCCGGGCCGCCCGCCGCCGGCTTGGCCGCGCCGGGCGTCGCCGCGGGAACCGGCGCGGCGGTGCCGCGCGCGAGCCCCTGCTCGACCGCCTTTAGCAGCTTTTGCAGCGCGATCGGTTTTTCGAGGAAGTTGAGTGCGCCGATCTTGGTCGCCTCGACAGCCGTGTCGATGGTCGCATGCCCCGACATCATGATGACGGGCATCGTGAGCTCGCCCTGCGCGGCCCATTCCTTGAGCAGCGTGACGCCATCGGTGTCCGGCATCCAGATATCGAGCAGCACCAGGTCCGGCACCTGACGCTGACGGAGTTCGCGCGCCTGCTGCGCGTCCTCCGCAAGCTCCACGACGTGCCCTTCGTCGCTGAGGATCTCCGAGAGCAATTCCCGGATGCCCATTTCATCGTCTACCACCAGGATGGTTGCCATTTACGCTGCCCTTGTCTGCACTGTTGCTTTTGATCCCTGCTCCGCCGCCGCGCGCACCGCCTTCCCTGCCGTGCCGCGCGTGGCGGCATCCGGCGTAGCGCCCGGGTGGGTGTCCGGGTTGGCGTCATCCGCCAGTTGGAGAAAGAGAATCGAGATCTGCGCGCCTTCTATCGCATCACCCGCTTTCATGCGATTGCGGATGTCGATGCGCGCGCCGTGCTCGTCGACGATCTTCTTGACCATCGCGAGCCCGAGTCCTGTTCCTTTGGCCTTGGTCGTCACATAGGGTTCGAATGCGCGCGTGAGGATGCGCGCCGGGAAGCCGGGCCCGTTGTCCGACACCGTGAGACGCACCGCGATGCGCGTATGGCCGTCCGCGTCCGGATCGCCGTATTCTACGGCCCGCGTCTCCAGTGTCACGCGCGGAGTCTCGACGTCGGCCACCGCGTCCTGCGCATTTTGCAGGAGGTTGTGAATGACCTGGCGCAATTGCGTTGCGTCGCCCCGGATGACCGGCAATGCGGAGAGATCGACCCTGATCGTGCTCTTGCCCTCTTCCGCGCCGTAGAGCGTGAGCACCTCGCTCACGAGGTCGTTCAGTTGCAGGCTCGCGAGTACGGCCGGCGGCGTGCGCGCGTAGTCGCGGAAGTTATCGACCATCTGCTTCATCGCCGCGACCTGATTGACGATGGTGGTCGCGCCGCGCTTGAGCACTTCGGCGTCCGAGGGCGCGAGCTTGTCCGAGAGCTTCATCTGCAGGCGCTCCGCGGAAAGCTGGATCGGCGTGAGCGGATTCTTGATCTCGTGCGCGAGACGCCGCGCGACTTCGCCCCATGCGACCGAGCGCTGTGCCGAGATCACGTCGGAGATGTCGTCGAACACGACCACGTAGCCTGAGGTCTGCATGTCGCCGGCGTCGCGGCCCGTGTCGGAGACGAGGCGCGCGCCGCGCACGAGCAGCGTAAGCGGGTCGGTCTCGCCGGCCACCGGCTCCGAGAACTGCTGCTGCCAATGGCCGTGGTCCACCTCGCCGCCTTCGCGGTCCGTGCGCGAGGCTTCCTGGTCGGCGAAGGCCTTGCGCACCATCGCCGCGAAGTCGCCGAGCGCCGCCACATGATCGATGGGCAAACCGAGCTGCGTCTGGAACGGGTGGCGGAAGATGCGCTCGGCGCCGGGGTTGGCCGTCGTCAGCCGGAACTGGCGGTCGAACACAAACACGCCCGCCGTGAGATTCGCGAGGATGCTCTCGAGATACGCCTTCGAATGCTCGAGCGCAACGCGGTTCTTCTCCACGGCCTGGCGCGCTTCGGAGAGCTGGCGCGTCATCGCGTTGAACGACTGCGTGAGGAAGCCCAGTTCGTCGCGCGACTTGATCTCGCGCTTGGGCGTGTAGTCGCCCTCGGTCACTTCCTTCGTGCCCTGCGCGAGCAGGAAGAGCGGACGCGCGAGCTGGTTGCCGAGCGCAAGCGCCAGCATCATCGCGACGAAGGTGGCGAGAAAGAGCGCGAGCGTGAGCGTGCCGATATACATCTTGCGCAAGCCCGTGCGGCCCAGCGCTTTTTCCTGGTACTCGCGATAGGCGCGCTGCACGGCGTCGGCGTTGCGTGCGAGCGCGGCGGGCACCGGCTGCTCCAGTTGCAGGAAGCGCTCGACGGGTTGCAGGTCGGTGGTGTTCGCATCGGGAATGCGCGTGACGACGCGCAGGCGCAGCGCGCCCTTCGGGCCGTGCAGATGCGGATCGCCGTCGACTTCGCCTTCGATTGCCGCGTAGCCGCGTCCGCGCGCCTGATCGATCATGAGCGGCGTGGGCAGATCGGACGGCATCAGCGAGGAGAAGTTGCTCGACGCCTGCGCAACCACGTGCATCTCCGGCGCCGCGCCCGACATGCTGCGCACCGGCGCGACGATGGTGGCGTCCTGCACGCCGAACTGGTCGCGCGTGCGCAAGAGCGTGAGCGTGGTGCCCGCGGATTCGCCGTTCGCGATCTGCTCGGCCATCAGACGCGCCTTGGTTTGCAGGTCGGAGAGCGAGGCGTCGAGCATGCCGCGCCCGAGATTCAGGCCCGCCGTAAGTGCGGTTTCCACGTTCACGTCGAACCACGACTCGATCGAGCGCGAAACGAACTGATACGAAACGACGTAGATGATGCCGCCCGGCACCACGCCCACGAGCGCGAAGAAGAACGCGAGCTTGGCCAGCAATCGCGTGCCGAACTTGCCGCGCCGCAAGCGCACGACGATCACGATCACGAGCGCCGTCACCACCGAGAGGAAGATCAGCGCGACGCCGATGTTGGCCGCATAGAGCCAGCCGTAATAGCGGTCGAAGAACTCGGTGTTCGCGCTCGCAACGGCGAGCAGCACGAGCAGCAGCGTCGCGGTGAACGCGACGGTGGAAACGAGCAGCTTGACGACCACGCTGCTGACACTGGTGGCGCGGCGCACTTTATTTAGCACGTTCGGCCACCGTGAAGTTAAAGCGCTTCCAGTCCGAAGCGAGGTTCCAGTCGCGGTTGTTGACCGCGTCGATCTGGAATGGCTTCGGCATGAGCGCGACGTCGAGCTGCATGCGCACGGACGCCGTGTAGGTCTCGCCCGGGCCCACTTGCTTGCTGTCGATCACATGCCACGACGTGACGTGCTTGATGACAGCGAGCGCGTCGGCGAGCGTCGTGAAGCCGAGCTGCAGGCCGCCGCTCGATACGCGGTACTCGCGCGTGAGCGGCTGAAACGAGAGGCGGATGCTTTGCGAGACGCTCACCGGCTGCTCGTCGAACCAGTACCAGCGCGGGCGCGTGAGCTCGAAGTCGGTGGTGAAGTAAAGCGGAATGCCCTTGTTGACCGCATCTTCCAGGCTGCTGTTGAGCTCGAAGTCGAAGCGGGCGTCGAGGCTCCAGCCGGAGCCGTCGGCTTGCAGCGATGCCCGCTGCACCGAAATCGAATCGGCGCGCGCCGGCGTGACGGCCGCAAAGCCGAAAGCCAGCGCGACCCAGATCAGGATCGCGAAGCGTGGCGGGAAGAAGCGTTTGATGGTCACCGTTTCTGAAAGCGCGCGTAGAAGAAGCCGTCGTGATCTGCGGTGCGATCGGGAACGGGGCGGGCGTCGCGCCGCGTCACGCTGGCTGCGCCACTCTCTGGCGCGCCGTCGGCCGCGGGCAGCAGTTGCCCCGGCGCGTCCAATCGTACCGCATCCGCATGGGTGCTTTCAAACCAGCTTGCCTGCGCTTCGCCTTCCTCGGGGAAGATCGAGCACGTCACGTAAAGCAGCTCGCCGCCCGGCTTGAGCAACGCCCACAGCGCATCGACGATGCGGCGCTGCTCCTGCGCCAGCGCAGCGATGTCGCTTTGACGGCGCAGCCAGCGAATGTCGGGGTGACGGCGCACGATGCCCGAGGCCGAGCACGGCACGTCCGCGAGAATGCGGTCGAACGGCTCGCCGTCGAACCAGCTTGCGGGCGCGCCTGCGTCGCCGATCACGACGCGCGCGCGATGCGCACGATCCGCGGGTTGCTGTTCGCGTTGTTGCCCGGGTTGCCGTGCGTCGTCATTCGCTTGATCGTGCAACAAGCCAAGACGCTCGAAATTCTCGCCGATGCGCGCCGCACGCGCGGCATCGCTTTCCAGCGCGATCAGGTCGATATCGGCGAGTTCGAGCAGATGGCCGCTCTTGCCGCCGGGCGCCGCGCACGCGTCGAGCACGCGCATGCCGTCACGCACGTCCATGATCTGCGCGGCGACTTGCGCGCCCGCATCCTGCACCGAGACGTCACCGGCCATGAAGCCCGGAATGCGGTCGACAGGCAGCGGCGCGGCAAGCCGCACGGCGTGCTCGCCGATCTGCGTCGCGACGATGTTTTCTTCGGCCAGACGTTGTACATAAGCAGCGGCGCTCGCACGACGCGCGTTCACGCGCAGCGTGAGCGGCCCCTGCACGTTGCCCGCCTGGAGGATCGCCTGCCAGCGATCGGGCCACGCGCGGCGGATCGCGTCGATCCACCACTGAGGATAGTTCCAGCGTGCGACTTCGTCGGCCTGGGCAGCGGCGAGTGCGCTCTCGCGCTCGCGCAAGAAGCCGCGCAGCACTGCGTTCACGAGCCCCTTCGCGAAGGCCACTTCGCGGCGCGCGCCGATCGCACGCACCGCCTGGTCGACGACGGTAAACGGCGTGTAGGCGGCGTGCGCCTCGTCGTCGACGAGCAGCGCCAGCGCGCACGCGAGCAGGTTCATCACGAGCGGCGGCGGCGCCTTGCTCACACGCTGCTTGATCAGCCAGTCCACGGTGCCGAGGCGCCGCATCGTGCGATACGCGATGTCCTGCACGGCGCCGCGCGCCATGCCCGCGAGATCGTGCGGGAGCACCGCGAAAACGCTCGTGAGCGCCGCCGGCAACGCCGCGCCCGCGCGCACCGCACCCACGGCATGCGCCGCCTGGTCGAGCGCGAAGCCGAGCGAGTCGGGGGCCAGATGGACGGACTGGCGCGGCGCAGCTTGACCCAGCCCGGCACGTTTGGCGCGAGACTGGGCGGACGAGGATGAACCAGACGGGCGTCGGGAGGAACTGGATGTCATGAAGAAACCGGAAAACAGGCCGCGACCAGGCGCGGCAAATCGTGCAAAAGCCGTGCAAAAGCAAACCACAAGCGAGCCATTGTAGCGTGGCGCGGACGCAACGCCGCTCGCCTGGCGTAATCGATGCGCGCTGATTGTGGCGGCATCTCATCCGCATTGCGCCAATAGCCGCGCCAATAAAAAAGGGCAAACCCGGAGGTCTGCCCCGAGGTCTGCCCTTCTAACACGCGCCTCGTTGCTTCAGTCGAAGCGGCCGGTGCGCGCCATCTCCATGAGGCGCGCGATGCGCTCCTCGGTGGCGGGGTGGGTCGAGAAGAGGTTCGCGATGCTGCCGCCCGAGAGCGGATTCATGATCATCATTTGCGCTGTGGACGGATGCTGCTCGGCAGCCGGGAACGGAATGCCCTGCGCGTAGCGATGAATCTTGTCGAGCGCCGAAGCGAGCGCCTGCGGATCGCCCGAAATCTGCGCGCCGCCGCGATCGGCCTCGAACTCGCGTGCGCGCGAGATGGCCATCTGGATGAGCGCGCCCGCGATCGGCGCGAGCAGCGCGACGGCAATGCCGGCGATGGGGTTCGCCGGACGGCCGTTCTCATCGCGGCCGCCGAAGATCATCGCGAAATTGGCGAGCGCCGAGATCGCGCCGGCCATGGTGGCCGTGATCGTCGAAATGAGGATGTCGCGGTGCTTCACGTGCGCGAGCTCGTGGGCCATCACGCCGCGCATCTCTCGCTCGGAGAGCACGCGCAGGATGCCGGTGGTGGCGGCCACGGCCGCGTGCTCGGGATTGCGGCCGGTGGCGAAGGCGTTGGGCGCGTCTTCGTTGATCAGGTAGACACGCGGCATCGGGATATTCGCGCGCGTGGCCAGCTCCCGGACCATGCGGTAGAACTGCGGCGCCGTGGTCTCGTCCACTTCCTGCGCGTTGTACATGCGCAGAACCATCTTGTCCGAGAACCAGTACGAGAAGAAGTTCATGGCGAGGGCGAACATGAGCGCGAGCATCATGCCGCGATGCCCGCCGATCATGCCGCCAATCACGATGAAAAGGGCCGTAATCGCGGCCATCAACATCGCGGTCTTGACCCAGTTGAACATGTGCTGTGCTCCTTCACCCGTCGGGAATATTGGGGATCAAATCGTTGGACGCCCGCCACCGGCCGGTTGTTCATTCAGCCGTTCATTCAGCCGTTCATTCAGCCGGCGGGCGGCGAGCGCATTGTAAGCGATTTGTTAGATATGAGCGGATCTGAAAAATTCAATCTCAGCGCGTGGCCGCGGCGAGCCTCAAGCCGAGGCCGACGAACGCCGAACCCACCGTGCGGTCGAGCCACTTCTTGATGCCTGGCTTGCCGGAGAAGCGCTGTGTCACACTGCCGGCGATCCATGCAACGAAGCTGTTCCAGATCGTGCTCATAACGACGAACACGACGCCGAGCGCGAGGAACGCGAGCACCTTGTGCGGGCTCGTCACGCTCACGAATTGCGGGAAGAACGATACGAAGAACAGCACGACTTTCGGGTTGAGCACATTGGTCCAGAAACCCGAGAGGAAAAGCTGGCGCAACGGGCGTGGCGCACCGGCGCGCGCGGCGGATTCCGTCGTGACCGCCGTGCCCGCCGGGGCTGCCTGCTTCGCGAAGATCAGGCGCACGCCGAGGTACACGAGGTAGCACGCCCCCACGAGTTTGATGACGGTGAACGCCGTGGCCGAGGCCGCGAGCAGCGCGGTCAGCCCGAACGCACAAGCGAGCGCGTGCACGCAGCAGCCCGCGGAAATGCCCAGTGCCGACACCAGCCCCGCACTGCGGCCTTGCGCGACGCTGCGGCCGACGATATAGGCGGTATCGGGGCCCGGCGTGACGTTCAGGAGAAAGACGGCGACGAGAAAGAAGCCGAAATGGGTGATGCCAAGCATGACGTTTCCTGCAAAAGCGACTCGGAAAAAGTTCGAGCCGCCCTGTGCAGTCGTCTCGACAAATCCGTCAAATTCTAACGCGCACAGCGTGTGTGCGCTTCGCCTCGCCGCACGGCCGAATGCCCACCGGGCGAGTCTTCAAGCGCTTACCGGCGCTGACGGACACTTACGCTGCGTCGGCGTCGGTCAACGCGAAGCGCTGGCCGGCCACGAGCGGCATGCCAGCGAGGAATTCGCGCGCAGGCAGGCGTTTGCCGCCGGGCTTCTGCAGTTGCGTCACGCGCAACGCGCCCTCGCCGCAAGCCACGATGACGCCAGCGGGCGACGCTTCGAGGATCTGACCCGGCACTGTCCCCGCAGGCACATTGGCATGATAGGCCGGCTCGGCGGACCATAGCTTGAGCAGCGCGCCGTCCAGCGTGGCCGCGCCACCCGGGAACGGATCGAACGCGCGAATCTGCCGTGCGAGCGCCTCGGCGGAACGGCGGAAGTCGAGCGCGGCCTCCTGTTTGCCGATCTTCTCGGCATAGGTGACGCCATCGGCGGGTTGCGGCACGACGGGCAGCGCGCCGTCGCGCTCGAGCCGGGTCAGCCCTTCCACCACGAGTTGCGCGCCCAGCTTCGCGAGACGGTCGTGCAGCGTCGCGGTCGTGTCCGTGGATGCAATGGGCGTGCGCACTTCCGAGATCATCGGCCCGGTGTCGAGGCCCGCGTCCATCTGCATGAGGGTGATGCCAGTCTCGGCGTCGCCGGCCTCGATCGCGCGGTGGATCGGCGCGGCGCCGCGCCAGCGCGGCAAGATCGACCCGTGAATGTTGATGCAGCCATGCGGCGCAATGTCGAGCACTTCCTGCGGCAGCAAAAGGCCGTAGGCGGCCACCACCATCACGTCGTGCGGCGTCGCGCGCAGCAGATCCAGCGCCGCGGCCGCCTCTTCCGGGTACTTGCCCGTGCGCCGCAGCGAAGGCGGCTGCGCCACGGCCATGCCATGTTCCTGCGCGTAGCGTTTGACGGGGCTCGCCTGGAGCTTCATCCCGCGTCCAGCGGGACGGTCGGGCTGGGTCAGCACGAGCGGCACGGCAAACCCCGCCTCGTGGATCGCGGCGAGTGCCGCGGCGGCGAATTCCGGCGTACCGGCAAAAATCACGCGAAGAGAATGGCTCATGGACGCTAAGAAAATCGGCAAGTGAAGAAATGGAACAGCGCGGCGCGCGAACGTTACATCGCGCGTTCGAGCTTCTTCATCTTGCTCCGGATGCGCGTTTGCTTGAGCGGCGAGAGGTACTCGACGAACACCTTGCCCATCAAGTGATCCATCTCATGCTGGATGCAGACGGCGAGCAGACCTTCGCAATCGATCTCGTAAGTCTCGCCCTTCTCGTTGAGCGCACGCACACGCACCTTTTCGGCACGCTCGACTTCGTCATAGATCCCCGGCACCGAGAGGCAGCCCTCCTCGTGCACTTCCTTTTCAGTGCTCGCCCAGACGATTTCCGGGTTGATGAACGCACGCAGCTCGTCGTGCGAGTCCGAGACGTCGATCACGACGACGCGCTCGTGCACGTCGACCTGGGTGGCGGCAAGGCCCACGCCGGGTGCCGCGTACATGGTCTCGGCCATGTCGGCGACGAGCTTGCGGATACGGTCGTTGACCACCTCGACGGGCTTGGCGATCTTGTGCAGACGCTTGTCCGGGTAATGAAGAATGTTCAGTAGAGCCATGGTTTGACAGGTTCCTGGTTGGGCGCCGCGGGCCGCGCGCTCGCGCGCGAACTGGCCGTTCGGCCAACTGGTGCGCCCCTCGCGGAATGCAGAAGATAGACGGACAGATACGAACGAATTGGCCGGAATCAACGCGCCGCCGGCCTCACAAGCACTTCTCGCGCCTGTTTTGCCGCTGCACGGGCGGAATCGGCAGGGAATTCGAGGGAGAAGCGGCGGACAAAAGCGCGACGCCAGCAGCACGCCGTGACGATACGTCACAGCGTCGCACGGGAATTTCGGATGGTGAAAATTTTAACACGACGGGCCAAGGTTCGCCCGCCGACGGAGAATTGCCGATGCTCGCCACCTTGCCGCTCGGAGCCGACGAACTCAGCGCCTGGCTGCGCCTCGCAAACGCACGGGGCCTGAAGCCGGTGGCGTTGCGCGCGCTGCTCAGCGCGTTCGGGCTCCCTCAGCACGTGCTCGCGCAGCCGTTCGAGGCGCTTGCGGCCGCGGCGGGCAACGAGGCGGCCCGCGCCGTGCTGGCGCCGCCCGCTGCGGACTTTGCGCAACAAGTCGCGGCCGTGGCCGCCTGGTGTGCGCTGCCGGGCAATACGCTCGTCACGCTCGCCGACCCCGCCTATCCGCCGCGCCTCCTGACGATGCCCGACCCGCCACCGCTCCTTTACGTGAAGGGGCGGCTCGATCTGCTGCATGCGCACGGCGTGGCCGTGGTGGGCAGCCGCAGCGCCACGCCGCAAGCCCTCGAAGACGCCACGCGCTTCGCGCGCACGCTCGCCGCGGCTGGCGTGACAGTGGTCTCGGGCCTCGCGCTCGGCGTGGATGGCGCGGCGCACCGGGGGGCGCTGGACGAGGTCGGCGGCACCGTTGCCGTGACCGGTACGGGCGCCGACCTCGTCTACCCCGCCGCGCATCACGCACTCGCGACCCAGATCGCCGAACGCGGCACGATCGTCACCGAATGGCCGCTCGGCACGCCCGCGCGCTCCGCGAACTTCCCGCAGCGCAACCGGGTGATCGCAGCGCTCGTGGAAGGCGTGATCGTGGTCGAGGCCGCCATGCGCTCGGGCTCGCTCATCACCGCGCGGCTCGCCAACGAAATGGGACGCGATGTGTTCGCGCTACCCGGCTCGGTTCACGCGCCGCTCTCGCGCGGGTGCCACCGGCTGATCAAGGAAGGCGCGCAACTGATCGAGACACCGGAGGAAGTGCTCGAAGCGCTGCGCTTCACGCAGCCGGCGCCGCGTGCGCGGCGTACCGCGACCGCATTGGCATCGCGCGAACGAAACCCGGCACGCGCCATGACGCTTCCCCTGGACTTCGAAGCGCAGCCTCCCCGCCTCACCCCAGACCCAGACCGGGAGCGCATCCCAGCCCAGCCGCCAGCCGAAACAGAGCCGGCACGCGCCGGCACGCTCACGCCCGATGCACGCACACTGCTCGCCGCGCTCGGTCATGCCCCCGCCACGCTTGAAATGCTCGCGCAGCGTACCGACATGACCGAGGCGGTCCTGCAAGCGACGCTGCTGCAACTCGAACTGGCCGGGCACGTGAGCGTGCTGCCCGGGGGCCGGTTTACGCGGGCGTCCCACTGCTAGCCCGCCGCCGTGTTACATTCGCGCCAAATACCCATCCAACGCTCACACTCTATATATAAGAGAACGCAAGGAACGATCATGCCCGCGCTTGACCTCGACACCGACGCCGACCAGATCGCCGAACGCGTCACCGACTGCGACACGTTGTTCGTCGCGTGTCTTTGCGCGGAATGGTGCGGCACCTGTCGCGAGTATCGGGCCACGTTCGACCGTATCGCCGAAGGCCATCCCGAGATCTGCTTTGCCTGGATCGATATCGAAACGCACGCCGACCGCTTCGACGACCTCGATGTGGAAAACTTCCCGACCATCCTGATCGAAGACAGCAAGGCCACGCGGTTTTTCGGCACGGTACTGCCGCATGGCGCCGTGGTCGAGCGCATGCTCGCCGATCTCACGGCGCTGCCGGGTGTCGCCGATGCACCGAAGCTGCGACCCGTGCTGGCCGAGGCGTAAAAGGCGCAGCAGCTACCGATCAGGCACCATCGATCCGATGACACGAAAATCGCCGTCGGCGCGCCATGTGCTATAAAGCGGTCGTTAAGCAAGAGGCGAAACGCGCTACGCCGGCCACGAAGCGAACCTGGTGGCATAGCCGCGGGGCGCGAATCATATCCAAAGCCCGGAATTCACCCACACACAGCCAGTCATGTCCAAAGCCCTGATCATCGCCGAGAAGCCATCCGTCGCGAACGATATCGCACGCGCTTTGGGCGGATTTACCAAGCATGACGAGTACTACGAAAGCGACGACTACGTGCTTTCGTCGGCGGTTGGTCACCTGCTGGAAATCGCCGCGCCCGAAGAGTACGAAGTCAAACGCGGCAAGTGGAGCTTCGCCAACCTGCCCGTGATCCCACCGCACTTCGACCTGAACCCGATCGCCAAGAGCGAATCGCGGCTCAAGGTGCTCAACAAACTGATGAAGCGCAAAGACGTCACGCAACTCATCAACGCCTGCGACGCGGGGCGCGAGGGCGAACTGATCTTCCGCCTGATCGCGCAGCACGCGAAGGCGAAGCAGCCGGTCCAGCGCCTGTGGCTGCAGTCGATGACGCCGCAGTCGATCCGCGACGGTTTCGCGAACCTGCGCAGCGACGACGACATGCAGCCGCTCGCCGACGCGGCCCGCTGCCGCTCGGAAGCCGACTGGCTCGTGGGCATCAACGGCACGCGCGCGATGACCGCGTTCAACAGCAAGGGCGGCGGCTTCTTCCTGACCACGGTCGGCCGCGTTCAGACGCCAACTTTGTCGATCGTCGTCGAACGTGAAGAAAAAATCCGCCGTTTCGTGCCGCGCGACTACTGGGAAGTGCGCGCGGAATTCGTCTGCGCAAAGGGCTTTTACGAAGGCCGCTGGTACGACCCGAAATTCAGGAAGGACGAGCACGATCCGGAAAAACGCGATTCGCGCCTCTGGAGCCTGCCGGCCGCCGAAACCATCGTGGCCGCCTGTCATGGCCGCGAAGGCACGGTCACCGAGGAATCGAAGCCGTCCACCCAGCTCTCGCCCGCGCTCTTCGACCTGACGAGCCTGCAGCGCGAAGCCAACGGCCGCTTCGGCTTTTCGGCCAAGAATACGCTGGGCCTCGCCCAGGCGCTGTACGAAAAGCACAAGGTGCTCACCTATCCGCGTACCGACGCGCGCGCGCTGCCCGAGGACTACATCGGCACCGTGAAAGAGACGCTCGAGATGCTCAAGGAGAGCAACAACTACCTGCCGCACGCAAAGCAGGTGCTCGACAAGGGCTGGGTGAAGCCGAACAAGCGCATCTTCGACAACTCGAAGATCAGCGACCACTTCGCCATCATCCCCACGCTGCAGGCGCCGAAGTCGCTGTCCGAGCCGGAGCAGAAGCTCTACGACCTCGTCGTGAAGCGATTCCTCGCCGTGTTCTTCCCGGCGGCCGAGTACCGTGTGACCACGCGTATCACCGAAGTTGCCGGCCACCACTTCAAGACCGAGGGCAAGGTGCTGGTCGAGCCGGGCTGGCTGCAAGTCTACGGCCGCGACGCGGGCGGCGACGACGCCAACCTCGTGCCGGTGCAGAAGGACGAGAAGGTCAAGACCGAAAAGATCGCCGCGCACCAGCTCGTGACCAAGCCGCCCGCGCGCTACAACGAAGCGACGCTGCTCTCGGCCATGGAAGGCGCGGGCAAGCTCGTGGACGACGAGGAGCTGCGCGAGGCCATGGCCGCCAAGGGTCTCGGCACGCCGGCCACGCGCGCGGCGATCATCGAAGGCCTGCTCGGCGAAAAGTATCTCGTGCGCGAAGGCCGCGATCTGATCCCCACAGCCAAGGCGTTCCAGCTCATGACGCTGTTGCGCGGCCTGGACGTCAAGGAATTGACCGCGCCGGAACTCACCGGCGAATGGGAATACAAGCTCTCGCAGATGGAGCGCGGCAAGCTTCCGCGCGACGCGTTCATGCAGGAAATCGCCCGCATGACGCAGACCATTGTGAAGCGCGCGAAGGAATACGATTCCGACACCATTCCCGGCGACTATGCGACCCTGGAAACGCCGTGTCCGAGCTGTGGCGGTCAGGTGAAGGAAAACTACCGCCGCTTCGCATGCACGAAGTGCGAGTTCTCGATCTCGAAGATCCCGGGCGGACGCCAGTTCGAAATCCCGGAAGTGGAAGAGCTGCTGCAGAACAAGACCATCGGCCCGCTCTCGGGCTTCCGCAGCAAGATGGGCCGGCCGTTCTCGGCCATCCTCAAGCTCTCCTTCGACGACGAGATCAAGAACTTCAAGCTCGAATTCGACTTCGGCCAGGACCAGGGCGGCGAAGACGGCGAAGCGCCCGACTTCTCGCAGCAGGAGCCCGTGGGTGCGTGTCCGAAGTGCAAGGGCCGCGTGTTCGAGCACGGCATGAGCTATGTCTGCGAGCATTCGGTCGCGAATCCGAAGACCTGCGACTTCCGCTCGGGCAAGGTGATCCTGCAACAGGAGATCGCACGCGAGCAGATGGCGAAGCTGCTTTCGGAAGGCCGCACCGACCTGCTGACGAACTTCAAGTCGTCGCGCACGGGCCGCAACTTCAAGGCGTTCCTCGTGAAGCAGCCTGACGGCAAGATCGGTTTCGAGTTCGAGAAGAAGGAGCCGAGCGCGAAGACTGCAGCCAAGACCGCCGCGAAGAAGTCCGCCGCCACGGCGGGAGCGGACGA
The DNA here is from genome assembly GCF_022213065.1 of Paraburkholderia tagetis. Lineage (GTDB taxonomy): Bacteria > Pseudomonadota > Gammaproteobacteria > Burkholderiales > Burkholderiaceae > Paraburkholderia > Paraburkholderia tagetis. Next base: position 123,041 of record NZ_JAKLJA010000019.1, read on the forward strand.
AGCCGCAAACGACGCGGCAAACGAGAACGACGCCGCCGAAACGAAGGCAAAGCCCGCACGCAAGACGGCTGCCGCCAAGGCCGCGCCCGCGAAAAAGACGGCCGCCCGCAAGACGCCCGCGCGCAAAACCGCTTCGTAATTGCACCGTTAAGCCGCAGCTTGCTGCGGCGCGGCGCGCCAGCAAAAAAAGCGCAGCTTCCCACGAAGCTGCGCTTTTTATTACGGCCCAAACCAAGGCGCCGATTAGGTGCCTGATAAGCGACGTAACGTTCTTATAACGGCGACATCGCCGACGTCCGCGTACGCCCTGCCGCAACGCGCGGCGCCTTCGGGGCACGCTCGCTTTGCGTGCTGTGATGATCGCCATCGAGCAGGTCGGAAATCGGCTCCGAGCCGTCGAATGCCTCGGGCGCCGCTGCGACCCCGTTCACCGGGCGCGTAAGCCCGTCCTTGACCCACTGCTCGCCGAGCTGGCTGTTCGGCGTCTGGCTGAAGTGCTCGACGAGGTGATCGATGAACGTGCGCACCTTCGCCGGCAAGTGGCGGCGGCTCGGATACGCGACGTTGATCTCAACCTGCGGCAGCCGATATTCGCCGAGCAGGCGCACGAGGCGCCCGCGCGTCATATCGCGCCCGATCAGGTAACTCGGCAGGATCGTGATGCCCATGCCGAGCAGCGCGAACTGGCGCAGCATCTCGGTGTTGTTCGCGATGATCACGTTGGTCGGGCGCACCCGCACCTCGCCATCCGGCCCCGTGAAGACGCGCTCGTCGCCCCAATACTCCGAGGGCAGCGACAGCGACGGATGCTCCATCAGATGCTCGGGGCGCGTGGGCGTGCCGTGCTTCTCCAGATAGGCCGGCGTGGCGCACACGGTCATGCAGCCAGTCGTAAGACGGCGCGTGACGATGCTCGCGCTGCGCATCTGGCGCGCGGTCACGACGCCCAGATCGAAGCCTTCTTCGACGAGATCGACCTGACGGTCGACCAGCGTCACATCGGGAATGACTTGCGGGTAGCGCTGCGTATAGGTTTGCAGCACGGGCGCGAGGTTGTGCAGCCCGAAGACCACGGGCGCCACAATGCGCAGCGTGCCGACCGGCTCATGATTGCGCGCCACCACCATCTGCTCGACGTCTTCGAGTTCATCGAGAATCTGGCGGGCCCGTTCGAGATAGACTTGCCCGGATTCGGTGAGAGAAAGGCTGCGGGTCGTGCGGTTGAGCAAACGCGTGCCGAGCCGCCCTTCCAGGTCGGCGACGTGACGCGTTGCAACCGCATTGGAGATATCCATCGCGGAAGCCGCCCGGGCAAAACTGCCGAGGTCGGCTACCTTGACGAATACTCGCATCGACTGCAAATGATCCATGTGACAACTCCTGCCTGTTACTGTCCGCCGAAAAACGGCAGAGGAAACCGCGAATTCTCCTACGACATGAGAAATCGTGCAGAAGTTGCCTAAGATCGATGGAAATTCTTAGGGATTTTCGCGACTGTCACTTATTACGCACCGTTACATCGACCATTGTTTCTCGAATCGAAACAATTTTGCGCACTGCAGCGATATAGCCCAACAGACGACGGCATACGATGCGATGCTGATTCGATATGAGCCGCCATCGATTTGGCCCGATATACGAAAAAGCCGCCCGAAGGCGGCCCTTGCTTCCAGGTCAAACCCGCTAGCCGCGCAGCGACGCTAGTGAGCACTCACCCTCATTTCGTGCCAGCGCTCAAAAACGCTTCTCCAGCGCCGTGCGCGCATCGCTTAGCGCCTTCGGCAAGCCTTGGGCGAGCTTCGCGAAAAGCTCGGAATGCAGCGCGAGCTCGGCGCGCCACGCCTCGGCATCGACCGAGATCACCTGCTCGAACTGCGCCGGCGTGAAGTTCAGGCCACCCCAGTTCAGATCGTCGTAGCGCGGCGAGACGCCGAATGCATGGTCTTCGCCTTGGGCCTTGCCCTCGATGCGGCGCACCATCCATTCGAGCACGCGCATGTTCTCGCCAAACCCCGGCCAGACAAACTTGCCATCCTCGCCCTTGCGGAACCAGTTCACGCAGAAAATGCGCGGCTGGGTCGCGCCGAGCTTCGAAAGCCGCTCGCCCACCTTCAGCCAGTGGCCGAAATAATCGGCCATGTTGTAGCCGCAGAACGGCAGCATCGCGAACGGATCGCGCCGCACCACGCCCTGCTGCCCCGCTGCTGCCGCCGTGGTTTCGGAGCCCATGGTCGCGGCCATGTACACACCCTCGGTCCAGTCGCGCGCTTCGGTCACGAGCGGCACCGTGGTCGAGCGCCTGCCGCCGAACAGAAAGGCGTCGATGGCCACGCCCTTCGGATCTTCCCAGGCAGGATCGATCGACGGGCACTGCGAGGCCGGTGCCGTGAAGCGCGCGTTCGGATGCGCGGCCTTGCGGCCCGTCTCCTTGCCAATCGCGGGCGTCCAGTCCTTACCCTGCCAGTCGATCACGTGCGCGGGCGGCTCGTCGGTCATACCTTCCCACCAGACATCGCCGTCGTCGGTGAGCGCGACGTTCGTGAAGATCACGTTCTCCTTGAGCGTCGCCATGGCGTTGAAGTTGGTCTTTTCGCTCGTGCCCGGCGCAACGCCGAAATAGCCGGCCTCCGGATTGATCGCGTAGAGACGGCCATCGGCGCCCGGCTTGATCCATGCAATATCGTCGCCGATGGTGGTGATTTCCCAGCCGTTCATGGAGGACGGCGGGATCAGCATGGCGAAGTTGGTCTTGCCGCACGCCGACGGGAATGCCGCCGCAACGTGGTACTTGCGGCCCTCGGGCGAGCGCACGCCGAGAATCAGCATGTGCTCGGCGAGCCAGCCTTCGGCGCGACCCATCGTCGAGGCGATGCGCAGCGCAAAGCACTTCTTGCCGAGCAGCGCGTTGCCGCCGTAGCCCGAACCATAGCTCCAGATCTCGCGCGCTTCCGGGAAATGGACGATGTACTTCGTCTTGTTGCAGGGCCACGGCACGTCCTTTTCGCCCGCCGCGAGCGGCGCGCCCACACTGTGCACGCAGGGAACGAATGCGCCGTCCTCGCCGAGCACGTCGTACACCGCGCGGCCCATGCGCGTCATGATGCGCATGTTCGCGGCCACGTACGGGCTATCGGACAGCTCCACGCCGATATGCGCAATGGGTGAGCCGAGCGGGCCCATCGAGAACGGCACGACGTACATCGTGCGCCCGCGCATGGAGCCGGCGAACAGGCCGTCGAGGGTCGCGCGCATCTCGGCGGGCGCCATCCAGTTGTTGGTCGGGCCGGCGTCTTCCTTCTTTTCGCAGCAGATGAAGGTGCGGTCCTCCACGCGCGCCACGTCCGAGGGATCTGAGCAGGCCAGATACGAGTTCGGGCGCTTCTGCGGATTGAGGCGGCGCATCGTCCCCGCATCGACCATCTGCTGGCACAGGCGGTCGTACTCTTCCTGCGAGCCATCGCACCAGACGATGCGCTCGGGCTGCGTGTGCGCGGCGACCTTCTGAACCCACTCGACCAGTTTCCGGTGCCGGACCCATGCCGGCGCCTGTACGGCGGCCTGAGCGGGGAAGTCGGGATGATTCATCGATATGTCTCCATGATGGCTGATAAAAAACGTTCGGGTCTTTTGACGGCTGCATGCGGGAGGCGCACCCTGCACGAACCATCACCTTCGTTCGCGCAGTCGGGCAGGTCGTCAAGACCCTGACAGCGAGGGTTCGCAACCGTCTGTAAAGCGGCTTGCGTCACGACCCTTCAAGCTGATAAAAGGGGGGAAATTCTCAAACCAGATCTGGCGGTGTTGAGCGCCATCGCATGGAACAGCAATCGTAATGCCCGCCTGTTCCGTGCACCGGGAGGCTCCCTTGTATTGATACCAGCCTGCCGCGCGCTGCATAGTGGGATAACCACCAGATAAACATCGAGTCGCACCGAGATGTGCGCCACCCCTCACCCAAGCTGCCATGAAAATTGCCATCCTTGACGACTACCAGGACGCCGTCCGCAAGCTCGACTGCTTTCAATTGCTTGTCGATCACGAGGTCAAGGTCTTCAATAACACCGTGCGCGGTCTCGGCCAGCTCGCGAGCCGCCTTTCGGAAGTCGACGCACTCGTGCTGATCCGAGAACGCACGCGCATCTCCTCGCAACTGCTAGACAAACTCCCGCATCTGCGCATGATCAGCCAGACGGGCAAGGCCGGCCCGCACATCGACATTGCCGCCTGCAGCGAGCGCGGCATCGCAGTGCTCGAAGGCACCGGCTCGCCAGTCGCGCCCGCCGAACTCACGTGGGCGCTCATCATGGCCGCGCAACGGCGCATCCCGCAGTACGTGGCCAACCTCAAGCAAGGCGCGTGGCAGCAGTCGGGCCTGAAAACCTCGGCGATGCCGCCCAATTTCGGCCTGGGCCAGGTGCTGCGCGGCCAGACGCTCGGCATCTGGGGCTATGGCAAGATCGGGCGCCTCGTGGCCGGCTACGGCAAGGCGTTCGGCATGCGCGTGATCGTATGGGGCCGCGAGCACTCGCTCGAAGCCGCGCGCGCGGACGGCTACGAAGCGGCCGCGAGCCGCGAAGCGCTCTTCGAGGAGAGCGACGTCCTTTCGCTGCACCTGCGGCTGCACGACGACACGCGCGGCATCGTCACGCAGGAAGACCTGTTGCGCATGAAACCGACTGCGCTGCTCGTCAATACGAGCCGCGCGGAGCTGCTGGAAGAGAACGCGCTGCTCGGCGCGCTCTCGCACAACCGGCCGGGCATGGTCGCCATTGACGTGTTCGAGAGCGAGCCGATCCTCCAGGGCTACAGCCTGCTGCGCATGGAAAACGTGATCTGCACGCCGCACATCGGCTTTGTGGAGCGCGAGAGCTATGAGCTCTATTTCGGCGCGGCATTCCGCAACATCCTCGCGTTCGATGCAGGCGACCACTCGCACGTCGCGAATCCCGAAGCGTTGCAGGGCGTGCGCCGCCGCTAAGCGTCAGGCGCAGACGCGAAGAAGTAACGAAAAAGGCGGCCCGGGCCGCCTTTTTTCATGAGCGCGAGAGTACGCGCAATGGGTGCGCTTTCACGCGTGCGCGGCCGCTTCGAATACCTCGGGCAGACGCTCAAGAAAGCGCTCGCCGTCCTGAGCGCCGAGGTTATAAGCGTGCTGCATCTGGAGTGGGCTTGTGTAGTCCCAGCTCGAAATCGGCACCTTCGCCGAAGGTTGCACGTACAGGCGCTGCTGCTCCCCTTGCGTTTCGCGCGTGCGGTGCTTCACGACGAACATCTGCGGACGCGGATAAAGCCGCGTCACCATCACGAGCACGCGACCCGGCGTGTCGTCGAGCGCGCCCACGGGCACGTTGTCGACCATGCCGCCGTCGAGCACCGGCCGCCCGTTGCGACGCAGCACCGGCGTGAAGGGAGGCGTGCACGAGGACTGCAACACGAGATCGGCGAGATCGTCCACGCGTGCACAATCCTGCGCGATCACGAATTCCGGATGAAAGCCGAGCTTGCGCCCGAGCGTGGGATGCAGCGTCTTGCGGACGTGCTTTTCGATGTTGTACGCGATGAGCCCCGCCGCGACCGCGCTGCGCGCGCCGAGCCAGCGCGGCAGATGCGAAACGCCAATGCGGATCTCGGGCGCGTCCTGCAACTTCGCGAAGTGCGGACCGTAGATGTCGAGCAGCGCCTGGCGATAGATGCGGTAGTGCGGAAACACCGATTCGCCGCGCAGCAGGTTGCCCCAATACGCGTTGCGCGTGTTGTGCTTGAGTGCTTCTTCGTAATAGCGCATGACCCATTGCGAGTCGCGCATGTAGAGCATGCAGGCGGTGGCCGCGCCCGCCGAGATACCCGTAATCACGCGCGGGCGAATCTGCAATTGCGGCTGCACGACGTCCCAGAACCCCGCCTGCCACCAGCAACGATTGCCGCCGCCGGCAAAGACCACTTGATCGAACATGCGCCGTCTATCCTTCGAATCGTCCCGAAGGCAAGAGCTTAGTCGAGTAGCGCGTAAGTTGAGGTCGCGTGGACGGCCATTCGGCCCTCTTCGTCGTAGAGCTCTATTTCGCCGAACACCAGATTACGGCCCATGCGCAGCACGCGCGCGGTGATCTTCACATCGCCCTTGCGCACGGCGCGCATGAAATTGGTGTTGAGCGCAACGGTGGTCATGGGTTTGAACTCGCCGAGCGCCGCGGTAATGGCGACGATCATCGCCGTATCCGCGGCCGCCATGAACACCTGTCCGCAGATCACGCCGCCCGAATGACGAAACTCGCCGGAAAACGGCAGGCGCATCGTAGCGCTCTCCTCGGTGACCTCGACCGGTCTCATCCCGAGCGCCTTCACCCACGGCGCCAGCACGCGCTCGAGCAGCGCGTCGATTGCCTTTTCGTCCATCGTCTTATGCCTTCTTGTCTGGAATCCATGCCGCGCGGCAAGGCTGTCCGATCCGGCGCATCGAATGGATCGGGCAGCGGGATCGGGTGGCACTACGCGGCTTGCCGGCTGGGAATCAGCGCGACGTGGCGACATCATACCGGGACGCATCGCCCATGGCTCAACGCGCCACAACTTCGACGCGATGCCCGAACCGCGTCTGACTGCCGCCAGAGCAAACCGAACGGACCGGCAACGGCTTTTCAGGAATTTTGCGAAAAAGGCTTGCCAACTCTCAAAAAGCCATGCATAATCTTTCTTCTGTTGGGGGCGTTAGCTCAGTTGGTAGAGCAGCGGACTCTTAATCCGTAGGTCGAGTGTTCGAGTCACTCACGCCCCACCAGCGAATTCATGCAAAAAGCCCGGTCATCGCGACCGGGCTTTTTGCTTTCTGGCGCCGTATAACCGGATCTGCCCGATCTGACGCGCTTTACTCGGGTTCGTCAAAGTCGAATTTGTTCTGCTTTGGCTTTAAGCGGATTTCGCTCGTTCTGACCGCGGCCATTCCCAGCCTGTTGGCTTTGGCGATTACCTTCCGAAAAGCATTCCCTTCAAACTCCCAACACAATGAGTTTGCGCCTGGGCGAACTGAAAACTACGTGGATATCGACGGGCACCTCCCCATTTGTCGCGATATGCGCGAAGCCGTTGTCATCGGTGCTTCCAACCTGCCTGGCACCGCCCACGTTCGCGATGAATTCGCGTCCGGACAAAGGCTCACCGGTTGCGCCGTCCACAATGGAAAACCAACGCTCATGCTTTGGCTCAACGGTCGGTGCCGGCGGCGGCGTCTGCTTCTGGGCACCTACTGTTTCGCGTTTCACCTCGTCAATGATTGACCATCTCTTCCCGTAAATAGGGATGATTTGTGGTGGGGTTGAACAGTTACAGTGAATTTCGTCTCCGCCTACCGCCTGGCGACGGCCGCTTCCACCAGCCAGATCAATCATGCGGCGCTGTTCCCTTATTCCCGAGCCACCGACAATCACGCCATAGCTTTGGCAGGCACCGCACCACGCGCTATCGCCAAGATAGACCAAATTTCTGGTTTTGCCGTCGTCACCCCGGACTGTAGGGAGACGAAGCCCTTTGCGCGCAATAACGTGGCTGCTCTCATGACCGGTTAGCGGATCGCCGTCCACAGCAGCATAAAAAAGACCCATGTAGTCTCCAGTGCAAATACTCCATCAGACGAGTGGAATACAAGCGAGAAAAAAACTCAAGTGTCCGCAGGAATCTGCTGAGCTTAACTACTGAATTTCTCGAATAATCTGCCCCCTACAACTCTCAAGTGATTTTGTGTCATTGAGAGTTACGCCGTAAGCATATTTACAAAAATCGAAAAGCTCTTTGCGGACATTCGTTGATAATTCATTAACAGATGGATTATCTCCTTCGTTTGAAAATGGATTGATAAACTCCCTTCTTAGGGTTGGAAATCTTTTAAAAAAATAAACCTCGTGCTCTTCATGATCGATATACGAATAATAATATCCGATATATAAATCAGCCACCAACACCAATAACGACACAAAAAATATAAAAATAACTAAAAATTTCTTCCTTTTCATGGCGAGTCACTTCCCCGGCGCAGATAGCGATAACCTCGATCGCAGCAACTTAACAATATCCATCCCGAGATTCCCAGGGCAGGCTCGCCCCGTATTGGTTGCTAGTTTCTGATATTCCCTATGCCCACCCAGTCGGGAAATATTAAAAAAATCCTTCAAAATCTCACATAAGGCTGTAGCAGCCTGAATCTGAACCGTAGTAGGTTTATCGTGTTTAAAAATAGCCCAATCCGTTATAATCCCACGAAAATTTTTGAACTTATCAAAAATCGATAATCTACTGTACTCCTGCTCGTAGGCTTCGCCTGCCTCAACCAAATCAGACAGAAACACGATACCAATTTTTCCCGAATTACTGCCGGCCACATGTTCACCCAAAAATCGGATATCTCGCGCCTCGTACACTTCGCCCTGGCACGAAACCGCGTAGTGATATCCGGCATCATCGAAAGGTGGGTTTCTGCCCATGTCCTCTGTCTGTACTCGCTGAATTTCCTCGATTGAAGGTACACCGCAAGAATAGCTGCGACCCGCATGATGTATGACGATATCCTGATAGTCCCAGTGACTTTCCCGCATTACACCTCTCGGGGGCTTTGCGTGCCACGCCGAGCGCTCAATCAGTCTGTAGCCTTTTCGCGCAAGCGCGCTGACAATCGCCTGCCGAGTAGCGGCGCGATCATCGATCGATATTGCAATGGCGTTTTGCTTGCTGCCATCTATTTCTGTAGCAGAAGAAGTCCAGAAATTACTACCATCGTAATCAGCCATTCTTAAAGTCCTGTTGTATCAAGTTTGCGCGCGGGGATTGCGACAGCAGGTTGCCGGTACTGTCGGAGCATCCAGACGATGGCATAACCATGACGTGTCGCCATGAACAGGCTCGTCGCCTTGCTGATCGTCGACAAAGACGCGGCCGGGTATATCGGAACTGCAAGAATCAGGAACGCCGAGTGATGCCGAGCGATATCTCTGCCCGTCACGCGCTTATAGCGCGCGGCTGGAGTAATCTCAATCGGCTAAAGGTCGAAAGTGCTGCACCGGTTGATGGGGCGCAATGCTAGAGGGGAATTGATTCGTCTTTGATTCTTCTATCTGAAAATCAAAGCAAATTGGTGGTCTGCTACAGGTATCGGTGCGACGGGCAGAGTTTGAAATGCTGCGGCCATTGCGACATTCGCATCTCTTGCGTGCACACTTTCGAGGCAGTACCACAGTGATTTTGCGTAATCCGTAGGTCGAGTGTTCGAGTCACTCACGCCCCACCAGCGAATTCATGCAAAAAGCCCGGTCATCGCGACCGGGCTTTTTGCTTTTCCGCGCCTGCATTCTGTGCGCGGATGCGCACGGAATGCAAACCAATTCAAACCACTGCGGCCAGGCGGCCTTCCCTCACTCGCACCGGGAAACGCGCAACCTTCTTCGTCGCTTGCGGTAGCCAGCGGCCAAGCGCCTCGCAGCCGTCGAGCTGACGTAAAAGCGTATCGACGGTCCCAAGCTGAACGTGGGTCAAGTGATTTTGCTTGAGCAGGGTGTACAGCCGTTTGCGCCAGTAGTCGACGCCCATGACCGGTTCCTCGAAGTCGCCCGCCAGCGAGAGCGGCATCACACGCGAGATATGCGCGATTTCCTGTTCAACGAATGTCATGGTGCACCCCGTAAGGTCAACAGCGTTTCTTATCGTATGACAGTACTGTAGGACGCTGGGGAGGCGACGCCAGCCTACTCGAACGGATAGGTGCAGGCCGATCGCAAAACGCGCGTATTGGCACGCACTATGCTCACTGCCCATACTCCGCGGCAATCGTCAGGGCAATCGCATGAAGCTCAAAGGCCGAGGATCTTCTCGCGGTACGGATCACTGGCGCTGGCTTTGAGCCTTCGGTTTTTCAGCCCAGCTTTCGTGGTCGTATCTCGTTTGAGCAGATT